>NZ_LR733817.1:2720000-3920000 GCF_902506165.1 Bosea sp. 29B
AGAGCAGACCTTGATCTGGGTTAAAGACTTGGCGGTTTCTAATGTCAGCGTGGTCAGCGTCACCCGCATCTGCAAGTCAAGGAGTACGGAGGGTCGTGACAGACAGCCCGCAAAACGAGAAGACTCCGCCTCCCGCCGCCAAGGATGTTCAAGCCGCAAAACTTCATGATAGCGCGGTGCAAAACGCGTTGGTCGAGGCGCAGAAGCAGATACTTCTATTTCTCCAGCGCCGCCTCGGCGATCGGGACGCCGCCGACGAGGTCTTGCAACGGTTCTCGCTGCGGGCCCTGGAACGAGCGTCGCAGCTTCGCGATGTGGGAATGGTGCGCGGCTGGCTAGGCCGGATCCTGGCGACGACAATTGCCGACTATCAACGAGAAGCGGCACGACGGCGTCGACGCGAAATCGTAATCGATCAGGCGGACGTCGAGAACCACCCCGTCGATGAGGAGCTCGATGCGGCGATCTGCAACTGCCTCTATCGCATATTGCCGACACTGAAAGCGGAATACGCCGATATCATCTGGCGTGCGGATATCCTCGGGGAGCCACGTGAGCGCCTGGCGGCAAGTCTCGGGACTTCGTTGAACAATGTGACCGTTCGATTGCATCGCGGCCGGCAGGCGCTGCGGAAACGTCTCGAGGAGATGTGCCGAACCTGCCCAGTGCACGGGTTCCTGGATTGCCATTGCGAAAAGGCCGAACAATTTCGCAAGGCGTTCGCCGATGCCAAAGCCAAGGCCGACCCTTGAACCGACGCCCCGGCCGTTGCCGATTTGAACGCCGACAGTCTGGCTGCACCGACCGCTGCTAGTCTGGCCCGTGAAACTCGCGCGTCAAACGGTATTACGCGATAAACCAGTGTTCTCCCAAGCGCAGGCCACGTCGCTCAGGGCCATCAACCGTTTTCACTCTTCCGGGCCATGGCCGTTGAGCGATAAAACGCGTGCGTCATCACGAGCTCGACCTATGCCGTGGCCATTCGCCTAGCGCGACAAACCAGAGGCCAACCAGGTTGGCCAGCGGCACGAACGCGAGGATTGACCAAAATGGCGAGTAGCCAATTCGAGCGAGGATGCGCCCGACGGGGTAAAGAACGAGGGCGGCGAACATAACAAACGCAAACCAGTGCCAAGGTGACCAATAACCGGTCATCATATAAGAGTGGTCCATCATCGGAGCATCCTTAGGAAACAAGCTGCGGGTCATACTTTGCTGGGCGACGATGGTAGCGAAAATCGTCGGATGGATAGGGCATCAGTTACTCCGCAATTAGGCCGTTCGTCAGCGCCGCTTTGTCGTACGGGAATACGACGTTCGGATCCGGTAGGTCCCGAGCGCGATCCTTGCCGCCGAAGTCGAAGCGCGTCAGAAGGTCTCGGATGACATTGAGCCGGGCCTCTGATTTGTCATCCGCGCGGACGACGGTCCATGGCGCGAATGGGGTGTGCGTGCGAGCCAGCATCTCGTTCCGGGCTGCGCTATAGTCGTTCCAATGTTTTGTTGCGGTGTCGTCGATGGGACTGAGCTTCCACTGCTTCAGTGGATCATCTCGTCGCTCCTTCAGCCGACGCTTTTGTTCGGTCCGGGAGATGTCCAGATAGTATTTGAGGATGGTGACGCCGCAATGGGCGAGCAACTGTTCGAAGAGTGGCGCCGTTGTGAGGAACTCATCATATTCCGCGGTGCTGCAGAATCCCATCACCCGCTCGACGCCGGCACGGTTGTACCAACTGCGATTGAACAGCACGATCTCTCCGCCTGCCGGGAGATGCGGCACCCAACGCTGGAAATACCAGGACTTTTGATCGCGGTCAGACGGCTTGCCCAGCGCGACCACGCGCGTCTCGCGCGGGCTGAGATGTTCGACGACCCGCTTTATCGTTCCATCTTTGCCGGACGCGTCGCGGCCTTCGAAAAGCACGAGAACTTTCGTCCCGGATTTGATGACGTGTTTTTGAAGGCGCGACAATTCCACCTGAAGCTCGTGAAGTGCCTTGCCGGCGGCTTCGCGTTTTTCCTTCTTGCCCATCTGCAATCCTGTCATGAAGTCGATAGCGCATCCTGCCGTTGCAGGCGTTCGCTCCGGCCCGAACGGTTTCCAGGTCGAGGCGTCATTCCTCTGAACTGACCTTCGCCGAGCCGACATAGAAGCAGCCGGCGGCGGAAGCGACAGCTGTCGGCCGACATAGGGCGCGTTTTCAGCGATGGGCGGACAGAAAGCATCTCGGCGGTCATTGGCGAAGCCGTCTCCGCTGCCAAATCGACGCGAGGCCCGATCATGCCCTCCTCCTCCCGCCCTATCACCCGCCGCTGCAGCAGCTGGATTTCTTCGCGGGACGGCCGGCGCTGGACGGCGCGCGACCCTGATCATCCGGGGACACGGCCGTTATGGCATGGTCAGCGGTACGGTCGTGGGTTGCGCATGAGGCGTGGCCATGCGCTTTCTCGGAGGCTTCCGTGTTGGCATGGCCGCCGCAGCAGGACGAGGCATCTGGGGTCGCGTGCTCAGGGGTCTTGGTCTGGTCGACAGAGGGGGTGCTCATTACGATGGCTCCTGCTCGAGGGCATGACGATCGGGGGCGTGCTGGTGCTTTCGCCTCATGCGTTTCCTCTTCGCCAACTATCAAGGCTAGCCGCTGGCAGGTGGACCATCTTTAATCTCGATCAAGCGTTTCCTGCATATCCGGGGATCGCCATTCCTTCGCCGACCGGACGCTTCACCAGCAGAATGCCAAGGATCGCGACCGCGACGCCGGCCCCAGCGTCGCAACAATGGCTTCGATTCTCCGGCGGACCCTCGGGACTCCGCCGACCGGGCTGCTTTTGATTCAGCCAAACTAGGCCCAGGGGCGTCGCTCAAGCCAGCCTATCGCCGTTTCGGGATCCACACCGGCAACCTCAATAAGTCGATCTGGGTTCAGTATTCGCAATCGACGATAGTGGAATTGAACGATCCCTTCTTTGCGCATGGCGCTCAGGACGCGGTTGACATGGACGAATGTCAGGCCGGTAGCATCGCCAATCTGCTCCTGCGTCAACGGTAGCGTCATCTCTTCGATATGATTGCCGGGCCATTGCGCCCGGTAGCGCGTGAACAGCTCCAGAAGCAGGTGAGCGACCCTCTCTCGCGCCGAACGCCGTCCGATGCTGGTAAGATGGTCGAACGCGAGGCTGCAATCGCGGGCAAGCGACCGCACGAGTCGGAGGCAGATCTCCGGTTCGGTGCGCGTATGGGCGGTCAGGACAGACGTCGGGATGACGCAAACGCTCACATCCGTTAAGGCCTGCGCGCCCACCGTGGCCGGTCCCCGCCTGGACGGCAAAATCCCAAGGATCGCACCTGGCAGCGCGAACTGAACGATTTGCCGCCGACCGTCTTCCAAGAGCGTGTAGACGGCCACCCAGCCGTCGAGCAGGTTGAAGACCGATTTGCCCGTCCAGCCGATGCTGAACAGGTCGCGGCCAGCTTCAATTTTGCGATCGCCCGTGTGATAACGGGCAAGCAGACGGTGCTGCTCACCCGGCAACGCTCCGCCGACCGGCGCGCTTGCCGGCGGACCATCCTGCGACTCCTGGCGCCCCCGGCGCCGGATCAACTCATCGCCCCGCGCACAGCCCCGGCGGCTCGCCTCAGCCAACGACAATTCACGTAACACCAGTCCATTCCGCTCGCGCTCAACGGTTTCCCAATCGTCGCGGCGGAGCGACCGGGCTGTCTTTTCTGTTAAAGACGCTCGATCCAAGCTCACATTACACCTCCCGGGCGCGGAGCCCGTTCCGGCAGCTGCTTACGCAGCCGAACAAATTCTTTGATGGGAGTGTCCTGATGCCCGCTGGCGCGCGCGCCAGGGCTCTCAGCCGGGCCTAGCCGAACTCAGCCAATGCCCCGCGAAACAGGGTCACAGACTGGCCAGGATGCCCTTAGAGGTCGCGAGGCCGCGGGACTGGAGGGTCTCTGCCGAGCAGGACAAGCCGGGCCAGATCCTCGCGCGAAGGCTGCATTGCGGAGGATTCGAGCCGAAGGGTCACAACCCCTTGGTGCTGCGGTGGCATGGGCAGATAACACATGGCACACATGCTTTTGCAGCAGCGTCCATGCTGGAACGGGCAATCGCCCTCATTGGGACCAGAAACCCGCAACTCCGGAATATTCGCGTGGCTCTGCTGGCTGACCTGGCTGGCATGACCCGCATGAGCCTGCGCCGGCGCCCCTTGCGCTAGCAAGGACACCGTGCAGAAGATCAACAAGGCCAGGACCCTGAGCATACGCTCGCACCTTCAGGCTTTCCGTTGGCGGCCGCGCCGCGTCCGCTGCGCGAGAATGGACTATATCCCTCCCGCGTCGCTGAAAGAAGCCGACCCGTAGAGTCGATCATACTCTAGGCCAATGCGTATTGATTCAGATCAATCAGGTGAGCTCGACCGGGAGCCAGAACTGCCAAGCCGACACCCTTTCCGATGCGAGTTCATGGCATTCGTCGCCGTTCGATCTATGTTTGATCGAGATTAAAGTGCGGAATCCCCGGCCATGTTTTCTAAATGTCCAAGGACGTGTCCTGCGGATCGGAAATGGCAACGATAGACCCGACACCGGCAGAACGAACGCGCTGGATCGCCCTGCTCGTCTCGCGCAGCCGGCAGAGAACCCTTCTGTGTCCGTTCTTCGCGAAATGCGATGGCTTGCTCCTAATTGACCCGCTCTCGCCGCTTCGGGAATTTTGGCCGAATCGCGAGCGGACCAGCGAGTCCACCTGCGAACTCATCCTCTCCAGTGGCGCCACAAAGCTCGTTTGCGGCTTTATCGGTGGCGCTGAGCGTGAGCGCCTTGCCGCGTCTGGCATCGATATCCGAGTTGGTTCGTGCGCACGGTCGGTGGCAAGCCTGGTCCGAGACTTCAATGCCTTGCCATCCGCTTCTTTGCTTCGCGGGGACGATGCGCTGCTCGGCCCCGACGCCTCCTCCCGACGCGCGAGAGGCCTTCCATACGCGCCATACGCGCCGGCGAACACGGCTCCCAGGCCGCGAAAGCCGCGACGCTCAGACAGACACTAGGCCATACCGCGCCGCGGTGCCTTCGGGGCGGCGTCGCCGGCACTTTAACCGAGATTAAAGACTAGGCCGCTGCGGGCGCTCAACGTTCGCACGAGAGCAGAAGCGCGATTTGCCAAGCCTCTCGCGGCAGCGGCCTCCGATCCCTCGGGAAGGACAATGCCCTTACTCTCTTGGCAAGGTCACTAACCCGGCGAGCCCCTCATGGAACCGCACACCGACCACATGAATCACGAGCAAAAACCGTCGAACCGCTTCAGCGCAGCGAACATTGCTCTGTACGGCTTTCTGGCGATCGCGGCATTCTACCTGATCACGGAACATCGCGCGCATCTGCTGGGCTGGCTGCCCTGGCTTCTCATCCTTGCTTGCCCGCTCTTGCATGTGTTCATGCATGGAAAACATGGCGGGCACGGTGGGCATGGCGATGATGAAAGCTCGTCGTCATCACCGCCTGGCCAATCCCCGCACCAGCATTGATGATTTCAGCGGAGCGCCCCATGCACGACAGTATTCCAGCCTATGGTCTATGGTCCCTCGTTGTTCTGAACTCGATCGTGTTTATTTTCTTCGCGTTCAGTTTCTTCAAGCCGGCGACCGCTCGGGACTGGCGCTCTTTCGGAGCCTTCAGCGCCTTCATCGTCGCGCTCTTCACCGAGATGTACGGCTTTCCCCTAACGATCTACCTGCTCTCAGGCTGGCTGCAATCGCGCTATCCCGGCGTCGACTGGTTCTCGCACGATGCGGGCCACCTGCTCGAGGAATTCTTCGGCTGGCGTGCCAATCCCCATTTCGGCCCGTTCCACATTCTCAGCTTTGTCTTCATCGGAGGCGGCTTCATTCTGATCTCTGCCGGCTGGAACGCGCTTTATCGGGCGCAGCGGCAGCACAAGCTCGCAACAACAGGCATCTACGCGCGGATCCGGCACCCGCAATATGTCGGTTTCGTCCTGGTCATGTTCGGGTTCTTGCTGCAATGGCCGACCCTGCTGACGCTCGCCATGTTTCCCATCCTTGTATTCATGTATTGGAGGCTGTCCAAGCACGAAGAAAGCGAGTCCCTTGCCGAATTCGGCGACGCCTATGCGCGCTATATGCGAGAGGTCCCGGCGTTCATTCCCCGCCTCTCGGCTCAACGCGCCAATGTCAGCGGATGAGTGCAATTGTCGAAGCCACGTTCAACTCCCATCATTCGTGATCTCGCCGGCGCGTCTATTCAATCCACGTTAAAGTTTCCTGCCCGCTCGCGCGCATTCTAGTCGGGTTTTTGCGTCAATCGACTGAGAAAGCGCGGTCATGAATGCCCTTGTCTTCAGAACCCTTCGCCGCCTGATCAAGAAGGGTACTCTCACAATAATGACAGCCAATGGCGTCGCCAGAACGTTCGGTGATGGTGGCGGGGCGCCGGTCGCGATCCGGTTCAGAAACGCCACTGCGCAGCGACGGGTCCTGTTTGATCCTGAACTTCGCCTTGGCGAGGCCTTCGTCGACGGCGACCTCATCGTCGAGCAGGGCACCATCACGCAGTTGCTCGAGCTGCTTTTGTCCCAGGAGCACACCGGCACCAGGCCGATTGCGACAAAGATGCTGGCCGGCCTGCGCTTCGTCGTCCGGCGGCTTGCGCAGACAAACGGCCGCAAGCGATCGAAGCGAAACGTTGCCCATCACTACGATCTCAGCGCAAAACTCTACGAACTGTTCCTCGACGAGGACATGCAATACAGCTGCGCTTACTTCGAAAATCCAGACATGTCCCTCGACGAGGCTCAGCAGGCGAAGAAGCGCCACATCGCAGCAAAGCTCCGCGCCGATCGCCAAGACCGCGTACTTGACATCGGCTGCGGTTGGGGAGGCCTGGCGCTGTACCTTGCCGAAGCCTTCGACGCCCGCGTCACCGGAATCACGCTGTCGACGGAGCAGCTTGAATTCGCCCGAACTCGTGCTGCCGCGTCTTCAGATCCGGCGCGTCTCGACTTTCGGTCTCAGGACTATCGCGACGTCACCGAGCGCTTCGATCGCATCGTCTCTGTGGGTATGTTCGAACATGTTGGCGTGAATCATTACGACGCGTTCTTCCGCAAATGCCGCGATCTGCTGGATGACGATGGCGTGCTTCTGCTTCACTCTATCGGCCGTTCCGATCCACCAAGTTACACAAATCCGTGGATCGCAAAGTATATATTCCCCGGCGGATACATACCGGCGCTCTCCGAAGTCCTTTCGGCGATCGAGCGGTCCGGGCTCGTCGTCACGGATATCGAAATCTTGCGGCTGCACTATGCGGAGACGCTCAGACACTGGCGAGAGCGATTTCTAGCACACCGCGCGACGGCCGTTGAACTCTTCGATCAACGCTTCGCGCGGTTGTGGGAGTACTACCTTGCCGTTTCGGAGCTTGCTTTCCGCTATCAGGGGATGATGGTTTTTCAGATTCAGGTCGCTAGACGGCAGGATGCGGTTCCCCTCACGCGCGCCTATATCGAGCGCGAAGAGCGCCGTTTGCAGAACCTCACAGCCGAAGAGCCAGAATGCGGGCGGATATGCCAGCCGACTTTCGTGACGGTCAGTTGACCGGCTGCGCCCGGGCCGAGCATTCGCCCTCTCGCGAAGCCGAGGGTGATTGCGACCCGAGCCGAGGCTCATAATCCGAGCCAGTCGCACAGAATGCGCGGGAAGCGTCGATGAAGGAGGAATGCCGCCGCGATCGAGAAAACGCTGATCGCGCCGAGATGCCATAGCAAGACCATCGCGCCCGTATCGAGGCCGTGAAGCAGATGCAGCATGGTTGCCGGTAAAGAGAAGGCGGACAGAGCGGCGATAGCAATGACTGGTCCTCTCCACACAATGAGGCCGACCTGACTGAGGCCGAGGAGGCCGAAAAAAACGGGGACGCCGACAGCCCCGATGATCAATGGACATTGCGGGCTGCTCTCAAAGGCCAAGGCACGCCGACCCTCCTGGGAGAGGTCGAGGGCGATGGTGGCTGACTCCGAAACGATCCAGAGCCCGAAGGCGATCAGCGGCAGGAGAAGCCAGAGCCACGATCGGCCTGGGACGCGCAGCATGAGGACCGTCAGGAGACCTGTGGCGAAAATCATCGCAGAGGTCATGATCGAAGCGACGAACATCTGATCCGCCAGACGCGAGGCGAGATCGGGACGAAGAGGCTGCGCGAGCGCCAGCAGCGGCAGTGCGATCGCGAGAATGGCAGCCGCCCAGTGCCGGCGGGCCTGGATACGATTTTCGATCTGTCGAGGCCGCAGGTCGGCGACGAGCCTGTCGATCAGCTCTTCCGTTCGCGGTCGTTGCCATGCCATCCGCCGGCCTCCAGTAGGAGATTCGATCGTGCCGGCCTGGCCTTCGCGCACCGAACAGGACGTGTCGTAGCGGCACCGGCCGACTTGGTGGTATTGTGCCGACGCGTGCATCCGCCACGGCCCCACCCCTCTCTTTCGTAAACAGACGGCTCTTTGTTACGGCAGTCGTGCGTCATGACCTCGAGTTGATCGAATTCGCATGATGGCGGCCGGTGCCCAAGGCCTCGCGCCTATGTTCCTACTGAACGTGATCGCTGGAGAAAGTCTCCGAAACGGCGCGCGAAACTCCCGGAACGATGATGACGACGGTGATGTCGTAGCGATCGTTTCCAGGGAGAATGACAAATCCCCCGTATGTGACAGTGTTCTCGATCGTCATCGGATCGAGCTGAACGGTTTGCTGGCCAACATGACCGAGGCCGCCGATCGTCGCGGACACGCGCGCATTCTCGACGCGGGCGCCAGTTTGCGCATTGAACACGGCAACAACGATGTGTTGCTGATGGCGCGCCGTTCCGGCGCCGCCGTGCATCGTACTCTCCGAGTGAGTGGTTGGATGGCCTCGAACGACCGCCGCCGGCATAAGGCCAAGGTAGACGGCCAGGCCATCCGCCTGCCGATAGCCATCGTCCGCGATCGCCGCGCCGGTCGCCAACAGCATTGTGATGAGGATACCAGCGCGTTGCAGCCACGCCCGCACATCCATTTGATCCGCTCCGGTCACGATCACATCTCAAGCTCAACTATGTTGGAGCTCGACGTCAGCACATCCGTCCGACTTACTCGCCGCGTCGCCGCAACCACTCACGCATCCGATCGATTTCGGATTGCTGGCTCGCGATGATCTGCTGCGCCATGGTCTTCGCGGATTCGTCGGATCCGAATTGAAGCACTGCTCGCGCCATGTCGATCGCGGCCTGATGATGCGGTATCATTCCTTTGACGAAAGCCAAATCCGGGTCTTTCGCTTGCATCGCCTCCATCATCGGCATGTGCATGCCCATCATCGCCCGCATGTAAGCCTGCGACGCTTGCGGCAAGGGCGCCAGGCATGCCGACATGTGCTCGCCCATCGTGTCTTTGATCATACCCGTCATCGGCCCGCATGGCTGCGGTGCCGCCGCGACTGCGGGAGGAGAGGGCTGGTCCCCCACCCCGCTGTCATGGTGCGCGTCGTGCTGCGCAAGAGCGAGCGTCGGCGGGAACAGGAACGCGAATACCAGCATCGCTTTCAGCTTGGGCTGCATGGGCAGGTCCTCGTCGTCCGTTCCGTCGAGCGATCGGGGTGCGCGACCGTCGGCGCTCATTTGCCGAAAGCGCTGGAGCAGACCGCGACTTCCATTCCAACAGTAGAACAGGCCACCATGGATGAACTTAACTTCGATCAAGGATCGATCAGCGTCGGACCTCGACATTTGAAGTCCTGTCGCCCAAACCAGACGACCTGCCGTATTGGCTCGTGCGGTCGCAGCCACCCATGTCGAGCGGGGCATCGGTGACAGCGGCGCGTTTATCATTTGACGGGCTGAAAGTGGCCGAAAGCATAGGGAGAGAGTACTTCGCAACTGCCGTTTCGCCGACCGGAGGCATACCTTTCCCAGTCGAGACCGCGGCTTCTTTGCTTCCGTTCGCCGTTGGCCGCTTGGAGAGTTGACGATGCGCATTGTTGTTGCACTTGGGGGGAATGCGCTGCTGAAACGCGGAGAGCCCATGAGCGCCGACGTTCAGCGCGCCAATGTGCGACAGGCGGCTGCGGCCCTCGCCGATCTCGCTAGAAACCACGATATCGTCGTCGCTCATGGAAGTGGCCCGCAAGTGGGATTGCTCGCCCTTCAGGCCGCCGCGTTGACGGAGGTTCCACCCTATCCCCTGGATGTCATCAGCGCCGAAAGCATCGGCATGATCGGCTACATGATCGAGCAGGAACTCGCCAACGTCCTCCCTCCGGCCACTCGACTGGCCACTTTGCTGACCCACATCGAGGTGGAGCGCGACGATCCCGCGTTCAGCCGTCCCGAGAAGCCGATTGGTCCGATTTATACGGCCCATGAGGCCGAAAATGCCCGCGCGGCGCATGGCTGGCCCGTAGCTGAAGAGGCGCCGGGCCGGTGGCGGCGCGTGGTTTCCTCGCCGTTGCCGAAACGGATCGTCCAGATCGAGGTCATCCGCATGTTGGTCACCGCGAAGGTCGTCACGATCTGCGCTGGCGGCGGCGGAATTCCCGTTGTCCGCGACGCTGCTGGCGACCTTCAGGGGGTCGAGGCCGTTATCGACAAGGATCGCGCCGCCGGACTGCTTGCCGCAGACCTCGCCGCCGATGCATTTCTCATGCTGACGGATGTCGATGCCGTGTATCTCGACTGGGGTACACCCCAGCAACGTCCGGTTCGACGAGCGCGGCCCGCTGAATTTGCGGCCCACCGGTTTCCGCCCGGCTCCATGGGTCCGAAGGTGGAGGCAGCCTGCCAGTTCGCTGCGACGCCCGGCCGGATTGCGGGCATCGGGCGACTGCAAGACGCCCGGGCGATCCTCGAGGGCAACGCCGGAACGACCGTCATATCAGATGAGGCCCATTCGTGATCCCTTCTCCGAAGCCCGTGACGGAGGCTCCTCCCGTCCAGCTGAGGCGACGCGCAGACTGAACTTGATCTGGATTAAAGATTTCAGGGCGCGCGGCAGCGAGGTTCGTGATCAGGACGTTGTCGCTTCCCGGTTATGATCAGTGCGGCAGAGACACCGATTGCCCGCCATGGCGAAGCTCTGGCCGGACCACCTGACGGACGAGGACGCATGAGCTCACCGCATTCCCATCACGACCACCACGATCATCAACAGCACGCGGGCGCCAAATCCGGGCCTGATGCCGATCAGGGTGGCGCCAAGATCGTTGCGGCAGCCGGGTCCAGCCATTCGGATCACGCCGGTCACGACCACGGAGCCATGGTCGCCGACTTCCGGCGCCGATTCTGGGTCACCTTGGTCCTGACACCTCCGGTACTAGTGCTCTCGCCGATGATCCGGGACTGGCTCGGCCTCACCGATCTTCTGTCCTTCCAAGGCGACGGATTGGTCCTCTTCGTGTTGTCGACCATCGCCTATCTCTACGGCGGCTGGCCGTTCCTGACCGGCTTCTTCTCCGAGCTGCGCAAGGGCCAGCCGGGAATGATGACGCTCATCGCACTGGCGATCTCGGCGGCCTATTTCTTCTCCGCAGCAGTCACCTTCGGTTTCCCAGGGGAGGCATTCTACTGGGAGCTCGTCACCCTCATAGCCATCATGCTGCTCGGTCACTGGGTGGAGATGCGCTCGGTGATGGGCGCTTCGCGCGCACTGGAAGAGCTGGTTCGTCTCTTGCCCGACAGTGCGACCCGAATCGACGCTGACGGCACGACGCATGAGGTAGCGATTTCCGATCTCAAGCCGGGCGACCACGTCATCGTCCGCCCGGGCGCTAAGGTGCCGGTCGACGGCGAGATCGTCGAGGGATCGTCAGGCTTCAATGAGGCGATGCTGACGGGCGAATCGCGTCCCGTCACCAAGACCGTCGGCGCGACGGCGATCGGTGGCGCGATCAACGGCGCGAACGCGGTCACCATAAAAGTGACCAAGACGGGCGATTCGACCTATCTCGCTCAGGTCATTGATCTCGTGAAAAAGGCGCAGGCAACGCGCTCGCGCACCCAGGACATCGCCAACAGGGCGGCTGCTTGGCTGACCTATATCGCCCTTGTCGTCGGCTTCGGCACGCTGTTCGTTTGGTGGATCTGGCTCGGCGCGCCCCTTGAATTCGCGCTTGAGCGCATGGTCACCGTCATGGTCGTGGCTTGCCCGCATGCCCTCGGCCTCGCCGTTCCGCTGGTGGTCGCCGTCAGCACATCGCTGAGCGCCAGCAATGGCCTTCTGATCCGCGACCGCGCAGCGTTCGAGCGGGCACGCAATCTCGATGCGGTCGTGTTGGACAAGACCGGCACACTCACGGAAGGCCGCTTCGGTGTCAGCGACGTCGTGCTGCTCGCAGGGGGTGACGAGAATGCCGAACTCGCCTTTGCCGCCGCGGCCGAGAACCAGTCTGAACATCCGATCGCGCACGGGATCGTCGCCGAGGCGAAGCGCAGAAACGTCGCCATTCCGAAAGCCAGTGAGGTGAGCAACATCACGGGCGAAGGCATCGTCGCGAAGGTCGACGGGCAGGACATTCGCATCGTTAGTCCCGGACATCTCGCCCGGCAGGGCAAGCCCATCACCCACGAGAAGCTGAAGCAGCTCGAGACGCAGGGCAAGACAGTGGTGGCGCTGCTGCGCGACGGTGAACCGCGTGCGCTCTTCGCGCTCGCCGACATCATCCGCCCCGAATCCAAGGAAGCGATCGACGAACTGACGCGGCTCGGCATCAAAGCCATCATGCTGACAGGCGACGCGAAGGGCGTCGCTGAAAGCGTGTCGAAGGAGCTCGGGATCGCGGAATATTTCGCGGAAGTGCTGCCCGACCAGAAATCCGACAAGATCAAGGAACTCCAGGCCCGCGGCCTCTCCGTGGCGATGGTCGGAGACGGCGTCAATGATGCGCCGGCGCTCGTCCAGGCGGACCTCGGCGTCGCCATTGGGGCAGGCACCGACGTGGCCGTGGAGTCGGCGGACGTCGTCCTCGTCAAGAGCGATCCGCGCGACGTCGCCGCGATCCTCGGCCTGTCGCGCGCCACCTATCGCAAGATGGTGCAAAACCTAATCTGGGCGACCGGCTATAACACGGTCGCCATCCCGATGGCCGCCGGCATCACCTTCGGAACAGGCTTCCTGATGACGCCGGCCATCGCTGCAGTTTTCATGTCCGCGAGCACGATCATCGTCGCCATCAATGCCCAGTTCCTGCGCTTTTACCGCAGACACGGCTGACGAGCGCTCACGGTCGCTGCGACCGCGGCGACCGGAAGGGCGGGCCGGTGCTGTCCTTCGGCGGTTGGGCGATCGTAGAGCAGAGAACTTGGCGGCTGATGTGGCCGGCGCTTCGCGCCCAGGCGGATCGTCTTTAACGTCCGTCAAGGACGGGAACGCCGGCGCGGCGCTGGATCCGGTGCAAGTTCAGCCCGTCATGCTTCAAAGGAGCATCCGATGCCGGTCACCAGCCCTGCGCAACGCGACGAAAGTGGTTCAATGCCCCCGGCACCGCTGGCGCTTCCGGCGCTGGCTTCTGCGCGATCTGACATGCGTGATCCGGCCTCGGCCAGGCACGCGGCAGGGATGCTGTTCGACCCTACGGGGCTATGGGCCTATACGATCGATGCATGGCAGCGATCGGTGCTGTTTTGGGATGTGCTGAGGAAGCGGGCGAACGTCATGCTGGAGCACGAGGAGGCTGGCATGCCACCGGTGCTCACCTTTCAGTACGAAATGCTGTTCGATGCGAGGCGGTTCGAGCGCCCCGCGAATTATGCGCTGCTTCGCATCACGACCGCCGGAACAGAGCATGCGGACGTGTGCGTCGACGAAGCCAAACCTCCCGTCATCGTCATGGACCCCCGCGCCGGGCACGGGCCCGGCATCGGCGGCTTCAAGCGGGACTCGGAAATTGGCATCGCGTTGCATGAAGGCTTTCCGGTCTACTTTGTGAGCTTCTTTCCGGCGCCGAGCCCCCACCAAAGGCTTGTCGATGTCCTGCACGCGCTGCATCGCTTCGTCGACGAGGTTGTCGCAAGACACCCCGGTAAGACGCCAGTCCTCTACGGCAATTGCCAGGCCGGCTGGGCCGCCATGCTGGTCGCGATCCATTGCCGGGCGCCCGTCGGCCCGATCGTCCTCAACGGCTCTCCCCTCTCCTATTGGGCGGGAGAATCGGGTGCGAATCCGATGCGGCTTGCCGGCGGCCTGCTCGGTGGAAGCTGGCTCACGCATTTCGTTGGCGATCTCGGCGATGGCCGCTTTGACGGCGCCTGGCTCATCCAGAACTTCGAGACCTTGAAGCCCGAGGCGGCGATCTGGGACAAATACGCAAATCTGTACCTCGATGTCGATCGCGAGGAGGAGCGGTTCCTGGAATTCGAGCGCTGGTGGAATGCCTGGTATAGCTTCAGCCGGGAAGAGATGGTCGAGATCGTCGACCATCTCTTCATTGGCAACGAACTCGAGCAGGGCACGCTCGACCTCGGTGACGAGGTGACGATTGATCTGCGCAGCCTGAAGAGCCCGCTGGTCGTCTTTGCCTCGTATGGGGACAACATCACGCCGCCACATCAGGCCCTGGCTTGGCTAAAAGCCGTCTACAAGACCACGAATGCGTTGAAGGAGGCAGGCCAGCGGATCGTCTACCTGACGGATCCTCGCATCGGCCATCTCGGCATCTTCGTCTCCGCGTCGGTCGCGCGCCTTGAGCACCGCGCCATCCTCGATAGCCTTGATGAGGTCGCCAGTCTCGCACCCGGTCTCTACGAGATGAAGATCTCCAACCCGACCAATGATCCCGACTGCCGCAAACCCCAATACAGCGTCGCCTTCGAAGAACGGCGTGTTGAGGACCTGGCCTTCAACAACCCGCGCAAAGCCTTCGAACGCGTCCGGCAATTGTCACAGGCGAACGAAACTCTTTATGGCAATTTCGTCAGCCCGTGGGTGCAAGCCATGGCTACGCCATGGTCGGCCGAGGCGCTCCGATGGCTGCATCCGATGCGAACCAGCCGCTATCTGCTGTCCGAAAAGTTTTCGCCCTGGATGCATGTCATAGCGCGGCTCGCGAACGCCGTCCGCACGGCGCGCATGTCGGTTTCACCCGACCACCCGGCGCGCGCCGCTGAGCGTGCGTTCAGCGAGCAGATGGAAGCAGCGATCGAAATCGCCCGCGAAGCTCGGGACAGCGCCGAGGAGCAGCTGTTCCGTCGGCTCTACAGTTATTAAGTGTCGCCGACGCCATCGCCCTGGGAATCTGACGGGAGGCCGACCGCCGCCCTGCGGTGGGCGCAAGCCTTCGCTTGATCCCGGTACTTTCAGTTGCGACATCCTCGCAAAACTTGATGCGAATTAAAGATTCAGACGGGATCACCACCTAGCTCTGGCGAGTAATACGCAGCTTTCGGCAGGTGAGAATGGACGATGATGACGATGCGAGCCCATCAACGTTCGCTGCCCGGGTCGCGATCGGCGCTGACGTCGCGTCGCGTTTGGCGGACCATATTCTCCTCATCCGCAGTCGGCACGGCTTTGCCGCTTTCCCCGGCGCGGAGCATGTCTTTCATCCGCAATATTCCCACGGCCGTGCGAGAGACGACAACAAGGTGGCTTCGCGTTCCGAAGGCATTCGGCCAGTCGTTTATTTGTGAAGATCTCCGAATGTCGCCCGTTCCTGTCCGATCAGCCCGCCAGTCTAGTGCCAGGCCAAATCGGCATGGCCGTGGCTGAGCCGGCGCGGCTAACCTGGACCGCGCTGTCGGCGGTGCTCGTCGCGATGTTCGCGATCACGGTCGGCTATGGTGTCGCCTTGCCGATCCTGCCGTTCCTGATCGAACAGGTCGCCGGGAAGACCGCGCCTCAGGCCTTGTCGTGGCATACGGGGCTGCTGACAGGGGCCTACATCATCGCCATCTTTGTCGGCGCTCCAGTCTGGGGACGAATCTCGGATCGCTGCGGACGCAAGCCGATCATCCTGCTGGGCCTGGTCGGCTTTGCAGCGACGACGGGATTTTTTGCCGTTACCGAAAGCCTTCCGCTTCTCTATCTTGGCCGGTTTCTTGCCGGACTTTTTGCCGCCGCCATCACCCCGGTCGCCTATGCTCTCATCGGTGATCATGCGCCGTCAAAAGAATGGCGCGCCCACCGCTTCGCGCTGATCAATATCGCCGGCACTGCCGGGTTCTTCATCGGTCCGCTGCTCGGCGGGCTTGCGGTGCGCGTCGCCGGCAAGCTCTGGGCGCTCTCGCCTGACCGATCGCTGGCGATGCCTTTGCTCACAGCGACAGGCCTGGCGGTCATCGCAGCAATCCTCGTGGTTCTTCTCCTTCCTGCAGGGATAGAACGCAACCGCGTTGATGCGCCACCCGACGCCGCACAGATCGAGCGTCGCGCCATGGTGCGGCTTCTCGCGATCGCGCTCGTGGCCGCTCTCGCGATCGGCGTTTTCGAGGTCGGGCTGGCATTGCGCGGCAAGGTTCTCGGACTCGATGCCGCACATATCGGCATCATGTTCGCCGAATGCAGCCTCGTGATGGCCATCGTCCAGGCCTTGGTGTTCTCGCCTCTCATCAAACCAGAACTCACGCGCTGGTTCATTGCGCCCGGGCTCGCGACCCTGTCCGTCGGGCTCGTCGTCGTCTCGCTTGTGAGCGGCTCGGTCTTGATGTCGATCGCCGTTGCGCTGGTGGCGGCAAGCGCCGGCATGCTCTCGCCAGTTGCCACATACTGGGCGTCCCTCGGCATCGCGACCAGCGAGGGCGCGCAGCTCGGCCGCATGACAGCCGCAGCCAGCCTCGGTCAGGCGCTTGGATCGGTCGCGGGCGGCGCGTTGTTCGATTTGCCAGTCTTGCCCGATGCCAGCTTCGTCCTCGCCGCTCTGCTCGTCCTGGGAACGCTGCTCGCCAGCATGCGCCTGCCCCAGCTCCTGATGCCGGACACGCCCGCGAGCAAATAGCTGCTGGAGACGAATGTGCGCAACCGCGCAAGCCTCGTCGCACCCTTGAACGCAACTCCTACGACTGACGCGACAACATCGCCTTGAAGCGATAAAGCGCAAGCGTAACGAAGGCCGCGCCAAGCCCAGCCATGATCAGAAGATCCCGCCAAACAACGGCGATGCCCGCGCCGCGGTAGAGGACCGCTTGGGCGAAGCGCACGAAATGGGTCGACGGTGAGAGGTCCATGATCGCCTGGAGGGCCCGCGGCATGCTCTCGAACGGCGTGAACGAGCCCGACAACAGAAACATTAGGACAAAGACCGGAATCGAGAGCAGCGCAAATTGCGGCATGGAGTTCGCGACCGTGGCGAGCAGAATGCCGAGCGATGTCACGGCGAAGAGGTAGATCGCCGTTCCAGCGAGAAACAGTTCGATCGAACCGACGATCGGTGTGCGCAGGACGACCTCGACGACGACATGAAGAGAGAAGGCGGCCGCGAGAAGAATGACCAGGCCATTCGCCCAGACCTTCCCGGCGATGATCTCGCTGGCGCTCACCGGCATGACGAGGAGATGTTCGATCGTGCCGTGCTCGCGCTCGCGCATCACCGCGGCGCCAACCAGAATGATGGCGAGAATGGTGACGTTGTTGATGACGCCCATGCTCGCGGTGAAGCTGATCGCTTCGAGATTCGGATTGAACATCGCGCGGATCACGGCATTGACCGGAGCGAGGGTCTCGGCGGGAGCTTGCTTGAGGAAGCTGGTCGTTTCCTGCGCGACAATCTGCTGGATATAGGCCGTGCCGACACCGGCCTGAGAGATGCTGGTTGCGTCGACATTGACCTGGATCGCGGGGCTACGACCGGCCAGGAAATCAGCTTCCAGCCCGTGCGGGATATCGATGATGAAGGTGAAGGCGCCCTTGTCCATCAAGCCGTCGAGGCTCGAGCGGTCGATTTCGACCGGAGGCCGAAAATAGGGTGCCCGCAGCGCGTCCTTGATCCGGCCCGAAAGAGTCGAGCGATCGCCGTCGATGACGGCCACCTTTGCGTCATTGACGTCCGTTCGCATCGCTGTCGCCTCTGAATAAACGGCGAAGGTGAAGACGTAGGCGATGAGCACCACCATCACGACGTCACGCGACAGACTGGCGAATTCCTTGACGCCGAGACGGAAGGCATTTTCGATCCAGCGGCGCATCGCTACGCCCCCTGTTTGCGGATCAGCAGCCGCGCGAGCAGCAGGAATCCCAGCCCGAAACCGGCCAGCACAATGAGCTCGCGGGTGAAGGCGGGTGTGTCGAGTCCCTTGGCGAAGACCCCCAGGCTGATCGTCTGGAACCAGAGCGGGGGGAAAGACAGGCCCATGATGCGCCCCGGGCCCTCCAGCGAGGAGGCCGGGATCAGGAATCCGGAATAATGGGCCGCGGTCATCGCGGTCAGGATCGCGGTGCCGAAGATCGCTGCCACCTGGGTCGAGACGAAGGCCGAAACCAGGAGGCCGAAAGCCGTAGCGGCGAAGACATAGAGGACGGCCGCCAGAGAGAGCGCCAGCAGCGAGCCCTTCGGCACGACGCCGAGTACACCGCCGGCAAAGGCCAGCAAGCTCAGATAACTCAAGATCCCGATCGCGACATAGGGGAGCTGCTTGCCCAGCAGATATTCACCCACCGTCGCCGGCGACGCATAGACGTTCGCGATCGAGCCCATCTCCTTCTCCCGGACGACGCCGAGGGCCGTCAGCATGGCCGGGAAGATGATCAGCAGGAGCATGATCGATCCGGGCGTGATCGCAAAGACGCTGCGGAAATCCTGATTGTAGCGAAAGCGCGGTTCGACCCGCAGCGTCTCCGCCGGCGGCCCGTCTGCCGCGCGCGAGGCGCGCGCGAGCTCGCCGGCATAGGTCTGAAGCGTCCCCAGGATATAGGCGCGAGCGGTCTCGGCGGGGAAGGTGTTGCCGCCGTCGAGCCAGAAGCCGATTTCGGGACGATGCCCTTGCAACAGGTCGCGCCCGAAGCCAGGCGGGATGTCGATGGCGAACTTCAGCTCACCGGCGCGCAAGCGCCGATCGATGTCGATCTCCTCGCCAAGGCGTTCCTGCTCGACAAAATACCGGGAGTTCGAGAACTGATCGAGAAACGCACGGCTTTCCAGCGACTGGTCGCGGTCGAGTACGGCGTAACGCAGGCCTTCGATATCGAAGGAAATCCCGTAGCCGAACGCCGCCATGAGTAGGAGGGGGCCGACGAGCGCGAAAGCCAGCCGAATGCGGTCCCGGCTGAGCTCCAGCGCCTCGCGCCGTGCGAACGTCCAGATCCGCTTCGCCGACGCCAGGAGCGGCCGTGGCGGCGCAATGGCGTCGTCCTTGGAGGCTGGCGCAGCGGGCTCGGTTGACCAGGCACCCTCACTGGGCGTCTCCGCGTCGGATCCGGTCGCGGCGGCATCCTCCAGGTAGGCGACGAAGGCGTCGTCGAGGCTCGCAGCCCCGCGCGCGGTTTGAAGCTCGTGTGGCGCGCCGACGGCCAGCACCCGACCGGCATGCATGAGAGAGACGCGGTCGCAGCGCTCGGCCTCGTTCATGAAGTGCGTCGAGATGAAAATCGTCACCCCGTCTTTGCGCGACATCTCCACCAAAAGGCTCCAGAAGCGGTCGCGCGCCGCCGGGTCGACACCTGACGTCGGCTCGTCCAGGATCAGGACGTCCGGCCGGTGCAGACATGCCGCCGCCAGCTGAAGCCGCTGGCGCATGCCCAACGGCAATGCGTCTGGCAGCGTCTCGGCGACATCAGCGAGTTCGAAGCGCGACAAGCCTTGTTCGACACGCTCGACGAGCGTCTTGCCGCCAATGCCACAGAGCCGCCCGTGCAATTCGAGATTGCCGCGCACGGACAATTCTTCGTAGAGCGAGAAGGTTTGCGAGACGTAGCCGATCCGCGTCCTAGTCGAGATATCACGGGCGTCCACGGGCTTTCCCAGAAGCTCGGCGCGTCCTTCCGTCGCCGGCAGCAGCCCGGTCAGCATCTTCATCGTGGTCGTCTTGCCGCAGCCATTGGAGCCGAGGAAGCCGAAGATCTCGCCTCGCTCGATGCGGAAGCTCACATGGTCGACCGCGGTGAAATCGCCGAAGCGCATCGTCAGGCCTTCGGCCACGATGGCCGGGGGCCCGCCATCCGGCACAAGACGTGGCACGGACGACACTGGGCGCGCGCCGCGCCGCTCTGGGCGCTGCAGCTCGATATAGGCTTGCTCGAGCGTGGCGGCGCCGGTCCGGGCGAGAAGCTCCGCCTTGCTGCCGTCGGCGATGATCGCTCCATCATCCATGGCGATGATGCGATCGAACTCGCCGGCCTCCTCCATATAGGCGGTCGCCACGATCACCGTCATGGCCGGCCGCTCGGCCTGGATACGCGCGATCAGCGTCCAGAACTGGCGGCGCGACAGCGGATCGATGCCCGTCGTCGGCTCATCGAGGATGAGAAGATCGGGATCATGCACCAGCGCGCAGCACAGGCCGAGCTTCTGTTTCATCCCGCCTGACAGCTTTCCCGCCGGCCTGTCGGCAAAGGTAAAAAGCCCGGTGACCCGCATGAGCTGATCGATCCGTCGACGTCTGCGGCCGTCCGGCTGGCTGTAGAGTCGGGCGAAAAAGTCGATATTCTCCATGACCGAAAGCGTCGGATAAAGATTGCGTCCGAGCCCTTGCGGCATATAGGCGATCCGCGGCGCGGCCGCGCTGCGGTGGGACGCCGAGGCCATGTCACCGCCGAGCACGCGAACCGAACCGCGCTGGATGCGCCGCACCCCCGCGATCAGACCCAGCAAAGTCGACTTCCCAACGCCATCTGGACCGACAATCGCAAGCTTGCAGCCCGTTGATATCAAGAGCCCGAGATCGCGAAGCGCGATCACCTTCCCATAGGCCTGATGGATCGCCGAGAGGCTGACGGCTGCTGCTGACTCAGCCTCCATCGGGCAGCCTCGGCGCAAGCTCGGCCGGCCAGTTCGCGTTGCCCGTCACCGGGACATAGGCGTTGCCGGTCATGCCCGCCTTCACATAGCCCCGCTCGGAGGCCACAAGGGCCGGATCGAGGTGCAGCTTGACGCGATACATCAGCTTCTCGCGTTCGTTCGCGGTCTCGACGAATTTCGGCGTGAACTGCGCGTCGGCGGAGACGAAGGACACGGTCGCCGGCAGGACAAAACCGCCCGGGCCATCCAGCACGAGGCGGGCTTGCGAACCGACGGCCACACGACCAGCGGAGGCCGTCGGCAGATAGATGGTCATGTGCGCATCCGAAAGATCGAAGACGGTGAGGACCCGCCCTCCGGCGCCGACAACCTCTCCGGTTCGCGCCAGCCGGTACTCGACGCGGCCGGACACCGGCGCCCTCAACGTCATGTCGGCGATGGCGGCTTCGATCTGGCTGACCTGCGCCTCGGCGACCTCCACCGAGGCCTTGGCGTCCTCGACTGCGGCTTTCGCGGTCAGCAGCGAGGCTCGTGCGATGTCGCGCTGTGCCGTCCGCCGATCGAGCTCGGCCTGCGTGGAGGTATTCGTCCGCATGAGATCCACGACACGCTGGAGCTCGATTTGCGCGAGATTGAGTTCCGCCTCGCGTAGCGCGACGCTGGCTTCAGCGCTGGCCACGCTCTGATGGCTGCGATGGACAGCAGCTCTCGCCGCCGTCAATTGCGCCCGGATCTCGCTCGTATCGAGCCGGGCGAGGACGTCGCCCTTGCTGACGTTGGCCCCCTCGTCGACCATCACTTCGGCCAGACGGCCGGCATATTTGCTGGTGATGTCGACCCGCTCGACCTCGATCCTTCCATTCACCCGCGCTAACCCCGCAGGCACCTGGTTCTGCGTTCGTAGCCAATAGACGTAGGCGCCGGCCGCAGCGGTGGCGACCAGCACGGCGACGACGACAACGGACGATCTACGCACCATAGATACCCCTGAACAGCGAGCGCCCGCCGAGCAGGCCAATCTGGCAGTTTCCGATCCGCATCATTCGACCAGAGCGAGACCGGGCTTTCGCCGCACCTCGCGCTCGAGCCCCGCGGTCAACGTGGCGAGTTCATCCGGGCCGAGCGTCTCGCGGGCGAGAAGCTCGCGCGCGCTGGCGTCGAGCATTGACCGGTTGCGCTCGAGGATCGCGCGGGCCTTCTGGAAGGCGCTGCTGATGAGGTCCTTCACCATGTGATCGATCGCCTCGGCCGTCTCATCGCTATAGGTACGTGGACGCCAGACCGGGGTTTGGCCGACCAGGAAGCTGCCTGTCTCCGGCTCGTAGGCGACCTGTCCCAGCTCCTTCGACATGCCGAACCGAACCACCATGTTGCGCGCAATGTCCGTCGCTTTGACCAGATCGTCGGCCGCGCCGGTCGAAATCTCGTCGAAGACCAGGCTTTCGGCGGCACGGCCGCCGAGCAGCACCGCCATGCGATCCTCCAGCTCGGACTGGCTCATGAGAAAGCGATCCTCGATCGGCCGCTGCAGCGTGTAGCCCAGCGCCGCGATGCCGCGCGGGATGATCGAGACCTTCTGCACCACGTCTGTCTGCGGCAGGGCCATGGCGACGAGCGCATGTCCCATTTCGTGATGGGCGACGATCTCACGCTCGCGCGGAATGAGAATCCGGCTCTTCTTCTCGAGTCCGGCGACGATACGCTCCACAGCCTGTGTGAAATCGTCGAGAACGGTGGCGCTCGCGCCACGGCGCGTGGCAACAAGCGCAGCCTCGTTGACGAGATTGGCCAGATCGGCGCCGGTAAATCCCGGTGTGAGCGCCGCGACCGCTGCGACGTCGAGATCGGGCGCCACACTGATCTTCTTCAGATGCACGTTGAGGATGTCGATCCGGCCCTGCCGGTCGGGACGGTCGACCAGAACCTGCCGATCGAAGCGCCCGGCCCGCAAAAGCGCCGGATCGAGGATCTCGGGCCGGTTGGTTGCTGCGAGGACGACGATGCCGACGCTGGGGTCGAAGCCGTCCATCTCGGCGAGCAGCTGATTGAGCGTCTGCTCCTTCTCGTCGTGTCCCCCGCCTGGCACATCGATGCCACGCGCGCGGCCCAGCGCGTCGAGCTCGTCGATGAAGACGATGGCTGGCGCCTGCTCGCGCGCCTGCTGGAAAAGGTCGCGCACGCGCGAGGCGCCGACGCCGACGAACATTTCGACGAATTCGGAGCCCGTGATGGAGAAAAAGCGAACGCCCGATTCTCCAGCGACGGCGCGCGCCAACAGCGTCTTGCCCGTTCCGGGCGGTCCGACGAGAAGCAAACCTTTGGGAATGCGTGCGCCGAGCCGGCCAGAGGTTGCCGGGTCCTTGAGAAACCCGACGACTTCGGCGAGCTCCTGCTTTGCCTCGTCGACGCCCGCGACATCCGCGAATGTCACCTTCACGCCCTTCTCCGCATAGACCTTGGCCCGGCTGCGACCAATGCTCATCAACCCGCCATGCTGCCCGGCCATCATCGGGCGCAGCAGAAACATCCAGATCAGCACGAACATCGCGGCCGGCATGAGCCACGACAGCAGGTTTTCGAAAAGGCCGGGCGCCGGTTGCCCGGAGAAGGAAATATTGCGGCGGGTGAGCACATCCGCGATCTGGGGGTCGACGCGAACGGTCGAGAAATGCTGAGGCGCGTCCTTGTCGACCGGCGGCTTATAGGCGCCGGTGATCTCGGTTGGACCGACAATCAGGTCGGTGACACCGTCCTTTTCGATGAGGTTCTGGAATTCGCTATAGGGGATGACCTTGACGTGGTTCTGGCCGACCAGCAGATCACGAATCAGCAGAACGGCGAAAAAAACCGCGATGAAGTAAAGGATGTCGAACTTGAAGACCCGCTTGGCGGGAGCTTTGTTGTCAGTCGCCATCAGCCGCCTTCCCGTACTTCCCTCGTCCGTGACGGGCGCGATCCGGTTGAAATCATCAGCCCCGGAACGTAACCGATCACCACGTCTAATGAGCATCAGGGCCTAGAGAGCTCGCCGACAACGGCGAACCCGTGCCCCCTCCTCGGCGGCGACGATGCGCGTCCGTGCCGGCCGAAACTTTAACTCAAATCAAGGTTGCGCCCGGAAAGTCGCTGCCGGCGAGACCGTCTACCCAGGCATTGAGCGCGACGGGAAAGGCGATTCCACGAGCCCGGACGGTCGGCAGGGACCCGGACAGAACTTAATCTCGATTAAAGAATTGCGGCGCCGCGCAGCCTTATCAGGAACCGAGTCTTCGCCTTCGCGACAGAAATCACGAGCCGACGCCGGGTCCTGCTAAACGCCGAGGCGAGACGACGAAAGATAAAGAATGGCCATTGTCCCCGTCTCGAAGAATTTTCCGCACATTATCATCCCCTTGCCGGGCAATGAGGCCTTCGCGCGCGATCTTGCAAGCGCCGGCGCCGGCGAGGTCGGCGCCATCGAGACGCGCAACTTCCCCGATGGCGAGACCTATGTGCGCCTCGCCTCCGACGTGGCAGGACGAGCGGTTCTGCTGGTTTCGACCCTCGCTCGACCCGACGAAGGTTTCCTGCGCCTCATCTTCCTTGCCGATGCAGCACGCTCCCTCGGCGCGGCCGAGGTGACGCTGGTCGCCCCTTATCTCGCCTATATGCGGCAGGATCGCCGTTTCCAGCCGGGCGAAGCCGTCACGTCGCGCAGCTTCGCGCGCCTGATCTCATCCAGCTTCGACCGGCTCGTCACTGTTGATCCTCATCTTCACCGCTATCCGGCGCTGTCCGCGCTCTACGACATCCGGACGCTGACGCTGCATGCCGCACCGTTGCTGGCCGACTGGATCGCGGCTTCGATCACCAAGCCGCTCGTCATCGGTCCGGATGAGGAAAGCGAACAGTGGGTGTCGGCGATCGCGGCGCGGATCGGCGCGCCGCATGCCGTGCTGCGCAAGATCCGCCATGGCGACCGCGATGTCGAAGTCGCGCTGCCGGACCTCTCGCAATGGAGTGATCTACAGCCCGTACTCGTCGACGATATCGCCTCGTCCGGCAACACTCTCATCGAAGCGGCGCGCCAGCTGCCGTCGCAGGGTTTTACCCGCCCCGACGTCGCGGTGGTGCACGGCATCTTCGCCGGCGACTCCTATGCGCGGTTGGCGCCGCTCTGCGGCAGGATTGTCTCGACTAATTCCGTCAGCCACGCCAGCAACGCGATCGGGCTCGCCCGGCTGATCGCCGATGCGGTCGCTGCCGCAGACACGCCCGGTCCTGGGCCGATCCGCCATCGGCGGCCACCTGAGCCGATCGACGACGTGGAACGGGCGGGCATCGATTCCTTTCCCGCAAGCGACCCTCCACCCTGGACCGGCGGGGTCGAATAGGACAGCCGACACAGAGAACTCAAGGAATGACAAGCGTATGGTCGCAACGACATCATCAGCCGTCGAACACTGGCGCAGCGGCTACGGCCCGATCACGCACGGCGACGAGACGGTGGAGCGCATTCGCACGCTTGCGCAATCGGGGAGATTCGACCCGGAAACGTTTTATCGTCGTCTCGCCGCCGCTGACCGGCTGGCATGTGCCGCGATGTGGACGGTCGTGCACATGACCTATGCCAAGCGAGTCGATCTATCCGGAGCGCCTTTGCCGGCCGACGCCTTCAAGACTGCGCCGGAAGGGCACACCGGCGGATCGCTGAACATGGTGCCCGCCTTTGTCGGCTATCTGACGGCGAACGCCTTGTCGGCCACGACTCGCTCCTGGCTGATGGGACAGGGCCATTGTGTCGCCGCGGTCGAGGCGGTCAACGCCCTCACCGGCGATGTCTCCGACGCGCAAAAAGGCCGCTATGACCGCAGCGAGAAGGGCCTGTCCCAGCTTGCCGCCGATTTCTATTCCTACGCGATCGACGCCGACGGCCGGCCGGCGGTTCCGATTGGCAGCCATGCCGGGCCAAACACGGCCGGCGCTATCTCCGAGGGCGGCTATCTCGGCTTCGCCGAAGTCCAGTATGTCCACGCACCGCTGCCGGGAGAGAGCCTGGTCGCCTTTCTGAGCGACGGCGCCTTCGAGGAGCAGCGGGGCTCGGACTGGACGGCGCGCTGGTGGCGGGCGGAGGATTGCGGCCTCGTCGTTCCCATCATGATCCTCAATGGGCGGCGTATCGAGGAGCGGGCGCAGATCGCGCAGCAAGGCGGCGCGGCGTGGCTTGCCGATCATCTCAGGCTCAACGGCTTCGACCCCTTCGGGATCGACGGCCGTGATCCCGCAGCCTTCGTCTGGGCGATCCTGACGGCGGAGGAACGCCTCGGCCGTTTTGCCGCCGATCCCGCCCGCAGCTATCCTGCTCCCATCCCCTACGCCATCGCCGAAACCGTGAAGGGCTTCGGCTTTCCCGGCGCGGGCACCAATGCCGCGCATAACCTGCCGCTTGCCGCAAACCCGTCGCGCGATCGGGCCGCGCGCGATGCGTTCAATGAGGCGGCGCGGGCTCTGTTTGTCGCGCCAGCCGACATCGCTGCGGCGGTCTCCGCCATCGCCGTCCACCAGGAGCAGAACCGGCCCGCGGCGAGCCGGCATCCGCTGGCTTCGCGCCATCCGCCTCAGCCGATCCAGCCGCAGCCGCAATGGACCGATACGAACGCTCCGCCCGATTGCGCCATGCATGCGCTCGATCGCTGGTTCGTCCGGCTTGTCGATGCCAATCCGGGGCTCAGAGTGCGCGTCGGCAATCCGGACGAGCTGAGCTCCAACCATATGAGCGCGACCCTCGAGCGCCTGCGCCATCGCGTCAACGCGCCGGAGACAGGCGTGGCCGAGGCCTACGACGGCGGTGTGATCACGGCGCTCAACGAGGAGGCGGTCGCCGCCGCGGCACTTGCGAACAAGGGCGGGATCAATCTCATCGTCAGCTACGAGGCCTTCGCGATGAAGATGCTCGGCGGCCTGCGACAGGAAATCGTGTTCGCGCGCCGCCAGCGCGAGGATGGCAAGGAGCCGGGCTGGATTTCGGTGCCGCTCGTCGTCACCTCGCATACCTGGGAGAACTCCAAGAACGAGCAATCGCACCAGGACCCGACCCTCGGCGAGGCGCTGTTTGGCGAAATGTCCGATACGGCGCGTGTGCTGTTCCCTGTGGACGCCAACAGCGCGGTCGCCACGATGGTCTCGGTCTTCGACGGACGCGGGCAAGTCGGCTGCGTGATCGTTTCGAAGCGAGACATGCCGCATCGCTTCGACGGCGAGGCCGCGACCCGTTTCGTGGCCGACGGCGCCGCCCCTGTTTTCGGACAGGCCGGGAGCGCGGAGCTGCAGATCGTCGCGATCGGCGCCTACCAGCTCGAAGAGGCGCTCAAGGCCGCCCGTCGGCTGAAGGCGCGCGGACGGCATGTCCTGGTGACGGCGATCAATGAGCCCGGCCGTTTTCGGATCCCACGCGATCCGATCGAAGCGCGCTTCGTGGCGACAGACGATACGCTCGCGCGCCTCTTTCCGCCCGGCGTCCCGCGCCTGATCGTGTCGCACACCCGTCCGGAGCCGATGCTCGGCCTGCTGCGCCGGCTCGACGAGGGCCCGAAACGGACCGGCGCGCGCGGCTATATCAGCCGGGGCGGCACGCTCGACGTCGCCGGGATGCTGTTCGCCAATCGGTGCTCATGGGCGCATCTGATCGACGCGGCGGCTCCGCTCGCCGGCTGGTCCCGCCACGACCACCTCACGCCTGACGAACGCAACGCCATCGATGGGAAGGGCACACCCGCCGCTCTGTCCACCGCCACGCAGTGAAGGACGACATGCTCACACTCACCTCCCTCGGCGGCGCAGGCACCGTCACCGGCTCGAAACATCTCCTCGCCAACGGCGACAAGCGCATCCTGGTCGACTGCGGTCTGTTTCAGGGCCTCAAGAACCTGCGCGAGTTGAACTGGGAGCCGCTGCCGATCGCGCCGTCGAGCATTGACGCCGTCATCCTGACGCATGCCCATCTCGACCATTCGGGCTACCTTCCGAAGCTCGTGCGTGATGGTTTTCGTGGAAGGATTTATGCGACGTCCGCGACGCGCGACGTCTCGGAGCTCATCCTCAAGGACAGTGGGCACCTGCAGGAAAAGGATGCCGAATACGCCAACCGGAAAGGCTTCTCGAAGCACAAGCCGGCGCTCGCGCTCTACGGCATCCGCGATGCGGAACGCAGCCTCGAGTTCTTCTCGACCGTTCCGTTCGACACACCGACCCAGCTGCCCTTTGGCGCGACCCTGACTTTCCGCCATGCCGGGCATATCCTCGGCGCGGCCACCGCCGAGATCCAATGGGGCGGCCGGCGCGTCGCATTCTCTGGGGACCTCGGACGCTATGACGATCCGGTTCTGCCCGATCCAGCGCCGGTGCCGGAAGCCGACTACGTTCTGATTGAATCGACCTATGGCAATCGTGTTCACGATCCGGCCGATCCGACCGAGGCGCTCGGCGCCGTCGTCGAGCGGACAATCGCGCGCGGTGGGACGGTCGTCGTCCCGGCCTTCGCCGTCGGTCGCGCCCAGTCACTGCTCTATCATCTGTGGAAGCTCAAGACGGCAGGGCGCCTGGCCCAGGTTCCGGTCTATCTAGACAGCCCCATGGCGATCGACGCCACCGACCTTTTGCATGCCCATCGCCAGGATCACCGCCTGACGCCCGAGCAATGCAAGGAGGTCTGCGCGATCGCGACCTACACGCGCGATGTCGAGGCTTCGAAGGCGATTACCGCAAGCCCCTATCCCAAGGTGGTGATCTCAGCGAGCGGCATGGCGACCGGCGGGCGTGTCCTCCATCACCTGAAGACCTTCGCCCCCCATGCCCGCAACACCATTCTTTTCTCGGGTTTCCAGGCAGCAGGCACCCGCGGCCGCGCCATGCTGCAGGGCGCCCAGGAGACCAAAATTCATGGCGAGTGGATTCCCGTCCGCGCCGCTGTCCAGGAACTGTCGATGCTCTCGGCTCATGCCGATTCCAATGAGCTGTTACGATGGCTGTCGGGGTTCCGGCATGCGCCGACCCGCATTTTCATCGTGCATGGCGAGGATGAGGGCTCCGAAGCCTTGCGGGTTCGCATCGACCGCGAGCTCGGATGGAACGCCGTCGTTCCGCGTCAGGACCAGGCTTTCAAGCTATGACGTCTTCCGTCGCGACGATTCCTGCTCAGCCCACGCTCCGAGTCAGGCGCATCCGGCTGCACACGCAGCATCAGGCAGTGGCCGTCATGCGCAGCGATTGCCACGTCTGCCGATCGGAGGGCTTGTCGGCGCGATCGCAGGTGCTCGTGTCGAACGGCAAAGGAGAGGTCCAGGCGACCCTGTTTCAGGTCGATGGCGATGGCCTGATCGCCATCGACGAGGTCGGCCTTTCGGAGACCGCCTGGGAACGGCTCGGGCTCACCGACGGCGATGCGGTCCATGTCAGCCACGCGCCCGCGATCGATTCTCTCGCCAGTGTGCGTCAGCGCATCTATGGCAATCGGCTCGACGCCCACGCCTTTGCCGAGATTCTGCGTGATATCGTTGCAGGGCGTTACACCGAAGTCCACCTTGCGGCATTCCTCACCGCCAGCGCCGCTCTCCCCCTCGACGAGAACGAGACCGTCGATCTGACAGGCGCCATGGTCGATGTCGGGGAGCGGATGCGGTGGGACGCGCCGATTGTCGTCGACAAGCATTGTGTGGGCGGCCTTCCCGGCAACCGGACGACGCCGATCGTCGTCGCGATCGTTGCCGCGAACGGGCTGGTCATGCCCAAGACCTCCTCGCGCGCCATCACTTCCCCGGCCGGCACCGCCGACACGATGGAAACGCTGGCGCCGGTCGAACTCGATCTCGCTACGTTGAGACGCGTCGTCGAAAGCGAAGGGGGCTGCGTCGCCTGGGGCGGCGCCGTGCATCTGAGCCCCGCTGACGACATCTTTGTGCGCGTCGAGCGCGAACTCGATATCGACACCGAAGGGCAGCTCGTCGCCTCGGTTTTGTCGAAGAAGATCGCAGCGGGCTCGACCCATGTCGTCATCGACATCCCTGTCGGGCCGACGGCGAAGGTGCGGGGCGACGACGCGGCCAACCGGTTGGCTTCGCGCCTCGACGCCGTCGCGAAGCGCTTCCGCCTGGCGACGACCTGCGTCCAGACCGACGGCTCCCAACCTGTCGGCCGTGGAATCGGACCGGCGTTGGAGGCTTACGACGTCCTCGCCGTGCTGCAGAACACGCCGGAGGCGCCGGACGATCTGCGCCGACGCGCGGCGGCGCTGGCCGGCGCAGCGCTTGAGATCGGCGGCAAGGCTGCGCGGGGAGAAGGTGTGAACCTCGCACTTGAAACGCTCGCAAGCGGGCGGGCATGGGTGAAGTTCGAGGCGATCTGTCAGGCGCAGGGTGGCTTTCGCACGCCGCCGAAGGCGTCCTACGTCCATCCGTTGACCGCGGCGCACGCCGGTCGCGTCGTTCACATTAACAACCGCAAGCTCTCCCGGCTCGCCAAGCTCGCCGGCGCCCCGGAGGCGAAGGCGGCGGGCCTGCGCATGGCGGTGCGGCTCGGCGACGACATCGATCGCGGGCAACCCCTGCTCCATGTCCACGCCGAAACGACGGGCGAGCTCGCCTACGCGCTCGATTACGCCGCGCGGGCCGGGGATATCGTCGAGGTCGAGGCTTGAGGTGGCTCGGGCCAGGATCGATGCGCCGCGCCGCGCCGCCGGATGGATTTCCCCGCGCCCATCGCCTCATGCATTGGACGGTGCTGGTCTTGTGCCTGGTGCAGGTGCCGACGGCCTGGGCGATCCAGCGCACCCACATGATGCACCTTTTCATGAAGCCGCGCCCCTTTGACCTGTTTCTGCATCAGGTCCATGCTTGGAGTGGCTGGGCCATCCTTGGTCTCGTTCTGGCGCAGTTGGTCCTGCGCTTCGCTTATGGCAGGCCGGCACCTGTCGAGGGCATGTCGGTAGGCGAGCGTATCATCGCCGCGGTCATGCATGCCGCTCTCTACGGTGTCCTGATCGCGCTTCCGGTGACCGGCACGATCGCCATGTATGTGTCGTTCAGGATCGCGCCGCTTCACAGCCTGCTGAGCTGGACATTGCTCACGCTGGTTCTCCTCCATGCAGGTGCCGCGCTCTGGCACCATTTCTGGCGCAGCGACGCGGTCCTTTGGCGCATGCTTCGGGGCGCGCGATGAGGCCCTGTTCGCCCCGTGACCATCGGCTATCGGCAGGCTGGTGATGGAGTCTCTCATCGCCAAACTCGGGCTGGCGCTCGCCATCGGCCTGTTGGTCGGCCTCGAGCGTGGCTGGCGTGAACGCGATGCTCCGGATGGCGCACGGACCGCCGGTATCCGCACCTACGCCATTACAGGACTGCTGGGCGGTCTCACGGCGTCTCTCGCCCTCAGCCTGGAGGCGCCCTCCCTGCTGATCGCAGGGCTCTTCGCCTTCACCGCCGTATTTGCCTGGTACAAGAGTCGCGAAGCCCTTCACGATGCAGATTTCAGCGTCACGGGCGTGGTGGCAGGCATGAGCGTCTTCATGCTCGGCGCGCTGGCGGTCACGGGCGATCAACGCGCCGCGGCCGCTGGCGGCACCGCGCTCGCCGTCATTCTTGCGAGCCGCGACCTCCTCCATGGGCTGGTCAAGCGAATCTCATGGGTCGAGCTGCGGGCCGCGCTCGTGCTCGCGGTCATGACAGCGATCATCCTCCCGCTCCTTCCGGCGCAGGCGGTCGATCCATGGGGCGGCTTCAATCCGCGGCAGGTGTGGATTTTCACGGTCCTCACCGCTGCGATTTCCTATCTTGGCTATATCGCTGTCCGCGTGCTCGGCGCCACGCGCGGCGTGCTGGTCGGCGGATTGGCGGGCGCGGTCGTCTCATCCACAGCGGTTACGCTTGCGCTCGCGCGCACGGCGGCCGCTGGCGGCAATCCATGGCCGCTTGCGGGAGCGGCGACGCTCGCGGCAGCGGTCTCGGTGCTGCGGGTCACCGGAATCGTCGCCATCGTCGCGCCTTCCGTGCTTGGCGTCGCGGGCATTGCAATTCTCGCAGCGGTCGCCGTCTTTGCGATATGCGGAGGCCTTTATCTCACGCGCGGTAATCTCGCGGGAACTGGCGATGGTTCTCCCCGAAATCCGTTCGAGCTCGGACCGCTCCTCCTCTTCGCGGTTGGCTTCGCCGTCGTCTCGACCATCAGCGCTGCCGCCGCTTCGGGACATTCCGCGGGAATGGTGGCGACATCTGCAGTCTCCGGCGTCTTCGATGTCGACGTTGCAGTTCTGAGCGCGCTGCGGCTTCTGGGAGCCTCGGCCGATGTCGAGGCGGTCGGCCACGCCGTGTTGATCGCGCTCGCGACCAATGCCGTTGGCCGCTTGATCGTCGCCGCCGCCACGGGGCCGGTGCGTTTCTGGCTTCCGCTTGCCGGCGCCTCCGCCCTCGCGGGTGCTGCCGGCGCCGCGGCCTTCGCGGCACTGCCGCACTTTACCTGGCCTGGAGCGACACCGATCCTTTGATAATCAAAGCTATCGCCATCTGGGATCATGTCCGATTCTCAACAACACGAAAGCTCAAACAGATTGATCCCGATCAATCGAACACGGGGCGTGGTAAGATAGTCTCGTGAAAACAGGGTTCTCCGCGCAGATGTGGTTACTGACGAGTGTTGTCGGCTCCATGAGAACGGCCTTGGTCGCCGTGCTCGTGCTCGCCTGGCTGGGCATGTCGATGGCGAGCGCGCACGTGATGCCGTGCTCCCATGCAACGCCCTTTGCAGAGCACGTCCGCAGCGTTGACAGCGCGAATCATGACGCCGTCGTCCATTTCGCGGCGAACGCCATCGACAAGCGAGCCGACGCCCGCCCTGCTTCCTGTTGCACGTCGATGTGCAGCCTTTGCAATGCTCCCGTCGCTGCAGGCTCGGGCGAACAGCCCCAGCCGATACTCGTCAAGCATCGGCTCGACCGGGGCGACTGGGTCGCCGGCATCTTTGTCGGCCAGCCGCACGGACCTCCTCGACGCTGATCCAGCCCAACCTCCCCAGTCGGTGCGCGTCGCCACGACGCGCTCAATCAGCTCGCCTGCCCGATGCAGGCACGATGAGGAATCAGCACCATGAACAGACGTAGTTTTCTCAACTCGATGATGGGTGGCGCAGCAGCGCTCGGTGTCGGCGCGCTTGCGCGTCCAGTTACCAGCTGGGCGCAGGCGCCGGGCGATCGTCCGCCAATCAAGCTCGCGGCCACGAGCCGGACGATCGAGGTCAATGGCCGCGCCGCGCGCGTTTTCGGCTTGCTGCAGCCCAATGGCGTGCACGGGCTGACACTGGATGCCGATGCGCACTTCGACGTCGAGCTATCGAACCAGATCGACCAGCCGACGATGATTCACTGGCATGGACTCACGCCGCCCTGGGAGGCCGATGGCGTTCCCGACAATCCGATGCCCTTGCTCAAGCCGGCAAGCAGCCATCGGTACACATTCCCGGTCGGCGACGGCGGCACGCACTGGATGCACGCTCACACGCTGCAGGAGCAGAATCTGTTGGCCGCCCCGCTCATTGTCCGCCGCGCGGCAGACCGCGCGCGAGACGAGCAGGAAGTCGTCATCCTCCTTCACGATTTCTCCTTCACGCCCGTCGAGGAGCTGCTCGCCCGGTTGAAGCAAGGTCAGGATCATGGCGCTGCCATGGACCACTCGGCGATGGGAGCGGGCGGAATGGCGGGCATGCCGATGATGGATCATTCCAAGATGGGTGCCGGCGACATGGCCAAGATGCCCATGGCGGGGATGCCCGGCATGCAAATGGGCGGGATGGACCTTAACGACATCGAGTATGACGCGTATCTTGCTAATGAGCGGACCCTCGACGACCCCGAGATCGTGCGGGTCGAAAAAGGCGGCCGCATTCGCCTTCGCATCATCAATGGCGCAACCGCGACGGGCTTTACCGTCGATACGGGCACTCTTCGGGGCACCCTCGTCGCCGTCGACGGCCAAGACGTTGAACCAATCGTCGGAGCAAAATTCCCGATCAGCATGGGACAGCGCCTCGACATCGCGCTGTCGCTCCCGTCAGGCGGAGGTTCCTACCCCATCCTCGCGATGCGGGAGGGCGCTGTTGAGCGCACCGGCGTGATCCTCGCCACAGCCGGATCCACGGCAAAGCGCGTCGACACTGCGAGCGATGCGCCGGGTCCGATCGTCGGTACCGACCTCGAGATGCGTCTGCGGGCGCGCCATCCACTTGCATCGAGACCGCCCGATCGACGCTTCACGGTGACGCTCACGGGCCAGATGCAAGGCTATGCGTGGGCGATCGACGGCGGCGACGAGCTGCGCGCGCGGCGGCGCCAACGCATCGAGATCACCATGCGGAATGCATCCATGATGTCGCATCCGATGCATCTGCACGGGCACCATTTCCAGGTGACCGCCATCAACGGCACGGAGCTGGGCGGAGCGTTGCGCGATACGGTGCTGGTTCCGCCCGGCGGCACGGTGACGATCGTCTTTGATGCCAATAATCCGGGGACGTGGCCGCTGCATTGCCACCATCTCTACCATATGGCGACCGGCATGATGGCCTACCTCACCTATGAGGACCTTGGCTAGACCACGACAAGCCTGGTGCCGGCATCGCAGCCGGCATCAGGCGTCCGAAGCCATGCGGCCCAGCCGGTGCCGCCCGGATGACTGACCCCCTGCGTTGCGCCCACCACATCGATGGGTGGTCAAAAGCATCGAGCCAAGCAATCCGCAGGCTCCATGCTGCGCTTCATCGACCACTCCTAACGACCAAAAGAAACGCTGTGCAGAGCGCCAACGCGAACGCCGCCGCGATCAGCCAAAGGAAGTTGGAGCCCAACACGATATTGCTGAACAGGAAGCGTCCAAACGCAAGCACGATGCCTGCCGAGGAGCCGAGATAGAGCCAGCGCAGGCGCCCCGTGAGCAGGAAGACGCCGACTCCCACCAACAGGCAGCCTAAACCTGCAATGAATCCGCCCCAGGTGCGAAAAACGATGCGAAGCCAATCGTGAAAGGCCTCTGGCAGCGCACTTGCGTCAACGCCCGTATAGGCAAGGTCCTCGGGTAGCAGCGACGGGCGAAGCACAAGGAAGAATGTCGCGATACCGAGACTGACGACCCCTAGCAGGGTGATGAAATACGCTCCTGTTTAACGGGGTGGGCTTCGGGATTGGCGGCTTGGGCTTCAGGGTCGGTCGGGTATCTGCTGGCTTTGCCGTCCGAACCGAGAGCTTTGACGCATTGCCCTGTTTCATTCTGCGAGGAGCTTGGGCAATCGGACGAGATTGTAGGCGGCCACCGCGATGGTGAAAGCGAAGCGCACCTTCGGGAGCCCTCGGAATTTGGTCTTTCTCTGCCCAGCCGAGGCCTTGACCCAGCCGAAGACCTCCTCGATGCGTTTTCGAACCCTGATGCTGAGCGCGTAGCCGGGGTGGCGGGTCGTGCGCCCGTCGATCGCCGATCGGCGCCCCGACGTGTTCTGCGCGACATGCGGCGTGGCGCCGAGTTCGCGCATGTCCTCGACGAAGTCGCGCGCGTCGAAGCCACGATCGGCCCCGACCGTTACGCGCCGCGTGCCCGACGCTGAGGTGACGCCCTTGACCATCTCGACCGCCACCATGCGCTCGGCATGGCCGGAGACCCGGGTGGCTTCGACATCGACGACGAGGCCGTTGCGGTTCTCCATCAGGACGTGACCCATGTAGCAGAGCATCGCGCCGGCGCCGGGGCTCTTGCGATAGAGCATGGCGTCGGGATCGGTGGTCGAGGCGTGCGTCGCGTTCGAGCGCTTGTCACCGTGAAAATCGACCTCGCCATTGCGGCCGGCGGGCTGCTTGCCGGAGGAACCGCCGTCGGCGGGAGGCCCGCCCGAGCTGTCGTCGGTGCGGCGGCGGAAGCTCTTCATCGAAGCCCAGGCCTCGATTAGCGTGCCGTCGACGGAGAAGTGATCGGTGGAGACCAGGCGCTTCACCTTCGGCCGGTCGAGGATGGCGGCGAGGAAGCGCATCGCGACGTCGCCGTCGAGCAAGCGGTCGCGGTTCTTCGAGAACGTCGAGGCGTCCCAGACCCGATCGTCTATCCCCAGACCGACGAACCATCGGAACGACAGGTCGAAATCCAGCCGCTCCACCAGGAGCCGCTCGGAGCGCAGCGCGTAGAAGATCTGCAGCAGCATCGCCCGCAGGAGATGCTCGGGCGGGATCGAAGGGCGACCGATCTCGGAATAAAGGTCGCCGAAGTCGCCGTCGAGCGCAGCCAGGGCCTCGTTCACGATCGCCCGGATCGTGCGCAGCGGGTGCTTCGCCGGGATCCGGCTCTCCAGATCCACATAGCTGAACAGCGTCCCCGACTTCTCGGCCGAACCGCGCATCAAACCACTCCGTCATCCCTCAGAACGACGGAATCACGCAAAGCTCCGGCTGGGAACGGCCTTTTTCATCGCCCTGCTAGAGCGACAAGCAAGATCCCCGAAAGCGCATCTTTCCTTGGTACCATTGAGAACAGCCTTCGGTTCAATATCTCGCTTATCAGACGGCCCCCAATCCCTTGCCAGGACAATGACCGCAGACGCTCGGCGCTTCGCCGCTGGCGAGCAGTCATAAAGCCAGGACCCGGAAACGCGTTTCCTTAACCTCGATCAAGGATGACTTGCGACGACGCGCGCAGGCTCATGCGGCGGCAACAAGATGCGATGTCGAGGCGATTTCCACCGATCGACAGGACTGGCGGTGGTCCCTAGGTCAGGCAAACTTCACGAAGGGCGCTTCAATGATAGGACGCAGTCCCGTCCGCGTTGCGGTCAATGGCTATGGCGTGATTGGCAAGCGCGTCGCCGATGCCGTGCGTTTGCAGGATGACATGGAGCTCGTCGGCGTATGCGATGTCGCCAGTGACTGGCGCCTGCGCTCGTTGGACCACAAAGGGATTCCACTCTACGGAGCCTCCGAGGAGACGGCCCGCAGCATGAACCAGGCTGGCCTTGCGGTCGCCGGCACCCTCGAGGCGCTCCTGCAAGCCGTCGACATCATCGTCGACTGCACACCCAAGCGCGTCGGCGCAGCCAACGTCCAGCATTACCGCGCCCGCGGCATCAAGTTCATCGTGCATGGCGGCGAAAAGCACGCCGTCACAGGGCACTCCTTCGTTGCAGACAGTTCCTTTACGACAGCGGTCGGCCGGGAATCGACGCGTGTCGTGTCGTGCAACACCACCTCCATCGTCCGCACGCTGTCAGCGCTGAAGCGCGCCGGTCTTCTGAAGCGAGCGCGCGGCACGCTCCTCAGGCGCGCCACCGACCCCTGGGAAAGCGATGCGGGCGGCATCATGAACACGCTCGTTCCCGAGCCGGAAATCCCAAGCCATCAGGGCCCGGATGCACGAAGCGTCGATCCGGAGCTCGATGTCGTCACCATGGCCGTCAAGGTGCCGGAAACGCTTGCGCACCTCCATTACTGGGTGGTGCAGCTGACACGCCCGGCAGAGAAGGAAGAGGTGCTTCAGGCCTTCCGGTCTTCGTCGCGGATCGCGCTGATCCGAACCGCGGACGGCCTCACCGCCATTAACACCGTCAAGGAGCTGATGGCCGACCTCGACCGCCCACGCGACAATCTCTACGAAGTGGCGCTTTGGGAAGACATGCTACGCACGGAAGGCGACGAGGTGTTCTATGCCTATATGGTCGACAATCAGGCCATCGTCATTCCCGAGACGATCGACGCGATCCGCGCGCTGACCGGTCTCGCATCGGACGCTCACAGCTCCATCGCGCGCACGAATGCCTCCCTCGGCATTCGGCAGCGGTTTTTCTGACGCGATGGCCGGAGTCCGTGATCAATACGGGCCGCCCCCTAAGTGATCGCCCGTTTCTTCAAGATCGTTGCCTCAGCATCTTCGCTGATCCTGCTCTATCTGGGCGAGCGCCGTCGCGGCGTCAGCGCCGATGCGTCGGCCCTGCCGCTGCACCTGCGCCAGGCGCTCGACGATCTTGGCGCGACCTTCCTCAAGGTCGGCCAGGCCCTCAGCATGCGGCCAGACCTCCTCCCGGAGCCCTATCTGAGGCAGTTGCGGGACCTGCGCGAGCATGCCCGGCCGTTCTCGGCGCAGGAGGCCAAGCGCGAGCTGGACCGCGCCCTGCGACGCCCGCTTGACGAGGTCTTCCGGACATTCGAGAGCGAACCTTTCGCCGCTGCCTCGATCGCCCAGGTCCATCGCGCCACCCTGCGCGACGGACAGGACGTGATCGTGAAGATCCGGCGCCCGCAGATGCGCGAGCGCATCGACGGCGACATGCGCATTCTGATTGTCGTTGCCAAATGCGCCGGCGCATTGGTTCCCGGCCTGCGCCGCTTTCAACTCCAGCGCCTCGCCGGCGAGATGCGGGCCAATCTCATTCGCGAGACGGACCTCCTACAGGAAGCCCGCAACATCCGCCGCTTCGGCGAGGCCTACAAACAGCGCTCGGACGTCTATGTGCCCGCAGCGTTCGAAGCGCTGTGCAGCGAGGCGATCCTCGTCCAGGTGATGAGCCATGGCCGATCGATCGAGGATCCAGTCGCGATGCGGGACGGTCCCAGGATCGCGGGCGTTCTGGTCGATTTCTATCTCGAGCAGCTGTTGAAGACCGGGCTCTTTCATGGCGATCCGCATCCCGGCAACCTCTTCCTGATGGAGGACGGTCGACTCTGCTTTCATGATTTCGGGCTCGTCGGTTATCTCGATCGCACGACTCGGCGCAACCTCGGGATCTTCCTTCAGGCCTTCGTTCAACAGGACGCCGGATGGATGCTCGACGCGGCAATCGAGCTTTCTCTGATCGACCGCAAGGCGGAACGAACGCCTTTCGTGCGGGGCATCGAAGAGATACTCAGCGACTATTCATCGCTGCCGCTGAAGGATTGGTCGATCGCCGATGCCTTCCTCAGAGTGATGCGGCTCGGCGATGGCGCCCATGTCGCCGTGCCCTACAATCTCATGGTCCTGGTGCGCGCGCTCTTCCTCATCGAGGGTTGCCTGCGCCGGCTGGATCCGGACTTCAACGTCCTTGACAACCTCATCGCCAAGGGCGAGGCCGCGATCGCTCACACCCTGGGCGGCCGGCCCGATCGCGCCGCGATGGCGCGTCTCAAGACCGAGCTGGCGCTTTCAGCCCAGGACCTGCCCGCGCTGCTGGCCTCGCTCCTGCATCGCGCCCATGAAGACGGAAAAACACCAGCTTTCGGCCTGCGCGTCGAGCATTCGGAAGAGATGGAGCGGGGGCTTGATCGACGCGCGGGACTCATGGCGCTGGCGCTCCTGGCGATCGGCATCCTCATCGCCTCCGCGCTGCTCGCGCTGGCGCGCGTCGGACCGGTCGTGCTCGGCGTGCCGGCAGCCGCCCTGGCCGGATTCGCCGTGGCGCTCTGGCTTTGCCGTCGCGTCGTGCGATCGGCGAACTCGCTCTGGCGGCGCTGAAGCTCCCGCGCGATCACGCCAAGGCGGGCGTGGGCCGCCGCCGGCGCCACATCAGCGCCAGCAGATAGGCGGAGATCACCGCACCGCCAAAGCAGAATACCGAAATATAGGCGAAGGAAAAGAACACATAGGTGACGATGAGGACGCCAGCGACCAGCAGGCCGAATACCTTGATCTCCCGGCTGCGCACCAGCAGGAACGGGACAATGATGACGCTCACGTAGACCGCGTAGGTCACGGTCCGCGACACGAGCCCGTCGAGCAGGTTGATGTCCTGGTAGCGGACGGCCCAACGCAGGAAGGTCGTCGTCAACCAGCCGTCGTGAACAAAGTACGGAATGAACTGCAGGCCGCCCAGCATCGCGCCGGCGATGACGAACAGCAGGATGACGTTCCGCCGCGCGCCGCTTTCGAGGAAATAGGCCGAGACCGGCACCCAAATCGGCCAGGCGATCCAGGTGAAAAACATATAGAGGAGCGAGTATTGTGCGACGTGATGCGCATTGCCGGCACGGCCCTCAATCCAGATCAGCCCTTCCACCAATTGCTGCAGTCCGAAGAGAAAAGGCAGAGTCGCGATCATCAGGTAGCGGCGATCCCGCCGCCAGGCGGAGGCGGCGGCAACCGCCCCGGTCGGGATGAGAACGGCCGCGGCGCCCAGACTGACCTCTGCCGACAGGCACATCTCAGCCGGCCTGGACCAGGTCGACGGAGCGACCGGCCGCGAACCCTTCGATGTTGGCGATAGTGGTCTCTATGATCCGCCGGAGAGCAGAGTCGGTGTTGTAGGCATTGTGCGGCGTGATCAGAACGTTCGGAAATCGCAGCAGCACATGGTTGGCGACCAGCGCCTTGAGATCGGACGCATCAACCGCCTTGTCCTGGCGGAAGATCTCGGCTTCTTCCCGGATCAGCGGCTCCTGGGGTAACACGTCGAGACCAACCGCCCGCAGCTTGCCGCTTGCCAGCGCCCGCACCAGCGCCTCGGTATCGACCACGTTGCCGCGCGCCGTGTTGATGAGGATGGCGCCATCCTTCATGGTTGCGAACTGCTGGTCGCCGATCAGCCCCACGGTCGTCGGCGATGACGGCACATGCAGCGTCACGACATCGGCGAGCGCCAGGATTTCGTCGAGCGCGCCATAGGTGAATCCCAGCCGCGTCGCGGCCGCGTGGTCCTCTACTTGGTCGAAGGCCAACACCTTCATGCCGAAGCCGCGCGCGATCTCAATCGTGCGGCGGCCGATGCGCCCCGTCCCGACGACCGCGATGACCTTGTCGCGCAATTCGAGACCGCGCACGCCAGCCATCGAGAAGCCGCCACGGCGGGTCAGCGCAACGCTCTCGACAATGTTGCGGGCGAGCGCCAGCAGGAGCGCGAAGGCATGCTCGGCGACCGTCGCATCCCCATAGTCCGGGACATTGGCAACGGCGACCCCCTGTTCGCGGCAGGCGTCGAGGTCGATATGATCGTATCCCGCCGATCGGGTCGCAATGAGCTTCAGATCGGGCAGTCGGTTGATGATGCGGGCATCGAGGCGCGAGGCCACGAAGGGGCTGATTGCCTCGGCATCCTTGAAGTCATCGACTGTCGAGATGTTGAGCGGAACTGTCGTGCAGCGGACATCGTGCAGACGCATCAGTGTTGCGCAAGCCTTCTTTTCCCAATCCTCCGCCTCGAACAGAACAACCCTCATTCACGCTCCTTCTCGACTGTCAGTTCGTCCTTAAACCCCGATCCGACGACGCTGTCGACCACCATCCGCACGACCTCGAGCTCTGCGGGCGACCCCATTGCGCCGGCCACGCGCACCCTGCCAGCCTCGACGTGAAGTTCCGGCTGACGGCTCAAGACGTTCCCGGCCTCCGCGAGGCGGGCGTGTAGCGCGCGGCGGACCGCCTCGTCGCCCCTGATTTCGGCGTCCGGCCCGCCCGTTGCGATGGCCTTGAGCAGATCCGCCCGGCTGACGATGCCCACCAGCTGCGGGTCGCGGACATCCGGCAGGCGCTTGATCCGGTGAACGCCGAGCAGCATCGCCGCCTTGGATAGCGGGGCGTCTTCCCCGATCGTGAGGACTGGCGACGACATCAGCGCGCCAACCTTCCAGCTCCGGCTTTGGACATAGGCACGGGCGCGCTCCGGCGCCCCTCCGTCGCCGAGCGGTGTTCCAAGCTCGGAGCGTCGCAGCAGGTCGCCCTCGGTCACCAAGCCGACCAAGGCCCCGCCGTCATCGAGCACCGGCAGGCCGCTGACATGTTCGGCGAGCATGATCTGCGCTGCGTGCCAGACGCTGTGCTCGGGGCTGATTGTCACCAGCCGGGTCGACATCACATCGCGCACATACATCGCTCGTCCCCCGTCAACGCAGATAGGCTTCGGTGACGTAGCGCCGCATCATCCGATGAGAATTGAAGGACGGGCCGATCTTGCTGATCGCCTGCTTCATCATCCAGATCCAGCGTCCACGATCACTGTGATAGAGCGGGAGCACCACATCCCGCAGCTTCTGGTAAAGCGCGCCCGCATCGCTCGCCTCGACGCCGTTGCCGGCGATCGACCAGCCCGTCACGCCGTCGACGCATCCCTCGACCCACCACCCATCAAGGACGCTGAGATTGAGCGCGCCGTTGATGGCCGCTTTCATGCCGCTGGTGCCCGATGCCTCGAGCGGCGGCTGCGGCGTGTTCAACCACACATCGCAGCCGGCCACCAAGGCCGCGCCGATGTCGAGATTGTAACCGGGGATGAACGCGGCAGGGATCACGCCGTCGAGCACATCGATATGCGCTCCAAGCGCCCGGATCGCCTCCTGCCCGCCGCCGTCGCTCGGATGGGCCAGGCCGGCGAGAACGATCTGGAACGGTTGACCTTTGGCGATCTCGCGCAGCCTTTCCATGTCGGAGAAAATGAGTTCGGGGCGTTTGTAGGCCGTCATGCGCCGCGCATATCCAATCAGCGGCAGGTCGAGACGCAACTGCCTCCGATTTGTCTGAGCGATCCGCGCCAGCAGATCGCTCTTGGCTTCCTCGTGGGCCGACCACAGTGCCCCATCGTCGATTTGATCGGCGAAGGCGAGCACTTCCGGCTCATGCGCCCAATTGGAAAACTGCTGCTCGAAGAGCCTGGCGATTGCGCCATGCGTCCATCGATGCACATGAACGCCGTTGGTGATCGAGGCGATCGTATAACCTGGAAAGAGCTTTCGCGTCGTCTCGGCGTGCCGGCGCGCGACGCCGTTCACATAGCCGCTGAGGTTCATCGCCAAACGAGTCATGTTGAGCCGATCAGAGCCGGCGAGGCGCGTCAGGACTTCGCGCTCGACATAGTCGCCAAGCACACGCTGAACGAGGTCATAATCGAACTTGTCGAAGCCGGCTTCCACCGGCGTGTGCGTCGTGAACACGCACCGCTCCCGGACTCCCGGGATGTCATAGCCAAGCATCGGGTCCGCGGCGCGGCCACCGTCGAGTTGCTGGGTCGCGCGCAGCAGGGGCAAGGTCAGCAGGGCCGCATGACCTTCATTGAGATGATATTTCTCGATGCTGAAGCCGAGCGCGCGCAGCACGCTCTGACCGCCGATCCCGAGCACGATCTCCTGCTTCAGTCGATAAGCTTGATCGCCGCCATAGAGCGCATCGGTGATCCGGCGGTCCTCGATCGCATTCTGATCGAGATCGGTGTCGAGCAGCAGAACTGGAATGACATGCCCGAGGGGGCATTCCAATGCATGAAGCCACGGGCGCACCCAGACGGAACGCCCTTCGATCGATACGGCCACCATCTGTGGCAACGCCGTCGCAAAGTCCTGCGGCGACCACGGATCGGGATGACCGACTTGCGCATGGCGCGCGTCGATCTCCTGCCGCACGTAACCCTGGCGGCTCACGAGCGTGACGAACACCATAGGCAGATCGAGGTCCGCCGCCGAGCGTGCCGAATCCCCGGCGAGCACACCCAGCCCGCCGCTGTAGGTGTGCATCTCGGTGCGAAGCGCGATCTCCATCGAGAAATAGGCAAACCGCGCGCGACGGATCGATCGATCGAGGAAATTCAACTGTGCACCTCCGGCATGAGGCCGGCCCCACGCGTCGGCGCCCTTCGGTCGGACGACGAGCTATTTCTTCTTCTTGCTTGCCACGGCAGCTTCGTCCGTCGCCTCCGGGCTAGGTCCCTCTCCGACGATCTCGGATTCGGCGCGCAGCCAGTGCTCCAGATCGTGGCCTTCCGGACAGCCCTCATGCACCCAGATCTCATAGGCGCGCAGCTCAATCTTCGGCCGAAGGATATCCTGCTCGGCAGCGGCGTCGGTTTCGGACATGATCGTCGGGCTCCTTCTTCAATGTCTGACCTCACCAGGCGCCCGGCAGCATGGGCCTGAGGTGGCCGGTCATCGTTGATGGATGTTAAAGATCAGCGCCCGCCGCACCTTTCAGTAGCGCGCAAAGATTTGCCGCCCGCGCGCACCAAAGAGCACCACGTCGTATCGGTCCGGTGGACCGCCGGTCTCCATGCCGGGAGAGCCGATAGGCATGCCGGCGACCGCAAGGCCTGTCGCAGTCGGCCGTTGGGCAAGAACGCGCAAAATCTCCTGCGCCGGAACATGACCCTCGATCACGTAGCCCCCGACCATCGCTGTGTGGCAGGATTGCAGATCGTCCGGCACGCCGAGCCGCGCCTTGAAAGGCGTGAGATCGTCCAGCAGCTTTTCCTCGATGGAAAACCCAGCCCGACGAAGATGGGCGATCCAGGCCGAGCAGCAGCCGCAGCTTGGCGAGCGCGTCACCTCAATCGAGGTGCCCGAAGCCGACACGGATGTGCTGCCAAGCGTGACGAGCGACGCGCCAAGTCCCGCGGCAAGGCTCATGAGTGTCCGGCGGCTGAAGTTCACGGTGTTCTCCTTCGATGCGATATCGTCTCAAGCTCGATCATGGCGCACTATCGATGGCGCCACGCGAGCGTCGCGGCTTGCCAACCTCGCCCAGTTCCAGATCCGCAAGGATCGGGCAGTCGGGCCGGTTGTCTCCCGAGCAGCACGACGCCAGATGCTCCAGCGTCGCAGCCATTTCCTCCATCTCCTGGATCCGTCGGCGCAGGTCGGCGATGCGTGCGAGCGCGATCCGCTTCACATCGGCGCTTTGCCGGCTGCGGTCCCGCCAGAGCTGCAACAGGTCCTCGATCTCCGCCATCGTGAAGCCGAGGTCGCGCGACCGCCTCACGAAATGCAGCATGTGCACGTCGGTGGCTGAGTAGTCGCGATAGCCGGCCGTCGTTCTGCCTGCCTTGGGGATCAGCCCGCTCTGCTCGTAGTACCGGATCATCTTTGCGCTGACGCCTGAAGCGCGCGCCGCCTCGCCGATATTCATGCCGCGCTCCTTTCCAATGCCGCAGAAGAGCGCGATGCGCGTCCCTCGCCGTCGTCCGATTTGTGATGGGCGCCAGGCATGACTCCCGGACGGAAGCGCCGCAGCCGCAACGCGTTGCCGAGCACGAAGACGCTCGAGAGCGCCATCGCGCCTGCCGCCAGCACCGGCGACAGCAGGATGCCGAACGCCGGATAGAGCACGCCGGCGGCAACCGGAATCAGCAGGATGTTATAAGCGAACGCCCAGAACAGGTTCTGCCGGATATTGCCGATCGTGGCTTTCGACAGGGCGAAGGCATCCGCGACACCCTTGATGCTGCCCGACATCAACACCACGTCGGCTGCCTCGATCGCAATGTCGGTGCCGGTGCCGACCGCGAGGCCAACATCCGCCTCCGCCAGCGCCGGCGCATCATTGATGCCGTCGCCGACGAAGGCCAGCCGACCATAGGCTTGCTTGAGGCGACGGACCGCTTCGACCTTGCCTTCCGGCGGCACTTCCGCGACGACCTCGTCGATGCCGAGCTGGCGCGCGATAGCGTCGGCGGTACGAGCATTGTCGCCGGTGATCATCGCCACCTTCAGTCCGAGACCATGCAAGGCCGCGACCGCATCGGGGCTTGAGGCCTTGATCGGATCGGCGACCGCGATGATCGCGGCCAGCTTGCCCCCGATCGCGGCATAGAGCGGCGACTTGCCCTCGTCGGCGAGCTGGCTGGCGATCGCAGCAAACGGCGCGACATCGATGCCCAGCGAGCGCATGTAGCGATCGGCGCCGATCTCCACACGGACCCCGCCCGCGTCCGCGGTGACGCCTAAGCCGGTCAGTGATTCGAACCGGCTGACGTCCGGGAGGCGAAGCCTCTCATTCGTTGCCATATCCACGATCGCCCGCGCAATCGGATGTTCGGACTTGGCCTCCACGGCGGCGACCAGCGCCAGCACGTCGCTACGCTCGAATCCATCGGCCACGCCGAGATCGGTGAGGACCGGGCGACCCTCGGTCACCGTGCCCGTCTTGTCGAGCGCGACGACCTTGGCATCCTTCAGCAATTGCAACGCCTCGCCCTTTCGGAACAGGACGCCCATCTCGGCGCCCCGGCCGGTGCCGACCATGATTGAGGTCGGCGTGGCGAGTCCCATCGCGCAGGGGCAGGCAATGATGAGAACGGCGACCGCATTGACCACGGCAAAGGTCAATGCCGGATCCGGCCCGAAGATGAGCCATATGGCGAATGTCGCGGCGGCCACCGCCATGACCGCCGGCACGAACCACATCGTCACCCGATCCACCAAGGCCTGGATGGGCAGCTTCGAGCCTTGCGCCTCCTCGACCATCCGAATGATTTGCGCGAGCACGGTCGCATCGCCGACGGCGCTTGCCCGCACGCTCAGCGCGCCCTTCTGGTTGACGGTTCCGCCAACGACGTTGCTGCCGGCAACCTTCACCACGGGGATCGGCTCGCCGGTGATCATCGATTCATCGATGTAGCTTTCACCCTGGATGACCTCGCCGTCGATCGGCACGCGCTCGCCGGGTCGGACCTCGACCACGTCTCCCGACACCACCTCGGCAATGTCCACTTCGACAACGCCGTCGCCACGCCGGACATGCGCGATTCTCGGCTGCAACCCGACCAGTCGCTTGATCGCCTCGGACGTCCGTCCCTTCGCGCGTGCCTCGAGGAAGCGACCGAGCAGGATCAGAGTGACGATCACCGCGGCGGCTTCATAATAAACGTTCACGGTGCCAGGCGGCAGAAGGCCCGGCGCGAAGGTGGCCACGAGAGAATAAAGGTAGGCGGCAAGTGTGCCGACGGCGACCAGAGAGCTCATATCGGGGGCCAGCCGCACCAGCGCCGGCAACCCCTTCGCGTAGAACCGCCGTCCGGGGACGAACAGGACCAACGTCGCCAGCGTGAACTGGATGTACCAGCTCGCCTGCATGCCAATGGTGCGCATGATCAGGTCGTGAATCACTGGAACCAGGTGCGAGCCCATCTCCAGCACCACAATGGGCGCCGTAAGCAACGCTGCGGTCGCGAGATCCCGCTTCAGGCCGGCGGCCTCCGCCTCCTTGCGCGCCGCTGTCGCCGGGTCGGGCGCGCCAGCGCTCACCACCCGAGCTTCGTAGCCGGCCTCCTCAACGGCCTGGACCAGCAAGGCAGCGTCGATCGATCCCTCGACGGTCGCGCGCTCGGTGGCCAAGTTGACCCACGCCGCCGCGACGCCCGGAACGGAGGCGAGGGCGCGCTCGACCCGCGCAACGCAGGAGGCGCAGGTCATGCCCTCGATGGCGAGTTCCGTCCGGGTCGCCGGAACGGCGTAGCCGGCTTCCTCGACCGCGGCGACCAACGCCTGATAGGCGATCGGGCCGGAGCCCCTCACCTCCGCCGTCTCGGTCGCGAGATTGACGCTGGCACTTTCAACGCCAGGAACGGATTTCAGGGCCTTTTCCACACGTCCCACGCAGGACGCGCAGCTCATGCCCTCGACCGGCAAGATGACCGCATTTCGGGCGGCGGAGAGGTTCCTCACGGGTGCGTTCATGGCGTCATCCTTCCGCAACTATTCTCGTCTGGAGCGAAAGGTGGGGCTTCCAGTCGTTGGAAGGTCAAGGCCAAAAAAAGATTTCGGCAGCCCCTTGACCTTCCCACGCTGGAAACCGCCATCTGAGTGGGCATGAGAGCCAAAAGGAGATCCTCATGCAGTTCCACATCAAGAACATGACCTGCGGCGGCTGCGCCCGCAGCGTCACCAAGGCGATCCAGAGTGTGGACGCCCAGGCCAAGGTCACCATCGATCCAAACACCCGCAAGGTCGACGTCGCGTCCCAGCGGCCGCGCGTCGATTTCGAGGCAGCCTTGCAGCGCGCCGGCTATCCGGCAGCGGGCGCGGCGTGAGGCGGAAAGGCGCGGCCCGGGTCCGCCGCCGGGCCGCGCTGCTCTTGCGGTTTAGTTTGGTGGCCTGCCCGGTCCGGGATTGATTGCTCGTCGCCCCTCCGCGGCAACGGGCGGCTGGGTCGCCCGAAACAATCATCCTTTCGATGCGTTCCCTTGGTGCGCCACAAACACGACAGCTGACCCGTACAACCAACCAGAAGAAGGTAACGGCCGATGGACGAGACGCATCATCATCAGGGACACAGTCATTCTGCGGCGCGCGCATACTGGATGCTCGGCCTCAATCTGTTGTTGAGCCTGATCGTGATGTATCTGGTCATGTACACGATGATCGACGGCTGGCCCGATTACCGCAACAACATCAATATGCTCTACATGGCGCTCACCATGTGGGCGCCGATGGGCATCCTGATGATCGTCACAATGGGCAGCATGTACCAGAACGCGCGAACGAACATCGTGCTTTATGCAGTCTTTGCTCTGGTGACACTCGGCTCGTTCTGGGCCACGCGCAGCCAGGCATTGGTCGATGATCGCCAATTTATCCAGTCGATGGTCCCGCACCACTCCGGCGCTATCCTGATGTGCCGCGAGGCCAAGCTCGTGGACCCGGAACTGGTCAAGCTGTGTCAGGACATCTCGCAGGGACAGCGGCGTGAAATCGAACAGATGAATGCGATCGCCGCACGCCTACGCTGAGAGCGTGGTCAGGACCCATCGGGACTCGGCTGTTCTCCCTTTCAAACGGCGACTCGAGAACGCACGCATGGCGCAAGCGGCCGCCGCATCGGGCGGATCGACACTCATGATTCATCGTCCTTGTCCTCGCCGCGCGCCGACGCTGCGCTGCATGTGCTTCGTGTGCAGGTAATGGTCAGTTGGCGGTTGCCCGGCCCTTCGCAATCCACTTTGAAGACGGCGATCGCGTCTGATTTGTAAGCCTCCTCGATCTTCCCCGGCAGGCAGCGTGCTGCCTGCAGCGTTGCACTGAGCTGGCCATCGCTCGCGAATGCCGCGCCGACCGTCACCATCGACAGGAGAATGACCCCGACGCAAGACTTCACGACCGGGGTGCGATGCGCTTGCCGCATCTTGATAGTCTTCTTCATGGCAGATTTTCCAAAAGCCCGGCTTCCCCCGCGGCTCCTCTCGGGAGCGCAGGCGTGGATCTCGATCCGCGCCGCGCCCAGGCCCCAAGCCTTGAGCACCGATGCGCGAGATCGAGAGACCGGATAATGTCCGAAAGGAACGGGTGCCTTACAAAAACGGCACGCGTCCCGCGCTACGTGCTGACGCCCGCGGCGTCACGCGGCGGCCGCTCAAAGTCGGAGGGCCCGAGGCCTGCACCGTCTTCGTCGGGCGCATGCAACATGGCTTTGCCATCGCTAAGGACGGCGATCGATAGGTCTGACAGCTGCGGGGCCGACGATGGGCATGTCGCTCCGCTGCACGCATGCAAGTGAACCGCTGATGGCGATTGAGCGGATGCGTTCTCGGCGGCGCCCTCGGCCACATGAACCGCTGATTCCGAGCCGGAGACGTCCGCAAGAGCAGCCGGCACATGGGTCAAAGCAGACGCAGCGATCCACGCCACCAGGAGCCAACTCATCAGCCGACGGCCCCAATCACGCGGCAGCGCGATCCTACGCGATACCATTCCCACCTCGACCCGATTCGCAATCGTCAGCAAGTATTGCGACAGCTATGTCCGGAGTAGGGCGAGAGTGAGCGATCGCAGCGGACAACCCAATCCGGTAGGTCAGGCACGATCGTCGTTTGTGATCCGACTGTGGCCTGCTCTTGCGACCGGACAGGGCGGCGCGGCGAGCTCGACGCCGTGGCCTTCCGGAACATAGCCCAGCTCGTCGCACAGATCGCGGAACGCAAGTCGCCGCCGTTCTTTCTCGATCTGGGCACTGTCGCAGCGGTCTGCGTGTTCTTCGTCCGTGAGCCCCTCAGGTCGGCAGATCGGGCAGGAGGCGACGTGAAAACTATGCTCCCAAGCCGCCAACGCCTCGACATAAGCACGATGTGCCGCAACAGCGCGCGACTCAAGCGACAGTTCGTGCTGTCCGTTCTCAACCACCACACATTCCCCGGCGGGATAGTGTCTGCGGTACGCCCCCGCAAACGAACCCTCTCTGACTCTTGGTGATCGGGGAGTTCGAAACCGTGCTAGACGGCCCTGTGGCCTTTAGTTCGGGTGAACCTGTTGCATACGCCGCAGGCTCCCCGACCATAAGGTCAAGGAGTTTGATGCCGTAACGGCCGGCACCAACCGCTAGCAGGGGTGTCGACGCCCCAGGGCAGCGCGTACTGCCCCGCACGACTCATAACCGCTCGTTCGAGCGGCTTCTAGATGGTTTGCGTAAAGCTACGCTTCCGACCACAGGATTGGGCGTCTCCCCTTCGGGGCCGGGCTGGCGGCTGCGCGGAAGCCCCGCGGGCGGGTCTTCCCCCATTCGGGCAACCATCCCTGACGCACACAGCGCGAATTCCTGCGACACGATCTCCGCCCCGGCGCGAGATCGCCTGAAATCTTGCTTGTCGCCCAGAACCTCCCGCGACAGCTCCGTCCGCCGCATCGATCCCGGATTTCGCGCGCCGGGAACTCAAACAGAGGATGTAACCCTCGTCCAACAGCATGATCCATGCTCCCGGCTCGCTGAGCGGGGGTGATGCCGCTGGCGCGGTGCCTGATGCAAGGGAGGCTGCGCCGCGGCCGGGATCCGATTTTGAGACGGCTTGTCAACGCGCCCTTGCATCCGGCACGCTTCGCGGCGGGCGGATGGCATTGCCGTCGCGATAGGGCAACGGAGGGTCAGCTACAGAAAGGACCAGGCGGGAAGCGCGCCAGGTGAAGGATCATGGAGAAAAGCGAAATCGAAGAGTTGCGAGCCAAGGTGGGTTGCGCCGCGCTGCTCCAGCAGGGCGGTTGGAAGGTCGATTTGAAAGAAAGCACGCGGCGCGCCGTCAAGTACCGTCGCGATGCCCAGATCATCATCGTCATTCACAATGATCGCGGCTGGTTCGATCCCCTGTCGATTGCGAAAGGCGACGTGTTTGATTTAGCCGGGCATCTGGGCGCGCAAAGCTTTCCGCAAGCCTGCGAACGGGTCGCCGCGCTTGTCGGTTTTGTGCCGAGCCCGCCTGCATGGCAGCGTGAGGTCCGGCCCACGCCGCTCGCGGCGGTAGCCGATCGCTGGCGCCGGCGGGGCATCCCACGGCTCGGCTCCGAGGCCTGGCGCTACCTCACCGAGGTGCGCGGCATACCCGACACGATTGTGATTGCCGCCGTCGGACAGGGCACACTCCGCGAGGGCCCGCGCGGCAGCATGTGGGCGGCTCATTGCAACGACGATGGCGCTCTGCTTGGCTGGGAAGAGCGTGGCCCTGAGTGGCGTGGTTTCGCGACCGGCGGTGCGAAGGAACTGTTTCGGCTGGGTCCTTCGGCAGCGCCAAGGATCTGCATCACGGAGGCGGCGATCGACGCCATGAGCCTGGCGGCGATCCAGGTTCTGCGGCCAGACACGCTCTATGTCAGCACCGGCGGCGGCTGGTCGCCCGCCAGCGAGGAAGCCATTCGCCGTCTGGCCAGTAGGCGGAACACTCGTCTTGTCGGCGCGACCGATAACAATCGGCAGGGCGAGGTTTATGCGGAGCGCATCCGGCAGATCGCTGACGAGACCGGCGCCGCATACGTGCGAGCGCGCCCCCGCACCGGCGATTGGAACGAAGACCTGCTCGTGCTTCTCGGCCGACTTGCACAAGAGCCGCTCGCGGCGGCCGGGTGATCATCCGAGGTTGCAAACCGCCGGGCGAAATCAGCCGGGTACGGTTTTCGCGGATAAGAGGTGAAGGCGAGAGCCGAGGGCCGGACAGGAAATGAGTGAGCGCTGCCGCATGCCCGGCCGGCGCATCAAGGGAGGCTCCGCCCGCTGCGCGGCCCTTGACCCGCCGGACCGGAGAAGCGGCCGCCCCGAAGGTGTCATCAACACCCGAAGGGAAGGACGGCCCCCCATGCCCATCTACACGATCGAGACTACCTACCATCTGCCGGTCTACCGCCACCGCTCCTATGAGGCGCCGAGCCTTGCCGAGGCCTGCCGCCTCGCCATCGAGGACGATGATTGGGAGGCGGAAACGCGCGACTATGAATTCGCCGGCGAAACCTATGTCACGGGCGCCTGGGACGGCCGCGACTGCGCCTATAGCGGCCCGGCGCTGCCCGTGCCGTCGCATTTCGACGAGACCGTGCAGCGCAAGGCGGATCATTTCGAGATCCTGCTCGGCCTGGTCAAGGTTCTGGGCGGCGCGGGCGATGCGAAGCAGAGTACCTATTGGGTCGAGCGCGCGGCATCGGCCGTCGCCAAGGCGGAGGCGATCCTTGCCGGTGCGCGCGATCCTGCTCCGGACGCGCCGATGCCACGGCCGCACATCCTGCTGTCGTTCGACGAGAGCGAGGTGCGCGCGACGATCGGCGAAATCATCGCCGGCGACGAGACCTTCGCCACGCTCTCGGCCGATGAGATCGGAGACGACGACAGAACCACGCCTTCCAGCTGGCCCGCACCCTCATGGTCCCGGTGACGCTCTTCAAATCCGGCGACGCCTATGGCGCCCTCCCCTCCAACGAGCTTGACGACAGCGACGACCTCGAGCTGATCCACGAGTTCGATCCCTACGAGCGCGGCCCGGCTCACTGAGCCGGTTGCGCCGGCGCCGCGCCACGCGGCGCCTCGACTATCGGCAGAGCCGACCCCGCAGCCTCAGGCCGCGGGAAGGAAGAAAGAGTGACCCGGTCTCAACGTCGAGCCAGGGCCATCTCTCTCTCATTGGGGGCTGATCGTACCGGCAGTCGGGCGGCGTCAAGGACGCGCGGTGCCCCCAATTTTCGGTCGCCGCCCGTTGGGCGTCGCCAGAAAATCGGCACCCCCACGCGCCGGCTCCGCCGGTCGCCTCGCGATCCCTGACCCCTCCCTCCAACACCTGGTCGCCTGCCTCCGTCATCGAGACGAAGGAGGTTCACATGGAAGACATTCGCGACATCTACGCCGAAATCGCAGAACTCCGCGCCGAGCTTGCGCACTGCATCCTAACGCGCAAGGAGCGCCGCGAAACGCAGCTGCGGCTTGATAGAGCGCTCGTGGAAGCTGAGCGTCGGCAGCGCGCGGTAGAGGGGGCTTAGCCCCCTTTTTTTGTCGGCGATGGCTGTGGGTGTTGTTGCATCCGGAAGTGATGCGCTTGCGTCCCTCGGGCGAAGGCCCCGCCTCTCGGCGGGGCTCGCTCGTCGAACGGATGGAGCGGTGGCGGCTCAGAGCGATCTGCAGGGCTCACCTCCGACCTCGGGCCAGAATGTCGGGTGCCGGTTGGCGCGGAGCGCGGAACATCGGACGGTGCGGCCGAGAAATCGTGCAGTCTGAACATCGAGCGTCAGGCGAGCCTTGGTGCGCGACATTCGCGCGAAGGCGGGTGATCGCGAATCCCTTGCGCGGGTGCGGTTGCGGTCGGCGAGTTCGACGCCGGCCTGGGAGAGCGAGTGCGCCGTGATGCTGCCGTCGAGTGCGATAGCGATGTCGATGTGGAAGCGCCTGTCATCATTCCCAAGGCGTTTGCGAAAGCCACCCCCAGCACGAACCCGATTGGCCTGGTCTGACCGAAGGACGAGCACGCACGCGTCCTCTCGATCTTGTCCCCGCAACGTCCTTCGACGACTTTTTTCCGCCGCCTTCGGCTTTGCATCGCGAAACAAAAAAGCCGTCTCCGGCCGCCTTCCACTGCGTTTCAGCCCTCCGGGTGCGGGTCGATCGCCTCCGGTCTCACGACCGCCATCGGGTCGCGATGGGCGCGGCCCTGAAACAAGGGAATGAGACAATGGCTAACATCGGCAACTTCACCTCGAACGGCAACGGCTTCACGGGCACGATCCGCACCCTGACCCTGAACGTCAAAGCTCGGCTGGTCCGAATCGAAAACCCCTCCGACAAGGGCCCGCACTTCCGCATCTTCGCCGCTGCGAATGTCGAGCTCGGCGCCGCCTGGCAGAAGCACTCCGACCAGACGGACCGCGACTACCTCTCGGTCAAGCTCGACGATCCGAGCTTCCCCGCCCCGATCTACGCGACCCTGGTCGAGGTCGAAGGCGAAGAAGGCCTGCAGCTGATCTGGTCCCGGCCGAACCGGGATTGATCCGGGCGACGAGCGGGCCCCGCCGAAAGGCGGGGCCTTCGCCATTTACGCCTCACGCTCGGGCTGCGGCCAAACAACGCCGCAAGACGCTCCGGCATAGCGAGTAGCTTTTGCGCAGCGGCGATCATCGCCTCGGCGACGGTCGGATAGGTTTCGGCGGAGCTCACCGAAACACCACCGGGAAACGTCACTGTCGCCTGATAGCCGTTGCCTTTCGGCGTCGCAGAGAGCCTGATTTCCGACATTGCAGTCCCCTGCAGGCAATTGGAACACAATCGAAAGCGTGGGCCCTCGCGCTGATCTATTCTACGCCATGTGATCGCGCAAAAATCTCAAGCCTGGCCACTTGCTGTCGCTCGCCAATGAAATCTCCGACATCGACTTCCAAAATCAGCCTGACTGGGCAATCGTCGAAGCTAGTTCAATGGCGCGCGAGATAACGATGCCCTTTAATGAGTTCGGGTTTCAAGAGGTCGAATATCAGAAGCTGTATCGACAGTTTGCGGCTCCCTTCCTGGTCGAAGGAAATGCTGAGAATAACCTAGTTTTTATCCATGAGGCACAGCAGAACCACATTTACGGGGTCAATAACGCACTGCTCGAACTGACGGGAGACGCCCTCACCCTCCTGTCTCGGATTGCATTCACTGCGGAGGCCTCTCACTTTCTCCGTTTCGGTGTGATGCGTCGTCTGCGGATGATTGATTCATCGTTCAAGAGCTTTCAGAGCATCGTTCCGCCAAATCGGACCGTCCCTCTGTCGCCGGATCAATCCGATCGGGTCTGTCGCGACCTCAACGCGATTTACATCGATCTCCTCGGCCTTCTCGACAACTACGCCTGGGTGGCCGTTCATCAGCTCGGGTCAGCAGCGATGAAGGCTGCGAACCCGTTCTCGATCGGTCTGTTCAAACAGGCCTTTGCCGTTGATCCCGCTCTAAAGCCTGCGGCTGATGCCCTGCAGCCGTTCAGTGACTGGGAGAGAGATGTTAAGACCCGACGCAACCCGGCAGCTCACCGCATGCCGCTCTACGTGCCGCCGGCGGCGCTGACGCCGGAGGACGTGGTCGAGTTCGAGCGGTTCGAGGCCTTGATCTCGTAAGCGCTTCACGCCCAGGAGTTCGAGAAGATGGACGCTCTACGCGAGGGGCAGCGGCGTGTCGGAACGCTCATTCCGAAGTTCCTTCACGATCCTGGTGAGCCGGTGATCGATATCTATCCCACCGTCCCCGAGGATATCGGCCAAGCCGTAAAGATCGGCCGGACCATGCAGACGTTTCTTCTGAACGCGGGTCCGGCAGCGGCGCAACCCCAATAGGCCAAGTGTGCGCGTCGCCTGGAGCCACGCCGGGTGCCGATCAATGGCGTTCGATCGAGTTGGGATCGAGATAGCCTCGCCGCCTCTTGGCACGCTCGAGCCTGTTCAACGCGTCGTCAGCTTCCTCGACATCATCGAACGTTTCAATCATCGACTGCCCAATAGTGCCGATGCGCCCCCAATGTCGAACCAGCGAGACGCCACCGAACAGGGTCGGCTGGATGGAGAGCACGTAGAACCGCCGCATATTCCGCGTCGGATCGATGCGCCGAAGACAAAGAGAGTCCTGATCCTTCCTAGCCATGCCAGGAGTCTCGCCTGCTCCGATGACGCGGTCCAATTGAATTCTTGAATCGATCAGGAGCGAATGATTCACGGCATCGATAGGTGGGAACGCAAGAGCACGTGATCCGGCCGATCGGAAAAAGCGGTAGTGGTTGGGCGAGCCGCCTGTGGCGGCCTGGCTCTACTCGCGCCACTCCGTGTCACTCCCGGAGCCCGCTTCGCGGTCTCCGCCCAGCAGGGTGACGATCCATCTCGCGAGACAAGATCCGGCTGATTGATGGGGTACTTCGTTGGAACTAGCCTCGGCACGGCACCAAACAACAAATCACCTTTACGGGCTTTCGGGACGCGCCCCGTATATCCTCTCCATCGATATCTCTGTTGGGAAATGTGGCATTCAGATCATCGAGGTCGACGCCGCTAAGCGTGGCTTAGATCGAACTCGCCCGGCGCATCTTTGATCGGCACCGCGAACCATTCATCTTCATCGACGCCAAAGAGCCCGTGCGACACTGGCACTGTCGCCAGCGGGTTATGGACTACGTGCATGGCCAGAGGCTTTCCATGGCGCCGATCGGCGGCACAGCCGAATACAGCTGACACACCGGCGTAGGCCGGATCCAGGAACGGCGTCGTCGGAATTGCAGTGTTGTTGTGATTGATGATGGAGAAGCGCAGTGAAATAGAGGCGCCCTCGATTTTACTGGTCTCGCGATTAATCGCATACTGAAGTGGTCCCACTGGGAAAACGCTTTCAACGCCAAACGGCATTCGTGTGATTCCGCGCGCACCGGGAGTCCATCCCAACTGGCAACCGTTGATCGCAATGATGTAGCCGTCCGTCGGCAAGACGGTTCCCTTTTCGAGATACTTTTTCAGCTTGCTGACTTTCGCGTCGAAGGCGGTCGTCCAGCGCAGCAAGATCTGTTCGTGGGGGAACGTACCGACCTTGCATTCGTTCGGCTTCGGACCCTCCAACCAATCGGCGGGGAGGTTTTTTGGCTCAGGACATACAGCCTCGATCCAAATCCTCACGCCATTATGTTCAAGGCACAGGTCCGGGCCATCGCCGACGCAGGTCAGCTCGTGACCTTGATCATGCAGATGCTGCGCAAGCAGAAGCTCCCACGTGCGTTGCGCAAGGCTCGACGGTTTCCCGTTGGTGAATTCAGCGACAAAATCTTCGTTGGGGAGACCAAGGCGCGCGTAGGTCTCCCAAAGCCCTGTGAGTTCGGCCAGCGACCAAGGGCTATTCTTAAATTGGTGCGCAAGGAAAGTACGGACGCGCGCATCAAATCGAGTGAGTTTTGTTCGTGCGATCATCTCATGCCGCTTTCCTTGAATTAACGCTTGCGGGCAACTCGCGTGAGCCGACTTGCTGCGCCGGTATCTGACGCGGCGGCGAGAAGCTCCTTCCACGTATCGGGCGGATTCCCGCGATCCAGCATCCTCCGAAATACGGCGTAGGCGTCGTTGGCACTCTCATAGGCCCGTAGCGTCGAGTCGTCGTTCACCCACGCCAGCACGATGATCATGGAACTCGCCGATTGCTGATAGCGAAAGAAGAGCCGGAATTGCTGCAGGAATTTCGCGCGGAACCAGTGCTTGTAGTCGTCGCCGAGCGTGCCGCCCTGCCGATAGGCGTCGCGAGTCGGGTCACTCGGGATATCCTCGAACGCCACCTTCAAGACCGCCGCGAGGAGCTTTGCGGCGCGCTTCTTTTTGTACCCCTTGGGATCCTTCTCGCGCGCCTTCTCGACCGCCGCGGTCATCGCCTCGAGCTGGTCGAGAAACAGCGGATGCGCATAGATCGTCCAACCGTTAACCTCGACGGTGTCGTCGTTCACGCCTCATCTTCCGGCAGAGCAGCGTCGAGATCGACCTGGACGCCCTTGACGAGGGATTTGCCGCGCGCGACCAGCGACTTCGGCACCGGCCGAATTCGCGATGGCTCGTTTGCCATGTCACGCGCCAGGAATGCGAGGAACGTGCCGATCACCGGATCGCCGTCATCCGCCGACTTCTTCGCGATCACGACGGTGCCGTTCGCCAGCCCGCGAAACACCACCTGGTCGCGCTTGCCAAGCGCGAGCATCTTGCGGATGGCTGCGGGCACTGTCGTCTGTCCGCGCTCCGTGATGGTCGCGGGGATTTCGAGGATTTCGGCGGTCTTGGCCATAGCCAGCTCCTTGCGTCGTCACGCCATCCCATGTAATGCATTTGCATTGTAAGTCAAGCTCAGCCGAGTCGTCCGCAGTGACACGGGAGTTTGGACCGGGGCGGCTGGATCCACCGATTCCGTGGGCGCTCCCGGGCGGCGAACGACCTGGGGGAAGCGGTATGGCGCTGGTCCGCGTGCTTGAGATCGAAAACTTTCGAGCGGTCAAAAGCCTTCGTTGGCTGCCGGGAGCGGGGATAAATTGCCTGATCGGGCCGGGCGACAGCGGTAAGTCCACCATCCTTGATGCCATCGATCTTTGTCTCGGCGCTCGGCGGTCGCTCTCTTTCACTGACGCAGACTTTCACGCTCTCGATTTCAGCCATCCCATCCGCATTGCCCTGACTCTCGGCGCTCTGGATGACCCCCTAAAGAACCTCGACGCATACGGTGACTTCCTCGTGGGCTTCGATGTGGCTACCGGGGCGGTGGAACCAGAGCCCGGCGCTGGCCTCGAAACCGCCCTGACGCTGCAACTCACCGTCCAGGACGACCTCGAGCCGGAATGGACGCTCGTCTCACCTCGCGCGCAGGCTGCTGGTCGGACCCGCAACCTCAACTGGGCCGATCGCACGCGCATCGCACCCGCTAGGCTTGGCGCTACCAGCGACGCGCATCTGACGTGGCGACGCGGATCGGTGCTGACAAAGCTCACCGATGGCAAGACCGACGCATCAAAGGAGCTGACGCGGGCGGCACGTGAGATGCGCGACACCTTCGACCAAAAGGAGCTCAAGGAGCTTGAGGAGCCGCTCAAGATCGTCAAGGCGGCTGCGGGGGACATGGGCGTGCCCGTCGGCGCCGCCGTACAGGCGTTGATCGATGCCGGCTCGGTCACCTTTACGGGCGGGACCATTTCACTCCATGACGAGGAAGGGGTGCCGCTACGCGCGCTCGGTCTTGGTTCGTCGCGCCTGCTCATCGCCGCCTTGCAACGGAAGGCGGCGGAGAACGTCACCACGTTTTTGATCGACGAGCTCGAATACGGCCTCGAACCACACCGCATCATACGCCTGCTCGGCGCTCTGGGCGCGAAGGAGGAGAATGCGCCGTTGCAGGTCTTTGCGACGAGCCACTCGCCGATTACCGTCGCCGAACTGTCCGCACACCAGCTTTACATCGTACGCGAGAACGGCGGGCGACATACCGTCACCCGCGCGAGCGATGCTGGGAATGTGCAGGGCACGATCCGCGCCCACGCCCACGCCCTGCTCGCATCGTCGATTGTGGTGTGCGAGGGCGGAAGCGAAGTCGGTCTGATGCGTGGTCTGGACCAATACTTCACCGCGAGCGGTGAGACGTCGCTGTCGGCCTGCGGCGCGACTTTGGTCAACGGCAACGGCGATGAAACCTTCAGCCGCGCGATCGCATTGCAGTCCCTCGGATACCGGACCGCGATCCTGAGAGACAGCGACAAACCTGCTCCAGCAGCGGCCGAGGCAGCTTTTATCGCTGGCGACGGCACCATCTTCGCATGGGGCGGCGGACGTGCGCTCGAACAGGAGCTGTTCGCCGCGCTGCCGGACGGTCCTGTGAGCGAGCTACTCGAGCTCGCTATCGAGACGAAGGATCGCGCGTTGATCGAAGCGCATATCAAGACGATCTCCAGGGGCGCGAAGGCGCTCGGCGATTTGGAGACGGAAGCACTGATAGACGGCCTCTCTCCCGATAGTCGGGCTGTTTTGGGGAATGCAGCAGCGCGTTTTGGATGGCTGAAGACCATCAGCACGATGGAGACGGCGGGTCGGACGATCGTTGGCCCCTGCTACAGCAAGGCCGACGCCAGCCTCACCAGCGTCATGGACGGCGTTCTGGACTGGGTCGAAGATGGCAGCCGCTGAAATCGACCTGCGCTCGATAAACCGCGGGCTGGTGATAGCGCCTGCGGGCTGCGGCAAGACCCAGCTCATCACCGATGCTCTCGCGCGGCACGCCGGGTCAAAGCCGATCTTGGTGCTGACGCACACCAACGCAGGGGTAGCGGCGCTCCGCGGCCGTCTCGAGAGGGCTGGCGTGAAGCCGAGCGCCTACCGCGCCACAACACTCGACGGCTTTGCGATCAGGCTGATTTCGACGTTTCCGCAACGCGCGGGACACGATCCTCGTATCGTCAACGGCTCGCGGCCGAATTACGAAGCGATCCGCGATACCGCAACGCGGCTCGTCGCTGCTGGACATCTGAATGACATCCTCGCTGCGAGCTTCGCACACCTGTTCGTCGACGAATACCAAGACTGTTCGATCCGCCAGCACTCCCTTGTTACCTGGCTGGCACAGAGCCTACCCACTGCCATCGTTGGAGATCCCTTTCAGTCGATATTTGGATTCGGTGGCGATCCGTTGGCCGACTGGCAGGCGGACGTGGTGCCGTTTTTTCCGATTGTGGCAGAACTCGTGACCCCTTGGCGGTGGATCAACGCGGGGGCGCATGACTTGGGAAATTGGCTGCTGGCTATTCGGCCCGATCTAGCGACGGGCAAGCCGATCGACCTTCGGACCGCGGCGAGCGGCGTTGAGTGGGTTCAGCTCGATGGCCTACGGGACGATTCGCTGCGGCAAGCGGCGGCCGCTGTTCACGCACCTGGCGAGACGAAGGTCTTGATTATCGGCGACAGTACCGACCCGCGCGGACAGCGCCGCTTTGCCAGGCAGGTCGAGGGAGCGGTGACTGTGGAGGCCGTTGACCTGCGCGATCTCACTGATTTCGGCAGCGCGCTGGATCTCGCCAGACCTGACGCGCTCTCCGTCGTCGCCGATTTCGCGGAGAACTTGATGAGCGCCTTTTCCGCAGACGACCTCGTGCGGTCGGTGGCGGCGGCGAACGCCGGAAGACTCGGCCGTGCCCTTTCCGACATCGAGCAGGCGGGTGCGAGATTCGAAACGTCGCGGTCGCTCGCGGAGGTCGCCCATCTCCTCGCCGCCATCAATCGCGCGGGCGGCGTCCGATGCTACCGCCCCGCGGTGCTAGCGGCCGCGCAACGGGCTCTCCAACTTGCGGGCTCGGCCGGCGGGCCGTCGTTCCGAGACGCGACTGTCACGATACGGGAACAGTCCAGGCTCATTGGCCGGCCTCTTGCCAGGCGTTCCGTCGGAAGCACCCTGTTGCTGAAAGGTCTCGAAGCCGACATCTCGGTTGTCCTCAATGCCGGTGCACTCAACGCGCGCAATCTCTACGTCGCGATGACACGCGGCTCACGCCGGGTGCTTGTCTGCACTCCGAAACCGATACTGAATCCGCCCTGGTGACGCTACATGGGTTCGATCCAGGATACTTGGCCTGCGGTCATGTAAACGATGGCGCCCCGTTGCGCATTCGTGACGCGAAGGTAGTCGCGCAGCTGCGCTGCGTGCGCGCCATGCGCCGCCGCGGTCGGATTCACGTCCGACTTCCAGTCGATGACGAGCGCAATCCGTTCCCCCTCGATCGCGGCCGCGTCTGCGCGCCCGGCGAGGTAGTGCGGCGGATTTGCCGCCCAAAGCGGAATCTCAGGAACGAGTTGCCCGAGAAAGGGCGCGAGTTCGGGGAGAGCCAAAGTTCGCAGGGCCGTCTCCGCCAATTCGAGCGCCTCGGGTCCTCCTGCGTCCCTTTCGTTGCGGACGTTCGATTTCAGTTGGACGAGCAGCTCGGCCGCGCGCGCTGCTACCTGGTCTCGGAACGACCCGAGCTCGCCGGTGAGGAGTTCTTCCATAAGCTTGTGCAGGATCGTGCCGCGCAGCGCGCCCGCCCCAGCTATTTCCGGTAGCGCATGAGACGCGTCGTCGACAACGAACGCGTCCACGATCTCAGCGCTGCGATCCGCGTCGCGTTCGCTTGGGCGGTCCCATATGATCGGCGGTGAAGCATCTGCCAACCTCACCCCTTCAGCCACGAATACGGTCTCGGTCTGATCATTAGCGACGGACTGCACAACGCTCGGGACGGGCTCAGACAGCATGTCAGCCCGGATCTCGGGAAGTTCCTTTTGCCCGAGATTCATCACCCTTGACCATGAGCGTGAGGGTGCGCCCGGCAGCTCGGGGATCACCAGCAAATCGCGGGCGCGCGTCGTCGCGACATACCAAAGCCGCTCGCGCTGCCGTGCCTCGCGAAACTCCTCCTCTTCGCGGGCTGCCGCAAGTGCGGGCGGTTCGATGCCTCCGACGATCCAGTGGATCGTGTCGTCGGATTGCCGATAGACAAACTGGTCCTGGGGCTTGAAGCGGGTCGATGAGTTCACCGTGATGACGACGGGCCATTCGAGACCCTTGGCGCTGTGCATAGTGACGATCTCTACCGAGTCCTCGGACGCATCGACCCTTCCTTCCGGATGCCGGCGCTTACGCTGCCATCCGCGTTGGAGATCGAGCGCGAAGGCGCGGAGACCAGCGACGTTGTAGGGCCTGGCGAGTTCAACGATAGCGTCAAGGTTCGCGAGCGCGCGCGCGTTTCGCTGACCGTGCCGGGCTGCCATGATCACTCTTAGGTTAAGGCGCTCGATCGCGAAGGCGACGAGCTGCATCGGCGTGAGTTCGGCGGCGAGGCGATGAAGAGCCTGAAGCTTTACCAGCGTATCCTTCGCGACGGGATGGGTCACCTCGTCTGGCTGTGTCCGCAGTTGGAAACGCCGACGGCCGTCCTGATCGGGAGAGAGCGCCGCCGTGATATCAAGAAGGTCCTCGTCACGCAGACCGACGACCGGGCCTCGCATGAACGCACCGAAGGCCAGCGTATCCAGTGGATCGGCAATTGCGCGAATGAGAACCAGGACGTCCTGAAGCTCCTGCCGCCGGAATAGCGCATGGCCTGCTTGCGAGGCCACCGCGATGCGCCGCCCTTCAAGGGCGCGCTCGTAGCGCCAAAGATCCGTATGCGTCGGCGCAAGCAATGCGATGTCGCCTGCGCGCAAGTACCGCTCCGTCCCGTCCGGTCGGCTGATCTTCAGGGCGCCGATCAGGCGCGTGCACAGCTCGGCGACGGCGTGCGCTTCTGCTTCTCGCTGTTCCTCGGCGTTCGCGTCACGTTGAACGTTGATTGTCAGCTTCGCGGCCGCCGCGAAAGGCAATGGCGGCAGTTCGAGGGTCGGCGCGAGCGGTACGAAGCCCGGCTGGCCTGCTTTCTCGAGAACGTCCTGGAAAACGCGGTTCACGTGGGCGATAATTTCTTGGCGCGACCTGAAATTCGCGGTGACCGCAAGCAGGCAGCCATTTTTTGCCTTCGCAATGACGGACTTGGCGAGCGCGTAGGACTCTACGTCAGCGCCACGAAAGCGATAAATCGCCTGTTTTGGGTCGCCAACCAGGAACAGCGCCCCCGGCCGCAAGACGGCGCTGCTCCAAGTCTCGGACTGCGAGTGCGCGGCTATACAAAAAACGATTTCCGCCTGCACAGGGTCAGTGTCCTGGAATTCATCGACCAGTAGGTACGCGTAGCGGTCGGCGAGCCAGGCGCGAATATCAGCATTCTCGCAGATCAGCGCTCGTGCCTGTCGCAGCAGGTCATCGAAGTCGAGGACCGCCGCCTCGCGCTTGCGTCGATCGTAGGCGTCGATCACCCCGCTCAGATGCGCAGCCAGTTCATGCACGAGGCTTTGCGCAATGGCGCCAATCAGTGTCTGGTAAGCCGATCGAACCGTTTCGAAGTGTTCGGCTGCTTCCTGTCCGCGTCGCCGCCCGTCTGCTTCGCCGAGCGCCTGCCTCCAGACGCGCATCCTGTCGTAGGCCAGCAGGTCGATGCTTTTTTGCCGCATCATGCTGATGCGCGGCGGCTGGGTCAGGCGCCACAGCGCAGAAAATCCGGCATGCGTGTGATCGCCCTCGAAGAACGCAGCAAGGCGCTCGAGATCTCTGATGAGATCGGCTGTCCAGGTCTCTCCGGGTCCCGCGGCGTGCCAGCGAGAAAATGCCGTGACGGCGTCCGCGAAAATGCGGTCCGGCCGAGTTGAGAAATCCGGGGCTGGCACGGTGGCGTTGCGATGCTTTCGCCGGAGGTCGGCAAGCTCGCGGATCCGTTCAACCACGCCCAGTGGATCGTCCTTTGCAAGAACTGCAACCGGGCCGGCCTGTTCGTCGCCGCGCGCCAGCATTTCCTTCAGCCAAGCCGCAAGCACCTCATCAAAGACGGCATCGGCGATTGTCTCGTCGACCACGCGGGAACCTGGGTCTAGGGCGGCGTCGATCCCGTGCGAACGAAGGATGCTTTGACAAAAGCCGTGGATAGTCGTTGCCGTGATCTCTCCGATGCGCGGGGCGGCCGAATCGAGCTGCGCACGCATCGCTTCGCCTAAGGGAAGCGAGAGGATCCCCGAGAGTGCGGGGGGCAGCCGGCCATTGCGGAGCTCGTCGATGGTCCAGCGTATACGCGCCTCAAGCTCGCTCGCCGCGGGCTCGGTGAAGGTGATCGCCGCGATCTTTGCAGGATCAATTCCGCTCGCGATCATCATCGCGACGCGGGCGGCCATCAGCGACGTCTTGCCGGTGCCAGCCGCTGCCTCGACCAGCATGTTAGATTCGAAATCGGTGAGCGCCCGCCTGCGGGCGTCGAAGTCGGGCACACTCAAGGGCTGCTCCAAAGCTTGTCGAGAGCGCCGTTCGCCTGCGCAAACGAACGACGCTTCACACGACGGTACGAGTCCAAGTCCGCCGGGAGGGCAATGGAGAGCGGGTCGAAGAACAGTGGTGTCAGTCCGGGCGCGATCTCGCCACTGCGTTGCAGGTGAGCGCCCGCCGCCGTGAACGCGACGGCCTGGTCAATGGCCTTCCTGAGCTCCTCGTTTGTCAGACTTAGCGTGCGCGCAGGATCGTGTTTGAGGTATGTTAGCTGTGAGCTCACGCTGCGAAACTCTGGAAGCAGGGAGCGCACCGCAAGGGCGTAGAAGACGCGCTGAAGTTCAGCACCGCGATCGAACACGACCGGCTTTTTTCGCTCAGGCGCTGTTCCGACCTTATAGTCGGTGATTATCGCCGCGCCGCGCGCCGCATCTTCGTCGAGTCGATCAATCCTCCCCCGGAAGCAAACGCCGGTCTGCCCGATCGGGACGGGTGCGAGTGTGGTCCACGGGTGAGGCACGTCGCCTGGCTCGCCGAAAGCAAGCTCCGTCCAGGTCAGGCCGCGCTGTTCGCCCAGAGCTTCTGCGAGGCCTCGCAGCGCGCGCTCGCGAGCTATCGCTATTGTATGACCCCAGAGCAGACCGGGCGGAACGGCCCTGGTGATCGGCCAGGTGTCCGCAAGGCGCGCCGCCTCTCGATCCAGAGCGATCCCGATCTCGTCGGCGTTTCGAGGGACGCCGTCGCGCAGCACCCCTCCGATGAGGGAGTGAACGAGTTCGCCGAATGCACGATGGTCGAGCGCGAGCGGCTGAGGGTCCAGGTTAGGCTCTCGCCAGTGAAGCGCGTATTCCCAGACGAACCCCAGGGGATCGCAGAGAAGCCGGTGGAGAGACGTCGTGGATTGAACTTCCGCGAGCGCATCAACGATAAGCGGGTGGTCGGGCCGGACCCGACCGTCGTGCGCTGTGTGCTGCTCGCTGTCCCACCATGCCCGCCAGCAGGCACGACTTGCGCGCACCTGCGGATCCTTCCCGGCGTCGGTCGGTCGGGCATAGAGACGATCGCTCTCGCTGAACGCGTGTGCGGGTATCGCGCTACGCCCCACGACGCGCTCGCGGTCCTTCGGCCACATTGTACTGGCAGCCTGCAGGGAGCCCGTCGCACTCCTGTAGGCGCGTGAAAGTGTATGACTCCTCGATTGGCCGACGATGATGTCATGCATCGCCTGGTCACTTTCGGCGGCTGCTGCAGACGGCAGTCGGACGTGTCCGAGCAGGTGTTGCGGTATCAGCGGGTTTTCGCTTGATCGTCTTGGCCATGCGTTCGCATCTAATCCGATAAGGCGAACGTGCGCGCGGGGAGCCGCGGCGACGTGTCGGGCAGGTCCCCATACGATCGCGTTTCCTGGGTCGCGTCCGTCGGCCACGCGCAGTGCCTGCAAGGAAAGCTCGATGGCTTGTGCGGGCGCCATACGCAAAGCATCGAGCCATAAGGTGAGCGCCGGCCCCTTCAAGAGACGGCGTCCGACCACCTCGGCCGCCGCAATGCCGCCGGCCAAGTCATCCACAATCGGTAATAATACCCGTTCCGCGAGATCGCCGTTTGCCCGTTCGCCTCGCGCTTGCTCGAGAGCGTGCCGCCAAAGCCGTGGGGTTGTCAGCGCAGCGCTTCGCCGCAAGCCTTTGGCCCAGTCGCCGGGCAGGCTCTCCTTGGCGGGGCTACGCGGGAGACGGGCAAACAGGAACCTCACGCGCTCTTGCGACAGTCCACGCAACAGGATGTCCGCGAGGGAAGCACAGGCTTGCCCTTCCCGGGTCGCCAGCGCCGGAATTCCGTGTGTGAAGTGCACGGGAAGCCCGGCCTCACGCGCGAGAACCAAAAACGCGTCGTCCCATGCCGCTGGCGAAGCGGCCGAGATGGCGATCTCATCGGGAGAGGCTTTTCCGGCCGTCACAAGCGCACGTGCCCAACGCAAGGCCTCCCTCACTTCACTTCGCGGATCGGCGCAGAGATCGGCGGAGAGAAGCGAAGCTGCACCGGAGGAGCGTGTCTCAATCACCCCGGCGAACCAGGTGCGCCCGCTGTGTTGTGATGCAATCCATCGCACGGGCACGACATCGCAGAGCGCCTGAATGAGCGGGCGCCAAACAGCTTTGATATCGGGAACGTCTTGAACAGTGAGGGCGCCGACTAACTTCGCGGCAAACGGAAGTCGCTCCAGGGCTGCTTTAACCAGATCGGGAGGTGCTAGCATTCCGGGCGGCAGCGCACTTCGCACGCGGCGCTCGAGCAACGTGAAGTCTCTGAGGCGAGCATTGTCGGGCAACGAGGCCGGGACCTCCATGTCCCACCATTCTCGAAGCGCAGACAGCACTGCCACCGGCATCCCAGGGAGCTGGGAGACCTTGTCGATGTCCTCGTATCCGCCGGCGTCGAGCGCCTGCCTTATGGCCGGATACAGGATTTCTTGCGTTGCCGGCGTGATAAAACCGCCCGCGAGCCGTGCGGCGAGAAGGGGGAGCGTCACAATCTGCCGACCGGTAGCCCGTTCGCGCGCGGCGTTGAGGCGCCGCATTCGCAACGCCAAGGGCCCATCGACAACCTCGGTATGTATCTGCATCCAGCGCCCCCTTTGCCGCGCACTTCGCCGCTTATTGCTCTTCCCTGCCCCGTGCTCTGTTCGAATAGCTACAGTATCGGACTCGCCGACACGACGGCATCCCGTAGTGGCAATAGGTAACCGTAAGCTCTCCTTCTATGGCGACCTGTCCGCTCTATGAGGAGCTAGAGTGTGGTGGTCGATCGCGCTCGCACGGCTCTCTCTATACCCTCTACAAAACCTTTGATCAGATCGGCTGTGTCCTGAACGAACGTCTTGGTGAAGACGACTAGTTCGTTTCCGTCCTTGTCGAAGCCGTTCCGGTGAACACAGTCGTGACGCAGCATGACCGCCTTGAAGAGGCGCGCTCTGTCATTAGCCAAACTCAAGATACGAATACCGAGCGCGATATTGTAGAGAACGTCCACCTTGGCAAGATTGTGATACTGGATCGAGCGAAGGTGCTCGCGAACATTTCTTTCGACCAAAGCGAGGTCCTTCGAAATTTCGGCGAGCGTGAACTTCTCCTTCGCAAGGTCTTCATCCTTGCTGAGCAGGCGCTGAAAGGCGCCTGCGTCAGCCGCGATTTCGTTTATCAATCTGTCGGCGAGATAGGCTTCCATCGCAGTGATCTGATGCGAGAAGATCATGCGATTGACCAAGTGACGGCCGCTATGACTCCCGTGGTCCGCGAGCAGGTCGCCGGTATGGTGATAGGAGCTCATGAAAATCGTAAACGGATCATCTGGGACAGAGTAATCGACCCACTCATCCGGCTCCGGCTTACCATGCTCGAGCCCGTAGTCGAAATCTTCGATCACCTTATTGCGCCCGGCATTTGTCACGCGGTGGTTCTCGATACCAATCGGATATTCCCAAAGACCCCAGGATATCTCGCCTAGTTCGGCGTGTTCGATGGTTGCTTCATAGTGGATTTCTGATCCCATCTGGCGCTCGTCGCCGCCGACAGCATCCCAGTCCAGCGCTTCGCTCTCGATCTCGTGGATTTCGCCCGTCGCATGGTGCTGGATGCGGGCTGTTCCCTTGCAATAGACTTGCATGCCTCCCCCTTGAACATATTCTCTATAGAATTCCCCAGGCACGGTAGCTCCCCCGCCCGGTCGCCTCGCGCAAGCCAAGCTCGGCCACGAGGCCCTGGGCGGCCCGAGGCGTGACCTTCAATTCGTCGGCGATCATACCGGCCGAGACGACGGGCCGACTCAACACAAGGTCGAGCAGCGCCGGCAGCCGGGAAGTGGAGCGGCGGCCGTCGAGCTTGCGCGCAAGAATGTTGCGGACCGCGAGCCAGCGATCGTGGCTCTTCAACCCCGCTTCCGCCGTCGCCGCAATCGCCTCGAGCTCGACTCGCAGCCGGCCGGCTGCGTCGCGCGGCTGCCGGCGCTCGCGCGGGATCGTCTTCAGCCCCTCCGACAGGCACGGCAGATGGGCACGGGCTTTGCTGCGCTCGCGCAGCAGCGCCGCCGCGAGCAGATGTCCGAGCCAGGGCGTATGCTGGAGCGGTGCGATATCGGACCAGGCTTGTGCGGCGATTGCAGCCGCCAGCGTCGGCGGGACTGTTCGGGTGCAGTCGAGGACCGCTCGCCATTCAGCGAGACGTGCGTCCTCATCCCAATCGAGATCATAGACCAGCGGATCGCGTTCAGGTGGGCGGGCCGTGTCGCCGGCGAGCGTGCGATCCGCACTAGCGATCGCGGCGTCGACCGCCGCGAACAGCTCATTAAGGGGATCGTCGGCCGCGATTTGGTTTTTGACCGGCTCGTCTTCCTCGCCGTTATCCTCGTCGGGAAGAGCCTCCCCTCCCCTCCCCCGCGCGGGATCGTTCGCCGCGCGGCCGCCGCGCAGGACCGCGAGACCAGCCGGCGACAGTGCCCAATCCGGGTCGGCGCCGGCGATCCGACGCCGCATGCGCAGGACGGCATGGGCGCGCGTGAGCTCATGGGTCGGCGCCCGGACGTCCATGCGCGCGTCGTGGAGAACCAGGTCATCGATATGGACGAGCTCGCCTTCGAGCCACAGAGTGGCGCAGGCATCGGAAAAGTGAGTCCGCGCAATCCAGCCGTCGCGGATGGGGCTCTTCGCGAGCCGCTCGTCGAGACGCGCGAGCGCATCCTCCGCAGCAGCCAGAGGGCCGGCGATGTCGCTCCAGTGCAGCGGATTGGGGATCTGGTATCCGAATCGCAACGTATTGATAACCTTAATAGGAATCGTCGATACGGAAGCTATCACGCGGTTAGCTTCCGTCATAGAGGCATCGATTTCCGCCCAGGTCTGACTATCGATAAGAACCTATTATCGATAGTGATGGACAGGCGCGCAAAAATCGGCGATTCTGGCGCTCCAGAACGCCGCCAGCGACGCTAGCCGGGCTTCCGGTCGACGAAATCGGCTTTCGCGAGCTGCACCAGGAGCGCCCGTGACATCGATATCCCTGCTCTCGGCCGAGACCGAAACGCGACGGGCCCTGCAGCTCGACGCCCTTGCCGGCATTCTGCCGATGGAGCGCCGCGACAAGCTCGCCACCCTCCTAACCGACGACGACGTCGCGACGCTTCGACACCTGGCCAAAGAAGGCATGGGTGAGAACTCGTTGCGCGCGCTCGCTTCGGATCTGGCCTATCTCGAGGCCTGGTCGATCGCAGGGACAGGCTCACCCCTGCCCTGGCCAGCGCCGGAAGCTCTGGCACTGAAGTTCGTCGCCCATCACCTCTGGGATCCGGCGCGGCGCGCCGAGGATTCTTCGCATGGCATGCCGGCCGACGTGGATGAAGCTCTCCGCGCCGGTGACCATCTACGTTCTGACGGACCCCATGCGAGCTCGACCGTCAAACGGCGCCTGGCTCACTGGGCGACGCTGCATCGCTGGAAGGGGCTTGAGAGCCCGCTCGGGACGCCGGCGATCCGCACCAGCGTGCGTCTGGCGGTCCGGGCCAGTGCTCGGCCCCGCCGCCGCAAGAGCAAGCGCGCTGTGACGCGCGACATTCTGGACCGGCTAATCGCGACCTGCCAGACCGACCGCCTCGCCGATACGCGCGATCTTGCCATCCTGCTCGTCGCCTTCGCCTCGGGCGGACGCCGGCGCAGCGAAGTCGCGCGACTGCGGCTCGAGCAGCTCACCATTGAGGCCGATGCGCCGCTCGATCCCGATGATCCAAACTCGCCTCGCCTGCCCTGTATGGCGATCGCGCTCGGTCGAACCAAGACGACACAGTCCGACGAAGATGCGCGCGTGCTGCTGATCGGCGCACCGGTCGCGGCCCTGCGCGAGTGGATCGAGCGGGCTGACATCAAGAAGGGGGCAGTGTTTCGGGCAATCGACCGCTGGGAGGCCATAGATGACCGCGCGCTGACGCCACAGGCCGTCAATCTCATCCTGAAGCGCCGCTGCGCGATGGCAGGGCTCGATCCGGTCGAGTTTTCGGCTCACGGCCTGAGATCAGGCTATCTGACCGAGGCAGCCCGCAACGGCGTCGCCCTGCCCGCGGCGATGCGCCAATCGCAGCACCGGTCGGTTCAGCAGGCATCGCGGTACTATAACGATGCGGATCAGGCGCTCGGAAAGGCTGCAAGGCTGGCCATCTGAGGCGCCAATCTTTCGCAAGCGGCGGCGACCAGCTGACAGATGAGTGCCAGAGCCCTCTCTCGTGCCCGCCGGGCCGGCGGAGAGGATCACGCCGATGCTTTGGCGCGGGTCGTTTTTGGGCGAGGTGCCGGCTTCGGCGCGGAGACGGCCGCCGCCTTGCGACCCAGACCCATCGACTTGGCGAGCGCGGAGCGCGCTTCGGCATAGGCGGGAGCAACCATCGGGTAGTCCGCAGGCAGGCCCCACTTTACGCGATACTGTTCAGGCGTCAGGCCATAGAAGGTGTTGAGGTGACGCTTCAGGGATTTGAACTTCTTGCCGTCTTCCAGGCAGGTGATCGCATCCGGCGTCACTGACTTTCGGATCGGGACGGCTGGGATCAGAGCGGCAGGAGGAGCAGGGACCGCCTCCGAGCCAAGCCCCGCAAGCGCCGAATAGGTGCTCGCGATCAAGCCGACGAGGTCGGCCGGCTGAACGTTATTGTTCGAAACATAAGCCGAAACAATCGAGGTCGTCAGCTCAAGAAGCTCGGCATTGTCTGTGATTTCGGACATTCTGCTCTCCAGGCTGACGGAGTATTATCAGTTTTTCCTAGGCCGCCAAATTATCTCTGACACTGGCAGGGTCTACCTCATTTCGACCTGTGATAAGTAATGGTAGTGCAGAAGCGGAGCGATGATGATCTCCGGATCTACACCTTCACCAAACCAAACGAAATCCAGATCAGGCGACCGTTTCGGCCAGATCCTTGGCGACCTTGAACTTGACGACCGTCTTCGCGGGTACGTCGATCATTGCGCCGGTCGAGGGATTGCGGGCCTGGCGCGCATCGCGCTTGGCGACCGTAAGCTTGCCGATACCGCCAAGTGTGACGTCGCCGCCATCTTTCAAGGCCTTCGCGGCGACCTCGGCGAGGGACGCCATGACGGCGCCGATATCAGCCTTGGTATGGCCGGTGCCTTCGGCGACCGCTGCGATGAGTTCGTTCTTGGTCATTGGAAATCTCGCTGATTGAGGAGAAAGCGTGCTCCGAATACCTGAAACTGGCGCGAGAGCAAGCATCCGGGCGGCTGGGTCGGATCGCAATTGACGGTTCCCCTCCCCGTCCGCACAGGCCGCGGTCAGCGAACCCGGTAGCCGCGCGCCACCTTACGCCTCAGCCAGACGTCGAGGGATTCAGCGGCGGCAGCATGATCGGCGTGAAGATCGAGACGGCGCCGGCCGTCGGCCCCGATGCGTCCCCATTCGCGGATCAAGGCGGTGTCACCAAACAGCGTCGGTTCGATTGCCAGCACATAGGAGCGGGCCAGATTGCAGCCCTCGTCCCGGCGCTCCAGCACCAGCACCTGCAGTTTGCCCGGGGTGGTCTCGCGCACGACATCCATGCACGACATCTCGCGCGCCGCGACAGGATGGGTCCAACGCAAAGCTTGAATCGATCAGCCCGCATTGATTCAGACCGGTGATACGTCACCCAGATCGGCACCTAGCCTGTGACTCTCCTAGAGGGCAAGCGGTGTCGGCGATATCCCCGAAGGTGCTCGTGTGAGATGCCCGAGCTACCTCTCGCATCCAGGTCCACGCCATTCTAACCAAACCAGCGGGACGGCAGGCTGTGAAACGGTCTATCGTCGTCGCGCTGTCGCCTCATCCCGACGCGCGCGCTCGCTGCAATAGCTCGAAGGCTCCCGCATGAACGAAAAGTCGAAGCAGCGTATCGATGCCGATAACGCGTTTCTGAGGACGCAGACGCGATCGATGGTGCGCGATCGCATCTTGTCCGAAAGCGACACAATCGCCCAGACCCGAGACGCCAACACGGCCCGGTTGCGAGACCTGCGCCTGCAGAAGGAGACGCAAGCGCGCGAGGCTGCAGCATCAACACCGCCCAAGCCTGTTTCTCAAAAACGCCCAAAGCACGATTGAAACGATACTATCGACCTCCTCGCCGAGCGAACCGCTCTCCAAACGACGCAGGCCCGCCAGCACGCAAGCCTGTACAGCCTGATCCATGCCGTCACGCTCGCTTCTTGTCGCGCTTGCGGCTGCCGATCAGCGCCATCAGCATCGGGCCGAGCGAGAATTCGCCGGCCTCGGCCCTTCGCGTCAGCCCCCGCAGATAGCCGCCAGCGCTGCTGATCGCCTCACCGCGCTGCAGGATAGCCGCCACGACGATCGAAGCCTGAACTTCGCCCATAATGCCCATCGCCTCCTCCCAGGCGCTCGGGCTGATACCCAACATCGGTCTGACCACCGCCACCGACGCCAGGAAGTCGCGCCAGTTCGCGATCCCGCCCTTGGAATAGTCGATCAGGTCGGGACAGGCGTCCAAAACCATCCCCAGTGGGAACGTCCCCTCGGGCATCCGCTTCGGTTCCGGTGTGATCTCCAATCCGCCGCCCCCGCTTTTTGGAAAGCGTGGTTCAAGATCAGCAAGGGAGTCTGGTTTTGAATTCTGTATGTGACGCTCATTCTGAGACTCATTGCCGCTCATATTTTGGGTTTTAATATGAGTTTCCAGCAGGTTGAGGATCTCGTCGGCAAGCAGCGAGAGTTCCTCAGCAATCGGCTCCAGTGCCAGACGCGTTGGACTGCGCGGAATCCGCGCCATGATGCCTCGATAAAGGCCGTGGATCTCAGCCCAGTCGGCCGGGCCGCGCCCGGCTTGCTGTGTGGGGACGCTCTCTTCGAGGCCGGTCGCGATCATCTTGGCGATGTCGCGCCGGCAGATCGTGATGCGCTCTTTGACCAGGCGCAAAGCCCGTGCTTCCGCCTCGACCTCGTCCGCCAGCGCTTCGAATTCTTCCGCCCGCACCACGAGCGGGGCTAGGTCGAAGCCGAACGCGAACTCGATCTCACCTCCCCTGCCCTTGCGGGCGTAGCGCTTGCCATTGGGGCTGTCGCGCCTGACGATCAGCCCTGCGTCGACCAGAGCCGCCAGATGACGCCTGAGCGTCGCCATTGGCATACCGTGCGCCCGCAGCCCTAGCTGGTGGTTAGAGGGGAAGACGATCAACCCCTCGCCCGTGAGGACGGTTTCCGGATGGAACGACAGCAGAGCGTCTAGAACGGCCAGCGCGCGCTCGGGCACCCCGAGCGCGTTTTTTGCCGTGCAAATCGCACGGAAGATATTCCATTTGTGGACCGCTTTCTCCGGCGGTCGCGTTTTCGCGCTCGCCTGGCTTGCTACATGGGCAAGCGTGAGCGATCGCCGCCCAAAAGGCGTCGTCGAGAGTCGTGGTTCCATGATCCTTGCCTCGTTTAGGGCAAAGGAAATCGGCTCGCCGAAACGGCGCTGAATCTCACAAGAGACTCTTGACGGTGATTCGTGGAAGTGCGATTCTGTGTTTGCTTAGGACACAGAGAAGGGCTTCCGGAACATCGTTTCGGGGGCCTTTTTCTTTTGCGGGCTAATCTCCGTTTGTGGTTGCACCCGCCCGACGCCTGAAATCATCGTACAGACGATCCAGATTATCGGACAAATAACGGCCGAACGCTTTGGCATCCGGTCCTTTGGCCTTGATGGCCAAAGTGAATTTCCGCCCCTCCGCCAGCATCTCCGCCGCGACGGCTCCGTCGTGCGGTACCCAACTTTGCCTGTCGGGCTCGCTGCGACTGCGGCTCTGTTTCGTCTTCAGGCGGCGTTCGACCGCAGCGAAGCGCTCTTCGGTGGGCAGTTCAGCAAAGCCTTCGCCTTCGATCACGGCGATAGCCGCGTCGTAATGCGATGGGCGTTCGAGCAGGAGCTTCAACTCATACCAGCGATCGCGGCCGATGCCCTTCGCTGGTCCGATTGCCCGCAGCACCTTCTCTGGAAGGCCCGCGACGGCGAGCATCTTCGAAAGGGTCGACCGGTCCAGAGCAAGAGCGGTCATGACGATGGCGTTGTCATCGTCATAACGCAGCTTCGCCAATTCGGAGGCATACAACGCCTTCTCGATGAAGGAGAGATTCGCGCGGGCCGAATTCTCCTGGCCCTGGGCAACGACATGTTCCCGGTCCTTCATCTCCTTGATGACGGCCCGGACCTTGCGGCCCAGCAGCTTGGCTACTTTCAGGCGACGATGGCCGAAGACCACCATATAGCGCTCGCCCGAGGCCGGGTGAGGGCGCACCAGAATCGGGCTGTCTTGTCCGCGCGCGCGGATAGCTTCTAGGAGCTCATTGAACTCCTGCTCGTTCTCTTCGAGACGATCTTTGATGAAGGAGGGATCGACGCTATCGGGATCGAGTTCGACTATGGGCTCGCCTTCCATGAGCCTGTCGGCGCGTGCCGTGATTTCGTTGAGAGAATTCAGGAAGGATTTCGACGCACCCTTGACCGCATAGTCGAGCACGGGCTGCTCCTCGGAAGAAGAATCCTTGGCCAGCAAATTTGCGAAAGGATTTTTACGAGCCACTCCGCCGCCTCCTCATCGGGCGCATGCCGTTGAAATAGAAGCCGTTTTCAACCGTTTTTACGGCGGTCAACATTACAGCCGCCCCCATGCCTGATGAATGAGCCCTTGCACTTCGAAATTGACCGCATCCATGCACTCGATCGCGCGGTCATATGTCTCACGCGTGAAGTTCGCGCGCTCCACTTCATAGAGCGTCTGCTTCGTCAAACCCGCATCCGAGATCGCGGTAGACTTCACCATCTGGGCCTTCAGCATTTCCGCTGCGAGCATGCTCTGCATGAGGCCGAGCATCTCAACCTGCGGCACATCCGTCGGCTCGAAGCGGGTAATGAGATAGCGCAGCCAGTCCATGCGAACCTCGGCACCGGCGTCCTTGATGGTCTTGGCGATATTCCCGAGCATCAGCAGGAATTGGCTCATGGACATGAGGTCCAGCATCTGCGGATGAACGGTGATGAGCACAGATGTCGCGGCGATTAGCGCTGTCAGCGTCAGGTAGCCGAGCTGGGGCGGGCAATCGACGACGACGACATCATAGGAAGAATCGACCTCCTTGAGCGCATTGCCGAAGCGCGTGAAGAAGCGCTTGCCCTCCGCAGAATTCTGCATCGCCAAGGGCGTGTCGTATTCGTATTCCTGTAGCTCAAGGTTTGCAGGAATAACATCCAGTGACGGAAAATTCGTCGGCACGATAACGTCCCGAATGGACTTGCGCTGATCGTCGTAGCGGATCGCGTCATAAAGCGACGGGTTCTTGTCGAGCTCCGGCTGAAATCCATACAACGCCGACAATGAAGCCTGCGGATCCAGATCGACGGCGAGGACCCTATGCCCAGTCAGGGCGAGGTGCTGCGCCAGATGCGCCGCCGTAGTGGTCTTGCCTGAGCCGCCCTTGAAGTTGACGACAGCAATGACCTGCAACTTCTCACCCGGCTTACGGTGAGGGACGTATTTTTTGACTTCAGACCGGCCGTTCTTGTCGAGATAATGCCGCAGCTCGAGCATTTGTTCAGCGGTATAGAAGCGACGCCCCCCAGCCCCAGTTGAAGGCTCCGGCCCCTTGCCTTCGAGGTGAAGGCGCTTGAGATTGTTGGGACTGACGCCGAGATAGTGGGCGACCTCCGCCATGGGGAAACGCCTCAGCGTCTTCTGGGCGTTGGGCGGAAATTTCTCCAGACGAAGTTGATTCAGCTTGCGCGATATCTCTGCGCCCTGCTGGAGAATTTTATCGTCAAACTCGAACGGAGCGAGAGCGTTCATATTTCGGATGCCAGACCAAATAGCGCCAATTCGGCATCTTTTGCCGATTTGGCGCCAGTATGTCCGATTCTCTCGCTCGCACAACAAAAATGAGGTTAACAGAATCTTAACGCACCAGCCTGCGCGGCAGCGCGAACGCAAACTATCTTTTGAGTTCCTTTAGCAGAATCAGCATACTAGGAGCAGGCTGATGCGCCTTTGTGCTCCGGCAGCCCGCTATCAAAAGCCGTTGATCCCCAAGCCGCAGACGTGAGCTTTTCCGAAAACATTTCCGACTCAGTCGCTGATAGCCACCAGATCCGCAGCCCAGCGGCATAGCGCGTCTCATGATATCGTCTTTCCGCGAAGAGCAATCGCGACGGCTTGCGGCAGCGTATCAGCGCCGAGGCTCGCCCGCGCATTATCGAGATGAAACTTCACCGCCCGCGGCGTGATCCCCATGATCATGGCGGTCGCCTCCATCGATTTTCCGCGAGCAGCCCATGTCAGGCATTCCCGCTCGCGCTGGGTCAGGGGCGCCGCGTCATTGGGCGGAGACCGCAGCCCCAATTTCGCATCGGCGTGAGCATGGAATGTCAGCCCGATCAGTTGGACGATGTCGTTCGCTTCGGTGACCATCCTTCCATGGGCTGAACTCAGCTCGTCGACTGCGAAGGTGAAGGCGGCGAACCGATTGAAGCCGCCGGCGATCGCGACAGAGACGCCATGGCGGATGCCAAACTCGTCGGCGTCGTCGAAGAGCCGCTTCTGGGCGCGCAGCGGAAACTGACGCGCAGCTTCGCGGGTCCACCGCAGTGTGGAGCGCCCGCTTCGAGCGAAGGCGACGACGGGATCGACGTCCTGATAGCCTTCCGTGAAATAATGCTCGCTCCAGCGCTTGGGATAAGACGAGATCAAAACCGGATCGGTTTCGCCGAAGCCGAGATAGGCAAAGTACCGGAACCCCATGCTCTCGGCGACGCGCTGGCCGACACGCCCGAACTCCGATTCCGCCGCTGACGAATGCAGACCGTCGACGAGTTCCTGATAGGCCAATTCCACTGATTTCATCTGGGTACCCTTGGCAACGACGCCTTGCTTCACGCGCCTGATGATCCTCTTGCGATCGATGCGAACGGCCTTTGCCGCGAAGATGTGGCGATAGAGGGGCCACAACTTTGGAGCGAATCCACCCTGTCAGATCTGACAGGTTCGATCGGAGCCCGTGTCTGATTGATTGGTGCCAGATCAACGATTCGGAGGTGGCCATGGAGGTCGTCGAACTGACCCGTGCCGGATATGGCGACAACATTTCGCTGCTGATGGGCATGCACCGTGTGCGGCGAAAAGTGTTCAAGGACCGCCTCGACTGGTCGGTGGCGACCACGGGCGATCTCGAGATGGACCGCTATGACACGCTGAATGCGACCTACCTGACCGTAGTTGATCGGGGCGCAGTGCTGGGGTGTGTGCGGCTGCTTCCGACGACAGGCCCCAACATGCTGGCCGACACGTTTCCGGAGCTTCTGGACAGCGCTGCTGCGCCGCGCTCTGACCTCATCGCCGAAAGTTCACGCTTCTGCGTCGACACCGAGCTGACCGACGCCATGACCGATGGCGGACTGCGGCAGGCGACGTTCATGCTGTTTGCCGCCATGCTCGAATGGGGCGAGGCGAGGGGACTGGCGTCGATAGCGACTGTGACTGATCTGCGCATGGAGCGCATTCTCCGGCGGGCAGGGTGGACGCTTGAGCGTCTCGGCGCGCCGCGGCGCATCGAATCCACCGTCGCCGTGGCAGGATTGCTGCCGATAGCGGATGGCGTGCTCGCTGCGATCCGGCACCATGGCGGCCTCGGTTCACCGGTTCTGCCGATCGACATGCCGCTGCCGCTGGCCGCGTGACGGCACCGCACATGATCAGGACCACGCTTCTTGCCGCCGGACTTATTGGCTTCTCGGCCGGCGCTGCCCGCGCCGACCATTGGGGCTGCACCGTCCTGCTGTGCCTCGCCAATCCGGGCGGGCCGACCCAATACGCGGCCTGCGTTCCGCCGGTGACCCGGCTCTGGTCGCATCTAAAGCGGGGAGGGGCCTTTCCGACCTGTTCGGCCGCAGGCCAGAGCACCTCGCCGGTCGGGTACGACCCTTACGAGCCATGCCAGGATGGATACGTCCTGCGCGAGCTTGGGCGCGATGGCGCGACGCAGCCGGCTTGCGTCTCGAGCAAGCCAGTTCGCGACTGCGACCTCGCGGACGAAGCCTGCCAGCCGCATGACATCCAGGCGGTCCGCCATCGCGCTCAACCCAATTTCATCGATGTCACCGGAGCCGACGGCATCAGCACGCGGGTGCGATTCTGATGGAGGCCGCAGACATCAAGACATTGATCGAGCGATGCACGTCGCCGGCGCTGGCGAAGCCGGTCGCCGCGATCATGCGCCAGGCGAGCGAGTTCGAGCCCTTGCTGGTTACGATCGCGGGCAAGCGGCCGATTAGAATTCTAGCCGGCTCGAAACCTGAGGCGATCGCTCTTGCAAGCGAGGCATCGGTCGCAGCACAGCCTGTCCGGATCGGCCTGGCGCAGCTTGACGCGCGCGACCTCGATGACGCCGGCCTCACGGTGGCGACGGCGTTCGACCCATGCGCCCACATCGCCGGCGTCGGGCGCGTGTTTGTGGAGCGTCAGACGCGGCTCGTCTCACGCGGATTAAACGAAGACCTCGCAAGCGAACAGGCGATGGCTTCGTTCAAATCTGTCCGGGTCGACCGGCCAACTGCTGCGATGCCCAAACCGGACACCGCCGCAGATCCGGGGAAGGAGCCCGTAGCTCCCAACGAGGAAATCGCATCCGCCAAGGACCCGCCATCCTGGAGCGTCTATGGCGCGCGGCGCGGCTCATCGCTGCTGATCTACAGCCGCTAAACCAGCCCAATTTCATTGCCCCCGACCGCACGTGACGTGCGGCATCGATTCCGTTTGCCTTGGAGACTTTTTGCTATGTCCGTCCCGCTTCGTCCATTTGCCGCGCCTGCAGCCATGGCGGCTGTGCTTGTTCTCGTTGCGGTGGAACCCGCGCTGGCCCAGACCGCCAATATCGAGGGCGTGCTGCAGAACATCGTCACGATGCTGACGGGCAATGTCGCGCGATTGCTGGCGACGCTCGCAGTCATCATCGTCGGCATCGCCTGGATGTTCGGCTATCTCGATTTGCGCAAGGCGGCTTATGTCGTGCTCGGTGTCGCCATCGTGTTTGGCGCGTCCGAGATCGTCTCGACCCTGACGGGCGGCACCTGAGGCGCGGCCGCAATGACGAGCGCACCCGAGCGCCTGACCGAGGACACGCTGTTTCTCGCATGCACGCGGCCTGCGATGATCGCGGGCGTAACCATGGAGGCGATGGCCATCAATGTCATGGCATCCTGCATCCTGTTCCTGATGGCCGGATCGATCGTCTACGGGCTGATCGCCTTGCCGATCCACCTGATCTGCCGCGCGATCTGCCGACACGATCCCAACCAGTTTCGCCTGCTCGTCGCCTGGCTCGAAACACGCGGCCGCGCGCGCAACGGCGCCTCCTGGGGCGGATCGTCGCCGACGCCCTTGCGCCTCGTGCGACGCTTCAACATTCGCGAGATCGCTCATGGCTGACGCGGCCCGCCTGATGGCTCGCGAGATCGAGCCCGACGTTCATCTGCCCTATGTCCGGCACGTCACCGAGACCGTGATTAGTCTTTCGACGCGGGCGCTGATGACGACGATCCGTCTCGACGGCATTGCCTTCGAGACCGCTGACATCGGCGATCTCAATGATCTGCACGCAAAACTCAATCTGACCCTGCGCAATCTCGCCGATGATCGCCTGGCGCTCTGGACGCATCTGATCCGGCGCAGCGACAGCTCATATCCGGAGGGTGAGTTCTCGTCCGCCTTCGCCCGCGATCTCGACCAAGGGTATCGAGGGACGATTAAGGGCACGAAGCTGTTCCGAAACGAGCTCTATCTCACCATTGTCGCTCATCCCGGCCGGGATCGTGCGGAAGCTGCGGTTGGGTTCGTCTCCCGGCTGGGCCAGGCGCGCCGCGGGGGAGGGGAGGTCGATGCCGCCGCCCTGAAGCGGCTGAACGAGGCGGCTCGCGACCTCACGGCCGCGCTCGGCCGCTACGATGCAAGACAACTTTGCCTCGTCGAGCAAGACGGCATTCTGTTCTCTGAGCCGATGCGGCTCCTGCACCTGCTGGCATCCAGCGAGGATTTGCCGACAGCCCTGCCACAAGGCCGCATCGGATCGGCGGTCTACACCAACCGCGTCATCTTCGGCCGCGAGGCGATCGAGGTTCGCGCGGCGGGCGGTTCGCTGTTCGCCGGCATGTTCGGCCTGAAGGAATATCCGGCCTCGACCAAGCCCGGCATGCTGAACGGCCTGCTGTCAGCACCGTTCGAGTTCGTGCTCTCGCAGAGCTTTGCCTTCCTGTCGAAGGCCGACGCCAAGACCGTGCTGACTCGCAAGCAAAACCAGCTCGTCTCGACCCAGGATGTCGCCGCCTCCCAGATCGACGATCTCAACGACGCCCTGGATGATCTGGAATCCAATCGCTTCGTCATGGGCGATCACCATCTCTCGATGCTGGTGCGCGCCGAGAACCCGAAAGCGCTTCTGGAGACAATGGCCCAAGCTCGCCGCGTACTGGCCGAGGCTGGCGCTGTCGTCGCGCGCGAAGATCTCGGGCTGGAGGCCGCCTACTGGGCGCAGATGCCGGGCCTGTTCAAGCACCGAGCTCGCTCGGGCGCGATCACCTCGCGCAATCTCGCGGCCCTGTCGCCGTTTCACAGCTATCCGGCCGGCAAGTCCGAGGGCAATCACTGGGGACCGTCCGTCGCGATGCTGAAGACGGCATCGGGCTCGCCCTATCACTTTTCGTTCCACGCAGGCGATCTCGGCAATACCTTCATTTGCGGCCCGTCGGGATCCGGCAAAACCGTGCTGCAGAACTTCCTGCTCGCACAGGCGGAGAAGTTCGGTTGCCAACGCGTCATGTTCGACAAGGACCGCGGCGCCGAAATCTTCGTGCGCGCTTCGGGAGGCACCTATCTCACGCTGAAGAACGGCGTGCCCACCGGCTGCGCGCCGCTGAAGGCGCTTGAGCTGACGCCGACCAATCTTTCGTTCTTGGGCGAGCTTGTCCGAAAACTCGTCACCGTCGAGGGCAAGCCACTCTCCGTCGTCGATGAGGAGCGGATCGATTCCGGCCTCGAGGCAATGCGGGCCTTGCCCCAAGAGGAACGCTCGCTGTCGGCGCTGCGCGCTTTTCTCGGCCAGCAGGATCGCGAGGGCATCGGCGCCCGGCTTGATCGCTGGTGCCAGGGTGGGCCGCTCGGCTGGGTCCTCGATGCCGAGGAAGACGCGATCGCGCTCGATGCCAATTTCATCGGCTTCGACATGACGGATGTGCTCGATCACTCGGTCGTGCGCACACCGCTGATGATGGTGCTGTTCCACCGCGTTGAGCAACTCATCGACGGCCGCCGCATCATCATCGACATCGACGAATTCTGGAAGGCGCTGGGCGATGACGCCTTCCGAGCCCTCGCCAACGACAAGCTCAAAACCATCCGCAAGCAGAACGGCGTCATGGTGTTTGGGACGCAGTCGCCGCGCGATGCGCTCGCGTCCCCGATCGCCCACACCATCGTCGAGCAGTGCCCGACGCAAATCTTCATGCCGAACCCGCGCGGCACACGCTCCGACTATGTCGATGGTTTCCACCTGACCGAGACCGAGTTTCGGTTGATCAAGGAGGAGCTCTCAGTCGAGAGCCGGCGCTTCTTGATCAAGCAGAACGGCCAGTCCGTCGTCACGGAACTCGACCTTGGCGGGATGGATGAGGCGCTCGCCGTGCTGTCGGGCCGCACCGAAACCGTCGAACTGCTCGACCACCTCCGTGCGGAGGTTGGCGACGATCCCGCAGCATTCCTGCCCCGCTTCCATGCCGAGAGAAGGATCGAACGATGAGAGTGTCTCGCCTCCTGATTGCAGCAGCATTGGCTGGACTGCCCGCACATGGCTTCGCCCAGCAGGGTGTACCGGTGTTCGACGCCGGCGCGATCGCCAAACATGTCGAGCAGATCGGCAAGCTGACCGAGCAGATCAAGACGATGCAGGCGCAGCTCACGCAGGCGAAGCAGCTTTACGAATCCTTCAACAAGCTGACCGACGTCAACGACGTCGCCTCGCTCCTGGGCAGCGACGAATTCCGGAAACACCTGCCGAAGGAGTTCGGCGAGATCGAGAAGCTCGTCTCCGGCGGCGGTGGTTCGCTCGCCAGCGTCGTCGATCGCTATCTCGATCAGAATCGCGCCTACCAGGGCGGCGACGCGAACTCCTTCTATCGCAGCGAGCTCGACCGCATTGCCCGCCAGACCGGGGCCAAGCACTCGATCGGGCAGAGCGTCTACGACACGGCCTCAAAGCGCATCGATGGGCTGGAGGAACTTCGCCAGAAGATCACCGCGTCCAAGGACGCCAAGGACGTGCTCGACCTCTCCGCCCGCATTCAGGCCGAACAGGCGCTCCTGCAGAACGAGGTCTTGCGCATGCAGGGCCTCGCCATGGTCCAGCAGGCGCGCGGCGAGATGGACGGTCAGCGCGCGGAGGAACGGCGCCGACAGTTGGTCGACGAAATGAAGGCTGCTCTCCGATGAGCCGGCCTCTGATCGCCGCCTTCTTGACGATGGCTCTCTCCGGCTGTGGCGACGAGCAAGCCGAGCACGCGAAGCCGGCGCCGATCCGTGACGTGCCCTTCTTCCTCGCGAACGCACCCGATCACGAAGCTGCGCTGGCGCGCTGCCGAGCCAATCCTGGCGACCTGAGGTCAGATGCCACCTGCCGCAATGCGGAGGAAGCCAATCGCAAAGTGATGATCTGGGGTCGAGACACTGCCCTGAAGCGCGCGAGCAATTGAGATGGCGATTAACGTCTTCGACGAGTTCCTGAAGGAGTTCGAGCAGCCAATCACGACTTTCGTGTCGACGTCTGTCTCGAACCTCGCGACCTTCGTCGATGGACCGCTACGGGTCGCTGTCCTCCTCTACGTCGTACTGTACGGTTTTGCGGTCATGCGCGGCGCGATCGCCGAGCCGATCCAGGAGTTTGCCTGGCGAGCGATGAGGCTCGTCCTGATCGTGCTTCTCGCGTCGAATGCGAGTTCTTTCCAGCAATATGTCACCGACCTCTTCTTCACGTCGTTGCCCAAGGAGATTGGAAACGCTCTTGCGGGTTCGGCCCTTGATGCGAACTCGGGTGCGCCCTTCGACAAGCTATTGAACAAGGGGATCGAGGTCGCCCAAAAGATCTACGATCGAGCAGGCCTCACGGACATTGCACCAGCTTTGATCGCCGCGATCCTTCTCGTCTTCACGGCCGTTTCAGGCTTTCTGCAGTTCGCAATCCTGCTCTACGCGAAAGTTGGCTTGGCGATCGTCATCGCGCTCGGGCCGATCTTCATCGCTCTGGCGCTGTTCGACGCGACGCGGCCCTTTGCTGAGGCTTGGACACGACAGGTTGCAAATTTCCTGATCCTGCATGTGCTCGTTGTCGCCCTTGTCGGCTTGATGCTCACGTCGGTTCAAGGCTTCGTCGAGAAATATGGTGCTGATGCTGCGTCCGGCGGCGCCATCATCGTCGGTGCCGTCGCGATCAGCGCGGTACTTGGTCTTGCCGCCTATATCGCCCTCCAGCTCCCCGCCATCGCTGGCGGCCTTGCCGGTGGTGGCGCTTCGCTCGCGGCCCGTGTCGTCACCAGCGCCATCACCGCGAACGCAGTTTCGGCCGCCGTCGGTGCGTACGCTGGCACCCGGGCCGCCGCCAGCCGCACCGCGGCAAGGATTCGCGAGCGACGACAGGGCGGCGAGATCAGACGCGTCTGAAGCCAACCATCCACACCAGGAACAACCGCATCCGCGCAAGGATGCCGAGAAGGATTTTCTTCGATGAACTGTCGCGTGATTTTGAGCGTGATGTTGGCTCTGGCGGCAACGGGCTGTGCCGGCTGGAACAAGGGCGCGCCGTCCTGTGACGGCTCGGCCAAGCGCCCGCTTAACAAGTCGCTGTGGGACTGGGAGACAAACCCACCCGTCGCACCGCAGCCTGATGCACCGCCGGTCAAACGGCTTGGCCAAGCGAAGCCGACCGCCTCCGCCAACGGCGGCAAACAGCCAAGCGCGACCTGGTCGTCCTTCAATATCGCGCGATCGTTCCTGCCTTGCGGGGAGGCGACCCGCCATGGTTAGGCCCGACAATCTCAAGGACTATTTCGACAATGCGCGCCGCTGGGAGCAGGATTTGCTGCTGACGGCGCAGCGCTCGAAGCGGCTGGCCTGGTTCGTTGCGACCGCAGCCTGCGTTCTCGCGACGGCCGCCGTCGGCGCAATTGCAGCCCTCGCGCCGCTGAAGACCGTCGAGCCCTTCGTCATCCGCGTCGACAACGCGACAGGCATCGTCGAGACGGTCTCGGCGCTCGGGACATCGCCGCGCAGCTACGACGAGGCGGTCACCAAGTATTTTCTCGGTCGCTACGTCCGCTCGCGCGAAGGCTACAGCCAGGCCGAGGCCGCCAGCAATTTCCAGACGGTGGCGCTCCTGTCCTCGCAGGCCGAGCAGGCGCGCTTTGCCGCCGTCTATCGCGGCTCGAACCCGGAAAGTCCGCAGGTGCTGCATGGGCGCTTCGGCGTCGCAGAAGTCCGCATAAAGGCGATCTCGCTCCTGGCCGACAACCTCGCCTCCGTCCGCTTCCTCAAGGAAAGCCGCAAGGGTGAGGAGATCAAGGTGACCCATTGGATCGCGACGCTGACCTTTGCCTATGTCAACGCGCCGGTCTCTTCGACCGATCGCCTGATCAACCCGCTCGGCTTCCTCGTCTCGGAATACCGCGCCGATCCGGAGGTCGCGCCGTGATCCACCGCGTCATCGCAATTGGATGCGGGCTGCTCCTGGCGCTCGGCCTCGGACTGCCTTCGATTGCCCTGCAACTCCCGACCGCAGGAGCCCGTGACGAGCGCGTGCGCTTCGTCGCCTATGACCCAGCCAATGTCGTCAAAGTCCACGGCGTTATCCGGGCCTCGACCCAAGTGATCTTCGCCGAGGATGAGGAAATCGCCCATGTCGCGATCGGCGACTCGATCGCCTGGGAGGTCGCGCCGGCCGGCTCGATCCTGTTCCTCAAACCCCGCGAAAAGCATCCGCCGACCAATCTGCAGGTCGTCACCACGCGTCGCGACGGACGCAAGCGCTCCTACCAGTTCGAGCTTTCGATCGCGGAAGCCTCGCTGAAGGAGAGCTTTTTTGTCGTGAAGTACTCCTATCCGGTCGACGAAGCCGATCGGCGTCGCGCCGAGCACGAGGCGCGAGGCCAGCAGCGCGAAGGCGCGGTCATCGACCAGACCTTTGATCTCCACCAGCAGTATGGCGCGCGCAACTGGCGGTTCTCGGCGCAGGGGCCGGCCGATCTCGAACCCGATGGCGTCTTCGACGACGGAAAAGTCACGAGCTTCCGCTTCGCGGGCAATCGCGAGGTGCCGGCAATCTACATGGTCGGCTCGGACGGCGCGGAAAGCCTCGTGCCGAAGGATGTGCGCGGGGAGGTCGTCGTGGTGCATGCCACCGCGCGCGAATTCCGGCTGCGTCGCGGCAGCGAGGTCCTCTGCATCTTCAACGAGGCGTTTGACGCCGTAGGCGTGAACCCGGGGACCGGCACAACGAGTCCCAGCATCGCGCGGACCCAGAAGCAGCCAGCCCCTGTTCGGCGTCGTTGAGGAGCGTGTCATGACTGATCAGACTTCGTCATCAGGCGTCGAGGGCGAACGCGGCATCACGCCGGTTTCGGGACCGGTCGAAGGCAGCGGCCGGGCCTTGGCCAGGCGCGGCATCGGCGCGGCCGCGCTGATCGCGTTTTCGGTCCTTGTGATCTGGAGTACCTGGAAATCGGAAAAACCCGTCGAGCAGGACGGCGCCAAGCCAATCATCCGCCAGACGACAACCTTCGAGCCGGCGCGCGAGCCGCCGGCGCCGGCTCCTGTCCAGGAGGCGGCCCTGCCGGTCCTGCCGCCTCAACTCGCACCTGCCGCTGCTCCGCAGACAGACAAGCTGATGGAGAGCGCTCGGCGTGCGCCAGTACTCGCCTTCAATCGGCCAAGTCGCGGATCGTCCAGCGACGGGGCAGGGCAGGGGGCCGCTCTCCCGGGTTCGGCTCTTCTCGCAAGCTCTGCCGAGCCGCGCAACGAGTTGGCCGACAAGCTGAAAGCGACCACCATTGAGGGCGTGCGCGCCGCGCGCCTGCCAAACCGCAATCTCCTGGTGACGCAAGGGACTGCGATTCCTTGCGTGCTCGAGACGGCGATGTCGTCGGATGTGCCGGGCTTCGTCTCGTGTGTCGTGCTGCGCGATGTCCTGTCGGATTCAGGCCATGTCGTGCTGATGGAGAAAGGCACGCAGATCGTTGGGGAATATCGCGGCCAGGTCCGAAAAGGCTCCAAGCGCATGTTCGTGCTCTGGACGCGGGCAAAAACCCCGACCGGCGTCATCGTCGCGCTGGCCTCGCCAGCGACCGACGCGCTCGGCCGCGCAGGTTTTGACGGCAAGATCGACACGCATTTCTGGGAGAGGTTCGGTGCGGCTCTGCTGCTCTCGATCGTCAGCGACGCCGCTGCGATCGGCCGCCAGCAGCTCGACGATGCCGATATCGAGATCCGCAACACGTCGGGCGCGGCCAACACGGCTGCGGGCATCGCCGTCGAGCGCTCGATAGACATTCCGCCGACGCTCAACAAGAACCAGGGCGAGCGGGTCAACATCTTTGTCGCCCGTGATCTGGATTTCTCCTCGGTCTACGATCTCAAGCGGATCGAAAGCCGCGCGCGGATTCTGGATCGCACGGTGCACGGTATCGATGCCGGTGTGGCCGCCGGCTCGCGGGTCACGAAGCCATGACCGTGCTCGCGCCTGAGCCCACGGAGGCCGAATGCGTCGTCGTCGTCGCGCCGGTCGCGCCAAGCGCCGCGACCGCTTCCGAGCGGCGCGCCAGCCGCGTCGTGCTCGAGCGGTATCTGACGCCGCTCGCGCGCTTCCTGGCGCAACCGGACCTTACCGAGATCGTTGTCAACCGTCCGGGCGAGGTGTTCACGGAAGGTCCGGGCGGCTGGCATCGGCATGAGCTTCACGATCTGAGCCACGCGCATCTGATGCATCTGGCGACGGCGGCAGCCGCCTACACCCGACAGGACATCGGTCCAGATCATCCGATCGTCTCGACGACGCTGCCCGGCGAGGAGCGCTGCCAGATCGTCGTGCCGCCAGCGGTACCGGCAGGAACCGTCAGCCTGACCATCCGGAAGCCCTCGACGGTCACGATGACGCTTGAGGATTTCGAGGAGCGCGACCTGTTCTCCGACATTCGTGTGACCAGCGATGATCTCTCGGATGACGAAAACGAGTTGGTTCGCCTGCGAGACGCCGGCCAGTGGCGTGAATTCCTGTCGCTCGCTGTGCGCAGCCGCCGCAACATCATCATCTCCGGCGCGACTGGCTCCGGCAAAACCACGCTGTCGAAGGGTCTGATTGCTCAGATTCCGGCGGCCGAGCGCCTCCTCACGATCGAGGACACGGCCGAACTGGTCGTGCCGCAGCCCAATCATGTCCGTCTGCTCTATGCCAAAGACGGGCAGGGCCTCGCCAAAGTAGGTCCGCGCGAACTTCTCGAATCCTGCCTACGCATGCGGCCCGACCGCATCCTTTTGCAGGAGCTGCGCGATGGCACGGCTTTTTTCTATCTGCGCAATGTGAACTCCGGGCATCCGGGCTCGATCACCACGGTCCATGCCGATTCCGCACGCCTGGCCTTCGAGCAGTTGACGCTGCTGGTGAAGGAAAGTGCCGAGGGGAGGGACCTTGCCCGCGACGACATTCGCAACCTGCTGCGCCAGACCGTCGACGTCGTCATCCAGATGAAACGCGAGCACGGCCGCTTCCGCATCACGGAGATCGACTATGACCCTGTTCGAAAGCGGCTCGCCAGCGCGTAGCGCAGCGCTGCGACTTGGCCTTGCCGTCGCTGGCATCGCCGTCTTCCTGCTCGTCGGCTCGAACGTCCTGCTGCTGGGCCTGCGCACTCATGACGGTGGCTTCCACTGGAACGAGCTTGCGATCGCCTGGCCGCATTACGGCACGAACGAGCGCCTCGACCGCTGGATCAGCTTTGGTACGCTGGCCGGCACGATAGCAACCTTCGGGTTGATGGGATTTATTCTGCGGACCAAACCACGTCCGCTGCATGGCGAAGCGCGGTTCGCCACCGAGCGCGACATCCGCAAAGCGGGCTTACGCGCGAAACAGGGAATCATGCTCGGGCGGAAAGACGGCAAGTTCCTGTGCTTCGGCGGCCCCGAGCACGTTATGGTCTATGCCCCGACGCGGTCGGGCAAGGGCGTTGGCTATGTCATCCCGAACCTACTGAACTGGCCCGATTCCGTGGTCGCGCTCGACGTCAAGAAGGAGAACTTTGATCGCACGGCCGGTTTCCGCGAGGCCAGCGGGCAGGCGGTCTTCCTGTTCGATCCGCTCGACGAGCAGGGCCGCACCGCACGCTACAATCCGCTCGCCTACGTTCGCCGCGATCCGGTCGATCTTTACGACGACCTGCAGCGTATCGCGGTCATGCTGTTCCCGGCCGAGAACAGGGTCGATCCGTTCTGGTTCGAGACCGCGCGATCGGCGTTTGTCGCGATCGGCGGCTATGTCGCCGAGACGCCGGGCCTGCCGCTGACCATCGGCGAAATCCTGCGGCAGCTTTCGGCCTCCAGCGACCTTAAGGCTCATTTCCTCGCCGCGATGAAGCAGCGTGCCAAGAGCACGGCGCCCCTCTCGGCGCATTGCATCGGGGCGCTGAACGACTTTCTGTCGGCCTCCGAGAACACCATGAACTCGGTGCGCAAAACCACGACAGCGCGGCTTGGCCTTTGGCTCAATCCGCGCATCGACGCTGCGACCTCCGCGAATGATTTTGATCTGCGCGAGCTGCGCTCCCGGCCAATGTCGATCTATCTCGGCGTCACGCCCGACAATCTCGACCGGATGGCGCCGCTGCTCAACCTGTTCTTCCAGCAGGTCATCGACCTGAACAGCCGCGAGCTGCCCGAGCAGAACCCAAAGCTCAATCGCCGTGTCCTGCTGCTACTCGACGAGTTCCCGGCGCTTGGGCATGTCGGCGTGCTCGCGAAATCCGTCGCCTTCGTCGCCGGCTACGGCATCCGCCTGCTCACCATCATTCAGAGCCCATCACAGCTCCGGGCGATCTACGGCCCCGATCTCGCCAAGACCATCATGACCAACCACGCGATCGAGGTCGTGTTCGCGCCAAAGGAGCAGGACGTTGCGAACGAGTTGTCCGAGCGGATCGGCTACGACACGGTCCAGGCAAAAAGTCGCTCGCGACCGTGGGGTCTATCGTCGGGAAAACGAAGCGAGTCAGTCTCGGACCAGCGCCGCGCATTGATGCTGCCTCAGGAGCTCAAGCTGATCCCGTCGTCGAAGGCGTTCATCCTGGCTGCCAGCGCGCCGCCGATCATCTGCGACAAGATCATCTATTACGAGGACGCCGCCTTCACCGCGCGACTGAAACCAGCGCCGGTGATCGCTCTCAACCGCGGTCCTTCGAACATGCTGCTGGCGAGCGAGATCATCGAGCTGAAATCTGCCGTCGCCGAGTTGCAGGCGACGTTCCGGACCCGGCCGATGACGGATGAAGAAATAGCCGACCCGTCGCTGATCCCTGACGATGCGACGTTCGACTTCGGCAACGTGCCCGTCGATCTCGAAGGGCTTTCGGAGGATGAATTGAAAGACTGGTGCTCGCAGGTGATCGATGCCGCCATCATCCCCGCGAAGGGAGCGGGTCAGCCAGTGAAGGAGATGCGTCGTGGCCGATGACAAGAGCGATCCCGGCGAGTTTTCGATCGGGCGAGGTCGTAACAAAGGTGCAAATGCCGATAGTTTCGAAAAGCATGGACCATCTCGCACCCCGCCAGGCCGAGGAGAGACTGCTCAAGCCGAGATCGACCTAGGTGGTGCCAGCCAGCGCCACTCCGAAAGCGGAATGCCAGAGCGGCTACGGCGCAAATACTATGTCGCCGAAGCGGGTACGCGTGACGAGGCGAACGCCTACGCCGATCCGAGAGGTGAGTATCTTGCGTTCAAAGTCTCAGCCGAACGATTGGCGACGCGGCTCGAGGACGTTGGCGTCATCCGCGACATGGTGTCGATCGCACAGCATAGAGGCTGGGGGGAAGTGCAGGTTCGCGGGTCGGTCGAGTTCCGACGGACGGCCTGGCTCGAATCTTCAGTGCGCGGATTGGCGGTTCGTGGTTATGAGCCCGATCCCATTGACCGGGCCGCGCTGTCGTTCCGGACGAAGTCGGATGTCGATCCAGCGCGGAGCCGATCACAATCCCAACAACGCGGACCTGAAGCGTCCGAAACAGTCTTTGTGGCGGGCGTTTCAGCCAAGAGACCCATCGACGTGACGGTTATGCCGCCTGAGCGCGGCGTAGAGCCGACCCATCCGAAGCACGCGGCCGAGGGCTCCTTCCGGAGCAGCAGAGATCAGCATGCATGGTTGAAGGCCGGACGTCATCGAGCCGACCCTCCAATTGACAGATCCGCAATCACAATTGACGTGCTGCCATTTCGAGCGGCGACATCCGATCGACCCTCGCGCACTGCTGGCGAGCGGCGTGCCGATGTATTCCGGTCGGCCCATCGTCAGCAGAACGGAGTTGATGACGTCGTCAAAGCTGCGCGATCGCAAATGACGGCGATCGAACAGGCTCTTGCCAAAGCGGTTCTCGATCCGGCTTTACGACAATCGGTTTTGGCGCATGCAGAGGCTCGGATCGCTGAACAACTTGAGCGGGGCGGGGAGTTCAAGCATGCCGAAGTGAGAACGCGCACGAAACCGGAGAGGCCGTCGAAGGTGTCGAGCGTCAGTTCACCGCGCAAAAATCGGCCGGACACTCCGGAGGCCCATTGGGATCGATGATACCGTCTCGCTGTCGCTTGCAAGTCAGCATGCGCGGTGGTTGCTGCTTATACGGCTGTCGATTATCGGCACCTTAGAACTCCTTATAGAAGTAGCATTGCCCGCTGAGTCCCGCGACAACAGCGCACATCGCAACCTGACACGATTTCTCTATTTTCAGGAATGTCTGAAAACTGAGCAACGCCATGAACCTGCCACCGCTCTGCGAAGCCTTCGTCCTGCATTTCGGCGAGATGGGTAGCCGCTGGGGCGTCAACCGCACCGTCGGGCAGATCTACGCCGTGCTGTTCATCGCCGAGACGGCGCTCTGCGCCGATGATCTGGTCGACCGGCTCGGCATCTCCCGCTCCAACGTCTCGATGGGGCTGAAGGAACTGCAGAGCTGGAACCTGGTGCGACAGCGGCCCGTGGCCGGCGACCGGCGTGACTTCTTCACGACGCCCGACGACATCTACTCGATCGTCCGCACGCTCGTGAACGAGCGCAAGAAACGCGAGATCGACCCGACGCTGTCGATGCTGCGCGAACTGCTGATGCAGACTCCCGCCAACGCGCAGGAGCAGCACGCCCAGTCGCGCCTGAAGGACATGCACGAGCTGATCGAGCTCCTGACGGCCTGGTATGCCGACATCGAGAAGCTCGAGACCGACCGGCTGATCCAGCTGCTCAGTCTCGGCTCGAAGGTCGCCAAGATCCTCGAGGTCAAGGACCGCATCTTCGCGCTGCCCGGCGGCAAGGCCCGCCAGCCCCTCTCCAGCACACCCAACCGAGGCTGATTTCGATGGACCCGATCGTCCTGGCGCGCATCCAGTTCGGCGCCAACATTTCCTTCCACATCCTGTTCCCGACCATCACCATCGCACTCGGCTGGGTGTTGCTGTTCTTCAAGCTCGCCTTCAACCGCAGCGGCGACGAGAAGTGGATGAACGCCTACCGCTTCTTCGTGAAGGTCTTCGCCCTGACCTTCGCGCTCGGCGTCGTCTCCGGCATCACCATGAGCTTCCAGTTTGGCACCAACTGGCCGGGCTTCATGAACACGGTCGGCGCCGTCGCTGGGCCGCTACTGGCCTATGAGGTGCTGACCGCCTTCTTCCTGGAGGCGACCTTCCTCGGCATCATGCTGTTCGGCTTCCGCAAGGTCCCCAACTGGGTGCACACGCTGGCGACCTTCCTCGTCGCCTTCGGCACGACCATGTCGGCCTTCTGGATCATTGTGCTGAACTCCTGGATGCACACGCCCGCCGGCTACGAGCTGCGAGAGGGCGTCGTGCACGCCACCAACTGGGCGGCGATCATCTTCAACCCGTCCATGCCCTACCGGCTGGGCCACATGCTGCTGGCCTCGGGCCTGACCTGCGCCTTCCTTCTGGCGGGCCTCTCGGCCTGGCGCTGGCTGCGCCAGGACCGCGGGCCCGACGTGATGGCGGTGCTGCGCACCGGCGTGACGCTCGGCGCCCTTCTGATCCCGGCGCAGATCCTGGTCGGCGACCTGCACGGGCTCAACACACTGGAGCACCAGCCGGCCAAGGTCGCCGCGATGGAGGGCAACTGGGAGACGCGCGGGCATGTGCCGCTGCTGCTCTTCGCGCTGCCCAACGAAACGGAGCGCCGCAACGATCTCGAGATCGGCGTGCCCTCGGGCGCCAGCCTGATCCTGAAGCACGAGGCCGCCGGCGTGATCCCGGGCCTGAACCAGTTCGTCGCGCCCGACGGCACGAAGCTGCATCCGCCGGTGGCGCCGGTGTTCTTCGGCTTCCGCGTCATGGTCGGCACCGGCATGCTGATGCTGGCGGTCTCCTGGTACGGCGCCTGGCGGCTGTGGCGCCGGCGCGAGCCCGGCACCGTCCTCGCCTGGGTGCTGGTCGGCATGACCTTCTCGGGCTGGGTCGCGACGCTGGCCGGCTGGTACGTTACCGAGATCGGTCGCCAGCCCTGGCTGGTGACCGGCGTTCTGACCACGGCGCAGGCGGCCTCGCAGGTGCCCGCCGGCATGATCGCCAGCACGCTGATGGCCTATCTCGCGATCTATGCCCTGCTGATCGCGGCCTATGTCTCGGTGCTGTTCCACCTCGCCGGCAAGGGCCTCAAGGCGGTCGCCTCGCCCAGCGGGGCCGGCGTCAGCAAGAGCGGCAGCGGCAAGAGCGTTGGCGACAGGGGCGGAGGCTACGCCCAGCCTGCCGGCGCCACCGCGCAGACGACGTGACGGAGGCTGCGATGAGCTGGCTCGACGGGCACACCCTGCCCCTGATCTTCGCGGCGCTGATGGGCGTCTCGATCCTCGCCTATGTCATCCTCGATGGCTACGATCTCGGCGTCGGCATGCTGATGGCAGGCGTCGAGCGGCCCGAGCGCGACGCGATGATCGCGACCATCGGTCCGTTCTGGGACGCCAACGAGACCTGGCTCGTGCTTGGCATCGGCCTGCTGCTGGTCGCCTTCCCGCAGGCGCACGGGCTCGTGCTGCAGGCGCTCTACCTGCCTGTGGCGCTGATGCTGCTCGGCCTCACCCTGCGCGGCGTGGCCTTCGAGTTCCGGGTCAAGGCGCAGCAGACGCACCAGCGCTGGTGGGACGGCGCCTTCATCTGCGGCTCGCTGCTGACCGCGCTGACGCAGGGATACATGCTGGGCCTCTACATCATGGGCTTCGCGCCCGGCCTGCTGACGCAATTCTTCGCTATCGGCGCCGGGCTCGGCCTGACGGCGGCCTACTGCTTCGTTGGGGCGACCTGGCTGCTCGGCAAGACCTCGGGTGCGCTGCAGGCCCGCGCCGTGGTCTGGACCCGCACAACGCTGGTGGCGACCGCGCTCGCCATGGCGGCGGTCTCGATCGCGACGCCGCTGGTCAGCCCGCGCATCTTCGAGCGCTGGTTCTCCTTCCCCAACATCATCGGGCTGGCGCCGATCCCGCTGATGACGGGCGCGCTGTTCCTGGCGCTGTGGGGGTTCCTGAAGCGCATGCCGCGCAGCGACCACTCGCTCGACTTCGTGCCGTTTGCGGGCGCGACCGCGCTGTTTGCGCTCGGCTTCCTGGGCCTGGCCTATTCCTTCTACCCCTATGTCGTGCCCGAGCGGCTGACGATCTGGGAGGCGGCGAGCGCACCCGAGAGCCTGCTGATCATCCTGATCGGCGCGGCCTGCGTGCTGCCATTGATCGCCGCCTATACGGCGTTTAGCTACTACGTGTTCCGCGGCAAGGCGACGGAGCTGCGCTACGACTGACGCCGTCCTTGGCTCGCGACAGGGTCTTGTCGTGCCTCTTGGGATTCGATGCGTCCGGCAGCGAGCCCATGGCGATGCTGACGCTGGTCCTCGCGATGCTCAATGCGGTTGAGATTCAAGGCCTCGCAGTTGCGCCTGTCGAGGCCGGGTTCGGAGCCGAGACCTGCGGCGGCGCGGGCGGCGGGGCGGTCCCCTCGCGCTGGCGCGCCCGTTCGACCGGCTTGCGCTCGACCACGCGCGGTTTTGGCGGCGGTCTGGCGCGGGGGGCGATGACCTAGAGTTGGACAAGCGCGATTAGCGTGCCGATCGCCGGGTGCCCGCCGCCGATGCCTGCGAGCATCGGCCGGCGCGAGCGTCGGTTCGATATCGCGACCAATGGTCGGAAAGAACCAACCGACACGGTGAACCGCCTCGGTTCAGATTATTGTCAATCTGAGCCGCGAGCGGTTTCAGTCAAACGGTCGATCAATGCTTGCCATACACGCGGGTCTGACCGTCAGCGCCGATGAGCAAAGTCTCGAATTTGTCTGGCGTGACGCCTGGAACCTCCATTCCGGGCGATCCAACAGGCATGTCGGGAACGGCTAGGCCAAGAGCCGCCGGCCTGCCTTTCAATAACTTGCGAATGTCTGAGGCCGGTACATGACCCTCGACGAAGTAGCCTTCGACAACGGCGGTGTGGCAGGACTGGACTTTATCCGGGACACCCGTAACACGCTTGATTGCAGCCATGTCGCTGCTTTCGACGACGCGCGGCGTGAAGCCGGCCTGCTCGAGATGTCGGACCCACGCCTTGCAGCAGCCGCAGGTTGGGCTGAGATGGACCTTGATCTCCTGGGCGCTCGCCGGGAGAGCCGGTAGCAGGAAGGCGAGAAGAAGGGCCGACGTAGGCTTCATCATAATCTCCAGATCAACGAGAATTCTTATGTCGAGGCAGAGTGGGATGCCGTATGCACGGTCGGTCCATGCGGCAAAACCGGATCGCCGGCGATGACCTGCGCCAGTTGCTGCTCTGGCTGGGCGAGGCGAGGCAGGGCGATAGTCACCCGAAGACCGCCTTCTGGACGGTTAGCTAGCGCGATCTCGCCGCCATGTGCGAGGACAACGGCGCGCGCAATGGTCAAACCGAGGCCGGAGCCGCCGGTGTCGCGTCCCCGCGATTCCTCGAGGCGGACGAAGGGTTGGAAGACGCGCTCGAAATCACGCTCCAGGATCCCTGGCCCGTCGTCCTCGATCGTGATCGCGAGACCATCCGGCGTCTCGGTGACGACGACCATGGCGCGGGTGCCGTATTTAACCGCATTGCCGATGACGTTCCAAAAAGCGCGCTTGAGCGCGAGCAGCCGGCCGAGCACGCGGCCATGACTGGTTCCACTTAGGCTGACCGCATGCCCCTGGTCGGCGTGGTCATCGACAATCGTCTCGATCACCGAGACGATGTCGATCGGCCTGATCGCCTCGCTCGAGGCGCCGCCGCGCAGGAACTCCAGCGTTGAATCGATCATGCCCTCCATTTCGGCAAGGTCGGCGTCGACGAGGTCGCGGGTCGCCTCGTCCTCCATCAGTTCGGAGCGCAGCCGCAGCCGCGTGATCGGCGTGCGCAGATCGTGCGAGACGGCCGCTAAGGCCTGCATTCTCTCGGAAACGAGGCGCTGGATGCGTTCGCGCATGGTGTTGAAGGCGCGCGCCGCGCGCCGGACTTCGGCCGGGCCGGTTTCGTCTAGCGGCTTCGGAATCTGATCCAGGCTGAACCGCTCGGCCGCAACGGCGAGATCGCGAAGCGGCCGCGTTGCCCAGCGCAATAGCAAGACCGCCACGACAATGATCGCCACACCGAAGCAGATTGTGACGGCAAGCAAACTCCAGTCTGCGTGCTGAGTTGCGCCGAGCGTGGTCGAGGAGAAGTTGACCCAGGAGCCGTCATCGAGTCTGACCGAGACTAGCATCATGTGCCGGTAGGCATCGGCGTCGCCCGAATTGAGCGCGCCGTCGTCGGCAAAACCGAGGCGGAAGGATTCTGACGCCAGATCGGGGACGAGTTCCTTGAGCTTGGCTTCCATCGCCGCTGTCCGCTCGGTGGTGGGCGCAGTGCCGAGAACCAGGCTGACCTTGCTCCAATGGACCTCAAGACTAGCGCTCGTCAGATCATGCGCCGCGCGGTCGCGCTCCGGCTCCTGGGGGATGCCTGCGATGGCGCGTTTGATCGAAACGATGCGCTCTGCCAGCCCGCGATCACGCTGCGCGCTCGCCAGGCTCTCAACCCCGACGCGATAGGCCCAGTAGCCGACAAGATGGAATGCCAGCAGCGCGGCGACTAGGATGAGAATGGCGCGGCCGGCCACGGTGTCAGGGAAACCCTTCTGGAACATGCGAGTCATGCCGGCTGACCCTCCCGCGTCTGAACAGCGGGGGTGAACATGTACCCGGCACCGCGAATTGTCTTGATCAGCTGACCGCCATTGGCGTCGGCCTCCAGCTTGCGGCGCAGGCGGCTGATCTGAACATCGATCGCCCGGTCGAAAGGATCGCTGTTTCTGGTCTTGGCGAACTGCATCAAGGCTTCGCGCGACAAAACCCGGTTGGCGTGTTCGATGAAGGCGACCATCAGGTCGAACTCGCCAGTCGATAGATCGACGAGCGTGCCGGAGGGCGAAACCAGCTCGCGCCGCCGCAAATCCATCCTCCAGCCGTCGAAGACGACGAACTCGCTCGCGCGGCCGTCTCCTGCTCTGCGCATGTTGCGCGAACGTCTGAGCACCGCGCGAACTCGCGCCAAAAGCTCTCGAGGGCTGAATGGCTTGGTGACGTAGTCGTCGGCGCCAGCCTCCAGTCCGATGACGCGGTCGCTCTCCTCGCTGCGCGCCGTCAGCATCACGATCGGAACCTGCGAGGTGGCGCGAACATCCCCGCAGAGATCGAAGCCCGAACGTCCAGGCAGCATCAGGTCGAGAATAATGAGATCGATGTCTGCCTGTCTCAGGACATCAAGCATGACGCGTCCGTCGGGCGCGCCCGTCACTTTGTAGCCGTGGCGCTGCAGGAAGCGGGCAACCAGTACGCGTATCTGCGGGTCGTCATCGACCACAAGCACATGGCCGTGGTCGTCGGCTGCGGAGGCGGTCGGGGTATTTGTCACGAGCATCTTTCGAGCGGCGCCAGCGGGCCTGCCCAACCGTATGGCCGGCGAGCAGATCGACAATATAGCTGCGTTGTGCCGGCTAGGCGCGATCGGCATTGCAACAATTTGTAACGGACAGTCATCGTCGCCGTTGCTACCAAACTGTATCGAGGCTTTGGGGTCGAACGAATCGCGATGGCCGTAAAATTTGCTTTCACCGCTTTCTTAGCGCTCGCTCTGGGGGCCTGCTCAGTCGCTCCAGTGCCGGTCCATCTGGCTCGACCGGCCGATCCGAGCGCTCGCGTCCCGGCCGTCCGCTATCAGAGCGTCACCGCCGGCGTCACCGCGATGCGTCCGGCCGAGCCGAAGAACTGGCGGGAATTGAATCGTAGAGTAGGGCCTCAGCAGTGACTGCAATGACTCGCGCCTTCCATACCTCTCAGCCGATCTTGCAGAGTTCTATTCGCCGCTTTTCGCTGCTTGCCGGCGTCGGCTTGCTTCTTGGCGGCTGCGCCTCCTTCTCTGCCGATGGCGGCGTCGGCACAGTCCAGACCATCGCTTACACGGAGCTGAACAAGGACGTCGTCAAGATCACGGACGATGGAGTCGCCGGCAGCGCCAAAGCGCGGGTCGATCAGCTTCTCAAGAAGCCGCTCACGGCCGACAGCGCGGTCCAGATTGCGCTCCTGAACAATCGCGGACTGCAAGCCGCCTTTAACGAACTCGGCATCGCCGAGGCGCAGATGGTAATCGCCAGCCTGCCGCCAAATCCACGGTTCGCGCTCTCGTCGCGCACGGGCACACTGTCGCTCGAAATCGAACGGCAGGTCGTCGGCAGCATTTTCGCGCTGGCGACTTTGCCGGCGCGCGCGGACGCGGCGCGGGATCGCTTTCAATCGGCCCAACTGCGCGCGGCTGAGGCCGTGTTGAAGCTCGCGGCTGATACGCGGCGGCAATATTTCCGCGCAGTCGCCGCTAACGCTCAGGCCGCCTTCTATCTGGAGGCCAAGGCCTCGACAGACGCTGCGACACAACTGTTCAAGCGTCTGGGCGAATCAGGAGGCATCAACAAACTCGACCAGGCCCGCGAGTTCGCCTTCGACGCCGAACTCGGCGCCCAGCTTGCGCAGGCCCGTCTGCAACAGCGCCAAGAACGTGAGCGACTGGTGCGCCTGCTCGGCATTTGGGGCGACGACCTGAAATTCAGGTTGCCGGGTTCGCTGCCGCCACTTCCGGGCCTGCCGAGCATCAAAGCTGTAGAGGCTGAGGCGCTGCGCAAGCGAATTGATATCCAGATCGCGCGCGGCGATCTGGACCTTCTCGCGAAGACGCTGGGGCTGACGCAGGCGACCCGCTTCATCAACGACATCGACCTTCTCGGCCGGCGCACCTATGATCGGAAGCTGACCGTTCTGCCCGATGGCGACGTCGAGCGTGAGGCCACGCGCACCCGGACTGTCGAGCTTGAGATCGAGATTCCGATCTATGACTTCGGGCAGTCCAAGGTCGCTCTGGCAGAGCAGACTTATATGCAGGCGGCGAATCGCCTGGCGGAGAAGGCGGTCAATGTCCGCTCAGAGGCCCGCGAGGCCTATGTCAGCTATCGCGGCGCGCATGACATCGCCCGACAGTACCTCAACAACGTGCTGCCGCTTCGCAAGATCATTCAGGACGAGGCTCAACTGCAGTATAACGGCATGCTGATCGACGTGACCCAGCTCATCGTCGATGCGCGCGGCCGCATTCTTTCCAACCTCGCCGCGATCAACGCGCGCCGCGACGTCTGGATCGCTCATACCGACTTCAAGCACGCGCTCATCGGCGGCGGCTCGGGCGGGGGCGGCGGAGGCGCCGTCGTCGCAGCGGCCGGCGGCGGCGGCGGCGATGCGCCAGCCCATTGAACCCATCAGGAGCAAGACGCCATGACGGATCTTTCACGCAGGGGTTTCATCGGAACCTCAGGGCTTGTGATCGCAGGCGCGGCCGCCGTGTCGGGCCGCACCGCCTTCGCCTCGGTGCCCGAGGCGCCGACTATGGCAAGCGCCGCCACGCAGGCCCCGCTCGTGCCGACCTCTGGCCCGGATTACCAGCCGGTGGCGACGCTGAACGGCTGGACTCTGCCCGGGCGCATGAATGGCGACTGGAAGGAGTTTCACCTCGTCGCCGAGCCGGTCGAGCGCGAGATCGCGCCGGGCATGATTGCCTATCTCTGGGGCTACAACGGCCAATCGCCGGGCCCAACAATCGAAGCGGTCGAAGGCGACAAGGTCCGCATCTTCGTTACCAACAAGCTGCCCGAGAATACGACGATCCATTGGCACGGGCAGCGCTTGCCCAATGGGATGGACGGCGTCGGCGGCCTGAACCAGCCGCACATCCCGTCCGGCAAGACCTTCGTCTATGAGTTCCTGCTCAGGCGCTCGGGCACCTACATGTACCATCCCCATTCCGACGAGATGGTGCAGATGGCGATGGGCATGATGGGAATGTTCATCGTCCATCCAAAGGATCCGGCCTTCCGCCGCGTTGATCGCGACTTCGTCTTCCTACTCAACGCCTTCGATATCGTGCCCGGCTCCTACGTGCCTAAGGTCAACACCATGCTCGACTTCAACTTGTGGTGCTGGAACAGCCGCGCCTTTCCGGGCATCGACCCGTTCGTTGTGGCCAAGAACGACAAGGTCCGGATCCGCTTCGGCAACCTGACCATGACCAATCATCCGGTCCACATGCATGGCTACGAGTTCAAGGTCTCCTGCACGGACGGCGGTTGGGTCGATCCCGCCGCCGCCTGGGACGAGGTCTCGATCGATTGCGCCGTCGGCCAGATGCGCGCCTTCGACTTCGTCGCCGACGAGCCAGGCGACTGGGCAATCCACTGCCACAAGTCGCACCATACGATGAACGCCATGGGCCACTCGGTGAAGACCTATATCGGCGTCACCAAGAAGGATCTTGTCAGCCGCATCCGCAAGGCTGCGCCCGGCTACATGCCGATGGGCTCGAACGGGATGGGCGAAATGGGCTCTATGGAGATGGAACTGCCCAAAAATACCCTGCCGATGATGACGGGGTATTCGCAGTTCGGTCCCGTCGAGATGGGCGGCATGTTCTCGGTGGTGAAGGTGCGCGAGGGCCTGGCAAAAACCGATTACGCCGACCCCGGACATTACAAGCACCCGGAGGGCACGGTCGCTTACGAGTACAAGGGACAGAAGCTCGCCGAGGCGCCGCGCGTCGAGGGGCCGAAGACTAATCCTGAACTAGCCACATGGCAGGTGAAAGACCCGCGCAAGCCGCGCCTCGGTCCCGATGGCAAGCCGTTACCCGGCGCCAAGGCGGGCGGGGCGCATTCCAACCACTAAACGATCCATCGAACTCCGGAGAAACCGATGATAAAATTGGCGTCATTGAAACTCGCAGGCTTAGCGCTCGCATTGTCGGCCGGTGCTGCGCTTGCTGGACCAGGAGCGGCCGGCCATCACGACGGCGAGGTCGCCTATGGCAAGCCTGGTGACCCCAAGAAGCCGGCCCGCCTTGTCCAGATCTCGATGGGCGAACGTGACGGGAAGATGCAGTTCATCCCCGACAGGATCGAGATCCGACGCGGTGAGCAGGTCAAGTTCCAGCTTCGCAACAATGGCGAGCTCGATCACGAACTCGTCCTCGCGACGCTGGAGGAGAACCTCAAGCACGCCATCGAGATGCAGAAGAACCCCGACATGGAGCATGACGATCCGAACGCCAAGCGCCTGGCGCCGAAAAAGACCGGCGAGATCGTCTGGGCGTTCACCAAGGCGGGCGAGTTTGATTTCTCCTGCTTGATCCCCGGCCATCGTGAAGCCGGAATGACCGGCAAGGTTATCGTCAAATAGGCGCCAGCCTACTCAACAAGGAGCACACCATGCTGAAAATCATCTCCACGCTCGCCTTTGTGGCGTTCGCACTGCCGGCCCTCGCTCAGCAGGTCAATGGCACCGTCAAGAAGGTTGACGAGGCTGCAGGCAAGCTGACCATCGATCATGGGGCGATCAAGAACCTCGACATGGACGCCATGTCGATGGTCTTCAAAGCCGGCGATCCTGCCATGCTGAAAGGACTGAAAGCCGGCGACAAGATCAAGTTCGACGCCGACCGCGTCAACGGTCAGATCACCGTCACGAAGCTGCAGAAGACGAAGTAGTCGTCGATGGCGCATGGCTCCAGGGCAGCGTCCTGGAGCCATGCGGCAGGGAACCTTTCTTAGCCGCATCTGACAACGAGTTGATAATGGTCTTGCGGCCTTGGGCCATACACGGCGCTAGCTTCTGGGTTGCAGAATCTGCCGGTAGCCTTGGCGCAGCAATATACTGGGGTGCCGGGACCGTCGCCTTCATTGGGCTCGTAATTATGGTCTTGCGTGTGTCGCGCACGAGGTAGCGCGATCCTTTTGGGCGCAAAAGCGCGGTTCAAATCATGAGAACAATAACATATTTGTCACTTACTATGGCAGCGGTCACATCGATCGCAGCCCGAGCCGACGATGGCGATCTGCAGCGCGCTCTGATTGAGGCGTCTTGCGTCAATGCCAAGATCACTTCGCTTGCGCCTGTGGGCAAGACGCAGGTGTACGAAGCGAATTGCTTTGACAGCTCCCATAAGCGGATCCGTATCGTCTGTTTGACAGGACGTTGTGTCGCCGACAATCCGTATGCCGGTCGCGACGATTCCGATAATGAGCGCTGACCCTGTTCCTGACAGCCGCCGTTGTCGTGGCCTAGGGCATGCCGACTGGCTGACGCTGAGTTTCTGCTTCGCCACTCTCCGCGCGGGAGAGCTGACTTGCTTAACATTTTGCCGCGGCATGTTCCAACTTTTCCAGAGGGACGCAAGCGTGGCGACAACGTCATCACATGCCCCATTGGGCGGCCTGCTTTGGCATCACGTCATGTCGTCTGCACACCCTTGCGCTGCACATGATGTGTCCACAACCGGATGGTCTGTAATGAGGCCGTAGCCGACAAATTGACAGCGCCAGCGAGAGGGTTTTGCATGATCAGGAACAATCCAGCATCGTTGCGAATATTCGCACTCGCGGCTGTTTTATCTGTAGGAATGCTGTTCATCGACCAAGCGGAAGCACAATCGGTCAAGATTGTTGGCATCGGGGCCTCCAGTTGCGGGTTTTTTTTGAGGGTGACAAGCGGCAACCCGGAAGTCGAAAAGAACTTTTTCGCCTGGGCGCAAGGATACATGAGTGGCTTGCTGCTGCGAGCGCCTGCGGGCAAGGATGAGGATCTCGACCTGGCGCCGGACGCCTATCCGCTGCTAAAGCAGGCCGAGTTTTTGCGGAATTTTTGCACGCGCAACTCCGGCGCCGACTTCAGCGACGGAGTGAACGACCTTTACCGCACGCTTCGAGCTCCATCAAGCTGAATAATTCATTGCATCCCGAAGATAATGCGACCGGTGCCGGCATAGGCGGCCCCGCTAACAGATCGAGTTCAGCAGACGTGACCGCGACGTTCCAGTTTATCCATGATCTTGGTCATCGGATCATGGGTCTCGATTATCCGCATGGCCACTGGATAATAAGCGCTGCAATGATCATCGTTTTCGTCGTAGCTCCGGCATGGACGATAGGACTTTTGGCAAGAGCGCTGTTTCGCGGGGCATCCGTAGCTCGAAGGCGCCGAGCCCGGGTCGCAGCCGTGATTGGCAGGCCGATCACCCCGTCGAATGACGTACGCGTTGGATCGCAGCCAAGTTTGGAGACAGCCCGTTCATCCATCACGAGCAGCGCGGCCATGCCTGTCGCCCATGACCCATGGAAATTGGCCCTCTTTGTCGCGAGGGCGACGTCTCGTTACCAAGTCATGCTGGTTCTTTTGTCCCTGCTGACGCTGCCCGCAGCCTGGTTCCTCCTCGATATCCCCAAGCACATCATCAATCACGCACTCGCAAGCCCCGAGGCGCACGATGGAATGACGTTCCTTGGCTTCCATCTGCCCCGCTTGGAATTATTGATAGCGCTCTGCATGAGTTACCTCGCAATTTTGACAGCGAGCGGCCTCGTAAAATTTGCGGCGACCCGCATCAGAGGACGCGCGAGCGAGCGGCTTGTACGGCGATTGCGCCTGAAGATTGTACGCAGATCGAGGAAGAGCCTGGCGGGTGAAGCAAGAGCCTCGCTTGCGGCCGTCGCCGTCCAGGAGGTCGAGCCCATTGGCTACTTCGGGGCCAGCTTATTCGTCGTTCCACTCATTTACGGCGGGACGCTTCTCACCAGCCTCGTTTTTTTGTTCGTTCAGAACCCCGCGCTCGCGTTGTCGGCCTTAATCATGTTGCCCGTTCAACTGACTTTGCTGCCTCGCCTTCAGAATGCATTGAACGCAAAAGTACGCAAAAGGGTCTATGCGACGCGAGAGCTGACTCAGCTCCTCACCTCCGGTGACGCGGATGCGAAATCTGCATCTAGAAAGAGTTCCATTTGTCCATCGCTTCAACAACAAACCCGCCAGATTGCTGCGCTGGAGCGTGTACGAATTGAGATTAGCGATTTGAAGGGTCGACTGCGAGGTCTTTATAATTATACGTCGAACCTGACCCCATTTTTTTTCTTCGCAATTGGTGGGTATCTCGTAGTGCGAGAGCGGCTTTCGCTAGGAGCCCTGGTCGCGGCAATAGCCGCCTACAGGGAAATCGCGCCTGCGATGAGAGAATTGTTCGACTTCGTGCAGAACTGGTCGGACGCGGAAGCTCGATTTGAAGAGGTCACACGCGTCCTGGAAAATATCGAAACTAAAATTTACGTGTAAAGGCCGGCGCCAACCGACGTGGAATTGGTCTTTCTATTCTGATTTTCGCTCAAGGATCTATCCGGACGAAGTTGAGGGAGTTCGAAGGTATGGCATCGACAGGGTCGGGACAGGATCGGCTTGGATCGAAATTCGCAGTGACGTTTGCTTCTGAAGCTGACCGCGAGCCGCTCATTGGCAACGGGTCGCGTCCGTTCGACTGCCTTGTGATCGGCGGCGGCCCGGCCGGTCAGACAGCTGCGATTTATCTGGCCAGGTTTCATCTGTCTGTTTTGGTCGTGGACGGCGGAGAAAGCCGTGCGGGTTGGATCCGCGTCAGCCACAACCATGCCGGTTTCCCGGACGGCATAGGGGGATTGGAGCTTTTGGCGCGCATGAAGGCTCAGGCCACGCGATATGGCTCCCGTCATATAGCCGCCGAAGTGACCTCGTTGACGAGAGACGGCGATCTGTTCGTGGCGGTAGCCGGGGACTTGATCCTGCGCGCCCGCACGGTTCTGCTGGCGACCGGCGTTGTGAACCGCCGTCCCGCCATGCCAGATGATATGCACGCCCAGGCACTGTCGCGCGGCTTGCTACGCTATTGTCCGATCTGCGATGGGTTCGAGGTGACGGATCGCCGCGTCGGCGTCATCGGCACCGCTGCGAACGGGCTCAATGAGGCCGAGTTCCTGCGCAGCTTCACGGCGGATGTAACACTGATTTCGCCTTACGGCTTGCACGATCTCGATGCATCTCAGCGACGACGCATCCACAATGCTGGCATCAAGCTGCCTGCGGGGCCCTGTGTTGCCTTTGATCTCCGGGAGAGGACGATCGCGGTGGCCTTGCCCAACAAAAATATGGAATTCGACGCTGTCTACCCGGCCTTGGGTAGCGAGGTCCGATGCAATCTTGCGGTTGGACTGGGGTCGATAGTTTCCAGTCGAGGATGCGTAACCGTCGATGCCAAGCAAAGGACCAATGTGCCAGGCCTGTATGCCGCAGGCGACATGGTCGAGGGGCTCGACCAGATCAGCTACGCCATGGGGCAGGCTGCCGTGGCCGCCACAGCTATTCGCAACGATCTAAACAACCGCCAACCTCTGCATCGATAGCTTTGGTCGGCACCGGCTTCGAGGTATTCGGACGGATCGACGGCGCCTCGGTCCACGTAAGCATCTTTAGGATGGCAACGTTAAGAAATCTATTAACGTGACCCTCCGCCAGCAGGAGGCCTTGCGGCATGCGGCAGCGATCTGATGTACTCGAGAAATTCGACCCGCAGCCGTTAAGTTTGTACTGGCCGTTCAGTTGCGATAACGACTGATTGACGCAATCTTGATGCCGCCGGCCTTTTGCCGGCGACACTGACATGGCATTCTGCACTCATGAAGCTCCGGCTAGTCACGCATGCACTGATCCTGGCCCTGTTCCTGACGGCCGGCGTTCTTGCGGCCTATGTCAGCCCGGCGACCGCCGGCATGGCGCGTGACTCCGCTGGCGTCGAGCAGAGAATGGAAGCGGGCATGCCGTGCTGCCCGTCGGATCAGGATGGTCCAAAAGATTGCACGACAAACTGCCCGGCGCTGACCTTCTGCCTCGCCAAGTGTTTCGCGGGCGGAACGACCAAATCTGTCGCAATTGCTGGCCCGGTCATGGCTGTCGTCGCTCCTCTCGGCGACGACGCCAAGCGCACGTCGCAGAGCTTCGCGCCGCCCGCGAGACCCCCCCGAAGCTGAGACATCGCCGGCGCGCCAGCGCCTGCTCCGCCCGCACGGCGCTGTCCGGGCGGTCGGTGAGCTGTGGCCCCGCGCCACGCAACGAGCCGTGCTCAAGCGCGGCAGCCTTATCCATTCGGGATATCCGTCATGTTTTCCATCAAGTCCTTGCGCGCGCTCGCCGCCGCGCTTCCGCTCGTCCTCTCCACGTTTCCGGCCTTCGCCGACATCAAGGACTACGAATTCCAGCTCATCCAAAAGGAGTTGAAGCAGGGCAATGGCGTCATCGTCACCGTCCGGCTCATCGACAAGCGCACCGGCAAGCCGGTGCCCGACGCGGTGATCTTCGCCAGCCGCATCGACATGGAGCCGGACGGCATGGCGACGATGACCTCGAAGCTTGAGCCTATACCGTCGCCCGAGCCTGGCAGCTACAGCTTCAGGACCAACCTGATCATGGAGGGCGGCTGGCGGCTTTCGCTGGGAGCCAAGGTGCAGGGCGAGGACGGCACGATCGAGAGCCGTCTGGTCCTGAAGGCCACCCCATGACGCGAGTCCTGCTGTCGACTCTCGCTCTCGCCGCTGTCATCGCGGCGGGCGCGGGAGGCTATGCCGCCGGCACGCGCGGCCTCGTCCTGCCCGGCCTCGATCGGCTCCACCATGTCCTCATGGCCAGATCGTCGGTCGCGCCCAAGGCGGAGCCGGCTGCAGCGACGGGTCCGATCGCCTATTATCGTCATCCGGATGGAATGCCGGTCTATGCGCCGGAACCGCGCAAGACCGAAGACGGTCGCGACTTCCTGCCCGTGCGCGCTAGCGAGGACATCACCTTCGACCCGCCTGCGGCCAGACCGGCGCAGGCCGCCGACGCGCCAGCCACCGGCGCCGAAGCGGAGCGAAAACTGCTCTACTACCGCAACCCGATGGGCCTGCCCGACACCTCGCCGGTTCCCAAGAAGGACTGGATGGGGATGGATTATTTGCCGGTCTATGCCGGCGAGAACGCCGACGACAAGGTGATCAAGCTCTCGCCCGGCCGCGTCCAGCGCAGCGGCGTGCGTTCGGAGCCCGTCGTGCGGCAAGCGATCAGCCGGCCGATCCGGGTGCCCGGTACGGTGCAGCTCGACGAGCGCCGCGTCTCCGTGGTCGCGACGCGCTCGGACGCTTTCATCCAGGAGGTTGCGCCGATCACGACTGGCGACCGCGTCGCCAAGGGCGACCGGCTGGTCCGGATCTATTCGCCCGAGATCACGGCGGCGAGCGCGCAGTTCGTCACCGAGCTGAACGCGGTCGCGCGGGGAGCTCCGGAGGGAGGCGCGCGCCAGCGCCTTGAGAATCTCGGCGTGCAGCCCGAGATCGTCGCCGAGATCGAGCGCACCCGAAAAGTGCCGCTGACGATCGTCTGGGCGGCTCCACGCGATGGCATCGTGCTGGAACGCAACGTCGTCGATGGCATGAGGATGGCGTCGGGCGACAGCCTGTTCCGGCTCGCCGACATCTCGACCATTTGGGTCCTGGCCGATGTTCCGGAGGGCGATCTCGCCGCGATCCGCATCGGCGCGCCGGCCACGATCCGCCTTCGCGGCCGACCGGGAACGGTCTTCGAGGGCAAGGTCGGGCTGATCTATCCGCAGGTGGCGGAGGCGACGCGCAGCACCAAGGTCCGCATCGAGATCGACAACCGTGCCGGCATGCTGCTGCCCAACATGTATGCCGATGTCGAGATCGGCTCCGGCGAGGCCGCGCCCGCGCTGACTGTTCCCGAAAGCGCCGTGATCGACACCGGCACGCGCCGCGTCGTCATCCTCGATCGTGGCGAGGGCCGTTTCGAGCCGCGCGAGGTCCAGCTTGGCCAGCGCGGCGAGGGCATGGTCGCGATCAGCGAGGGTGTCTCAGAGGGCGACCGCGTCGTCGTCTCGGCGAATTTCCTGATCGACGCCGAGAGCAACCTCAAGGCGGCGCTGAGCGGCCTCGCGACGCCGGCCGAAACCAAGTCTACTGAGAGCAAGCCTGCGGAGGCAAAACCATGATCGCCCGCCTGATTGCCTGGTCGGCCCGCAATCTCGTCCTCGTCTTCGTCGGGACGGCTTTCGCCGTCGCGGCCGGGGTCTACGCGGTGCGAACGCTGCCGCTCGACGCTATCCCCGATCTCTCCGACGTGCAGGTCATCGTCTACACGGAGTATCCCGGCCAGGCGCCGCAGGTGATCGAGGACCAGGTCACCTATCCGCTGACGACCTCGATGCTGACGGTGCCGAAGGCGCGCGTCGTGCGCGGCTTCTCCTTCTTCGGCGTCTCCTTCGTCTATGTGATCTTCGAGGACGGCACCGACCCATACTGGGCTCGTTCTCGCGTGCTGGAATACCTCAATTCAGCCGCGCGCCGGCTCCCCACCGGCGTCTCGCCGACATTGGGGCCGGACGCCACCGGCGTCGGCTGGGTCTACCAATACGCCGTCATGGCCAAGGAGATGACGCTAGCCGAGTTGCGCTCGGTCCAGGACTGGTCGGTGCGTTTCGCCGCCTCGCGCGCCGAGGGTGTGGCCGAGGTCGCCAGCGTCGGCGGCTTCGTCAAGCAGTACGCCATCGTCGTCGATCCAGTGCGGCTCCGTGCGCAAGGCGTATCGCTGGCGACCCTGCGCGAGGCCGTGCGCAACAGCAACATGGATGTCGGCGGACGCACCGTCGAACTCGCCGAATTCGAGTTCGTGGTGCGCGGGCGCGGCTATCTGAAGTCGGTCGCCGATATCGAAAACATCGTGCTCCGGACCGAGCGCGGCGCGCCCTTGCGGCTCGCCGACGTCGCCCGCGTCGAGCTCGGGCCCGACGAGCGGCGCGGCATCACCGAACTCAATGGCGAGGGCGAGGTCGCCAGCGGCATCGTGCTGCAGCGCTTCGGGGCTAATGCGCTCGGCGTTATCGAGCGCGCCAAGGCGAGGCTCGCCGAGATTGCCGCGACCTTGCCGGGCGGAGCCGAGATCGTGCCGGTCTACGACCGGTCGCAGCTGATCGAGCGGGCGATCCAGACCTTGAAGGTGACGCTGATCGAGGAGAGCGTCATCGTCGCGCTGGTCTGCATCGTCTTCCTTTTGCATCTGCGCAGCGCGCTGGTGGCGATCCTGATGCTCCCCGTGGGCATCCTGATCGCCTTCGCCGCGATGAAGGCACTGGGGCTCGGCTCAAACATCATGAGCCTGGGCGGCATCGCGATCGCGGTCGGCGCCATGATCGACGCCGCCATCGTGATGATCGAGAACGCTCACAAGCATCTCGAGCGCGCCCCGCCGGGCAAGCCGCGCATCGAGATCATCATCGAGGCGGCGAGCGAGGTCGGGCCGGCGCTGTTCTTCAGCCTGCTCGTGATCACCGTCTCCTTCCTGCCGATCTTCACGCTGGAGGGCGAGGAGGGCCGGCTGTTCGGCCCGCTCGCCTACACCAAGACCTTCGCCATGGCGGCTGCAGCCTTCCTCTCCGTGACGCTGGTGCCGGCGCTGATGGTCGTGTTCGTCCGCGGCCGGATTATCCCGGAAAGCAAGAACCCCATCAACCGGGCGCTGATCTCGCTTTACCGTCCGCTAATCAAGGGTGTGCTTCGGGCGAAGACACTGACGATCCTGCTGGCGCTCACCCTGCTCGGCGTCAGCGTCTGGCCGGCGCGGCAACTCGGCTCGGAGTTCATGCCGACGCTGAACGAGGGCACGCTGATGTACATGCCCACGACACTGCCTGGCATCTCCGTCACCAAGGCGGCCGAACTGCTCCAGACGCAGAACCAGATCATCCGCTCCTTCCCGGAAGTCGCGTCCGTCTATGGCAAGGCAGGCCGGGCCCAGACCGCGACAGATCCTGCCCCGACCGAGATGTTCGAGACCATCATCAACCTGAAGCCGCAGGACCAATGGCGGGCCGGCGTCACCTCCGACACGCTCAAGGCCGAGATGGACAAGGCGCTGCAGTTCCCCGGCGTCTCTAACGCCTGGACGCAGCCCATCCGCGCCCGCATCGACATGTTGGCGACCGGCATACGCACCCCGATCGGCGTCAAGATCTTCGGCACTGATCTTACGCAAATGGAAGCGATCTCGCGGCAGGTAGAGACCACGCTGAAGACCGTGCCTGGCACGAGCAGCGCCTATGCCGAGCGCGTCATCGGCGGGTACTTCCTCGACATCGTGCCCGACCGGATTGCGCTCGGGCGCTATGGGCTTTCCGTCGGCGACGTCCAGGGCGCGGTCACGATGGCGTTGGGCGGCGAAACGGTGACGACCACAGTCGAGGGCCGCGAGCGCTACGGCGTCACGATCCGCTATCCGCGCGATCTGCGCTCCGACCCGCAGGCAATCGCCCGCGAGGTCCAGGTCTCGATGCCGTCGGGCGGTTCGGTGCCGCTCGGCGAGGTCGCTAAAATCGAGCGTAAGCGCGGCGCGACCTCGATCCGGACCGAGAATGGCGAACTCGCAGTCTATATCTTCGTGGACACCACGGGACGCGACCTCGGCGGCTATGTCCGCGAGGCGCAGAACGCGATCGCGCAAAGCGTACAGCTGCCGGCGGGCTACCGCATCGCCTGGAGTGGCCAGTTCGAATATCTCGAACGGGCCGAGGCTCGCCTCAAGCTGGTCGTGCCGGTAACGCTCGCGATCATCTTCTTGCTGCTTTACCTGAATTTCCGCCGACTGACCGAGACCTTCATCGTCATGCTGTCGCTGCCATTCGCGCTGGTCGGCGGCGTATGGCTGCTCTGGTGGGAGGGTTTCAACATGTCGGTGGCTGTCGCGGTTGGCTTTATCGCGCTCGCCGGCGTCGCGGCCGAGACCGGAGTGATCATGCTGATCTATCTCGACCATGCCTTGAAGGAGGTGCAGGCGCGCTGTGCGGCGGAAGGGAGGGCGTTCACCCGCTCCGACTTGCAAGAAGCGATCATGCTCGGTGCTGTTGAACGTGTGCGGCCCAAGATCATGACCGTGATCGCAATCATGGCAGGCCTCCTGCCGATCCTCTGGAACACCGGCACGGGCTCGGAGGTGATGCAGCGCATCGCCACCCCGATGATCGGCGGCATGGTCTCCTCGACTGTGCTGACGCTTCTGGTGATCCCGGCGATCTACGGGCTGGTCAAGGGTTGGGGGTTGTCCAACGCAGTGAAGTAGCTGAACTGGCTCCCGACGCAATTTTGCGATCACGGATGGATGCCCATGGCGACGATATGGCTAGAGAAAGCGAAAATATGGGCGCGCAGACTCAAGCGCGACGTCATCGCGCTTTGGATTGCCGCGCGTGACGTGCGGACCCCCATACTCGCCAAGATCGTGGCCGCCAGCATCGCGGCTTACGCGCTGTCGCCGCTCGATCTCATTCCAGACTTCATACCGGTTCTAGGCTTCCTCGACGATCTGCTGATTGTCCCGCTCGGCATCCTGCTGGCAATCAGGCTGATTCCTGGCCCTTTGATGTTTGAATTTCGAGCCACGGCATCGCAGCGTGATCAGCGTCCGGTCAGCCGCGCTGGGTTCGTGTTCGTCGTGGCTATGTGGCTGGCCTTCGCGGCCCTCGCCGTTTGGTGGCTCGTTTGAGCTACCTCTCGTGGCATGCGCTTCTTCCCCTGCGGAGCTCGCCTTACGTCGGCAGCGGGGACCGGAAGGCCTTGCGGTTGGGGTTAGGCTTGGACCCTCCCCGCTATTGCTCATGGGGCGGCTGATCGTCTCCGGGGAGCGCCATATCGGCTAGGATCGGGCATTCTGGGCGGTCGTCGCCGTGGCAGGTCCGAGCGAGATGCCGGAGTGTGAGCGACATGGCTTGAAGTTCTTCGATCTTATTTTCGAGATCGCGCACGTGCTTCATCGCGAAGCGCTTTACGTCGGCGCTCGCCCGGCTCTTGTCGCGCCAGAGCGCCAGAAGTTGGCGGGCCTCCTCGATAGAGAATCCGAGCGTGCGAGCTCGCTTGATGAAGCGAAGCTCGTGGATCTCTTCGGTCGCGTAGATCCGGTACCCGGCCTCCGTCCGGATTGGCGGCTCGATGAGGCCGATGCTCTCGTAGTAGCGGATCATCTTCGCCGTCACGCCGGATGCCGTCGCCGCCTGTCCGATGTTCATGTCGATGTCTCCTATGACTGTGGCGAGTTCATTCCGCAGCGGCTAGCTCTGTCGGCCTCGTCGGGCTCGGTTCCACCCGCTTCGACCCGCCGAAGCGCTTGAGCCGCAGGGCGTTGGTTAGGACGCTGACGCTCGAAAGGGCCATGGCTAGGCCGGCGAACATGGGCGACATCAGGATACCGAAGGCTGGGTAGAGCGCGCCGGCCGCGACGGGGATGAGCACGACGTTGTATCCAAAGGCCCAGACGAGGTTCTGGCGGATGTTGGCGATCGTCGCCTGCGACAGGGCGATGGCCTTCGCGACTCCCTCCAGATCGCCGGACATCAGGACGACGTCGGCGCTCTCGATCGCGATGTCTGTCCCAGTACCAATCGCGATGCCGACATCCGCCTGCGCCAGCGCCGGCGCGTCGTTGATCCCGTCCCCCACGAAGGCGACGCGGCCGCCTCCGGCCTGTAGCGACTTGACCACTTCGGCCTTGTCGGTAGGTAGAACTTCGGCGATGACCTCGTCGATTCCGAGCCGGCGCGCGATGGCCTGCGCCGTGCGTGCGTTGTCGCCGGTGACCATAACGATGCGCAGGCCCAGCTGGTGCAGCGCGGCGATTGCAGCGGGCGTCGTCTCCTTAACGGGGTCTGCAACCGCGATGATGGCCGCGAGTCTTCCGTTGATCGCGGCGTAAAGAGGCGTCTTGCCTGCATTGCCGAGTTGCGCTGCTTGCGCGGCGAACGCCGATAAATCGAGGCCCAGACGCCGCATCAACCGGTCGGCGCCGACCTCGATGCGGTGCCCCTCGACATATGCCGCGACCCCGAAGCCGGGCTCGCTGGAGAAGTCCGCCGGCTCGGCCAGCCCCAGCCCGCGCTGCCGCGCACCGGCGACGATCGCATCGGCCACAGGATGCTCGGAGAGGGATTCCACCGAGGCGACGAGGCGCAGCACCTCGTCTTCCTTGAACCCTTCCGTGACGGCGATGTCGGTCAATTCTGGCCGACCCTTGGTCAGCGTGCCTGTCTTATCGAGGGCGATGACCGTCGAATCCTTGAGGCTCTGCAGCGCCACGCCCTGCCGGAACAGGATGCCGAGTTCGGCGCCCTTGCCGGTGCCGACCATGATCGAGGTTGGCGTCGCCAGCCCCATCGCGCAGGGGCAGGCGATGATCAGCACGGCGACGGCGTTAACAAGCGCATATGACAGCGCGGGGCTTGGACCGAACGATAACCAGGCCGTGAAGGTCAGAAGAGCGAGTCCGATCACGGCTGGGACGAACCACATCGTCACCTTGTCGACGAGCGCCTGGATCGGCAGTTTTGAGCCCTGCGCAGCCTCGACCGTGCGTACGATCTGCGCCAGCAGCGTATCGGCCCCAACTCTCTCGGCGGTGAAGCGGAAGGCGCCCGCGCCGTTTATTGTCCCGCCCGTGACTGCAGACCCGGGTTGCTTGCGGGCCGGGATCGGCTCGCCGGTGATCATGGCCTCGTCGACATAGGATGATCCCGATACGACATCGCCATCGACGGGGATGCGTTCGCCTGGACGCACGATCACGACGTCTCCCGCGACCACGGTCTCGATGGCGACATCGATCTCGTTGCCGTCTCGCAGCACGCGGGCCGACTTGGCTTGGAGCGACAGTAGGCGGCGGATGGCCTCGCTCGTCGAGCCCTTGGCGCGCGCTTCGAGCCAACGCCCCATCAGGATCAGCGTGACGATCACGGCGCCGGCCTCGAAATAGGTGTAATCGGTTCCATCCGGCAGCAGACCGGGCATGAACGTCGCGACGCTGGAGTAGACGAAGGCTGCGGTCGTGCCGAGCGCGACGAGCGAGTTCATGTCTGGCGCGCCGCGCATCAGCGCGGGCCACCCCTTCCGAATGAAGCGCTGGCCAGGCACCGCGATCACGAAGCCAGCGAGCAGGAACGAAAGCACCTTGATGTTGAACTCGCCGACCAAGCCGGCAAGAAAATGATGCAGCGTCTCGGACATGTGCATGCCCATCTCGAAGACGAGCAGCGGCAGGGTCGCGATGGCCGCGATCGTGACGTCACGGCGCAGTTCCGACAGCTCTGCGTCGCGCGCCCGACGCTCGCGGTCGGAGGTGTCAACCGCGTCTCCGGCCTGTTCGGCGTCGTAGCCGGCGGCGGCAACCGCCTTGACGAGCTGTGATGTCATTTCCGAGCCGCCCAGCACGCGCACAGAGGCCCGCCCAGTCGCCAGATTGACCGTGGCTTCGAGGGCGCCCGGTACCGCCGCAAGCGCGCGCTCGACACGTCCGACGCAAGAGGCGCAGGTCATGCCCGAAATACTCAGAACGACGATGGTCTCCCTCGGTTCGTAGCCTGCCTTGCGGATGGCCAAATCGATAGCCGCGGTATCGACTTTTCCAGAGCTGACGGCGACGTGGGCCCGCTGAGTCGCCAAGTTCACCGAAACGCTGTCAACGCCCTCCACGGCAAGGACCGCCCGCTCGACGCGGCCCACGCATGAAGCGCAGGTCATGCCTTCGACAGGAACATCGAAATATGTGGGGGGCAGGGCTGCACTTCTGGCCACCGTTGCAGTCGACATAACGTATCTCCGAGCTGTGATGGCAGGCGGTATGCAGCTTCCTATCATGGTAAGGTCAAGCGCTATCGACGACATCGGCTCAAGATTTTTGGGGCTCCGGAAAGAGGTCAAGATGCCACTTGACCTTACCACTGTGGAAAGCTGCAACCTCCCTTTGACCCGCACACCAACAGGAAGCTTCAGCCATGTGCTCTTGCCAGAAACCTTCGAACGCAACTTCAGAGACCGTGCCAACCCCGTCGCAGTCTGGATTACATTTTCGGGTCGACGACATGACCTGCGGGCACTGCGCCGACACGATCAAGAAGGCGATCGAGACGACCGTGCCCGGCACCACAGTCAACGCGGATCCCGCCTCTAAGCTTGTGAGCGTGACAGGCCCCGCAGACTTCGCTGCGCTCAGAGCGATCGTGACCGCGGCAGGCTATACGCCCAGCGCGTCTCCCGTCGCTGCCTGACCGAGCGCCAAGGGCAAAGCGGCAGGGAAGATCAATATTCTGGCCATGCTCGTGCTAACGGGCGTGGCCAGTAACCCGACGGAGGAACTGGCCACGCGGAGCGGGATGCGCCACGGCAGGTCTACAGGCGAATTGTCCGCAGCCTGATCGCGTTGGCGATGACGCTGACGGACGAGAGTGCCATGGCCGCTGCGGCGATGATCGGCGAGAGCAGGACGCCGAAGATCGGATAGAGAACGCCAGCGGCGATCGGGATACCCGCGGCGTTGTAGACGAAGGCGAAGAACAGGTTCTGGCGGATATTGCTCATCGTCGCCTGCGACAGATGCCTGGCCCGCACGATCCCGTTCAAGTCGCCCTTCAGCAGCGTCAGTCCCGCACTCTCGATGGCCACGTCGGTCCCCGATCCCATGGCGATCCCGATATCGGCTGCCGCCAGCGCAGGCGCGTCGTTGACGCCATCGCCGGCCATCGCGACGACCCGTCCCTCGCGCTTGAACTTTTCCACGACGGCGCTCTTCTGCTCCGGCAAGACATCCGCTTCGATCTCGGTGATGCCGAGCCGCCGCGCCACGGCTTCCGCCGTGGTCCTGTTGTCACCGGTGAGCATGACGACCCGGATGCCTTCTTCCTTTAGTGCCGCCAAGGCCGAGGGGGTCGATTCCTTGACCGGATCGGCGATGGCCATCGTGCCTGCGACTTGTCCGTCGATGCCGATGAAGATGGCGGTCGCACCTTCGCGCCGCAGGTCGTCGGCGGCTGCCGCGAGGGGCGCGACATCGACGCCGTGCTCGGCCATGAACGCCGCGTTGCCGATGACCACTTTGCGGCCGTCGACCGTGCCAAGCGCACCTTTACCAGTCGGAGAATCGAAGTCCGTTACCACCGACGTCTTGATGTTTCGCGTGACGGCAGCCGCCACGATGGCAACCGCCAGAGGATGTTCGCTGGCCTTCTCGACGCTGGCAGCCAGCCTGAGGACCTCGGCCTCTTCAAAGCTCTCGTAAGCTACGATCGCGGTAACCGCCGGTTTGCCCTCGGTGAGCGTGCCCGTCTTGTCGACCACGAGCGTATCGACCTTCTCCATGCGCTCCAGTGCTTCGGCGTTCTTGATCAGGACGCCGACCTCGGCGCCGCGCCCCACGCCGACCATGATCGACATCGGCGTTGCCAGCCCCAGTGCGCAGGGGCAGGCGATGATGAGGACCGAGACGGCCGCCACGAGCCCGAAGGCCAGGCGTGGCTCGGGCCCCCAGATCGCCCAGGCTCCAAAGGCGAGTAATGCCATCGCGATGACGACGGGTACGAAATAGCCCGCGACCTGATCGGCGAGTCGCTGGATTGGTGCGCGGCTCCGCTGCGCCTTGGCGACGAGCTGGACGATTTGCGCGAGCATGCTGTCATGACCGACACGCTTGGCCTCGATGAGCAGACTGCCCGACTGGTTCATTGTGCCGCCGATGACGTGATCGCCGACTGTTTTCGTAGTCGGCATCGACTCGCCGGTGACCATCGATTCATCGATGGAGCTTCGTCCTTCCATGACGTCGCCATCGACCGGAACTTTCTCGCCGGGCCGGACACGCAGGCGGTGCCCGACTGCGACAGCATCGAGCGTGACTTCCTCCTCGCGGCCATCGTCCAAGATGCGGCGAGCTGTCTTAGGCGCTAGATCGAGCAGCGCCCGGATCGCGCCACTGGTGCTTTCGCGTGCACGCAGTTCCAGGACCTGTCCGAGGAGGACGAGGACGGTAATCACGGCAGCGGCCTCGAAATAGACCGCGACCGAGCCGTCCTGGCTGCGGAACGCCTGCGGGAAAATGCCGGGTGCGAGCGTTGCAACCACGCTGTAGATCCAAGCCACGCCCGTGCCCATGGCAATCAACGTGAACATGTTGAGGTTGCGGGTCAGGATCGACTGCCAGCCGCGCTCGAAGAACGGCCACCCGGCCCAGAGTACGACAGGCGTCGCCAGAGCAAACTGGATCCAGTTGGACAGGTTGCGGGGTATCAGGTGATCAAGCCCGGTCATGTGCCCTCCCATCTCGATTGCGAAGACAGGTGCCGCCAGAACCAGCCCGATCCAGAACCGGCGCGTCATATCGATGAGCTCGGCGTTGGGCTTGGCTTCGGCGCTGACGACGACCGGCTCGAGCGCCATGCCGCAGATCGGGCATTGACCGGGGCCCACCTGCCGGATCTGGGGATGCATCGGACAGGTATAGATCTCTCCCTCCGAAGCCGCTGTCGTCTTGGCTGGTGCTGTCGCGAGGTATTTCAGGGGTTCCGCGACGAATTTCGTCCGGCAGCCCGAAGAGCAGAAGTGATATGGCTTGCCCTCGAACTCGGCATGATGAGCCGTCGTCGCGGAATCGACCGTCATGCCGCAGACTGGGTCCTTCTCATCAGGTACCGGCTGCGGGCGTGAGGTGCCGTGGCCTTGGTTTGTCGCCAACGCGCTTGGCGCAGGCCCCGACGAAGATGCGGTGTTCGGCTCCGTGGCAGCAACGTGGTCGGCATTCATGGCGGGCCTCAATTCGGTTGTCCGGTTGGGCGGCCGGAAGTTCGGCCCATTTCGAAGACGGTCTCACGCACCTTGGATCGTCAGGCGGCGCGTGATCGTAAGCGCCGCGCCAGCACCCTATGGATTAGGGATTGAGGATTTCCGGAAGCGCCACGGCATGAGATCTTCGACGCCGCTTTGCGGGTGGCCGTTGATGATGGCGTCGAGGGTTTCAGCGATATAGGCGACGGGATTGACGTCGTTGAGCTTGCATGTGGCGACGAGGGACGATAGCAGCGCCCAGTTTTCCGCCCCGACCTCGTGGCCCGCGAACAGGGCGTTTNGCCAGCACCGGTCGCTGTGGTCTGGCCGGCTGCGCAAACCCAACCCGCTTCGCCGGCCATCTCAACCGTGGCCGCCAAGCCCACCATGCACTAGATTAGAACCGGGCCACCTAACGGGGGCAGGCCAGGGCTGGCGCTCTACGCCTTCGCCTTGCGCGATGTCTGGCGGCGAATCTACGCGATCACCGCGGTGCTCTCGTTCTACCTGCTGATCTTCGTGCTGATCGCCCAGCTCTTCCTCAAGGTCAACGTCCTGCACGATATGGCTCCGACCCAGAGCGAGCCACCTTTCGCCATCGTCCAGGTGCTGGCGCTGATCGTCTTCCTGATCCTGACCCTGCTCGCGGCGCGGCGTTTTGGCGCCGGTGTGTCGCTGCCGCGCGAGGTCTGAGTATCCCGCACCGCCCTTGCGGTCCGGCGATTTCTCGGCAAGCTCAACCGCAACGGGAATCCGGCGGCGGGGAGGGCGCATGGCGCTCGAGGCGGATGTGGTCATCGTCGGCGCGGGCCTTGCCGGCCTCGTCGCTGCCGCGGAGCTGGCCGATGCCGGCCGCAAGGTCGTCATCGTCGAGCAGGAACCGCGGGCTTCGCTCGGCGGGCAGGCGCATTGGTCCTTCGGCGGGCTCTTCCTGATCGATTCGCCCGAGCAGCGGCGCCTGCGGGTCAGGGATTCGCTGGCTCTCGCCCGGCAAGACTGGTTCGGCTCGGCCGGCTTCGATCGCGATGAAGACCGTTGGCCGAGGGCATGGGCTGACGCCTATCTCGATTTCGCCGCGGGCGAGAAGCGCAGCTGGCTGCACCGGCAGGGCATGCGCTGGTTCCCGGTCGTCGGCTGGGCCGAGCGCGGCGGCTATCTCGCCACCGGCCATGGCAATTCGGTGCCGCGCTTCCACGTCACCTGGGGTACGGGCCCGGGCGTGCTCGAACCCTTCCTGCGCCGTGTCGCGGAGGCTGAGGCGAAAGGGCTGATCGAATTGCGCTTCCGCCATCGCGTCACCGCCTTGACGCGCAGCGGCGGCGCTGTCGATGGCGTTGAGGGCGAGGTGCTGGAGGACAGCGCAATCGATCGCGGGCAGGCGAGTTCGCGCGTCGTGGCTGGCGGCTTCGCGATCAAGGCGCAGGCCGTGATCGTCGCCTCCGGCGGCATCGGCGGCAATCACGAACTCGTCCGCCGCAATTGGCCGCAACGCCTTGGCGAGCCGCCGCAGCGGATGCTGTCCGGCGTGCCGGCTCATGTCGACGGCGCCATGCTCGCCGTGGCGGAGGCGGCCGGCGGCCGCCTGATCAATGGCGACCGGATGTGGCACTATGTCGAGGGCATCGGCAACTGGGCTCCGATCTGGCCCGCGCATGCGATCCGCATCCTGCCCGGCCCGTCCTCGCTCTGGTTCGATGCCCGCGGCAATCGCCTGCCGGTGCCTCTGTTCCCCGGCTTCGACACGCTCGGCACGCTGGAACATCTGCGCCGGACCGGCTTCGATCATTCCTGGTTCGTCACCAGCCGCAGCATCGTCGCCAAGGAGTTCGCGCTCTCCGGCTCCGAACAGAACCCGGACCTCACCGGCAAGAGCTGGCGCCAGGTGATCCAGCGCGCTCGCGCCGGCATGCCGGCGCCGGTCCAAGCTTTCCTCGACAAGGGCGAGGATTTCATCGTTGAGACCGATTTTTCCCGCCTGGTCTCCCGGATGAACGCGCTCGGCGGCGCCGGGCTGATCGACGAGGCGCATCTGCGGGAGCAGATCGAGGCGCGCGATCGCGACGCCGACAGCCCCTATGGCAAGGACCTGCAGGTGACGGCGCTGCGCGGCGCGCGCGCCTATCTCGGCGACCGGCTGATCCGCACGGCAAAACCGCATCGCATCCTCGACCCGGCCCACGGCCCACTTATCGCGGTCCGCCTCAACATCCTGACGCGAAAATCGCTGGGCGGGCTGATGACCGATCTCTCGGCGCGCGTGCTGGGGCAGGATGGCGCGCCGGTGCCCGGGCTCTACGCCGTCGGCGAGGCCGCCGGCTTCGGCGGCGGCGGCCTGCACGGCTATCGCGCGCTGGAAGGCACCTTCCTCGGCGGCTGCCTGTTCTCGGGACGGGTCGCGGGCCGGGCGACGGCGATGGCGGTTGGATAGGGGATCGATTGTCGCGCCATCCCCGCACCTCTTCCCCGAAGGCTTGCAAAAGCTTAAACAGCTTGGCCGTCTTGCGGCCTCAACCCCGCCGCGAAGGCGCTGCCAGATGCGCGCGCCGCGCCAACAAGAGCAACAGGACTAACGCCCATGTCTCTCGTCGACTCCGTCCGCCGGACGATCGTGCCGATCCACAAGGAAGGCTATGTCTTCATCGCCATCGGCGTGGTGGCGACGCTGGTGCTCGGCCAGCTCTGGGCGCCCTTCGGCTGGGTCGGCACGCTGATCACGCTGTGGATCTGCTATTTCTTCCGCGATCCCGTCCGCATCGTGCCGCAGCGCGAGGGGCTGGTGATCTCGCCCGCCGACGGCCGCATCAGCCAGATCGCCACCGCCGTGCCGCCGCCGGAGCTGGAGCTGCCGGCCGAGCCGATGACGCGCATCTCCGTGTTCATGAACGTCTTCGACTGCCATGTGAACCGCAGCCCGGTCGCCGGCCGCCTCACCAAGATGGCCTATACGCCCGGCCTCTTCCTCAATGCCGAGCTCGACAAGGCGAGCGAGGACAATGAGCGCAACGCGCTGGCGATCGAGACGCCGGCCGGCACCATCGCGGTCGTTCAGATCGCCGGGCTGATCGCCCGCCGCATCGTGCCCTTCGTCAAGGAGGGCGATCCGCTCGGGCAGGGCGAGCGCTTCGGCCTGATCCGCTTCGGCTCGCGCGTCGATGTCTACCTGCCGCAGGGTGTCGTCCCGCTGGTCGGCGAGGGCCAGACCGCGATCGCCGGCGAGACCGTGCTGGCCGATTTTTCGGGCAACGACATCGGCCGGGCGTTCCGGGGGATCTGAGTTAAAGCCGTCATTCTCGGGCGGAGCGAAGCGCAGGCCCGAGAATCTCTTGCAAGAGATGCTCGGGTCAGGCCCGAGCATGACGCTGAGGCTGGCCCCGCGCTAGCCTCTCACCTTAAAACCGCGTATTCCGGCTGATATGAGCGATCTCTTTCCGCCTTTCGAACCCGAGCGCGTCGAATCGAAGCGCACCCGCTTCAAGGCGATCCCGTTCCGGCTGATCGCGCCCAATGTCGTGACGCTGATCGCCCTCTGCCTCGGCCTGACCGCGATGCGGCTCGCGGTCGACGGCAAGTTCGAATCGGCGACGATCTGTATCCTCGTCGCAGCCTTGCTCGATGGCATCGACGGGCGCCTCGCGCGCCTGCTCAAGGGCACCTCGCGGTTCGGCGCCGAGCTCGATTCGCTTTCGGATTTCGTCTGCTTCGGCGTCGCCACCGGTTTCGTGCTCTGGACCTTCGTCCTGCACGACCTGCGCTCCTTCGGCTGGATCATCGTGCTGACGCTGGCCTGTGCCATGGCGCTCAGGCTGGCGCGCTTCAACGTGATGATCGACGATCCGAACCGTCCGGAATGGCAGAAGAACTTCTTCGTCGGCATGCCGGCTCCGGCCGGCGCGATCACCGCCATGCTGCCGTTCTACCTGGAGTTCGTCGGCATGCCGGTGCGGGAGTATGGCGCTCCCTTCGTCGGCCTCTACATCCTGTTCATCGCTTTCCTGACGATCTCGCGCATCCCCTGCTATGCCGGCAAGACGCTCGGCACCCGCGTTCCGCGCGACCAGGTGCTGCCGATCTTCGTCGCCGTTGTCGTCATCGCCGGCCTGCTCTTTGCTTATCCGTTCGAGATGCTGGCGCTGGTCGTCGCTGCTTATCTCGCGCTGATTCCGGTCAGCGTCGCACGCTACCGCAAGCTGGAGCGCGAGTACGATGCCACGGCAGCACTGCCGACGGTCGCCGAGCCGGCGGGCATAGCCGAAGAGGCTCCGCCGCAGGCGTGATCGGCCTGAGTGTCTTATGCGTTCTTGTGAGGAATTGTGAGGCGCCCTATATTATCGGCATGAAATCCGACAATATGCGTCCCTTGACCATCTCGCTCTCGCCCCAACAGCTCGCGCGCCTGAGCAAGGCGGTCGAGAGCGGCGCCTATGCCTCGAACAGCGAGGTCCTTCGCGATGCGTTGCGACTCTGGGAGCAGCGCGAAGAGTTGCGGGAACTCGAGCTCGCCCGGCTGAAGCAGGCCTACGAGGAGGGTTTGGCGAGCGGCGAACCGATCGAACTGAGTCTCGATGATCTGCTGTCACGCTTCCGCGCCAAGGCGGCTGGCCGATGACGAAAAGGGTTCGCTACACGCCGCGCGCGGAAGCGGACCTTTTTGAAATCTGGGTTGCCGTGGCGAAGGATAGCGAGCGAGCAGCAGATGCGCTGATCACCCGGATCGTCGACAAGATCGAGTTGGCCGCGGAAGTGCCCTATATGGGCGTCGCGCGGCCAACGCTCGGATCGCGAGCCCGCATTCTGATAGAAGGCCGCTACGTCGTCATTTACCAGCCCGGGCCGCCGGCACTATCGGTGGTTGCCGTGGTGCACGGCAGAAGCGACCCGGAAACCTGGCTGAGCTGAGCCGGGGCCTGCGCTATCGAGACCGCTTCGCCAGCCGGCTGGCATTGGCGCGGGTACGCCGCGAGAACGGCTCCAGCGTGCTGTGGACGGCCTTGGCCGTCGCTTCGCCGAGCCCGTTCGGCGTCAGCGGGTTGAACGCCATGCTCCACCAGAACAGTGTCGCGGCGTGGCCGATGGCGAAGCTGCTCTCGGCCATGGCCGCGGCCTTCTCGACCACGGCCTTGCTGGCCTCGCGCTGGCCCCTGGCGTCGCCGAGCGCGCCCTTGGCCAGGATCGGCATCCGCATGGCGATGGTGAGCCCGGCATCGACCTGCATCGCGACCATCTGGGCGAGGACGCTTTGCGCGTCCGCCGCCAGCGCGACGGTCGAGGCAGATCCAGTTCGTGACGCCATGGCGAAAGCTCTCCGGTGACGAGAAGGGGGCCGTGTAGGCCGAGCCTTGCGGGTCGCCGCCACGCCCGCTTGTCTGATGTGGCAAGCTAAACGGATTAGTGCAATCCGGAACCATGCATGGCGGCGCTCAAATTCTACGCATTGCACAGGAGATGCAGCCACCCCATGCGCGAGCGGCGGGACAACCGGGTGGCCGGCTCCCGAGGAGAGGGCTTGGGATATTCCGCAACTGGCTCTAAAGCCTTGCGGGAAATCGTCCCGGACGCGCAGCGAGCCGACACTTGAATCTCTTCAGCTCCCAGAAGCCGCCGGGCTGGCGGCCCAAGCTGGTCCTGGCCTCGGCCTCGCCGCGGCGCCTGGCCTTGCTCGAACAGGCCGGCCTCAAGCCCGACGCGCTGCTGCCCTCCGATCTCGACGAGAGCCCGCTCAAGGGCGAGCGCCCGCGCGATCTCGCCCGCCGGCTCGCTCGTGCCAAGGCCGAAGCCGGGCTCGCCGGGCTGACAGGTCGGCCCGATCTCGAAGGCGCCTATATCCTCGCCGCCGACACCGTGGTCGCGGTCGGCCGCCGCATCCTGCCCAAGGCCGAGATCGTCGACGAGGCCGCTGCCTGCCTGCGCCTGCTCTCCGGCCGGGCGCACCGCGTCTATACCGGCGTCGCGCTGGCGACGCCGTCCGGCACGATCCGCGAGCGCATCGTCGAGACGCGGCTGCGCTTCAAGCGTCTCTCCAGCGAGGACATCGAGAACTACCTCGCCTCGGGCGAGTGGCGCGGCAAGGCGGGGGCCTATGCCATCCAGGGCATTGCCGGCTCCTTCGTGGTCAAGCTCGTCGGTTCCTATACCGGCGTGGTCGGCCTGCCGCTCTACGAGACCGTCAACCTGCTCGGCGGCGAGGGCTTCCCGATCCGCCTCGGCTGGCTGAATGTCGGCTGAGCGAGCGCAAGCCAGACGATCATGATCCTGATCTGGCTCTCGCCGCTGATCCTCTTCCTCGGCTTGATCCTGTCCGGTCGCTCGGCGCTCATCGCCGGGCTGGTCGGCACGCTCTGTGCCGCGCTTGTCGCCTATATCGCTGGCCCCAACCATCCGGACGCCGCTGCGATCATCCGGCATTTCGCTGCCGGCGCCTGGATCGGCCTGCCGGCGACACTGGTCATCATCGCCGGGCTCGCCTTTTCGCTCAGCCTGGAGAAGGCGAGCGATAACGCCGACCCAGCCCAGCCCGAGCACGGCGCGCTCGCCGAGACCTGCCTGCTGCGCGGGCCGTTCCTGGAAACCGCGACCGGCTTCGGCGTCGGCTATGTCGTCGCCGTTTCCGGCGCCCGCCGCCTCGGCGTCGACAAGGCGCCGGCACTGGCGCTCGCCACCTTCAGCCAGATCCTGGTGCCCTGGGGCGCGCTCGGCATCGGCACCAGGATCAGCGCCGATATCGCCGGCGTGTCGCTCGCGGCGCTGATCTGGCGGATCGCGCTGGTGACGGCGCTGCTCGGCGCGGCGCTGCTGCCGCTGTTCTGGCGCCTGTCGCGGCAGGCCGGCCTGTCGCCCGCCCTTGCCGACCGCGCCGAATGGGCTGGGCTCATCCTGCTGCTGATGATCTTGCTGGTTGCGGCCAATCTCACTTTGCCGCTGGAACTCGCCGCGATCGCGGCGCTGGCGCCGGTGATGCTGTTGCGCTTCCTGCGGGTGAAGGGCTGGGCTGGGCTCGACCGGGCACTGCTGGCGCGGCTCATGCCTTATATCGCGCTCGTCGTCGCGCTGGCGCTGATGCGGCTGGTGCCGGCGATCCATGACCGGCTGGAGCATCCGTCCTTCAAGCCTTTCGCCGACGCATCGGCCTTCGCGCCGCTGCTCTCGCCGGCCCTGCCGCTGCTCATCATCGCGCTCGTCGTCGCCATCCACCGAGGCGGGGCGAAGCAGGCCGCGGCCCTGATGAAACTGACCCTGCAGCGCGCCGGGCGCGCAGCCCTCCTGACCTTCCTGCTCGTCGGCATGGCCTGGATCATGGTCGGCTCCGGCCTTGCCGGCGGCATTGGGCTTGCCGTCAGCAACGTGCTCGGCTCCTGGTCGGCGGGGATCGTACCGGTCGCGGGCGCGCTCGGCGGCTATCTCACCGGCTCGAATACGGGCGCCGGCGCCGTCTCGATGCCGCTCGCGACCGCGCTCGTCCCGGCCGGCGAAGCAAGGCTCGCGGTGATCGCCGCCGCGGTCGTCGCCGGCAGCCTGCTCACGGCGGTCAGCCCGGTCCGCGTCACCATGGGCCAGGTCCTGATCAAGGCGACGACAGCCGAGACCGGGCAGGCGATGCGCGCGCTCTGGCCGTGGTTCGTGCTGGTCGTCGGTTTCACGGTCGCCATCGCGCTTATGGCCGCGCAGCTCGCCTGAGCGCTGCCCAGGCGCATGCCGGCTTGCATGCCATGCGCTTGCTCAGGTCGCTGCGAGTGCCGATGGTGGCGCCAACGGCAAGCAAGCGTGCAGGGCAGGGAACATCGCCATGACGAAACGTCTCGAAGGCAAGGTCGCGATCGTCGCCGGCGCGGGCTCGATCGGCCCGGGCTGGGGCAATGGCAAGGCGACGGCGACGGTGTTCGCCCGCGAGGGCGCCAGGGTGGTCTGCGCCGACCGCAATCTCGACGCTGCCCAGGAGACCGCGAACATCATCGCCAGCGAAGGCGGCGAGGCCTTCGCGATCCGCACCGATGTCACCAGCGAGGACGATCTGCGTGCCCTCGTCGAGGCGACGCTCTCCCGCTATGGCCGCATCGACGTGCTCGACAACAATGTCGGCATCGCCGAGGTCGGCAGCGTCGTCGATCTGCCGCTGGAGACCTGGGAGCGCGTCTTCAAGGTCAATCTGACCGGCTGCTTCCTGGCGATGAAGCACGTCATCCCGGTGATGCAGCGCCAGTTCACTGAAGGCGGGCAGGGCGGCTCGATCATCAACATCTCCTCGATCGCCTCGATCCGCCACACCGGCGTGCCCTATGCCAGCTATGGCGCCAGCAAGGCGGCGATGAACCAGCTCACCCGCACGACGGCCGCCCAGTACGCTCCGCAGAAGATCCGCGTGAACGCGGTGCTGCCCGGGCTGATGAAGACGCCGATGGTCGAGCATTCGGCCGGGCTCGCCCAGACCTATGGCAAGGGCGACGTCGCGGCGATGTGGGCCAAGCGCGATTCGCAGGTTCCGATGGGCCATATGGGCGAGGCCTGGGACGTCGCCTGGGCAGCGCTCTTCCTCGCCAGCGACGAAGCGCGCTATGTCACCGGCATCGAGCTTCCAGTCGATGGCGGAGTGACCCTGCAATATGGCGCCTGAACAACCCGAGAATCCCGCCCCGCCTGCGCGGCCTTGCCCGATCTGCGGCAAGCCGGCCGTGCAGCGCTTCAAGCCGTTCTGCTCGGCCCGCTGCTCCGACATCGACCTCGGCCGCTGGCTCAAGGGCAATTACGTGATTCCAGGCGAGCCGCTGGACGAGACCGAGGAAGCGCCGACGCGGCGCGACGAGGACGTCTGACATGGAAAGGCCCGGCGTTTCCCTTTCGGGAGGACGCCGGGCCATTCGCTGACCGGCCGCGCGACGGGTCAGGACTATCCGGAGGGCGCCAGCGCCCGAATTCCGCCTCCCGCGCGATCGAACTGCCGGTACATCCGCGGCGTGCTCGATATCGGCGGCAGGCACGGCGCCATCGCTGGCACCGCCGCATCAACCCGACTATCGCGCTTTGGTTCCCGGGCTTGTCAGGATCTGCGTTGCCGCGCTCGCAGCCAGCCTGGGCTGACGCGCCATTCGCGCCGAGCCGCAGCAAAAAGGGCCGTCTCGGCCCGGATTTTCATCCCCTTGCCGGTCAGGTCGAAATTTTCCCACCGGCAGGATCGTTTGTCGGCTGGACAGCCCGTGCCCAGCCCTCTATATCGCCTCCCACCAACCGAAGCGCAGCGCGCTTCGCAGGAATGCCCAGGTAGCTCAGTTGGTAGAGCATGCGACTGAAAATCGCAGTGTCGCTGGTTCGATTCCAGCCCTGGGCACCATTCTTTCAATGAAATCAGCCGACTACGCGCTCCGATTTGGAGCGTTAGCGCTGCCGCGTTTCCCGTCTTGAACCGAGGTAGCCTGAACTTGGCGACACAGCCATCTGCACCAGCTATCCTAAGCTATATTGATGAATGAGGCATCAAGTTCTGGTTGATAATGCGATCATGAAGCGTTGAGGGCAGCCAGATGGATGGTACCCGGAAGAAAGGTGCCTTCGGTGGTAAAGCGGATTGCGCTCGGAAATCTCGCGACGGATCAGATGGATGAGCCCATCACGGAGTTGGTGATCTCATCGGGAGCTCTTGCATTTCGGCCGGTAGGCACTTTTCTGATGGCCATCCTCGGCTTTGCAGCGCTTACGGAGGTGTACAATTCCGGCCCCGCAAGTCGTTGGGCACTTGATGATACGGCAATACTGGATGCGCATGCTTGCGGTCTACGCCTTGAAGTTGCGCCAGCTCTTCTGGCTGCGAGCATGACCTCAAATGGGTGGCCTGAGAGAATATCTTTCAGAAGCGCGCTGTTGCCGCCACCCGATGAACCATCTCAACTCAAGCTTGGCGCGCTAGAGCATTTTTTGTTTGGGTTGAGCCAAGGGTTGCTGACAAGTTTCTATGAAGATAATCGGAAGTCTGTTGAAGATACCTATGGAAAGTTCTCTTCCGGGTGGCCAACGGCGTGGTCTTTTGGCCGTGTAGTCCGGAACGCGCTTTCTCATGGCGGGCGTCTCGAAATCCGCGGGCCATTGCACGTGAGTTGGAAGCAACTCTCTTACACGCAGGCAGATCACGGCCGGCGTATTATCAACAGTGATATCTGGCCGGGCGATCTAATAATCCTGCTGACAGAGATGGAAGCACAGTTGCCTGGTGCGACTCGAACATCGTGACTTAATATAGTTGCACGACACCACACCAACCCTCACCGCCCGCTCGCCGGCGTCGCCGGGCGCGCCGGATCGGGTGCTAGCGGCGCGGTGTGGTGCCCGGGCAGCACCACTGTGTTGCCGGCGGCATAGAGGAAGCAGGAGCCGACCGCCCCGTCGCGTGCCGGGTCGTCGTTGCAGACCTTCAGGGCCTCGGTCTCGGCCGCGAAGGCGCTGGCCGCCCCGGTCTTGATGAAGATGCGGCCGAGCGGATGGATCGCCATCGCCTTCGGCTCGCGGGCCCGGCTATAGCCCACGATGTCCGCTTCCTTGCGCCGCTCCGCCGTGATCGTCGGGATCCGCCCGGGATCATAGGGCCCGTCATGGCGCAGCCGCTCCATATCCCGCCGCGGCCATGCACCGCCGGGCTGCGGCGCGCGGATCGTGTCGTTCACGGCGAACAGGACACAGGGCTCCCCGTTGCGAAGCTGGCAGCGCTCCAGGGCCAGTTCCTCGGCCGCCGCGGCCGAGGAGGCGTCGAACTGGCGGAAATTCCTCTGCTGCCCGGGCGCCACGGCGAAGGCGCGGTGCTGGCGGCTCTCCCGATAGGCCTCTAAGGCGCGAACTTGTGCATCCAGACGCGCTCGCGGGACCGGCTGCACCAAAGCTAGCACGCTCAGCAGCAGCGCCTCGCGCCCCTCCGGCGTTGCCGGATCGAGTGCCGTCGCGCTGTTCGCGTCGGGGCGGCGCAGCTCGGGCGAGCGATTGCGTTCCATCTCCTCCAGCCGGTTGCGCGCCAGCGAGGCGAAGACGCCGCTCGGGAAGCGCGCCAGATAGGCGCGCAGATCGGCCGGGTTGCGGCTGCTGCGCACGCTTTCCCAGAACACCGTCTCGGCGCCGGGTGACGAGGCGCCAGGGGGAGCGGAAGTGGCCGCAGCGGGCGGGGCGGCGGCCACTGGAGCCGGCGCCGATGCGGCCGCGGCGCGGAAATAGAAGCTGCCCTCCAGCGCCGAGTTCTCCCAGGGCACCTGGCGCCCCTGCGTCGCCTCGCGGACCTCGCGCCTGACCTCGGCCATGAGCTGGCGGATCTCCAGCCCCGGCGTCTCGATCCGCTTCAGCAGCGCGGTGGTGAAGGGGCTGTTCCGCCCGCGACCGTCATCGGCCACCGTGCCCGGCGCGGTGGCGAAGGCGAGCAGCGTGCCGACCGTGGCGCTCGCCTGGCCGAGCCCGGATGCAGCCGGCGCGCCGCGACCCGAGGCCTGCAGGCGCTTGCGGAAGGGATTGTCGCGGCAGGCATCGAGCACGAGGATCGAGAGCCGCGCCGCGCCGTCGAGCTGTTCGAGCACGCTGTCGAGGTCGAGTGCCTCGAAGCGCAAATCGCGGTCGCTGCGGATCTCCGCGGGCGCCGGCAGGAGCCAGTTGCGCCCGGACGCCTCGAGCCCGTGGCCGGCGAAGAAGAAGAACGCCGCATCGGCGCCGCGGGCGCGCTGGCCGAGGCGCCTGACCCCCGCTTCCAGCGCGAGCCGATCGGGGTCGACCAACGTTTCCGTCTCGAAGCCGAGGCGATCGAGCACCGCGCCGAGGTCCCGCGCATCGTTCGGTGGGTTGGCGAGCGCGGGCACGTTGCGATAGCCGCCGACGCCGACGATCAGGGCGACACGGCGCTCTTGCTGCGCGAGGGCGCCGGAGGCGGCGAGAAGCAATCCGAAGACGAGCACGAGCAGCCGGCGCTCGGCCCTCCGGCAGCGCCACAGTCCCGTCAGCCCATTGCCGAACCGCATGGCGCGACCCCAGCTCGCAACCTTTGCGCCAGAGTCGCATTTCGGCAGGCAGGTCGCAACACGCGATGTCCTAGGCTGTCAGGACAGGCGTCTGTCCTGCAGCTCGACTATGCGCTCGATCATCTCCCGGTGCTCGGCCAGCAGCTCCTGCAGCGGACCGATCGGCCGGAACGCCCGCTGGTCCTGCTCCTCATCGCCTTGCTCGGCCCAGGCGGCGATCGCCTCGTCAGCGGCGGCGAGATGGTCGGCAGACAGAGCAGGCAGCGGCACGGAGCCTGCTTCCTCGGCGAGGCGCCTCGCGATCTGATGGCGCAGCTCTTCCTCGCGTTGGAGCATCGGCTCGAGCGGGTCGGTATAGGGCATCTGTCGAACCTGACTTCGTTCCGGCACTCTGGGGCGCGAAGGCCGTTGGGGGCAATACCGCGCTTCCTCGCGCGTTCACACCCTACTGACAACCGCCGTGGGAACGTGTCTTTCGGCTGTGAAATCAGTCCATTGAGGCAAAATACTCACCTCGCGCGCCATGGCGCGCGTCGCGGATTCTGTTGACGGGGCGCCTTCAGCCTTGCTTCGGCCGCCCGAATCTCCCGTCATTTCTCATCACAGAATTGCCTTCTTTCTTAAGCAAAGGCGCCCATCCTTCCGACTGCCGATCCCGCGCTCTCCCCCTTAGCAAGGCGGACCATGACGATGTGGTTTCGACCATGACGATGCCTGTCTTCATCACGGCATGGGCGCTCGGTATCGCGCTGCTCGCCGGAAATCCGCCGAGCGCTGCCAGGGCCGATCAGCTCGCGGCGCGGACCCGCGGGCCGGCGTCGCCGCCACCGGCATTCCTCGACTTCTGCGCCAGGAACCCGGTGGAATGCCGCCGGTCCGGCGCTCTGACGCGGCAGGTTGTGTTGACGCCGGAACGCCAGCGCGACCTGCAGGAGGTCAATGCGCGGGTGAACTCCGCGATATCGGAAATCTCCGACCGGGAGCATCATGGCCGCGAGGATGTCTGGAGCATCCCGTCCGACGGGCAGGGCGATTGCGAGGATTTCGCGCTGTTGAAGCGCAAGCAACTGATCGAGCGGGGCTGGCCGTCATCGGCCCTGCTGATCGCAGTCGTCGGCACGCCGGCCGGCGAGGGACACGCGGTGCTGATGGCGACCACCTCCGAGGGGGATCTCGTTCTCGACAACAAGACCTCCCGCCTGCTGCCCTGGACGCAGACCGGGTATCTGTTCTTCACCCGCATGTCGCAGTCCAATCCCCGTGCCTGGGAAGCGATCGATGGCGGCAATATTGCCGTGACTGCCGCGACGCGGCGTCCGTATCGGCCCTGAGGGGAGCGGCCGCCGCGAAGACCTGTTCTGCGAAGCCGGGACATCGGAGGACTTGCTTGTCTCGGTGCCCGGCTCCTTGCCGAGGCTGGGATCGTTGTGCGTGCTGGAGGGCGCATGATCCGATCAGGCTGCGGACCAGCCTGATCGGGTACAAGCCTGGCCTCAACGGCTGAGACCGCCGCCACCATGGCCGCCGCCGCCGTTGCCGCCGTTACCGCCGCCATTGCCACCGCCGTGGCCTCCGCCGCCACCATTGCCGCCGTTGCCACCACCGCCGTTACCGCCGTGGCCTCCGCCGCCGTTACCTCCGCCGCCACTGCCGCCGCCGCCGTTGCCGCCGTTACCGCCGCCATTGCCACCGCCACCGCCGTGGCCTCCGCCGCCGCCATTGCCGCCGTTGCCACCACCGCCGTTACCGCCGTGGCCTCCGCCGCCGTTACCTCCGCCGCCACTGCCGCCGCCGCCGTTGCCTCCGCCGCCATGGCCACCGCCACCGCCGTGTCCGCCACCGCCATGGCCTCCGCCGCCATTGCCTCCGTTACCGCCGCCGCCGTGGCCACCATTGCCGCCGTTGCCGCCGTTGCCGCCGCCATGGCCGCCGCCACCGTGACCGCCGTCGCCATGACCTCCGCCACCTCCGTGACCACCGCCGCTGTGGCCACCGCCACCGTGCCCGCTACCGCCGTGGCCGCCGCTACCGTGTCCGCCACCTCCGTGGCCACCGCCGCCGTGACCGCCGCCACCACCGTGGCCGCCACCGCCACCATGGCCACCGCCGCCGCCATGACCGCCGTTATGACCACCGCCACTACCGTGGCCGCCACCGCCACCATTCCCGCCGCCGTGACCACCGCCACCACCGTGGCCGCCACCGCCACCATGGCCACCGCCGCCAGGACCGCCGCTGCCGCCACCGCCGCCGCCGCTACCGCCGCCACTGCCACCGCTGCCGCCGCTGCCGCCGCCGCCACCGCTGCCGCCACCGCTGCCGCTACCTCCGCTACCTCCGCTGCCGCCACCGCTACCGCCACTGCCACCGCTGCCGCCGCCGCTGCCACCGCCACCGCCACCGCTGCCGCCGCCGCTACCGCTGCCGCCGCCGCTGCCGCCGCCGCCACTGCCACCGCTGCCGTTGCTTGCCGAACCGCTTCCCGATCCGCCGCTGCCGGAGTTGCCATCTCCACTGCCGGCCGAGCCGTTATTTCCGTTGCGGCCATTGCCTCCGGAGTTCGAATCGCTGCTTGGCCCTCCGGACGACAAGGCTCCCGTCGTCAATGGCGGGCACATCCAGTACTGGCTGCCGCCCTGCTGAATCAGCGTGCAGGCGGCATTGGGAGCGCGCGTGCGCCTGCCATTGGCGGAAACGGCGCTGTAGTATTGGATATTGCCGGCGTTGGCGCCCTGGGGTGCGGGTGCCGGCGTGCCGATCGACGCGGTGGTCCGTGGCGGGCACGTCCACAACAGGTCGCGGTCATATTGCACGATGATGCAATCCCGGCTCGGCGCGCGCGTTCTGCGGCCGTTCGGGGATGTGGCGTTGTAGTATTGTACGCCACCGGCATCCGCCAGGGTCGGTCCTGCTCCCGAGGCTGCACTTTGGCGGAACGGGTTGTCGCGTGCCGCCGAATTGCATTCCCAAAGCCAATTGTCTCTGATGAGCTTGCGGTCGCAGCCGCTGCGGGGCTGCGGCGTCGGGCTGCCGTTGACCGTGAAGCCCTCATGGTACTCCGGCCATGAGCCGGCCCCTTGGGCATAAGCAAAGGTCGACGTGGTCGCGAGAAGTCCCGCAATAACGATTTTGCTCTGCAGGTATCGCATGACGTGCCTCCCGCCCGGGCGGTCTAGTGGCCGCTCAGCGCAAAAAAGAGATGTATTCGGGATGGCTTGTTCCAGATGAACACAGCCAGGCCGGCGCGTTAAGCAATAGCATGCGGTATTGGCTTGATTTTATTCTATTCGAGTGAAAGCTTTAGGTCGCTCGAACTAATCCGATAGGATTACTGCCGGGCAAGGCTGCCGAACGGAAGGCGAGAGATGATGACGTATTGGAAATGGCTGGTGCCGGCACTGGCCGCAGTGCTGCTCGCCCATCCGGCGCTCGCCCAGATCGGCACGCCGGGCAATGCGCCGCTGACCCCGGGCGGTCCGAGCCAGGGCCTGGGCCCGCCCTCGATCTTCGATAACCAGCCCGATATCAGGCTGCACGCGCCAGGTGCCGGCGGCATCCCCGGCGCCGGTCCGCCGGTCGACTATGGCGGCACGCCGCGGGGCGCGCCGCGCTCGTCGAACCCGATCTATATGCCGCGCTACGGGTCGGCGAGCGATCCTGCGCTGCGCAGTGTCGGTACAGCCTATTGCAGGACGTCGCGCCGGAGCTGTGCCGCGCCAAATCGACTTCGGGCCGGTGCGGTCTGCTCCTGCCGCCTGCCGAACGGTGCGCGACAGCGCGGGCGCGTCGTCCGCTGACCTGACTCAGCGCCGGGCCACCGCCCTGACCACGCCGTTCTTGCCGCCGCCGCCGCAATAGAAGCGGTCGCCGCCTGCTTCCATGCCAGCGACGAAGGTGCCTTCCGGCATGCGCATGGCGTCGAGCATCTCGCCGCTTTCGGGGTCGACCCGGCGGATTTCGCTTTCTTCGTTCTCCCAGGTCGCGTGCCAGAGCTCGCCATCGCTCCAGGTCACGCCGGTGACGAAGCGGTTGGACTGCAGCGTGCGCAGCACCTTGCCGGTCTGCGGATCGATCTGGTGGATCTGGCGCTCGCGATAATGCCCGACCCAGAGCGTGCCCTCCGCCCAGGCGAGGCCGGAATCGCCGCCGCCGGCCGGCGCCGGAATGGTCGAGAGCACCTTTCCGCTATCCGGATCGATCTTCTGGATGCGGTCCTCGGCGATCTGATAGAGATGCTTGCCGTCGAAGGCGGTGCCGGCATGGGCGGGGATGTCGAGGCTGCGGGTCGTCTCGCCGCTCTCCGGATCGAGCGCATTGAGCTTGTCGCCCGAGGCGAACCAGACTTGTCTGCCGTCATAGCTGACGCCGTGCACGGCCTCGATGCCGGGGAAGGGGCCGTATTCGCGGACGATCCTGGCTGTCCTGGTCATGAGAATATCTCCTCTGTTCGGTTGGACCGCCACAGGGTCTAGCCATCCGGCAACGGGGCCGGGAGTAACAAGGCTGTCGGGAAACCCGGCACCGGCGGCGTCAGCCAGCGCCGCGCCCGCGCCTTGCCGAAGGACTGGATCTTGCCGGTCTGCGCCAGCGTCTCGAGCGCGCGCTGCATGTTGCGCTGGCTGGTGCCGAGCGCCAGCGCCAGCGCCGAGCTCGACCAGGCCTCGCCATCGGCGAGGAGGGCGAGCACGTCGGCATGCGCCTCTTCCAGCGGCTGCGCCAGCACCGCGACCTCGCGCGCCCGGTGCGGCGTCAGGGCAAAGCCGCGCTGGGTCGCGCTGATCTCGGCGATCCCGTGCAATTCGGCGCGCAGCCGCCCGATCTCGACCCGCAGGCGGGCGCGATGCGATTCATCCGCCTCCTTCGCCCGGAAGGCTCGTTTCAGCAGGTCTTCGCGCGAGACATCCGCCGGCCAGGCCTCGGCGAGGGCGCGGGCGAGGGCGAACAGCACCGGGCGGGTGGCGAGCGGCACGGCCGTGCCCGCCTCGCGTATCACATTGCGGCAGGCGTCGACGACGAAGGCGCCGGAGGCGAGCAGCGCTGCGACCTCGCCCAGCAGCAGCGGGCGCTCCGTGCCGTGGAGGATCAATCGCGCCGCCGGGGCCTCGAGTACGCGCGCGGCGGCCTCGACCTCGGCCGCCAATGCCGGGATGCGGGCGCGCCCGGCCGCCTCCGCCGCCCGCGCAAACGCCGCGCGAGCCGGCTCCGCCTGCAGCCGTCTGAGCGCGATGCCGCCGATCGCGAGCGCGCGCGCCGCCTCCAGCGCCGGCGGCAGCGGGCTCTCGTCGAAACCGGCGAGCACGCGCTCGGCCTCGCCGAGCCGGCCGATCAGGAGCAGCCGACGCACCTCGATCGTGCGGGCATGGGCGGCGTTGAGGCGGTCGCCATAGGCTTCGAGCACGGCGCGCGCCGCATCGAGCGCCTTGGCCGGCCAGCCGAGATCGCGCGAGACCAGGGCGATTTCAGCCTCGGCCAGGATGCAGCGCGCCCGCGCCACCGGCTCCTTCGCGCCAAAGCCCTGGCCGGCGCGCTTGAGCAGCGTCTTGGCCCTGGCGAGGTCACCGAGCTGCGCCATGGCGATGCCGCGCAGCGCCAGCGCCGGCGCATCCTCGCGCAGCGCGACATGGTTGAGCGCCCCGAACGGATCGCCCGCCGCCAGCGCCCGCCCGGCCGCCGTGATCAGCGAGTCCATGGCTTAGATCACGATGATTTTGGATCGATTCGATCCAAAATCATCGTGATCGATTCCAAAAGTTTAGAGCGGGATTCCTGCGAAAAACCGGTTCCCACTTTTTCGCATCCCGCTCCAGCCCGAAATCCCGCCAAACTTGTCACTCCCGCTTCCTGTCGCCCCGGGCCTACCCCTGATCGCGACGCCGCATCGCGAAACGGCGAGCGGCGAATGTCAACCGAAGACAGGAGCAAGCATCATGACGGCTCATCTCACCGGCTCCCGGGAGGACTGGCTCAAGGCGAGGTTAGACCTGCTCGCGGCCGAGAAGGCACTGACCAAGCAGAGCGATGCCGTGGCGCTGCAGCGCCAGGCTCTGCCTTGGGTCAGGGTCGACAAGGACTATCGCTTTACCACCGAAGCGGGGCAGGTCGGGCTCGAGGATCTCTTCGCCGGACGCTCGCAGCTCCTGATCTACCACTTCATGTTCGGGCCGGATTTTTCCGCCGGCTGCCCGTCCTGCTCACTGATCGCCGACGGCTTCAACGGCATCCATATCCATCTCGCCAGCCATGACGTGACGCTGACCGCCGTGTCGCTGGCCTCGCTCGACAAGCTCGTCGCCTTCAAGCGGCGCATGGGCTGGAGTTTCCCCTGGGCCTCCTCCGCGACGGGCGATTTCAACTTCGACTTCAGCGCCTCCTTCACGGAGGAGCAGGAGCGGCGGGGCGCGGTCGACTACAATTTCCAGCGCGAGCCGCAGATCGACTGGAGCAGCAACGGCATCGTCTCCGCGCTCGCCGTGCAGAGCGGCACGACGCCGGGAGGCTATATGCGCGAGCGGCCCGGGATGAGCGCCTTCATCCGCGAGGACGGCGCGATCTACCACACCTATTCCAGCTATGCCCGCGGCATGGACGCGATCTGGAGCATGTATCCCTGGCTCGATCGCGCCCCGAAGGGCCGCAATGAGCCCGCCGGGCCCTGGTGGCGCCTCCGCGACGCCTATCCCGCATCGGCAGCCGCGACGGCGCAATCATGCTGTGCCTGAGCCCCCGGGCACAGACTGATCGCGGGGCGCCGGACATTATGTCCGGCGTCTCCGTCGCCGATGCCGGCCGCGTCTTCCTCGCTGTCTGCATCCTCCTGTTCATCGCCAGCACGGCTGCGACCGTCGCGATCTGCCTCGCCATGGCCGATATGGGCGAGGTGCCGATGGCCGGTGGCTGGTCGATGTCGACGGCCTGGACGCCGCTCTGCGGCGGCTCCTGGCCCGCTGCCGCCGGGGCTTTCCTCGGCATGTGGGCGGTCATGATGACCGCGATGATGCTGCCCTCGCTCACGCCGGTGCTCTGGCGGCTCCGGGAGGGCGCAGCTGCAGCGGATGTCGCTCGCCCGAGTCTCTTCACCGCATGGGCCGGCCTTGCCTACCTCCTTGTCTGGACCGGGCTTGGCCTGGCGGTTTTCACCGGCGGCGTTCTCCTGCTGGAGGCTGCGCTGCGCTGGCCGCTTCTGGCTCGCGCCGTGCCGTTCATGGCCGGTTTTGCGGTGATCGCCGCTGGCCTCTTCCAGCTGTCCCGCTGGAAGCTGGCCATGCTCGCTCATTGCTCGGACGTCGCCGGGCAAGATATCGGCGCGGCGACCGCGATCGGGCACGGGCTGCGGCTCGGCCTTGCCTGCTGCGCCTCCTGTGCCGGGCTGACCGCGCTGCTGCTCGTCGGCGGCGTGATGGACCTGCGCAGCATGGCCGTCGTCGCACTGGCGGCCACCGCCGAACGGCTCGCATCGGCCGGGGAGCGAGTCGCCCGCGGCATCGGCGGCCTGATGCTCGGCGCGGGCGCGGTCCAGCTGATGCAGGCGCTCTGGCAACTCTGAGCCGGGCCGGTGCGCGGCCGCCATGCCTGCCATGCATTTTTGCATCTGCTCAGAAACGCGCCACGCAGTGCCGCGATGCCTCGCTCTGGCCTATACAGGTCGCAGGCGATCCACGGGTCGGGTCGCACGCAAAAATTGTACGGTTCACGAGGAGACGCACATGACGCTCAAAGCCCAGTTTCTGATCGGAGCGGCGTTCGCCACGGCGATGTTTGCCGGGGCGCCGGCACGCGCCGACATCACCATCGGCCTGCTCGCTCCGCTGACCGGTGCGGTCGCGGCCTATGGCGAGCAGGTCAAGAACGGCGCCCAGGCCGCCGTCGACGCGATCAACAAGAAGGGCGGCATCGGCGGCGAGAAGGTCGTCCTGAAGCTTGCCGACGATGCTGGCGACCCGAAGCAGGGCGTCTCGGCGGCCAACCTGCTGGTCGGCGACAAGGTCCGCTTCGTCGTTGGTCCGGTGACCTCGGGCGTCGCCATGGCGGCCTCCGACGTCTTCGCCGAGAGCGGCGTTCTGATGGTGACGCCGACCGCGACCTCGCCGGCCCTGACCAGCCGCGGCCTCGGCAACGTCTTCCGCACCTGCGGCCGCGACGACCAGCAGGCCGAGGTCGCAGCTGCTTATGTCCTGAAGAACCTGAAGAGCAAGAAGGTCGCCATCGTCCACGACAAGGGCACCTATGGCAAAGGCCTCGCCGATTCCTTCAAGAAGGGCATCAATGCCGGCGGCATCACCGAAGTCGCCTATCTCACGCTGAACCCGGGCGACAAGGATCTGGCGGCCGTGATCACCCGGCTGAAGTCGGGCGGTGCCGAGCTGATCTATTTCGGCGGCTACCATCCCGAGGGCGGCCTTCTCGCCCGCCAGCTGCACGATGCCGGCGTCAAGGCGACGATCATCGGCGGCGAGGGCCTGTCCAACACCGAGCTCTGGGCGATCGGCGGCGACACCGCGGCCGGCACGCTCTTCACCAACGCGACCGACGCGCTGAAGAACCCGGCCTCGGCCGAGGCGGTGGCGGTGCTGAAGGAGAAGGGCATCCCGCCGGAGGCCTTCACGCTCAACGCGTACGCCGCCGTCGAAGTGCTGAAGGCCGGCATCGAGAAGGTCGGCAAGGACGCCAAGGCCGATGCGGTCGCCAGGGCCCTGAAGGCTGGCCTCGAGGCCAAGACCGCGATCGGCACCCTGACCTATGGCAAGACCGGCGATCTGAGCTCGCCGAGCTTCTCGATGTACAAGTGGGAAGCCGGCAAGATCGTCGCCGCCGACTGACGAACGTGCCTCGAGAGGCAAGGGAAGGGGCCTGCGGCATGCCGCGGGCCCTTTTTCGTCTTCCCGTCATTGCGAGCGCAGCGAAGCAATCCAGGAGGGCGTAGAGCGCTGCCGCCCCGGGATTGCTTCGTCGCTAACGCTTCTCGCAATGACGGTGCGCTCCCCTGAACGCGCCGTTCGGAAACCGTTCAGGTGGCGGAAGCTTTGGTGCGAGCGACCGAACGGGAAGTGCCCATGCCAGTCGCCGATGCCTTCGCTGCCGCCAAGCCCCACACCAGGCCATCTCTGATCGCGATTCGGCGCGAGGCGGACGGCTATGGCATCCGCTTCGGCCTGAGCGAGGCCGAGGATGCGCAGATGCCGGGCCCGGTCTTCCCGACGCTCGACGAGGCGATGGCCTGGATCGAGTGCATCGATCGTACTCGTAGCTATTGAAACGGCCCGGATCGAGGCAATCTGCGGGATGTCTGTCGATCGCTTGTCCTGACGGCTTGTCAAAGCGGGTCGCGATCGGGCATAGAGCCTTCCAACGGAGACGTGGCCGAGAGGCTGAAGGCACTCGTTTGCTAAATGAGCATACCCCACAAGGGTATCGAGGGTTCGAATCCCTCCGTCTCCGCCATTATCCCTATCTATCTGAGAAATAATATCTTTTCCCGACCGTGACTCGCGGGTTTGGGGAATTATTTGGGGGCGGAGAGCGTCTCTGCCATATGCGCATAAGCGATCATCAATCGCCTGCATCGCGGCGGCGCATTGCTTTGAGCCGGCCGATTAGCTGACGCGCGCCCATCAGGATGTGCTGTTCGAGGTGATCCTTGGCACGCTGGACATCGCCCTCCCGGCACAACGCGAGCAGAAGCTCATGCTCGCGGTGCATCCGGTCCCTGCCGCCCGTCAGCCGGATCGGAAGCGGGAAATGGCGGTAGGCATTCAGGTAGAGCTTGCGGATGAGTTCCAGGGTCTGCGGACGGTTGGCCGGCGCGTAGAGTGCCGAATGGAAATTCCAGTTCAAGCTCGACCAATGCTCGTCCTTCTGGTCCTTGGCCATCGTGGCTAGAAGCTCTTCGGCCCGTGCATAATCATGCTGCGTCAGCAGCGGCATCGACAGCTCGAGCAGCCAGGTCTCGAGACGGGCGCGGATCTCGTAGACCTCTTCGAGGTCGTCGATCGAAAGGCCTGATACGACGGCACCCTTATGCGATTCCAAGGTGACGAGGCCTTCGGCCTCGAGCTGGTGCAAGGCTTCCCGAATCGGAACGCGGCTGACGCCCAGCTCGGAAGCAAGCTTCTCCTGCCGAAGCTGCATCCCCTCTGGCAGGACACCCGAGAGGATCTGATCGCGTATCAAGGCGGCGACACGCCCGGTGGTCGTCTGTCGCTGCAGCATCGATGTCTTTTTCGACAGAATGGTTTCCGGCATTCCAAAGCATACTCGTAAGCAACCGAGCTGGAGCGATTGCTGCCCCGCCGATCCACGGATTTCCATAGGTTGGAAACAGGAGGTTAGCATTCACGTCAGATTGCATCCAGACGAAATCGGCGCTTCGCATCTGAAATAGACAGATAAATCGTGTCGTCCTGCCCTATTGCGCGCGCTTCAAAGCCATCGTAAGAAAAATTGGATTCAATATTCAAAGTGCCCGGAACCGACTGTGATCGCCATCAGCAACAATGAAGGAGCCTGCGGGATCGCGGCAACGGCCATGGCGCTCGGCCGCAACGCGGCCGCGCTGGATGCGATCGAAGCCGGCATCCGGCTGGTCGAGGCGAGCGAGGAGGTCCGCACCGTCGGGCGGGGTGGCTGGCCGAATCTGCTCGGTGAGGTCGAGCTCGACGCCTCCGTGATGGACGGCACAACCCTGCGGACCGGCGCCATCGGCTCGCTGATCGGCTATCTTCACCCGGTCAGCATCGCGCGCCAGGTCCTGGAAAGGCTGCCGCATGAGCTTCTGGTCGGCGAAGGCGCGCGCCGCTTCGCCACGGAGATCGGCGCTGAGGCCGGCGAATTGCTGATGCCGCACGCCCGCGATGCCTGGGAGCGCTGGTTCCGCGACGAGGTCGGCGAGGCCGATCGGGCGCGCTGGCCAGACGTTCCGATGGCGGAGCTGTGCAAGCAGGCGATCGACCCCGAGATCGGCCGCGATACCACCGTCTTCCTGGCGCGCGATGCGCAGGGCCATATCGGCGCGGGCACGAGCACGTCGGGCTGGGGCTGGAAATATCCCGGCCGCCTCGGCGATAGCCCGATCATCGGGGCCGGCTCCTATGCCGACAGCCGCTACGGCGCCTGCGCCTGCACCGGCGTCGGGGAGATGAGCATCCGCGCCGGCACCTCTCGCGCCGTCGTGCTCTACATGAAGATGGGCATGAGCGTCGAAGAAGCGGTGCTCGAGGCCGTTGACGACATGCGTGCACTCAAGGGCGGGCTGATCGGCCGGGTCACGATCCACGCCATCGACGCCGCCGATGGCCACAAGGTCATCGCGGTCAATGGTCTGCCCGAGAACCATTACTGGCTCTGGCGCGCCGGCGAGGCCGCTCCGAGCAGCCAGCCCTGCGAGATCGTCACGATCAGCGAGGATGCCGCTCCGAAGCCCACGGCCCACCTTCGCTACGAGCGTATGGCCCTGTGATCGGCCGCTTCTGCCCCTCAGTCCGGAGAATGACGATGACATCGCTCAGCAAGCTGACCCTCGCGGCGTTCGCCGGCGTGTTGCTGACAGGCGCTGCAGCGCAGGCGCAGGGCACACTCGAGCGGGTCAAGCAGCGCGGGCAACTCCTCTGCGGCACCAGCACCGGTATCGCCGGCTTCAGCATCGCGGACGGCCAGGGCAACTGGTCGGGGCTCGACGTCGATGTCTGCCGGGCGCTCTCGGCTGCGATCTTTGACGACCCGGGCAAGATCAGGTTCGTTCCGCTCGCCAGCAAGGATCGTCTTACCGCGCTCCAGACCGGTGAGATCGACGTTTTGCCGCGTACCACCACCTGGACGCTGAGTCGCGATGCCGGCCAGGGGCTGAACTTCACCGCGGTGAACTATTACGACGGCCAGGGCTTCCAGGTCCGCGCCAAGGCCGGGATCAAGTCGGTCAAGGAACTCGATGGCGCCTCGATCTGCACCGTGCAGGGCACGACCAACGAGCTGAACCTGGCCGACCACTTCCGCGTCAACAAGATGAAGTATGAGGTCGTGGCGTTCCAGGGCATCGACGAGACCGTCAAGGCCTATGAGAGCGGCCGCTGCGACGCGATCTCGACCGACATATCCCAGCTCGTGTCCTATCGCCTAAAGATGGCCGATGCGGCTGAGCACGTCCTGCTGCCCGAGATCATCTCGAAGGAGCCGATCGGCCCGTATGTCCGCCAGGGCGACGACGAGTGGTTCGACATCGTGCGCTGGACCGTCTTCGCCCTCATCAATGCCGAGGAGCTGGGCGTGACCCAGGGCAACCTCGCGGAGATGCTGAAATCCGACAATCCCGAGGTGCGCCGCCTTCTCGGTGTCGAGGGCAAGTTCGGGGCGGGATTGGGCCTGACGCCGGATTGGATCGCCCGGATCGTCAGGCATGTCGGCAATTACGGCGAGTCCTATGAGCACAATCTCGGCTCCGGGAGCCGGATCAACCTGCCGCGTGGACTGAACAACCTGTGGTCCAGGGGCGGCATCCAGTTCGCCCCGCCGGTCCGCTGACCGCATCGATATGCCCGACAAGGAGAGTTGAGCCGTGAACAGCGTGGCCTTCGCCGCAGCACCCGTCCCGCGGACGGATCTCTTCGCCGCCGATCCCGACGGCATCGGCCACCAGACGCTGGCCAGCGTCGGTGCGCTCTTTCCGATCAAGCAGCGGCGTTGCTATCTGAACAACGCCTCGATCGGCGGGCTGTCGCTGCCCGTTATCGCAGGCGTGGAGCGCTTCCTGGCGAATGTCCGCGACAATGGCCGCAACGACTATCCGCGCTGGTGCGAGCATACCGACACTGCGATCAAGGATCGCGTCGCCCGCCTGATCGGCGCACGGCGTTCGGAGATCGCCTTCGTCAAGAACACCACGGAAGGATTGGTCAACGTCGCCAACGGGCTCGACTGGAGGGAAGGCGACAACCTGATCCTGCCCGATATCGAGTACCCTTCGAACGTCTATTGCTGGATGAAGCTCGCCAAGCGTGGCGTCTCGATCCGCTGGGTGAAGAACCGCGACGGCCGCATCCTCGTCGACGACATCCGCGCCCTGATCGACAGCCGCACCCGCCTGGTCTCGATCAGCGCCGTCCAGTTCTCGAACGGCTTCCGCCACGATATCGAGGCGACCGCGGCGCTGTGCCATGAGAAGGGCGTTCTGCTCAATCTCGACGCGATCCAGTGGGCCGGCGTACTCGCCATCGATGTCGAGCGGCTCGGCGTGCATTTCATGTCCGTCGGCGGCCACAAGTGGATGCTGGCGCCGATCGGCACCGGCTTCTTCTATTGCCGCCGCGATGCGCTGGACCTGCTCGACCCGCCGAGTGTCGGCTATCATAGCGTCGGCAAGCATGAAGCCCATATGGACTATGAGCTGAGCTACCGGCCCGATGCCGGCCGCTTCGAGGAAGCTCTGGTCAATTTCCCGGGCATCTGGGGCCTCGACGCCGCGGTCCGCCTGCAGCTGCAGCTGACGCCGGTCGCGATCGAGGCCCACATCCTCGGCCTGAACGCCCACGCCGCCGAGGAACTGCGCCGGCGCGGCTACGAGATCGTCAGCCCGTTCGGCGAAGGCGAGCGCTCCGGCAACCTGTCCTTCCGCCATCCGACCCGGCCCGGCGAGGAGATCGAGGCCCGCTTGAAGGAGGCGGGCATCGACCTCGCCATGCGTGGCGGCCGCATGCGGATCTCGCCCTCCTACTACAACGACATCGCCGAGATCGACCGCCTGATCGCGGCGCTGCCGGCGGCCTGAAGCAACCAGAACAGGGGAACCAGCATGACCATTTCCCGTCGCTCATTCTCGCAGGCAGCGCTCGGTGCCGCTGTCTTCGGCCTGCTGCCTGGCTTTGCCGGCTCGGGCCTCGCGCAGACGCCCAAGAAGGGCGGCACGCTGCGCTACGGCACGGTCACGGAGGTGACCAATCTCGATCCGCACGTCTATGGCGGCAACGCCTGGCGCGTCCTCATCGAGGCGCTGTACAGCCCGCTGGTCGGCTACGACGCCAAGGGCGCGATCGTGCCGCGCCTCGCCGAGCGCTGGGAGCAGCCGGACTCCAAGACCATCATCTTCCATCTGCGGGCCGGTACGACCTTCCATGACGGCGCGCCGATGACCGCCGAGGACGTCAAGTTCTCGCTGGACCGTATCATCGATGCGAAGAGCGCAGCCACCCTGCGCACCAATCTGCTCGGCGCGACCGTCACGATCATCGATGCCAAGACCGTGAAGGTGGAGAAGCCGGAGCCGGACGCGACGCTGCTGTCGATCATGGCCCTGCCGGAAGCCGCCATCGTCTCGCGCAAATGGATCGAGAACGGCGCCAATGTGAAGGCGTCGGCCAACGGCACCGGCCCCTTCGTGCTGAAGCAATACGAACCGCTGGTGCGCGCGGTGCTGGAGAAGAACCCGGCCTATTTCGTCTCCGGGGAGCCTTATCTCAACGGCGTCGAGGTGCGGATGATCAAGAGCGACGACGCGCGCGTCAACGCGCTGCGCAGCAGCTCGCTCGACATGATCGACTTCATGCCGTGGAAGGATATCGACATGCTCGGCCGCATGCCGAACTTCAAGGTCGATTCCAGCGGCGGCGCCTTCATGAACATCTGGTTCAACGCCACCCGCAAGCCGTTCGACGACCCGAAGGTTCGGCAGGCCATCGCCTATGCGGTCGATCGCGAGGCGATCTCGAAAGCCGCCTTCTTCGGCCACGGCTCGCCGATCTACGGGCCGCCGACGCCGTCCGATGCGCCGTTCTACAACAAGGAGCTGGATGGCCGTTTCAAGCGTGACCCGGCCAAGGCGAAGCAGCTGCTGGCGCAGGCCGGCCACGACAAGGGGCTCGAGATCGAGCTGATCGTCTTCCAGGGGCTCGGCATCTACACCACCACGGCGCAGGTCATCCAGGCGAACCTGAAGGAGATCGGCGTCACCGTGAACATCCGGCTGGTCGAATGGGCCAATCTGATGGAACGGAAGAACGCGGCCAATTACGACGCCATGCTCTACGGCGTCTCGATGAAGCTGCCGGACCCGGACGCCTACGCCTACTATTTCGGCGCGGATTCCACCTATTGGGCCAAGCCGATCGGCTATCGCGACGAGGCGCTGGAAAAGCTGCTCGCCGAGGGCCGCGCTACTGCCGAGGAGGCGAAGCGCAAGGCGATCTACGCCAAGGTCGAGGAGCGCCTGCTGGAGACCAGCCCTTGGGTGTTCGTGAACTATCGCGAGCAGGCTCAGGCCTATCGCCGCAACGTCAAGGGCTACCAGCATCTGTCGGGCGCGCTGAACGAGAGCAGCACCGGCATCTCGCTGCCCACGATGTGGATCGACTGAGGCCGCAAGGAGCGAGGCCGCCGGTTCGCCGGCGCCTCGCGATCGGGTGAGGAATGTTGAAGTTCATCGGAAGCAGACTGGCCTCCGCGCTGCTGACGCTCGTTCTCGCGAGCATCGTCGTCTTTGCGTCGATTCATCTGCTGCCGGGCGATCCGGTCGTGATGCTGCTCGGCGAGCAGGCGGGCGCCGACCCGGAGGCCGTGGCGCGCGTGACGCGCGAGCTCGGCCTCGACCGGCCGCTGCATGCGCAGTTCCTGTCCTGGGCCGGCAATCTGCTGCAGGGCAATCTCGGGGTTTCGCTGCGCAACGGCGAGCCGGTGCTCGGTGAACTGCTGCGCCGGATTCCCCGCAGTCTCGAACTGATCGCGGGCGGGTTGCTCGTCGCGGTCGCGTTCGGCTTGCCGCTCGGCGTCATTGCGGCGCGGGACCGCGGCAGGCTGCCGGGCATGGTCGCCTCGGTGATCGCGGTCGCCGGCTTCTCCGCCCCGGTCTTCGTCTCGGGCATCCTGCTGGTGCTGATCTTTAGCCTCTGGCTCAATCTCCTGCCGTCCTCCGGCTATGTCGCCTTCGCCGAGGATCCGTTGCTGCACCTTTCCTGCCTCGTGCTGCCTTCGCTTGCGATCGGCATCAACTTCATGGGCGTGGTGGCACGCATGACGCGGGCCAGCCTCATCGACAGCATGGCCAAGGACTATGTCCGGCTCGCCCGCGCCAAGGGGCTCTCGCGCGGCAAGGCGATGACGCTCCACGCCCTTCCGAACGCACTCGTGCCGGTCATCGCCATCATCGGCATCCGCGCCGGAAACCTGCTTGGCGGCACGGTCATCGTCGAGGCGCTGTTCGACTGGCCGGGGCTGAGCTCGCTGCTCGTCAGCGCCTCCTTCGCCCGCGACTATTCGCTGATGCAGGGCAGCCTTCTGGCGATCTTCGCGATCTTCATCCTGATCAGCCTGCTGATCGACCTGGCGCAGGGCCTGGTCGATCCGCGCGTCGGAACCGGAGGCTGAGTCGGTGACGACCGTCACAGCCCTGATCAGGACCATGGACATCGCGACGCGCCTCGCCATGCTGGCGCTCGCGATGACCGTCGGCGCAGCCCTCTTCGCGCCGCTGCTCGGCGTGGCCGATCCGCTGGCGATCGACCCGCTCAACATTCTCGGCTCCCCCACCGCCGCCCATTGGCTGGGCACGGACGAGCTGGGCCGCGACCTGTTCTCGCGCATCGCCTATGGCGGGCGCGTCTCGCTCGCCGTCGCCGCCGCCGCGGTGCTTCTCGCCGGCAGCATCGGCGTACCGCTCGGCATAGCCATCGCCTTTCTCGGCCCGCGCGCCGAAGGAGCGGCCATGCGCATCGTCGATGTCTTCGTCTCGCTGCCGGAGATCTTCGTCGCGATCGTCGTGCTGGCCTTCCTCGGTGGCAGCCTGCCGGCGCTGGTCGCGACCATCGGCCTGCTCTACTGCCCGCAATTCGCCCGCGTCTCCTACGGCATGGCGCGCAGCATCCGGGCGCGCGACCATGTGCTGGCCGCCCGCTCGCTCGGCGCCGGGCGGCTCTGGCTGATCCGCCGCGAGATCCTGCCCAATATGCGCTCGGTCATCGCCGTGCAGGCCTCGCTGACCTTCTCCTTCGCCATGCTGATGGAGGCGGGCCTGAGCTTTCTGGGCCTCGGCGTCCAGCCTCCGACGCCCTCATGGGGGCAGATGGTCGGCACGCTGAAGAACTACATCTTCACCAACCCCTGGCCCGTTCTGGTGCCGAGCCTGGCACTCTTCGTCACCGTTCTGGCGGTCAACATCGTCGGCGACTGGCTGCAGGACCGGCTGAACCCGGAGCTGCAACGATGAGCGGAACCGTCAAGGACGAGCCCGCTTTGCTGTCGGTCCGCGGCCTGATCACGGAGTTTGCGACGCCGGGCGGGCTGGTGCGCGCGGTCGACGATATCAGCTTCGACATCCGTCGCGGCGAAGTCGTCTGCCTTGTCGGCGAATCCGGCTCGGGCAAATCGGTGACAGGGCTTTCGCTGATGCGTTTGATCGAACCGCCCGGCAAGGTTCAAGGCCATGTCGCTTTCCAGGGGCGGGACCTGTTCTCCCTGCCGGAAGCGGACATGAACCACGTCCGTGGCGCGCAGATCGCGATGATCTTCCAGGAACCGATGACGGCGCTGAACCCGGCAAGACGCGTCGGCGACCAGATTGCCGAGGTGCTTCGCATCCACACCGGGTTGTCGCAGAAGGACGCTGCGGAACGCGCGGTCGCGCTGCTGGAGCGGGTTGGCATCCGCAACCCGGCAGCACGTGCGCGAGCCTATCCGCATCAGCTTTCCGGTGGCATGCGCCAGCGCGTGATGATTGCGATCGCCTGCGCTCTCCAGCCGGCGCTGATCATTGCGGACGAGCCGACCACAGCCTTGGACGTCACCGTCCAGGCACAGGTGCTTGACCTGCTGTTCGAGATGCAGGCGGAGCTGGGCTCTGCCTTGCTCTTCGTCACCCATGACCTTGGCGTGGTCGCCGAGATCGCCGACCGTGTCGTCGTGCTCTATCACGGCAAGGTGGTCGAGCAGGGCGATGTCGCGCAGATCTTTTCGGCACCCGAGCATCCCTATACGCAGGCGCTGCTGGCGGCCGCGCCGGATGTCGATGCGCCGCGCGTGGCAGGGCGCCGCTTCGCCACGCTAGCCGAGCCGGTGCGGAGTGAAAAGGCGTCGGCCGGTCCACGCGTTGCCGCCGCCGTCGCTGCGCCCCATCCTGCTGCCGCAGGGGTGGGGCAGAGTGAAGCGCTTCTCGAGATCCGGGATTTGCGCCGTGATTTCGTCACGCGGCGCTCATGGACAGGCCGCCCGCTCGATACCGTCCATGCCGTCGGCGGCGTCAGCCTGACGGTGCCGGCCGGACAGACGCTGGCGATCATCGGCGAATCCGGCTCTGGCAAAAGCACGCTCGGCCGCTGCGTCGCAAGGCTGGACCAGCCCACTTCCGGTCGCATCACTTATGCGGGCCGGGACATCGGTGACTTCGCGGGTGAGGATCTGCTGCGCTTTCGCCGCGAGGTGCAAACCATCTTCCAGGATCCTTACGCCTCGCTCAATCCGCGCCGGAGTATTGGCGAGGCGATCGGCGACGGCCCCGCTATCCACGGGCTGATGTCGCCGGAGGTGCGCCATGCGCTCGCCGCCGAACTGCTGGAGCGCGTCGGGCTCAAGGCTGAGCATGCAGAGCGCTATCCGCACCAGTTCTCGGGCGGGCAGCGCCAGCGCATCGCCATCGCCCGCGCGCTCGCCCTGTCGCCGCATTTCATCATTGCCGATGAGGCGGTTTCGGCACTCGACGTCTCGGTGCGGGCCCAGGTGCTCAACCTGCTTGCCGACCTGCAGGAAGAACGCGGCCTGACCTATCTGTTCATTTCGCACGACATGGGCACGGTCCGGCAGTTCGCCGATCGTGTCGCGATCATGCAGGGCGGGCGCCTCGTCGAGGAAGGCGAGACCGAGCGGATCTTCGAGGCGCCGCGCGAAGACTACACCAAGGACCTGTTGCGTGCCGTGCCGCGGATGACACCCTACAGCCCGCGCCGTCGGCGCCCGCTCGGAGCGTCCCTGTGATGGCGGTCGATATGGAGCACGGCGACCTGACACGGGTCTATCTGGAAACCGAGGCGGGCACGATCATCCTCGGCATCGACGAAGCGCGCGCGCCGCTGACCGCCGCGAACTTTCTCGCCTATGTCGACGGCGGCTTCCTGAGCGATGCGATGATCTACCGGATCGTGACGCTGGCGAACCAGGCGGCGGGTACGGTGCACCCGATCGAGGTGATCCAGTTCGGCTCTCCCGCACCGCATGAGAACCGGGCGCCTCCGTTGCCACCCGTGCCGCATGAGCCAACCTCGCAGACCGGGCTTCGCCATCTCGACGGAACGCTTTCGCTCGCCCGCAACGCACCCGGCAGCGGCGGTCACGGTTTCTTCATCTGCATCGGGGCGCAGCCGGAAGTCGATGAGGGTGGGCGCCGCAATCGCGACGGCGCAGGCTTTGCCGCCTTCGGCAAGGTCCTGTCCGGAACCGAGGTGGTGCGGCAGATCGTCGAACACGCGGAACCGACCGAATACATGCAAAGTCCGCTTCGCGTGAAAATTGGCCGCCTGTCCTGATGGGGTGTTCACTCGCGGAGCTGTATTGACTAAACCGAGCCAGTATCTGACGCGCTACCTTGGCATAGGAAGGTCAACCTCTCGGCATCTGGCCAATGTCAGCTGGCGCCACACAGAACAGCCCGCATGTGGCCGCACGAGGCCCTCGGTTGAAATCGAGGTCGAGGTTCCCTGGCTGCCTCCGTCATGTCTCCGGCGCCCGACAATCACGCACCGATCGAAACGAGCCGTGCTGCTGCGCAACCCGCGCGCGCTGCCGCTCGATGATCTCAGCATCAAGCTGCCTCGGCCGGATTGGCGCAACGCCCTCGACCCGCATTGGAGGGAGACCGGCAATGGTGTAAATATGATGCGAGAGATTGTGCGGCTCGGTCGCCTGTCTGGCGGAAAGGCCGCCTCCGAATTCGAAGGAGAACCTTCGATGCGGCGCCTGATTTTGCTGGCCTCCTTGATGCTCGCTGCCCTGTCCCATCCAGCCGGGGCGGCCGGCGATCCCGCCGCGGGTGAGAAGGTTTTCCAGAAGTGCCGCGCCTGCCACCAGATCGGGGAGACGGCCAGGAACGCCGTCGGACCGAAGCTGAATGGCCTTTTCGGCCGGCCGGCCGGTTCGATCGAGGGCTACACCTACTCGCCCGCCAACAAGAACTCCGGCATCACCTGGGATGAGCCCACGTTCCGGGACTACATCAAGGGGCCGCAAGCCAAGATCCCAAATACGAAGATGGTGTTTCCAGGCCTCAAATCGGACCAGGAAATCGATGATATCGTCACCTTTCTCAAGCAATTTGAGGCTGACGGTAAGAAAAAATAGCCGGATCGATCTCCAATTGCAGCCGCGACGAAGGTAGGCTGCGCGGCAGGTTTGATTGACAACTCGCTCGTGCAGAGCGACAACATGAGAGCAACTTTGGATCGAAGGCTCGAATGCCCCGCGGTCCCGCTGAGAGTTTGTGCGTCAGATGCTGGCGCGGTCATCCAGGCGAACCAAAGGTTCGGCGATGGCGAGCAGGAAACAGAACTTGCAGCCTAACGGCACGCTCGGCCGGGCCCGCGTCCTGCGCCGGCCATGTGCTGTCACCGACTTCGTCGGCCTCGATCGTTTTAAGCAATGGGCCCGCTCTGTTTCGGGTCCCGGCACAGTTTTCATGGCGAAAGCGAGTTTGTTGACGTAGGGCCGCGGCGCGTGACCGCGCTGCGGCATGGCTTGGTTCCTGGCCTGCTTCCTGTTCGTTGCCGCCCTCGGCAAGGATGAAGGGGATGGGTGTCGCAGTCGTCCTGGCTCTGGTCGTGATCGGCTCGGTGGTGTTCCACTTCCTGAGTCCGTGGTGGTGGACGCCGATCGCCTCCAATTGGGGCTATATCGACGACACCATCATCATCACCTTCTGGATCACCGGCGTCGTCTTCGCGGCCGTCGTCCTGTTCATGGCCTATTGCGTCCTCCGCTTCCGCCATCGCGAGGGCAATCGCGCGGCCTACGAGCCGGAGAACAAGCGGCTCGAATGGTGGCTCGCGATCGGCACGGGCGTCGGCGTCGCCGCCATGCTCGCACCCGGCCTCGTCGTCTGGCACCAGTTCGTCACGGTTCCCAAGGACGCCACCACGGTCGAGGTCATCGGCCAGCAATGGCAGTGGGCCTATCGACTGCCGGGCGCGGACGGCAAGCTCGGCGCTTCCGACGTCGCTCATATCAGCCCGGAGAACCCGCTCGGGGTCGACCCGAAAGATCCGAACGGGCAGGACGACGTCGTCATCCAGGGCGACAACCTCCACCTCCAGCTGGGCAAGCCGGTGAAGATGCTGCTGCGCGCGGTCGATGTCGTGCACGATTTCTACGTGCCGGAGTTCCGCGCCAAGATGGACATGATCCCCGGCAGCGTCACCTATTACTGGTTCACGCCAACGCGGGCCGGCACCTTCGACGTGCTTTGCGCCGAGCTCTGCGGCACCGGCCACACTTTCATGCGTGGCAATGTCGTCGTCGAGCCGGAGGGCAATTACCAGGCCTGGCTGCAGCAGCAGAAAACCTTCGCCCAACTCCAGGCACCGGTGAGGACGCAGGCGAGGAACTAGGGATTAATACGGGATCGCGCCTCGGAACAGGGGCCGCGTCCGAGAGGAGTAGGAGATGCTCCGATGGCCGACGTGACGCATGACGCAGCCGGACCGCTGTCGGCGGCAGAAGTCGACGATGTCGAGCTCTATCATCCGCATAGCTGGATCACGACATACGTCTTCTCACAGGATGCCAAGGTCATCGCCATCCAGTATTCCATGGTGGCGCTGTCGATCGGGCTGGTCGCTCTCGTCCTGTCCTGGCTGATGCGATTGCAGCTCGGCTTCCCTGGCGCGTTCTCCTTCATCGACCCTGACCGCTACTATCAGTTCATCACCATGCACGGGATGATCATGGTGATCTACTTGCTGACCGCGCTGTTCCTCGGCGGCTTCGGCAACTACCTGATCCCGCTGATGCTCGGCGCGCGGGACATGGTGTTCCCCTATGTCAACATGCTGAGCTTCTGGATCTATTTCCTCGCCGTGCTGGTTCTCGTCGCCGGCTTCTTCCTGCCTGGCGGCCCGACGGGGGCAGGGTGGACCCTCTATCCGCCGCAGGCGATCCTCGCCAACACGCCCGGCCAGCAATGGGGCATCATCGTGATGCTCGTCTCGCTGATCCTGTTCATCATCGGCTTCACCATGGGCGGGCTGAACTACGTCGTGACGGTGCTGCAGGGGCGCACCAGGGGCATGACGCTGATGCGCATGCCGCTGACGATCTGGGGCATCTTCACGGCGACCGTGATGGCGCTGCTCGCCTTCCCGGCGCTCTTCGTCGGCGCCGTGATGATGCTGCTCGACCGGCTGATCGGCACAAGCTTCTTCATGCCGGCCATCGTCATGATGGGAGAACGGCTGGCCCACAAGGGCGGCAGCCCGATCCTGTTCCAGCACCTGTTCTGGTTCTTCGGCCATCCCGAGGTCTACATCGTCGCGCTGCCGGCCTTCGGCATCGTCTCCGACCTGATCAGCACCCATGCGCGCAAGAACATCTTCGGCTACCGCATGATGGTCTGGGCGCTGGTGGCGATCGGCGCACTCAGCTTCGTCGTCTGGGCGCACCACATGTATGTCAGCGGCATGCACCCGGCCTTCGGCTTCTTCTTCGCCACCACGACGCTGATCATCGCGATCCCGACCGCGATCAAGGTCTATAACTGGGTGCTGACGCTCTGGCGCGGCGACATCCACTTCACCGTGCCGATGCTGTTCGCGCTCGGCTTCATCGTCACCTTCGTGAATGGCGGACTCACGGGCCTGTTCCTCGGCAATGTCGTCGTCGATGTGCCGCTCTCCGACACGATGTTCGTCGTCGCCCATTTCCACATGGTGATGGGCGTCGCGCCGATCCTGGTGATCTTCGGGGCGATCTATAATTGGTATCCGAAGGTCACCGGGCGGATGCTCGACGACATGCTCGGGAAGCTGCATTTCTGGGTGACCTTCCTCGGGGCCTACCTGATCTTCTTCCCGATGCACTATATCGGGCTGATGGGGGTGCCGCGCCGCTATCACGAGATCGGCCAGATGGCCTTCATCCCGCCTTCGGTGGGAACGCTGAACGCCTTCATCACGGTTGTCGCCCTTATCGTCGGCGCGGCCCAGCTCGTCTTCCTGTTCAACCTCGTCTGGAGCGTCCGGCACGGCCGGCCGGCCGGCGGCAATCCCTGGCATGCGACCACGCTGGAATGGCAGACGCCGCAGACGCCGCCCGCCCATGGCAACTGGGGCAAGACCCTGCCGGTGGTCTACCGCTGGGCCTATGATTACAGCGTGCCCGGCGCCGCGCAGGACTTCCTGCCGCAGAACCAGCCGCCGACACCACGGACCGCTTGAGGAGATGCGCGATGGGCGTGGTCCTCGTCTTCCTGGCGGTCGTGGCAGCCTTCGCCGGCTGGTGGCTCTCGCATCAACGCCTTACCTCCAAGCCCTGGCTTGAGGTCGGCGTGATCGGCGAGGCCCCGGAGCCGTCTTCACCGGCGACGGCGAAGCTCGGTCTCGGCACCTTCCTCGTCGTCGCCGGCTCGCTCTTCGCGCTGCTCGTCAGCGCCTATTCGATGCGCATGGGCATGGCGGATTGGCGCGCGCTGCCGATGCCGACCGTGCTCTGGTTCAGCACCGGGCTGCTGATCCTCGCGAGCCTTGCCCTGCACATGGCGGTGATCGCCGCGCGCTGCGACGAGCTCGCCCATCTCCGCTCCAGCCTGCTTGCCGCCGGCGCGTGCTCGTTCGCCTTCCTCGCAGCCCAGATGCTGGCCTGGCGCGAGCTTGCCGCCGCCGGCTATTTCACTGCCGCCAATCCCGCCAGCGCCTTTTTCTATCTGGTCACGGCGATTCACGGCGCGCATATGCTGGGCGGGCTCGTGGCGCTCTGCCGAACCTCTGCCGGAGCGTTCGCCGCCCCGAAGGCCATGGCCGAGCTGACCGTCAGCGTCGAGCTCTGCGCCATCTACTGGCACTTCCTGCTGCTGGTCTGGCTCGTTCTGTTCAGCCTCCTCATGGGCTGGACCGACGATCTCGTCGCGATCTGCCGCGGGTTGCTGAGTTAGCGAGGAGAGGCCGATGAATGAGGTCGCGCCGCACACCCTGACCCCCAAGATCGGTCGCGCGCCCGGCTGGCAAGGGATCGTGGCGGATTGGTCATCCGATCAGCGGGCCTTCAAGAACGTCTCCTGGGGGAAGGCCATGATGTGGATCTTCCTGCTCAGCGACACCTTCATCTTCGGGTCCTTCCTCATCTCCTACATGACGGTGAGGATGTCGACGACCGTGCCTTGGCCCAATCCGAGCGAGGTCTTCGCGCTCGAGATCGCCGGCCACCACATGCCGCTGATCCTGATCGCCATCATGACCTTCGTCCTGATCAGCAGCAGCGGCACCATGGCGATGGCGGTCAATTTCGGCTATCGTCGCGACCGCGGGAAGACCGCGATCCTGATGCTGCTGACCGCGCTGCTCGGCGCGACCTTCGTCGGCATGCAGGCCTTCGAATGGACGAAGCTGATCTCGGAAGGCGTCCGTCCGTGGGGCAATCCCTGGGGCGCGGAGCAGTTCGGCTCCAGCTTCTTCATGATCACCGGTTTCCACGGCACCCATGTCACGATCGGCGTGATCTTCCTGATCATCATCGCCCGCAAGGTCTGGCGCGGCGATTTCGACGATGGGCGGCGCGGCTTTTTCACGAGCCGCAAGGGGCATTACGAGGTCGTTGAGATCACCGGGCTCTACTGGCACTTCGTCGATCTCGTCTGGGTGTTCATCTTCGCGCTGTTCTATCTCTGGTGAGGGATCGACATGGCACAGACCGCAGCTCACACCGACGCTCAGCAGCATCCGATCAAGCTCTATCTCGTGGTCTGGGGCTGGCTGTTCATCCTCAGCGCCTGCTCCTACCTGGTCGATTATTTCGGCCTCGTCGGGTACCTGCGCTGGTCGCTGATCCTGATCTTCATGATGCTGAAAGCAGGCCTGATCGTCGCGGTCTTCATGCACATGGCCTGGGAGCGATTGGCCCTGGCCTATGCGATCCTCACCCCGCCGCTGGCGCTCCTGGTCTTCGTCGGCATCATGGTCTTCGAGTCGAAATACACGCTCTTCACCCGGCTGGCGTTCTTCGTCGCCGGCTCATGACAGGCGATCCGGGGGCTCTCGATCCGGCAAAGGGAGGCGCTCATGAGAACCTATTACTTGTTCCAGGCGATCAATTCTCCCGACCTGCGCGGCTTCGCCGAAGAACCCGCCGGCGCCAACCTGCCCGCGGATCTCGGGCCGTGGACGCTTGCGCGACAGATCCGACCGAACGACGAATGGACCCTGGCCGTCAGCAGGGCGGTCGTGGCGGCCGGCCTCATCGAGAACGGGTTTTATCTCTGGGGTCCGGCCGAGCAACAGGCGGAATCGCATTTGATCATCGAAAGCGATCGCGTCGAAGGGACCGCCGTATTCGACAGCAAGAACGAGCAGATCGGCACCATCAAGCGGCTGCTGATCGAGAAGGTCAGTGGCCGCGTTTCCTTCGTCGACGTGACGTTCGGAGGATTCCTCGGCATCGGCAGTCACCATGTGACGATCCCGTGGGACAAACTCGCCTATGACAAGGAGCTCGAGGGCTATCGCACCGACATCAGCGAGGCCCAGATCCGAGGCGCCGCGACCCTGTATGGGGACAAAGGTGTTTTGCCGGACCAGAAGCGCCAGCAGGACATGAGCGACTACTGGAACGACCTACCCAAATGACCAGTCCGAACACGCTCCGAGGCTGCCTTCGGCGCTCTCGCTGTGACATCGACATCCGCTTTCGGGCTGGTCTCTAAGGTCCGCTTGTGATGCTGTGGACGGCTCTCCACCCGCGCGGGAGTATAGGCTCTCGCAGAGATGGAGGAGAGCATGGATCAGGCAGTCACGATTGGATTGGACATCGCAAAGTCGGTCTTTCAGGTGCACGGCGTCGACCTGAGTGAGGGGCACGGTTGTGATCCGGCGGCAGGTCCGGCGAGCGCAGCTCCTTCCATTCTTCGCCAAACTGCCGACTTGCCTGATCGGGATCGAGGCGTGCGCTACGGCGCACCATTGGGCACCCGAGTTGACCAGGCTCGGTCACCAGGTCCGGCTGATGCCGCCGAGCTACGTAAAGCCCTATGTGAAGCGGCAGAAGAACGACACGGCTGATGCCGAGGCGATATGCGAGGCGGTGCCCCGCCCGACCATGCGCTTCGTTGAGGTGAAGAGCGTCGATCAGCAGAGCATCATGGTGCTGCATCGTGTTCGGCTGATGCTCATGCGCCAGCCCGTCCAGCTCTCGAGCGCGATCCGGGGCCACATGGCGGAGTTTGGCATGGCCACACCGATCGGGGGGAGGGCCTGGGCAGCCTCATCAGGCTCATCGCCGAGGGCGACGAGCGGGTTCCGGCTGAGGCGCGGACTTGTCTCGGGATGTTGGTTGCGCAACCCGCTCTCATCAACGGTCAGATCCTGGAAGCGGATCGTCGGATCAAAACCGACGCCCACGCGACCGAAAACGGGCGCAGGCTGATGGACGCGCCGGGCGTCGGGCCGCTCCTGGCGAACGCGCTCGTAGCCAGCATCCCGGATCCCCAAGCGTTCCGCTCGGGCCGAAACCTCGCTGCGTGGATCGGCCTCGTGCCGCGGCAGAACTCAAGCGGCGGGAAGGAGACGATGCCGGCGGACGCGACTGCGGCGGTGCCGCAGATCCTGCTGACGACACAAGGGGCCATCAGGCCGATGCCGGCCTCGTTGTAGGCTGATGCAAGCTCCGACTCTTGGTCAGACTGTGGCGCCGCAGGCACAGCGATCCGCGCCTCGCCATGCGATACACCTGCAATATTTGGAAACATGCGGACCAGTTCCGGAAGCACGCGACGCCTGTTGGCAGGGTCGGGAGGATGCGGTGTCGGCGAAGTCATCGCTCTTGTTGGATATCCAGATATTGCGAGCGTTCGCGATCTTGACGGTCTTGTTCTGCCATCTGAGCTTGACGGCGACGGTGCTTCAACAGTTGCCGGGAGCGCTTCTGCCGCCGCTATGGGTCGGCGTAGAGTTGTTCTTCGTTATCAGTGGATTCATCGTTACCAAAACCGTGTGCGAAGGTTCGATGGCCGCGTTGCCGTTCGCAATCCGACGTGCGTTCCGGCTCTGGCCGGCCATGTTCTTTTTCGTTGGGTTGAGCGGGATCGCCGCCTATCTGGCATACGCCCTGATGCCAGACAATCTTTTCGCGAAGCAGTCGCTGATCGTTTCGCCGAGAAAATTCGCCTCCGAGGAGTTGTCTGTCCTATTCGGGTATTTCATCAATCGCAACGGGTCTTCGTTCTACATGAACGGCGCGATGTGGAGTCTTTCCGTCGAATTCCAATTCTATGCCGTTTTTTTCGTTTTGCTCGTAATGCTTGCACTTGGTGAATTTTCAGCAAAAACAAAGAAATCGGCTATCCTGATCGTCGCAATAGCAGTCTATGCCATTTCATTATGGCACCGTGCGACGATCGCCACCGGAGGTTTGCTCGGCGACGTACCGCGCTTCGTACCATACCTGACATCATTTAAGTTTGATTTCATGGCTCTCGGCGTCTTAGGATACTTCATCTCGATATCGCGACTGAAGTTGCCGGCGTATGGCCCGGCACTGACTGCCCTCGCGCTGGCTGCGTCGCTCGTCATCGCGACGGTTTGCGAGCATCCCCTGACTGGCGGACCCAAGCCATGGTTGGACGGATGGGGGCTGACGGTTATGGGATGGAGCTTCCTGCTCGCCGTCCTCTTGGCCAGCCGCGGCGATGCATTTCGCGGCCGAGACACCGTTTGGTACCGCTTCTTCACCTGGGTCGGGGATCGCAGTTATTCCATCTACCTGCTGCATTATCCGATCATGGCCCTGATATGGATCGGGTTGGTCCGGCTCTACCCTGCGGCATTCGCATCCGAGATGAGCTATGGCCTGATTCAGGCGACACTCGTGATCGTGCTGAGTTTCGCGCTGGCTGATTTCAGCTATCGCCACATCGAGTTGCCAGGGTCTCGACTAGCTCGCCGTGTTATCGTGGCCATCGGCTGGGACGAGCCGCGCCGGGCCTCGGTTCCGGATGCGACATCAGTGCCGCATGCTTGAACCGCGCGCGGTGTCATTACCTGACGGTCCTCGCTTCCCTCCTGACACGTCCACGCTTCGTGCCACATCGTGCCGTGGCGGTGGCGCGAGCCTATCGCGGAGAGCGCCAGTGCATCGGAAGATGGGTTGGCCAGAAAAGGCTGGACGCGCGCAACCTTCTGGGCAAGAGGGGGGAGGATACGGCAGATGAGCTTGATGGGTGTCCCGCCTCGGCTCTTGCGGCAAGTGGGCGAAGCTATTTGGAGGCTGGAGACGAAACATGCCGAGTGATCTCAAATCTGCGGCAATCAACAATTTGCGTCGTGCCTTCGGATACAACCACACCATGGCGCGGCTGAATGCCATTGACGACAAGCTCGGCCAGATCGCCAATCTGATCCGGCAGTTGCCGCAGAGGCCGGGAGGCTCGTCCGCGGGCGCGGGCCTCGTGCAGAACGCGCTGGACATCCCCCTGATCTCCATCGAATCCAATTCATCCGGAACGACGCCCATGCATGAAGCCCCCAACAGCTTTCCCATCCCTCAGTTCTGGGAGCCGAACTTCTGGGAGGCGATGGTGCAGATCGCCTTGCGCGACTACTGCAAGCCCGGCGACATCGCCTTCGACGTCGGCGCCAACGCCGGCGCGCTGGCCGCGATCATGTCGCGGCATGTCGGCCCGCGCGGCATTGTCTGCGCCTTCGAGGCGTCGCCGCGCATCATCAACAAGACGCACTACAATCTCGTCCAAGGCGGCTACACCAACGTCTCGCTCTATTACCGGGCGGTCTACCACACCTCGAACGAGGTCGTGACGCTCTATCCCGGCGACCATCTCAACGACTCCATCTATAACAATCTCGGAGCCGAGGGCGGCGCGAGCTATCGAGTCGAGACGCTGGCGCTCGACGATTTCGTCGCGGCGACGGGCCTGATGCCCCGCATCATCAAGATGGACATCGAAGGCGCCGAGCTCGACGCTCTCAAGGGGGCCACCATGATTTTGGCGGAGGGCAAGCCGCTCCTCATCCTCGAGCAGAGCCCCAGCGACATGAGCTGCCACGAGCTGCTCACCAAGGCCGGCTATGTCGCGGTCGATCTGTCGAATTACCGGCGCATCCGCTCGGCCGCCGATTTCGACGGCGGCATCAGCATCGCCAACATCCTGTTCATCCATGAAAGCCAGGCCGCCGACGATCGCTACTACAACGCCGGCGAACCGGTCGAGATCGCGCGCCTGACTCCGGACATGTTCGGGACGGCGCCCGGCGGTAACCTGTCGCTCAAGAAGCCGCTAGATCTGCCGGCCGGGCGCTATGTCTGCCGGACGGAGTTCACGGCCAGCGGCCGCGACAACGAGATATTCGCCGGCATCGACACGGATCGCGGCCGCGTCCAGCGCTATCACACCTATACGGCACTGATGGCCGAGACCTATCGCGAATGGGCTTTCAACCTCCGGGTCGCGGGGCAGGTGACACCCTATATCGAGTTCATCCGGGGCAGCGATCCGAGCTTCCGCTGGAACGGCGCGACCATCTATCGTTATGCCGGCTTCGACGGAATGCAGCCGCCGATCGTGTTCTGACGCACTTGGTATGACAACCGGCGAGCAGAAGCTCGCCGGATACCGCGCCTATAGCGAGCGGGCAAGACCTGCCGCTTTCTGGGCGAGGGACGCAGGACGCTGGCGCGGAAAATGGCTCGTCCTTGCCGCCACGCAGACCGGCAGGCAATCGTCTTATGCCGGGGCACCCCGGCTCGCCGACGTCAAGGCAAGCTGTCTCCAGACGGAGAAGGCGGAGACGCTACGCGATCCCGGACAAGCAGAGAAGCCGCGCCGCTCCGGGATCCATCGTAGAGTTTCGGAGCCTTCCGCTGCCTCCCGGGTCAAGCTCGGGATGACAGGGCGGCTCCGTGCAAAATCCGTATGTTCCAAACGCCGCGGCGAGGCGCGCAATCGGTTGGCAGGACCCTTTTCAGGGCCTGCTTGTCACGCCTTGTGCGTGAACCACATGGCGCCGCCGCCGCGCCAGCCGTCATTGTATTTGCCGAGGTCGATGAAGGGATTGGCCAGTTCGCTCTCGAAGGCGCCGTCGCGGCAGATATAGCCGGTCGGCATCAGCGGCGTGATGCGGTGCTGGTTGCCCATCATGTAGACCGCCAGCATATAGGCCTCGTTCCAGTACCAATTCTTGAAGTAGTTGTCGTAGTCCCAAGGCAGGGCGATGTCGTGGATGTGCACGATCACGCCCGGCTTGATGCGCGGCAGGATGTCGATGAAGAACACCGTCACGTCCGAGTTCATGAAGGTGCGGTGCGAGCCGTCGAAGAACAGGATGTCGCCGGCCTCGAGCACGTCGAACACCGACAGGTCGCAGGTTTCAAGCCCGTAGCGGACGACCTCGTCGCAGATGGCATCGATCTTGGCCCGCGGTTCTGGGTCGATCGAGGTGATCTTGGTGGAAAGCGCTCCGTCCTGCACGGCCATCTTGGCGAAGCAAGTCGTGATCCCCGAGCCGATCTCCAGATAGCGCTTGGGCTTGTGGGTCCGGATCATGGTGTAGAGCGTCAACGCGTCGAAGGCGCAATAGGGCACGCCGGCCCAGGCTGGAAGCGGCAGCTTCGCCTCGTCGAACTCCAGCGGAACCCGCGCGAGCTCTGGCGCGAACCCGCGCATCGATCCGAGGAAGGCGTTGAAATCGCTGGTGTGGGCGCGGAACCAATTGTCGAGCGAGGGAATACGCGGCTGGCTGTACCCCCAGCGCGGCGCGAAATCGCGCGAGGGAAGATATTCGATCGGCACACCGTAGCGCGAATAGGGTGTCCCCTCCAGGATCTGGAGGCCGGACGTGGACTCTGCCGATTGCGGCGTCGCGCCGCTTCGCAGGAGCGCCAGCTCGGAGCGAGCGCGCTCCAGCTCGGCTCGGGCCTGGTCGCGTTCGCTGTAGAGGCGGCGGACTTCGGGAATGGCGAGGGCCGCAGCCTTCAGGAACTGACGCATGGAGGAAGCCTTTTCAAGCGATAGCAGGTAATCGCGCACGGCCAGTTGACGCTAGGGGCAGGACGCATGGTCGCGGCGAGTTAACCTGCGATGCGATCGAAGGCAAGCCCACCCCTTTTGGCGTCTTCCGGCGTGTGTCGGACGGGCAGCGGCCTGACCGGATTCAACCGAATATCGCCGTACCTGTTTCGGCGCGGCGGATCGAACCATCGGCAATCCCGCGGCGAAGGCTGTCGATGAAATCCTGCACGCGGGAATAGTCGCGCACTGGTCCCAATGCGCTCAAATCCCAATCCCACCACGCCAGTTCCAGCAGAGCGTCGCATTGGTCCTGAGGCAGCCTGTAGCGCAGGTGACGCGCGGGCACGCCCGCCACGATGGCATAGGGTTCGACATTCCCGGTGACCACGGCACCTGCGGCGATCACCGCGCCGTGGCCGATGGTGACGCCGCCGAGGATGACCGCGCGCGTCCCGATCCAGACGTCATGACCGATGACGACCTGCTCGTTGCGCTCGTCGCGCTCGCCGACCAGTTCGGTCACCGCAATAGCCTGATAGGGTGAGAAATCGGCCATGCCGGCAGCGGTGCCGCTCGGATCGCTAGCGAAAGGATGCGTCGATACGAAATTGACCGGGTGATTGCCGGGATTGATGACAACGCCTTCGCCTATCGAGCAGAAGCGGCCGATGCGTGTGCGCGCGAGCTTAAGCGAACCGTTGACATAGCTGAACATGCCGATCGCGCAGTCGCCATCGACGTCGATATAGCTTGCCGTCAAGCGCGACGGCGTTTCCAGGACGAGGCGCCCCGAGGCCGTCAGGATGACGGGAAGGCCGGCCAGCCGGCGCAATCTCCTCGCGATGGACGTCAAGATGCTCATGGAGGCCCTTCGATGTGTGCCTTGCGACCCTGTCCGGGGCGGCTCACCGGAACAGGCAGGAAGCTGGGCGATCCGAAGAAGCGGGATCAGACGGCGACAGCGTCCGGACGATCGACTTCCTGCCGGTACAGGGCGCACATCTCTCCGACATCGCCATAACCGATCAGTTCACCGCCCTTCATGAACATCGCCTTGTTGCACCATTGCCGGATGATCTCTTCCGAATGTGATGCGAGGACCAGAATCTTGGAACGCTCCACGAAGCGCTCCATGCGGTTGCGCGCCTTGGTTACGAAGGTCGCGTCGCCCGCCATCATCCATTCGTCGAGGAGCAGGATGTCGGGCTCGATGGCTGTGGCGATGGCGAAGGCCAGCCGCAGCAGCATGCCGGAGGAATAGGTCCGCGTCGGCATGTCGAGATAATCGCCGAGTTCGGTAAACTCGGCGATCTCGGGGGCGAGCGCATCGATCTCCTGGGCGGTCATGCCGAGATAGCGGCCGCGCAGACGGATGTTTTCGCGCCCGCTGATGTCGTGGTTCATGCCGAGGCTGAGGTCGAGCAGGGCCATGACCCGGCCTTCCGTATAGACCGAACCGCGCGTCGGCTCGTAGATTTCCGCGATCGCACGAAGAAGCGTGGTCTTGCCGGCCCCGTTCGGGCCGATCAGTGCGACGCGTTCGCCCGCCACCATGTCGACGGTGATGTCCGACAGGGCGCGTACGACCGGCGCGGCGCGTGCGCCCGTCAGGATCTTGCCGCCGGTCGCGCGCGCGAGCACCGTTTTCTTGAAGGAGCGATGGCCGGCATGCATGATTGGGAATTCGATCGACAACTGGTCGAGATGCACAAGGGACATTGGTCAGATCCAGTAGACAATCTGCTTACGTGCGCGCACGAACAGCCAGGTGGTCACCGCCCCCCCGACGACCAGGCACAGCAGCGCCATCGCGGCGACCTTCCAGCTGATCAGCTCGGACAGCAATGGCGCCCGCAGCAACTGGATAAATGCGTAGAATGGGTTCAGGTCGACCACCCAGGACGGCGCATGCTGGGTCGCAGGATTCCAGATGATCGGCGTCACGAAGAAACTGAGCTGGATGATACTGCCGACGATCTGGGTGACATCGCGAAAGCGCGCGCAAACGATCGACAGGAAAAGCGCTATCCAGAACATGTTGAGGAGCAACAGGATCACGCCGGGGAAAAACAGCAGCATATTGGCGCTTAGATGCAGATCGCAGTACCAGAATACGATAAGGTAAACAGGAATCGTATGCAGGAAAATGATGAAGTTTCGCGCGACGATCTGAAAAATGAACAACGTTCGAGGCAATTTGACCTGCTTCATCACTGAAGCGTTGTCGAGCATCGCGCGGCAGGATTCGTTGATGACGCCCGTCAGGAAACCCCAGATCAGCAAGCCTATCGCCATGAAAGGCAGGTATTTCTTCACTTCGAGGTTGAACAGGGACGCATAGAGCGGACCGAGCCCGAAGATGAACACGCCGGAGCTGATCGTCAGCCAGAATGGCCCGATCAGCGAACCGCGATAGCGCTGGAGGATGTCGCTCCAGGCTAAGGTCATCCAGAAGGATGTCGAGCGCAGCGACGCCGCGAGATCCGCGAGAGCCAAAGCGTTGAGCGTCGGGTAGCTGCGCCGTTCCATCACATCATGAGCCAGTTTTTCGTCTCGGCCGTCCATCAGCCGCTTGAGGCGAGCCCTCCATTTCCCGGAGCCTGAAGCCTTGTCCAGTTCGCTCGATATGCGGGCCTTCAAGCATGGAACGCCCGAGTCTGTCCAGAGCGGGCCGCTACGGTATGGCGGGCGCGTCCCTAGCTGAGCCCGTAGTCGCTGGCGAGCACCTTGCGCACGCCTTCGACGAGCGAGGTCTTGGGCTTCCAGCCGGTCTTGCCGAGGAACAGGCCGGCATCCAGCGTCTTGTACGACGCGCCCTTGAAGGTTCCTGGCGGATAGGTGATCTCAGCCTGCCAGCCAAGCGCCTCGACCACGGCTCGGGCCGACTGGTCGATCGTCACGGGGGCGTTGGACGAGCAATTCAGCATCGTATTGTCGAAAGTCGCATCGGCGGCGAAGATCGCCTCGATCTGGTCGTCAACATAGAGCAGGTCGCGCACCGTGTCGGGCTCGCCCCAGACCGTGAAAGCCGTCGCGCCGCCGCGCATCTCCTTCACTGCCCGGTCGATCATGCCGGTCATGAAATGCGTCCGTTCGGGCGCCTTGTGATCCTGCGGGCCATAGACCGTCGCCAGGAACAGGTGGAGATAGCGAAGGCCGTATTGCGAGGCGTAGGTCTCGCTGCCGACGGCCAGCAATTGCTTGGCCAGGCCATAGCCTCGCACGCTGGGATGCATCGGCCCCGACTGGAACTCGCCTTCGACGATCGGCTTGTCGCTTTCCGGAAACGCGCAGGAGCTGCCGGTCGAGATCAGCTTGGCTTGGGGCTGATGCAGCCGCCAGGCTTCGAGGACGTTAAGATGGATGCGGGCGTTGACCGCGATCAGTTCACCCTGAATGCCGTACTGGATCTGCCCGGTGCGCTGGCGCGTGACCAGATGGAGAATCCGGGCGGCCTTCGGCGCTTCGGCGAAAACACGCTGCGAAACGGCTGGATCGCTCAAATCACCGGCATCTCGGCCGATCGCGTGAAAGGGCAGACCACGCTCGCCCATGTAACGCGCGAAATTGCGACCGAGGAAGCCGTCGCTGCCGAGAATGATGGTCAGATCATCCTTAGGATTTGAAGCCATGGCGCAGCCACTCCTCGCGATACCATTCCACGGTCGGCTTCATGCCCGCCTCAAGATTGGTGAACTCCAGCCCGAGGGCGTTCCGGACGCGCTGTGACGTCGAGATCCGCTTGGCGGGGCCGAAGGCGCCTGGTGCCCCGGCCTCGATCGGCTTCGTGGAGCCCGCGACCCTCAGTACTGTCTCGGCCAGCGTCTGCAGGGTCGTCGTGGCGCCGGTGCAGAGATTGTAGGTCTCGTTGCGCCCTCGCCAGGCCAGGGACCGTACGAAGGCCTCGGCTACGTCGCCGGCATAGATGAAGTCGCGCTCGACCGTGGGGGCCCCCTTGATCGCGAAGACCGGATCGTCGTTCAGCGCCCTCATCACGAAGGCCGGCGCGACATGGGCCTTGGTCAGCGTCACGCTGTCGTAGGCGCCATATGGGTTCGAGAGGCGGAAGACGACACTGTTGACGCCGAAGCGCTGCGCATAGAGACCTGCGATGATCTCCGCCCAGCGCTTCGACCAGGCGTAGAACGCCTCGTTGGCATTGGGGCCGGCATTCAGGTCGATGGGAACCGCGTCGTCCATGACCGCCAGGCCGGCCTCGTAGACGGCGACCGAGCTGGCGAGGCGAACTTCACGAATCTTCCGCTCGGCGCAGAAATGGTAGACGCGCGTATTCAGCTCGACATTGTTCAGGACGATGTCGCTCTGGGCCAGATCGAAACGGCTCGAATCGTAACGGAACGCGCCGAGATGGATCACGATCGTGTCTGCCGGCAGTTCCGGCAGCGAAGACAGTTCCGCGAGCGGGACGACACGGCTGCAGCCGGGAACCGAGCGCGATTGCCCGGTCACTCCGATCAGCGTTTCGACGCGGCCGGCGAGTGCCTGGGCGACATGGCGGCCGACGAAGCCGCTCGCGCCGAACAGCACGACGGCGGCAGGCAGGGTGCTCATGACGCCGCTTGGTTTTTCAGAGCGCCCTTGCCGATCACCTGCAGCTTCGGCACGGGGACGATAAACTCGCCGCCGCCTGCGAAATAGGCCTGCTCCTTGGCGATGAACTCCGACAGGAAGTTCCAGGCGAGCACCAGATACGCATCCGGCCGCTTCTCGTCCTCGGCGATGATCGGGATGCGCGATCCCGGCATCATGTAGCCGACCTTCATCGGGTTCTTCTCGGTCGCCTGCTGCACAAGCTCAGGGCCGATGCCGAAGCTGTTGACCAGGGTCGCGCCCTTGGCCGGCGCGCCATAGGCGTAGACGCTCTTGCCTTCGGCCTTGTAGCGCTGAAGCAGGGCGACGAGTTCGTCGCGCAGCTTCCAGACATTGTTCGCGAAGGCCTCGTAGGTCTCGAACTCGCCGAACTTCTTGGCCGCCTCGTCGGCGCGCATGGCCATGACCGAATTGCCGATCGGACGCTTGCCCTTCGGCGCGACATGGATTTCCAGCGAGCCGCCATGGATGTCGACGACGCCCGCCTCGAAGACTTCGAGCCCGTGCTGAGCGAAGAGTGCCTCGATGGATTTGAGCGTGTAATAGACGAGATGCTCGTGATAGACCTGATCGAAGGCGAGGTTCTCCAGCATGCCGCCGAGATAGATCGCCTGCACAACGAAGACGCCATCGTCGGTGAGAAGCTTCTTCACGCCCTTGATGACGCTGTGCAGCTCCTCGAGATGGAAGAACACGCCGGCGGCGGTGACGAGCGACGCCTTGCCCTCCTTCGCCACGATCTCCTCGGCCGTGGTCTCGTTGAAGAACCGGGCCCAGGTTGGCACCCCGCGCTTCAGCGCCAGCTCGACGACATTGGCGGCCGGGTCGATGCCGAGCACGCGCAGCCCCAGCGGCTGGTATTGGGCGAGCCAGGAACCATCATTGGAGCCGATGTCGACGACCAGTTCGCCGGGCTTCAGCCCATATGTCGCCGTCAGCCGCTCGGCCGTCTCCTTGAAATGCGCGACCAGCGTCTTGGTCGTGCCAGAGACATAAGGATAGTCGGTGAACATGCTCTCCTTGGGGATCGTATGGTCGATCTGAACAAGGGTGCAGGCCCGGCAGAAGCCGACCCGAAGCGGATAATAGGGCTCGCGCTGGCCGGCGAGCGCCGGCGGGATCAGGCGATTGCAATGCGGCTGGTCACCGAGATCCAGAAACATCTCGACATCGGTCGAACCACAACTGCGGCAGGCGATTCCTAGTTTCGTCATCGGTCTAGCTTCATCCATTCATGCGATTCATACCGTTCCGCTCTGTCTTCGAGCGAAATCAGGTGCTCCACGACCACCAATGCTGCTCGTGGCGGTTATCGTTGAAGATGTCGTAGTGCGGGGTCTGGGCAAGGCCAAGCGCGGCACGGTCTTCGCCCTGCCATCCCTTTGCGTCGAGCAGAGTGCGCAGCGTACCCCATTGGCGAATGCGCCGGCGTAGTTGCAAGTCGAGCGCATCGACCCCCTCCACGGCGGAGAGCAAGCGGCCGCTGGCATGCTGCGCCGCGCGGGCGAAATCCGGGGTCTCGCCGCGCCGCTGCAGATAGGCGGCCGTCGCCGAGGCGAGATCGAAATCGGTGCTGTAATGCCCGCAGAACGATTTGCGATAGCTCAGGGACTGGCGGAAAAGGTCCACGGCCTCCGCCACCGGATGTGCGTCGTAGCTATAGGCGACGCCAGCCTCTGTGCGGTGCAGGTACCAGGCGCGGAGATCCTCGATCTCGGCGCGCGGGTTCTGCGTGGTCCGCTCTTCCGGGTAGTTGTTGAAGACCCCGAGACGCTTCGGCACGTGAAGCGTCTTGATATGGGTCAGCAGCCGTCCCTTGAACTCGGTGTCGCCGGCAGCCCGGAAATTCTCGTCATAATAGCCGAAGCGGTCGTGGATGCTCTTGCGATAGAGCCCGGCGACCCAGCTGAGATAGCAGGTCTCGAGCCTGATCAGGGCGGGATTGAAGCCGGTCCGATCATAGACCATCACGTCATGGTCGAAGACGCCGGCCTTGTCGACTTCGGTCACGATCGAATCCGCCATGGCCCAGTCGACTTGCGGATTGGCGTCCAGCGCCTTGGCCAATTCGGCAAGGCAATCTGGATGCATGCCCTCGTCGGCGCCAAGGAAGGTGAGATAGGGAGCACGCGCCAGCTTGATGCCGCGGTTCCAGGCGGCCTGGATGGTCTCGCGCGCGGCCGAGCGGGCAAAGACGATCGGGAGCGCGCTCTGAGCCGCATAGGCCTTGAAGACGTCGTATTCCCGCGTCGGCGAGTTGCTGTCGACCAGCACGACCTCGACGCGGCCCTCTCGGGCGTAGGACTGGGCCGCGATATTGTCCAGCAGCGTCCGTAGCTTGGTCTCCGCATTGTAGAGCGAGACGATGACCGAAACGCGCGGGGCGCCGTCAGCCGGCCGGAGGTCGTCGAGGATGGCCAGCGGCAGATCTGGCTTGGAGAGATTGCGGCGGTATTGCTCGTCCAGAAGCGCACGCGAACGCTCGAAGACGTCGTCTCCGGGCGCGAACATCGCCTCCGCAGCTTCGGCCTCGCGCAGATAGCCGGCGCTGCGCAGTGCTCCGGTCACGAAGTCCAGATCACCGAACTTGTCGCCCCCCATCCAGCGCATGGCGCGCAAGCAGTAGGTCGCGGCGATGACGTCGTTGTCGCGCTTCCGCTCGAGCCGGGCCATGTCGCGGAAGACCTGGACGCGCGCGACCCGGATATGGCCGAGTTCGGCCGAGACCCGTTCGAGCTTGTGCGTGACTTCCTTCTGGGATCGTTCGGGAAGCGTCAGCAGCTGGGCGCGCGTCGCGTCGACGGCGGCCGCCGACCGAATCTGCGCGACGCTCGACTGCTCGAGACCGCGATGCTTGACCAGGTTGTTGCTCAAAACCTTGTACACGGGCCGCAGCGACGGCCGCCAATGCCTGGCCTCCCGCAGCGCGCCCTTGACGGTCCGCAGCTGGGCCTTGACCTTGCGCAAGCTCGCCTTGGCATCGGGCGACAGATTTCGACCCACTGCGCGCTTCGTCCGATAGACGACCCCGTTCTCGTTGGGCCGGCGCGGCTTGTTGAAGCTGTCGAAGCGATGACGGATTTCGGCGGCACTCTGGATCGCGGACTGATCACGTGGGCCAAACGGCTCATACATCGCGGCAAGATCGGCGGTGTCGACTTTCGACGGGGCCCTGCCCAGGGAGGCGACGATCCGTTCGCGCAAGCCGTCGTAGTCGTCCAGGCCCGCGCGAATGCGCGCCGCCGCGGAACGGCTGCAATCGATGTCGATCACCAGTTCGGAGAGGGCCGGATGGTGCTTGCCGAGCCACTGGGCGACACCCGCGCGACCCGAAACGAATGCCGGGCAGCCGAGGCGCAGGGCTTCCAGCGCGACCAGGTTGAACTGGTCGTAGCGGGACGGCAGCACCACGACGCTTCGACCGAGGAACAGTTGCGTCAAATCGGCTGGAGTTCTGTGCTGTTCATAGTCGAGATCGATCTGGCGCAGCCGCTTCATCATGTCGAGCGTCGGCTGCGAGCCGATGCCGCTGCCGCCGGTCGACTCCGATCCGATCACCATCGCCTTGTTGAACGAAGCCGGATCCAGGCACCAGACGATGTCAGCGAAGAGATCCGGCCCCTTGCGGCGCTCGCGGCGGCCGATGAATGCGACATCCGGCCGCCTGCCATTGCGTGGAGCCATGACCGGCGCCAGCCCGCCCGTGATGTGAAGCGGATCGATCAGGCGCGATTCGATGCCGGACCGGCCACGCCATTCTTCCGCGTAAGCTTCGCTCAGCGCATAGCGGACATCGGCACTGCGGAACTGGAGATGCTCGCTCGCCCGCAGTTCGGCCTGCCTGCGGCTCGAAATGGAGCCATGCGGCCAGATATCGGCCAAGGCGCTGGAGATCGTTCCATGCAAGGCCAGCGCGTGAACCCCGACCCGGATGCCCTGCGCCTCCAGCGCCCCGCGGATGAACAGCCCGACCGTGTCGTAGTCGGGCGTGTCGACGACATCGAAAGCGGTGTCTCCCAGGCTACGCTGGACGGAGGAAGCGAAATGCCACGCGTTGAGATAGCTCTGATAGAAGTGCTTAACTTCCGCCGGAAGCAGATTCGTGTTGCCCACATAGAACTGCTCGTAACGTATCCCGATCGCATTGGCCGGGCGCGGCGCGTCGGCGGACTCACGTCTCAAAAAATAGAAGTATGTATTGTCCGGACGCTGCTCGATCAGCTTGCGGTAAGCCGACTGACCACCGCCGACGGTGTCGTACAGGTCGCTTTCGACGATGAGCACGCGCTGACCACGCCCTGACAACGTCTGGAACGCTGGCGTGACCGCCTGACCAACCTCGACTGTCTCGCGCCTTGTCATTCCGCTCGCTTCACTTTTTACAGCATTGGGCAGGCATGCCGGGGCAGGCTGAGTGACATCGGACGGCGCCGGCAGCCCCATTCCGGACGCCGGGCCTTGTGACGCGCCTCTCGCGACATTGCAAGCCCGGCCGTCGACGGATGAGATGCCGGCCAAACTCGCCGCGGCCGCCATGCACGGCATGGCTCGACCCGGCGGGCAGCGGTCAGTTCTGCAGGATCGCCGAACCCTGCCTGTCCATGTCGATCGGGATCAGGAACGCCTTCTGCATTCTCTCGTTGAACGCGGCCCTGCGCTCGGGCGGAATAACCATCAGCAGGAAGCCACCCCCGCCCGCTCCGCAGAGCTTGCCGCCATAGGCTCCGGCCTCGATCGCCGCGTCATAGAGTTCGTTGATCTCGGGCGTCGAAACCTTGGTCGAAAGGCTGCGCTTGATCATCCAGCCTTCGTGCATCATGGCGCCGAAAGTCGCGAGCATTCGCTCCGGATCGCTCCCTTCGAGCACCTCGACCGCCTGCGTCGTCAACGCCAGAAGCTCACCGAGCTCGCGGTCGACCTTGCGCTCGCGCGTCGCCTCGATCTGCTCCTTCACCGTGGCCGAAGCCGAACGCTGAATGCCCGTATAGATCAGGACGAGCGAGGACAGCAGCATGTTCTGGCTGTCGGAATGCATCTGGACGGGCGATATGCGAATCCGGCCGTCGACGAAATCGAAGCGGTTGAGCCCACCGAAGGCCGCATGCAACTGGTCCTGGACACCGACGCTGTCATTGAGCAGCTCGCGCTCGGCGTGGATGGCGGCAAGCCCCAGATCGAGCCTGGTCATCTGCTCGGCCTTGAGTGCCTTGACCAGATTGATCAAGCCGACCGTGAAGGCCGACGAGCTTCCGAGGCCGCTGCTGGCCGGAAGATCGGCGATCACACTCATATCGAGTGCCTCGTCGACCTTATAGTACTTTAACACCTCTCGAATGACCGGATGCTGAATATCCTCGATCCTGGTCGTATTCTCCAGGCGGCTGTAGCTCAGTCGATACTTGTAATCGATGAAAGTCGCGAGGCGCAGCGCACTGATATAGATATATTTATTGATCGCCATGCCGACGACCGCACCCGGAAAGCGAGAGAAGTACTCGGGATAGTCAGTACCGCCGCCGAAGAAGCTGACGCGCAATGGAGTTCGCGAGGTGATGAGCATTGTGCGTTCCTGGCACGGCGGTGCGCCTCCACGCGGGAGGCGCCTTGTCCCGAGGCCCTGAGAATCAGACGTTCGAGAACTTGCTGTTCCGGATCATGCGATAGCCGCGGATCAGCTCCTGGATGCCGGCATCCAGCGAATGGTCCGGGCTCCAGCCCGAAGCTTCGATCTTGGCGTTCGAGACGATGTAGTCGCGCTTGTCCGGATCCTCGCCGATCGGCGATTCCAGATAGGAGAACTCGGGGATGAAGCGCTTGATGCGCTCGCACAGCTCCAGCTTCGACAGGTTCGCATCGGACAGGCCGACGTTGAAAGCGTTGTTGTTGAGCTTGCCGTAATTCGCCAGCATGTGACGAAACGCCTTCGAGACGTCGCGCACATGGATGTAGTTGCGCTTGAAATTACCCTCGAAGATCACGACGGCACGGTCGGTGACGGCACGATAGGTAAAATCGTTCACGAGCAGGTCGACGCGCATGCGCGGCGCCATGCCGAACACCGTGGCGAGGCGCAAGGTGATGCCGTTGCCGTTGTCGAGAACGGCCTTCTCCGCATCGCACTTCGTCGTCCCGTAAAGCGAGATCGGGTTGAGCGGCGTCTCCTCGGTGCACATCTCGCCCTTGGTGCCGACCCCATAACCCGAGTTCGTCGTCGGATAGACGATCCGCTGGCTCGGGCTCAGGAGTTTCACGGCCAGACGCACGGCATCGAGATTGGTCGTCACCGCGCCGATCGGATCCTGCTTGCACAGCGGTGCACCAACCAATGCAGCGAGCGGAATCACCACGTCGGCGCGCGCGACCAGCGACTTCATCAAGGACTCGTCGCGGGCGTCGCCTCGCACCGGCTCGAAATTGGGATCGGCACAGAGCTGGGCCAGCACAGTGTCGTTGCGATTATAAGTATCGAGCGCAATGACCTGGTGCCCCTCGCGAAGCAGATCGGGAATCAGGATGCAGCCAATGTAGCCGGCTGCACCGGTCACCAGAATACGCTGTGCCATCTTGAAAAAAGCCCCGCTCGGAATCGTTTCGGGCCGCCATGTTTCTGGACGCGTATGGCGAGCAGTGGCTCTTTAGACAAACTGGGAAAGCACCACAACCCCTCGCGCGCCGCCGCCGCCGGCTCCCCTTGACGCTGCGGTCGAAGGCCGATTAAACCACGCCTTCCCGGCGGACCGGCCGTATTCGGGGCCCACGCGAAAGCTCAAACCTTGAGTATATTGTCCTATCTGGAAGAGTCGCGCCGTGTCATAGCGGCCAGCGAAACCCACCCCGGCATCGCCCGCACCGACGCGGCCGTCGCGATCATCAGCGAAGCGCTCTCCGCTGGCAAGCCGCTGCTCGTCTGCGGCAATGGCGGCTCGGCTTCGGACGCGATGCACATCACCGGCGAACTGGTCGGCCGCTTCCTGAAGGAGCGCAAGGCGCTGAACTGCATCTGCCTGTCGAGCAACCCGAGCGTGCTGACCGCTTGGTCGAACGATTATTCCTTCGAGACCGTGTTCTCCCGCCAGGTTGAGGCGTACGGACAAGAGGGAGGCGTTGTCCTCGGCATCAGCACGTCCGGCAATTCCGCCAACATCGTCAAAGCGTTCGAGACCGCCCATGCTCTCGGCATGAAGACGGTCGCCCTGACCGGACAAGGCGGCGGCGCCATGGCCGCCCATAGCGACGTCCTGATCGACGTGCCGTCGCGTTCGACGCCGCTGATCCAGCAGGTCCACATCGTCCTCTACCACTATATCTGCGAGCACGTTGAAACCGCCACGATGGGACGCTGACGCTGCCCTCCCTTCCGCAACAGAGCGCCGCGCAGAACGCGCCGATCGACGATGTGACCGCCGTCATCCTGGCCGGCGGACAGGGCACCCGTATCCGCACGCTCTTTCCGGATGTTCCGAAACCTCTGATCCCGGTGGCCGGCCGGCCCTTCCTGGACTGGCTGACCCTCTATCTGGCAGCTGCGGGACTGCGGTCCTTCGTCTATTCCACCGGATACAAGGGCAGTCAGATCGACGACTGGTGCCGCGATGACGCGTTTCCCGGCTGCCGGCGCATCAGCGTCCACGAGCGTGAGCTGCTGGGCACCGGCGGTGGCCTGCTGAACTGTCTCGATGAAGCGGGCGATTGGATTCTCGTCGCCAACGGCGACGGGGTATGCATGACCGGCATCGACCGGTTGTTGGCTTTGCGGCACGTGCCAGGGGTCGATGGCGGACTGATCGGCGTCCATGTGCCGGACACGTCGGCCTATGGCAGCCTCGACAGCGACGACGACGGCAAGTTGGTGCGGTTTCGCGAGAAGCAGCCGGGCACCGGCTACGTCAACAGCGGTATCTATTTGTTTCGCAAGTCAGCACTGATGCCGCTGCGGCGGCAGGGGGTCCTGAGTCTCGAGCGGGACCTGATTCCGGAGATGCTCGCGGCCGGCCGTAATTTCCAGGTTGTGCATTGCGCGCAAGCACCCTTCATCGATATCGGCACTCCGGAAGCGATGATGCGTGCAAACGACTTCGTCACGACCCATCTCGCCCATTTGGCACCCTGTTAAGAAGGGCACAGCCGGCCGCGCGGCCCGGCAACGCCCCCGAAAAGGCCGGGATGAAGAGCGCTATCTGGTATTGGGGTACAGGCGGGGCGGGATCGCGCGTGATGATGCGGATCGCGGACCGCCTGTCCGACGCCTATGGCGCCGGACAGGTCGCGCTGTTGATGCATGCGCAAAGCGATTTCCTCGATGCGGCGCGCCAACGCGGCCACCGCGTCTTCACCGTCGGCGGCGCGGCGGGACATCGCGCCAAGTTGGGGCTTTTGCTCGCGGCGCCCCGGCGTGCAGGCCAATTGCTCGCCGCGCTGCTTCGCCACCGCCCGAAGGTGGTCATCATCCCGATGAACTTCGCCTTGGCGTGCCCGCTGGCCTTGCTTGTCAAAGCCCTGGGCGGCCGGCTGGTCTATGTCGTCCACGACGCTGAGCCCCACTCCGGCGATTTCGCGCCGGCCTATCAGCGCGCGACGCAGCGCTGGCTGGTCGGCCAGGCGCATGTGGTTGTGGCGATGTCGCAAGGCGTCGCAGCGCGCATGCGCGAGCTTCAGCCGGAACTGGCTGCTGATGCGATCGATGTCGTGCCGCTCCACATGCTGGCACGGGAGCCGCGACGCGGCGGACGTCCAAACCCGGAAGGGCCGCTGCGTCTCCTGTTCATGGGGCGGCTGCTGCCCTACAAGGGCCTCGACTTATTGGCGCAGGCGCTTTCACAGCTTTCACAGCGAACAGACTGGCGGCTGACCATTGCCGGCGACGGTCCCGAGCGAGAGCAGGTGCAGCGCTGGTTCGGCGGTATGCCGCAGGTCGATCTCACGCGCCTGAGGCCTTTCGAGGAAGCCGAGGTCGAAGAATTGATCGACAGCCATGACATCATGCTCTGCCCCTATCGCGACGCCAGCCAGTCCGGCTCTGTGGCGGAGGCGCTCTATGGCGCGATGCCGAGCCTGGTGACGCCGTCGGGCGCTCTCGCCGAGCAGATCGGGTACGGTGCCGCGGGCTGGATCACAGCGGCTGCGACACCCGAGGCGATCGCAGCGGCGGTCGCCGATTGTCTCGACAACCGCGACACCTACGCCGCGCGCTCGGCATCGACGGCGGCCTTCGCCCGGGCCGAGCTGGCCTTCAACGCGTGGCCAGCCATTCTCGCCAAAGCGACCACTTGATTCAGACGCATGACGCGGCGCTTTCCACAGACTATGTACGAAAATCCGGCAGCAGGAATCGCATAGTGAGTTTCGAGGGATTGATCGACGGTGTCGGGCTTTGGGCCGAAAGCCCGACGCGGCGTGAACTCGCGGGACGACCGGCACTGTTTCTCGATCGCGACGGCGTCATCGTCGAGGAAACCCACTATCTTTCGCGCGCCGAGGACATGGTCATGATTCCCGGCGTCGCGGAGGCTATCGCCAAAGCCAATGCCCGCGAGATTCCCGTGATCGTCGTGACGAATCAGGCTGGGATCGCGCGTGGATATTACGGCTGGGAGGATTTCGCCAAGGTCCAGGCAGCCATCATCGCCGCGCTGGCCGCGGCCGGGGCGACCTTGGACGTCGTTCTGGCCTGCGGCTATCACGGGGTCGGAACGGGGCCCCTTGCCGTGGCGGACCATGCCTGGCGGAAACCGAATTGCGGCATGCTCGACTATGCTGCCGAGCGCCACGGCATTGATCTGAGCCGGTCCTGGATCGTCGGCGACAAGGTTTCGGATCTTGAGGCCGGGTTGAAAGCTGGTTTGGCCGGCGGTTTCCTGGTCAGGACAGGGCATGGCGAAGCCGAAGCCGGATCGATGCCCTTGGCGCGGGCGCCGTTTCTAGACGGAACGTTCGCTGCCGGCGTCCGCGACAACGCCGGCATCGCTATTGGCGAACTTCTGCACGATCATCGACTTGGATAGAAATTCCGAGCTCCTGCGACATGCCATGCTCCGATGTGAATCTGCGAATGGGGAACGGTCTGGAGTTGTTTCCAATTGCGCCCCCGAAGTGCGCTCCGGTTTAATAGGCCTTCGCCGATGTCCCTGAACGGCAAAGCCCGCCTTCTGATCGTCGACCAGTCGCTTCGCGACATGGTCGGCCATCACTTCGAATATGATCTCGCGGTCGGTGACAGCGCGGCAGAGCACGGCCTGTCGGCCTCCGTGCTGGCCCATGCGAGCTTCAAAGACCTGACGCTTTTCGGCGACATACCGGCGACGCCCTGGTTCACGCAGACTTATTACAGCGTCGATCGCTCCAGGAGCGTCCAGCTCGCGCGCCGCCTGTTGCAGAAGCTCCCAATCTCGCTGCGCGCGCCGCTCATCCGGGTCGCCTCCTCGGTGCTCGGTCGCCTGAGGGCCAGGGAAGGAGCAACCTCGCAAGCGAAGACGGCGCCCCTACCGGTTTTTGGCGCCGAGCTCGGGCGATATCTCGATGTCCAGGGCTTCGGATCGCAGGACCATGTCCTGATTCACACGATCAACATGTCCGAGCTGCATTCGGCCATGGCAGCGTTCGCGAATGTCGAAGGCGGACCGATGCTGCATGTCGTCCTGCGGCGCGACGCCGATGAGCCCGGCATCCGCTCGGGCCCGTGGGGCGGGGCGCCGGGCGCATTCGAGCGTCTCGCCGCCGCACCCGCGCTGGCTCGGCGCGTCGCGTTCTATACGGACAGCGCGGGGCTGGCCCGGCAGTATCACGAGATGGCTCCCGATCTGCTCTTCCGGGTGCTGCCCGTGCCTTATCCCGTTCCCGCAGATCACCCGGTCGGCCGGTCGCGCCAAGCCGGCCCGCTGAGGCTGACCTATGTCGGCGATGCCCGCGTCGAAAAAGGATACGATCACCTGCCACAGCTCATGAGCGAGCTCGGCGAGACGCTGATCGACGGACGGACGGCCAGGCTGGTCGCGCAATCCAATGCCGCCATGAGTCTGGAGGACGATGTCATCGCCCGAGCGCGCGATACCTTGAAGCGGTATCCGACCACTCAGGTCGAGCTGCTGACACAGGTGCTCGCCGTCGACGAGTTCAATACGCTGTTGTCGGATGCCGATATCGTCATCCTGCCTTATGATGCCCAGAACTATCGCAACCGCAGCTCTGGCATCCTCGTGCAGGCGATCGCAGCCGGAAAGCCGGTCGTGATCCCGTCCCGCACCTGGCTGTCGGACACTGCGCCTGCCGGAACCAATGTCCAGTTCGATACCCCGAAGCAATTGGGCCAGGCCGTTGCGACCGCGATCCGGTCCTTCGACGCCCTCTCGGAGGAGGCGGCGCGGAACGCGCCGGCATGGCGCGCCTTCCACAATGGTTCGAATCTCGTCGGCATCCTGAAGAACGCGCTCGAAATGGCTGGCCGGGATACGTGACAGAGATCGATCTCAGCGAACCGCCCGCGCCAGGACGGCCCCGCGCCAGGGTCGCCATCATATTTCCCGCGCAGCATCTGCGCGATGCGGCGGGAGCCGCAGAAGTCCTCCGCCAGCAACATGAATGGCTGACCGAGCAAGGCTATGCCAGCCATCTCGTGCTGACCGCGCCGAGCCTGTCGCCGTTGCGAAGCTGGCGCGCCGAGCAAGCCGAACAGGCGCTTTCGCAGGCGCGGGCACTGGGCTTCGACAAGATCACGGTGGTCGGGGTGGGCTGGCGACGTCCCCGCCGCTGGCCCGCGATCCTACGGCTCGCGATCGCGGTCCTGCGGCAAGACTGGTCCCTGGATACCGATCTCGCGACCTCGGGCGTGCTCGATACGGAAGCCATTCGGCTCCGGTTGCGAAACGAGACCGATTTCGTCATCTGCAATTATCTGTCGGGCATATCGGTGGCCAACGATCTGGCGCCTCCGGAACGGCAGCTGGTGATCCTCCATGACTGGATCGACACGGCACCATCGCCCGGCATCGCCCGGATCCTGCGGGAAAATCGCGGCAGGCTCGCGCTGAACGCCGAGGAAGCAAAGCGGATCACGCTCGCGGCGCCGGAGCACCCATGCCTTGTCGGCATTCCCGTGAGGCTCTCCAAGGATGGCACGGTTGCGCCTCGCTCCCGACCGTTGCACCTCGCCGATGCGCTCGCCGCATCTGGCCCTGAGGCTCCGGCCGCGGCACAATCGCCAGCGACAGCCTCCCCCGAGGGCAGCCAGGCTATCGATCTTCTGTTCGTCGGCGGCGCGCACGTTCCCAACCGGGAAGGCATCACCGCTTTCGTGCGCGATTGCTTCGGTCCTTTCCTGTCCACTCGCGGCATCAATCTCGTCATTGCCGGCACCGTTGGGCAGCATCTCGATCTCGCCCCGCTTCCCGGCCTCCACATCGTCGGGCGAGTCCGAGATCTGAGGCCGCTTTACGATGCGGCCCGTCTCGTGATCGTGCCGCTACTCACCGGCACCGGAATCTCGATCAAGACGCTGGAAGCCATTGGCATAGACAAGCCGGTTCTCGCCACGCCGGTCGGCCTGCGCGGGTTAGGAGACGCCGCAGACCTCGCCCATCCGCCCCCGTTCGACCAAAGATGGGCCAACCGGATCCTCGAACTCCTCGAAAGCCCCGAACGTCTCGAACGGAACCGGGCGGAGCTGAAACGTTTGGCGCGCGGACAATCGCTCGGGGAGGCGCTGGCCGGGGCCTTGGCCTCCCTCTGAATGGGCAACGCGCGCTAGCATCGAGGCCAGCCGTCCATTGGCAATCACCGAGGTCCAACTTGCGGGAGGAGGGCGGATCAGTCACCGAATTCGCGGCCGGGCAGCGCTTCGAGCTAGCCGGCAAATCTCCGCCACCGAAATCCCGTCCGCGCCCTGCTTCAGGATGAACGCTTTCTGCGCGTCCGAGAACTTCGAATCCTTCATCGTCTTCCGCTCCTCCCAGCCCGTGGGAAACGACATGGAAAACTCTAACCCAAAGCGATCCAGTTTTAGGGGCTCAGATCACGCCCCAGCGCTCAATCGCCCGGTTCACCGGCTCGTAGAAATCCAGGGCGCGAGAATCCCATTTCCAGTAGTAGTAGGAGAAGCCGTGTTTCAGAGCGGCATGGTAGGTTTCAAATTGGATGACGGCCTGCGGCTCGGCAAGTAGCAGGGTTTCAAGGCATTGCGAGAAATCGTGGTAGCGATCGCTGACGGCGTCGCCGCCCAGGCTGGTCAACGTTGAAATCGCTTCTTCAATCGTTCTAGACATGCGTGGGCTCGTCAGCGATGGCTCAGCTTATCAGCAGGGTTTTTATCGGCAGGGTTTCCGCGCGACATAACCGGACGTTATGATATCTGCCTGTCAAAGCGGCAAAAAATACCGAAAGAGCAGCAAGATGAATAACAAGTCCGCTTTTGCCGAGCCCTATCGCGCCCGCGCTGCCGCATCCAAAATCCCATTTGGCCGCCCCGCTATCGTCGGAAATGAGCTGGGCTATATAGCCGAGGCAATTGCAAATGGAACGATTGCGGGCGGCGGCCCCTTCATGCAGCGTTGCGAGAAGTGGCTCGAGCAGCATCTGCCCGCGCGCCGCGCCTTGATGACGCATTCCTGCACGGCGGCGCTCGAGATGGCGGCCATGTTGTCAGGTGTCGGACCGGGCGACGAAGTGATCATGCCGTCCTTCACGTTTTCGGCAACGGCGACGGCCTTCGTACTGCGCGGCGCCACACCTGTCTTCGTCGACATCAGGCGGGACACGCTGAACATCGACGAAAACCTGATCGAAGCCGCCATCACGCCCAGGACACGTGCCGTCGTGCCAGTGCATTATGCTGGCCTAGCTTGCGAGATGGACACAATTCTCGCCATTGCAGCGCGCCACAAGCTGCTCGTCATCGAGGATGCCGCACAGGCGCACCTGTCTTTCTATAAGGGGCGCGCATTGGGAACCATTGGCGATCTCGGCTGCTTGTCGTTCCACGAAACCAAGAACATCATCTCCGGTGAGGGCGGCGCGCTGATCGTCAGCAATGAGCGCTTTCTGGAGCGCGCCGAGATCATTCGCGAGAAAGGCACCGATCGCAGCAGGTTTTTCCGCGGCCAAGTCGACAAGTACACATGGCAAGATATCGGATCGTCATACTGCCCGGGCGAAATCGTCAGCGCGTTTCTTTTCGCGCAGCTCGAGCATGTCGAGGCCATCTGTGCCCGCCGCCGCGCCTTGTACGATCTCTATCGTGAACACCTGCAGTTGCTGGCCAAGCGCGGCGATATCGTGATTCCCGAAGCGACAGGGACCGATGCCAATGGCCATATCTTCTGGCTCTTGCTCAAGGACGAGCCTACGCGGGCCGCACTCATCAAGCATCTGGCGGCCTATAATATTAACGCCGTGTTTCACTATATTCCGCTACATTCGGCACCGGCGGGCCGCAAATTTGGCCGGACCGATGGTGATCTGACCGTGACCGATTCCGTCAGCAACTCGCTGCTGCGACTGCCGCTCTATCTTGAGCTCACCGATGACGACGTACACCGCATCATCGACACGATCAGTGGCTTCTTCGGGCAAAAATCCTGATCATGCCGAGCTCCGCCAACGTTTCACTATCGAAAGGCTGTCGCGTCGGCATCATCCAGTCGAGCTATATTCCCTGGCGGGGATATTTTGACATGATCGAGCGCTGCGACGTGTTCGTATTTCTCGACAGCGTCCAGTTTACACGCCGCGACTGGCGAACGCGCAACGCCATCAAGACGCCGAACGGCTCGTCCTGGCTGTCGATTCCGGTGAAGCAGAAGGGCAATTTTCACGCCTCGATCGATTCCGTCGTCATCAATGACCCGAGCTGGGCGGCCACGCACCTGCGTAGCATTCAAGGTGCCTACCGTCGGGCCGAGGCTTATGATGCGGTTTACCCCGTCTTAGCCGATGCGTTTGCCGCGATTGCGCACCAGAGTTCTCTGTCGACCGTCAATCAGCATCTGACCCGCGCCCTGTGCGAAGCACTTGAGATCAAAACGCCGCTTCTGGTGGACGTCGACCTCATCGCGCGCGAGAGACTCGATACTGCCGATTCGACCCAGCGACTGATCGACCTGGCGAAGGCGGCGGGCGGGACATCCTACCTCTCCGGGCCGTCCGCGCGCAGCTATCTCGATGAAAGACGATTTCAGGATGCCGGTCTTGAGGTCGCATGGATGGACTATGCCAACAGTCTGATCCCGTACCGGCAACTCTGGGGGGATTTCGTGCCGGCTGTGTCCATTATCGATCCACTGCTGAATCTGGGCTTTGAAGCGACGCGGGCCACATTGCGGGATCGAAGCTATGCCGCATGATCCAGTAAGGCCCAATGGAACGTCAGGCGCGGATGCGACTGAATCCATCACCGTGTCATGGCTGCTTATTACGATTCGGCGCTCGCCCAGCACGGCACGACCGCGCGCGGAGTCGACTGGAAGGACGATGCCTCTCACCGGACCCGCCACGTCCAGTTCTTGAGGCTGATCGAGCACGATCCCGATGCTTCGATCCTCGATCTGGGCTGCGGCTATGGCGATTTCCTCACCGTCTTGCGGCAAGCTGGCCATCGTGGGAGCTATGTCGGCTGTGATATCGCATCCGGTATGATCGAAGCCGCACGTCAGATGCATGGCGAAGGGGACGACCGACGCTGGCACCTCGGTGCCGCCCCGCCGGAGGCATCCTGAATGTGCGGCGGGCACTGACCCGGCCGGCTGGTCCGGCTACGTCGACGAGACGATCGATCAACTTGCGGTCAACAGCACGAAAGGGTTCGCTTTCAACATGCTGACGCTGTGACCTGAGACCCTGATCTTCCTCCAGATTTGAGTAGAGTCCGTCACTCACGGAGACGGACGATGCGCCCCTCACGATTCACGGAAGAGCAGATCATCGGAATGCTGAAGGAGCAGGAGGCTGGAGCTGCGACGGCGGATGTCTGCCGCAAGCACGGCATCTCCTCGGCGACCTTCTACAAGTTCAAGGCGAAGTATGGCGGGATGGACGTGTCGGATGCGCGTCGGCTGAAGACCCTCGAGGATGAGAACGCCCGCCTCAAGAAGCTGCTGGCCGAACAGATGCTCGACAACGCGATCCTGAAGGATGTCGCCGCAAAAAAATGGTGACGCCCGATGCGAAGCGGAAGGCGGTGGCTCATGCCTGCACGGTGCATGCGGTGAGCCAGCGTCGGGCGTGCCTGGCCTTGACGATCGACCGCTCGACGGTGCGCTACACAAGCACCCGGCCGGACGATGCCCTGTTGCGCGAGGCGATGAAGGTCGTGGCGGCGGAGCGCCGGCGGTTCGGCTATCGCAGGATCCACATCATGCTGGACCGCCAGGGCATCGTGATGAACCAGAAGAAGCTGCGACGGCTCTATCGCGAAGAGAAGCTGCAGGTGCGCCGGCGTGGCGGCCGCAAACGGGCACTGGGCACGCGCAGGCCCATGCTCGTGCCTGATCGGGCCAACGCGCGCTGGAGCCTCGATTTTCTTTCCGACACGATCTCGGACGGTCGTCGCTTCAGGGTGCTCGCCATCGTCGACGATTATACGCGCGAATGCCTGGCGCTCGTCGCCGACACTTCGCTTTCAGGTCTGCGCGTGGCTCGGGAACTGGATGGCGTCATTCGGCTGCGCGGCCGGCCGGGGACGATCGTGTCCGACAACGGCACCGAGTTCACCTCGATGGCGATCCTGCGCTGGTGCCAGGAGACCGGCGTCGCGTGGCACTACATCGCCCCCGGCAAGCCGACGCAGAACGCCTTCGTCGAGAGCTTCAACGGACGCTTCCGAGACGAGTGTCTCAACGACATGCTGTTCTCGACGCTCACTGATGCCCGCAGCGCTATCACCTCATGGAAGGAGAACTACAACCGCCACCGACCCCACTCGGCCCTCGGCAACATCACGCCCGCCGAGTTCGCCCTCAAATCCGCGCTGGAAAAACAGGCCGCCTAAGGCCAGAAACGAAACCCAGGACTCTTCCTCAGGTCGGAGGAGAAAAGGGTCTCAGGTCAGCTGTCATCCGACCCCGACAAACGTCAGTCGCATCTGTTCTATGCCGATCCCGTGACCATGCTGGCCAATTGCCTCGCCCGTTATGGCCGGCATGTCGCATTGCTCCAGGATTACGGGGTGTGGGAGTTTACGGTGCTGGTGCGGTTCGCGTCGAAGAGTTAGAGCATTCTCTTCATGCGAACCGGTGCCCACTTCGCTCGAAAATGCTCTAATTGCCTTTTTGGGCAAAGATGACGTGCCCGTGTGTTTCGATCTTATAACCAATGCTTGATAGAAACGAGGTGACATCAGGGCCGGTTAGTGCCGTTGTTCCGGGTTTGTTGTGAATATCCGTAGAGATGAATACATTGGAATTCTCTGTAAGAAGCTTAGTTGCTCCTTTGAGGACCTCAACTTCGTAGCCTTCTACGTCGATCTTGATAACGATTCTGGAATGGTCAGCGAAATTGAGCTTTTCGGCTAGTCCGTCGAGTGTGATGACGTCGACCGAATACGCTTCTGCTTTGCTTAGGAACGCATCGTCGCGCTGTCCAAGTCGTGATGATTCCGGCAGAAAGGGCACTTCCCCCGTCGGATCCTCAGGTTGTTCAAAAAACTCGGCCTCGCCTTGCGCATCCGAGACTGCAGCGGCAAACAAAGTTACACGGGAAGAGCCGCCGTTTCGTGCGAGAGTTGCTTGCAGGTGCCGCATAGCTCGTCGGGAGGGCTCGAAGGCGACTATCTTTGCGCCGTCGGGAACAGTCATCGAATAGGGAACGGTCATCGCGCCCGTTGCAGCTCCGACGTCCAGAAACAGGGTACCCGGCTCGATCAGTGCACGCATGCGTTGCCAGTGATCGGTCTCTACAAAGAGGCGTAAATGACCGGCCTGATCTACATGCAGGCAGTGCCTCATCGTCATGAGCGTATAGCGCGGCAGCGTTACGGGCACGCCGTTCAATTCGACACGGAACCAGGCCTCATCGGACGCCTCGATTGCCGCCACCGCGCCGGAGGCGATCGCCCGCCACCCCAATTCCTGAGCGACTGCCACCCGCTGCTCGCGGGTTGCGGTGTCGCCAGGTTGAAGGGCCGGTTTCAAGAAGCGGAAAACCGAAATGAACGCACTGCCACTCTCGTCAGGAAGCCGATTCTCCAAATCAGGGCGCTCGGCCAGCAGTTCACGCTGTTCCCTCATCAGCTGATCGCGCTGCAGTTTGATCCGACGCAGCGGCGGGATGGCCATGGCGACCACGTGCTTCAGTTTTCCGAGCATTTCTTGACGCGGGCCCCTAATCCACCACGACGAGTCTTCCGAGGACACTCACCATGAACACTTGCGACGTGCAAGCGGCACTGCTTTCGTTTGGTCACCCGCTAGCGCAATTCGGCGCCGATGGCGACTTTGGTGGCGGGACGCGCGCCGCCGTGCAAGCGTTCAAGCGCAAATGCGGCCTGCCGGTCACTGATAAGCCCGATGCCGCGACGACAGTCGCTTTTCGGGCTGCGCTCGTCTCTACGAAACCGTTTCCAACGCCCCTGCCGGCGGGCAGACGCTCGGATCCACGCAGCGAAAGCGTGATGCGGTGCTGCTTCCCGCGATGCCGACCGCTCGTCCCGAGAATTTCCTCCAATCCGGTGGCTGAGAAACGGCCTAGCTCAGCACCATCATGCTGGGTGAACCGTTCATGCCGACCTGTCCGATTGTTTTCGCCACTCACGCCACCGCCTCCGGCGCCGGGCCGCTTTCCAAAGACGATCCTTTCGGCGCCGGCCGCGAGATCGCCTGGAGCGGACCGCAGGATCTGGCGGTGGGGGGCGTCGCCTTCTCCGGCGTCGTTGACAGCGCGGCCTTCCCGCACACGGAGGTGATCGTCGTCCGGTCGGGACGTCTCGATCTGACGCTCGCGGACGGCAGCAGGCGCACGCTCCAGGCCGGCGAGAGCATCGTGGTCGCGCGCGGCTCGGCGCTGCGTGTCGAGGCGGCGCCTGGCACGAATTGGGTCTTCTGCGCCAATACCGGAGCTGCTTCCGCAGCGCCCGGCGTAACAGAATTGCCGGCCGATGCGGCGCTTTCGCCGTCGTCGCCGCCCCCGGCCAATCTTCTCGAGGGGCCGGTGCCGCAGTGCCGGAGCTTCAACGCCTTCACCGACGAGGCGTCGCGCCTGCGGGCCGGCATCTGGGATTCGACGGCGTATCGGCGCGTCCTGCGTCCGCAGCCGGTCAACGAGCTGATGCATATCCTCGTTGGTAGCGTCACCCTGACCGGGACGGATGGACGCCCGGTCCGGATTGCGGCGGGCGAGAGCGTGTTCGTTGCCCAGGGCACGTCATGCGCCTGGGACAGCGATGAGCATGTCGCCAAGGTCTATGTCGTCCAGGAGGTCGGCGCGTGAGCTCCGTGGCGTCCGTTGTCGGCACGGGCATGACCGGGATCGAGGCTCCCGAAGCGCTGACGCTGCGCCCGATCGGCATGGACGATGCGACGTCCTGTGCGGAGCTGTCGCGCCGTGTCGGCTGGCCGCATCGCCGCGAGGACTGGGAGTTCGTGATCGGCCTCGGCCACGGTGTCGTCGGGGAGCGGGACGGCAAGCTCGTGGCCACCGGCCTGTGGTGGCCCTATGGCGAGGGCCATGCGACGGTCGGGATGATCATCGTCGCGCCCGAGGAGCAGGGGGCGGGGATGGGCAAGCGCCTGATGCAGGCCCTGCTCGCCCAGGCCGCGGAGCGTTCGCTGATGCTCAACGCCACCGTCGCCGGCGAGCCACTCTATGTCCGCCTTGGCTTCCGGCCCTGTGGCGGTGTCAGCCAGTATCACGGCCATGTACACGCCGTCGCAGCACCCGAACCCGGTGCGGGCAAGCGGTTGCGTCCGGGCAGCCCGGCCGATCTCGCCAGGCTCGAACGGCTCGATCGAGAGGCGACCGGATTGGAACGAGGGCCGGTCCTGGCGGCGCTCCTGCAATGCGGCAATTGCCTGGTGCTGGAGCAGGCCGGGCAGCCCGTCGGGTTCAGCATCCTGCGTGCTTTCGGTCGCGGCCAGGTGATCGGCCCGGTTGTGGCTGTGGACGAGACGGATGCGCGCACGTTGATCGCCTGCTGGCTGCACGGCCGGGCCGGTCAGTTCATTCGGGTCGATCTGCCGCTCGGCTCCGGGCTGGGCGACTGGCTGGTACAGCATGGCCTTGCGCCGGCCGGCGATGTCACCGCAATGGTGCGCGGCGATCTGCCGGTCGCCTCCGGACCGGCGCGCCTCCACGCCCTGGTCACGCAGGCGCTGGGCTGATATCCGCGAGGTCGACACGATGACGCTGCTGCTCAAGTCGGATGCTGCTCGCGCCGAGGAATGGACGCGGCTGCTTGCGGACAAGGCGCCCGACCTGCCGTTCCGGATCTGGCCGGACATCGGCGATCCCGCCGAGATCCGCTATCTCGCCGCCTGGCTCCCGCCGGACGACCTGCTCGGTCAGTTCCCCAATCTCGAACTGCTCGTCTCGGTCGGCGCCGGCGTCGACCAGTTGAACCTGGCCGACATCCCGGCGAGCCTGCCGATCATACGGATGATCGAGCCCGGCCTCGTCGACAGCATGGTCGAATACGTCACCATGTCGGTGCTCGCCCTGCATCGCGACCTCATCCCCTACATCGCCGCGCAGCGCGAACGGGCCTGGACGGCGCTACGGATCAAGCCGACGAGCGAGCGCCGCGTCGGCGTTCTCGGCCTCGGCATGCTCGGCAAGGCCTGCGCGCTGAAGCTCGCCGAATTCGGCTTTGGCGTCGCTGGCTGGAGCCGCTCGCGGCACGATGCGCCGGGCATCGAGACCTTCGCCGGCGATGTCGAACTGCCGGCCTTCCTCGCGCGCACCGACATCCTGGTCTGTCTGCTGCCATTGACCGATGCGACGCGCGGTCTGCTCGGCGCCGAGCTTTTCGCTCGATTGCCGCAGGGCGCGATGATCGTCAATGCCGGCCGGGGCGGCCATCTCGACCAGGACGCCCTGCTGGCGGCGCTGGACAGCAACCATCTCGCGGGGGCGGTGCTGGATGTCTGCGAGCCGGAGCCGCTTCCGGAAGGACACCCGCTCTGGAACCACCCCAAGGTCCTGCTTACCCCGCATATCGCCAGCCGCTCGCGCTCTGAGGCCTCGCTCGACATCGTCCTTGAGAACCTGCGGCGGCACCAGGCGGGCGAACCCCTGATCGGCCTGATCGACCGCGATCGCGGCTACTGAACGAGGCTTGCCATGTCGATTGTCGCTCTCGAAGACCCTAGCCTTCTCGTCGGCCGTGCGCTGATCGGCGGCGAATGGGTTGGCGCTGCCTCCGGCGAGGAACTGCCGGTGCGCGATCCGGCGACGGGCACCGAGATCGGCACGATTCCGGCTTGCGGCGAGGCGGAAACCAACGCCGCGATCGCGGCAGCCGAGGCGGCGTTCCCGGCCTGGAAGGCAAGGCCGGCGGCGGAACGGGCCGCTCTGCTCGAGCGCTGGCACGACCTCCTGCTGGAACACCGCAAGGACCTCGCCCGCATCATGACGGCCGAGCAGGGCAAGCCGCTGGCGGAGGCCGAAGGCGAGGTGCTCTACGGCGCCGGCTTCATCAAATGGTTCGCCGAGGAGGCACGACGCGTCTATGGCAGCACCGTGCCGGCGCCGACCTCCGACCGACGCATCTTCGTGCTGAAGGAGCCGGTCGGCGTCTCCGCCGCGATCACGCCGTGGAACTTCCCCAATGCGATGATCACCCGCAAATGCGCGCCGGCGCTCGCCGCCGGCTGCCCGATCGTGGTGAAGCCCTCGGAGCTGACGCCCTTTTCGGCGCTGGCGCTCGGCGTGCTGGCTGAGCGTGCCGGCTTCCCGCCCGGCGTGATCAACATCGTCACCGGCCTGCCTCAGGGTGTCGGCGCGGCGCTGACTCAGAACCCTGTCGTCCGCAAGCTCTCCTTCACCGGCTCGACCCGGGTCGGCGCACTGCTGATGCGCCAATGCTCGGACACGCTGAAGCGATTGAGCCTGGAGCTTGGCGGCAACGCACCCTTCATCGTCTTCGACGATGCCGATCTCGACGCTGCCGTCGCCGGTGCCCTCGCCAGCAAGTTCCGCAATGCCGGCCAGACCTGCGTCTGCGCAAATCGCATCCTGGTCCAGGATGGCATCCACGATGCCTTCGCCGATCGCCTCGCCAAGGCGGTCGCGGCGATGCGGGTCGGCGACGGGCGACAGGACGGCGTCACCATCGGCCCGCTGATCAATGCGGCGGCGGTCGAGAAGGTCCATGCCCATCTCGACGATGCGCTCTCGCTCGGTGCGATGCGCTTCGCCGCGGCTGAGGGCGAGGTCGACGGCTCCCGCTTCGTCGTGCCGACGGTGCTGACCGGTGCGACCACGCGAATGCGCCTCGCCAATGAGGAGACCTTCGGCCCGGTGGCGCCGCTGTTCCGTTTCAGGCACGAGGACGAGGCAATCGAGATCGCCAACGGCACGCCCTACGGGCTCGCGGCCTATTTCTACACGCAGAACCTCAATCGCTCCTGGCGCGTCGGCGAGCGGCTCGAATTCGGCATGGTCGGCCTCAACACCGGCTCGGTCTCGATGGAGGTGGCGCCCTTCGGCGGCATCAAGCAGTCCGGCATCGGCCGCGAGGGCGGCGCGACCGGCATCGAGGAATATCTGGAGCTGAAGAGCTTCCATATCGGCGGGCTGAAGTCCGCCTGATCGGCAAGGCCGAAGCACGATCTGCCGATCCGGCCACCGAATAGGGCAGGGGATACCAAAGCGGCGCGCCAAAGCCGCCGCACAGTCCAGCCGGCCGCTCCTAGCCTTCCTGCTAGCGCTATTCGCGCTCAGCGGAGGACGAAGCGGTCCATGCTCCAGCCTGTTTCAAGCCCTGTCGCCCGCGCGGTGGAGCCGGCGAGCCCCGGTATCCGGAGGGCGCTGAGCCATATCGAGCGGCATTTCACCGAGGCTCTCTATCTCGACGACCTCGCCTCGCTGGCCGGCCTCAGCGTCTGCCGTTTCGTCACCGTCTTCCGGCGCCAGGTCGGGCTGACGCCGCATCGCTTCGTCTGCCGTGAGCGCGTGCGCTACGCTAGGGCGCTGCTCGCCGACGGCGTCCCGGCCGCGCAGGCTGCATTGGACGCCGGCTTCTTCGACCAGAGCCATCTCTCGCGCCATTTCAAGAGCGTCTACGGCGTGACGCCCGGCCGCTATCTGCGCGAGCAGGTGCAGTCTCCGCCGCCGCGGGCTGGCCGGCTCGGCTATCCGGCACGCGCCGCCTTTTCTCCCGTTTCGTCTTCCCGTCCTGCCTGAGGTTCCGCCATGAGCGTCAACTCCCTCGAAGCCCTCGACCGCCGCCACTGGGTCCATCCGGTCGCCAACTGGGCCGGCCACGAGAAGCGCGGCGTCACCGTGATGAAGTCGGCCAAGGGCGCCTTCATCACCGATAGCGACGGCCATGAGTTGATCGACGGCTTCGCCGGGCTGTGGTGCGTCAATGTCGGCTATGGCCATGACAGCATCGTCGAGGCGGCTGCCCGTCAGATGCGCGAACTGCCCTATGCCACCGGCTATTTCAGCTTCGGCAGCGAGCCGGCGATCCGCCTCGCCGCCAAGCTCGCCGAGCTCACCCCCGGCGATCTCGACCATATCTATTTTTCGCTTGGCGGTTCGGATGCCGTCGACAGCGCGCTGCGTCTGATCCAGTTCTACTACAACGTCACCGGCCAGCCGACGAAGAAGGCGATCCTCTCGCTCGAGCGCGGCTATCACGGTTCGAGCTCGACCGGCGCCGGTGTCACGGCGCTGCCGGTCTTCCACGCCAATTTCGACTTTCCGGCGCATGTGCATCACTACGTCGCCCCGCCCTATGCCTATCGCAACCCGACAGGCTCGAGCGACGCGGTGGTGATCGCGGCCAGCGTCGCCTCGCTGCGCGCCAAGGTCGCGGAGCTCGGCGCCGAGAACGTTGCGGCCTTCTTCTGCGAGCCGGTGATCGGTTCGGGCGGCGTCATCGTGCCGCCGAAGGGCTGGCTCAAGGCTATGCGCGAGACGGCGGCCGAGCTCGACATCCTCTTCGTCGCCGACGAGGTCATCACCGGCTTCGGCCGCACCGGCCCCATGTTCGCCTGCGAAGCGGAAGGCGTGGTGCCCGACATGATGACCATGGCCAAGGGACTGACCTCGGGCTACGCGCCGCTCGGTGCGCTCGCCATCGGCGAGAAGGTCTATCGCGCCATTGCCGACAATGCCCCGGCTGGCGGCCCAATCGGCCATGGCTACACCTATTCCGGTCATCCGGTCAGCGCAGCGGTCGCGCTCGAGGTGCTGCGGCTCTATGAGGAAGGCGGCATCCTCGCCAACGGCCAGCGCGTCGGCGCCTATTTCGAGGAGCGCCTGGCGACGCTCGCCGACCACCCGCTCGTCGGCGAGGTCAGGGCGCGCGGCTTGCTCGCCGGTATCGAGCTCGTCGCCGACAAGGCGACGAAAGAGAAGCTGCCGCGCGAGGCGAGACTGCCCGACCATCTCTTCGCCCGTGGCTATGCCAATGGCGTGATCTTCCGCGCCTTCGCCGACGACATCATCGGCCTGGCACCGCCGCTCTGCTGCAGCGAGGCGGAGATCGACCTGATCATCGCCAGGTTGCGCAAGACGCTCGACGAGGTCCTGGCATTGCCGGAGGTGGCGGTGGCGTTGAAAACCGCGAAAGCGGCGTGATCCTTGCTTGGTCCGGACCGCATCAAACGACCAGATCACGATGATTTTGGATCGAATCGATCCAAGGTCATAAAACGTGATCGATTCTAAAAGCTTAGAGCAGGGTCACAGCGAAAAACCGGTTCCCACTTTTTCGCATCCTGCTCTAGTCTGATACCGGTTCGGGCCCGCTCTGCAGGTCCGGTTCCACAAGAGGCATCCAGGACAAGAGGCCTTCGTCGTGACACCGGGCGTGCGGCTCGACCGCATCGACATGAAGATCCTGATCGAGCTGCAGAACAACGGCAGGATCACGAACGTCAACCTGGCAGATGCGGTCGGCCTGTCGCCGAGCCCCTGCCTGCTGCGGGTCAAGCGGCTGGAGCAGGCCGGCTTCATCTCCGGCTACGGCGCGACCATCAACCTGCAGAAGCTCGGTGAGACCATCACCGTCTTCACCGAGATCACCCTGACCGACCACACCAAGGAATACTTCATCCGTTTCGAGACGGCGCTTCGGCGCGTCGACGAAGTCGTCGAATGTCATCTCGTCAGCGGCGGCTACGACTATCTCGTCAAGTTCGTCACGCGCGGGCTGACGCACTACCAATCGCTGATCGAGACGCTGCTCGACCGCAATATCGGCATCTCCAAATACTTCAGCTATGTCGTGATCAAATCGCCGATCCAGAAGCCCGGCTATCCGCTGCCGACGCTGTTCGATATCTGACCGGCGTCAGCCGAGCGCCTGGGTGACGAGCCCGAAGGTCCGCGCTTCGCCACGAGGGCCGTGATTATGGCCCCTGACCATCGTGGTCACGGTGTCGTAGACGGTCATGCCGCATTCTTCGAGGAAGCCGCCGAACCTGCCTTGTTCCTGGGCGGTGTCGACGCGCAGGAACTGCCCGTCATGGGCGGTCACATGCGGCCGCAGCAGCGCGATCGCCGCCTCGTCGCTCTCGGCGACGATCGGGCCGACGACATGGCCGCGGCCGAAGCGGCGGCAGAGTGCGAAGCCGGCAACCTTGCCGTCGCGCTCGATGACCGTACCGGTCGCGAGCTTCATCAGTGCGGCGATGACACGCGAGCGGTCGGCGCCATAGGCATCGGAATCGAGCTGCGCGATCGCCTCGCCATCTGCGGCGGTCACGGGCCGGACAGAAAATTCGTCGGGCGCAGCGCCTGACGGCGCCTGGGCGCGGCCCTGATGCTGGAAGATGCGGCCGATCGGCTGGAAGTCGAGCGAGCGGTAGAGCCGGTAGCCGGCGCGCGTCGCGTTGAGCCGGAGGTCGCGCGGGCCGGCCTCTTCGAAGATCGTGTCCATCAGCCGCCGGCCGGCGCCCTGCATCTGCAGGCGCGGCGAGGTGATGACCATGCCGATCGTGGCGAAATGCGGCCCGTAGGGCCACCACATTGCCGAAGCGAGGGCCCGGTCGATCGCATCGCAGGCGACGAAGCCGTGCCCGACCTCCAGCACGAAGCGCCAGTCCTCCGGCCGATGCGGCCAGCTGACACCGACGGAGAGCTGGTGCGCCTGGGAGATATCCGCTTCTGTCATCGGCCTGATGGTCAGCTCGTAATCGAGCCGACGCCGAGCCGTTCCGTGAGCCACAGTTGCAGGCCTCGTTCGTCGAAATACGGGGCGACTATAGGCAGGCGCCGGGCTGCGGAGAACTGCAAAATTGTCCAAGAACCTGCCCCGCAAAGCGGTATTCTCGACGGTCGGAGCCGGCCTGCCCGGTGAGGGGCGGCCCATGCCGCCCTGTCCGGAACGCTGAGACGATAACCCATGAAGCTCGAACCCTACTGGCTCGCGACGGCGCCGGGATTCACCGCCGGTTCCATAGCTCCGATCGCCGGCAAGGTCGATGTCGCCGTCGTCGGCGGCGGCTTCACCGGCCTGTCGGCAGCGCTCGCTTTGGCGAAGTCCGGCGCCAGCGTTGCGGTGCTGGAGGCCGGTCGCGTCGTCGGACAGGCCTCTGGCCGCAATGGCGGGCACTGCAATAACGGCCTGGCGCATGATCTCGGCAGCCTTGCCGCCAGCCTCGGCGAGGAGAGGGCGGTCGCGCTCTACCGCGCCTTCGACAACGCCGTCGACACCGTCGAGGCGCTGGTCGCGCGCGAGGCGATCGACTGCGACTTCATCCGCACCGGCAAGGTCAAGCTCGCCGCCAAGCCGGAGCATTTCGCCAAGCTGGAGAAAAGTGCCGCCCTGCTTCAGCGCACGGTCGAGCCTGATTTGACCGTGGTGCCGCCACAGGAGATTCGGCGCGAGATCGGCTCGGACGGCTTCTTCGGCGGGCTCGTCTATCCGCGCAGCGCCCATATGCATATGGGCCGCTTCGGCGTCGGCCTGGCCGAGGCGGCGGCGCGAAACGGTGCTGCGATCCACGAGAACGCAGCCGTGACCGGTTTGCAGCGGCTGAACGGCCAGGCTCACCGCGTCGTCACCAGCCGCGGCACGCTCGAGGCGGGGCAGGTGCTTCTCGCGACCGGCGTCTCGCGCCAGGGGCCCTTCGCCTGGCTCCGGCGGCGTATCGTGCCGGTCGGCAGCTTCATCATCGCGACCGAACCGCTTTCACCCGAGCTCACGGCGGCGATCATGCCGACGCGACGGACCGCGACGACCACGAAGAACATCGGCAACTATTTCAGGCTCACCCCGGACAACCGATTGATCTTCGGGGGGCGGGCGCGCTTTGCCCTGTCGAGCCCGGCCTCGGACGCCAAGAGCGGGGCGATCCTGAAGGCGCGCATGCTGGAGCTCTTTCCGGAGCTCGCGGATACGCGCATCGACTATTGCTGGGGCGGCCTCGTCGACATGACTGCCGACCGGCTGCCGCGCGCTGGCGAGCGCGACGGCATCTTCTACGCGCTCGGCTATAGCGGCCATGGCACGCAGATGTCGGTCCATACGGGCCAGGCGATGGCCAGGGTGATGGGCGGCGACATGAAGGCGAACCCCTTCGCCGGGCTCGACTGGCCGGCGGTGCCCGGCCATTTCGGCCCGCCCTGGTTCCTGCCCTTCGTCGGGATGTATTACCGCTACCAGGACTGGCGCCACTGAGAGCGCTCCGGAACGCTACTCCGGCGGCCGCCTGACGCGGCCGTCTGCGCTTCCGGTGCTCACGGACGAAAAGTCCACTCCGCTCCGATTCTCGACGACCACGCCAGTCGACTCGCCGGAGCGCGCTCCACAGCGTCCTCAGACGTGGTCTGGGCTAGGCTTCCTTCTTCTGTCCGCTCATCGCGAGCAGGACGAGCAGGAAAGAGGCCGCCGTCAGCAGGGTCGAGATCGAGGCGATGGTCGGGTCGATCTCGTCGCGGAGCGCGGTGAACATGCGCTTGGTCAGGGTCTGGTACTGACCGCCGGAGACGAAGAGCGCGATGATCGTCTCGTCGATCGCCGAGATGAAGGCAAAGACGGCGCCGGCGAAGACGCTGGCCTTGATCTGTGGCAGCGTCACGGTGAGGAAGGCCCGCAGGCGGTTCATGCCGAGGCTGCGCGCCACCATCTCCTGCGTCTTGTCGAAGCTCTGCAGCCCGGCAACGACCGAAGTGATGACATAGGGCAGGCCGAGCATGACATTGGCCAGCACCAGCCCGGTCAGCGTCTGGATCAGGCCGAGCTTGGCGTAGACGAAGAAGATGCCGATCGCGACGATGATGATCGGCACGATCAGCGGCAGCATCAGCACCATGTGCAGCGAGCGCATCAGCCGGTTTTGGGCGTTGCTGATGGCATAGGCGGCGGCGGTGCCGAGCGGCGTGGCGATCAGCACGGTCAGCACGCCGAGCACCAGGCTCATCCGCGTGCCCTGCATCCAGTTCGGATTGCCGAAATACTCGGCATACCAGCGCAGCGACAGTGCCGGCGGCGGGAAGGTCAGGAAGCGCGTGCTGGAGAACGACATCGGCACGATGATCAGCACGGGCAGCATCAGGTAGATCAGCACCAGCCCGACGACGAGGCCGAAGGCGAGGCGCGGCAGCAGCGAGGTTTTCATTTCTGCCCCAGCATCTTGTCGAGCGGGATGATGCGGCCCACCGCGGCGAAGATCATGAGCACGCAGGCGAGCAGCACGACGCCGACGGCGCTGGCCGCGCCCCATTGCGCGTAGAGCTCGACATTGCGGCTCACCACCATCGAGATCATCACGGTGCGCCCGCCGCCGAGCAGCTCGGGCGTGATGTAGAAGCCGAGCGTCAGCACGAAGACGAGGGTGAGCCCGGCGATGACGCCCGGCAGCGACAGCGGCAGGAAGATGCGCAGGAAGCTGTAGAACGGGCCGCCGCCGAGGCTGGCGCCGGCGAGCATCAGCTCGCGCGGGATCTTCTGCATGGTCGAATAGAGCGGGAAGACCATGAAGGGCAGCAGGATGTGCACGGTCGCGATCACCGTGCCGAGCTCGTTGTGCACCATCGCGAGCGGCTCGGTGATCAGGCCGAAGCGTTCGAGCAATTGGTTGGCGACGCCGGTGCGCTGCAGCAGCACGAGCCAGGCATAGGCGCGCACCAGCACGCTGGTCCAGAACGGCAGCATCACGCAGGCGAGGATCAGCACGTTCCAGGGCCGCTTGGCGTGGGCGGCCGCATAGGCGACCGGGTAGCCGAGGAGCAAGGTTAGAACCGTCACCATCAGGGCGATGCGGAAGGTCAGCGCGAAGCTGCGCCAGTAGACCTCCTCGGTGAAGATGCGGCGGTAGTGCTCGAGCGTGAAGCCGTTGTCGTAGATCGACTGGGCCGCGAGCCAGCCGACCGGGATCACCACCAGCGCGACGATCACCAGCACGGCAGGGGCCGCGAGCAGCGTCATCAGCGCCTGCTCGCGGCGCTGATGACGGAGGGATGGATCGATCGCGCTGGTGCTCATCTCGTCACCTTGGTCATGCCCGGGCTCACAGGCCCGTCATGCTCGGGCTTGACCCGAGCATCTCCTGCAAGAGATTCTCGGGTCTGCGCTGCGCTTCGCCCGAGAATGACGACGGGTCTCACTTCTGCATGAACTGCAGCCAGCGCTTCTCGGCGGCTTCGCCGGCCGGCGAGGTCCACCAGGCATAGGACATCAGCGCCTGCACCTTGGCGTTCTCCGGCGCGCTCGGCAGCTCCTTGACCCTGGCCTCGGAGATGACCTTTGTGTCGTAGGCCTTCGGGTTGGCCGGGCCGTAGTCGATATGCAGCGGCAGGTTGGCCTGGTGCACCGGATCGACCGCCTCGTTCAGGAACTTGATCGCGGTCGGCAGGTTCGGCGCACCCTTGAGCACGCAGAGCGAGGTGCTCTGCAGGATGCCCTGGTTATAGGTGTAGGTGACCTTGGCGCCTTCCTTGGTCAGCGCGCTGATGCGGCCGTTCCAGGCCATCACCATGTCGACCTCGCCGTCGTTGAGCAGCTGGGCCGACTGGGCGCCGGAGGTCCACCACACCGTGATGTTCGGCTTGATCTCCTCGAGCTTCTTGAAGGCGCGGTCGACGTCGAGCGGGTAGAGCTTGTCAGCGGCGACGCCGTCGGCCATCAGCGCCGCTTCCAGCGTCGCGAGCGGATGGTTGCGCAGCGAGCGGCGGCCCGGGAACTTCTTCACGTCCCAGAAATCGGCCCAGCTCCTGGGCGCCGAGGCCGCGTCCGGGAATTTCTTCAGATTGTAGCCGAGCACGCTCGAATAGAACTCGTAGGCCACCGACCAGTCACTGCGATACTCGGCCGGCATCGCAGCAGCGTTCGGGATCTTGCTGAAGTCGAGCTTCTCGACGATGCCCTGCTCGCCGCCGCGCAGGCAGAAATTGGTGGCGACGTCGACGACGTCCCAGGTCGGTTTACCCGACGCGACCTGCGAGCGCATGATCGGCCAGGCGTCCGGCACGCTGTCCTGGTTGATGGTGATGCCGAGCTTCTTGGCGCTCGGGTCGAGGATCGCGATGGTCTGCGCCTTCTGATAGGCGCCGCCCTGCGAGACGAACATCATCTGCTCGGCCGCACTGGCTGAGCCGAGCAGCGCGAGGGAGAACCCTGCGACGGCGCAGGTCGTTCGGAAATTCAAGCTCTTGGCCATGTCCTGTTCCCCTGTTGTTTTGGATCGGAGCTTCGAGGCCTACCGTCCGATCGCATCCAGAAACTGGTACCAGCCGGCGACCAGACGGACCGCCGGTTCTCGAAGCGCATAGAAGGGCACGGGCCGCATGCGGCCGACGTCGAGCAGCCCGACATCGGGGCGCTCTCCGCGCGCAAAGGCGGCAAGGTAGCGCCCCATCAGGCTGGACATGGCGACACCGGCGCCATTGTAGCCCATGGCGACCATGATCCGGTCATCGACGCGCCCGACATGCGGCACGGAATCGAGCGTCATCGCGACGAGGCCGGACCAGGAAAAGGCCAGCGGCACATCGGCGACCTGCGGGAAGATGCCGATCATCGCCTTGTGCAGGGCGGCGAAGGCGGCAGCGGAATCCGTCTTGCCGAAGGCGCCGCGGCCGCCGAAGACGATCCGGTCGTCGACCATGCGGAACCAGCGCATCATCCGCTTGGTCTCGGTATAGGTCCGGCCGGTCGGCATCACGCTGGCGGCGAGGTTCGGGGAGAGTTTTTCAGTTGCGATGATCGCGCTGCGGAACGGGATTAGCGTGCGCTGGTAGTCGCTAGTCGCAGGTGTCAGGTCGGAATAGCTGTTGGTCGCGATGATCGCCTGCTTCGCTCGAACGGTGCCGCGTGGCGTCTCGACCAGCACGCCGTCGGCTTCGCGTCTGAGGCTGAGTGCCGGCGTGTGGCTATGGACGGGGATGCCTTGTGCGTTCACGCCGCGGGCAAGCCCGCGCAGATAGTTGAGCGGGTGGATGCCACCCGAGCCGGCATTGAGCACGCCGCCGACGAAGCCGGCGGAGCCGGTCTCCTCGCGCACCTGCCTGGCATCGAGCACGGTCATCGTGCTGTCGTAGAGCTCGGCGCGCAGCCACTCCGCTTCCTTCACCGCATAGGCTAGCGTCTCGTGGTTGTGCGCGGCCTTGACCTGGCCGGCGCGGGTCAAGCCGGCATCGGCGATGCCATGGGCACCGACCAGCTCGGCGACGATATCGGTCGCCTCATGGGCGATATCGTACATGCGCTTCGCCATGTCCCGGCCGTGGCCAGCGGCGATCGCCGGGAAGGACATGCGGAACTTGGCGGTGATGACGCCGCCATTGCGGCCGCTCGCGCCCCAGCCCGGTTCGTTCGCCTCCAGCACCAGCGGTGCCAGACCGCTGGCGGCGAGGTGATGGGCGGCCGAGAGCCCGGTATAGCCGGCGCCGATGATCACGACATCCGCCTGCGCATCGCCGGCGAGCGGCGGCAACGCCTGCAGCGGCGACGCCGTCGCCCGCCAGAGCGAGGGCGCGGCGTCGAGGGCCTGCCAGGATGTCGGCGCGGCCGTCACGGGGTCACGCCCGTTCCGCCTCGACCGCGTCGGCAAGCGCCTTCAGCGTCGTGAAGTGATAATCGGGCTTGGTGATCTCGGGCACCGCCGGCGTGCCGCCGAAGCCCTTCTGCCCTTGGCGCCGCTCGATCCAGCAGGTGGCATAGCCGAGCGACTTGGCGACGCGGATGTCGTGATACTGGCTCTGCGCGACGTGGAGGATCTCCTCCTGCTTGTAGCCGAAGGCCGATTGCCGGCCGCGATTATAGGCGAAGTAGAGCGGATCGGGCTTGGGATGGATCGCCTCGTCGGCAGTGATGCTGTCGTGGAACGGGTTGCCGAGCGTGTGCGAGTAGCAGGTGAAGCTCGGCCGGTCGGCATTGGTCATCGCCACCAGCCGGTAATGCTTGCGCAGCCGCGCCAGCGCTGCAGCCGAATCCGGGAAGGCGGGATGACGCAGGATCGCGAGCTGGAAGGCGTCGGCCGTGGCATCGTCATGCGGCAGGCCGAGCTCCTTGGCGAGATGGATGTAGACCAGCTTCATCACCTCGCTGGAGCGCTCGTAATTCAGCTCGCGGCCCTTGAGGTAGGGCGCGAAGATCTCGTCGTCGCTGAGCCTGGCGGCAGCCGGGCCGCCGAGGCGCCGGACCGCGCCGAGGACGCCTGCCTCGAAGTCGATCAGCGTGCCGACGACGTCGAATGTGAGAACCTTGAAATCGCTGAGGGCCATGGTCTTGCGTCTCTGCTTCGGGAAGGGGGATCAGGCGCCGATTTTCGGCACGATGATCGTGTCCTGCGGGTGGAGGCTGACGGCGAGGCGTTCGCCGACCGGCGGGATCCGGCGGGCGGCCTCGTAATGACTGGGCTGGCGCAGGCTGAGCGCGGTGCCGTCGTCGAGCGCGAGGAAGACGCGCAGGCTCTCGCCCTGGAAGACGATATCGGTGACGCGGGCTTCGAGACGGTTGCGGTCCGGGCTGCCGGAGCCGTCCTCGACCAGCAGCTTCTCGGTCTGGATCGCCAATACGAGCTCGCCGTTGGGCGCGATCGGCCGAGCGCTCTTCAGCACGGTCCCGGCCAGGGAGACGCTGTCGGAGCCGGCGCGTTGGACCGGCAGCAGCGTCGCCTCGCCGATGAAGCTGGCAACGAAGGCGTTGGCGGGGTGGTCGTGCAGGCGCTCGGGCCTGTCGATCTGGACCAGCTTGCCGTCCTTCAGGATGGCAACGCGGTCGCTCATCGTCAGCGCCTCGCGCTGGTCGTGCGTGACGTAGATGATCGTCGCGCCCAGCCGCTTGTGAAGCTGGCGCAGCTCGATCTGCATGTTCTCGCGTAGCTGCTTGTCGAGCGCCGAGAGCGGCTCGTCCATCAGGATCAGGCGCGGCTCGAAGATCATGGCGCGGGCGAGTGCGACGCGCTGGCGCTGGCCGCCGGAGAGCTGGCCGATGCCGCGCTCCTCGTAGCCGGCGAGGTCGACCATGGCGAGCGCGCCGCGGACCTTGTCGGCATAGGTCGACTTGGGCAGGCGCCGGGCCCGCAAGGGAAAGGCGACGTTCTCGCCGACGCTCATATGCGGAAACAGCGCGTAGTTCTGGAAGACGATGCCGATGTCGCGCTTGTGCGGCGGGGTATAGGTGACGTCGCGGCCGCCGAGATGGACCGAGCCGCCGGAAGGCTGGATGAAGCCGCCGAGAATGCCGAGCAAGGTGGTCTTGCCCGAGCCGGACGGGCCGAGCAGCGAGACGAATTCCTGCGGGGCGATGTCGAGCGAGACGTCGTCGAGCGCGCGCACCGAGCCGTAATGCTTGCTCGCGGATCTGATCTCGACGCGTTCGCCGCCTATGTTGGCCATGGCACTCTCCCGTCCGGATACAGCGACATCGCGGCACTGCGCAGGCAAAGACCGTTTTCGGGACGGGCCATAAGGTGATCTTATGGCGATCCGTGCCGGCGCTGGTGCTGTTCGGCGGTGCGGGCCTCTACCGGGCCGTCACCGCAAGCTGCATTCGATCAGCTCATGAAACGGGATTTCGCCCCCTTGTCGCAATTGCCAAATAATCAGGAAGAACATAACCTGATGTAATGTCAGAACTGCGCCGCATGGTCTCGTCGAGCAATGCGCTCTTCGTCTTCGAGGCGGCGGCGCGCAGTGGCAGCTTCACCCGCGCAGCCGAGGAGCTGAACGTCACCCAGCCTGCGGTCAGCCGCATGTTGTCGCGCTTCGAGAGCCATCTCGGCCTGCGCCTGTTCGAGCGAGGTGGGAAGGGCGCGATCCTGACGGCGGAGGGCGAAGTGCTCTATCGCCGCGTTGCCGATGGCTTTCGCAGCATCGAAGCGGGCCTGCGCGAGGTCGAGCAGCTGCGCGGTGGCAAGGAGACGGTGACGATCTCGGTCTCCTCCGCCTTCACCACGCATTGGCTGATGCCGCGCATGGATCATTTCCAGCGCCGGTTTCCCTCGGTCGACCTGCGCTTCCAGATGATTGCCGGCTCGTTACGCGGCCCGGTCGACAATGTCGATCTCGGCATGCGTTTCCTCGATGGCGACGAGGCGGTGCCGGCCGAGGCGATGGTGGTGCGCGAGGTGATGCTGCCGGTCTGCAGCCCGGGCTACCGGCAGGCCGAGCCCGAAGCCGAGGTGACGGGCGAGGGCAACACGATCATCAACCTGACCGATTCCGCGCTCGACTGGGCCGAGCGCTATCCACCCTTCGCCACCGGCCGACCCGGGCTGGTCAAGACGCTGAGCTTCTCGGACTATGCCGTGGTGGTGCAGGCGGCGCTGCTTGGCCAGGGCGTCGCCTTCGGCTGGATCACGGTCGTCTCGCATGCGCTGAGGTCGGGCGCGCTGGTGCCGGCCAGCGACCGGCTGACGCGCGGCGAGCGCAACTGCGTGCTGCTGACGCCGCGCAACCGCCCGCCGAGCCCGGTCGTCCGCGAGATCCGGGACTGGATCGGGGCGGAGCTGAAGGCAGAGATCGAGGCGATCGACGCACTTCATCCCGGTCTCGGCCTGAGGCAGGCCTGCTATGGCTGACGGCGCTGCGCGGCGCCCTCAGCTTGCGATGTCGATCAGCACCGTCTTGTGCCGCAGGTTCTGCTCGACCGCCTGCCGGCCGAGATCGTTGCCGATGCCGGAGCTCTTGTAGCCGCCGGTCGGCAGGATGAAGTCGAGCGTGCGGCTGTAGCGGTTGACCCAGACGGTGCCGGCCTGCAACCGGCGCACGGCGCGCAGGCCGCGGCCGAGATCGCGGGTATAGACGCCGGCGGCGAGCCCGTATTCGGGATGGTCTGCGAGGGCAAAGCCCTCGTCCTCATCGGCGAAGCTCTGGATGGTGAGGACCGGGCCGAAGACCTCCTCGCGCACCGCCGCGTTGTCGCCGGTCACGTTGGCGATGATCGTCGGCTGGTAGTAGGCGCCGCCATAGCCGGCCATCAGGCTTCCGCCGAGCAGCACCTCGCCTCCCTGGTCCCGGCTGGCGCCGACGATGCGGTCGATCCGCCGCGCCTGCGTCTCGGACACGATCGGGCCGAAATCGGTCGCGGCTTTCCAGGTATGCCCCGGCGTGATCCGCGGGAGCTTTACCTTCAGCAGGTCGATCAAAGCTTCGGCGACCGGGCGCTGCACGATCACCCGCGAGCCGGCGACGCAGCCCTGGCCGGAATTGGCCAGGATCGAGCTGGCGATGCAGCTTGCCGCTTTCTCCAGATCGGCATCGGCGAAGACGAGCTGCGGGCTCTTGCCGCCGAGCTCGAGCGTCACCGGCTTGATGCCGCTCTCGGCCGCGGCCTTCATGATCGCCGCGCCGGTCCGAGTCGATCCGGTGAACGAGATTTTGCCGATACCCGGATGGCGCGCCAGCGCATCGCCTGTGATGCCGGTGCCCTGGACGATATTGAAGATGCCGGCCGGCATGCCAGCCTCGATCGCGAGCTGCGCCAGCCTGACCGCAGAAAACGGCGTCAGTTCCGAGGGCTTCAGCACGATGGCATTGCCTGCCGCGAGCGCCGGCCCGAGCTTCCACGACGCGGTGCTGAGCGGCACGTTCCAGGGCGCGATCGCGCCGACGACGCCATAAGGCTCGGAGACGATCAGGCCGAGATTGTCGCTGCGCGTCGCCGCGACCTCGCCGCCGAGCTTGTCGGCCCATTCGCCGAAGAAGCGGATGCCGTCGGCCGTGGCCGCGACGTCGCCGGTCACCGCCTGGGAGATCGGCCGCGTCGATCCGACGGCTTCGATCCGGCCGAGTTCCTCGGCATTTGCCTCGATGAGCTCGGCCCAGCGTCTCAAGACGCGGGCGCGCTCGCGGGGCGGCCTTACCGCCCAGCCACTGGCAGCGACTGCTGCATGGGCGCTGCCGACGGCCCGGTCGACCATGGCGGCGTCGGCGATCGGGATCTCGGCATAGTCGATGAGATCGGATGGCCGAGCGACGGGAAGCGTCTCGCCGCCGCCGATCGCCTCGCCGGCGATGAAATGCCCGGTCGTGACGTGGATCGTGGCCGGATCGAAATCACCCGGCATGATCAGAGCCCGACCAGCGCCGGCAGGCCGCCAATGTCCTTGATCTCGTGCGTGCTGTAATACGGATTCGCCGGCTCGTGGCCGCGATTGACGAAGACGCGGCGAGCGATCTTCATGTCATAGGCGGTCATCTGGTCGTAGCGGAAGCTCGACGAACAGTGCATCACATCCTGCGGGCCGCAGCCGAGCATGTCGAACATGTATTCAAAGGCGCGCATGCGGGGCTTGTAGGCCTGGGCATCCTGCGCGGTATAGGCAGCGTGGAAGGGTGCGCCGAGCTTGGCGACCGAATGCGGGATCAGGGCGGTCATCGAGTTGGAGAGGACGACGAGCGGGATTTCCTTGGCGACCTTGGCAAGACCTGCCGGCACGTCGGGATGCGGACCCCAGCTCGGGATCTCGTCGACAATGGCCTGTGCATCGGCCGGATCGAAGGCGATGCCGAGCAGCTTGCAGCTCCGCTCCACTGCATTGCTGACGACGTCCTGGTAGGGCTTCCACGGGCCGAGGACCTCGTCGAGGCGATAGTTAGAGAAGGCGTCGCAGAACGCGTCCATCTGCTCGGGCGAAAGACGGCCGGCATAGGCGCGCCGGGCGGCCGGAGCCATCTCGAAATAGATCAGCGTGCCGTAGCAGTCGAAGGTGATGAATTTCGGCCGGAAACTGCTCATCGTCTCGCCCTTGCTCGTTGCAACGGCTCTCTGCCGTTAGGAAGAGGCTAGAGCGCGAGCGCGGGGAGGGAGGCGGAATTCGAACGCCATGACCGAATATTCTGCCGATGAATCGGGTCGCTTCGGCATGGATTGCTGCGGCTGTCGGGGCAGGATGGACAGGCCCGCTCGCCTCTCCGAAGGTCGGCTGAATCAACCCTCCAGCGAATCCCCATGACCGTCGAAACCGTTCTCGCCGATCTCGTCGGCTTTCCCTCCGTCTGCCGCACCCCGAACGGGGCGATCATCGAGCATGTCCGCGCCTATCTCGCCGGCCATGGCGTCGACAGCGTGATCGTGCCGGGACCGGAGGGGGACCGCGCCAACCTATTCGCGACGATCGGGCCCAAGGTCGAAGGCGGTATCATCCTCTCGGCCCATCTCGACGTGGTACCGGCGGCGCCAGAGGGCTGGGTCAGCGACCCCTTCAAGCTGCGGCGCGACGGCGAGCGGCTGATCGGGCGTGGCGCTGTCGACATGAAAGGCTTCGCAGCCTGCGTGCTGGCGAGCGTTCCCGCCCTCGTCGCCAAGAGGCTGGCGCGGCCGGTGCACATCGCGCTGTCCTATGACGAGGAGGTCGGTTGCGTCGGCGTGCGCCATCTGATCGCGCGACTGCCGGAGCTGTGCCCGCCAGTGCTCGGCTGCATCGTCGGCGAGCCAAGCGGCTTACGGCCGGTGCTGGCCCATAAGGGCAAGATCGCAAAGCGCGTCACGGTCGATGGCAAGGCCGGGCATTCCTCGCGCACCGATCTCGGCGACAACGCGATCCACTACGCCGCTGGTCTCATCACCGCGATCCATGACGAGGCGCTGCGCCATGCCGCGCAGGGGCCTTTCGCCGAAGCCTTCGCGCCGCCCTATTCGACGATCCAGGTCGGCGTGATCAGGGGCGGCACCGGCATCAACATCGTTCCGGCGCAATGCGTGTTCGAGGTCGAGGCCCGCGCCATCGCCGGGCAGGAGCCCGCCGCGCTGCTCGGCTTCCTGCCCGGTGTCGCCGAGCGGATTGCGCGCGAGGCTGCCGCGACCGGGCACAAGGTCGCGTTCAGCTTCGAGACCATGAGCGACTATCCGCCGCTCGCCCTCGACGAGAACGATCCGCTGGTCGCCTTCACCGAGGCGGCTTCGGGCCAGAGGCGCCAGGCTGCCGTCAGCTATGGCACCGAGGCCGGGTTGTTCCAGCGCGCCGGCATCGCCGCGATCGTCTGCGGGCCAGGCGATGTCGACCGCGCCCACAAGCCGGAAGAGTACATAACCGATGCCGAGCTCGCCGGAGCGATGGCGATGATCGCTGGTGTCGCCGAGCGGCTCTCCTGAACCTCAGAACTCGCCGATCGCGCCGCGGGAGCCATCGACGAGGCGCGAATGCCTGAATGGGCCGGGGTCGACGATCGGCGTGTCGCCTGTCGCAAGGTCTGCGGCGAGATGGCCGGCGGCGGGGCCGAGGCCGAAGCCGTGGCCGCTGAAGCCGGCCGCCAGCACGAAGCCCGAGAGGCCGGCGACCGGCGAGATCACCGGCACGGCGTCTGGCGTTGAATCGATATAGGCGCCCCAGCTTTCGCGCACGGCGACGGTCTTCAGGGCCGGGAACATGGCGTGAACGCGCTCCAGCAGGGCTGCCATCGCACGCCGGCTGGGTGCCGGATCGAGCACGCGGATCGTCTCGAAGGGCGTGACCTCGTCGAGCTTCCAACTGCCGAAGGCCTCCGGCCCGTTGAAGAAGGAGGAGCCGATGCCGAGCTCGACCGCCTTCAGCCGCTTGATGAACATCGGCAGGAACTCGCGGGCATAGCGCAGGCCCTGTGGCGTGATTTCGAGCGTGCCTTTGCCGCTGATCGCGACCGTGTAGCTGCCGTCGAGCCGGCGGGTCAGCGCGATCTCCGGGGTATAGAACGCATCGAGGAAGTGAGGCGCAACCTCTGTCCGCAGGCTGGTGGCGCGGATGCTCGCCTGCGGGAAGGCGATGCCATGATAGCGGCAGAAGGCCGAGGCCCAGGCGCCGCCGGCGAGGATTACCGCATTGGTGCGGATCGTACCCTTCTCGGTGATGACGCCAGTGACCGCGCCATTGGTGATGTCGAGCCCGCGCGCCGCGCAGCCCTGATGGACACTGGCGCCAAGGCGGCGAGCTCCATCGGCCATCTCCGGCGCTGCGAGCGCCGGCTCGGCCTTGCCGTCGGTGACGGAGTGCAGGCCGCCGAGCCAGTTGCGGCCACTGGCGGCGGTCATCGCCGCGGTCTCTGCTCCGGTCAGCATCGTCGTCTCGACGCCGAACGCCTTGGCGGTCTCGCGCCAGCGCTCCCATTGCGCCAGTTGCGCGGCGTCGTTGGTGGCGTAGACGAGGCCGCAGCGGCGAAAACCGCTGTCGCGGCCGAGCTCCTCGCTCAGTCTCTCCCAGAGCTCCATGGCGCGGATCGCCAGCGGCAATTCGCGGGCGTCGCGGTTCTGCTTGCGGCACCAGCCCCAGTTGCGGCTCGACTGCTCGCCGCCGACGATGCCCTTCTCGACCAGGGCCACCGAGCGGCCGCGCCGCGCCAGATAATAGGCAGCCGCCGCGCCGACGATGCCGCCGCCGATGACGACGACATCCGCGGCGGCGGGCAGCGCCTCGCTGCTGGCGATGCGTTCGATGGTCAGTGGCATGAATAGCTCCGGAGGCGGCCATGCCACGAAGCGGCACGGCCCGGGATGTCCCTGTGCGGCGGGACTATGTGGCTAGAGCCGGATCCGATCAGATTGGATCAATCTGATCGGCAAAAATGGTCTCTAGGGCAGGGCGTCCGTCACATCAGCCCGGGTTCGCCGAGGTCGGTCCCGTCGACGAGGCGGCTGTAGCGATAGGGGGCGGGATCGACGATAGGGGCATCGCCGGCGACGATATCGGCTGCGAGCCGCCCCGCCGCCGGGCCGATGCCGAAGCCATGGCCGCTGAAGCCGGCCGAGACATGCAGGCCCGGCAGCTTGTCGACCGCGGAGATGACCGGCACCCAGTCGGGCGTGAAGTCGATCAGCCCGCCATATTTGTGCTTGATCTCGACAGTGGCGAGCTGGGGAAAGATCTCGCCGAGCCGCTTCTTGGCGAAGGTGATCAGCTCTTCCTGCGCCGGCGGGTCATAGGTCCGCATTTTCTCGAACGGCGAGATCGTATCGTTGCTCCAGCGCATCAGCGCTTCCGGCCCGAAGAAGAAGGACTTGCCGGCCCGGATCGTCAGCAGCTTGTGGCGCTTCTTGAAGGTGCGCCAGAACGGCTGGGCGTTGAGCATGCCGTGCGGCGAGAGTTCGAGCAGGCCGCGCCCGCTGATGCCGACGGTGAAGCCGCCATCGACCCGGCGGCGAATGGTGAGATCGGGGGTCGATATGCCACCCGTGGTGATCTCCGGCGCAGGCCCGGTGAAAAACGAGGTCGACTTGATGCCGGCGAGCGGCATGCGGATGCCGTGGTGCCGGGCGAACATCGCCGTCCAGACGCCGCCGGAGAGCAGCACCGTCGACGTCTTGATCGTGCCCTTCTCGGTGACAACGCCGGAGACGCGGCCCGCTGCGGTTTCGAGGCCGCGCGCCGCGCAATCCTGATGGATGGTGACGCCGAGCCGGCGCGCGGCCTCGGCGATCGCGGGAACAGCCATGGCCGGCTCGGCCCGGCCGTCGGTCGGCGAATGCACCCCGCCGACCCACTCGCCCTTGGCATGTGGCGCCATGGCCTTGGCTTCATCGGCGCTCAGCATGCGCGTCTGCATCTGGTATTGCCGGGCCTTCTCGCCCCAGCCCTCCCAGGCGTCGAGATCGGATTGGCGCGTCGTCAGATAGGTCAGGCCGCTGCGGCGGAAGCCGACATCGGCACCGACCTCCTCTGATAGTCCGTTCCACATCTCGACGGCCCGCATCGCCAGCGGCAATTCGCGCAGGTCGCGATTCTGCTGGCGGCACCAGCCCCAGTTCCGGCTCGATTGCTCGCCGGCGAGATAGCCCTTCTCGACGAGGGCGACCGAATGGCCCTTCTTCGCCAGGTGATAGGCGGCGGTGACGCCGGCGATGCCGCCGCCTATGACCACGATGTCGGCCGCGGCGGGCAGGGCTTCGTCGCTGTGGACGCGATTGACCGGTGGCGACATGAGGCATGGTCCTTGGCGGAGGGCGGTCGTGCCGGCGGCGCGGACCGGAAGCGGGAGGCCGATATTCAAGCCCGAACCGCCTGGAACCCTATGCCAAAGGAAGGGTGCGATTCGGCAGATTGTTTTGGTTGCCCCGGCAAAGGACGGTGACCATCGCGCGTCGCCTGCTGCCTATCATGAGGCGGGCCGACAACGGGCGGCTCACGTGGCCGACCGCCAGCAAAGGGCGGCACCGCGCAACGGCCACGCAAGGCCGCCGACAACGAGGGGATCAACGATGAACAAGCCGTCCACGAAGGCGTCCGGCCTTGCTCTGCCTGCCCTGCATCGCCGCGAGGTCCTGGCGCTCGGCGCCGGCGGCATTCTCGCCGCGTCCGGTCTTGGCGCCCGCGCCCAGGGCAAGGCGCCTCCGCCGCCGCCCGCCAAGCCGAGCGGCCAGGTCGTGGTTGGCCTGTCGCAGGAGCCGACCGCCTTCAACCCGCTGATGCCCGGCATCGAGGTCGACGAGACCGTCTGGATGCAGGTCTTCAACACGATGTGGCTGGCCCAGCCCGACGGCTCGCTGGTTCCCGATCTCGCGGCCGAAGTGCCGAGCGAGGCCAATGGCGGCATCTCTGAGGGCGGCCTCGCCTGGAAGGTCAAGCTGCGCGAGGGCATCACCTGGCATGACGGAGCGCCATTCACAGCCGAGGACGTCAAGTACACGCTCGAGCTGATCAACGCGCCGGGCTTCAAGGCGCGCACCCGTGTCGGCCATTCGCTGGTCAAGGACATCAAGGTCGCCGGTCCGCTGGAGATCTCCTGGCGCATGGAGAAGGCCTATGCGCCTTATCTCGCGCTGCTCTCCAACACCTTCATCGTGCCCAAGCACCTGCTGGAGAAGGCAGCCGATCCGAACACGGCGCCCTTCAACGGCGCGCCGGTCGGCACTGGCCCGTTCAAATGGGGCACGCGCACGCCGGGCGACAACATCCAGCTGGTCGCCAATGAGAAGTATCACGGCAAGGGGCCGTATCTGGAAAAGGCGGTGCTGAAATACGTGCCGGACCAGACCGCGCTTTATGCCCAGTTCCGCACCGGCCAGGTCGACCTGATCATCGGCACCGGCATCCCGGCCAATTTCTACGCCGAGGCGGTCAAGCTGCCTGGCCGCAAGGTGGTGAAGATCCCGAGCGCCTCGCTCGAGGTGCTGATGCCGAACCTTGAGCATCCCGCTTTGGCCGACAAGGCGGTGCGCAAGGCGCTCTATGCCTCGATCAACAAGCAGGCGATCATCGACATCGTCTTCTACGGCCTGCACATCCCGACCGAATCCTTCATGCCGCAGGAATCCTGGGCCTATGACCCGAACCTGCCGAAGCAGGTCTACGATCCCGCGCTCGCCGGCAAGATCCTCGACGATGCCGGCTGGAAGCGTTCCGGCTCGGGCGTGCGCATGAAGAACGGCGTGCCGCTCGAATTCGCGGTCTCGACCACGACGGGCGCGGCGCTACGCGAGCAATGCCAGCAATTGATGCAGCAGGACTGGCAGCAGATCGGCATCAAGATGGCGATCAACAACATGCCTGCCGCCGTGATCTGGGGCGACTTCTACACCCGCTCCAAGTTCCAGTCGCTGCTGGTCGGCACCGCCTTCCGCACGGTGATCGATCCCGATCCGGCGCATCGCTTCGGCTCGGACGCGATCCCGGCCAAGAGCGGCAACGGCGCCAACCAGATGCAGTGGCAGAACGCCGAAGCCGATGCGCTGATGAAGCAGGGCCAGGAAACCTTCGACACGGCGAAGCGCAAGGAGATCTACCAGAAGCTGCAGGTGCTGGTGCGCGAGGAGCTGCCGATCCTGCCGATCTACCAGTACGCGCCGGTCGAGGGCTACAAGGAGGGGCTGATCGGCTACCAGCCCAACATCAACGCCCGGCAGAACACCTGGAACATGGGCCAGTGGTACTGGGCCAAGTGACGTGGGGCGCGATGTGAACCGCGCCGGCGCGATGCCGGCGCCGGGCGGGAGGAGGGCGCCATGATCGCCTTCCTCCTGCGCCGGCTCGGGCAGTCGCTGCTCCTGTTGCTGATCGTCTCGGTGATCGGCTTCGCCATCCTGCATCTGGCGCCGGGCGGGCCGATGTCGCAGTTCGCCGCCGGCGGCGACATGACCCAGGCCGATCTCGACCGCATCGCCGAGCAGCTCGGCCTCAACCGACCGCTGCCGGTGCAATACGTCGAATGGCTCTGGCGCATGCTCTCGGGCGACTGGGGCGTGTCCTATCGCGATCAGCAGCCGGTGCTGCACATCATCGCCTCGCATCTGGGGGCAACGCTGGAGCTGATGGCGACCTCGACGCTGCTCGCCATGGTGATCGGCGCCTGGGTCGGCATCCTTGGCGCGATCCGGCGCTATTCGCTGTTCGATTCACTCGCCACGATCGGCGCGATGATCGCGCTCTCGATCCCGACCTTCTGGTTCGGCCTCGTCATCATCTACGTCTTCTCGGTCGGGCTCGGCTGGCTGCCGGCGGGCAACCGCTACACCATGGGCGACGGCTCGTTCCTCAATCAGGTGCATCACCTGATCGGACCCTGCATCGTGCTGGCGCTGGTCTCGACCGCGGTCTGGAGCCGCTACATGCGTTCGTCGATGCTGGAGGTGGTCAACCAGGACTATATCCGCACCGCCCGCGCCAAGGGCGTGCCCGAGCGCCAGATCCTGATGCGCCACGCCCTGCGCAACGCGCTGCTGCCGATGATCACCATCACCGGCCTGCACGTGCCGACGCTGCTGTCGGGTGCACTGGTGACCGAGACGGTGTTCACCTGGCCGGGCATGGGCCGGCTCTTCCTCGATTCGATCAGCTATCGCGACTATCCCGTGGTGATGGGCATCCTGATGTTCACCGCCGTGCTCGTCCTGCTGGGGTCCCTGCTCGCCGACCTGCTCTACGGCGTCGCCGACCCGCGCATATCGAGGAGCGGGCGATGAGCGGCGTGCCCTTCACCAGCACCGCCGAGCCGGCGCTGCCGCCGGCGCCTGGCTTCTGGAGCAGCCCGGGCCTGCGCCGCTTCCGGCGCCACAAGCTCGCTGTCTTCGGCGCGGCGACGATCATCTTCCTGACGCTCGCCTGCATCGTCGGCCCCTGGCTGCTGCCCTATACCGACACCTTCATCGACATCCGCAACCGTTTCGCGCCGCCCTTCTCGGGCCCGCATGTGCTCGGCACCGACCCGCTCGGGCGCGACATCCTCGCGCGCCTCCTGATGGCCGGGCGGATCTCGCTGGCGGTCGGCTTCTCGGCCATGGCGATCGCGATGGCGATCGGCATTGTGGTCGGCATGATCGCGGGCTTCTACGAGGGCGCGCTCGGCGCGGCGCTGATGCGCTTCGTCGACGCAATGCTGTGCTTTCCCTCGATCTTCCTGCTGCTGGCGATCTCGGCGCTGATCTCGCCTTCGGTGCCGTCGATCATCCTCCTGATCGCGATGACCTCATGGATGGAGGTCGCTCGTGTGGTCGAGGCGCAGATCCGCTCGCTGAAGACGCGCGAATTCGCGCAGGCGGCCGTCTCCTTCGGCGCGAGCAATCGGCGCATCATGATCCGCGAGCTCCTGCCGAACGCGATCGCGCCGATCGTCGTCGCGGCGACGCTCAACGTCGCCCATGCGATCCTGGCGGAAAGCTACATCTCCTTCCTCGGCTTCGGCATCCAGCCGCCGACGCCGAGCTGGGGCAACATGCTCGAAAGCGCCCAGAGCTATCTCACCAGCGCGCCCTGGCTCGCCATCATTCCGGGCGCCGCGATCACGCTGGCGGTGACTAGCTTCAACTTCATCGGCGACGGCCTGCGCGATGCGCTCGACCCGAGGATGGAGGGCCAGTGACGGGGGCGGTCGTCGAGCTCTGGCGCTATCCGGTCAGCTCGATGGCCGGGGAGCAGTTGGAGCAGCTCGATGTAAATGCCGCCGGCGTCGCCGGCGACCGGATCTGGGGGCTGCTCGATGCCGCCACCGGCCGCATCGCCTCGCCCGGCCGCGAGAAGCATTTCATTGGTGTGCCACGTGCCTATGCCAAAGCCGTGGAGGAGGGCGTCGTCCTCTCGCTCGATGACGGGCGCTGGGCCGGGCCGCAGGATGCGGAGCTGCTGGAGGGCTTGTCGCAGGCCTTCGGCTTCATGCCGCTGCTGAAGCCGTTCGACGCTGTCGGTTCGGGCGGATTTCGGCCGCGTTACGAGCATGCGCCGATCCATCTCGTCACCAGCGCTGCGATCCGCAGCCTCGAACGGGAGCTGCCCGGCAGCGTCATCGATGTCCGCCGTTTCCGGCCGAACATCCTGGTCGACTGGCCCGATGGCGGCGAAGCCATACCCGAGCATGGCTGGATCGGGCGCGAGATCAGGATCGGGGGCGTCGTACTGCGCGGACGCGAGCCTTGCGGACGCTGCGGCTTTATCACGATCGCGCAGGAGGGCCTGCCCCAGGACGTCGAGATCCTGCGCACCGTGGTCAAGCGCCACGAACGCAATTTTGGGATCTATTGCGATGTGGTGACGCCGGGCGAGATCGCAGCGGGCACGGCCGTCACCGTTCGCTGACCCAGGCGGCTATTCCGCCGCCTGGGCGATCTCGGGCCTATCCTGCCCGGCCTCGGGGATCTGCGGATAGTTCTGCCGTACCACAGCAAAGGCCGCGGCCAGGTCGAGCTCGCCGGCAGCATCGCGCATCGCGGCGAACAACTTGGTCTTGGTGAAGAAGCGCCAGTGGATCGGCAAACCGGCCAGCAACCGCGTCAGCGCCGCATAATTCTCCGCCGTCCAGACCTGCTCGAACGCGTCCCGCTCCGGGCCGAAATGGAAATGCGTCTTATGGGCGTGCGCCCTCAGTTCGGCTCGCAGCGCCGCCGTGGCATCGTGATCGACGACGCCTGTCTCGATCACCACGCCGTAGAGCGTCCGCGCTGCGTCGAGGCTGACATAGCCGCGCTCGACATCGAGCAGCACCCGTTCCGGTTCACGCTCCAATGGCGAGCCGCGGCCGCCGCCGCCAGGCGAATGGATATGGATCACGTCGCCCGGCTCGGCGATGGCGATGTCGGTATTGCCGAGGATGCGCTCGTTAGGACGGCCGGGATTGATGATGAAGTTCGAGGTCTCGGCAGAGAGGCCGCCGAGTGTGCCCCAGGGCCGGAAATGCGAGCGGTCGCGGTTGCGCACGGTGATGCGCGAGTTCGGCGAGAAGACCTTGAACTCCATCACCGTGGCGAGCCCGCCGCGCCAGCGCCCGCCGCCCCCTGAATCCGGCAAGAGTCCGTAGCGCATGAAGCGGATCGGCACCTCGGTCTCGGTGATTTCGATCGGCGTGTTCTTGAGATACGCAGCGTCGGCGCCCGAGCCGTTCGGTCCGTCGCGATGCGGCATGCCGCCACCGCCGCCGACCACCGGGTTGATCGCCGCGATGACACTGCGATGCGTTTTCTCGTCGGTGGTCATGACGTTGACGATCGAGCTGGAGCCGGCCGGCGCCGCCGGCAGGCGCTCGGGCGCGGCAAGGCTGAAGGCCCCGAAGATCAGGCTGCGCAGGCGCGCGCAGGTCAGGCTGCGCATGCCGACGGCAGCCGGGAAGGACGGATTCAGCACCGTCCCCTCCGGCGCGATGCAGGTGAAGGGTCGGGTCAGGCCGGAGTTGAGCAGGAGCTGCGGGTTCAGCGTGTACAGCACATAGTAGACGCCGACGAGCAGCAGCGTATGGCGCGGGTCGGAGCCGGTCGGGACGTTGAGCGAGGAACCGAGCTGCGGGTCCGATCCGGTGAAGTCGAGGATCGCCTCGTCGCCCTTGATCGTTAGCATCAGCGCCAGCCGGCAGGGATTGCCGTCGACACCGTCCTCGTCGGCATAGTCGGAGAAGACATACTCGCCATCGGGGATCGAGCGCAGGATCTCGCGGGCCTGATGCTCGGCATAGTCCATCAGCCCGTCGAGCCCGTCCATGAAGCCCTTGGCGCCGAATTTGGCGACCATCGCCTGGATCTTGCGCTCGCCGGTGTTGAGCGCGCCGGCCAGGGCCTTGAGGTCGCCCATGTTCAGCGCCGGCTTGCGCACATTCATCATCATGATGCGCAGCACGGTCTCGTCGAAGGCGCCGTCGCGCATCAGCGTCATCGGCGGGAAGCGGATGCCCTCCTGATGGATCTCGGTGAGGGAGCGCGACAGGCTCGCCGGCACCGCCCCGCCCATATCGGTGTTGTGGACATGGCCGCCGACGAAGCAGACGATCTCACCGTCGTGGAAGATCGGCTTCCACAGATGCGTGTCGGGTGCGTGGGTGGCGAGATAGCCGCTATAGGGGTCGTTGGTGAAGGCGATGTCGCCCGGGCGATACTCCGGCACCATCTCGATGGCGCGGTTGTAGTTCATGCCGGGATACCAGGTCGCGCCGAGATCCATCGGCACGGCGACGACGCGCCCGGTGCGGTCCATCACCATCACCGTGAAGTCCTCCGTCTCCTTGACGAAGGTGGAATGCGCCGTGCGGTAGAGCGTGTAGGCCATGTTCTCGGCAGCGGCCCGGCAATGATTGGCCAGGACCTGCAGGGTGACCTTGTCGACCATGATCAGGCTCCCTCGCGCAGGATGAGATGCAGGTTGAGGAAGGCGTCGACCTCAGCCTCGAAGCCGGCGGGTATGCAGATCGTCGTATCCTCCTGCGCGACCACGGCCGGGCCGGAGAAATGCTGGCCGCAGCGCAGCGCCTCGCGGTGGAAAAGCGCGACCTCGCGCTCGGCGCCATCGAGCCAGACGGTGATGGCACGCGCCGGGACCGCCGCCTCGTCGACCGCCTCGCTCGTCGGAGCGAGTTCGGGGCGCGGCGTCGCGCCGGTGACGACGAGGCGCAGGTTGACGATCTGGACCTCGGCTGCCTCGTCGTTGAAGTCGTAGATGGCGAGGTGCTGGCGGTGGAAGGCGGCGCGGATCGCCGCGAGATCGCCCTCGACCAGCCAGCTTTCCGAGAGCGGCACCTCGATCTCGAAGGACTGGCCGTGATAGCGCATGTCGGCGCTCAAGCTTTCGACGACGGGGCCGGTGAAGCGCTGGTCGTCGCGGATCCAGGCGAGCCCGTCGCGCTTGAGCTGCGCCAGCGCGCCGCGCAGTTGCGGCAGCGAGGCCGGCTCCGCCGCGGCGAAGACGCTCTGGATGAAGTCGCCCTTCAGATCGGCGATCAACCCGCCGAGCGCGCTGACGACGCCGGGACGGCGCGGCACCAGCACGCGGGGTATGCCGAGTTCGCGGGCCAGGAAGCAGCCGAGCATCGGCCCGGCGCCGCCGAACGGCATCAGCGCGAAGTCGCGCAGGTCGACGCCGTAGCGGGCGACGAGCTTGTTGACCTCGACGAACATCTCGGAGACGGCGATGGCGATGATCGCCTCGGCCGTTGCCTCGGCGCTGCGGCCGAGCATTGCGGCGACCTCGCCGACCACTTTCTGCGCCAGGTCGCGGCGCATGCCGATCTGGTCATAGGCGAGGGCGGTGTGGCCGAGGAAACCGCAGGTCGCCATCGCGTCGGTGACGGTGGCGCGGGCGCCGCCGCGGCCATAGCAGGCGGGGCCGGGCGTCGAGCCGGCGCTTTCGGGGCCGACCTTGAGCACGCCGAAGGCGTCGGCCCAGGCGATCGAGCCGCCGCCGGCACCGATCGAGGTGACCGAGACGCTGGGAACATAGAGCGGGAAGTCGCCGACGACCTCGCCGGTGCCGAATTGCGGCTGGCCCTCGATGATCAGGGCGAGGTCGGCGCTGGTGCCGCCGATGTCGAGGGTGAGGATGTTCTTCGCGCCGGCCTGCTCGGCGAGATAGGCGGCGCCGATCACGCCGGAGGCCGTACCCGAGAGCAGCATGTTGACGCAGGCGCGCTTGCCGGTCGCGGCGTTCATCACCCCGCCATTCGACTTGGTCAGCATCGGGCCGGCCGGTACGCCGCGCGAGGCGAGCGCCTCCTCGAGCGCATCGAGATAACCCGAGACGCGCGGATGGACGTAGCCGTTCAGGATCGCGGTCGTGGTGCGCTCATATTCGCGGATCACCGGCCAGACCTCGCTGGTGCTGAAGACGAAGAGCTCCGGCGCCAGTTCGGCGATCAATGCCCGCGCCTCTGCCTCATGAACGGGATTGCGGTAGGCGTGCAGGAAGGAGACGATCACGCCGTCGACGCCGCGAGCTCCGAGCTTCCTCACAGCATCCGCAAGGGCTTCGCGGTCGAGCGGCTCGGCGATGCTGCCATCGGAGAGGATGCGTCCGCCGACGCCGAAGACGCGGTCGCGCGGGATCAGCTGCTCGGGGCGGGCGCAGAACAGCGAGTACATGTCCGGCATGCGCAGGCGTGCCAGCTCGATCACATCCTCGAAGCCTGCGGTGGTGATCAGGCCGAGCCGGCTGCCCTTGCGCTGGATGATGGTGTTGATGCCGACCGTGGTGCCGTGGACGAAGGAGACGATCTCCTCAGCCGGCACGGCATGGCGCTCGTTCAGCAAGTCGAGCCCGGCGAGGAGTTCGCGGCCCGGCGCGTCAGGTGTCGTCAAAACCTTGATGGTTTCGACGCGGCCGCTGCCGGTTTCCAGCGCGCAGAAATCGATGAAGGTGCCGCCGATGTCGACGCCGATACGCCAGCTCATGATGCGCCCGCTCAGGAAAGGACGGCCAAGTCTTGGCTGTGGCGGCTGCCGGGGTCCAACACCAAAACGGCAGTGCCGGATAAGCCGGCCTTATGCCTCGGTTGCTGTCGGCGCAGGCTGGTCGAGATCGAGCTGCTGGCAGGCCGTGCGGATGTGGTTGCGCAGCAGCTCATGGCTGCGTGAGAGGGGCCGGCGCGTGCTGGTCAGCAGGCAGAGTGGCAGGGCGACATGCGGCCGGAACGGGCGCGTCACCAGGCCAGGGAAATTATGCCAGGGCAGGAGCCCGTCGACGACGGCGATGCCGAGGCCCTGCTGCACGAAGGCGAGCGCGATGATCGAGACGTCGATCTCCATCTCGGGCCGGAACGGCAGGCCTTGCTTGGCCAGTGCGTCGCGCAGCAATTGCCCGGGCAGCGATTCGGCGCGATAGGAGATCAGCGTCTCGCCATCGAGGTTCTCGGCGCCGATGGCGTCGCGCTCGGCCAGTGGATGGCCGGCGGGCAGCACGCAGACCACGCGGGTATAGCCGACCACCTCGGTCTCGATGAAGGGCGTCGGCTGGTCCATCATGGCGATGCCGAGCCCGGCCTGGTCACGGTCGAGCATAGTCAGGATGACCTCGGCCGGCACGACATAGGAGCGCACGCGCGTGTTCGGATGCGCCGCGCGGAAATGGCGCAGCGCCTCCGGGACGAAGGAGAGGGAGGGCGGCGCCGAGGCGGCGAGACGCACGAGGCCGGCCTTGCCGTGGCGCAGGTCGCGCGTACGCCGCCGGAGCATTTCGAGGTCGCCGAACAGCCGCTCGACCTCGGGGTAGATCTCCTCCGCTTCCGGCGTCGGGATCAGCCGGCCCTTGACGCGCAGGAACAGCTTGAAGCCGAGCTCGTCCTCGGTGTGCAGCAGGATCTGGCTGAGCGCAGGCTGCGAGACGGCGAGCGCCTCGGCTGCGCCGGTCAGCGTGCCGCAGCGCATGACCATGCGGAAGACTTCGATCTGGCGGGCACGCATCGCGTGATCCTAGAAGCTGCCGCGGCGGCTGTCAGCCGTCGCGGCAGCGGCGCAGAACGGAGCGCCGGGCATCATGCCGCGGCGCTCCTCACGGGTTCGGTACTATCCAGCCGACCACGATCCGTCAGCGGATCGGCGGAGCGTATTGCAAGCCGCCCTTGCTCCAGAGGTCGTTCTTGCCGCGGGCGATCTTGAGGACCGAGCCTCCTCCGACGCTGCGCTCGAACGCCTCGCCGTAATTGCCGACCTGCTTGACGATCCGGTAGGCCCAGTCGGGCGTGAGGCCGATCGCCTCGCCGAACTTGCCGTCCTTGCCGAGCAGCCGCCTGATCTCGGGATTGGTCGAGTTCAGCTGCTGGTCGACAGTGGCCTGGGTCACGCCGAGCTCTTCGGCGTTCAGCATGGCGAAATGCACCCATTTCACCAGGTTGAACCAGTCATGGTCGGCGCTGCGCACCACCGGCCCGAGCGGCTCCTTCGAGATCAGCTCGGGCAGGACGACCGCATCGTCCGGCTTCACCAGCTTGAGCTTGAGCGCGTAGAGCGCCGAGGAGTCGTCGGTGAGGGCGTCGCAGCGTCCGGATTCGAAGGCCTTGATCGCCTCGTCGCCCTTGTCGAAGGTGACGGGCTCGTACTTGATGTTGTTCTGGCGGAAATAGTCGGCGACGTTGAGCTCGGTGGTCGTGCCTTGCTGCAGGCAGATCGAGGCGCCGCTGAGCTTGAGCGCGGAGTCGACGCCGAGCTTCTTCTGAACCAGGAAAGCCTGGCCGTCATAGTAGTTCACGCCGGCGAAGGCCAGGCCGAGCGAGGTGTCGCGGGCCATCGTCCAGGTGCTGGTGCGCGACAGGAGGTCGACCTCGCCCGATTGGAGCGCGGTGAAGCGGTCCTTGGACGAGAGCGGCGTGAACTTGACCTTCTTCGGATCGTTGAAGACGGCGGCCGAGATGGCGCGGCAGAGGTCGACGTCGAGGCCGTGCCATTCGCCCTTCTCGTCGGGAAGGCCGAAGCCGGCGAGTCCCGGACTGACGCCGCAGATCAGTTCGCCGCGGCTCTTGACGATGGACAGGGTGGATTTCTGGGCCTGGGCCTGCGCGAGTGTCGCTGAGGCGCAGAGGAGGGCAGCGGCGAGTAGGCGCTTCATGGCGTTCCCCTTGTTTGCGGCGACGATGTCTGCCGCCGCCAATGTGCCGCCTCGCCGCAAGAACGATCTGCCGTTCTCTGTGTTCGCACCCGCACAAACCGCCATGATGCGGTGCCCGCTCGGCAGGCTATCGGGCCAGCGCTTGCGCAGTACTCGTCGTCGGCGCCATGCGAATGCGAGCCGATGAAGCTCGTCATCATCTCGGACATTCACGGCAATTTCGATGCGCTGCGGGCTTTGCCCGAGCGCTTTGACGAGTTGTGGGGCCTCGGCCGCAACCGCCGGATGGCCTGGCGGCCGATGCCGGGTCTCGACATCGGCGGGCCGGAGCTGGTGCACAGCGAAGCCCCAGCCGCACCGACGCTTCACATCAATCCGTGAAGACGACGGCCTTCTTGCCGTTGAGCAGCACGCGATCCTCGAGATGATAGCGTACCGCCCGCGCCAGCACGCGCCGCTCGATGTCGCGGCCCTTGCGGACGAGGTCGTCTGGCGTGTCGCGATGGCTGATGCGCTCGACGTCCTGCTCGATGATCGGTCCTTCGTCGAGATCGGAGGTGACGTAATGGGCGGTCGCGCCGATCAGCTTGACCCCGCGCTCATGCGCCTGGTGGTAGGGCTTGGCGCCCTTGAAGCCGGGCAGGAACGAATGGTGGATGTTGATGCAGCGTCCCGAGAGCTTGGCCGAGAGCCCGTCCGACAGGACCTGCATGTAGCGGGCGAGCACGACGAGATCGCTGCCGGACTCTTGGATCAGGCGCCAGAGCTCGGCCTCCTGCTCCATCTTGGTCTGCCGATTGACCGGCATGTGGTGGAAGGGCAGGTCGCCGAGATCGGTTGAGGCGATGTGCTCGCGGGCATGGTTGGAGACGATTGCCGTGATTTCCATCGGCAATTCGCCGATGCGCCAGCGATAGATCAAATCGGCTAGGCAATGGTCGAATTTCGAGACCAGCAGCAGCACGCGCTTGCGGGCGGCCGCGTCGCGCAGCGAGACGGTCATCTTGAAGCGCGCTGCCAGCTCGTCGACGAGGCCGCGGATCTCGGGGGCGCTGCGGGCGCCCTCCAGCCGGTCGAACACCACCCGCATGAAGAAGCGGCCAGTTTCGAGGTCGTCGAACTGCTGGGCGTCGCGGATGTTGCAGCCGGCCTCGGCCAGCAGCGTCGAGACGGCGGCGACGATGCCCGGCCGGTCGGGGCAGGACAAAGCAAGGATCATTGGAGAATCGGACATGTGACGGATCGGCCCGCTCGCGCGGGTCCCTGAACAATGAGGATCGGGAAAGGTCGAAGGAAGGGACGGCGCGCGGCGCGCTGCCGTCAACCTCGGCCGGTGGAGACCCGGCAGCCGAATTCGGCCGCGGAGGCGGCGAACCAGGACCAGAAGCTTCCTACCATGCTGCGTGCGACCATGATCTCGAACACGGATCCATCCGGCCCGTCAGCGAGCCGCCAGAGATGGACACCGATATGGGCGATGCTTGTCAAGGCGGTATCGCTGACCGCGAAGGCGGCGGGATGCAGATCGAGCATCACGCCCTTGGCCAGGACGTCGCGCACAGGCAGGCCGGAGAGCCGGATTGCGGCGCGCGCGTCGCTCTGGTCGCTGACCGCGGCTTGAGTCGCGAGCGCCTCCAGCAGGCCGCGAAAGCCGTCGCGCGTAGCGGCGCGCAGAAGCCATTGCTCGGGGCCGGACCAGATCGCGTCATGGGTAGCATTCGAGACGACCTTCGGCGTCGTCGGCAGGGCGATGTTCAGCCGCCCTTCGACAGCCTGCGACAACGCGGTCGTCCGGCCCGGCGCGGCGATCAGCGTCGCCAGCCCGAAGCCGTCGAGCAGGGTCGCGGTGACGCCGGCCGGTCCGGTTGCGCCGATCTGGCCGGCCTGCGCGATGCCGGCCCAGGCGCCACGCGGCGCCCACAAGGTCGCTGTCTCAGCCATGAAGGCGGGCTCCTTCGGGATCGACGAAGATCGGCGAGCAGATCTCGACGACGACGTCGCCATTGCGCACCGGGTCATAGGCGCGCACGCGCTCGCCGATGCGGGCTGCGCCGCCCCTGATCAGGCCGAGCCCCATCCAGCGGTTGAGGTGCGGGGAGTAGGCGACCGAAGTCATGTAGCCCTCGTCATTCTCCATCACCGCCGGCTTGCCGACACCGATGAAATGCGCGCCGGCGCGCAGGCGCTGGCCGGGCTCGACCGGCTTGAAGCCGACGAAGGCGGGGCGGTCCTGCTCGACCAGGGCCTGCCGGCCCGCCATCAGGCGCCCGACGAAATCCTTCTTCGACGACATCATCTTGCCAAGGCCGAGATCGCGCGCCGTGGTCTGGCCGTTGAGCTCGTTGCCGGCGACATGGCCCTTCTCGATGCGCATCACGCCGAGCGCCTCGGTGCCATAGGGCGTGATGCCGAAGGGCGCGCCCGCCTGCATCAGCGCCCGCACCATCGCATCGCCATAGTCGGCCGGGACCGCCAGCTCATAGGCGAGCTCACCCGAGAACGAGATGCGGAAGAGCCGCGCCGGGATACCGCTGCCGACGGTGACCGCCCGCGCCGCGAGATAGGGGAAGGCCTCGTTCGAGAGGTCGTGCTCGGGATCAATGACGCCGCGCAGAGTCTCGCGCGCCTTGGGGCCGGCGATGGCGACCTGCGCCCATTGCTCGGAGACCGAGACCATGCGGACATCGAGCTCCGGCCACAGCACCTGATGGCAGAATTCGAGATGCTGCATCACCTTGCCGGCATTGGCGGTGGTGGTCGTCATCAGGAAATGCGTCTCGCCGAGGCGCGAGGTGGTGCCGTCGTCCATGACGAAGCCGTCCTCACGCAGCATCAGCCCGTAGCGCGCCTTGCCGACCGGCAGCGCCTTCCAGCCATTGATGTAGACCCGCTCCAGGAATTCGGCGGCGTCAGCGCCCTGGATGTCGATCTTGCCGAGCGTCGAGACATCGCAGAGGCCGACGCCGGCGCGCACCGCCTTGACCTCGCGGTTGACCGTCGTCAGCCAGTCATTCTCGCCGGGACGCGGATAGTATTGCGCTCGCAGCCATGGCCCGGCCTCGACGAAGACGGCGCCTTGCTCCTTTGACCAGTCATGCGTCGGCGCCAGCCGGATCGGCCTGAAATCCTTGCCGCGGTGATGGCCGGCGAGCGCGCCGATCGCGACCGGCGTATAGGGCGGGCGGAAGGTGGTGGTGCCGGTCTGCGGGATCGTCCGGCCGGTCTGCTCGGCCATGATGGCGAGACCGGAGAGGTTCGAGGTCTTGCCCTGATCGGTCGCCATGCCGAGCGTGGTGTAGCGCTTGAGATGCTCCACCGGCCGGAAGCCCTCGCGGGCAGCGAGCTCGACATCCTTGTCGGTGACGTCGTTCTGGTAATCGACGAAGGCCTTGCCCTTGCCACCACTCACCCGCCAGACCGGCGCGAGCCCGTTCGTCTCCGGATCGGTTGCCGGGATGGGCTCAGCCGGGATAGCGGCCAATCCGGCTTCGACCGCCGCTTCGCTTCCCAGTCTCGCGCCGTCCTCCAGCGCCTGCGCCAGGGTGAACCGCCCGGCGGCGCTGCCGGCGACCGCAAGTCCGGCCGGCACGGTGCCCGGCACGAAGCATTGCAGACCATCGTCCCAGGCCGGCTTGCCGTTCTGGTGCGAGGTCAGGTGCAGCGTCGGGTTCCAGCCATTCGAGACGGCGAGCAAATCGCAAGACAGCTCGCTCTTCGCACCCGAGGCATCGCGAATGGTGACGCCGCTGAGCTGCCGCCCGCCGCGCGCGGCCATCACGGCGCCGCCGGCGAAGAGCCGTGCGCCGAGCTTGTCGGCGAGCGCCTTGCGCGCCGGATCGGCGGGGCGGGAATCGACGATCGCGGCGACCTTGCCGCCGGCAGCGGCGATATCGCGGGCCGTTGTCCAGCCATCGTCGCCGGCGGTGAACAGCACGGTCTCGCGGCCGGGCAGGACGCCATGGCGATTGACGTAGGAGCGCACCGCGCCGGCCAGCATGACGCCGGGCCGATCATTGCCCGCAAAGACGATCGGCCGCTCGAGCGCGCCGGCGGCGAGGATCGCCCGCTTGGCCTGGATGCGCCAGCCGCGCTGGCGCGGCAGATGGGCCGGCGGCCGCGGCAGATGGTCGGCGACCCGCTCGACCGCGCCGTAGATGCCGTGGTCGTAGAGGCCGAACACGGTGGTGCGCGACATGATCCGCACCTCCGGCAGGCTTTGGAGCTCGGCCAGCGTCGCGGCAAGCCATTCGGATGCCTGCTTGCCGCCGATCTCGCGCTTCTCGGCCAGCAGCCGCCCGCCGAGCCGGAAATCCTCGTCGCACAGGATGACGCGGGCGCCGCTGCGTCCGGCTGCCAAAGCTGCGGCGAGGCCGGCCGGCCCGCCGCCGATCACCAGCAGGTCGCAGAAGGCGAAGGCTTTTTCGTAATGGTCCGGGTCTTCGGATCCGGCGGCACGGCCGAGGCCGGCGGCGCGGCGGATCAGCGGCTCGTAGAGCTTCTCCCAGAACGAGGCCGGCCACATGAAGGTCTTGTAGTAGAAGCCCGCGACCAGGGCCGGCGAGACCAGCCCGTTGATCGAGAGCAGGTCGAAGGCGAGCAAAGGCCAGCGGTTCTGGCTCGCGGCGTCCAGCCCGGCGAACAATTCGACGACGGTGGCGCGGGTGTTGGGCTCGCGGCGCGCACCTGAGCGCAGTTCGACCAACGCGTTCGGCTCCTCTGGCCCGGCCGAGAGGATGCCGCGCGGGCGATGGTATTTGAAGGAGCGGCCGACCAGGCGCACGCCATTGGCGAGCAGCGCGGAAGCGAGCGTATCGCCGGCATAGCCACGGTAGGAGGTGCCGTCGAAGCTGAAATCCAGCTGATGGCCGCGATCGATCAGGCCGCCGGAAGCGAGGCGGAAAGGCTGGGTGCTCATGCCGTCGCTCCCGCCTTGTGTGCCTTCGCAACCTCGACCGCCGTGATCGCATGGTTGCGGGTGTCGCGGGTCACGACCAGCCAGGCATGGCAGCCGGCACCGTGATACCAGAGCTCGCGATGGACGTCGGCCGGGTTGTCGCGCTGATAGACATACTCGGCCATCGCGGCCTCGCTCGCCGCCATGCCTTCGGGCCGTTGCAAATCGGCGGCGCCGAGATAGCTGAATTCCTGGGCGTCGCGCGCGCCGCAATGGGGACAGGTGATGCGCATGGGATCCTCGGCGACGCGCGGTCAGTGCAGGTTCGGCTGGGCGCCGGCGCCCTTTTCGTCGATCACGCGCCCGGTGGCGAAGCGGTCGAGCCGATAGGCGGTGGCGACCGGGTGCGGCTGTCCCGTCGCGATCAGATGGGCGAAGCAGAAGCCCGAGGCCGGCGTCGCCTTGAAGCCGCCATAGCACCAGCCGGCATTGAGGTAGAGCCCGTCGACTGGCGTCGTATCGATGATCGGCGAGCCGTCCATCGACATGTCCATCACGCCGCCCCAATGGCGCAGCATGCGCACCCGGCCGAGCCCCGGCCACAGCGCCATCGCCGATTCCATCACGTCCTCGATCACCGGCAGGTTGCCGCGCTGGGCGTAGGAATTGTAGCCGTCGATGTCGCCGCCGAAGACGAGCCCGCCCTTGTCGGACTGGCTGATATAGAAGTGCCCGGCACCGAAGGTGACGACGCCGTCGATCAGCGGCTTCAGCCCCTCCGAGACGAAGGCCTGCAGGACATGGGTCTCGATCGGCAGGCGCATCCCCGCCATCGCCGCGACGCGCGAGGAGTTGCCGGCGACCGCCATGGCGATCTTCTTCGCCCGGATCGGCCCGCGCGAGGTCTCGACGCCGATGGCGCGCCCGCCTGACATGGTGATGCCGGTGACCTCGCAGTTCTGGATCATGTCGACGCCGCGGCTGTCGGCGGCGCGGGCGAAGCCCCAGGCGACGGCGTCGTGCCGGGCCGAGCCGCCGCGGCGCTGCAGCAACCCGCCCTGGATCGGGAAGCGGGCATTGTCGAAATCGAGATAGGGCAGCATCGCCCGGACCTGTTCGCTGCCAAGCAGTTCGGCATCGACCCCGGCGAGCCGCATCGCATTGCCGCGCCTCGCGAAGGCGTCGCGCTGGGCGTCGGAATGGTAGAGGTTCAAGACGCCGCGCTGGCTGACCATGGCATTGTAGTTCAGGTCCTGCTCCAGCCCTTCCCAGAGCTTCATCGAGAGCTCGTAGAACGGGGTGTTGCCCGGCAGCAGGTAGTTCGAGCGGATGATCGTGGTGTTGCGGCCGACATTGCCGGAGCCGAGATAGCCCTTCTCCAACACCGCGACATTGCTGATGCCGTGCCGGCTGGCGAGATAATGCGCCGTCGCCAGGCCATGGCCGCCGCCGCCGATGATGATGACGTCGTATTTGGGCTTCGGTGCGGGATCGCGCCAGGCCGGAGTCCAGCCCTTGTGGCCCTGCAGGGTCTGCGACAGCAGCGAGAAGATGGAATAGCGCATCGAGGGGTCCGGGCGGTCTTGTCATCAGGAGATTGACCGACATAGGCTCGCCGACATGCTTGTTAGCGACACAGGATTGTCTGATTGCGACGACGGTGCGCCGACCCATGTCGGCTTCCTGCTGATCCCCGACTTCGCGCTATTGCCCTACGCCTCGGCGATCGAGCCGCTGCGCGCCGCCAACCGGCTCTCGGGCCGGCCGCTCTATCGCTGGAGCCATGTCTCGATCGACGGCGCAGCGGCGCCGGCCTCGAACGGTGTTGCCATCGCCGCTGATGCCAGCGTCGGCGCCGAGCTTCGGCTCGACTACCTCTTCGTCTGCGCCGGCGGCAATCCGGCGCTCTTCCATCACCAGCCGACCTTTGCCTGGCTGCGCCAGCTGGCGCGGCGCGGGGTGAAGATCGGCGGCGTCTCGGGCGGCCCCTATCTGCTGGCGCGCGCCAATTTGCTCTCCGGCTATCGCTTCACCATCCACTGGGAGCACGCGCCGGCTTTCCTCGAGGAGTATCCCGAGCTCGACCTGCGCCGCTCGCTCTACGAGATCGACCGCGACCGCCTGACCTGCAGCGGCGGTACCGCGCCGCTCGACATGCTGCACGGGGTGATCGCGCGCGAGCATGGCAGCGAGCTCGCGCTCGCGGTCAGCGAATGGTTCCTGCAGACCCATGTCAGGGAAGGGGCGGGGCCGCAGCGCATGCCGCTGCGCGAGCGGCTGGGCATCGCCCACGCACCGCTTCTGCGCGTCATCGCCCGCATGGAGCAGACCATCGAGACTCCTGAGCCGCGGGAGGAGCTCGCTCGCCTCGCCAATGTCTCGCTGCGCCAGCTCGAACGCCTGTTCCGCCAGCATCTCGGCCGTTCGCTCGGCGAGCATTATCTCGCCTTGCGCCTCGATCGTGCCCGAGACCTGTTGCGCCAGACCAGCCTCTCGATCCTGGAGACGGCGCTCGCCTGCGGCTTTGCCAGCGCCAGCCATTTCTCGCGCAGCTATCGCGAGCGCTTCGGCCACCCACCACGGGCCGAGCGCGTTCAGGAGGTCCGTCCGGCTCGCCGCTGAGAGTCAAGAAAACGTCGCACTACGTCAAATCTGTGCGCCGATCCGCCGGAAGCTAGAGCTTCATAATAAAACAAGGGGATCGCGACCGATGAAACGATTGACTGCCCTGGCGTTCGCACTCGCCGCCACGCTTGCCGCCGTGCCGGCCTTCGCGCAGGACACGCTCGCCAAGATCAAGGAAAAGGGCGTCCTCACCGTCGGCGTCAAGAACGACTACAAGCCCTGGGGCTTCCTCGATCCGTCAGGCAAGATCGTCGGCCTCGAGATCGATCTCGCCCAGGAGGTCGCTGCCAAGATCGGCGTGAAGCTCGAGATGGTGCCGGTGATCGCGGCCAACCGCATCGAGTTCCTGCGTCAGGGCCGCATCGACATGATCCTTGCGACGCTCGGCGACACGGCCGAACGGCGCAAGCAGATCGGCATGATTGAGCCGAACTACTATGCGGGGGCCACCAATGTGCTCGCGCCCAAGAGCGCCGGCCTGAAGAAGTGGGAAGACCTCAAGGGCCGCAAGGTCTGCGCCGTGCAGGGCGCCTATTACAACCGCCGCGTCTCGCAGATGTATGCGCCGGAGATGGTGGTGTTCCCCTCGGTCCCGGACGGGCTGAACGCGCTGCTGGGCAACAACTGCGTCGCCTTCCTGTTCGACGACACGCTGATCGTCTCGACGCTGTCGGGGGGCGACCCGAAATGGGCGAACTACGAGATGCCGCTGGTCTCGGAGGATCCGCAGCTCTGGGCGATCGGCGTGCGCCTCGACGATCTCGACGGGCCCTTCGGCAAGCTGGTCAAGGAGATGTCGGTCGACTGGCATAAGAGCGGCAAGCTGCTCGCGCTCGAGACCAAATGGGGCATCAAGCAGAGCCCCTATCTGATCGAGACCAACAAGAAGCTGAAGGGCGGTTCGTAGCTTCGGGGCGTCATTCTCGGGCTTGCCCCGAGAATCTCATGACCAGAGGGTTCTGGTTTTCGGGATGGTCGGGCCAGGCCCGACCATGACGCACCAAGTCATCCCGAGATGTCGGACATGATCGCCGCTTTCTTCGAGCGCCTGAACGAGGCCCACGGCCTCAACTTCTCGATCTTCTATGACGCCTTCGACCGCTCGCGCTTCCTGACCGGGCTGTGGACGACGAGCTATATCTGCGTCGTCTCGATCCTCGCCTCGCTCGTGATCGGGCTGCTCGGCGTCTGGATAGCCGGCGGTAATTCGCGGCTTGGCCGGCTCGTGGTGCGGGGGTACGTCCAGTTCTTCCGCAACACGCCGCCGCTGGTGCAGCTTTCCTTCTTCTATTTCGCCGTCGGCGGAATGCTGCCGACCGTCTCGGACGGCTTTGGCGGGCAGTCGCCGCTCGTCAGCGGCACAGGCTGGGCGATCATCGCCTTTTCGCTCTTCGCCGGCGCCTTCAATGTCGAGATCTTCCGCGCCGGCATCGAGGCGGTGCCGGAGACGATGGTCGAGGCGGCGGAATCGCTCGGCTATACCCGCTTCCAGCTCTGGCGCCAGATCGTGCTGCCGCTCGCCTTCCGCATCTGCCTGCCGGCGCTCAACAACAACCTCGTCAACCTCGTGAAGACCACGACGCTGGCCTACGCCATCGGCGTGCCCGAGCTGCTCTACGCGGCGTCGCAGATCTGGTCCGAGGTCTTCAACGTCCGCGAGATGATGAACGTGCTGCTCGTCGTCTATGTGCTGCTCGTCGCGGTCCTGGTCTGGGTGATGCATCGCTGGGAGCGGGCCATGCGCATTCCCGGATACATGCCATGAAGACAGGCGTAACCGATCTCCCGGTCCTGAAGCCCTTCCGAGCGACGCCCATCGCGCCGAGCGGACTCGCCGCGCCGATGGTCCTGAGCGCCGGCCTCGTCGCTGGTGTCGCCATCCTCTTCGCTGCCTCGCTCGCGGTGGCGCAAGTGACGGCTCCCGCGGCGCGCGACGGCGCCGTCACCATCCTGCTGCGCTGGGCGCCGCTGATCTTCCAGGGCTTCCTGTTCAACCTGCTGATCAGCGTGCTCTCGATGGCGCTCGGCACCACGGTCGGCGTGCTGTTCGGTATCGGCCAGGTCTCGCCCTCCGCCGCTTTGCGCCAGCCATCCTGGGCGGCGACGCAGTTCTTCCGCAACGCGCCCTGGCTCGTCCTGCTGTTCTACGCGATGTTCCTTTTACCCTTCGAGATCAGGCTCGGGCCGGTCACCATCGCCTTTCCGGCCTGGGTCAAGGCGATCATCGGGCTCGCGCTTCCCGTCGCGGCCAATGTCTCGGAGATCGTGCGCGGCGGCATCCGCTCTATCCCCACGGGCCAGTGGGAATCGGCCGAGGCGCTCGCCTTCACCCGCCGCCAGACGATGTGGATGATCATCCTGCCGCAGGCGGTGAAGCGCATGCTGCCGCCCTGGATGAACCTCTACGCCATCCTGACGATGGCGACGACGCTGATCTCGGTCGTCGGCATCCAGGACGGGCTCACCATCACGCGCGCCGCCCTCGTCGCCGAGAGCCGGCCGGAGCTGATGCTGCCGATGTACCTGCTGCTGCTCCTGATGTTCTTTGCCTATTGCTACCCGATCGCGCGCCTGACCATGGCGCTCGAGCGCCGTTTCAACGTGAAGGGATGACCATGGCTGCCAAGCATGAACTCGGCGAGCCGGTCGTCGTCGTCGAGGGCGTCGAGAAGGCGTTCGGCGCCTTCGTCGTGCTCAAGGACGTCAGTCTCACCATCCGCCGCGGCGAGACCGTCTGCATCATCGGCCCGTCCGGCTCCGGCAAGTCGACGCTGCTGCGCTGCATCAACGCGCTGGTGCCGATCAGCAAGGGCTCGATCATCGTCGCCGGCCGGCAGGTCAACGATCCCGCGCTGGACAAGCTGGCGCTGCGCCGCGACGTCGGCATCGTCTTCCAGCAATACAATCTCTTCCCGCACAAGACGGCGCTTCAGAACGTGATGATGGCGCCGATCCATGTGCTGAAGCAGGACCCTGCCGAGGTCGGGGAGCGGGCCAGGCGCCTGCTCGCCAAGGTTGGCCTGTCGCACAAGCACGAGGCTTATCCGGGCGAGCTCTCCGGCGGCCAGCAGCAGCGCGTTGCCATTGCCCGCTCGCTGGCGATGAACCCGAAGGTCATGCTCTTCGACGAGGTCACCGCCGCGCTTGACCCCGAGACCAAGAAGGAGGTGCTCGTCACCATCCGCGACCTCGCGGCCGAGGGCATGACCTGCATCCTCGTCACCCATGAGATGGGCTTCGCGCGCGAGGTCGCCGACCACGTCTACTTCACCGATGGCGGGGTCATCGTCGAGCACGCAGCCCCGGCCGAATTCTTCGGCGCGCCGCGCGAGACGCGCACCCGCGCCTTCCTCGAACAGGTGCTTTGAGCCGGCAGTTACTTTGGTCGGCAAGTACTTTGGCCGGCAAGTCCTGCGGCCCGGATGTCGCGTCCCGGCCGGTCGATGTCGCAAACCGGCCGGCCCTGCCAGGCGCCGGCGCCAAGAATGAACGCAGTCATTCGAAAGCGCAGCCCATGACCATCCCGGCCTCCGACCCCAAATCCGTCACCGGCAAGCCGCTCGCCATCGCGCAGAGTGTCGATGTCCTCGTCGTCGGCGGTGGTCCCGCCGGTCTGGAGGCCGCGATTGGCGCCGCCGCGCGCGGCCTCAATGTGCTGCTGGTCGACGAGAACCCGGTCCCGTTCAGGACGATGGGCGACGACGTCCCGCTGCATTTCGGTCAGGGCATGGCGGCCAGCGCCCGCAACCGCAACGCCATGATGGAGGCCTTCGTCGCCTCCGAGCCGCGGATCGCGGAAGCCTTCGAGGCCGGCGTCGATCTCCGTCTCGGCACGGCCTGCTGGGGGCTCTACGCCAACGGCCCGGCACTCGGCTGGATGCCGGGCCTCGTCGCCGGTCTCGCCGATGAGGAGCGCAGCATCCTCGTCCAGGCGCAGCACGTCATCCTCGCCTGCGGCCGCCGCGACATGGGCCTCGGCTTCCCCGGCTGGGAGAAGCCCGGCGTGATGGGCGCCACCGCCGCGCTCAACCTCGCGACCCGCTATGACGCTTTCGGCCCACGCAAGGTCGTGATCCTCGGCTCGAATACGGAGGCGCTGACCACGGCGCTCGCCCTGCGGGAGGCGGGCGTAACGATCGCCGCCATCGTCGAACAGGCGCAAGAGACGATCGGCGAGGTGGAATTGCTGGCGAACCTCAGCGCCGGTGGTACCGAAATCCTGGCCGGCCATGTCGTGCGCGAAGCGGCCGGCCGCGACAGCGTCGAAGCGGCTGTTGTCGCGAGGCTGGACGGCGAGGGCCGTCCGACGGACGACGAGCGTGCCGTTGCCTGCGACGGTATCGTGCTGGCGGTCGGCGCGACGCCGGTCATCGACCTGATCGACGCCGCCGGCTGCAAGGTCGCCTTCCAGGCCGAGCGCGGTGGCTACGCGCCCGTGCTCGATGCCGGCCAGCGCACCAGCCTCGCGAATGTCTACGCCGTCGGCGATTGCGCCGGCCTCTGGGCGAGCAAGACGCGCGATCGTACCGTCGCCGAGGTCGAGGCCGCTCGCGCGGTAGCGGCGATCGGGGAGGGCAGCGTCAGCATGGAAGCGGCTTCGCCGCCCGCGCCGGGCTATGACATCTCCGCCTATCGCCTCGCCTGGGTCCGGGCGAGCGTGATCGAGGCCCGGGCCGAATTCCATGTCTGCCAATGCGAGGAGGTGACGGCGCGCGAGATCCTCGAAGTCCGCCCGCCGCGCTATCTCGACTGGCAGAACGAGCGCCGCAACGATCGCTCGCTCTCGGCGCTGCTCGGCGAGGGCCCGCCCAATCCCGACCAGGTCAAGCGCCTGACCCGTGCTGGCATGGGCCCCTGCCAGGGCCGCCGCTGCCGTGAGCAGGTCGCCGCTTTGCTGGCGCTCGGCTCGGCGCAGCCGCTCTCTTCGATCCCGCTTGCCGGCTACCGCGCGCCGGTCAGGCCGATGTCGCTGGCAATGACCGCCCTTGTCTCTGAGACGCCCGAGCAGACCGAGCATTGGGACACCTGGTTCGGCATGCATGCGCAATGGGTGCCGTTCTGGGAGGTGCCGGCGCGCTACACCGTCGCGGGCAACGACGCGACCGGCCCCGTCGCGAGCGAGTGAGAGCCATCATGAGCGAGATCAAGGGAGCTTCGGTCGTCATCGTCGGCGCCGGCGTCACCGGCCTCTCTGCCGGCTGGTGGCTGGCGCGCGATGGCGTAGACGTGCTGGTACTGGAGAAGGGGCTGATCGGCTGGGAGGCGTCCGGCCGCAATGGCGGCGGCTGCTCGCACCATCATTCGCCGCTCTTCGCCGAGGAGCAGCGGCTCTGGCCGCTCATGGACGAATTGCTTGGCTATCCGACCGAGTTCAAGGGCGAGCGTATTCGCCTTGCGTCGAGCGAGCACCAGATGGCGCTCTATGGCCGCGCCTTGCGCAATGCCGCGCGGCAGGGCTTCGAGTCCGAGGTGCTTGACCTCAAGCAGGCCAAGGAAATGGTGCCGTTGGCGGGCGATACCGTCGTCGGCGGCTATCACTACAAGTTCGGTGGCCATGCCAACCCGCACCGCACGCTGCAGGGCTATGCCTGGGCGATGCAGGACCATGGCGGGCGCATCCTGCAGCACACCACCGTCACCGGCTTCCGGACCGAAGGCGGCCGCGTCACCGCGGTCGAGACCAATCGCGGCGAGATCGGCTGCGACAGCCTCGTGCTCGCCGCCGGCCCGCAGACCGGGCGGCTCTCCGCCATGCTCGGGCAGGAGGTGCCGGTGCAGTCGGCACGCTGCGAGATGATCGTCACCGAGCCGCTGCCGCTGATGCCGCTCGGCGGCGTCGACGGTTGCGGGCTCTATGGCCGCCAGACGCTGCGTGGCAACCTCGCCTATGGCGGCGGGCCGCATGAATGGCTGGCCATGGCGGAGGAGGGCACGCCGCCTAAGCCGACCACGCCGCTGATGCTGCCTATGGGCAAGCGCCTCGCGCAATTGCTGCCCAGGGCGGCGCATGCCCGCATCATCCGCTCCTGGGCTGGCGTGATCGAGAACACGCCGGACGGGCGGCCGGTGATCGACCGGCTTGCCTCCCGGGCCAATGTCGTGGTGGCGACGCTGTCGAGCGTCGGCTTCGGCCTCTCGCCGGCGAGCGGGCGGGCGATCCGCGATCTCGTCGTCGACGGCGCCTGCGGCTTCGCCGACATCTCCAGCTTCGCACTGGCGCGTTTCGCCGAGCTGGAGCCGAACTGGCGCGACCTGCAGGGCTGGCAGGTGACCGCCGCGACCGAGGCGGTGGCGGCGTAGAAGGGGCGAGGAACCGTCACGCTCGGGCTTGCTCCGGAGCTGTCCGGTTACATCGCTGGAGGCATGGGGGACCCTCTGCGATAGGAGGGCTGCGGACGCACGACAAGCCCTCTCCCCCGTTCCGGGAGAGGGCTCGCGCGCATATCCCATGCGGCCGCTGGCGGTCTTGCCGGGCAAAGCTCATTCAATCTGCAAATGCTTATTCAATCCGCAAATAATGGGCATTTCGGAACCGGTCTCACCGTGGAAGGCCATTCGGATTATTCGGCATGATCGAAGCCAGTGGTCGGGTCGAACCTGAAGACCGCGGCACATAGGGGAGATCATCATGTCGACAGCCGTCACTCACGGAGCAGACATCTCCGAGGGCACGTCATCGCAGCAATTGGATGCGGCTTTCAGCAAAGTTACCTGGCGCCTCATCCCGTTTCTGATGATCCTCTGGATCCTCGCCTGGATCGACCGGGTCAACATCGGTTTCGCCAAGCTGCAGATGCTGAACGATCTCAAGTTCAGCGAGGCGATCTACGGCCTGGGCGCCGGCATCTTCTTCATCGGCTACTTCCTGTTCGAGGTCCCGAGCAACCTGCTCCTCGAACGGATCGGCGCGCGTAAGACTGTCGCCCGCATCACCATGCTCTGGGGCATCACCTGCGTCGCGATGATGTTCGTGACGACGCCGATGCAGTTCTACGTCCTGCGCTTCCTGCTGGGCGTCTTCGAGGCCGGCTTCTACCCCGGCATCATCCTCTATCTGACCTATTGGTATCCGACCGAGCGGCGCGCCAAGGCCTTCGGCCTGTTCATGTCCGCCTCGGCCCTGGCCGGCGTGCTCGGCGGGCCGCTGGCCGGCACGATCATGACCCAGCTCAACGGCGCCAATGGCTGGGCCGGCTGGCAGTGGGTCTTCCTGATCGAGGGCATTCCCTCGGTGATCGCCGGTATCGTCACCCTGTTCTACATGACCGACAAGCCGGAGAAGGCGAACTGGCTCACCGACAAGGAGAAGAGCCTGATCCTCGCCGATCTGGAACGTGACCGCGCCGCCCTCGGCCCGCGCGAGCACAAGATCATGAAGTCGCTGCGCGATCCCCGGGTGTGGCAGTTCATCGCGATCTACTTCTGCATCATCCTTGCGAACTCGACCCTGACCTTCTGGGGCCCGACCGCGGTGCGTGAGCTCGGCTTCACCAGTCCGGCCGCCGTCGGCTGGATCATGGCGGCCTGCTATCTCTGCGGCGCCGCCGGCATGATCATGATCGGCCGGAGCTCGGACCGTCATCGGGAGGCGCGGCTGCACACGGGCGTCGCCGCCCTGGTGGGAGCGGTGTCGATGGCGGCGCTCGGTTTCCTGATCCCGAACGGCTCCTATCTCGCTCTGGTCGCGCTGGCCTTCGCCATCATCGGCACGATGAGCGCCATCCCGGTGTTCTGGCAGATGCCCAACCTGTTCCTGTCGGGTTCGGCTGCGGCGGCCGGCGTCGCCCTGATCAATTCGGTGGCGAATCTGGCCGGGTTCGGAGCTCCCTTCGCCATGGGCGTGATCAAGGATGCGACGGGGCTGATGTCGCCCGGGCTCTGGATGGTCGCCCTGTTCGAAGCGGCCACCGTGCTCCTGATCATCAAGTTCATCCCCGTCTCCAGCAAGGCCGGGAAATAGGGAGGCTGGGGGCGCGCGGCCGCAGAAGCCGCGAGCGTCGCGAGGCGCTACCTTAGCGGAAGTGGTTCTCCGTCGCAGACGGCGGAAAGCAGCCCCCGCCAGCTAGGCCGCTCGCTCGGTGCCATTCACCGGCGGGCGGCCGTTTTCGTTTGCGGGGGCGGAGCCGAAACAATCGCTTGCAAGGCTGGCTCGTTCCGTTCCCCCCGCTTGCGGTGGGGAAGGGTTAGGGATGGGGGGCCGTAAAGCAGGACGCTTCATTCGTTCATCGAAGCACCAAGCGGCACTGCCCCCCACCCAACCCTCCCCACCGCAAGCGGGGGGAGGGCTTGAGCGTGGAGCGAACCGCGAGATTCCCTTCCAAACAGTCCCGATGCCCGATTCCTACGAACCCGCAGCAGGCTCGCCCGGCAGGCGGTTGCGGGTCAGGACCTGGCGCAGCCAGTGATGGATCGGCGAGTGCTGGGTACGGTCGTGCCAGAGCTGGTAGAAGCGCATGCGCGGGAATTCGAGCGGCGGCTCGACGATCGCCAGCGGCAGGATCGTCGTGAAATAGCGCGCGAAATGCCGGCTGGTGGTGAAGACCAGGTCAGTCCCGACCAGCATATAGGGCGCCATCGCGAAATACGAGATCACCAGGCGGCGCTCGCGGCTGATCCGCATCTTCGTCAGATGGGTCTCGACCACGCCGCGATGGGCGATCGAATAGGGCGTCGGCGCGATGTGGTTGGCCGCCAGGAACTCCGCGCGCGACGGGACCTCCCGGGCGAAGGGATGCTCGCGGTCGACGAGGGAGACGACATCGTCCTCGAACAGCGTCGACGTCCGCAGATAGGGCGGCGGCGAGGGCCAGTTCCCGATGACGATGTCGACGGTTCCGGCGGCGAGCGCGCCTTCGAAATCGAAATCGGCGCCGAGCGAGCGCAGGGTGAGCCGGGCATGGGGCGCACGCTGGCGGAATTCGCGCACGGCGCCGGCGAGATAGGCTGGCGCGACATAGTCCGGCAGGGCGATGGTGAAGCTCTGATGGCTCGAGGCCGGATCGACCCGGTTCGGATCGACCAGCAGGTTGTCGAGCTCCTCCAGCGCCTTGATCGCGGTCTGCTGCAGCGCGATCGCCCGCTCGGTCGGCACCATGCCGTCGCGGCCGCGCACCAGGAGCTGGTCGCCGAAGATCTCGCGCAGGCGCTTCAGGGCAAGGCTCGTGGCCGGCTGCGACAGGTTCAGCCGCGTGGCCGTCCGGGTGACGCTGCGTTCCGCCATCAGGATGCAGAAGACCCGCAGGAGCTGAGCGTCGAGGGGGTTCTCCTGAGGCTGCATGGTCGATGGTCCCTGCGACGGAACGGCCTCTAACAGGCCGATCCTCTCAGGCTCTATTCGGGTTTGCAAATAATGGGAATTGGCGGCGCCCGATCTCAATGAGGAGCGGCTTGCGGTACACCGGGGATGTCGATGCGAGCCGCTCGCGCCGGCCATGTATCCGAAGGACAGGACACCGAGATGACGCCCTCTTCCAAAGCAACGCAGCCGCCCTTCACGTTGGCGGCGATCAACGCCATGGATCGGCCCGCTTTCGTATCCGCCTTCGGCGCGATCTTCGAGCACTCGTCCTGGGTCGCCGAGGCGGCCTTCGCGGCCCGCCCCTTCGCCAGCGTCGACGCGATGCACGCGGCGATGATAGCCGCCGTCCGCGGCAGCGACGAGGCGAAGCTGATCGCGCTGCTCTGCGCCCATCCGGAGCTTGCCGGGCGCGAGGCGAAGCGGGGCGAGCTGACCCAGTCCTCCGATGTCGAGCAGGCCAGCGCCGGCCTCACCAGCCTGACTCAGGCGGAGGTCCGGCTGATCGACACGCTCAACCGCGCCTATCGCGAGCGCCACGGCTTCCCGTTCATCGCCTGCGTCAGGCACTACACCAAGGCCGGCATCTATGCCGAGCTCGCCCGCCGCGCGGCGCGCGACACCGCCCCGGAACGCGAGGAAGCGCTCGCCCAGATCAGCTTCATCACCCGCAGCCGCCTCGCGCAGGTGACCGATGAATCGCAGGCCTCCCGCGCGGCCTGAGACCAGCAAACGCATGACATCGAGGGAGCATTCATGGATCGCCTGATCACCGACCGGCGACGGATCCTGGCGGCTGGGGCGGCGGTTGTCGCCGCGCCGGCTCTCGCCCGGGCCCAGAGCCCGCAACCTGGCCAGCAGCCCGGCGCGCTGACGGTGGCGCCTGTCTCGCAGACCGGCTTGAGCCCGCGCCTGACCATGCACGCGATCGACACCTATCACGGCCTGCCGGGCGCCGGCATGACCTGCGACCTTTCTGTGCTCGACGGCGATCGCTACCACCCGCTCAAGACGGTGGTGACGGCGCAGAACGGACGCACCGACGAGCCGCTGCTCGTCGACGAGGCGCTGAAGGCCGGGCGCTACGAACTCCTGTTGCATGTCGAGGATTATTTCCGGGCACGGGGCGCGCAATTGCCGACGCCGAATTTCCTCAAGACCGTCCCGATCCGCTTCGTCATCGCCGATCTCGGGCAGCGCTATCACCTGCCCGTGCTGTTCTCGCCCTGGGGCTATTCCTATTACCGCGGCAGCTGAGGAGCACGGTCATGGCTGGCATCACCACGCATATCCTCGATTCCAACCGCGGCCGGCCGGTGGCGGGCGTCCGGATCGACCTCTCGATCAGGCTGGGCGAGGGCTGGACCCTGGTCAAATCGGCGACGACCAACCAGGACGGCCGCACCGACGCGCCGCTCGTCCGCCCGGAGGATGCCAGGCTCGGCGAATACGAGCTCGTCTTCCATGTCGACGAGTATCTGCGCAGCCAGGCTGGCGCGGGCGATCCGGCGCCGTTCATCGATCGCCCGGCGGTCCGCTTCTCCGTCTTCGACGTGAAGCAGCACTATCACGTGCCGCTGCTGTGCACGCCGGGAAGCTGTTCGACCTATCGCGGCAGCTGAGAGCGTGCCGCCGGCCGAAACGGCAGGGCACGGGCATTCCACGTCCGAGTACGATGTGAAGCGGGGCGCGTCGCCCCGGCATCGCGAGTTCATCGTCATCTTGCAGGAGGAACCATCGTGCCGAGCATCAACCGCAGGGCCTTTTCCGCCGGCCTCGCCGCCAGCGCGGCCATCATCCCGATGAGCGCCTCCGCCCAGGCGCAGCGCTACAAGCTGCTGCTCAACACCTCGCTATCGGGCCCGGTCTCGTTCTTCCTGCTGGCCGAGGACCGCGGCTATCTGCGCGAGGAAGGCCTCGACATCGCCTTCTCGCCCGGCGACGGCGCTGCTGCGATCATCCCGCAGGTGAAGGCCGGCAATTTCGACGTCGGCTATGGCGACATCTCGGCCTTGATCGAGCGCATCGCCCGCAGCGCTCCGTACCAGGGGCCGGTGGCGATCTGGACCACCTTCAACAGCGTGCCCTTCACCATCGCCGTTCCCGCCGACAGCCCGATCCGCTCACCCAAGGATTTCGAAGGCAAGACGATCTCGGGTCATCCGGTCGATGCCGCGCTGATCACCTTCGACATGTTCGCGCGTGCCAACGGCGTCGACGTCAGCAAGGTCAAGGTCGTCGAGTCGCCGGCGGCGATGGGCAACCAGGTCGCCGACATGCTGAAGGGCAAGGGCGCGCAGGGCGTGTTCGGCTTCGTCAACACGATCATCGCCTCGGTGGCACCGCTCGGCATCGACGGGCGCAAGGAGCTGCGATTCCTGAACTATGCCGACCACCTGCCGGACATGTACGGCAACACCCTGTTCGTGACACGCGAACTCTACAGCGCCAATCCGCGGGCGCTCTCGGGCATGGTGCGCGCCTTCAACCGGGCCCTGTCCGACACGACGAAGGACCCCAATCTCGCGATCGAGGCGCTGGCCAAGCGCGAGCCGTCGATCCGGCGCGACGTCAACCTGACCCGTCTCGTCGGCACGCTGAAGAGCGAGATGGCGCATCCGGAAGGCAAGCGGATCGGCGTCGGCGACATGGACGATGCCCGCCTCGGCCGCCTGATCGCCCTGATCGTCGAGACCAAGAAGCTGCCGCGCACGCCGTCCCTGCGCGAGGTGTTCGACCGCTCCTTCCTGCCGCCGGATCAGGAGCGCATCCGCTCGCTTGCAGGGTAGGGCACTGGGGCCGACGCCGTGGGATCGGTGGGAGCCATGCTCCCGCCGCTTCGGCGAGAGTCGACTTCGGGCTAAGCCGGGTCGCGGAAAACACCTCTGTCGCCAACGGCTTGCGAGCCGCATTTGAATCACCGTCGCATGGACTTGAATCACCTGATGAGCACTTCCTACCCGCGCGACCTCGTCGGCTATGGCCGTAACGCCCCGCATCCGCATTGGCCGTACGGCGGCCCACTCGATCGGAGCCTCGTTGCAGAGCAAGGGCGGCGATGGCGGCGCCGGAGGAAAAGGCGGCGACGGCGGCGATGGGAATGTCGCCACCTTCCTCATTTTCGAGATTCTCGGTGATGGCGGCGATGGCGGCGGGGGCGCAGGCGGCGGCGGAGGTGGAGCCGGGCTCAGCCTCGTCGAGGGCGGCTCGGTCAATTTGCTCGGTAACAATCGGCTGACGGGCGGACATGGCGGCGACGGTGGCGATGGCGGAAGGGGCGGCAGCGGCCAGGGCACGTCCTCCAAACGGGTTGACGGCTGGGGTGGAAACGGCGGGGATGGCGGTGAAGGCGGCGTCGGCCTGTCGTTGTCACGCGGCAGCGCATCGATCGGAGCAGGATCGACCATCAAGGGCGGCAATGGCGGCCGCGGCGGCAATGGTGGCGACAGCGGTCCAGGCAAGACGAACAGCAACGCTCTGGACGACAGCGGTTCGGACAGCGCGATCGGCGGCGCTCAGGACTACGACCGGCCGGCCGCCAAGACGGCAGGCGATGGCGGCCGCGGCGGCGACGGCGGCAATGGCGTCACCATCCGCAATGGCGCAACACTGACGACTGCGCCGGGTGTTTCGATCACGGGCGGGAATGGTGGCGACGGCGGCCAGAATGGGATCAAATCGCGATCCACATTCGGCAGCGTGCGACGCCATGCGAATGGCGGCTCCGGCGGTTCAGGTGGCAGCGGCGTCGTCGCCGATCAGTCGGGCGCCACGATCATCAACGCTGCCGGCGCGGCGATCGTCGGAGGAGGCGCCGGCGCTGGCGGTGCGTGGCGCGGATCGGTCAGTCGCGACCGAGGTCAGGCAGGCGCTGCTGGCAGGGCCGGCGCCGGAATCGTGGCGACGGGCGGCAATGTCGCGATCATCAATAGCGGCGTCATCAGCGGCGGGCGCAATCGCAACGGCACGCGCGGCGCTGCCATCACATTTGCCGGCAGCGGCAACTCGCTTGAACTGCAGGCTGGCTCCGCCATCGTCGGTCAGGTGCTTGGCGGCAGCAATGCGACGCTGATCCTGGGCGGTGCGGCGGATGCGAGTTTCGACTTGCGCGGGCTGGGCTCGCAATATCAAGGCTTCTCGGACTTCAACAAGACCGGCACGAGCAGCTGGACGCTGTCGGGCACCACCAGCGCCTTCAAGGGCGACATGGCGATCGATGGCGGAGCGCTCGTCTTCTCGGCAGGAACACAACTGACGGCGACGAATGCGCAGATCGCGAACGGCGCAGGCGCCGTGGCCGCCGTCACCGTCGCGGGAGCAGGATCGCAATGGATCGCCGACGGTCGGATCGACGTCGGCCATCAGGGCCAGGGCAGCCTGACGGTCGCCAATGGCGGAACCGTGCGCGCCAACACGATCGGCGTCGGGACCGGAGCGGGAGGCTCCGGCGCGATCCATGTCACCGGCAGCGGTTCGCATGTCGAGGCGAGCAGCCTCGTGCTCGGCGATGGTGGTGCGGGCTCGGCCGTGGTCTCCGGCGCCGGATCGAGCCTGAGCGCGACCGACTTCACGGTCGGACAGTCTGGCAACGGTACGCTCACCGTCGCCAATGGCGGCAAGGCCGGCCCCGGACGCGGCAGGCGGATCGCTGTCGCTAAGAACTCGGGCAGCACCGGCACGATCAATATCGGTGCCGCGGCAGGGCAGACGGCAACGACGGCGGGCAGGATCGAGGGCGATGTCCAGTTCGGCGCTGGCACGGGCACGCTGGTGTTCAACCATACGGACAGCGGCTACAGCTTCTCGAACGCGATCTCTGGCGCCGGGACAATCAGCGTGCTCTCCGGCACAACGATCCTGACCGCGGACAGCTCGGGTTTCTCGGGCACGACGACGGTGTCGAACGCGACGCTTGTGCTGAGTGGTGCGCGGGTCGGCGGGTCGCTTGCGATCGATGGCGGCGGCACGGTTGCCGGCGAAGGTTCGATCGGCGCGACGACGGTCAACAGCGGCGGCACGCTTTCGCCCTCGGGCAAGACCTCGCTGACCGTCAATGGCGATCTCACCGCCCATGCCGGCGGCACGATCAGGCCGTCGGATGCCGCCGCGCTCGTCGTCAACGGCACGCTGACGCTCGAGGCCGGCAGCGCTTACGACTACAGGCTGCATGGCTACGGAGCCTCCTCGCCGGGCTCGGCGACGACGCGGGTCAACGGCGATCTCGCCTTGAACGGTGGCACGCTCAACCTCGCCGGCGGCTCACAGCCGGCGATCGGCTATCACCGCGTCATCAGCTATAGCGGCAGCCTGACGGGCAGCGGGCTTGTCATCGGCAGCACCCCGGTCACGAGCCCGGTGGCCTATACCTACACGCCCGACACCTCGCAGGCCGGCAAGGTCGACGTCGTCGTCACCCCGAACGGGCTCGACATCTTGCAGCTCTGGGGCACGACGCCGGCCGGCGGCGGGGACGGCGTCTGGAACGCCGGCAATACGAACTGGTGGAACCTCGGCGGCGCGGCGACGGCGTCATGGGGCGGTGCCTATGGCGTCTTCCGCGGCCCCGGCGGCACGATCACGATCGAGGGCACGCAGAACGCGGTCGGGCTGCAGTTCGCTGGCGGCAGCTATACGCTGGTCGGTGGCGCCGGCGGCGTGATCGGCCAGAACTGCCAGCCAGGCCTGCCTTGCTTCGTCTGGGGTATGGATGGTGGGGACGGATATTACGGCGGCAGCGGCGGTACTGGTGGCGACGGCGGCGCCGGGTTCTACGCTTATGGGGCAAGCCCGGTCATCGTCCAGAATGAGGGCGTCATTCGCGGTGGCGACGCCGGTGCCGGCGGTGCTGGCGGCAGAGGTGGTGGCGGCAAGAGCAGCGGTACCGGTGGCGATGGCGGCAATGGCGGCTATGGTGGCGATGGCGTCGTTCTGAGGACCGGCGCCAGCCTGGAGGTCCAGGCAGGCGGCTTCGTTGGCGGTGGCAAGGGCGGTGCCGGCGGCACCGGTGGCGCGTCGGGCTACAACGTCTACGGGTTCAATCCCGGCTCTGACGGAGCCATGGGACACGGTGGACGCGGCGGGCGAGGCGTCTCGGGCAGCGGCGGCGTCAGGATCGTCGCGGCCGGCCGGATCGAAGGCGGCCTCAACGCCGACGGCTCATATTCGGATGCCATCAACCTCTGGGGCGGCGGCAACACGCTGGAACTGCAGGCGGGCTACCAGTTCCTCGGCAATGTCGTCCTCACCCGCAATGATGCCAGCCCGAACGCGCTCGTCCTCGGCGGCTGGCAGGACAGCAGCTTCGACTTCGTCGCGTTGGGCAATGCGACCCAGGCCTTCGGGATATTCGAGAAGGACGGTGCGAGCACCTGGACCGTCATGGGCACGGCAGGCTTCGGTCAGGTTCTCGTCAAGAGTGGTGAACTCGCCCTGTCGGGGACGACCCGGCTGACCAGCGCCAGCACGAGCGTCGATGCGGAGGCGGGCAGCAGTGCTGCCGTGACGATCTCCGGGGCGGGCGCGACATGGGCTAACGCCAATGCGTTCGTGATCGGCGACCGGGGCAGTGGCATGCTCACCATCTCTGGCGGCGGCCAGGTGAAAGGCGGCAGCACCGTGATCGGCGCGCAGGCAGGCGCAACCGGCACGGTTACGCTGACCGGGGCAGGCACGCGCTGGGATAATTTCTCACTGATGGTCGGCGAAAGCGGGCAGGGGCAGGTCACAGTCTCCGGTGGCGCCAGGCTGTCCAGCAATCGCGCCGAGATCGGAACGAAGGCCGGTTCGAGCGGATCGGTGACGATCACGGGGAGTGGTTCGTCCTGGGACGCCAGCAATCGCGGCAGTGGCTACAACCCACTCCGGATCGGCAATGGCAGCCTGGCGATCTCGGACGGCGGCTACGCCAATGGCGGCAGCATGCTCATCGGCACGCTCGCCGGGGCCACCGGCGAAGTGGTGGTCAGCGGTGCGGGATCGACACTCCACACCGGTGACATCGTGATCGGCTCGGGCGGCAGCGGCGTGCTGACCCTCACGGACGGCGGCACTCTGAAATATGGCGGCCGGATGCTCTATGTCGGCAGCGGCGGATCATCAGGCACATTGAACATCGGCGCGGCCAGCGGAGCAGCGGCTGCGGCGCCTGGACAGATCGTCGGCGGCTACAGGATTAGCCTCGCCTCGAACGGCACGCTTGTTTTCAACCACACCGACGGCGACTACAGGTTCGGCTCTAATTTCGATGGCTCGGGCCGGGTCCGGTTTCTGAGCGGGACGACGATCTTCGAGCGCTATCTCGACGCCTCCGGCTTCACCGGCACGATGACGGTGACGAGCAGCACGCTTGTGCTGAGCGGTGCGCGGGTCGGCGGTGTGGTCGCGGTCGATGGTGGCGGCACGGTTGCCGGCGAAGGTTCGATCGGCGCGACGACGGTCAACAGCGGCGGCACGCTTTCGCCCTCGGGCAAGACCTCGCTGACCGTCAATGGCGATCTCACCGCCCATGCCGGCGGCACGATCAGGCCGTCGGATGCCGCCGCGCTCGTCGTCAACGGCACGCTGACGCTCGAGGCCGGCAGCGCTTACGACTACAGGCTGCATGGCTACGGAGCCTCCTCGCCGGGCTCGGCGACGACGCGGGTCAACGGCGATCTCGCCTTGAACGGTGGCACGCTCAACCTCGCCGGCGGCTCACAGCCGGCGATCGGCTATCACCGCGTCATCAGCTATAGCGGCAGCCTGACGGGCAGCGGGCTTGTCATCGGCAGCACCCCGGTCACGAGCCCGGTGGCCTATACCTACACGCCCGACACCTCGCAGGCCGGCAAGGTCGACGTCGTCGTCACCCCGAACGGGCTCGACATCTTGCAGCTCTGGGGCACGACGCCGGCCGGCGGCGGGGACGGCGTCTGGAACGCCGGCAATACGAACTGGTGGAACCTCGGCGGCGCGGCGACGGCGTCATGGGGCGGTGCCTATGGCGTCTTCCGCGGCCCCGGCGGCACGATCACGATCGAGGGCACGCAGAACGCGGTCGGGCTGCAGTTCGCTGGCGGCAGCTATACGCTGGTCGGTGGCGCCGGCGGCAGCCTCAACCTGCACGGCTACAACACTGGCGGCATCGTCATCACCACGCCGGAGATCCGCGTGCTCGACGGCGAGACCGCGACGATCGCGGTCAGCATCACCGGCACGGACGGGCTGGAGAAGACCGGCGACGGCACGCTGATCCTGTCGGGCGCCAACAGCTACAGCGGCGGCACCGTGATCTCGGGCGGCACCTTGCAGGTCTTTGCCGACGCCAATCTCGGTGCGGTGACTGGCGGGCTGACCTTCGACAACGGCGCGCTTCATACGACCGCGAACATCGCCTCGAACCGCACGATCGACCTGCGCGACACCGGCGCGGTCGTGACCGATGCCGGCACGACGCTGACCTTGACCGGCACGGTCTCCGGCGCCGGCGGGCTGATCAAGGCGGGCGACGGCACGCTGCTGCTGAGCGGGAGCAACAACTGGTCGGGCGGCACCCTGATCACCGCCGGCACGCTCCGGGCCGGCAGTGCCGGCGCCCTGCCGGTGATGACCGACTGGGTCCTGACCGGCGGCAGGCTCGATCTCAGCGGTTATGACCTGTCGATGCGCTTCCTTGCCGGCAGCGGCGGCGAGATCGCGCTGGGCAGTGCCGACCTCACCGTCGATCAGACGCAGGACAGCCTCTACGCCGGCACCGTCACCGGCGCCGGCCGCCTGCTCAAGGACGGTTCGGGAACCCTGCTCCTGACCGGGACCAGCAGCTATGCCGGCGGTACCGTGATCCGCGACGGCACGCTGGCGATCGTCGCCGATGCCAATCTCGGCGCTGCCGGCTCAAGCATCGCCTTCGACGGCGGCGGCCGCCTGGCGAGCTATGCCGACATCACCAGCGGGCGCTCCATCACGCTGTCGGGCACCGGCACGATCGAGACCTATGCCGGCACGAGCTTCGTCCTCGGCGGATCGATCAGCGGCGCCGGCAGCCTGGTCAAGGAGGGCTGGGGCACGCTGACGCTGACCGGCAGCGCGAACCATGCCGGCGGCACGACGATCGCGGCCGGCATGCTGCAGATCGGCAATGGCGGCAGCACCGGCGAGCTTGCCGGCAATGTCGTCAACGACGCGATCCTCAGCTTCAACCGCTCGAACGACTACAGCTTCTCCGGCGCGATCTCCGGCTCCGGCGTCGTCGTGCAGGCGGGCACCGGCACCACGGTCCTGACCGGCAACAACAGCTATGCCGGCGGCACGCTGATCCGGGCCGGCGCGCTTGAGGTCGCCAATGACGGCAATCTCGGCGCCGGCGGGACGGCGATCACCTTCCTGGGCGGGGCGCTGCGCTTTGGCGCCTCGTTCAGCACGGAGCGCACCGTGCTGCTGCTCGGCGACGGCACGATCGACAGCAACGGCCATGACGGCACCCTGAGCGGCGGCATTTATGGCGCTGCCGACCTGATCAAGACCGGCGCCGGCACGCTGACGCTGACCGGCGCCAACGCCTATCGCAACACCATCGTCGAAGCCGGCGCGCTCGTCGGCAATGCCGCCTCGATCTCCGGCAACGTCACCGCCAATGGCACGGTCGTGTTCGACCAGCGCGACGACGCCAGCATCGCCAGCGTGTTCTCGGGAAGCGGCCGCTTCGCCAAGGCCGGCGGCGGGGCGCTCGAACTGACCGGCGACAGCTCCGGCTTCTCCGGTTCGAGCACGGTCTCCGCCGGCACGCTCATCGTCAACGGCGCGCTCGGCGGCGGGCTCGCGGTCGAGGCCGGCGCCCGGCTGCAGGGCAGCGGCACCGTCGGTTCGACCACGATCCAGGCGGGCGCGACGATCGCACCGGGCAACTCGATCGGAACAATCACCGTCGCCGGCGACATCACCTTCGCACAAGGCTCGACCTATGAAGTCGAAGTCAGCCCGGACGGCCAGAGCGACAAGATCCTGGCGTCCGGCTCGGCGACAATCTCGGGCGGGACAGTGCAGGTGCTGGCCGAAAACGGCAACTATGCGGCTTCGACCAGCTACACGATCCTGACCGCCTCCGGTGGGGTCAGTGGCCAGTTCTCGACGGTGACCTCGAACCTGGCCTTCCTGACGCCGTCGCTGGCTTACGACAGTCAGAACGTCACGCTGACGATGACCCGCAACGATGCCGCGTTCGGACCGGATGATTCAGGCCGCACCTCCATCGCCACCACCCGCAATCAGGGCTTCATCGCGATCGCGGCGGAGCGGCTCGGGGTCGGCAATGCGGTCTATGACACGCTGATCTCAGCGACGGCGGCCGAGGCCCGCGCCGGTTTCGACCTGCTTTCGGGCGAAGCGCATGCCCAGGCGGTCAGCGTGATGATCGACGAGAGCCGGCTGGTGCGCGACACCATTTTGGGCCATCTGCGTGGGCCATTGCTCACCGCGCCGGGTCAGCAGGTCGCGGCGAGCTTCTCCGCCGACCTGCCCGGCCGCAAGGGTGCGATCGCGATGCCCGCGCCGGTCCCGCAGCCGCGCTACGCCCTCTGGGGCACCGCCTTCGGCAGCACCGGCAATACGGACGGCGACGGCAATGCCGCGAGCATGAGCCGCCGCAGCGGTGGCGCCCTGCTCGGCGCCGATTTGATGCTCTATGACGCGCCGGGTTCGTCGCTGAAGGTCGGCGTCGCCGGCGGCTACAGCCAGTCGCGCTTCGATCTCGATGCCAGGCTCTCGACCGGCAAGCTCGAGAGCGGCCACGCCGCGCTCTATGCCGGCGCCCGCTTCGGCCAGCTCAGGCTCGATGCCGGCGCAGCCTACACCTGGTCCGAGAGCGACATCCGCCGCCAGGTCGCGATCCGCGGCTTCGGCGATCTGCTGCGCCTGCAGCGTCCGGGCTCGGTGATGCAAGGCTTTGCCGAGCTCGGCTATGGCTTCGCCTTCAGCGGGGTTGCGCTGGAGCCCTTCGCCCAGTTGGCGCTGATCCGGGTCAGCACCGACGCCGGCACCGAGCGCGGCGGGGCGGCGGCCCTGCGTGTTCTCTCCTCCGACCAGACGCTGGGCTTCACCACGCTGGGCCTGCGGGCCGAGGCGCAGCTCGGGGCGATGCCGCTGTTCGCCCGCGCCATGCTCGGCTGGCGCCACGGCTTTGGCGAGCTCACCCCGCAGGCGCGCACCGCCTTCGTCGCCGGCACCACGCCGGCGCAGGTCTTCGCCGCCCGGATCGACCGCGACGCCCTCACCGCCGAGGCCGGGCTCGACTGGCGCATCTCGCAGGCCACCGCCCTCGGCCTGACCTACTCCGCCGCCATCGGCGAACGCTCCCGCGATCACGCCCTCAAGGGTAGGGTCGAAATGCGATTCTGAACGGGGGGCCGGCGAGCCGCCCAGCGATCCGTAGCCAGATCAGTCGCGCCCGCCCGTCACGTGCGCTTCCGGCCGGCGCGTGGAATGCGTCCCCGAACCGCGGCTTCGATCTCGCTTCTCGCAAGGCCGATATCCTTGAGGGCGGGCTCGTCGAGCTCGTACAGGTGGTCGATGGCGGCGCGGCGCGCGAAATAGCGCGCGATCGCCTGGAGCAGCACACCCGGCAGGTGGAGCGATGCCTCGGAGCGCTTCGCGACGACAGGCCGAACGATGGCGGGCAGGACTGCAGACATATTGGCCTCCTCGAAGGCACGAAGCCGCGCGAACGCCGAGGCGAAAGCGCCTCGCACATTGGCGAGGCGCCTTTCGTCCCTGCAATCGCCGCCGTTTGGGTGTGGCTGGGTTGATGAAGGCAAAATGATCCGATACAGATATCGGATCAATGAAAACATTGCTCTCGGTGCAATAAATGTCGAGATCCGACTATCTCAGGCTGGCCGACATGATCGCGGCCGAAATCGCCGCAGGAACGCTCAAGCCGGGCGAGCGCCTGCCGCCCCAGCGCAACTTCGCCTATGAGCGCAAGATCGCCGTCTCGACGGCGAGCCGGGTCTACGCCGAGCTGCTGCGCCGCGGCCTCGTCGTCGGCGAGGTCGGCCGGGGCACCTTCGTCTCGGGAGAAGCCAGGCGCGGGGTGGCGGCCCCCGGCGAGCCGAGCAGCACCCGGATCGATCTCGAATTCAACTATCCGATCCTACCCCGGCAGGCCGCTCTGATCGCCAGGAGTCTGGCCGGCCTGGAGGAGACCGCGGCGCTGGATGCGGCCTTGCGGCAGGCGACAAGCGTCGGCACGCCGGCGATCCGCAGCATTGGCGCCGCCTTCCTCTCGCAAGGCGGCTGGACGCCGGCGCCCGAGCAACTGGTCTTCACCGGTAATGGCCGCCAATCCGTCGCCGCGGCGCTTGCCGCTCTTGTTCCGACCGGCGGGCGCTGCGGCGTCGAGGCCCTGACCTACCCCTTCATCAAGGGGATCGCCGCCCGGCTGGGCGTCACACTGGTGCCGCTGGCGATGGATGAGAGCGGCATGCGCCCCGACGCGGTGCAGAAGGCGCATCGCGAGGCCCATCTGTCGGCGCTCTATATTCAGCCGGCGGTCCAGAACCCGCTGGGAACGACGATGCCGCAAGCCCGCCGTGCCGATCTGCTGGGAGTCGTCGAGGCGCTCGGCCTGCCGATCATCGAGGACAATGTCTACGGTTTCCTCGAGGATGGGCCGCCGCTGGCTGCGCTCGCGCCGGACTCCTGCCTCGTCATCGACAGCCTTTCCAAAAAGGTCGCGCCGGGGCTGACGCTGGGCTTCGTCGTGGTGCCGCTGCGCCTGCGCGAAAGCGTCAAGGCCTCGGTGCGCTCCGGCGGCTGGACGGCGACGGGGTTCGCCTTCGCGGCCGCCCAGCGGATGATGAGCGACGGCACCATCGCCGAGCTCGCCAAATTGAAGTGCCTCGACGCCCGCGCACGCCAGGCGCTCGCAGCCGAGCGCCTCGCCGGCTTCGAGGTCCAGGCCAACAGGAACTGCTACCATCTGTGGCTGACGCTGCCGGCGCATTGGCGCTCGCAGAGCTTCGTCGCGGCCGCAGCCCGGCGCGATATCGCGCTGACTCCGTCGAGCACCTTCGCAGCGACACCCGGCCACGCGCCGAACGCGGTCAGGCTGGCACTGGCGACGCCGAGCATGGAGCAGCTCGATCTCGGTCTGCATACGTTGGCCGCGCTGCTGCACGCCCGTGAGGACGATTTCGACTCGACGGAGTGAGCGAGGCGCGGCAGGGGATAGCCTGCCGGAGTTCGGCTTCCTGTTGCGATGGCGCTTTCCGCGTATATCTACCATCGATGACCCTGATCGCCTTCGACAACTCCTATGCGCGCCTGCCGCAACGCTTCTACGCGACGGTGGCCCCGACGCCTGTGGCTGCGCCCCGGCTGATCCGGCTGAACAGGCCGCTCGCACTGGAGCTCGGGCTCGATCCCGACTGGCTGGAAGGCCCGGAGGGCGTGGCCATGCTGTCCGGCAATAGCGTGCCGGCCGGCGCAGCGTCGATCGCAACCGCCTATGCCGGCCATCAGTTCGGCGGCTTCAGCCCTCAGCTCGGCGACGGGCGGGCCATCCTGCTCGGCGAGCTGGTCGACCGGCGCGGCAGGCGCCGGGATCTCCAGCTCAAGGGCGCCGGCCCAACCCCGTTCTCGCGTCGAGGCGACGGCCGGGCGGCGCTGGGGCCGGTCCTGCGCGAATATGTCGTCAGCGAAGCGATGGCCGCTCTCGGCGTCCCGACGACGCGCGCGCTAGCTGCGGTCCTGACGGGCGAGGCCGTCAGGCGCGAGACAGCGCTGCCCGGCGCCGTCCTGACCCGCATCGCCTCCAGCCACATCCGGATCGGCACCTTCCAGTTTTTCGCCGCCCGCGGCGATGCTGAGGCGCTGCGCCTGCTCGCCGACCATGTCATCGCACGGCACTACCCGGACTGCACCGGCGATGGCCGCTATCTTGCCCTGTTCGAGGCCGTGGTTGCCGCGCAGGCCGCGCTCGTCGCGCAATGGATGACGATCGGCTTCATCCACGGCGTGATGAACACCGACAACATGTCGATCGCCGGCGAAACCATCGACTACGGGCCCTGCGCCTTCATGGACGTCTATCATCCGACGACCGTGTTCAGCTCGATCGATGAGCACGGGCGCTATGCCTTCGGCAACCAGCCACCGATCGCCCGCTGGAATCTGGCGCGCCTGGCCGAGGCGCTTCTGCCGCTGCTGGCCGACGACCCCGACAGGGCCGTGTCGATCGCGCAGGAGGCGCTCGGCCGGTTCGACCCGCAATTCCAGCAGAACTTGATCGCAGGCTTCCGCCGCAAGCTCGGCCTCGCCATCGAGGAGGCTGATGATGTCGAGCTCATCAAGGCGCTGCTCGAGGCGATGCAGCGCGGCAAGGCCGATTTCACCCTGGTCTTCCGGCGCCTGAGCGAAGCGGCCGGGCAAGCTGACGGCGCCGATGCCTGCCGCAGCCTCTTCGCCGACCCGGCCGCGTTCGATGCCTGGGAGGAGCGCTGGCGCCAGCGCCTGCTGCGGGAGCCTGCATCGGCGCAGGAGCGGCAGGATGCCATGCTGGGCACGAACCCGCTGTTCATCCCGCGAAACCACATGGTCGAGGCGGCGATCCAGGCTGCCGTCGAGCGAGATGACCTCGCGCCGTTCGAGACCCTGGCTGACGTTCTCTCCAGGCCCTTCGACGCGCAGCCCGGCCGCGAGGACCATGCCCGGCCGCCGGTCGCACATGAGCGCGTGCTCGCGACGTTCTGCGGGACTTAAGGGCGTCTCCGGCGAAAGCAGGCCCGCCTTCAAGGCTCAGCATTCCGGCAGGTTGACTGCGAGGCCGCCGAGGCTGGTTTCCTTGAACCTGGCGTTCATGGCTTCACCGGTCTGGCGCATCGCCTCGATGCAGTTGTCGAGCGGCATGAAATGCGAGCCGTCGCCGCGCAAAGCGAGCGAAGCGGCCGCGACCGCCTTGATCGCGCCGATGCCGTTGCGCTCGATGCAGGGGACCTGTACCAGGCCCGCGACCGGATCGCAGGTCATGCCGAGATGGTGTTCGAGTGCGATCTCCGCTGCATTCTCGACCTGCTCGGGTGATCCGCCGAGCACCGCGCAGAAGCCGGCCGCAGCCATAGCCGCCGCCGAGCCGACCTCGCCCTGGCAGCCGGCCTCGGCGCCGGAGATCGAGGCGTTGTGCTTGATCAGCCCGCCGATCGCCGCGGCCGTCAGCAGGAAATCGGGGATCCTCTCGGGCTCGGCCCCGACGCAATGGTCGAGATAATAGCGCAGCACCGCAGGCACGACGCCGGCCGCCCCATTGGTCGGCGAGGTCACCACCCGGCCGCCGGCGGCGTTCTCCTCGTTCACGGCCATGGCATAGACGCCGAGCCAGTCCGAGGCCGCATGGGGCTGGGCCCGATTGCTCTGGCGCTCGGCCGTCAGCTGCCGATGGATATTCGCGGCCCGGCGGCGCACATGCAGCCCGCCCGGCAATTCGCCATCCTGAACCAAGCCTCTTTCGATGCAGCCGTTCATCACCGACCAGAGACGGGCCAGGCCGCGCTCGACCTCTTCAGGCGACTGGAGATTGCCCTCGTTGGCGCGCTTCATCTGGGCGATCGACAGCCCGCTCTCGCGCGCCATGCGCAGCATCGTCGCCGCATTCGCGAACGGGTAGGGCCAGGAGGATGTGGTGGCGGCGGCTTTGGGTGCCTCGCGCTCCTGCGCCGTCACCACGAAGCCGCCGCCGATCGAATAATAGGTCTCGGACAAGAGCTCGGCCCCGGCGGAATCGCGAACGCGGAAAACGAGCCCGTTGGCGTGGCCCGGCAAGGGCGGCCCGTAGTCGAAGACGATGTCGGTGGCGGGATCGAAAGCGAGCGGCGGCAGGCCGTCGAGGCGCAGAAGATGGCTACGCTGAAGATCCTCGAGCTGCTGCGCGGCCGCGTCGAAATCGAATTCGGCCGGCGTCCAGCCGAGCAGGCCCAGCGTCACGGCCCGATCCGTGGCGTGGCCCTTCCCGGTGAAGGCGAGCGAGCCATAGAGCGTGACGCCGACCGCCGCCGCATCATCGCGGGACGGATGCCGGCGCAGGAGATCCAGGAAATGCGCCGCGGCCGTCATCGGCCCCATCGTATGCGAGGATGACGGGCCGATCCCGATCTTGAAGACGTCGAACACACTCAGAAACATCAAACGCCTCCAGCCGAACGCGCGATCCTACACAGTCCGGATGAGAGCGCGAGCGGTGTGATCGCCGTCCAGCCGGAATGCTCAGCCTGGCGTCGTGCCGGGCGAAGCAGCCTCCGGGGCGGCGGCCTCACCTTTGCGGCGGGCGCTCAGCTTGCTCATCCAGAGATAGATGATCGGCGTGGTGTAGAGCGTCAGGATCTGGCTGAGGATCAGCCCGCCGACGATGGTGATGCCGAGTGGGCGGCGCAGCTCCGCGCCGGGGCCGGTCGCGATCATCAGTGGCACCGCGCCCAGCATGGCCGAGAGCGTCGTCATCAGGATAGGCCGGAAGCGTTCCAGGCAGGCCTCGAAGATCGCCTCGCGCGACGGCATGGCGCGCTGGCGTTCGGCGCTGATCGCGAAATCGACCAGCATGATGCCGTTCTTCTTGACGATGCCGATCAGCAGGATGATGCCGATAAAGGCGATGATGGTGAGGTCGGCCCCGGCGATCCGCAGCGCGATCAGCGCACCCAGTCCCGCCGAGGGCAGGGTCGAGAGGATCGTCACCGGGTGGATCAGGCTCTCATAGAGCACGCCGAGGATGATGTAGACCGCCAGGATCGCGACCAGGATCATCATGCCCTGGCTGCCGGCCCCTTGCGAGAATGCCTTGGCGTCGCCGGCGAATTCCGCCCGCAGCGAGGCCGGCATATGCAGGCCCTCGACGGCGGCGACGACCGCATCGCTCGCCTCCTGCAGGCCGACGCCGGGGGCGAGGTCATAGGTGATCGTCACGGCCGGGAACTGGCCCTGATGGTTGATGACGAGCGGGGCGGTGCCGCGCTCGACCTTGACCAAGCTGCGCAGCGGCACCTGCACGCCGTTGCGGCCCGGCACATAGAGATCGAGGATGTCATTGGGGTCGCGGCTGCGCGAGGGCGCGACCTCGAGCACGACGCGGTACTGATTGCGCGCGCCGTAGATCGTCGAGATCTGGCGCTGGCTGAAGGCATCCGCCAGCACATTGTCGATGGCCTGGATCGCGACGCCGAACTGCGAGGCCTTGTTGCGGTCGATCACGACATTCGCCTGCAGGCCGCCCTGCTCGCGATCGGTCGAGACATCGACGAGCTCGGGCAGGGTGCGCAGCTTCTCCAGCACCTTGGGCACCCATTCCTGCAGCTCCGGCAGGTCGGGGTCCCAGAGCGTGAACTGGTATTGCGAACGGCCCTGGCGCCCGCCGGCGCGCACGTCCTGCACCGGGGTCAGGAAGATGCGCAGGCCCGGGATCGAGCCGAGGCGTCCGCGCAGGCGGTTGACCACCTGGGCCGAGCTCAGGCTGCGTTCCTGCAGGGGTTTCAGGCTGACGAAGAAGCGCCCGGTATTCACCGAGCCGCCGCCACCAATGAAGGAGGCGACGCCGAGGATCGCAGGATCGCTCGCGACGATCGCCGCCCCCTGCTGCTGGAGCTGCGCCATCGCCGGGAAGGAGATGTCGGTCGAAGCCTGGGTGAAACCGATGATCAGCCCGGTGTCGTCCTGCGGGAAATAGCCTTTGGGCGCACTGCGGAACATCTGCACGGTCAGCGCCACAGTCGCGATCATCACGACCAGCATCAGCCAGCTATGCCGCAGCACGACCGTGAGCGTGCGGGCGTAGAAGCCGATCATCGCCGCCAGCACGCGCTCGACCGTCCGGTCGAACCGGTTGGGGGCATGTGGGCCGCTCTTCAGGAAATGCGCGCAGACCATCGGCGTGACGCTGAGCGAGACGGCCGTCGAGACGAGGATGGCGAAGGTCAGCGTCAGCGTGAATTCGCGGAAGAAGCGGCCGGCCACCCCGTCCATGAAGAAGAGCGGGATGAAGGCTGCGATCAGCGAGAGGCTGATCGAGACCACCGTGAAGCCGATCTGGCCGGCGCCGAGCAGAGCGGCACGCAGCGGCGAGATGCCCCGGGCGACATTGCGCTCGATGTTCTCGATCATGACGATGGCGTCGTCGACGACGAAGCCGACCGAGATCGTCACCGCCATCAGCGAGAGATTGTCGAGCGTGAAGCCGGCGAGCCACATCGCGGCGAAGGTGCCGGCGATGGAGAGCGGCACGGTCACGCCGGCAGCGATGGTGAGCGTGGTGCGGCGCAGGAACAGGAAGACGACCAGCATCACCAGCGCGATGGAGATCAGCAATGTGTGCTGGATGTCGGCGATCGAGGCGCGGATCGTGACCGTGCGGTCCGACATGATCGAGAACTGGATCCCGGCCGGCACCCAGCGCTGGACCTCGGGCAGGAGCGCCTTCACCCGGTCGACGGTGTCGATCACGTTGGCGTCGGCCTGCTTGGTGATGGTGATGAGGATCGCCGGCTTGCCGTTGTACCAGCCGGCGGCGCGGCTGTTGCGCACGCCGCGCTCGACGGTCGCGACATCGGCGAGCCGGACGACCGTGCCCCTGGCCGAGCGCACGACGATGTTGCCGTAATCCTCCGGCTCGCGGATCTGGTTGTTGGCCGAGAGGGTCTCGCTGCGCCGCTCGCCGTCGAAGGAGCCGACCGCCGAGACGGTGTTGGCGCTGACGATGGCGGTGCGGATCGTGTCGAGGCTCAGGCCCATGGCAGCGAGTTGGGCAGGATCGACCCGCACGCGGATCGCAGGCTGCTCGGCGCCGTTGACCGTGACCTCGCCGACCCCTTCCACCTGCGAGATTCGCTGGGCGATGACGGTGTCGGCCGCGTCGTACATCGCGCTCGGCGTCATCGTGTCCGAGGTCAGGGCCAGGATCAGGATCGGCGCGGCGTTGGGGTTGGCCTTGCGGAATTGCGGCAGGGTCGGCAGGTCGCCGGGCAGGTCGGTCGCGGCTGCGTTCAACGCTGCCTGGACGTCGCGGGCGGCGCTGTCGGTGTTCCGCGTCAGGTCGAACTGCAGCACGATCGAGGTCGAGCCGAGCGAGCTCGTCGAGGTGATCTCGGTGACACCGGGGATCGAGCCCAGGCGTCGCTCCAGCGGCGCAGCGACGCTGCCGGCCATCGTCGCCGGATCGGCGCCCGGCCGGCTGGCGAAGACGCGGATCGTGGGGAAGTCGACGCTCGGCAGGCTCGCCACCGGCAGGAAGGCATAGGCGACCATGCCGACGAGGAAGAGGCCGATCGCCATCAGCGTGGTGCCGACGGGGCGCAGGATGAAGGCGTCGGAAAGACCCCTGACCGACTTCCAGCCCTTGTCCTCGTCGGAGGCGTCGCTCATTCGGCCGCCTCCGGATCAGGATGGGGCACGACGCCGTCGCGGCCGCCGCCGAGGCGCCGGCGCAGCTTCTCAAGCGCCAGATAGATCACCGGCGTGGTGTAAAGGGTCAGGAGCTGGCTGAGCAGCAGGCCGCCGACGATGGTGATGCCGAGCGGCTGGCGCAGCTCACTGCCGGTTCCGGTCGCCAGCGCCAGCGGCAGGGCGCCGAGCAGCGCCGCCAGCGTCGTCATCATGATCGGCCGGAAGCGCAGCAGGCAGGCCTTGACGATGGCCTCCTCCGGCGACAGCCCCTCCTGTCGTTCGGCGTCGAGCGCGAAGTCGATCATCATGATCGCGTTCTTCTTGACGATGCCCATCAGCAGGATGATGCCGATCAGCGCCACGATCGAGAGCTCGCGGCCGGTCAGGACCAGCGCCAGCAATGCGCCGACGCCGGCGGAGGGCAGCGTCGTCAGGATCGTGAACGGGTGGACATAGCTCTCGTAGAGGATGCCGAGGACGAGATAGATCGTCACGATCGCCGCGAGGATCAGCCAGGGCTGGTTGGCGAGCGAGCGGTTGAACTCGGCCGCATCGGCACTGAAGGCGCCGGAGATCGCGCTCGGCATGCCGATCTCACGCTCGACCGCGGCGATCATCTTGACGGCATCGCCGAGCGCTTCGCCGGGCGCGAGGTCGAAGCTGATGGTCGCTGCCGGGAACTGCTCCTGATGGGCGATGGAGAGCGGCGCCGTCTCGCGGATCAACCGGGTGAACGACGAGAGCGGCACCTGCACGCTGTTCTGCGTCACCGTGATGGTGCCGGCGGTGTTGGTCTGGCCTTGCGTGTTGGTGTTGCCGGTGACGTAGAGCTTCGAGAGGGCGGCGGGGTCGCGCAGATATTGCGGCGCCGCCTCCAGGATCACGCGATACTGGTTCGACTGCTCGTAGATCGTCGCGATCTGGCGCTGGCCGAAGGCGTCGTAGAGCGTGTCGTCGATGGCCTGGATCGAGATGCCGAGCCGGCCCGCCTTGGCCCGGTCGATCTCGACATGGGCGCGCAATCCGCCATCCTGCGTTTCGTTGGCGACGTTGCGCACGATCGGCTCGCGCCGTAGCGCCTCCGAGAGCTTGCGCGCCCATTCCATGACCTGGGCCTGGTCGGCCCCAGTCAGGGTGTACTGGTATTGCGAGCGGCTGGCGCGGGTCGTGATCTGGATATCCTGCACCGGTTGGACATAGGCCACGATGCCCGGGATCGCCGCGGCGGCGAGGCGCAGCCGCTCGGCGATCACGACCGTGTCGTCGCGACGCTCGTCCTTGGGTCGCAAGGTCACCGTCATGCGGGCGGTGTTCAAGGTGGCGTTGGCCTGGCCGATACCGAGCACGGAGACGACACCGGTGACGTCGCCGTCCTTCTCGAAGGCCTGTGTCGCCTTCTCCTGCAACCGCTTCATCTCGTTGAAGGAGACGTCCGGCGAGGATTCGAGCACGACATTGAGCAGGCCGGTGTCCTGGCTCGGCAGGAAGCCCTTGGGGATGACGATATACATCCATACCGTCAGCACCGCTGTGGCGACGGTGACGAGCAGCACGAGCCCGCGCACCTTCAGCGCCCAGCCGAGCGTGACCTCGTAGAGCCGTGCCATCGCAGTGACTGGCCACTCCGCCAGCCGCATCAGCCAGTTCTCGCGCTCCTGACCCGCACCATGGCCGTCCTCGCGCAGCATGCGGGCGCACATCATCGGCGTCAGGGTCAGCGAGACCACGGCCGAGACCACGACCGCGATGGTCAGCGTCAGCGCGAATTCGCGGAACATGCGGCCGACCAGCCCGGTCATGAACAGCAGCGGGATGAAGACCGCGACCAGCGAGACCGTCAGCGAGATCACGGTAAAGCCGATCTCCTTGGCACCGTCATAGGCGGCGCGGAGCGGCTTCTTGCCCTGCTCCATGTTGCGCACGATGTTCTCGATCATCACGATCGCATCGTCGACGACGAAGCCGGTGCCGATGGTCAGGGCCATCAGCGAGAGATTGTCGAGGCTGAAGCCGGCGAGCCACATCACCGCGAAAGTCGCGATCAGCGAGAGCGGCAGCGCGACGCCCGCAATGATCGTGGCGCGCACGGTGCGCAGGAACAGCAGCACCACCAGCACCACCAGCGCGCAGGCCAGCACCAGCGTGAACTGGACGTCGGCGATCGAAGCGCGGATCGTCTCGGTGCGGTCGCTGACCACCTGCAGCTCGACGCCGGCCGGCATGCCATTGCGCAGGCGCGGAATCTCCTGCTTCACCTGCGCGACCGTCGTGACGATGTTGGCGCCGGGCTGGCGCATTACGTCGAGCACCACCGCCGTCCTGCCGCGGAACCAGGCGCCGACGCGGCTGTTCTCGAGGTCTTCCAGCACCACGGCCACGTCGCGCAGGAAGACCGGCGCGCCGCTGCGATAGGCGACGACGATGTCGCGATAGGCCGAGGCACTGCCGATCTGGTCGTTGGCGCTGATCGTGTAGGCCTGATGGTTGCCGTCGAGCGCGCCCTTGGATCCCGCGACATTGGCGTTGACGATGGCGGTGCGCAGATCCTCCATGCCGAGGCCGTAGGCGGCGAGGCGCGCCAGATCGGCCTGGATGCGGATCGCGGGCCTGACGCCGCCCTCGATCGACACATGCCCGACGCCGGAGACTTCCGAGAGCCGCGGCGAGAGCAGCGTATCGGCGAGATCGCTGAGCTGGCGCAGCGAGACCGTGTCGGAGGTCAGCGCCAGCACCATGATCGGCGCATCAGCCGGATTGATCTTCGCATAGGTCGGCGGATAGGGCAGCGTGCGCGGCAGGGTCGAGCCAGCCGCGTTGATCGCCGATTGCACGTCCTGGGCGGCAGCATCGATGTCGCGATCGAGATCGAATTGCAGCGTGATCTGGCTGAGCCCGAAGGAGCTCTGCGAATACATCGTCGAGAGCGAGGGAATCTGCCCGAATTGCCGCTCCAGCGGAGCGGTCACGAGCGAGGCTATCGTCTCAGGGTTCGCTCCGGGAAGCTGGGTGGTGATCTGGATGGTCGGGAAATCGACCTGCGGCAGGGCCGAAACCGGCAGGCGCAGATAGCCGAGGATGCCGCAGAGCAGCACCGCGACACCGAGCAGGGAGGTCGCGATGGGCCGGCTGATGAAAGGCGCGGACACGCTCATCGCGGCTGCCCCGTCATGGCTGCGCTTGCGGTCTTTGTGCACCCGATCCGCCGGCCGGGGAACCCTGCCCGCCGGGTGCTGCGCCATCGCGCGCCCCGCCATTGCGCCGCGGCCGGTTCTGGCCCGTGCCGTCGCTCCCGGCCGGCGGTGCGGACGGGGCTTCCGCCGCCGGCGCCGCCGAGCCCGGACCAGCGGCGTCGCCTCCGGCCCGGTCGCGCTGCCGGCGTTGTCCCTGTCCTTGGCCCTGACCCGGCTCGCGCGTGCCGCGGCGGCCCGGCATGGCGGCTGGCGGCTGGGCCGCTTCCTCCGGCGTCGAGACGCGCACTCTCGCCTTGTCGGTCAGGCGCGCAAAGCCGGTGGTGACGAGCTTCGCCGGCGGCTCGATACCCGCGGTGATGACAGCCGTCGTCTCGTCCTGCTGGCCGACGGTGACAGCCACCAGCCGCGCCGTCTCGTCGTCATTGACGGCGAAGACATAGGCGCCGTTCGGTCCGCGCTGGATCGCGGCGGTCGGCGCGACCACGACATGCCTGAGCACGTCGACGAAGACGCGGACATTGACGAACTGGCCCGGCCAGAGCTGGAGACGCTCGTTCGGGAAGCGTGCCTTGACCTTGATCGTGCCGGTGGTCTGATCGACGACGTTGTCGATCACCTCGACGGTGCCCTTGTCGATGATCGTCGTGCCGTCCGAGTCCAGCGCGTCGACCTCGACCGGGCCGCGCGCCACCGCAGCGCTCACCGCGCGCAATTGCTGCTGCGGCAGGTTGAAGATCATGGCGATCGGCTTGAGCTGGGTGATGACGACGAGGCCATTCGAATCGGAGGCACGGACGATGTTGCCCTGGTCGACCTGCCGGATGCCGAGCCGGCCGTCGATCGGCGCGCGGATCGTGGTATAGTCGAGATAGGCCTTGGCGTTGTCGATCGCACCCTGGTCGGAGCGGACCAGCGCCTCGAGTTGTGCCACCGTGGCGCGCTGGGTGTCGGCCTGCTGGCGCGAACCGTAATCGGTCTGGGCGAGCTTGGCGTAGCGCTCGAGGTCGGCGCGGGCATTGGCGAGCTGCGCCTCGTCCTGGGCCTTCTTGGCCATGGCCTGGTCGTATTGCGCCTGATAGGTCGTGGGATCGATCTTGGCCAGAAGATCGCCCTTGCGGACATCCTGCCCGTCCTTGAAGGCGATCTCGATCAGCCTTCCGTCGACCTGGGTGCGCACGGCCACGGTGTTCAGCGCCTGGATCGTGCCGACCGCATCGGCCGTGACCGGCACGTCGCCATAGCGTGCCGGGGTCGCGATCACCGGGATTGGCCCCTCATTGTTGCCGAAGCGGGCGCGCCGGCCACCGCGTCCGGCCCCTTGCTGGCCGGCCGCGACGCTGTCCTCGCCGCCGGGCATCCAGCCGCCATTATAGCTGTGCCAGCCCCAGGCGGCGGCGCCGAGCAGCACGAGAAGGATCAGAAGACGCTTCATTCCGCCGCCTCGGTCGCGATGATTGCGGTGCGGCGGTCGGCCTCGGTCCAGCCGCCGCCCAGCGCCTTGAACAGCTCGACATAGGCGCTCAGCTTCTGGAGCTTGGTCTGCGAGAGCTGGTCCTGCGCCTGGAACAGCGTCTGCTGGGTGTTCAAGAGCGTCACGATGTCGATCGTGCCCTCGCGCAGCCGTTGCTCGGTAATGGAATAGGCCCGCCTTGCTGACGCCACGACTTCCCCCTGCAGCCGCTCGTGCCGGGTGTTTTCCTGGATCGCGATCAGCGCGTTCTCGACATCTGCGAAGGCGCTGACGATGGTCTTGCGATAGGTCGCGATCAGCTCGTCGGCTGTGCCGCGTTCGAGCTCGACCCGGGCGCGCAGGTTGCCGCCGTCGAGAATGGGCTGGACGAGGCCCGCTGCCGCAGAGGCGAAGGCGGCATCCGGCCGCAGCAGGTTCTTCAGCAGCGCGCTTTCGAGCCCGCCCTGGCCTGTCAGCTTGATGCTCGGATAAAGCGCCGCGCGGGCGGCATGGAGCGTCGCCTCCTGCGCGGTGAGGCGCGCCTCGGCCTCGGCGATGTCGGGCCGGCGCTGCAGCAATTGCGAGGGCAGGCCGGCGCGCACCGTCGGCACGGCCAGCGCATTCAGGCTGCCACCCTTGATTGCGATGGCGGCTGGCGTCTCGCCGACGAGCACGGCGAGCGTGATCTTGGCCTGGCGCTGTGAGAGCTCGAGGGCCGGCACGGCAGCCTTCTGCTGCGCCACCACGCTTTCCTGCTGCGCGATGTCGAGCTGGGTCGCGGTGCCGACGGAGAGTCGGGCCTGGATCACCTTGAGGGTCCGCTCGGCCACCGCGATGTTCTCGCGGGCGATGCGCAGGCGATCCTGCGCCGCCAGCACCTGGAAATAGGTGCCGGTCACGCTGGCGACGGCGGTGAGCGCCACCACATCGCGGTCGAAGCGTGTCGCTTCGGCCGCAAAGCGCCCGGCATCGGCGGTCGCTCGGTTCTTGCCCCAGAAATCGAGCTCGTAGCTCGCCGACAGGCCGAGGCTGAGCTGGTTGCCGACGCTCTCGCTGAACGGCCCGCGCTTGGAACCGAGCGTGCCGGGCCTCAGGCTACGCGAGCCGTCGGCCGAGCCGCTCAGCGTCGGATAGAGCGTCGCCGCCCCGATGCGCGACTGCGCATCGGCCTGCCTTATGCGCGTCATGGCGATGGCGATGTCGAAATTCGCGCCGGATGCCCGCTCGACCAGTCGATTGAGTTCGCTTGAGCGGAACAGCCGCGGCCAATCAGGCGAGACGGCAGACGCGCTGCTGCGGTCGCCGGAGGCATAGCTGCGCGTTACCGCGACGCCGAGCTCGGGGCGCTGGTCGGCCGGCAGGCACCCGGCGAGGCCAAGGGTGATGGCCGCCGCGGATGAGAGACGGAAGAGCGAATGTGCGACCGCGTGTCCCGGAAGATCACGCCTGTAGCCCGGCATCATGCCGCTCTTCTCCAGCCCCGATTCGAAAGACCGCGGAACACGACGCGACAGACCCGCTTCTAGAGCGACCGGGAGGGGAGAGAAAGTGAATTTCTGTTCATGAATCCGGACGCCCTGGAGCGCAGTCGGCTTCGTTGGCGGCCGCGGACACCCTCGGCCTGCTCGACTTCTTCCGCTCGACTGCGGCCTGTGGGCCGCGCTGGCACGATTCCTGATTGACGACGTCTGGTCATTCCACGGGGAACGTCTGCAAGGCATGGTGCCCAATCTGCGGATTCTTATCGTCGACGCGAACCAGGTCAGGGCTGCGATCATCGAGGAAGGCCTGCGGGAGGCGGGCTACCAGCAGCTTGTCCGCCTCTCCGCGACGACCGGCCTCGTCGCCGCCATCGAGACGCATGATCCCGATGTCGTGGTGATCGATCTCGAGGACCCGAGCCGCGATGCCCTGGCCGACATGTTCCTCGTCAGCCGGCACGTCCGCCGGCCGATCACCATGTTCGTCGACCAGTCGGACTCCGCCTCGATCGAGGCCGCTGTCGAGGCCGGCGTCTCCGCCTATATCGTCGACGGGCTGAAGAAGGAGCGGATGCAACCCATCCTGCAGACCTGCATCAGCCGCTTCAACGCGTTCCGCAAGCTGCGTGAAGAGCTCGACGAAGCCCGCTCGCAGCTGGAGGACCGCAAGACGATCGACCGTGCCAAGGGCATCGTCATGCGGCTGAAGGGCCTTTCCGAGGACGAGGCCTACGCGCTGATGCGCCGTACCGCGATGAACGAGAAGCGCAAGCTCGTCGACATCGCCCGCTCCCTCATCACCGCCGCGGAGATGCTGAAATGACGACGCTGCACCTGCGGGTCGGCTTCATGCCGCTGGTCGATTGCGCGCTCGTCGTCCTGGCCAGGGACGAGGGCTTCGCCGAGGCCGAGGGGCTGAATCTCGAGCTGATCCGCGAGGTATCGTGGTCGAATCTGCGGGACAAGCTGAACGTGCGCCTGTTCGATGCCGCCCATATGCTCGGCCCGGCCGCCATCGCCGCGACCCTCGGGATCGGCGGCGTCAAGGCCCCGATGGCAGCGCCGCTGGCGCTCAATCGCGATGGCGCCGCGATCACCCTCTCGCTGCGGCGCTTCGAGGAGCTGGCACGCCTGGCCGATGGAGATCTGGCCGACACGACCGTCTCAGGCCATGCGCTCGCCGCCATGGTCGCGCGCCGCAAGGCGGCCGGCCTGCCGCCGCTGACCCTGGCAGCGGTCTTCGGCTTCTCCACGCATGTCTACCTGCTCGGGGAATGGCTCGAGAAGGGTGGTCTCAGGCTTGGCGAGGACATCCGGTTGGAGATCGTGCCCCCTCCGCAAACCGTCGAAGCGCTCGCCAGCGGGCGAATCGACGGCTTCTGCGCGGGCGCGCCCTGGAATTCGGCGGCGGTGGCGGCCGGAGTCGGCGCGATGGTCCATGCCAGCGTCGACCTCAGGCGCAACTGCCACGACAAGGTCCTGGCCTGGCGCGCCGACGACGTGCAGAAGCGCCCGGCCGCCGTTTCGAAGCTCGGCTCCGCGGTCCTGAAGGCCAGCGCCTGGGCCTGTCGCCCGGAGAATTTCTCGCGGATAGCGCATCACCTGTCCGCACCGGACCGGCTCGCGCTGCCGGCAGAGCTCATCGAGCGTATTCTGCAGGGAGAGCTGATCCAGGGCGCCGACCGGCCGACGCGGCTAATCGAGCGCTTCGTCCGGTTCGACCGGGAGGCCCTGCGTCCCGACCCGGGCGATGCCGACTGGGTTCTTGCCGGCATGGAACGCGCTGGGCAGGTCATGGCGACCCCGCAGATGCGCGACGCCGCACGCCATGTCTTTCTGCCTGCCTCTTTTGACAGCATCTTAGCGTAGACAAAATATCAGCCTATTATTTAGGCAATTGCGTCGCGATTGTGCGCTGCAACAAGGCGGTCGCTCGCGTGTCACCTCCGCCTCGCCATCGCCAATCTATAGCAATTCAAGGCCGGGTCCGCCGCGAGGCGGTTGGCACGATCCTTGTAAGGATTGAAGCGACGCGGCCAACGCTGCCCGCGCCATCCCCGATCCGGAAGACACAGCAACGTCGCTGTCGAATGCGCCTGCCAAGGCGTCTTCGCGCGGCGTTTTTCGCGTTTCGGGGCTGGTTTCAGGCGGGCGACAGCTCAGCAACCGAGAGGCGATCGATGACGCACAGCTCCAAGACCCGGGCCAGGACGGCAGCAGCCCCGCAGACAGGCGCAAGCCGCCGCGACTTCCTGAATCTGTCCGGCACGGCCGCCCTGCTCGCCGCTGCGAAGATGGCCCTGCCGTCCGGAGCCTTCGCACAAGGGGCCGGCCCCGAGGTCAAGGGCACCCGCCTCGGCTACATCGCCCTGACCGATGCGGCGCCGCTGATCATCGCCAAGGAGAAGGGCCTCTACGCCAAATACGGCCTGCCCGACATGGACATCGCCAAGCAGGCCTCCTGGGGCGCGACGCGCGACAACATGGCGCTCGGCTTCAAGAACAACGGCATCGACGGCGGCCACATCCTTTCGCCCAAGCCGTATCTCTACGGCACCGGCAAGGTGATGCAGAACAACCAGCCGCTGCCGATGTACACGCTGCTGCGGCTCAATGAGGACTGCCAAGGCCTCTCCGTTTCCAACGAATACAAGGACCTGCCGGTCGGCACCGATTCCTCTGCGTTGAAGGAGGCCTTCGCCAAGAAGAAGGCGTCGGGCAAGGAGGTGAAGGCGGCGATGACCTTCCCGGGCGGCACGCACGACCTCTGGATCCGCTACTGGCTCGCCGCAGGCGGCATCGATCCGGACAACGATCTTTCGACCATCGTGGTGCCACCCGCCCAGATGGTGGCGAACATGAAGGTCGGCACAATGGACTGCTTCTGCGTCGGCGAGCCGTGGAACGAGCAGCTCGTCAATCAGAACATCGGCTTCACTGCCGCGACCACTGGCGAAATCTGGTTCAAGCACCCCGAGAAGGTGCTCGGCATGCGCGCCGACTTCGTCGACCAGAACCCCAAGGCCGCCATGGCAATCATGATGGCGACCATGGAGGCGCAGATCTGGTGCGAGAAGATGGATAACAAGCAGGAAATGGCCGAGATCATCGGCCGCCGCCAATGGTTCAACGTGCCGGTGCCGGACATCATTGGGCGCATCAAGGGCGACATCAACTACGGCCGCGGCAAGGTCGCCAAGGGCACCAACCTGCTGATGAAGTTCTGGGGCGAGAACGGCTCGACCTCCTATCCCTGGAAGAGCCTCGACACCTGGTTCGTCACGGAGAACATCCGTTGGGGCAAATTCGAGACCAACACTGACATCAAGGCGCTGGTCGACAAGACCAATCGCTCGGACCTCTGGCTCGAAGCGGCCAAGGGACTAGGCGTCACCGGCACGCCCACAGGGGACTCCCGCGGCGTCGAGACCTTCTTTGACGGCATGACGTTCGATCCCGCGGCGCCGATGGACTATCTCAAGGCGCTGAAGATCAAGCGGGTGGTCTGACGCATGGCCGAGCCCCTGATCATCGTCGGCAACGGCATGGCCGCGACGCGGCTGGCTGACGAGCTCAGCCGGCACGCGCTCGGGCGCTATGCGGTCGCAGTGATCGGGGACGAGCCGCGGCTGGCCTATAATCGGGTGCTGCTCTCGCCGCTGCTGGCGGGCGAGATCGCCGAGCCCGAGATCGAGCTGAAGCCCGCCGCCTGGTGGCAGGCGCGCGGCGTCTCGATGTTCTACGGCAAGCCGGTCACCGGCATCGATCGGGCGGCGAAGTGCGTGACCCTGGCCGACGGTCTCGTCCTGCCTTACGGCAAGCTCGTGCTCGCGACGGGCTCGCGACCGCTGATGCCGCCGGTGCCGGGGCTGGATCTGCCTGGCGTCGCCAGCTTCCGCGATGTCGCCGATGTCGCGCTGTTCCGCACCATTGCCGCGACGGGCGCACGTGTCGTGGTGATCGGCGGCGGGTTGCTCGGACTGGAAGCGGCCTACGGGCTCGCCAGGATCGGCGGCAAGGTCACGCTGCTGCATCTCGCCGACCGGCTGATGGAACGCCAGCTCGATCGCGAGGGCGCCGGCCTGCTCGCCGGCGAGATCGCGGCTCGTGGCATCGACATCCGCCTGAACCGCACGGCTGAGCGCTTCGTCGGCAAGAGCCGTGTCGAGGCGGTCGAGCTGAACGATGGCAGCGTGATCCCGGCCGACCTCGTCGTCGTCGCCATCGGTGTGCGCCCACGCGTCGATCTCGCTGTCGCCGCAGGGCTCGACGTCAATCGCGGCATCGATGTCGATGACGGCCTCGCCAGCAGCGATCCTTCGATCTTCGCCATCGGCGAATGTGCCGAGCATCGCGGGCTGGTCTACGGCCTGGTCGAGCCCGCCTATGAGCAGGCCCGCGTGCTGGCCGCGCGACTTGCCGGTGTGCGGGAACGCTATACCGGTTCGCTGCTGGCGACCAATCTCAAGGTCAGCGGCGTCAGCGTCTTCTCGGCAGGCTCGGTCGAGCCCGGAGAGGACGACGAAGTCCTGTTGCTGCGCGACCCGGCCATGGGGGTCTACCGCAAGTTCCTGCTGCGCGCGGGCAGGCTCGCCGGCTGCGTCCTCGTTGGCGACACCAGTGGCGCGCTGTTCTATCTCGGCCTGATCCGCTCGGGCCAGGACATCAGCGCGATCCGAGCCGACCTGCCCTTCGGCGAGGGCTATTGCATCGGGATGGCTGCGTGATGCGCCACGACGCTCCCCTCGCTCCGGCCGCGACCTGCACGACCTGCCCCTATTGCGGGGTCGGCTGCGGCGTGAAGGCGACGCCGGACGGGCTGGGCGGCGCCTCCATCGCCGGAGATGCCGACCACCCGGCCAATCGCGGCCGGCTCTGCTCCAAGGGCTCCGCCCTCGGCGAGACGCTGGGGCTCGGCAGCCGCGTGCTGTACCCGCTGAAGCGCAACCTGGCCGGCGGCTATGACAGGGTCGGCTGGGACGAGGCGCTCGATGCCGTCGCGGCCGGTTTGCGGGCGATCGCGGCCGAGCATGGCCCCGAGGCGATCGCCTTCTACCTCTCCGGCCAGCTCCTGACCGAGGACTATTACGTCGCCAACAAGCTGGCGAAGGGCTTCATCGGCACGCCCCATGTCGACACCAATTCGCGGCTCTGCATGTCGTCGACGGTCGCGGCCCAGCGCCGGGTCTTCGGCTCCGACACGGTGCCCGGCGCCTATGAGGATTTCGACAGCGCCGACCTGATCGTCCTCGTCGGTTCGAACACCGCCTGGTGCCATCCGGTCCTGTTCCGGCGGATGCAGGACAACCGGCGCGAACGCGGCGCGCGCGTCGTGGTCCTCGATCCGCGGGTCTCCGCGACCGCGGAAGACGCCGATATGGTTCTGACGCTGAGACCCGGCTCCGACGCCGCGCTCTTCGCAGGGCTGCTCGTCCATCTCGCCGATCGCGGTCTCGTCGACCGCAGCTATGTCATACGCCATATCGCCGGCTTCGACGCGGCGCTCGCCAATGCGCGGGAGATCGCGCCTGACGTCGCCGCGGTTTCCATCGTCACCGGCCTGAAGCCTGAGGAGATCGCGGCCTTCTACGAGCTTTGGGCGAGCACGCCCCACGTCGTCACCGCCTGGAGCCAGGGCGTCAACCAGTCGGCGCAAGGGACCGACAAGGTCGCTGCGATCCTGAACTGCCACCTCGCCACCGGCCGGATCGGGCGGCCCGGCTGCGGCCCTTTCTCCTTGACCGGCCAGCCCAATGCCATGGGCGGGCGCGAGGTCGGCGGCCTCGCCAACATGCTCGCCGCCCATATGGGCTATGGCGCAGACGAGATCGATCGGGTCCGCCGCTTCTGGCAGGCTCCCAATATTGTCCGCCATGAGGGCCTGAAGGCCGTCCAGATGCTCGATGCAGTCGCCGAGCGCCGTATCCGCGCGATGTGGGTGATGGCGACCAACCCGGCTGTCTCCCTGCCGGATGCCGACAAGGTCCGCGCCGCGCTCGCCGGTCTCGATCTCTTCATCGTCTCCGAGAACGTGCTCTCGAACGATACGCTGGCGGCCAGGCCGCATTACATCCTGCCGGCCGCCGCCTGGGGCGAGAAGGACGGCACCGTCACCAATTCCGAGCGCCGCATCTCGCGCCAGCGCGCTTTCCTGTCGCTGCCGGGCGAGGTGAAGCCCGACTGGTGGATCATCTGCGAAGTCGCCAGGCGCCTCGGTTTCGGCGAGGCCTTCGCCTATGCCGGCCCGCGCGAGATCTATGCCGAGCATGCGGCGCTCTCGACCTTCGAGAACGACGGCACGCGCGATTTCGACATCGGCGCCCATGCCGGCCTCGACAAGGCCGGCTATGACGGGCTGGTCCCGGTGCAATGGCCCGTGCCTGTCCATCGGCCACAGGGCACTGCGCGGCTCTTCGGCGATGGGAATTTCTTCGGCCCGGGACATCGTGCACAGATGCGTCCGCTCGCCGCATCGAAACTAGCGGCCCAGGCCAGCGAGGCCTTCCCGCTGCTGCTCAATACCGGCCGCGTGCGCGATCACTGGCACACGATGACCCGGACCGGCCTCAGCCCTCGGCTTAGCGCCCATATCGCCGAGCCCTCGGTCTATCTGCACTCCTCCGAGATCACGCGCTTCGGGTTGGTCGAAGGCGGTTTCGCCCGCCTCGCCAGCGCCCATGGCAGCGCCGTGCTCAAGGTCATCGCCGATGACGGAGTGTCTCCCGGCGAGCTGTTCGCACCGATCCACTGGTCGGGCGAGACCGCTTCCGACGCGCGGATCGGAGCCCTGACGCAGCCGCTCTGCGATCCCTTCTCCGGGCAGCCAGAAATGAAGGCGACACCCGTCGCGGTCACGCCCGTCACCTATCGCTTCGAAGGCTTCGTCCTCTCGCGGGAGCCATTTGCCATGCCAGCCGGAAGCTGGTGGTCGAGGCTTGCGGTGCAGGGCGGCGAAGGCCGGCTTTTTGCCACCGATGCCTCGGTCGATGCGATCGCAAGCCTGGTGCGCGAGCATTTCGATGCGGACGAGCTGACCGAGCTGATCGACCGCGACGGCGGCAGCTATCGTTGTGCCGTATTGCGGGAAGGCCGCCTCCTGGCCGCTCTCTTCCTTGCTCCTGCGGGCCGTGCGCCGCTCTGGGACACGGTCAAGGCCGTCTTCGCTGATCCGGCGGCGACCGTGGCGAGCCGGCTTGCCCTGCTGGCGGGGCGCAATCCCGGCGGGTCCGATCCCGGGGCGACCGTCTGCGCCTGTTTCGGCGTCGGCCTGAACGCCATCCGCGCCGCCTTCGTGGCCGGTGCCGCGACGGCCGAGGAGATCGGCGTTCAACTCAAGGCAGGAACCAATTGCGGCTCCTGCCTCCCCGAAATCCGCCGCATCGGCGCGCAGGCACGCGTGATCGAAGCGGCATGACGAACACGACGGAAGAGCTCGGTCAGAGGAGAGACTGGAACATGGGTCAGCCTGTCTTGAAAGACGCGATCGCGGGCGCGGCGATCGTTTCGCTCCCGGGAAAGCCGTCGGAAGTCCTGCCCTTGCCGGCCGGTCCCTCGAAGTCCATCGCGGCCAGACTCGCGCCCCTGGCGAAGGGCGCGGTCGTCAACATGGTGCCGCCGCTGATCACCATCGCGCTGATCCTGCTGTTCTGGCAGATCGCCGCGTCCGGTCCGCAATCCTCGCTGCCGCCGCCGACCAAGATCTGGGAAGAGGCCAAGGACCTGATCACCGAGCCGTTCTACTGGGCGGGCTCGCAGGATATCGGGCTGGGCTGGCGCATCCTGGTCTCCCTGCAGCGTGTCGCGATCGGCTTCAGCCTGGCGGCGATCGTCGGCGTGCTGCTCGGGGCCCTGGTCGGCCAGTCGATCTGGGCGACGCGTGGGCTCGATCCGGTCTTCCAGGTGCTGCGCACGGTGCCGCCGCTCGCCTGGCTGCCGCTCTCGCTCGCCGCCTTCCGCGACAGCCAGCCCTCGGCGATCTTCGTAATCTTCATCACCGCGATCTGGCCGGTGATCATCAATACGGCCGTCGGCATCCGCAACATCCCGCAGGATTATCGCAACGTCGCCAAGGTGCTGCGGCTGAACCAGATCGAGTTCTTCTTCAAGGTGATGGTGCCCTCTGCGGCGCCCTACATCTTCACCGGCCTCAGGATCGGCGTCGGCCTGTCCTGGCTCGCCATCGTCGCCGCCGAGATGCTGACCGGCGGCGTCGGCATCGGCTTCTTCATCTGGGATGCGTGGAACTCGTCACGCCTCTCCGACATCATCGTGGCACTGGTCTATATCGGCGTGGTCGGCTTTCTGCTCGACCGCCTCGTCGCTCTCATCGGCCATGTCGTCACCCGCGGCACCGCGACCAACTGAGGGGACGAAGCGATGAGCTATCTGAAGATCGACCACGTCGACAAACGCTTCCAGCGCGGCGCCGCCACCACGGAAGTGCTCAAGGACGTCAGCCTCGTCATCGACAAGGGCGAGTTCGTCTCGATCATCGGCCATTCCGGCTGCGGCAAGTCGACCCTGCTCAACATCGTCGCCGGGCTCACCCCCGCGACGACCGGCTGCATCCTGCTCGAAGGCAAGGAGGTCAACGCGCCGGGGCCGGATCGTGCCGTGGTCTTCCAGAACCACTCGCTGCTGCCCTGGCTCACCGTCTATGACAATGTCGCGCTCGCTGTGAACAAGGTCTTCGGCAGGGTGAAGAGCCGGGCGCAGCGGCATGACTGGATCATGCACAATCTCGATCTCGTCCAGATGGGCCATGCCAGGGACAAGCGGCCGGGCGAAATCTCCGGCGGCATGAAGCAGCGCGTCGGCATTGCGCGCGGCCTTGCGATGGAACCCAAGATCCTGCTGCTCGACGAGCCTTTCGGCGCGCTCGACGCTTTGACCCGCGCCCACCTGCAGGACTCGGTGATGCAGATCCATGCGGCGCTCGGCAACACCATGATCATGATCACCCACGACGTCGACGAGGCCGTGCTGCTCTCGGACCGGATCGTGATGCTGACCAACGGCCCTTCGGCCCGCATCGGCGAGGTGCTCGACGTGCGCCTCGCCCGCCCGCGCAAGCGGCTGGAGCTGGTCACCGACCGCACCTACATCGCCGCGCGCGAGGCGGTGTTGAAGTTCCTCTACGAGCGCCATCGCTTCGTCGAGGCGGCGTGACGGCACCGGCCATGAGCGACGATTTCACACCCGACCAGAAGCGCTACCTCGAAGGCTTCATGAGCGGCATGCAGTCGGCCCGAACGGCGCGCGGCCTTGCCCCGCTCGGCGGCGCGCCGGGCAGCGCTCCGGCCAAGCCTGATGGTCCCGACAGGGAACATGCCGAGGCGCAGGCCAGGACGGTCGCCACTGGTGGCAAGCTCGTCGATCAGGAGAAGTGGAAGGCCGCCGAGCATCCTTTCGACGCCTATGCCCGCTTCAGGCAACAGGCTGAGGCCGGCAGCTATCCCAAGCCTGAGGACAACTTCCGCTGGCGCTATCACGGCCTGTTCTATGTGGCGCCGGCGCAGAACAGCTATATGTGCCGGCTGCGCATTCCCAACGGCATCCTCAAGGCCTGGCAGTTTGCCGGGGTCGCCGACATCGCCGAGAGCCTCGGCGGCGGCTACAGCCATGTCACCACCCGCGCCAACCTCCAGATCCGCGAGATCGTCGCCGAAAACGCCCCGCTGCTGCTGGAAGGCCTTGCCGATCTCGGCCTGACGGCGAAAGGCTCCGGCGCCGATAATATCCGCAACGTCACGGGATCGGCGACGGCCGGCATCGACCCGCTCGAGCTGCTAGACACCCGCCCGCATGCCCGCGCCTGGCATCATCACATCCTCAACGACCGCTCGCTCTATGGGCTGCCGCGCAAGTTCAACGTCGCCTTCGACGGCGCCGGCTCGATCGCGACGCTGGAAGACACCAACGATATCGGCTTCCAGGCGATCGAAGTCGCGGAGGGCGCAACCTTCGAGGGCAAAGCTGTCGAGCCCGGCATCTGGTATCGCCTCGCGCTCGGTGGCATCACCGGCCACAAGGATCTCGCCCGCGACACCGGGGTGATCGTTGCACCGTCCGATGCGATTGCGGTCGCCGATGCGATCGTCCGCGTCTTCATCGCCAATGGCGATCGCACCGACCGCAACAAGTCACGGCTCAAATACGTCCTCGATGCCTGGGGCTTCGACAAGTTCCTCGCCGCCGTCGAGGAGAAGCTCGGCCGCCGGCTGGTCCGGCTCGACGGCGCCTTCGTCAGGCCGCGGCCGGCCTATGACCGGCTCGCCCATATCGGCGTGCACAGGCAGTCTCAAGCCGGCTTGAACTGGGTCGGCGTCGCCCTGCCGGTCGGCAAGCTCACCGCCCAGCAGATGCGGACCATCGCAGCCATTTCACAGCAATGCGGCGACGGCGATATCCGCCTGACCGTCTGGCAAAACCTGCTGATCTCCGGCGTGCCGGACGGCAAGGTCGACGACGTCATCGCGAACCTGAAGGCAACCGGCCTCTCCGCCGAAACCTCCATCCTTCGCGCCGGGCTGATCGCCTGCACCGGCGCGACCGGCTGCAAGTTCGCCGCCGCCCATACCAAGGAGGATGCGCTCGCCATCGCCGCTCATTGCGAGCCGCGCATCACGCTGGATCAGCCGGTCAACATCCATCTGACCGGCTGCCACCATTCCTGCGCCCAGCACTATATCGGCGATCTCGGCCTGATCGGCGCCAAGGTGCCGGTCGACGAGGAGGGCGATACGGTGCCGGGCTACGACCTCCTTGTCGGCGGCGGCTATGGCGTCGATGGCGGCATGGCCCGGCCCTTCCGCGAGAAGGTGAAGGCCGAGGAGGCGCCGGCGCTCGTCGAGGCGATCCTGCGCACCTGGCAGGTCCACCGCGCGACGCCCGACGAGAGCTTCGTCGCATTCGCCCGCCGCCACGACATCGCAGCGCTGCAGGCACTCGTCGCGCAAACGGGAGAGGCCGCATGACCGTGCAGACACCGAACCCGCTCGTCCAGGTGCTGCCCGAGACCGCGCCCTTCAGCGAGGAGCAGCGCTCCTGGCTCAACGGCTTCTTCGCCGGCCTGCTCTCGCTCGACAATGCCGGCGTCACCGCGCTGTCGCCGGCCGAAAATGCCGCCGTGATGGGTGAGACTGACGACGGCGCCCCCTGGCACGATCCCGCCATGGCGATCGCCGACCGCATGACGCTGGCCGAAGGCAAGCCGTTGCCCCGCAAGCTCTACGCCGCCATGGCGCAGCAGGATTGCGGGCAATGCGGCTATGTCTGCGAGACCTATTCCGCCGCAATCGCCTCGGGTGCCGAGGGGCGGCTCAATCTCTGCGCGCCCGGCGGCAAGGAGACGCTGCGCCAGCTCAAATCGCTGATGGAAGCACCGGGCGCTACCGCCCCGGCCGTGACCGCCGAGGCCGCGCCCGCCGTCGACCTCGGCCCGATCGGTCGCTGCCGCGAGAACCCGGCGCTCGCGACCTTCCTGTCGCGGCGCAAGCTCAACGGCGAGGGCTCCGAGAAGGAGACCTGGCATGTCGAGTTCGACCTCTCCGAAAGCGGCCTCGACTATATCGTCGGCGACGCCTTCGGCATCGTCGCGCAAAATGATCCGCGCCTCGTCGACGCGGTGATCGCGCTGCTGGGTGCGCGGCCTGACGCCGATCTCGCCGGCAAGAGCCTGCGCGACAAGCTATTGGCCGATTGCGCACTCGGGCCGGCGCCGGATGCACTGTTCCAACTGATCTCCTACGTCACTGGGGGCGAGACCCGGCAGAAGGCGAAACGTCTCGCCGCGGGCGAGGATCCCGATGGCGATCTCGACCGGCTCGACGTGCTCGGAACTCTGCACAAGTTCTCGCAAGCGCGGCTCTCGGCAGAGGCCTTCGTCGAGGCGCTCGACCCGCTGCAACCGCGGCTCTATTCGATCTCATCGTCCTTCAACGCCACGCCCGGCCGGATTTCGCTGACGGTCGACACGGTGCGCTACAAGATCGGCTCGAGGCCGCGCTGGGGCGTCGCCTCGACCTTCCTCGGCGAGCGCGTCCAGCCCGGCGACAAGGTGCGGGTCTATGTCCAGCGCGCCCATGGCTTCGGGCTGCCGGCCGATCCGGCGACACCCGTGATCATGTGCGGCCCCGGAACCGGCGTGGCCCCGTTCCGCGCCTTTCTGCATGATCGCAAGGCGACTGGCGCTAATGGCAAGAACTGGCTGTTCTTCGGCCATCAGCGCCGGGCCTCGGACTTCTTCTACGAAGACGAGCTCAACACGCTGAAGGAAGAGGGTGTGCTCACCGGTCTGACGCTGGCCTGGTCGCGCGACGGCAAGGACAAGATCTACGTCCAGGATCGCATGCGCGAGCGCGGCTCCGAGCTCTTCGCCTGGCTGGAACAAGGCGCCCACTTCTATGTCTGCGGCGATGCCAAGCGCATGGCCAAGGATGTCGAGCGTGCGATGGTCGACGTCGTCGCCGAGCACGGCAGCCGCTCGGTCGACGAGGCTGTCGCCTATGTCGCGGCGCTGAAGAAGGCAGGTCGCTATCAGGCGGATGTCTACTAGAGCTTCGCGTTGCACTGGAATTCAGTGCGGCCCCTTGCATTGTTCGGTCACCAGGTAACGGCGACAGGGCGATCCTGCGGGGCAATTCGCTGCCGTATTTCCCTGCTTGCCTCGCGGCGGTCTCGCGCCGATACCGTTGAAAAGGTCGTCGTTGCCGCGGGTATGAAGTCGCGGCGCCGCGGATCGTGCCGTGGCGCTGGGCCTGCTCGGCTGGACGCCGGCCGAGTTCGATTTCGACGCGGCCGCGGAGCAGCTTGAGGATCTCCAGTGCAGCCACCTTCTGCGTCTCGACGGCTTAGGTTCAAGGAAACCAGCCTCGGCGGCCTAGCCGTCAACCTGCCGGAATGCTGAGCTTACGACCTTTGCCGATGGACCCGGTGAGCCCTTGATGGGGTAAGGCGCGTCCAATGAGGACTTGATCGATGATCGTGGATGACTTCCGTTCGGATACGGTGACGCGCCCTGGCGAGGGCATGCGGGCAGCCATGGCAGCCGCCGAGGTCGGCGATGCCGTCTACGACGATTGCCCGACCACCAAGCGGCTGGAAGCGCTGACCGCCGAGCGACTGGGCAAGGAGGCCGGGCTCTTCTTTCCGACCGGCACGCAGGCCAATCTCGCCGCGCTGATGGCCCATTGCGGCCGCGGCGAGGAATATCTCGTCGGCCAGATGGCCCATACCTATCGGCTCGAAGGCGGTGGCGCGGCCGTGCTGGGCTCGATCCAGCCGCAACCCTTGCCCAACGAGCCGGACGGAACGATCGCGCTCGACGCCATCGCCAACGCGATCAAGCCGAACGATTTCCATTTCGCGATCACGCGGCTGCTGGCGCTGGAGAACACGTTCAACGGCCTGGTCCTGCCCGATGCCTATCTGGAGGCTGCGACCACGCTCGCCCGCTCACATGGCCTTGCCACCCATCTCGATGGCGCCCGGCTGATGAACGCGGCCGCGGCGAGCAACCGCGATGCAGCGTGGATCGCCAGGCGGTTCGATACCGTCTCGCTCTGCCTGTCGAAGGGCTTGGGCGCACCGATCGGTTCCATCCTGGTCGGCCCAAAGGAGTTCATCGAAAAGACCCGCCGGATCCGCAAGATGCTCGGCGGCGGCATGCGCCAGACCGGCGTGATCGCCGCAGCCGCGATCTATGCGCTGGAGCACAATGTCTCTCGGCTTGGCGAGGATCACCGGCGCGCGGAAGCCCTGGCGGAGGCGCTGGCGCGTTTCCCGGAGCTCGGCGCCGGGCAAGCCCGCACGAACATGGTGTTCATGACGCCGAAGACGCTCGACACCGTCGCCTTCGCCGCGTTCCTGCGCCGCCGCGGCATCGGCGTTAGCGGCCGATACGGGACGCTGCGCTGGGTGGCCCATCTCGATGTCGACGACGCCTCCGTCGCGCGCGTCGCCGAAGCCTGTGAGAGCTTCTTCAACAAGCACGACGCGCCCGCAGGATCGGAGGCGCGGGCCTGACTGCGCCGATGAATACCGGAAAGCGGACATGGCACTCAGGGCAAGTTCAGGTCGAGTGCAGCTCTTACCAGTTCAACCCGATGATCCGAGGCATAGACGTGCAGGAAATGGATGCGCGAGGAGTTAGGCCATCCTAATCAGGCTGTCGATTTCGGCATCATTCGCAACAAGATGGTCGATCAGTTGTCCTGCGTGAGGCACACGTTCCCCGGCGCCTGCGTATGGAATAGCGCGCCTGACGAACGCCAAGAGCTCATGTGTTACTGCGCCGAGTGGCTTGGCTTTCCGCATCTCGACGGCCTGGGCCGCCACCATCAATTCCATACCGAAGATCGAGAGGCAGAGCGTAGCCATCTCCGCCGTCCGGCGCGCCGCGAGCCCCGCCATGCTCGCCCGATCGAGATTGCCGTTCGAATGGCTTGAACTCGCGAGCTCATTCACCACCGGCGCGCCGAGAAGCCGCGCCTCCGAGGTGATCGACTTGTGAAACTGCGCCAGGCCGTTGAAGCCCGGCAAGCCGACGCCGTCCTCCTCGACCAGGCCGACGCTCAAGCCCGACCAGAATGAATCGGCCTGTTTGGCCAGCCGTTCGGTCGAACTGGTCACCACGGGCACCAGCGCGAGCCGGGCGATGTCGAGCGTCATCGCGAGCGCGACCATGTCGAAATTGGCGACGGAGACCAATTGGCGCTGCTCGATCGCCACGACCGGGTTGTTCTGGCTCGCACTCAGTTCGATGGAAAGCTGCCTGCCTGCGAAGCCGAGGCTGTCGGCGGCGTTCCCGTGGATCAGCGGCAGCGAACGGAAGCTCAGCGGGTCCTGGAGGTGGCGCGGTCCTCCCGGTTGCGTCAGATAGCTTCCGGCCAGGTAGTTCCGGATCGCGCGACCATGGCGCAGCACGCCGTCGAAGGGACGAGAGCTCAGCGCCGCTTCCGAAACGATCGACGGATTGGCGGCAAACCCCTCCATGCTGAAGGCGCCGGCCAGCGTGGCGAAATCGAGCATGCGCTCGAGGTCGTGGAAGGCGAGTGCTGCCGTGCCGATCGACAGCGCACTGGAGTTCAGGAGGGCAAGCGCCTCACCGGCCGCGAATTCATGATCCTTGTACAATTCCAGCGCCAGGTCGGCGATGGGCGACATGTCGCTTTGGCCCATGGAGCCCCAGAGGTGGACATCGATCCGGCGATCCGTGTTCAGGGCCTCGACCAGCCTGTCGGCCATGACCGGCCTGACGCCGAGATAGCCGGTCGCCATGCTGTTGAGCAGAACGATCATCATCGCCCGGACCGTCTCGTGCGAGGCGAGGGGGCCGTGCCCCATATTATGCGTCAGGAGCAGGCGGCGGTTGAATTCGGGAATCCGGTCCGGCGCCAGCATCGTGCCGGTCTTGGCCCCGACGCTGCTGGTGACACCGTAGATCTTCTCGCCCTTGCGGACGACCTCGTCGACGACCTCGCGGGCGTCGCCGATGCGTTCGATGGCTTCGCGTGTGAGCACGACCTTCGCTCCGGACCGGGCGACCTGGACGATTCCCGCCGGGGTCAGGTCTCGGCCGGAGATGGCGACGATGTTCTGCATGATGATCTGGCCCAGCGGCTTGGCGAAAATCCGCGATCGAGCGTACGCAGATGGCGTCAGCATGATCGGTAAAAGGACAATAACCTAGTTCATTGAATTAATGGCGAGCCTGCGGCTCGTCAACCGACGACCATTGCGGTAGCCTGCCGGTTGTCGCAGGTCTGATTGGGAGCCGCATGATCGTCCGCAGCGTTTCGTCGAAGCCGTTGGATTTCAAACGGTCCGGCATTTCCCGCTATCATCAGCTCGCCACGCTGTTCCGGCGCCGGATCGAGGCGGGGCAATGGCAGGTGGGGGCGCAAATCCCGACTGTCGACGAACTCGCCACCGAATGCGGCGTGGCGCGGGCGACGATCCGTCAGGCTCTCGACCTGCTCGAGGACGAGCAGCTGATCGAACGCTATCGGGCGCGCGGCACATTCGTGCGTCGGCGGCCGGCGGAGAATTTGTGGTGCGCGGTGGGCACGGATTGGTCCGGCTTGCTGCGCCCCAGCTACGACGCGACGATCGAGATCCTCCATGACGAGCCCGATAGAACCTTGCATGCCTTCGAAGACCAGATCGGAACGCTCGCCCCGGCCTACCGGCATGTCCGGCGCCGTCACTGGCGGCATGGGCAGCCTTTCCTTCTGGCGGATCTCCATATCGACGAGCGGCTTCGCGACCGCATCACCCAGCGCGATCTCGAATCGAAGACGGCCCTGCGTCTGATCTCCGAAGTCGAGGGCATCGAGATCGCTGATGCGCGCCAGACCCTGACCATCGGCACGGCGGATATCGAGACGAGCGAGGCGCTCGGGATTTCGCTCGATTCTCCTGTTGCCTTCGTCCATCGGCAGGCCCTGGATCAGGACGGCACGCTCGTGCTCGACGCGAAGGGCATTTACCGCGGGGATGTCGTCAAGTTCGACGTCAAGCTGCGATAGGCCTCAGTTTCCTTTGAATCGAGGCGTGCGCTTCTCCAGAAAGGCCCGCATTCCTTCCTTTTGATCCTGCGTGTCGAACAACTGGACGAAGGCCTTGCGTTCCAGCGCGAGGGCCGTTTCCAGCGGCACGTCCTGTCCGAGCTGCACGGCTTCCTTGATCGCCAGCACGGAGAGTGGCGGCATCGAAGCCACCACCCTGGCGATCGCCAGGGCGCGGTCGAGGGTGCTGCCATCAGGTACGATCTCCGAGAGCAGGCCTGCTTGGAAAGCCTCGGTCGCGGTCAACGGCTCTCCCGTCAGAGCGAGCTTCATGGTGCGGTATTTGCCGATGGTGCGCAGCAGGCGCTGGGTGCCGCCGGCGCCGGGCATGATGCCGACACGGATTTCCGGCTGACCGAAGCGCGCGCCTTCGCCGGCGACGATCATGTCGCAGCAGAGCGCCGTCTCGCAGCCGCCACCCAGGGCATAGCCCTCGACTGCCGCGATCAGGATCTTCGGGCAACGGCGCAGCACCGTGAACATCCGGTCGGTCGCGAGCGCCTGATGCCGGGTGGGGCTCATCGGCTCCATCTCGGCGATATCCGTGCCGGCGATGAAGTAGCCGCCGGCACCGGTCAGGACGATGACGCGCACGCTCGTATCGGCTTCGAGCCGCAGGATGGCGTCGGCGATGCGCCCCTTGGCATCGAGGTTCAGAGCATTGCGGCGCTGAGGGCGGTTCAGCGTGATGACCGCGACGCCGTCGGAATCATGATGCAGGGCGACAGGTTCGGGCGAGTCCATCTAGCCGCCGAAGACCGGCTTGCGCTTCTCGGCAAAAGCGCGTTGCGCCTCCTTGGTATCCTCGGAGGAGGCCAGCGCCACGGTCTGCGACTGCTCGAAGCGATAGCCGTCGCGCAGTTCGAGGCCCTCGGTGACGTTGAACGATCGCTTCGCGGCCTGGACCGCCGAAGGGCTCTTCGAGGCGATCTCGCGCGCGATCTCCTGCGCCAGTTCGAGCAGGCGCTCGGCCGGCACGCAGTCCGAGGCGACGCCCATCCGGTAGAGCTCCGAGCCGCGCACCCGCCGCGCGGTGTAGATCAGCATTCTGGCATCGGATTCCCGGAAGAACCGCCTGACATGGCTGACGCCGCCGGCCAGCCCGACATCGACCTCGGTCATCGCAAAGAAAGCCTCCTCCGCCACGAGAATGATGTCGCAGCACAAAGCGAGCACGCAGCCGGCGCCGATCGCTGCACCATTGACTGCGGCGATGACGGGCTTGGAGCATTCCATCACCGTATCGAAGGATGCGCGCACCAGCCGGTTATGGCGGGGATAGGCGCCCGGCTCCCGCGCTAGTCCGGGTCGCTCCTTCAGGTCGGCCCCTGCCGAGAAGGTTTTCCCCGCGCCCGTCAGCACGATTGCCCGCACGTCAGCGCGATCGCTGAGGCTGTCGAAGACGGCGACGATCTCTTCCCTGAACTGGCGGCTCTGCGCGTTGACCGGCGGCCGGTCGATCGTCACCGTCGCGACGAAATCGCTGACACCGACTGTTAGACATTCAAACGCGCTCGCCATCAGAAACTCCGTATTGCACCCGGTCTCGGGCTGGTATCAGAAGCGGTAGAGCTGGCGGGGATTGTCGACGAGGATGCATTGGCGCAGCCCCACGTCCGGAACCCATTCGGCGAACAGGTCGAGCAGATGCCCCACATCGGGGGCCCGCTCTGCCAATCGAAGATGTGGCCAATCGGAACCCCAGATCATCCGCTCGGGGTTCGCCGCGACCAATGCATCGTGGAACCGCCGGGCATCGGCATAATCCGGGAAATCCTGCGAGCAGCGGCACAACGCGAGCTTGATCCAGAGCCAACCTTCCCGCAGCGCCTCCAGGATCGCCCTGAACGACGGATCGCCAAGCCCGCGTGCGAGTTGGAGGCCGGCCATGTGGTCCAGCACGATCGGAACGCCGCTAGCGCGATAGAGCGGCAGATTCGCGACATGCCGGTCTATTCCTGCCCAGACCTCCGCATGCCAGCCACTCGCCCGCATGCCGGGAGCCATCGCGGCGAGAGCATCGGTGCCGACCGAGCCGGGAAAAGGGCCGGTTCCACCGGGCACCGTCATGTCATTGAAGCGCAAGCCGCGGACGCCCGCTGTATGCCAGGCATCGAGTTCGGCCTGCGGAACCCGCTCGCTCGCGGCGGCGATGCCTCGCAGGCGCCCTTTGCTCTGCGCCAACGCATCGATGACCGCCGAAGAGTCTTCGCCATAGGCACCGGGCTGCACGAGGACGCCATGGGTCAGGCCGACGCGCTCCAGCATGCCGCAATGGGCTGCCGCCGGAGCCAGAGGCGCCGCGTAGTGCATCTGATGCGACACCGGGAAACGCTCATAGGGTCCAAAGACATGCGCGTGGCAGTCGGCGGCCCCTGCAGGCAGCGTCCAGCTGGGCGCGCGGTGCGATCTCGGAGCGACCGTTTCAGTCACGGCAGATGTCCTTGGCCACCTGCGAGGAGGCGGGCAGACGTGTCGGCCCGTCCTGCAAGTTGGGGAGAGGCGGAGTCGCTTCGTCAGGCAGCGGGATCGCATGCGCGTTCAGCGTCATCGACACCATCGTGTAGTACCCGATCACGCCAGTGAGTTCGACGGCGCCGCGCGGGCCCCATCGCTCGACGATCGCGGCATGCACGTCGTCGGGAACGGTGCCGGTCTGGAGGAGCAGGCGGGTGTATTCGTAGACCTCGTGCTCGTCAGCTTCGACGAAGACCGGCGCTTCGCCCAGCCGGATAGCCTCGATGCAGGCGGCACCCAGACCGGCGACCTTCGCCGCCTCCGCATGGATGTAGAATTCCAGCTGGCTGTTCCAGTGGCGTCCGACGACGATGATGGCGAGTTCGTTGAGCCTTGGCGGCAGGAGCGTTGCGAAACGCAGGAATTCGCCGAGGCGCGACCACCGCGTGGCGAGTTCCGGGCTGTGGATGACCGCGCGTAGCGGCCCGATCAGCCGCCCGCGCGGCCCGGAGACGACCTCGTCATAGACCTTGCGCTGATCTGACGTCAGTTCGTCGACGGTCGGGAGGTGGAGACGCTTCATTCTGTCTTCCATCGAGCTTGTTCGGCCAGGCCGATCTCACGGAGAATCTCGTCGGTATGCTCCCCGAGCAAGGGCGGCGCGCGCTCGAACGAGAGCGGCTCGTTCTCGAAGTTCAGCGGGCTGACCACCTGCGGAACCTTGCCGGCCAGCGGGTGAGGCAAGTGGCGCAGCATGCCGCGGTGCTTGACCTGCGGGTCATCGAACACCTCCGGCACCGTGTTGATCGGCGCGCAGGGAACGCCGACGGCATCGAGCGCGGCGATGAGCGCGTCACGGTTGAAACGGCCGAAGGCCGCCCGCAGCAACGGGTCGAGCAGGCTGTGATTTGTCACGCGTGCCGGATTGGTGGCGAAGCGCGCATCGCGTGCCCATTGCGGCTCTCCCAAGGCCTCGCAGAGCTTGGCGAACTGTCCGTCATTGCCGACCGCCAGGACGATGAAACCGTCCGCGCAAGGGAAGACGTCCTGCGGCTGGATATTGGGGTGACGATTGCCGCCGCGGACCGGGGCGCGACCGGAGACCAGCCAGTTCATCGCCTGGTTGGCGAGGAAGCCGGTCTGCACGTCCAGCATGGCAAGATCGATATTGTCGCCCTTGCCGGTTTCGTTGCGCCTGACCAGTGCGGCGAGCACGCCGACCACAGTGTACATGCCGGTCATGATGTCGACGATGGGAACGCCGACCTTCTGGGGGCCGGCACCCGGCATGCCCTCGCGCTCGCCGGTGATGCTCATCAGGCCGCCCAGGGCTTGGATCGCGAAATCATAGGCCGCGGCTGATTTGCGAGGGCCGCTTTGGCCGAAGCCCGTCACCGAGGCAAAGATCAGGCGCGGATTGATCGCCTTGAGCGCCTCGTAGTCGAGGCCATAGCGCTTCAGTGTCCCGACCTTGTAGTTCTCGACCACGATATCGCTCGAGGCCGCCAGCCGCCGGACGACGTCCTGCCCTTTGGCACTGGTGATATCGACGGTGATCGAGCGCTTTCCGCGGTTGACCGAAAGATAGTAGCCGGCCTCGCTGGTCGGATTTCCAGCCTCGTCCTTGAGGAAGGGCGGGCCCCAGGCGCGCGTATCGTCGCCAGCCTCCGGGCGCTCGACCTTGATGACGTCGGCGCCGAGATCAGCCAGGATCTGGGTCGCCCATGGGCCGGCCATGATGCGGCTGAGATCGAGGACGCGGACATGGCTGAGGGGGCCGCGGCGCGGGATATCAGCCATCGTTCTTGATCTCGGTCGCGATGGCGGAAGGGCGCTGGCGAAATTCGCCATGCCATCGCGCGAGCCTGGGGCGGCTCGTCCGCCAATCGAGATCCGCGAAGCGGAAATCAAGATAGGACAGGCAACAGCCGAGCGCGATACCAGACAGGGGAAGCGGCCCTGGCGCAATCGGGCCGGCCTCGATTTCAAAGCGTGCGAGGCAAGTCGATGCCTTGGTGGCGAAACTCGACAGCCACTCCGCCGTCTGCTTCTCCGGGGGCTTGTTGCGCTCGTTGCGCCAGAGGATGAGCAGGTCGAGGAGCCCGGTCGCGAGTGCGTGCCGGCTGAGCTCGGCCCAACGCTCAGGTCCTTTGGCGGGAATGATGACGCCGCCGCCGGCCAGTGAATCGAGATATTCGCAGATCAGGCCGGAATCGATCAGTGCTGAGCCGTCGGCCAGAACCAGCGTCGGAATCTTGCTGAGCGGATTGTCGGGCAGCAGGTCCGGGTTCGGCTTCGTCATCTGCGCGACGGTGCGCCGCAATGTCAGCCGATCGGTCAGCCCCAGCTCATGCGCAGCCACCATCACCTTCCGCACGAAGGGGGATCGAGGCGACCAGTGAAGTGTCATATCGCCCATAGGACGCTCCCGGCTTCGCAGGCATTGTCTCAATAAATCAGTTTTATGACCTATAACAATCCGGAACGTGCCTGTCGAGCGTGGCTGTGGCGGAAATCCACGCGAGCGTTTGCAGCAAGGCTGCTGATGAAGGCGCGATGCTGTCTGAATTTGCCGCGCGCCGGGCGTGACCTCCAGCGGAATCCGGACCGGGAGCGTGGTTGACGATGGCGTTTATCGTCAATAGGCTAGTCTTATGGCCTTTTTAAAAATGACCGGGAGGGGACAATGAAGACATTGCAGTTTGTTTTCGGGGCGGCGGCGGTTCTGGTTTCGGCTGCGGCAGCGCAAGCCGGCACGCTCGAGAAGGTCAAGGAGCGCGGCGAGCTGATCTGCGGGACGAGTCCGGGCGTTCCCGGCTTCTCGCTGCCGAATGCGCAGGGGCAATGGGGCGGGCTCGACATCGATCTGTGCCGTGCCGTTGCCGCGGCGGTCCTGAACGACGCCAAGAAAGTCAAATACATCTCGCTCAATCCGAAAGATCGCTTCGCGGTCGTTCAATCCGGCGAAGTCGATGTGCTCTCGCGCCAGACAACCTGGTCGCTGTCCCGCGATACGACGCTTGGCCTGTCTTTCTCGGCGATCACCTATTTCGACGGTCAGGCGCTGATGGTCAAAAAATCGCTTGGGATCAAATCGGCGAAGGACCTCGGCGGCGCGACGGTTTGCGTCCAGGGCGGTACCACGACCGAACTGAACATCGCCGACTTCTTCCTGAAGAACGGGCTGAAATACGAGCCGGTCAGCTTCGCCTCGGGCGACGAGGCCATCAAGGCCTTCGAGGCCGGCCGCTGCGACGTCTTCACCACCGATGCGTCGGCGCTCTATGCCTATCGCCTGAAGGTCGCCAATGGACAGGATTTCGTGATCCTGCCCGAGCTCATCTCGAAGGAACCGCTCGGCCCGGCTGTTCGCCGCGGCGATGAAGCCTGGGCGAACATCGTCCGCTGGGCACATTACGCGATGGTCAATGCCGAGGAGATGGGCCTCACCGCGGGCAATGTCGACGAGCAATCGAAATCGACCAATCCGGAGATCAAGCGCTTCCTCGGCGTCGACGGCAATCTCGGCGAGGGCCTGGGGCTGACCAAGGACTGGGCCTACCGGATCGTCAAGCAGGTTGGAAACTACGGCGAGAGCTATGAGAAGTATCTCGGGCCGGCGTCGCCGCTGGGCATCCCGCGCGGCGCCAACAATCTCTGGTCGAAGGGCGGCCTGCAATATGCTCCGCCGATCCGCTGACAGGGCGGAGCCGCTCCCCGAAGCTCCGTGCGACCTATGTGACCGCTTGCGGCGACGCCTTCCGGGTCTCCGCGATGTCGCATGGGCGAAGATCTAGGTGTGGAGCCTCAACAGGTTATCCGGTTCTAGAGCGAGCCGGCTGATCGGTGTTTGGACTTTTATGCCCATGCGGGGTCGGGGATCAGTGCCGCCCTTATCGTGAGCGGGGGCTATCGGCGGTCGCGATCGCGCTCGGATTGTTGCACATGACGCCAGCCGAGCAGTGACAGACCTGCACGGTGTCGATCAAGGCAGAAATCGTGTCAGCTGGCTCAAGGCCGCACCGCGCAAAGAGCGGAGGTTGGCCGGTTGGATGGAGCCTGACATTCGATAGCAGTCGCGGTGAAAAAGTCACTTTCAATCTGCAGTATATCGTTTGACGTGAGCCGAGACAGTCAGCTTGGGCGCGCAAGCGCCCTTGAAACTGCCTTGAACAGCCGCAATTTCCGGCAGCCTGCTGGCGAATGCCGTCGGGATCAGGGGATGTCCTGTTCCAGACGGTGCGAGCGGGTCGAGCATGCGCCATTGCGCTCCCTCCCAGATCGCGATCCAGGCGTGGCGCCGAACCAGGCGCGTATCGCTGTGTGGGCCGGCAAGGCGATAGCCGCCGACGAAGCGGACTGGGATGCACCTAGCGCGGATGACCTCGGCCGATAGGCGCGCGATCGCTTCGCAGGAGCCTGTCCGTCGCTGCGCGATCTCCCGCAGAGTCTGTGGCTGGGCGCGCGGATCGTCGCTGTAGCGCCAGCTGTCGCGGAGACGGGCCAGGATCTGCGGCCAAGGCGTGGAGCCTGTCACATCCGCCAGTCCTTCCAGCGCAAGATCGCCTGCAGTCGGAGCGGGAGCAGGCAAGGCCGCATCAGGATCGACGGGATGATCGAAGCTGGCATTGAGGCGCAGGCGGGAGACCGGTCCGGCGAGCGTCAGCCTGTCGACGATGACGCCGTTTCTGTCGACTTCCGGCGGTTCGAAACGGGCTTCCGGCTCGCTGGCGAGACTGATGGGCGGGAGACCGGCCCCGGCGGCGAGCAACGGCCGTACCCGAAGCTCGATATCGAGATGATGCGCCGGCTGATCGAAGGCGTAGACGAGATCGAGAGTCAGCTGCACTTGCTCGGCTGGCGGGCGAGTTTCCGACGTCATGCTTCCGTTTCGGCGGCGAGATGCATGCGCAAGAGCTGCTCGAGTTCCGCGCGGGAGGCGGCCGTATCCGACATTGGTTTCGCCCGGTACGGCGTCAGTGACGGATAGAAACTCGCCCGCTCGGCCTCTTCCTGCCAGATCCAGTGCGGCGCGCGTGGCAGCAGCGCGATGCCGGGCCGGCCGAGCGCGCCGGCGAGATGCAGGGCAAGGCAATCCGGCGCCAGCACCAGGTCGAGCGCGGCGATGGCGGCGGCAAGGTCTTCCGGCCCGACGATGCGATGGCCGGCATCGATGACATCGGGCGCACGGGCGAGCTCGTTCCGCGCTGCGCCGATCGCCAGGCTCACCACCGTGCCGAATGGCTCGGCGGCGGCCAGGAGGTCCTCCAGCCCCATTCCGGGGAGGTGGGCCGACCAGACGATGCCGATGCGCGGGCCAGGAAGTGCCCGTAACGCCTCATGCCAGAGTCGGACGCGGTCCAGATCGACCGCAAGATAGGGCGCTGGCATGGCGAGCATGCCAGCATCGGCTCGCAGATGTGCCATCGCCTCCGCGAGCACGAGCGGTTGCGAGAAGGCGGTGCTATTGGCCTCCGTCTGGACGGATGCGAGCGGTGCGAGTAGCGGATGCAGAGCCGGCGGCGCCAGCAGCGGTAACTCTCGGCCCGCTTGCGCGCTTAGCGCCGGCAGCAGGCGCAGCGCGAAGACGACTTCGCCAAGCGGCATGTCGGGTGGGATGAGCACCGCATCGATTGCCTGGCGCGGTTCCGGGAGCTCGCGATAAGCCTCCTTGAAGCGGCCAAGTGCGAACAGGCAGGCATGCCGGAGCGGACGGGCCTCGGGAAGCTGCATTGCCGCCGCACGCTCGCTCGCAAGCAGCGCTTCGGCAAAGCGTCCCACGCCAGCCAGCGCCCGCGCCAGCGCGAGCAGAGCAGGGCCGCTCCCCGGCCCACTTTCGCGCGCCGCTGCTGCCAGTGCGGCAAAGGCCGGTCGTGCCGTTGCATCGTCTGACGCGGCCAGCGCCTGCAGCTCCAGCGCGGGCAGGTAGCCGGGGGCGAGGGCCCGCGCACGCCGGATCAGCTCGCCTGAACGGCCGGGGTCGCGGGCGCCGAGGAGCCGCGCCAGGCTGACGACATGCGTCGGGTTTGACGGAGCGCAGAGATAGGCCCGCTCGGCGCAGTCGATCGCGACTGCCTCGTCGCCGAGCGAGGCATGGGCTTCCGCGAGGTTGTGCCAGGCTTCGATGCAGGCTTCATCGAGGGCGACGGCCTCCTCGAAGCAGGCGATGGCGAGCGGCCGATCCGAGGCGGCAAGTGCGCAAAGGCCGCGCAGAAGCCAGGCACGTGGCCGCCCAGGATCGCATTCCAGCGCATGCTGGGCCTCGGCGGCGGCATCCTCGGGGCGCCGCTGTGCCAGGAGAAGCTCGGCGCGGCGTTCCCGGATGCCTGCATGGCGAGGGGCGAGGCGGGCCGCTTCGTCGAGACAGAGTTCGGCGTCGTCGAGGCGCCCGCATTCGGTGTGCAGGGCGGCGAGATTGGCGAGGATTTCGGGTTCGCCCGGCAGAAGCTCTGCGGCGGCGCCGATCAGCTTTTCCGCCATTGCCGTATCGCGCTTCAGCAGTGCTATGCCGCCGAGTCCGTTCAGCACCCAGGGATCGTCCGGCCGGGCCGCCAGCGCCTCGCGCAGGATCGCCTCGGCCTCGTCGGTGCGGCCTTCGGACAAGCGCTTCAATCCAGCGCGCACTCTGGTGGCGTGGCTGGTGGTTGCTGCGACCGCGCTCATCCGATCGTCACGCGCTTGGCGTCGAGGCGGATATCGTCGCGGGCCAGGTGCGTCTCGACGGTGGCGCTGACCGTGGTGAGCTCGGTCTGCGAGAGATGCGTGCCGATGCGCTCGCTGTCGATGCCGGCGATCGCGGTGTTTCGTTCCTGCGAGGTCACCTCGATGCGCTGCGCCACGGTCGACTGGCGCCCGACGACGGTCGTCAGGGCGTCGCCGACCACGGACGCCAGCCGCGAGATTTGCGTCAGCACGTCGGTGACCAGATGGAAGCGCCGGCTGGTCACGGCAACTTCCGGCGCTTCGAGCCCGAGCCGGGCCGCGGCGTTGAGAGTGATGCTCGGTGCCTCGATGGAAAGGCTCGCCGCCCGGTCGGGCAAGGTAAGTGCCGCGTCGCCGAGGCCGGCGCGGGTCAGGACCGCCACAATGAAGATGCGCCGGGCGGCTGTGGCGACCAGCACCTCATCCTCGGCCTGCGGCTGGATCAGGCAGGAGACGGCACGCGAGGCCTCGCGCGTCCCCGCCTCGTCCTGCACCAGGAAACGCTCCCCGGTGACCGCGAGCACGCGCGCGGAATTCAGCCGATCCGTCTCACGGAAAGGCGCGGAATTCGCGTCCGCCGAGGCTTCAGCTATGGCAAAGGGGCTGTGCAAGGATTGGCTCATGATCTGAAGAGGAAGCCGGTTTTGACATCGACATCCTTGCCGCCGATCTCGACCGTGCTTTTCCCCAACGTGACCGCCTTGAGATAGGCGCTCATGTCGGCGTTCTTCACTTCCAGGCCGAATTTCTTGCCGTCGATGCCGACCCATTTGAAATCCAGGCCGTTGACGTATTTGAAGTCCGAGCCGAGCACCGCCTTCGTATCGAAGCCGACGACGGCCTTGAAGGCGATGCCTATGATGATGTTCATGTCGATGGCGAGATTGATTTTGAGATCGATCGCGGCATTGAGGCGGAACTCCACGCCCATGGCGAGCGTCAGCGTCGCCGCCAGCGTCATGTTGATGCGCGCGGCGAGGTTGGTCGAGATCTGGTCGCCGAGGAAATAGCTAGTCGACACGCCGAAGAACTTCTTCTCCTCGTAGCCGTGGAACTCCGTGTACTTCTCGCCGTAGAACCATTCCTTGGCGGTGCCGTAGGTTTTCTTCTCGGAGGTCGAGTAGAGCCACTCCGACAGAGGCCCCTTGGCTTCGTTCTTCACATAGCCATAGGCGAGCAGGGAGATGTTGGCCGGCGCGTCGGGCGTGCCGGCGGTGATCGAGACGCCGGAGAGCGCGTTGACGGCGAAGACGCCGGCCGGCGCCGTGAACTTGATGTCGCCGTCCGAGACGTTGGTGGTCTGGCCCTTGACGATGTCGACCAGCATGCCGCCGCCGACGGAGAGGTTGACGTCTGAATCGGTCTTGCCGAGGAAGCCGTCGCCGGAGGAGGTGGTCGTCTTGGCCTTGGTCGAGATGGTCAGCAGCTCCATCTGGCCGGCCTTGTTCTTCACGAACTTGTCGCCGCGCTTCAAATAGCCCTGCTTGAAGCTGCCATCGGCGTTGGTCGCGTCGCTCGCCTTGGCCTCGTTGGCCGTCTCGGCCATGGTGACGAAGGGGTTCTTGCCGCTGAGCAGCGCGGCCAGCGACAGGTCCGGGCTCGGTTCGGTCTTGGTCGTGTTCGAGGCGGTGCTCTTCGACAGCGCGAGGTCGGGCATCATCGAGCCCTCCTCGCCCTCGACATAGGCGCCGAGCCGCAGATACGTGCCACTGCCGAATTCATCAGGCTTCAACGGCACGTCGATGCGGGTATAAGGCCGGCCGGCTGCGGCCTCGCCTTCGGTGACCGAAGCGTCCTCGTAGTGCGGCACCAGCGGCAACGGCTTCGCCTCGCCGCAGATCGCGCTGTCCATAACTTCCGGCTCGACCTGCGCGGCCGATTGTGCTGCGCGCGCCAGCACGGCGAGGATGTGCCATTCTTCGCCACCGGTCCAGGCGAGAACCTGGTCGCCCACATGCGGCGCGAGCGGGCAGGAGAGGGCGACGCAAGCCGCGACCTCGCCGGCCTCGCTCCGGAGCAGCAGCCGGTCGCCGGTGCGGGCGACCACCATCGCGGGGCGCAGCGCCGGCACGGGGCCGGTGGGCGGGATCAGGGCGGTAGCGGCGGGCATCATCGGTGCTCTCCCGTGGGATCAGAAATGCGGCCGTTGTCTCAGGACAGGCAGATCGTGGTGACCTGACTGGGGGCGAGCGTGATGCCGACGATGTTCGGGCTCATGCCGTTCTGCATGGTCGGGTTGAGCATCTTCGTGGCCGGAGGGCCGCCGAGGAACATCGTGACCGAGCCCATCGCGTGCTTCACCGGCCCCATGACGAAGCCCGAGGCCACGCCGAGCAGGACGCCGGGCTGGTCGCCGAGGCTCATCGGCTTGGTGGTCAGGAGGTTGTGGGCCGGCATGCAGGTCAGGAAGGTGGTGAGCTGCGTCGGGATCGCCGTCGGTGCGAGCGCGAGGTTTGGATAAGGCACGGGGATCGGCACGACGGCCGGCGTCAGGCAGACGTCGGGGAAGGCGAAGTCGACGGCCGGGATCGGTCCCGAGGAGTTGACGAAGACCATCGCGTGCCTCCTCAGGCCAGGGCCGCGACGCGCGCCGGATCGTAGAGATCGGCCGCGGCGCGCTGTGGGTGGGTCGGAAGGGTCGAGCCCGTCGCATGCTGGAACAGCGTGCCTTCGGCCGAGACGGCATGAAGACTGGTGCGATGGAAGCGCGCCGCGATGAAGGAGGCGCCGTCGAGCCGGGCATAAGGAAATTGCGCATGGTCGAGCAAAGCGCGTTCGAAGCGGGCCGCGGCGCAGTCGGCGCGTTCGAAGAGAGCGTTGCTCAGCCGCGCGTCGGAGAGGTCGGCGCCGGCGAGCTTCGCCTCGCTGAAGTTGGCGCTGGGGAGATCGGCTCCAACCAGTTTCGCCGCGGTGAGATCGGCACCGATCATCAGCGCCATCGGCAGTTTCGCTCCCGACAGATCGGCGTGCGAGAGATCGGCCTCGAGGAAAAGGCTTTGCGAGAGATCGACGCCTTGAAGATTGCAGCCGGCAAGCCGCGCCTTCATCAGATTGATGCGCGACAGCCGGACCTTGCGCAGGTCACGCTGCGATAGATCCGCCTCCATGGCGAACATCGTATCGATGTCGGCGCCATCGAGGATCGCGGTTCGCAGATCGCCCTTGACCAGCGTCAGGCCGCGGATCGTCGCATCCGATAGATCGACGCTTGCGAGGACGCATTCGATCAGCGCGACCGTCGTCAGCTCGACCCCGGCGAGGCAGGAACGGGACAGGTCGACCCGGGCGAAGCTCGTGCTGGCGAGTTTCGCGCCGGTGAAATCGACTTCGGTCGCGTCGGCTTCGGCGAACTGGCAATGGAGCAGCGTCGCGCGGGCGAAGGATGAGGCGGTCAACCCGGTGCGAGGCCATTGCACCGTGTCGAATTCCGCGCCGCCGAAATCCGCCCGCTCGAAACGGCACTGGACGAACTGGCATTGCTTCAGCTGTGCCTCGCGAAAGCGGGCATCGGAGAAGTCGCAGCCGATCAGGATGGCGCCGTCCAGCAACGCACCGCTGAAATCAGCCTCGGCGAACGAGGCCCCCTCGACCGGCAGGCCGAGCTCGACGCGTTCCAGCAGGTCCTCACGGCGCATCGCTGGGCATCCCGAATATCGTCTTGTCGAGCAGGGCCTGGGTCAGATCGGTGCCGACCAGCGAGGCGTCCGAGAGATCGCAGCCATAGAGATTGGCACGAAGCAGCCGGGCCCCGTCGAGATGGGCACGGCGCGCCTGGGCGTTGAACAGATTGGCGCCGAAGAGATCGGCCCGCAGCAGGGTAGCCTTGCCGAGCGAGGCCTGCTTCAGCGAGGCGAGGGCGAGATCGGCCTCGCTGAGGTCGGCCTCGCCGAAGTCGACCCGGTTGAAGCTCGCCCGCGCGAAGCTGGCGCGGATCAGCCGGGCGCCGCGGAAGGAGCCGTTCATGCCGACGGCGCCGTCGAAGCGTGCACCGGTGAGATCGCAGCCGGCATGGAAGCCGCTTTGCTGGAGATGCGCCCCGGAGAAATCGGCGCCCGGCGCCTCCAGCTTCACTACCGAGAGCTTGAAGGCCTTGAGCCCGCGGGCGTCGAGCTGCTCCGCTTTGACCTCGACCAGCGCGCAGCTTTCCATGACCGCGCCGGCCAAAGTCGCCCGCGACATGCCCGAGCGCAGAATCGTGATCCGGTCGAGCCTCGCACCGGCGAAGGAGACATCCGACAGATCGGTCTCGATGAAGTTGGCCTGTTCCAGCTGCGCGCTGGCGAAGTCGCATTGCGCGACCTGGCTCTTCAGCCACTGCGCCCGGCGTAAGTCCGCTCCAGCGAAGCGGGCGCCACGGGCGTCGGCCGTCCCGAAATTGGCCTCCAGCAGATTGGCCTGCGAGAAATCGGTGCTGCGCAGATCGGCGCCGGCGAAGACCGCACCGGTGCAATTGGCACCGAGGAAGCGCGCACCGCGCAGGTCGCACTGCTCGAAGAAGGCGCCGCTCAGGTCGAGGCCGCTGAAATCCTGGCCGGAAAGGTCGGCGCCGGCCATGTCGCGGCCGGCGAGGCCCGCCGTCTTTGCCGCCGCGATTGCCTGGCCGAAACGCAGCGCCGCTTCCGGCGGCAATGGCGTGATCGGGTGAATCGGTTGCGGGGCAATCCGGCGCATCGTCGCCATGGCCTCGCCAAGCTGCGGTTCGAGCTGGTCGAGCTGCGCGCTCGCCCGCGCGAGCTGCGCCTTCGGGTCGGCGGGTTCCGCGGAGGCTGGCAGGGTGTCGCCCGCCAGCAGCGTGCCGAGCAGATCGTCGAGCGATTGCCCCGGTGGTGCCAGATCGGGGAAGGCGCGTCTCAGCTTGTCGCTGGCGGCTTCGGCTTCAGCAGGTAACTGGATCGCTTGCCGCGTCCCAGTGTCGCCTGTCGTCGCTTGCAGGAGAAGATCGTCGCGCTGGGCCGCTTGCGCCCCGGCAAGGCCGTCGCGGGCAGGAGCGAGCAACGCCGCGCCCGGCCCGCTGTGGAAGCGCTGCAGTGCCTCGCGCAACGCGGCCTCCGGGTTGACCGTGCTGGGCGGCAGCTTGAAATCCGGCGGGAGCGCGGTCGCGGAAAGATCGGGCTGTTCCGGCAGGTCGAGCTCAGCGAGCAGGGCGTCGAGCTCGTCGAGCTCTCCGGTCTGGCGGAAGCGTTCGCCACGGTTCGCCATGGCATAGGCTTTTGCCTCCAGCTCGCGGCCATGTTCGTCCATCTGCGCCTGGAGTTGTTGCGTGCCTTCGAAAAGTGCGGCGAAATCGATCTCGTCGCTGGCGATCTCCTCCGGCGAGGGCATCCAGGCGGGAGGCGGCTCGGCCGGCGGCAGGTTCGGCATGAAGGCGGCGGGCAGGCCGGCCCGGTCGAGCGCGTCGCGCAGGACGAGCCGCTGCGCCCTCTCGGTCCGCTCGCGCTGGCTTTCATGATGGGCCATGCGAGCCAGCCGGCGCCGCTCGAGTGCGGATGGATCCGGCAGGGGCGAGAGCGCTCCGTCGGCGAGCACGTATTTCAGCTTCTCGACCGGATCGCTGCGCAGCCGGAAGGCTTCGGCATAGTGCTCGACGGGGCGCGGCTCGTCGGCGAGGCGCTCATAGGCGAGCATGACATGGGTCACGTCGTCGCCGTCGATGTCGGAGACGGGGCACGCGCCGCGATAGATCAGCACGCCCTTATGCGCACTGGGAAAGAGCCAGGCGGTATCGAGGACGTTCGGCAGCTCGAAGAGACCGCCGGCACGCGCGATGAAGATGCGCACCCGCATGCCCGGGAGCATGCCCTCGATCACTGGGTGCTCCGCCGAAAAGCCTGCGAGCCGGTAAGGCTCCTGCCCGGAGAAATAGCCTTCGATGCGCTGGTCCGGCGTGGCGACGCAGAACAGGCGCGGATCGGCATCGGGGGCGAGCCCCGGGAAGCCATGCTTCAGCCAGTGATCGTCATAGGTTCCGGCCATCGCCCGCCGGGAGGGATGCGCCGGATCGATCGGCCCCAATCGAACCGGCTCGGGTGTATCCTCGGCGCTGCGGATCAGCCGCTCGGCGCGCTCGATGTTCGGCAGCAGGACGATCTCGCCGAGATCGACGCGGCGGGCGGCTTCCGTGCCGCGCCCGAGCGGATTGACCGGATGGTTCTGGCCGCCGAAGCAGCGCTCCGGGACGAGCGGTATCTCGGTGAAGGGCCGGGGCGGCTCGAAGACCGGCCCGCCCGCAGTCTGGCGCCAGACGCGGTCGCCGAACACGGCAAGGCGCTTGTGGATCGAGCCGAGCGCAATGTCGAGCGCAAGCGCTGGGACCGGTTCTGCTCCCGCAGCGCGGGCAAAGCCGGCGACGAGGACCTCGCCGCACGGTTTGGGCATCGCAGCGTCGAAGATCGTGCCCGCCGGCATCTCCCCGATCGCCATCGGCCAGAGCGCGGTGTCGGGTTCGAAATCGTTGGGCTCAAGCAGCGAGAACAGCCCCAGCGCCGAGACGACGAGTGTCGCCGAACTGCCGCGGCGCTCGACCTTGGTCAGGATGCCGAGCTTTCGTGGTTTGATGATCGTCGGCATGAAGCTGTCTTGCTGGCTCGCAGGTGACGCTAGGGCGGGTAGACGACAGGCTGACGACGCTGCTCAGGGTTCGCGGGTGATCAGGATCTCGACGCGCCGGTTGCGGGCGCGCCCCTCGATGCTGGTGTTGGCGGCGATCGCCTCGGACGAGCCGCGCCCGTCGACCGACAGGCGCCCGCTTTCGCGTAGCGCCGGCCGGATCAGTGCTGCAACGGCCTCAGCGCGTGCGACCGAAAGCGCCTGGTTGTCGCGGAAGGGACCTCCTGCCGTGACAGCCTGGTCGTCGGTATGGCCGACGATGCGCACCGGTCCCTTTTCGCCGTCGACCACGCCGGCGATACGGCGTGCGACGGGCACGAAGCCAGGCAGGGCGGTGGCCTGGCCCGAGGCGAAGGTGATGAGGTTGCCGACCCGGACCGCGACCCAGCCGCCGAACGGGTCGACCGTGATCGAACCGGCCTTGATCTCTTCCGCCAGCGCCGCCCGGACCCGTTCGAGCTGGCTGGGGCGTGGCGCGGGCGCCGGGGTGGGCTGTGCTGCGACCGGCTGAGCAGGCTTGGGCGCCGGCAACAGGAGCGGAATCAGCAAGGCGAGCGCCACGAGCACGGCTAAGATCGCGGCGCTGTAGAGGCCGATCTGGGCGAATTTCGATCTGACCTGCGTACTCGCTGCCATTGCTCCCCCCAAGCCGACGCGACAGAACACGATGGCGGTGACGACAGGAGGATGACGGCCCGCTTATTGAGGGGACCCAGCGGCATGAGATCAAGGTATACTTGGAAAAGTGTATAGCTAAGTAATTAGCCGACATACTGAAACAATACTGTCAGATTCCCGCTCTAGACGTGCCGGCGTGACTTCCTGGCCGCTGACGAGAGACCGTCCGTGACGAAGGTCCTGGGCGACGAGATGCCTGTGCGCTGGAACGGAGAGGCCGACGCTTCTCCGGCGGCGGAACCGTCTCCAAATGGAGCTGCAGCCGGCTCATCGCGTCTGCCGGCGATTCTCCTGCTTACTGGGATTGTCTGCTTGTTCGCGGCGGGTTCGCTCCTGTTCCGGCAAGCGCTTCGCCCCGAAGAATTCCGGATCGCCCAACCCACCAGCCATGCCGAACGCGAGGTCGGCTTCGCGCTCTACCGCACCAATTGTGCAAGCTGCCACGGCGCTTTTCTCAGTGGCGCGGCCGGATGGCGCACCGATCCGCAAGCAGCGCCGGCGCTGAACGAGAGCGGTCATACGACGAACCACAGCGATGCGGACCTGTTTTTCCGGGTCGCCGCCGGCGCTCGCACGACGGACGGCCGTGTGACCATGCCGGCCTTTCGCGGTGTCCTATCGGACCAGGAGATCGTCTCGGTGCTGGCTTACGTCATGTCCTGGTGGCCGGACGACGAACTCAGGCGCCGTGCCGGCGCCGACTGGACCTTCCAGGCGGTGTGCACGCCGGCCGAAACGCAGGCTTCCGCGAAGGCCGGCCTTTGACGCGATCCTTTCCTCCAGCGGTAGGCGCCTGGTTCCGGCGACGTACGGTTCGGCTTGCGCCTCTTTTTGCGTCGTCCACCCTCTGCGCGTCGGCGGGGAGTGCGCAGGCTCATGTCAAATGGTTCGCGCCCTATAACGTCGCAGTTCCACCTGCTGCGCTCTGGGAGGTCTTCTCCGGGCCTTTCGTGATCGCGCTGTCCCTGTCGATCCTCCTGATCGCGATCGTCTTCGTCGCTGATCGCGCGATGAGCGCCGGCGGCGTCGAAGAGGCCGTAGACGCCCTGTTCGAACCTTTGAAGGCCATCGCGCCCGGGATCATGCGGGTCAGCCTCGGCGCCTTCCTGCTCTGCCTCTGGCTGCTCGGCGGCATCCTGCTCACGCCCGAGCTGAAGACCGATAGTCAGGCCCTCTCCTGGTTCCAGCTCTTCCTGGCCCTCTGCACGATCTGGTGGCGCACGACCTTCATCGCCGGCTTCGGCATCGTCGTGCTCTACGGCGTCGCGGTCGCCCAGTACGGCGGCTTTCACCTGATGGATTATCCGCTCTTCCTCGGCATCGCGGCCTATCTGATCATCCACTCGCTGCGGCTGGCGGCGCTTCAGCCTTATGCCCTGTCGATCCTCTACACCGCCATGGCACAGACGCTGCTATGGGCCTCGGTGGAGAAATGGGCTTATGCGTCATGGACGCTGCCGCTGCTTGCCCAGCACGAGCGCATCACGCTCGGCATCAACCATCACATCTATGTCATGCTGGCGGGCTTCGTAGAGTTTGTCGCCGCCTTCCTGCTCTTGTTCGGCATGCTCAGTCAGCGCCTGGTCGCCGCAATGCTCCTCGGCATCTTCCTCGCTGCCGTCATCGACTTCGGCAAGGTCGATGCTGTCGGCCATCTGATGATCATCGCCGCGCTCGGCGTCGCCGTGATCGAGGGAAACACGACGATCAACCACGTGATGCAGAGTGGCATCCGCTCCTACCGGATCGGCGGGCTGGAGCAGGCCGCGACCTATGTCGGCGTCCTCTTGCTCTTCTTCCTGATGTATTATGGCGCGCACGGTCTGGCCTATGGCAGCCTGGCATAGCGAAAGATCGATGGCACAACCGGCCGCCGGCATGGCGGTGGCGTCCCCGCGCCTGCACGGCTGGCGGCTGCTGGCCGGTGTCGCGATGATCCTGCTCGCTGGTTGCTCGACCATCGAGCCGCTGATCGAGAGCCCGGCCAGCCTCGACAGCGACAACACTTCTCTTACGACCGAACAGGCTGAGCAGAAGGCAAGGGCTGCCGCGCGCTCGCTCGACATTGCCGGCCTGCGCGCCAAATATCGCCGGCCGGCCGAGTTGCCCGATGGCGCGCGCGCATCGGCACCGGTGGTCGCACTCGGCCAAAAACTCTTCAACAGCACCGAATTGTCGGGCAATCGCCGCATCGCCTGCGTCAGCTGCCATCTGCCGAACGCCGCCTGGGCCGACCGCAAGGCGAAGCCGATCGCCGATAATGGCCGGCCGATGACCCGGCGTTCGCAGACGCTCTACGACATGGCCTGGGCCAGCGCCTTCCTCTGGGACGGCCGGCAGGATTCGCTCGCCGGCATGGTCAGCGGGCCGATCGCCTCGCCCGATATCATGGGCCTCTCGCTCGATGCGATGGTGCAGCGTCTCGCCTTCTCGCCGGAGTTCTCAGCCGATTTCCAGCGCGTCTACCCCAATGTCGGCCCGACGCCCGAGACGGTCTCCGACGCGCTGGCAGGCTATATGAGCACCCTGCGCTCGCCGCCGACCCGCTTCGACCGCTGGGTCAAAGGCGACGAGCGGGCGCTGACCCCGGCGGAATTGCGCGGCTTCAAGCTCTTCAACGGCAAGGCCAATTGCGTCGCCTGCCATTCGAGCTGGCGCTTCACCGACGAGGGTTTTCGCGACATCGGCCTGAAAGACACCGGCGATCGCGGTCGCGGCCGGATCAAACCGCAGATCGAAAGCCTCGCCTTTGCCTTCAAGACGCCGACCCTGCGCGGCGTCGCCGAGCGTGCACCCTACATGCACGATGGCTCGGTGGGCACGCTGGAGGCGGTCGTCGAGCACTACGATCGTGGCGGCTTGCGTCGGCCCAGCCTGTCGCCCGACATGTTCCCGCTCGGGCTTGGCGCACAGGAGAAGAGCGATCTCGTCGCCTTCATGCGCTCGCTCTCGGGACCCGCGACATCCACCCAGACCCAAGTCGATCCGGAGGCCACTGCCCAATGAAGCGCGTTCCAGTCATTCTCCTCGCGCTGACTTACGTCAGCGCGGGGCCCTCGCTTGCCGTGGCGACTGAGTTCCGGGTTGCCCAGAAGGGCCAGCAGTTCAATCCGCGCACGCTGACGATCAAGGCCGGCGACGAGGTCGTCTTCGTCAACGACGACACCGGCACGCACAACGTCTTCTCCGAGAGTGCCACGACCAGCTTCGATCTCAAGGCGCAGCGCCCGGGCGCAAGTACCAGGGTCGCCTTTCCAAAAGTCGGCAAGGTGGACGTTCGCTGCGCCATCCATCCTTCGATGCGGATGACGATCGAGGTCGAGTAGTTCGGCCGGCGCAACTGTCACATGCGCATGCTCCGATGCGTTCCTCAGGACCGGGTGCCGAGGGGCGGCGATGCGCCGCCTCTTGGCGTTGGGTCAGCGGCGTGAGGCCCGAGCGTTGAAAATGACAGTCAAACGCAAACTTTACGGGCTCGCCGCGCTCGGCATCCTGATCGCTGCGATCGTCGCCGCCGCGGCGGTCTACGGTGTGGCTGCCATGTCGAGCGCCAGTCATTCGATCTTCAACAACGCGCTGCTCGTCAACAAGAACGTCTCGACGCTGGTCGTGCTGTTCGAGCAGAGCCGGACCTTCGTGCGCGGCGTCAACGCAGGCACCAGCAAGGACGAGATCGCCAGGGCCGATGCCGCCTTCAACGTCATCGATCAGAGGCTCGCCGACACCAGCATCGACGTGTTCCGCTCGATCACCAATGAAGGGGTTCGCGAAGCGGTCACCGCTTTCATCGCCGCGCTCGACCAGTCGCGCCGCGTCGCGACGGAGATCTTCGAATCCTGGAAGGCCGGCGACGCGCAGAAGGCGGCGCGGCTCTACGAGGATGACGGCCGCAACGAAGCGGCAATGCGCGAATCTCTGTCGACGCTGACCGCCTTTCTGGACCGGCTCGCCGATCAGGAACTGAATGCGCTGGAAGAGACGCAGCGGACGACGACGCTGGTCGCCATCGCGGTGGCGGCGGCGGTCCCGTTCCTGATCGTCATCGCCTTCCTGGTGGCGCGTCAGATCGCGACGCCGATCGCGGCGCTGACCTTCGCGGCGCGCGACGTCGAGCGCCGCAAATTCGAGCCGAGCTCGATCGAAGCCGTCGCCGGCCAGCGCAATGAGTTGGGCTCGCTGGCGCGCGTCTTCCAGAAGATGGCTGTCGACGTGCAACGGCGCGAGGAGGAGCTCGAGGGGCTCGTGCACGAGCGCACGCGCGATCTCGAAACCAAGAACGAACTGCTCGAAAAACAGCACAAGCGGATGGAGACCGAGCTCGACATCGCCCGCTCGCTGCAGGGCGCGATGCTGCCGCAGCGCATGCCGAAGCATCCGAGCTATTCCGGCCGCGCGATCATGCGGCCGGCGCGTGAGCTGGGCGGCGACTTCTACGACTTCTTCGTGATCGGTGAGGACGAGATCGGCCTCGTCATCGCGGACGTTTCCGGCAAGGGCGTCCCCGCGGCCTTCTTCATGGCGATCTCGCGCACAGTGTTGCAGTCCAGCGCGCGCGAGCGTCGTTCGGCAGGGGAATGCCTCGCCGAGACCAATTCGATCCTCTGTGAGCAGAATCCGCTCGATATGTTCGTCACGGTCTTCTACGGCATCCTCAACCTGCGGACGGGCGAACTGAGCTACGCCAATGGCGGGCACAATCCGCCGATCATCGTGCGCGAGAGCGGCGAGGTCACTGAGCTGCCCGTCACTGGCGGTATCGCGATGGGCATCATGCCCGGCCTCTCCTATGAGCAGGGCAGCCTGACGTTCGAGAAGGGCGACACGCTCTTTCTCTATACCGACGGCATCTCCGAGGCGATGGACACTCAGGGCCGCGAGTTCACCGTCGATCGCCTCGTCGCCTCGCTGAGCGAGAGCCATCGCCAATCGCTCGACATCGTGGTGTCGAACGTCACCGACGCCGTCAGCCGTTTCGTTGGCGACGCCCCGCAGCATGACGACATCACCTATCTGGTCGTCCGCTACAAAGGCCCGCCGGAGCAGATCGAACTCGAGACGATCAAACGCGCTGAGGATATCGGTGGTTGGGCAATGAAAGCCGTCTAACAATAAGCCGGCTGTGTATTCATTACGTTCTGATAAGTGAGGGTGGCCCTCAAGCGGTTTCGATAACGATAGTCGCGCGGTCACAACAAGGTCATCGAAGTTTCAATAACGGGCGTCATCAACGTCAGCGGGGCCAAATACACAATGGTCGCCGCTGCGAGCGTCGATGTCAGAGTCCAGTTCCACCTTTTTCGATCCGCGGATCGCGAGCGGTGCATTGCCCGTGTCCGAGGCAGTGCCTGCCGGCTCGGAGCCGCGCAGCTCGTCCGAATTCGAGGAGTTGGAGAACGAGGTCCGCAAGCTCGAGACCGACGGCCCGCTTGCGGTGAACTGGCGCGAGGTCGCGCGGCTGTCGACCGCCGTGCTGGAGACGCGCGGCAAGGACCTTCTGGTCGGCGCCTGGCTGGCGCACGCACTCTGCCGCGAAGAGCGCTATCACGGCCTTGCCGTCGGACTCGGCATCCTGCGCGGGATGATCGCCGATCATTGGGACGGCATGCAGCCGCCGGCCGCCCGCGAGCGCGCCCGCGTCGGCGCGCTGGAATGGCTGGTTGGCCGCACCGCTCCGCTCTGCGAAGGCGAAACCGGAGAGAGCGACTGGCCAGCGGTGCTCTACGCCTATGACGCATTGACCGAGATCGACACGCTCGCCGGTGAGAAGCTCCGCAAGGAGCAGGTCGCGCTCGGCGATCTCGTGCGCGCGCTCCGGCCGCATCGCGACGCCGCCCGCCGTGCCCTCGCCGAAGCGGAGCAGAAGCGCAAGGACGCCGAGGCGGAAGCCGCCGCCAGGGCCCAGCAGGAGGTGCAAGCCGCCGCACGCGCAGCCGAGGCGCCCGTGCCGACTCCGGCCGCAACGCCGGCACCACCCGCGCAGGCGCCGGCCGCAGCGCAGGCGCCGGTTGTTTCGGCGGCGCTCGACCTCTCGACAATCGAGACCCTGCCCGAGACGCTGCGCACCCTCTCGGCCGGGCTGATCGGCCGCAGCACCGCGGATGCGCGTGCTTACCTATTGTCGCGCGTCGCCTCCTGGTGGCGCATCCGGCAATTGCCGCCGAACGAGGGCGGCCGCACCGGCGCGATGCCGCCTGTCGAGGAGGCTGCCGCCATCCAGGCTCAGCGCCAGGCGGGCCAGAACCAGGAGGCGCTCCGTGCACTGAACGAGCTGGTCTGGACCGCGCCGTTCTGGTTCGAGGGGCACCGCCTCAGCGCCGAGATCCTGAAGGCCATGGGCGCTGACCATGCCGATGCGGCTGCGGCGGTCGGCGGGGCGATGAACATGCTGTTCCGCCGTTTTCCCGAGCTGATGAATTTCGGCTTCGGCGACGGCAAGCCTTTCGTCGATCCCGCGACCCGCGACTGGATCGAGGTGAATGGCGGCGGAGGCGGCGCTGCTTCAGGTGATGCCGACGGACTCGACAGGGCACTCGGCGAGGCCAGGGCGCTGGTCGCCGCCGGCAAGGCGCCTGAAGCGGTCGATCTGCTGGCGGCCCTGACCCGCGGTGAGATCGGCGGACGCAACCGGGTGCTGCGCCAGATCGCCCAGGCGCGCTTCTGCCTCGATGTCGGCCTGATCGCCGCGGCGCTGCCGCTGCTCGACCATCTCGAGAACCTGCTCAAGACCTATGACCTCGAGAACTGGGAGCCGCAGCTCGCCGCCCAGGTGGCGGAGCTGCGCTTCCGGGCGCTCACCCATGCCGATGCCGCCCGCCTCGTCGCCGAGGACCGGCGCCGCATCGGCCTCGACGAGACGCGCCAGCGCCTCGTCCGGCTCGACCTTGCAACCGCCGCGCGCCTGTTCCGGTGACCGGCTCCATCTGAAGACCAAGTTTCACCACGCTGGGGAGCACGTCATGTCGAAGGAAGTCTCAGTCGCTCCGAAGGAGCGCGTCAACATCAAGTTCAAGCCCGCGACCGGCAATGTGAAGGAAGAGGTCGAGCTGCCGCTGAAGCTGCTGATGGTCGGCGACTTCACCGGCCGCGCCGACGACCGCCCGGTCGAGGAACGTTCGCTCGCTGACATCAACAAGGACAATTTCGACGACGTGCTGAAGGGCCACGAGCTCAAGCTCGACGTCGCCGTCGCCAACAAGCTCGACGAAGCCGCCGATGCGCCCGATGTCCGCGCCTCGCTCTCCTTCAACAAGCTGAAGGATTTCGAGCCGGATGCGGTGGCGCGCCAGGTACCGGAGCTGCGCAAGCTGATGGAGCTGCGCGAGGCGCTGGTCGCGATGAAGGGCCCGCTTGGCAACGTCCCGGCCTTTCGCAAGGCGATTCAGAGCGTGCTCGAGGACGATGCGGCCCGCGAGAAGCTGCTGCGCGAGCTGACCGGCTCTGGCGACGGCAAGACCCTCTGATCACGTCAGCACGACAGGACCCGCAACCATGAGCAATCAGCAACTCGAGCTCGCCCAGGATGCTTCGGTCGTCACGACCGAATTGTCGCTGCTCGACCAGATCCTCGGCGAGACCAAGCTCCAGCCGAACGACGAGGGTTATGACGTCGCCCGCCGCGGCGTCGCCGCCTTCATCTCCGAACTAATGCTGCCGGCGCGCAAGGACGAGAAGGTCAACAACGCCGTCATCGACCAGATGATCGCCGCGATCGACGGCAAGCTCTCCGCCCAGCTCGACGAAATCCTCCATGACGAGTCGTTCCAGAAGCTGGAATCGGCTTGGCGCGGGCTGAAATTCGTCGTCGACCGCACCGATTTCCGCCAGAACATCCGCATCGAGCTGCTCAACTGCTCGAAGGACGAGCTCCTGGCCGATTTCGAGGACAGCCCGGAGGTCGTCAAGTCCGGCCTCTACAAGCACATCTACTCGGCCGAGTTCGGCCAGTTCGGCGGCAAGCCGTATGGCGCGGTGATCTCCAATTACGAGTTCTCCGCCGGCCCGCAGGACGTGAAGCTGATGCAGTTCATGTCCGGCGTCGGCGCGATCTCGCATGCGCCGATGATCGCCTCGGCTGGGCCGCAGATGTTCGGCGTCGAGACATACGAGGAGATCGCCAATCTCAAGGATCTCGAATCGATCTTCGAGGGTCCGCGCTATGCCAAGTGGAACGCCTTCCGCGAGACGGAAGACGCCCGCTATCTCGGCCTGACCGTGCCGCGCTTCCTGCTGCGCATCCCCTATGGTTCGGACACGGTTCCGGTGAAGGCCTTTAACTACGAGGAGAAGAGCGCCGGCGAGACCGACAACTATCTCTGGGGCAACGCGGCCTACACCTTCGCGACGCGCCTGACCGAGTCCTTCGCGCAGTATCGCTGGTGCCCGAACATCATCGGCCCGCAATCGGGCGGCGCGGTCGAGAACCTGCCGGTCCATAATTTCGAGTCGATGGGCCAGCTCCAGTCCAAGGTCCCGACCGAGGTGCTGGTGACCGACCGGCGTGAATACGAGCTCGCCGAGCAGGGCTTCATCGCGCTGACCATGCGCAAAGGCAGCGACAACGCCGCCTTCTTCTCGGCGAACTCGGTGCAGAAGCCGAAATATTTCGGCAATACGCCGGAAGCCAAGCAGGCGGAGCTGAACTACAAGCTCGGCACGCAGCTGCCTTATATGTTCATGATCAACCGCCTGGCGCACTACATCAAGGTGCTGCAGCGCGAGAACATCGGCTCCTGGAAGAGCCGCGAGGAGCTCCAGGAAGAGCTCGGCAAGTGGATCAGCCAGTATGTCGCCGACCAGGACAACCCTTCGCCGGAGGTCCGGGCGCGCCGGCCGCTGCGCAAGGCCGAGATCCGGGTCGAGGATGTCGAGGGCGAGCCGGGCTGGTACCGCGTAGCGATGTCGGTCGTGCCGCACTTCAAGTACATGGGCGCTGACTTCACGCTCTCGCTGAAGGGCAAACTCGACAAGCAGTGATGTGTCCTGCTTTGCCCCGCCTCCCATCGGAGGCGGGGCGACGACATTTGACGGGAATTCCGTGGCGAGCCTGTTCGAACGATTGGAGACCGCGCGCGAGCCCGGCGTCGGCTCACCCGACGCGGCGCCGCAGCTCGGCCTGTCCGACAGCGTGCTGGCGAATGTCAGGCGCATCCTGAACGCGCGCCAGGGCTGCTGCGAGACGCGGCCGGATTTCGGCATGCCCGATCTCAACGACATCTCGCGCGAGGCGTCCGAGACCATCCCGGCGATCGCGCAGACGGTGAAGGCGCAGCTCGAGACCTTCGAGCCACGGCTGCGCGAAGTGCTGGTCAAGCCAATGCTGAACGAGGCGCCTGGTGAGTTCGCCTTCTCGGTGAGCGCCGTGCTGATCGATGGTGAGAACGGCGAGGCGATGCGCTTCGACACCGTGCTCGGCAATGACCGGCAGATGCGGCTGCGGAATTGATGCGATGTCGCTGAACGCCCATTACGAAGACGAACTCTCCTATCTGCGCGAGCTCGGCCAGGAGTTCTCTCGGGCCAATCCGAAGCTCGCCGGCTTCCTGTCGCGCGAGGCGAGCGACCCCGATGTCGAGCGTTTGCTGGAAGGCTTCGCTTTCACCGTCGCGCGCCTGCGCCAGAAGCTCGAAGACGAGATGCCGGAGCTCGTGCACGGGCTGATCCGGCTGGTCTGGCCGCATTATCTACGCCCGATCCCGCCGATGAGCGTCGTTGCCTTCGAGGCGGCGGCAGGCGGCGGACCTGGCGTCACGCGGGTTCCGGCGGGCATTGCGCTGGCCTCGCGACCGGTCGACGGCGTCTCCTGCCGCTTCCGCACCTGCTATCCGGTTGAGGTGCTGCCGTTTTCGATCATGCGGACCGAGAGCGAGAACCGGCCGACCACGGCGCGGCTCGCGCTGACCCTGCAGGCGGCCGGGCGCGGCACGCTGCAGGGCCTGCAAGGCGGGCGCCTGCGGCTTTTCTTCAACACCGAGCGCGAGCCGCAGGTCGGGCGCACGCTGCTGCTCTGGCTGTCGCGCCATCTGCGGTCGATCACTGTCACCAGCGATTCCGGCGAGAGCGCCACCCTGCCGGCGAGTGCGATCCGCCCGGTTGGCTTCGAGGACGGGGAGGGCGTCCTGCCCTATCCGTCGAACGCCTTCATCGGCTTCCGGCATTTGCAGGAATATCTCGCCTTCCCGGCCAAGTTCCTGTTCGTCGACGTGACCGGGCTCGAAGCCTTGGCGGGCCTCTCGGGCAAGGCTGCGACCTTCGCCTTCGAGTTCTCGCGGCCCTTCCCGGATCAGGTCAGGGTGGCGGAGGGCCATGTCCGGCTGAATTGCACGCCGGTGGTCAACCTCTTCGCCCACGAGGCGCACCCGCTACGCATCGACCGCTCCCGCAGCGAGTACCGCGTCGTCGCTGGCGGGCGCGCGGGAGCGGAAATCTACGCAATCGACAAGGTTACCGGCTATCTGCAGGGCCGGGCCGAACGCATCGTCTACGAGCCCTTCGAAGCCTTCCGCCACGATCTGCCAGGCGAGGCTGAGAGCAAGCTCTTCTATCGCGAGCGGCTGCGCCCGGCCGTGGTCGGCCGCGGCGTCGATCACTACCTCTCTTTCGTCTCGCGCCTGGAGCGGGCCTCGGCCCCGCCGGCGGAGGTGATCTCGATCGGGCTGACCTGCTCGAACGGCGCTTTGGCCGAGCGGCTGCCCGTCGGCGCGATCGACCAGCCGACCTCGGAGACGCCGGCGACCGTCAGCTTCGCCAATGTGATGGGCGTGACGCCCCATACCCCGCCGCCGATCGGCGAGAACTTGCTCTGGCGCCTGATCTCGAATCTCTCGCGCAATTACGGCTCGCTCGTCGATGTTGGGGCGCTGCGCACGCTGGTCGCGAGCTATGATTTCCGCGCCGTGCACGATGCGCAAGCGCGCCGCCGGCTGGAACTGCTGCTGGAGGGGTTGGAAGCCTTCGAGAGCGGCGTCGAGGATGGCGTGCTGCGCGGTCAGCCGGTCCGCGTCCGCACGATCAGGTTGACCGTGGCCGAGAGCAAGATCGGCGGCGAGGCCGAGCTCTACCTGTTCGGGGCGGTGCTGGAGCGCTTCTTTGCGGTCTATGCCAGCCTCAACAGCCTGCACCGTTTCGCCATCCACGGCACCGAGAGCAAGGTCGAGTACAAATGGACGCCGCGGGCCGGCACGACGAGCGCGACCTGAGCGCCGTCGCGGCGCTCGACGCTGCCACGGTCCAGTTCAACGCTCTCTGCCTTCAGCTGGAAGAAGCTTTCCCGCAGCCGGGCGGCATCGGCTCGTCCGGCTCGCCGCGGCGTGAGGCAGTGCGCTTCCGCGCCAATCCGACGCTCGGCTTTCCGGCCGAGGAGGTTGCCGCGATCGAATTGCCGGCCCGCGCCGGCGAGCCCATCGTCGTCACCGCCAATCTCTTCGGCCTGCATGGCCCGTCCTCGCCACTGCCGCCGGCTTTCACCGAGCGCATCGTCTTCGCCGAGGATGGCGGGGCGTTGCGTGACTTCTCCGACTTCTTCAACCACCGCCTGCTCGGGCTGCTCTTCCGTATCTGGAAGCACTACCGACATCAGCACCGTTATGAGGCAGGCGCGACCGATCCGATCTCTGGCGCCGTCGCTGCGCTCTTCGGCATGTTCGGCGTCGCGCAGGAGGGTGACCGGCCGGCGCGCACGCTGCTCCTGCCCTATGCCGGCGTGCTGGCATTGCACAGCCGCTCGGCCTCGGTCGTCGCCGGCGTGGTCAGCCATTATTTCGGCGTGCCCAGTGCGATCGAGGAGTTCGTGCCGCGCGAGATCCGCATCCCGGAGGAGGCGCAGTGGCGCCTCGGTGCGCCCGGCATCGAGCTCGGCGTCGATACGGTCGCCGGCGAAGCCATGCGCGACGTCATGGGCAAGTTCCGCCTGCGACTCGGGCCGCTGACCTCCGCACAATGCGACCGGCTGCTGCCGGGTGGGCCGGACCATGCCACGCTGACCGAATTGATCCGCCTCTCGATCCGCGAGCCGCTGGACTGGGATATCGCCTTCGTGCTGGCGCCCGGAGAGGCGCGCCCATTCCGCCTCGGCGAGACACGGCTCGGCTGGTCGGGTTGGCTCGACGTCGATCCGGGCAGCCCCGTCGAATTCGTCATCTGAGGTCCAGTTGCGTCACATGATTGTTGTTCGCCTCGCCCAACCTTGCGCCAGCAGCGCCAAGAGCCGGCCCGACCGGTCGGCGGGGCATGCGTTGATGTGGGGCCGGGGGTAAGATGAGACTGCTGCTGACCGTGCTCGGGCTGCAACGCAGCACGCTCGGCGATCGGTCTACGCATATCTTCGGGGAAGCGGGTGGCACGCTCGGGCGCAGCGCCAGCTGCGACTGGATTCTGCCTGATGAGCGCAACACGCTTTCGGCCCGGCACGCCCGCATCTCGCATAACGGCCGCGGCTTCCTGATCACCGATACCAGCACCAACGGCGTCTATCTCAACGCGGTCGATGCGCCGCTCGGGCGCGACCAGAGTGCGCCGCTGAGCAATGGCGACACCATCTACCTCGCCGACTACATCATCTCGGTCGCGATCTTGCGCGAGGAATCGGCACCTGCACCGATGCCTGTCCCCATGCCGGTCGCCGCAATACCACCGGCACCTGCGCTGCAGCCGATCCCCGTCGCAGCGCCAGCCATTCCGATGGGCCTGGAGCTGCCAGCACCTGCGCCTGTCATGCCCGCATCGATACCGGCTGTGGCGCAACGCCAGCCGACACAAGTCCCTGGCTTGATCCCGGATGATTTCGACTTCAGCGACCTTGCCCCGGCAAGGCCGCAGGCCGTTCCGGCAACCGCGATGCCCATGCAGGTCGCATCGCCGCCGGCCCCGGTCATGCCAATGTCTCCGGTCGAGCCTGTCATGTCCCAGCAGGCACCCGCCGCGGCGGTCGATCCACTCGCCTTGTTGCGCCAGCGCGCCATGGCACGGGCCGCCTCGATCGACCTGACGCCGCAGGAGCCGGGCGCCCCGTCTCGTCCGATGGCCGACGTCGCGCTGCCGGGAGGCTCATCTGCGTCGACCTCTGGCGATGCCGCCGCTTTCTGGTCCGGGCTCGGGCTCGATCCGGCCCGCATCCCGCCCGAGGCGCGGGCGCGCTTGCTGGAGGAGCTCGGCGGCGCGCTGCGCCAGGCGGCGGGCGGGCTCGTCTCGATGCTGTCGGCACGCAAGTCGATGAAGGACGAGTTCCGCCTCGACCAGACGCGGCTCGCGCCGCAGGAAAACAACCCCTTCAAGTTCTTCTCGCATGGCGACGAGGCGCTGCGCCGGGTCGTGGTCGAGGGCGCACCCGGTTTCCTGCCGCTCGACATGTCGGTGAAACAGTGTTTCGCCGACATGCATGCGCATGAGGTCGCGCTCGCCTCGGCGATGCAGACCAGCATCCGCGAACTGCTCGACAGGCTGGCGCCGGCACGGCTCGAATCCGAAGCCGAGCCGGGCCTCCTCGGCCGCAAGCCAGACAGGAGCCGGCTCTGGGAGCGTTATGCCGAGCTGCATGGCGAGCTCGCGGGCGATCTCGACCGGACGATCCGCACGCTCGTCTCCGACGAGCTGGCACGCGCGTCTGCCCGGCCGGGAGCCAAGGCGTGAAGCCGGTCATCGGGTCTGTGCTGCTGCCGACGCGCCGGTCGTTGCTCGCCGGCCTCGCGGTCGGCGCCGGTGCACCGCTCATCGCTGCCTGTTCCTCCGGGCCGCCGGCAGCCAAGACGACCTCGCTCGAATTCGGGATCGAGGCCGACCAGGAGATCAATGCCAACGAGAATGGCGACCCGTCGCCGATCGTGCTGCGCGTCTACGAACTCAAGACCAAGAACGCCTTCGAGCAGGCGAGCTTCTTCGAGCTGCTCGACAGCGATACGGCCAAGCTCGGCGCCGACCTCGTCGCCAAGCGCGAGTTCGAGGTGAAACCGGGCGAGAAGAGTTCCGTCAAGCGCGACTCGCCGGCCGAGGCCAAGCATATCGGCGTGATCGCCGGCTTCCGCCAGATCGAGGTCGCGCAATGGCGCTCGCTGGTCGACATCGTGCCGGACCGCGACAACGCCTTCCTGATCACCGTCCGCGCCCTGGCCGTGAAGATCGAGTTGCAGCGCGCCTCCCGCAATTTCGGCCTGATCTGAGGTCGCCCATGCCGGCCTTCGCCCCACCTGCAGAACCCTTCCGGAGCCGCCCCCGATGACGCTGGTGAGCAAACCGCTCTGGTCCGAGGGCATGCTGATCCGCCCGCAGCACTTCCAGCAATATGATCGCTGGATCGAGCATGTGGTCGAAGGGCGCACCACTGCGCTCGCCGCCTTCGCCTGGGGGCTGCGCAAGCTTACGCTCGGGACCGAATTGCTGCCGCTCGGGCGCATCGCCGTCCAATCGGTCGCCGCCGTGATGCCGGACGGGACGGTGATCGATACCGCCGGCGGCATTGCGATCGAGGCACGGGCAGTCCCGCCGAACACCAAGAATACGCTGGTGAAGCTCGCCGTCGCCCTGCGCCCGCTCGACGGGGCAGAGATCGGCGATGGCGGCCGCAGCCGGCGCTACGAGGCGGCCGAGCAGCCGGTGCGCGACGTGACCGCCCCGGACCGGGCAGCGGTCAGCCTCAGGGTCGGGCGGCTCTCGGCGCGGCTTCTGCTCGAAGGGGAAGCCGAGGACGATCTCGTCACGCTGCCGATTGCACGGATCCGCGAGGTCGATGCGACCGGCGCCGTGCTCCTCGACGAGAACTACGTCCCGCCCTGCCTCGACTTCCAGGCGTCGCAGCGCCTCGTGCGCCTCGTCAGCGAGATCCGCTCACTCTTGCGCAGCCGAGCGGAGGCGCTGGCTGGGCAATCGGCCGCCGGTCCCGCCGCGGCCGAGAGCGGCGGGCTCGTCGACCTCGTCGTACTCTCGATCGTCAACGGCCAGGAAGCCGTCTTCGACCATTTCGCGACGACGCCGGGCCTGCATCCCGAGCAGGTCTATCGCGCGGCATTGGCGCTCGCCGGCCAGCTCTCGACCTTCTCGGTCTCGCGCCGGCGCAGCGCCGATTTCCCTCCTTACGACCATCTCGATCTCGATGCCTCCTTCGCGGCTGTGCTCGACCAATTGCGTCAGCTCCTGGCGGTGGTGATCGAGCGCAATGCGATCGCGCTGCCCCTGCAGGATCGCGGTTACGGCATCCGCCTCTCGACGATCAGCGACCGCACTTTGTTCCAGGATGCGCGCTTCGTCCTGATCGCGCTGGCGAGCGTGCCGACCGAGACGCTGCGCAGCCAGCTGCCGATCTCGATGAAGGTCGGCTCGGTCGAGCAGATCCGCGATCTCGTCAACCTGCAGCTGCCCGGCATTCCGCTGACCGCGCTGCCGGTGGCACCGCGCGAGCTGCCCTTCCTGCAGGGCGGCGTCTATTTCGAGCTCGACCAGAGCGTCGAGCTCTGGCGCAACCTGACGCGCTCGGCGGCCTTCGCCCTGCATGTCAGCGGTGACTATCCCGACCTGCATCTCGAATTCTGGGCCATTCGCGGGAAACGCGCGTGAGCAGCGATCACAGCTTCGATCCGCCGACCGTCGTCGGGCACAGGCCGGTCGGCCTGGCGCAGCCGCGGCCGGCCGGAGCGGCGATCCATGACCCGCCGACGACGCCGTTCGCGCCGCCGCGCCAGCCGCTCGCGGCTTCGACCTTCGCTCCACCGCCGGCAGCTCGACCCACCGGCTTCGCGTCATCAGCGCCCGCGCCTTCGCTCATCCCACGGTCGGAACCCGCGAGACCGCAGCAGCGGCGTGGCACCTCCGCAGCGACCCGCGAAGCCCCTCCAGCTTCCTTGCAGGCGAATGCCGAGATCGCCGACGGCTCGGACGCGCTGGTCGCGGCTGCCAACCCTCTGCTGGCGCTGGTGGCGCAATTGCGCGATGCCGTCGACTTCGCCGACGTCGCGCAATTGCGCAGCGAGGTGATCGAGCAGATCCACAAATTCGAGGAGGCGGCGGTCCGGAACGGCGCAGCCGCCGGCGACGTTCAAGCTGCACGCTACATCCTCTGTTCGGTGATCGACGAAACGGTGATGACGACGCCCTGGGGCGCCGCCAGCGACTGGAGCACCAGCTCGCTGCTCAACCGCTTCCACAATGAGACCTGGGGCGGCGAGAAGGTCTTCGCCATCCTCGACCGGGTGAAGGCCGATCCGCGCAAGAACATCGCCTTGCTCAAGCTGATCGACTTCGTGCTGCTGCTCGGCTTCGAGGGCATGCACCGCGTGCTCGACAATGGCCGCGAGCGTCTCGCCGATTTGCGCGATGAGGTCGGCCAACTCGTCGGCCGCAATCTGCCGCCGCCCACCTCGGAGCTCTCGGCGCATTGGCAGGGCGTCGGCGCCGAGAAGGCGCTGCGGAGCTTCTTCCCGCTCTGGATCGTCTTCGCCGCCGCAGGATTCCTGCTGGTGACCATGTACAGCTTCCATCGCTACCGCCTCGCGGTCGAGGTCGCGCCGGTGGTCGAGCGCATGCAGGCGCTCGAGAACACGATCGCCTCGGGGGCGGTGCGGCCATGATCCGTTCCTATCTGCTCGGCTTCCTGTCGCTGCGCGGGCTGGTCACCGTCTTCGGCGTGGTCGCGCTTTGCGTGGTGATCTGGGCCGGCGGGCCCTATCTCTCGCTCTTCGGCTGGGCGCCGCTGGTTTCGGTGGAGGCGCGCACGAGCGCGATCGTCCTGCTGCTCCTGGGCCTGATCGGCGTCTCGCTATTGCGCCTCTATCTGGCGCGGCGCGCCAATGCCCGGATGATCAAGTCGCTGCTCGACACCGGCGGGCTCGCGGCAATGGCCGATTCCGGCGGCACCGACGAGATCGAGATCATCCGCGAGCGCTTCGAAGGGGCGCTCACGACCCTCAAGGAGACGATATTCGCCGGGCGCAAGGGCGACGCCTATCTGTTCGAACTGCCCTGGTACGTCATCATCGGCCCGCCCGGCTCCGGCAAGACGACGATCCTGAAGAATTCCGGGCTCGATTTTCCGCTGGCGCGCACGCTCGGGACCGATCCCGTCGCCGGGCTCGGCGGCACCCGCCATTGCGACTGGTGGTTCACCGACCAGGCGGTGCTGATCGACACCGCCGGCCGCTATACCACCCATGAATCGAACGCTGCGGTCGACGGGGCCGCCTGGCGCGGCTTCCTCGATTTGCTCAAGACCCATCGCGGCCGCCGGCCGCTCAACGGCGTCGTCCTGGCAATCAGCCTGTCCGATATCCTCCTGCAGAACGAGGTCGAGCGTAAGCGCCATGTCGCGGCCTTGCGCGCCCGCCTGCAGGAATTGACCAAGACCTTCGGCGTCGAATTGCCGACCTATCTGCTGATCACCAAATGCGACCTGATCCCCGGCTTCTCCGAGTTTTTCGACGGGCTGAACGAGACCGGGCGGGCGCAGGTCTGGGGCATGACCTTCCCGCCCGACGCCAATCTGGCGACGCGCCTGACCGAGCTGCTCGATCAGAACCTGCGCGAGCTTGCCGACCGTCTCGACCAGGTCATGCGTGAGCGCGCCCATGCCGAGCGCGGCCTGAACCGGCGCGGGCGCATCTATCTCTTCCCCAAGGAGTTTGCCGGTTTGCGCCGGGATCTGGCGAGCTTCGTCCACGAGATCTTCAAGCAGAGCAAATTCGAGACGCAATCGCGTTTGCGCGGCGTCTACTTCACCAGCGGCACGCAGGAGGGCACGCCGATCGACCGCGTGCTCGCCGCGTTCGGGCGCAGCTTCGGCCTGACCAGCGGGCAGCGCGCGCCGTTCTCGGGGCAGGGCAAGGCCTTCTTCGTCAACCGGCTGCTGACCGAGGTGATCTTCGAGGAACAGGGGCTGGTCGGTGTCGACCGCAAGCTCGAACGCAGCCTCGTGCGGGCACAGAATATCGGTTATGGCGTAGCGGCGGCGCTGGTGATCGGGCTCAGTGTGCTCTGGTGGGGTGCGGCGAGCCGCAGCCAGGCCAGGATCGCCGCGACCAATGACGCGCTCGCCCCGGTCGAGACGCGGCTCGCCGCCGTACCGGCGCGCGCCACGCCGGCGACGCTGCTGCCGGTGCTGCAGGCGGCCGACGCGGTGCGCGATGCGAGCGGGCAGGGCGGCATCCTCGGCTGGCTCGACGGATTCGGGCTGAGCGCCACGCCATCGCTCGCACCAGCCGCGGCAGAACTGCGCGAGCGCCTCATCGTCGGCCGGCTCTACCCGGCCTTCGCGACGCGCCTGTCGGAGCGGCTGACCGGCCTCTCCCAGATCGGCGCCGAGAACGAAGCCATGCGCGAACTCCTGCGCAGCTATCTCATGCTGAGCGACACCGAGCGCTTCGACCGCAGCGTCGTGCAGCGTGCCGCGCGCGAGGAGGCACAGCTCGCCTTCCCGATCGATCAGAGCCGGGCAGCCGAGCTCGCACGGCATTTCGACGAGCTTGTCGCGCTGCTGCCGCAGCCGCTGCCGACCGACCGGCGCATCATCGATACGACACGGGCGCGATTGATGCGGACCCCGCGCAGCGAGCAGGTCTATGCGCGGCTGCTGCGCGAGGCCTCGCAGAATCCGCGCCTGCGCTCGGTCGACCTCTCGACGGCGATCGGCGCCGGCGTGATCGATTTCGGGCTCGGCCGCGGCAGCAACACTGCGGTCTCGGTCATTCCCGCCGCCTTCACGCGCGAAGCCTTCTACGATTTCGTGCTGCCGCGGCTGCCGATCCTGATCCGCGAGGAGCTCGGTATCGACTGGGTCACCGGCGGCGAAGCGGCGGGCTCCGGCGTGGTCCGGACCGGCACGCGCGAGGTGATGGACCGCTATGTCGCGGATTACATCCGCTATTGGCAGGGCGCGATCACGGCGGCAAGGCTCGTACCTTTCGCCGAAACGCAGCAGGCGCTCTCGGCGGTGCAGGCGCTCGCTGCTGCGAATTCGCCGCTCGAGCGGCTGATCGGCATTGTACGCACCAATACCGAACTGCCTTTGCCGGGCGATTCCCAGCCGGGAGCTCCGGCCGGGGGGACTGCCGGCTTGCCCGGGCCGGCCGGCACGGCAGCTGGCGGCCTCATCGCCGCAGCGGCGAGCAGCGCGGCGAACGCGGCCGCCACCGCTGCGCTCGGGGAGGGGTCTTGGCCCGGTGCGACCATTGCGGCGCCGTTCCGCCCGCTGGTCGAATTGGTCGCGCCGCAGGGCGGCGTGCAGGCGCCGATGGGGCGCATCCGCGAACTGTTCAGCGGCGCCTATGGCGCGCTCAGCAACGTCTCGAACGCGCCCGATCCGCGCCAGGCGGCCTATCAGGCTGTCGCGCGGCGCGGCAGTTCAGGTGCGGACGCGCTCGGCCAGCTCAGGGCGGATTCGGCGCTACGTCCTGAGCCGGTGCGCGGCATCATGCGGGCGGTGGCGAGCCTCAGCGCTTCCTCGGTGGTCGGCGACTCCCTCGACTACGTCAACCAGGCCTGGCGCCGGGACGTGCTGCCGCAATGCCAGGCGGCGCTCGACCAGCGCTATCCGCTCTTCGCTAGCGCCAAGGACGAGGTCTCGCTGCGCGATTTCAGCGACATGTTCCGACCCGGCGGTATCATCGACGAGTTCTTCCAGAAGCACCTCGCGCCCTTTGTGACCGAGCAGCGAAACGGCTACGCCCCCATCACAGTCGACGGGGCAGCCTTGCCGCTGAAGCGCGAGGCCTTGGCACAGTTCTATCGGGCGCGGGCGATCCGCAACGCCTTCTTCGCCGGATCGGGCTCGGCTCCCTCGCTGAAGTTCAGCCTGCGGCCGAGCTTCCTCGATCCGAAGCTGCTGCGCGCGACGCTGGCGCTCGACGGCAAGGACATCATCTACCGCCATGAGGCGCAGCGCGCCTACGACTTGGAATGGCCGACCAAGACCGATGCCAGCACGGTCGCGGTCACGCTCACCGACCTCAACGGCAAGGATACCCGCGTCGAGCGCACCGGTGCCTGGGCGCTGCTGCGCATGGTCGATTCATCTTCGCTCGCGGCGCGCGGCGGGGCCGACCAGTTCAGCATTACCGTGAGCGGCGACGAAAATGTCCGCGTCGTCTACCAGTTGCGGGCAGCGAGCGTGAACAACCCGTTCAATCTCGGCGCCCTGCGCGCCTTCCGTTGCCCGGATTCGCTGTGAGCGAGGCGCGGGCCTTCGGCCTGTTCGGCAAGGTCCCCTGGGCCGGCGATTTCGTGCAGCAGGGTTTGCCCGGCCGCTTCGTCACGCCATGGGAAGCCTGGCTGCTGGCGATGCTGACGGCGAGCCGCGAGGCACTCGGCACGCGCTGGGACGATGCCTATCTGCTCAGCCCGCCCTGGCGCTTTAGGCTCGCGCCTGGCCTGATCGGGCCGGGAGGCTGGATCGGGGTGTTCGCCAGCTCGGTCGACCGCGTCCGGCGCCACTATCCGTTGACGCTGGCGCTCGAGCTGCCGGCCGCGGATGGCGCCGGTTTTGCCGCTAGCGAAGGCCTGCTCGACCTGTTCGAGGTCGTGGTTCTCGACCTGATCGCGACCGAGCGATCCCTGCCCGACGCGCTCGTGGGCCTGCGCCGCCGGCTCGATGTCCAGCGCGCCGCGGCCAGCCTCTGGCTCGGGCCGGGTGGCAGCCGGCTGGTCGTCGACAACGAGGCGGAGCGCCTGTCGCTCGGCGCAGCCGACAGCCCGGCGCAAGACGGCGCCAGCCATTGGTGGCATAGCCGCTGGAACGCACGGCCAGCGACGGCGCTGCGTTGTGCAGGGCTTCCTGACCCCACAGCCTGCGCCGGCTTTTTCTCGGGCGACTGGTCGCGCCATGGCTGGCGCGCCGCAGCCGCGCGGCAGGGCGCATGAGCCTCACGGGGGAAGTTTGGGAGGTCTCGGTCGCGACGCGGCAGGGCCCGCGCCATGACGTCAACCAGGACAGCTATGCCGCCTTGCCGGAGGCGGGGCTGTTTGCGGTCGCCGACGGCATGGGCGGCCATGCCGATGGTGAGCTCGCCAGCCAATCGATCACCCGGATGCTCGCCGCAGTCTCGGAGCCGCAGGCGGCGCTGGCTATGCGCGTCGCCCTTGCTGAGGAAGGCATCACTGCGATCAACGATGCGCTGCGTGAGCATGCAGCCCGTTCGGCCGAGGGCGACATCGTCGGCTCGACCGTGGTGGTGGCGCTGGTCGGCGAGGGCATGCTCGTCTGTCTCTGGGCCGGCGACAGTCGCGTCTACCGCTGGCGTGCCGACGCTCTCGCCCAGCTGACCGAGGACCATGTGCTGGGGCACGGGCCCGGTGCCGGCCATGTCCTGACGCGCGCGGTCGGCTCGGCCGCCTATCTGCCGATCGCGCGCTGCGTGACGCCGACGCAGCCCGGCGACACGCTCCTTTTGTGCAGCGACGGTCTCAACAAGGCGCTTGCCGATGCCGAGATCGGCGAATTGCTGGCCGAGCCGCTGCCAGGCCTTGCCGAGCGCCTCGTCGCTCGCGCCGTCGCCAATGGCGGCCGCGACGACATCACCGCCGTGATCGCGAGGCGGCTGTGAAGGTCAGGCGCAGACGACGCCGGCGCGCGGCCCAAGTACACGAGGCGCAAGCCGCGACCTTGCCCGCGGCTTCGCCGCCGCAATCGGGCGAACGGGCGCTCCCGGCCCCGCTCGGCACGCTGCTGCGCGGCCGCTTCGAGCTGATCGAGGTGGTCGGGCGTGGCGGCATGAGCACGGTCTACCGCGCCGTCGATCATGTCCGCCGGCGGGCGCGGGCGCTCGATCCCGAGGTCGCGCTCAAGGTCACCGATATCGGCGACGGCTACCATGACGACGCCGCGACCCTCCTGCATCGCGAGGGCCGGCGGCTGCTGGCGATGCGCCATCCCAATGTCGTCAAGGTGCACGATTTCGATCGCGAAGGGCCGCTGCACTTCCTCGTCATGGAATTGCTGCGGGGCAAGACGCTGGCGCAGGTGATGCAGGAGCGTGACGGCAAGGCGCTGGAGCGCCGGCTGGCGCTGCGCATCGTCACCGAGCTTGGGGCCGGGCTCGCCGCCGTCCACGCCGCCGACATGGTCCATGGCGATCTGAAGCCGGGTAATGTCTTCATCACCCAGGACGGCCATGTGAAGCTGATCGACTTCGGCACGGCCCAGCCCCTGCTGCCGCCCGACCACCGGCCATCCGAGGACGAGACCGGCTTCTTTCTCAGGCGTTTGCACGCGGTCACGCCGGCCTATGCCTCGCCCGCCGCGCTTGCGGGGCAGGCGCCGGACCCGCGCGACGACATCTTCTCCTTCGCCGTGCTGACCTATGTGATGGTCGCCGGAAGACATCCCTTCGACGGCCGTTCGGCCGCGGCGGCGATGGCGGAGGGGCTGATCCCGGCCTCGCCGCCCGGCTTTCGCGGCGGCCGCTGGATGGCGCTGCGGCGCGGCTTCGACTGGGAGGTGCAGACGCGGCCGGGCAGCGCCCTCGATTTCGCCGGGCGCATCCTGCGGCCGCGGCTTTCGGATCATCGCCGCGCCCTGTTCGGCCATGCGCAAAGCCTGCTCGAACGGCTCAACCGTCGTAAACCTGTCAACGCCCCGCCCTAGCGTCACCTCGTTCCTCTTATCGGACGCGACGTGCCATGCTCGACCGGCCCTCCAGTCACGACACCATGATCGCGCTCACTCTCGCCAGCGGTGGCATCAAGGACGGCCTGCATGTCGAGCGGGTCACCGGCCGCGAAGCAATCTCGGAGCCTTACGCCTACCGGGTTGCGTTCCGCTCGGACAAGGCGATCAGCGCTGAGGACGTGGTGGGCGAGCGGGCCAGGCTGACGCTGAACACCGAGGCCGGCGAGCTCACGGTGCACGGTGTCGTCGTCGAATTAGCTGCCGAGGATGCGCTCGGCGACCAGGGCCATCTCTATGCGGTGGTGATCGCGCCGCGCCTCAGGATGCTTGAGCTCAGCCGCCAGAACCAGGTCTATGGCTCGACCAGCAAGGTCTCGGTCAAGGACATCATCCAGAAGGAGCTCGAGGGCTCGCTGGCCGCCAATCACGGCCACATCACCATCGACCACGAGCTCAATCTCGCCGCGAGCTACCGCGAGCGCGAGTTCATCGTGCAGTACAACGAAACCGATCTCGCCTTCCTGTCGCGCTGGTGTGAGGGCAGCGGCATCTTCTATTTTTTCAAGCAAGGCGATGATGGCGAGACTGCGGTGTTCGGCGACAGCAACGTCGCCTTCATCGAGGCGAAATCGCTGCCTTACCGCCATGGCCATGATGCGATCACCACGTCCCAGGCGGCGGTGACCTCGTTCGGCTTCGTCGCCCGGCCGGTGACGAAATCGGTGGTGCTGCGCGAATACAATCCCGAGAAGCCGGCGCTGCTGCTGCGCGCGCGAGCCGAGGTCGAAGGCGGCAAGACCGGCACCATCATCGAATACGGCCAGCACTTCCTCGAACCCGACGAAGGTGACCATCTCGCCAAGGTCCGGGCCGAGGAGATCGCCTGCCGGGCCAAGGTCTTCCGCGGCGTCAGCAATGCGCCGCAGCTGCGCCCGGGCATGTTCTTCAGCCTGAGCGGGCACCCCTCGCTCGACGACCGCTATCTCGTCATCTCGGTCGAGCACGAGGTCTCGACACCGGCTCCAGTCGGCTATGGTACGGCTGAGGCCTTCGCCGGCGCGCCCTATGGCAACCGCTTCGAGGCGATCCCGCTCTCCGTGCCGTTCAGGCCCGAGCGGCGCACCCCGCGTCCGCTGGCGGCCGGGCTGTTTAATGCCTTCGTCGATGGCGAGGCTGACGGCACGCGCGCCGAGGTCGATACGCAAGGCCGCTACAAGGTGCGCCTGCGCTATGACGAGGGCGACAGCGCCGAGGGCAAGGCGAGCGAATTCCTACGCAAGGCCGAGCCCTATGCCGGCCCCTCCGACACCGGCATGCATTTCCCGCTGCTGAAGGGCACCGAGGTGATCCTCTCCTGCGTCAACGGCGACATCGACCGGCCGATCATCGTCGGCGCCGTGCCGAACCCGCTGACCCCGAACGTTGTCTCGAAGCGCAACCGCACGCTCAATCGCTTCCGTTCGCCGTCGGGCACGTTGTTCGAGATGAACGACGGCTCGGCGAGCTGAGCGCTCGGCGGTTTCCTGAGATGATCTGGCAAGCACCGACCCGCGAACTCGATCCGCTCGCCGCGCTCGTGCATGAGGCGGTGCGCACCCAGGTCTTCCCAGGGGAGGCGTTCGGCTTCCATCTCGTTCCCGTGCCCGGCGAGAGCTGGCGCGAGGCTATGCTGCCGGACGGCCGGCCGGTCCGGATCAGGCTGTCGGCGAGCCCGGCTGCACAAACCGAGCGCGAACGTCGTGCCTGCGCTGGCATCCATGTCAGCGGCGAACTGGTCGCCGGCGACATGGGCTATCGCGTCAGCGCCGATCTCATCGTCGATCTGGTGACACGCGCCGTCCTTGCCTGCGACAGCCGGCTGGAAGCCGTCGGGCGGACGCGCGCCTGAAGCCGCCGCCCGGCTCAATTCACCACCATCACTCATGTCGAGGGCGTGGCAATCCTGCATTCCGTGCGGGATTGCTGTGGCGTGGCCGGCAGCGCCTGCTTCCCTTCGGCACGGCGCGCAGATCGCGGTGAGCGCGCGCCTGCGCAGTTAGCCGAATGCGCGCAGGAAACTGCGCAGTCACGGCAATGACGCAAACAGATTTATTTCAGCTCTGTCAAATGGATAGCTGCTTTCTTCCCTTTGGTACGCCCCTTGCCGAGCTGAGGCGCCGGCTCGAGCCGGAGCAGCGAATTCCAGGGAAGAGAACAATGGCACTCGACGCCTATATGACCATCAAGGGCCAGAAGCAGGGGGACATCTCCAGCGAGGCCAGCACCATCAAGAGCGCCGGCGCCGGCGCCAAATACGACAAGCACGGCAATGAGATCACCGTGCTCGCCTTCACCAGCGGCGTGATCAACCCGCGCGATCCGAAGTCGGGCTTCACCTCCGGCGCCCGCGTCCACCAGCCGGTTACCTTCACCAAGCTGATGGATCGTTCCTCTCCGCTGCTCTGGCAGGCTCTGGCCAAGGGCGAGACGCTGACCGAGATCGTCTGCAAATTCTACCGCCCGGACACCGCCGGCCTCGGCGAGCCGGAGGAGTTCTTTGAATACAAGTGGGAGAACGCCAAGCTTTGCGAAGGCAAGTCCTATCTGCCGTTGACTGTCACCCAGGCCAACGACCACCTGCGCCCGATGGAAGACTGGTCCTTCACCTATGAGAAGGTCACCTGGAAGCACACCAAGGCCTCGACCGAGGGCGAAGACTCCTGGCAGTCCGCCTGATCAGGCTGATACGACCGCCGCGCAGCCTCTGCGCGGCGGCTTTGCCGGGGATATTGCAACGTCACGGTGACGTAGATGTCATCGGCCAGTCACCTCGACGCGGTGAGGTACGCCATCGCGCAGACCGGGTCTCAAGCCCGGCGCGGCATCCGGCGCCAGGCGCCAGGCAGGGGGCGTTCCACCATGGTCCAGGTCGATCTCAAGCAGCTGCTCGGGCGGCTGAACCCTTACGTCAAGCGCGCGCTGGAAACCGCCGCCGGCCACAGCGTCGGCCGCGGCCATTACGAGGTCGCGGTCGAGCATCTTCTGCTGGTGATGTCGGAGGACGAGCAGCGCGATCTCGCCATTATCCTGAAGCAGTTCGGGCTCGACGCCTCCGGCCTGAAGCGCGGCCTGCAGCGCGCCACCGAGACCCTCAAGACCGGCAATACCGGCCGGCCCGTTTTCTCGCCGGGCCTGATCGAATTGCTGACCGATGCCTGGCTGATCAGCTCGATCGAGCTTGGCCAGCAGCAGATCCGCTCCGGGTCGATCGTCGCGGCCCTGCTCGCCAGCCCCAGCCGCTACGCGATGGCCGACTGGTTCGAGGCGGTGCGGGCGATCCCACTCGCGGAGCTCAAGGGCAAGTTCCGCGACATCGTCGCGCCCTCGGCCGAGGAGCCTACGGTTCCGGCGGCGGCGCAAGGCGCGGCCTCCGGCCAGGCCGGCAATGGCGCCCTGCCGCCCGATGGTGCACTCGCCCGCTTCACCATCAATTTCACCGAGCAGGCGCGCAAGGGCAAGATCGATCCCGTCTTCGGCCGTGACCGCGAGATCCGGCAGATGATCGACATCCTCGGCCGGCGCCGCAAGAACAACCCGATCTGCGTCGGCGATCCCGGCGTCGGCAAGACCGCGGTGGTGGAGGGCCTCGCGCTCAAGATGGCCGAGGGCGACGTCCCCGACTTCCTCAGGAGCGTCGAGCTGCTCAGCCTCGATCTCGGCATGCTGCAGGCCGGCGCCGGCGTCAAAGGCGAGTTCGAGAACCGGCTGAAGGGCATCATCGACGAGGTCAAGGCCTCGCCCAAGCCGATCGTCCTGTTCATCGACGAGGCGCATATGCTGGTCGGCGCCGGCGCGTCGGCGGGTGGCGGCGACGCCGCCAACCTGCTGAAGCCGGCGCTCGCCCGCGGCGAGCTGCGCACCGTCGCGGCCACGACCTGGTCGGAGTACAAGAAGTATTTCGAGAAGGATCCGGCGCTGGCGCGGCGCTTCCAGCTCGTCAAGCTCGACGAGCCTTCTCCGTCGGAGGCGATCACCATCGTGCGCGGCCTGCGCGCGGCCTATGAGAAGAGCCATGGCGTCTATGTCCGCGACGATGCCGTCGCCGCCGCCGCCAATCTCTCGGCCCGTTACATCTCCGGCCGGCAATTGCCCGACAAGGCGGTCGACGTGCTCGACACCGCCTGCGCCCGGGTGAAGCTCTCGCTTTCCAGCAAGCCGGCCGGCATCGACGACCAAGAGCGCCGGATAGCAACGCTGCGCCGCGAACTCGCCGCGCTGGAACGCGACCGGACCACCCTTGGAAGGGACAATCCGCGCATCGCCGAAATCGAGGACGAGATCGCCGGGATCGAGGCGCAGAAGGTCGAGGCGACCGCGCAATGGGAGCGCGAAAAGGCGCTGGTCGACCGTATCGTCGCCTTGCGCCGCGAGCTCGGCCTTGGACCTGACGGCATCGCTGCGTTCGAAGCCAAGACCGCCGACAACGATGACGGCGACGACGATAATCGCGACGAGGACGAGGCTGATGAAGCCGGTTCGTCGCGCGAGGCGGCCGAGCAGGAGCTGCAGCAAGCCGTCGCCGAGCTGGACAAGACCCGCGGCAAGACCGCGATGATCCACTACGAGGTCACCGCCGACGCCGTGGGCCAGGTGATCTCGGACTGGACCGGCATTCCGGTCGGCAGCATGGTCAAGGACGAGGCCGCCGCGATCCTCGGCATGGCCGCCAATCTGCGCCAGCGCATCAAGGGCCAGGACCACGCCGTCTCGGCACTGGACGAGGGCATGCGCGCCGCCAAGGCAGGCGTCAACAATCCCGGCCAGCCGATGGGCGTCTTCCTCTTCGTCGGCACCTCCGGCGTCGGCAAGACCGAGCTTGCGACGCAACTCGCCGATCTGCTCTTCGGCGGCGAGCGCTTCCTCGTCACCATCAACATGTCGGAGTTCCAGGAGAAGCACACCGTCTCCAAGCTCGTCGGCGCTCCGGCCGGCTATGTCGGCTATGGCGAGGGCGGGCTGCTCACCGAGGCGGTGCGCCAGCGTCCCTATTCGGTGGTGCTGCTCGACGAGTGCGAGAAGGCCGATCCGGAGGTGCTGAACCTGTTCTACCAGGTCTTCGACAAGGGCACGCTCGCCGATGGCGAAGGCCGGGTGATCGACTTCAAGAACACGGTGATCATCCTGACCTCCAACCTCGCCACCGACATCATCACGGCGATGGGCACACAGGAGGAAAAGCCCTCGACCGCCGAGCTCACCGAGGCGATCCGCCCGAGCCTGTCGCGTCATTTCAAGCCGGCGCTGCTGGCGCGCATGCAGATCGTGCCGTTCTATCCGCTGATGCCGGATGTGCTGAGCGAGATCGTCCGGCTCAAGCTCAACAAGGTCGGCAAGCGCCTGCGCGAGAGCCAGAAGATGGCGTTCGACTATTCGGACGCCGTCGTCGAGGCGATCACCGCCCGCTGCACCGATGTCGACACCGGCGCGCGCAATATCGACCATATCGTCAACCGCACGCTGCTGCCGGAGATCGCGACCGAGATCATCGGCCGGATGGGCGAGGAGCATGCGCCCGAGAGCCTCTCGGTCGACATCGGGCCAGAGGGCGGCTTCACCTACCGCTTCACCGTGCCGGGCTCGTCCGAGCCGGTGGCGCAGGCGGCCGAGTGACGGTGCTGCGCGAGCTCGCCCCATGCACGACCCCCTCTCGGTCGCCGAGGAGCTGATCGAGCTGACCACGACGCTCGCCACCGAGCGTCGCCTCGAGGCCCTGCTCGGGGCCGTGGTCAACTCGGCGCGCCGCCTCACCCGCGCCGAGGGCGGGCGCGTGCTCGTGCTCGACCGGACCGGGCGGCACCTGCACGGCCTCGTCGGCCAGAACGACGTCGCGCCCGACGCCGCGGCGCTCCCCGGCGAGATCCCGGTCTATGCCGAGGGCAATGCCTTCAACCTGCGCGACGCCAATGTCTTCGCCGCGGTCACCGGCAAGATCGTCAATCTCGCCGATGTCTACGACTATAGCGGCTTCGATTTCGTGCGGCTGCGCGAGCAGGACGAGCGCACCGGCTATCGCACGCGCTCCTTCGTGGTGGCGCCGCTCTGGAACGTCGAAGGCGTGACCCTCGGCGTGCTCCAATTGATCAATGTTCAATTGACCCCCGGCGGCGAGATCGGGGCGCTGCCCAAGGCTTTCGAGCGCGTTGTCGGTTCCTTCGCTGCCCATGCCGCGGTCGCGATGGCCAATGCCCGGTTGTTCGAGGAAAATCGCGAGCTGATCCGCCAGCTCGACCGCCGCAATGCCGATCTCGCCCGCGAGAATTCGCGGCTGAAGGTGATGGCCGCGCCGCAGGAAGAGCAGGTCGTCGGTGAGAGCCCGGCCTTCCGGGCGGCGCTCGACCTGGCGCGCCGCGCCGCCTCCTCGTCGGTGGCGGTGCTGATGCTCGGCGAGACCGGCACCGGCAAGGACGTCTTCGCCAACGCCGTCCATCGGCAGGGCAAGCGCCGGGACCGGCCCTTCGTCGCGCAAAACTGTGCGGCATTGCCCGAGACGCTGCTGGAGAGCGAGCTCTTCGGCCATCGCAAGGGCGCTTTCTCGGGCGCGCTCGCCGACAAGAAGGGGTTGGTCCACGAGGCCAATGGCGGCACGCTCTTCCTCGACGAGATCGGCGACATGCCGCTGCCGCTGCAGGCGAAGATCCTGCGCCTGCTCGAGGAGGGGTCGGTGCGTCGCCTCGGCGACACAAGGCTCGAAAAGGTCGATGTCCGCATCATCGCCGCGACCAATCTCGACCTGCCGCAGAAGATCGCGCAGGGCACCTTCCGCGAGGACCTGTACTACCGGCTCAGCGTCTTCCCGGTGACGATCCCGCCGCTGCGCGAGCGGCCCTCCGACATCCCGCTACTGATCGATTTCTTCCTCAGGCGCATCGCGCAGGTCCATGGTCGCGAGGGCTTCGCCCTGACGCCGCGCGCGCTCGATGCGCTTTGCCGCTGGCGCTATCCCGGCAATGTCCGCGAACTCAAGAACATGGCCGAGCGCGCCGCTCTCCTGATCGACGGCGACGAGCGCATCGACCTGAAGCATCTGCCGGCCCAGCTCGCCAGGGCGGCGCCTGATATCATCGTGCAGACGCCGGCGGCCGAAGGAAGCGGCAGCCTGCGCTCGGCCGTGCGCCAATACGAGGCGATCGTGATCGAGAATCGCCTGCGCGAAGCCGGCTGGAACCAGAGCCGAGCCGCGCGCCTGCTGCAGATATCGCGCCGCAGCCTGGTCGAGAAGCTGCAGCGCTACGCCATCAGGACGCCATGAGCAAGGCAGGGCGAAGAGGAAGCATCGATGGATAGGGCGGACGAGGCGGATCGCGCCCTCAACGCCTTCGTCTCTGGCAGGATGCCGTTCGAGCGGCTCGTGGCGGCGCTGAAGAGCCTGGCCTTCGGCGATGGCACGGCGCTGTCGGTCCTGGCGCGGCTGGAAAGCTGGGCGAATGAGGGGCGCCTGCCTGCCGATCTCGCAGCCCTTCTCGCCGGCGAGCTCGGTGGTAGCTCGGCGGCTGCCGTACCTGGCGACGCCGGCCTCGATCCTCCGACCGTCCCCCTTGCTCCGCCGCGCCCGGCCGCGCCCGATCCGGCCGTTGCCCTGCCGCCCGCCGGCACGATCCGCGACAAGGTCGACGAGGTCGTCGTCAACGCCCTGATCGGCGATTTCGTCGGCCTGCGTGGCCGTAACCGCCCGGGTGAAACCCGCGCGGACACCGCGCTCGATGCCAGCCTCGCCGATTTCCGCAGCCTGCGCTTCCGGCGCGACGCCAGCAATGCCGAGGTCGGCCGCGCGCGCCGCTTCGAACTCGATCCCAGACGCGAGACGCGTCAGATCGGCATCGGCACCATGCTGAAGGACCGCTTCATCCTCGATGCCGAGATCGGCCGGGGTGGCATGGGCACGGTTTATCGAGCCGTCGACCGGCGCCGGCTCGAAGCGATGCGCCACCAGCCCTATGTCGCGCTGAAGCTGCTCGGCGGCGACTTCCGTCATCATCCGCAAGCGCTACGCACGATCGAGGCGGAGGCGCGCCGGGCGCAGGAACTCGCCCACCCGAATATCGTGACGATCCATGATTTCGAGCGCGATGGCGGCCATCTCTTCATCGTCATGGAGCTGCTCGAGGGCGAGCCGCTCGATCAGCGCATCGCCCGCGCCGGGGCAACCGCGGTCGGCTGGGAGGAGGGGAGGGAGATCCTGGAGGGGCTCTGCGCCGGCCTTGCCCACGCGCATATGCGCGGCGTGGTTCATGCCGACATCAAGCCGGCCAATGTCTTTCTTTCTGCGAGCGGCGTGAAGCTGCTCGATTTCGGCATCGCCAGCGCCGCCCGAGACGGCGGCTTCGATCCGAGCTCGCTCGGCGGGCTGACCCCGGCCTATGCCAGCCCGCAGATGATCGAGGCGGCCGAACGCCGGGCGGATGACGACGTCTATGCGCTGGGCTGCATCACCTATGAGCTGCTCGCCGGCTGCCACCCCTTCGACGGCAAGGCCGCGATCGAAGCGCGGGAGCGTGGTCTCTCGCCGGCGAGACCCGTCGATGTCGAGGACAAGGTCTGGCTGGCTGTGACGACAGCGCTCGCCTTCGAACGCGAACAGCGCCCGGCCGACGCCTCGGCGTTCGCACGGGCGCTGTTCGGCTGAGCAGTTCTAGCGCTCGCCGCTGTCGACCAGCGCCGTGATCGCGGCGATGCCCTCGGCATAGGCCGAATTCGGCGCGAGCAGCGAAAAGAGCCCGCCGCTGCCGAGCCTGACCATGTCCTCGCTGAGCGGCAGCACCGCCGCGACCGGCACGCGATAGGTGCTGGCGATCCTGTCGGAGAGCTCGCGGAAATCGAGCGAGGGCAGCACCTTGTTGACGATCAAAAGCAGCTGCGGCACGCCGAGCCGGCGGGCGAGGTCGAGCGTGACCGCGGTGCCCTGATAATCCTGATGGTCGGGCCGCAGCACGAGCAGGAGCGTGTCCGAGATCGCGATCGAGAGCAGCGTCTCCTCGTTGACGCCCGGATGGGTGTCGATCAGCAGATAGTCGAGCGCCAGCGCCCGGGAGAGTTCCTGAAAGCCGTCGTTCAGCAGGTTGACGTCGTAACCTTCCTTGACGACGCGGGCGATCTCACCGGGCCGAATGCTCGACGGCACCAGCATGACGGCTCCGCCCGGTGCCTCCCCGGTCGTCTCGGCGATCCGGCCGGTGACGTCATGGGCGGCTTCTTCGATCCGGCAGCGCCCCCAGAGATAATCGTTGAGCGTATAGCGCAGCCGGTCCGGCTCGAGTCCGAACAGCACGTGGATGCCGGGCGACTGGATGTCGGTGTCGACGATGGCGACGCGCCGCCCGCGCAAGGCGAGTCTGGCGGCGATGTTCGCGGTGGTGTTGGATTTGCCGGTGCCGCCCCGGTAGGAGTGCGTCGAGACGATGATGGTCATATCCGCTCGCTCTTATCCGAGCCTGCAGCGGCATGACGCTGCCGCATCGCCTGGGCGCGTTCCTGCAGCGCCCTGAAGTAGTCGGTCTCGACGATCCCTGCGACCTCGCGCTCCTTGCGCGTCTGGTCGATCTCGATGACGAGGCGCTGCACCTGCGTCTTCAGGTTGGCGTTCTCGCTGGCGATGTTGCGGTTGGCGTCTTCGAGCCGGCGATTGGCCTCCTTGAGCTCCGCCAGCATCTCGCCCAGTCGGAACTCGCGCGCCTCGATTTGCACCGCCATGCTGCCGAAAGCCTCGGCGAGCTCGCGGATCGTCTCAGGTACCTCGGCGTCGGCCGTCATGGCGAACAGGCTGTCGATATTGTCGTAGTCGCCGCGGGCGAGCTCGCCGCAGAGATCGCGCAGGCGCCGGGCGAAAAGGTCGGGGGAGGCGAGGCTGTGGGCATCCATGCGGGGCACAGTAGAGCGGCATCGATGACAGAAAGAGGAAGGCGCGATTGCCCTGCCGCTATGTCAACGTAGTTTCGCAATCGGGCCCTAGCGTCACAGGCGAATGACAATCGCCGACCCGAAGGGCGTTGAATGCTGGCGCGCGGTATCCATGTCGTCCTTCGGAGCGACACGCATGAAATCCGGCGCCTCGCCGATGCGATCGAGTATCTGGCCGATTCGCTTCAGCTGCCCCAGCCGATGATCTTCAAGCTCAATCTCGCACTCGATGAACTGATCACCAACACGATCGCCTATGGCTACGCCGAACAGAAGGACGGCGTCATCGACATCGAGATGCGCCGCCATGACGACCGTGTCGTCGTGAAGCTGATCGACAGTGCTGCGGCCTTCGACCCGCTTTCGGCCCTGGAGCCGGACACGGCCGCCGCGCTGGAGGACCGCAAGATCGGCGGCCTCGGCATCCATTTCGTCCGCACGCTGATCGACGAGGTCGACTATCAGCGCGACGACGACCGCAATGTCATCACGTTGACGCTTCTCTTGCCGCCGCAGCCGGTGACGGCCGCCGGTGCCCACCCCTGAACGAGCAGTTCCGGCCTGACCCGCCGCCACAGGAGAGGAACGGCTCATGATGGAGTCGCAGACCATTGGCGAGATGCGCGTCTTGTCGCTCACGGGCCGGCTCGACAGCATCAATGCGGCCGAGATGGAAGCCGCGATCGTGGCCGAGATCCGCGAGGGCGCCGTGCGCCTCGTGCTCGACTGTTCGGGGCTGACCTATGTCTCCAGCGCCGGCCTGCGTGTCTTCCTCGTCGTCGCCAAGCGCATGCGCGAGATCGGCGGCCGGGTCATCCTCGCGGGCCTCGCCCCCTCGGTGAAGGAGGTGTTCGCGATCAGCGGCTTCCTGCAGATCCTCACGGTTTGCGAAACCCGGGACGACGCCATCGCTATGTATGAGCAAGAGGCCGCGCGATAACAGTCGGAGCAGCCCAACATGTGAACGGAACGCAGGAGGATAGCTCGGCAGCGGTCAACATGTGCCAGCTCAAGACGTAAGGCGGCGTGGATTGCCGGAAAACGGTCCTTCAAGGCGGCAGCAAAGTGCGGATATCACCGGTTCATCATTCTCTCCCAAACCGGACGTTGTGAGCGTCGGGAATGGGCCAACTCTCGACAGAAAATTAGTCACTGCGGTTGTCGTGCGGAACCGCAGTCGCGCGGGCCGAGCAGAGAAACGGCCCTTTGAAAGGCGCAAAAGTTCTCGGCTGCCACGGAACAGAGAACGTCCCGGCGCCTTCAAGCCGCGGAAATCCCGGCCATTTCGAGCGGTTCTGCGCCGAGGGCTGAAGCTGGGAGACTTGCTGGCGGACAGGGCGGGATTCGAACCCGCGATACGGTTTCCCGTATACACACTTTCCAGGCGTGCGCCTTCAACCACTCGGCCACCTGTCCGGCGCGCTGCTTATGGCGTCCATGCGCGCGACTTTCAAGGCCTAAAGCCATCGGCTGCACAGGGTTGCGTGCAATTGTCCTTTGCCGTTGCATGATCGCGGGCGAGGGGACACATGCAGATGCACCGGTGCAGCCCATCGAGGCTCTCGCGGCCGGCTGTGGCGGGAATGGGGGAAGGCTTGCGGGTTCTCGTCAGGATGCTGGGGTACCTTCTCGTTGCCGGCGGCTTCGTCGCGCTGCTCACTGATGGCGCGCGCTCGATCGCCAATTCGGCCCTGCGCTTTACGCCGCTCGGCGAGACCGCGCTGACGTTTCTCGGCGAGCGCTTCCGTCAGCTGCAGCCTGCGGTCGAACGCAATCTCCACCCCATGCTCTGGGACCCGGTGCTGGTCCATGTGCTGCAGGTGCCGACCGCAGCGGCCGGATTGCTGCTCGGCTTCCTCCTGCTCTGGCTCGGTGCGGCGCCCAAATCCGTGATCGGCATCGTCACGCGACGGTGATCATCTTGATGGGCCGTGTCACCGCGGCGCCGGTCCTGTTGCGGCAGGCGATCGCCCGCAACGCAGTCTTGCGAGGGGTGTTGCAAGTTCCCGATATGTTCTTGCAACCATGGCGCGCTTCCGCTAGCGTCATTGCGCGGGACTGGGGTGGGCTTGGATGGTGACGCGAGTCGCGACTGTGGCGTTCGAAGGCATCGAGGCGCGCGCCGTCGATGTCCAGGTCCAGGTCACGCCCGGCGGCGTCGCCTTCATCTTGGTCGGCCTGCCCGACAAGGCCGTCGGCGAGAGCAAGGAGCGGGTCCGTGCCGCGCTGATCGCCTCGGGGCTGGCCTTGCCGGCCAAGCGCATCACCGTCAATCTCGCTCCGGCCGACCTGCCGAAGGAAGGCAGCCATTACGATCTGCCGATTGCGCTCGGCGTCATGGCGGCGATCGGCGCGATCCCGGCCGACGCGCTCGCCGGCTACACCGTGCTCGGCGAGCTTGCTCTCGATGGCTCGATCGCGCCGGTTGCCGGTGTATTGCCGGCCGCGATCGCGGCCTATGGCCGAGGGCAGGGGCTGATCTGCCCCGCCGCCAGCGGGTCGGAAGCGGCCTGGGCGGCTGGTGATCTCGATATCCTCGCGCCTCGTTCGCTGATCCAGCTCGCCAACCATTTCAAGGGCACGCAGGTGATGGCGCGGCCTGAGCCGGCTGTCGCCCGCCAGAGCGGGCTGCTGCCCGACCTGCGCGACATCAAGGGCCAGGAGAGCGCCAAGCGCGTGCTCGAGATCGCCGCTGCCGGCGGCCACAATCTCCTCATGTTGTGGTACATCATTTGTTCGCCGAGAGATTGCCTAAGCTGCTGAATTTGTTGAACCGGCTTGCACGGGAAGGAATGAAGGCGCCGTTCTGTACTCGCTAAAGGAATGAAGCGTGCGCTACGAGGGAAAGTCCGCTCTCGGGCAGTCCAAGCGAGTTCATGCTCTTACCCAGAGCCATCGCGCAAACGGTACGCTGGTGTTCTCGCAGCGGAGCCGCCGGCAGCATTCCCGACCCGCGATCACGCTTGGCCTCTCGGCGCTTTAGAGGACAGTGTTCAAAACTCGTCCCAGCCGCCAACGGAGCCGCTTGCCGCGCGACGATTTTGGATCGGCAATGTCGTTGCGGCTTTCGGCAAGGCGCTGGCCATAAGAGATGCTGATTGGCGAAGCTGCGTGACCAGACCGCCAGCCGGATCGCTCTCCAGCCTGCCGTCTCCAGCATGGCCAATGCGGAAATCCTGGACCATCTTCTGCAGGGCTTCGGTTGCCCGCTGGAGTTCGGCCGCGACGCCGGCGCTCTGCTCTGCCATCGACGAATTGCGCTGGGTCATCTCGTCCATATGCGCGACGACCTTCGCGACCTCTTCAATGCCGTTGGCCTGTTCGCGCGAGGCGCTGGTGATGTCGGTCAAGGCAGAGGCGACACTGGTCGAGGAGCGCACGATCTCAGCGAGCGATGACCCAGCCTCGTTCACCAGCCTGACCCCCTCTCCAACCTCCTGCGTTGAGTTCGAGATCAGCTTTTTGATGTCATTCGCAGCCTCGGCCGATCGCTGCGCCAGCGTCCGGACTTCGCTGGCGACCACTGCGAAGCCCTTGCCGGCATCGCCGGCTCGCGCGGCCTCTACCGCGGCATTGAGCGCAAGAAGATTGGTCTGGAAGGCGATGTCGTCGATCACGCGGATGATCTCGCCGATATCGTTCGAGGCCTTCTCAATCCGCTCCATCGCCATCACGGCATCGGTGACGATCTTGCCACCGCGATTGGCGGCAGTGTCTGCAAGCGCGCCTAGGTCCGCAGCTTCTCGTGCGCGCTCATAGCTTTGCTTGACCGATGCCGCGAGTTCCTCAGTCGTTGCCGCCGTTTCTTCAAGCGAGGAGGCCTGCTCCTCGGTGCGCTGGGCAAGATCCTTGCTGTCGGAGCCGATCCGCTGCGACCCGACGGCCACCCGCGCCGAAATCTCGCTGACCGCGCGGATGATCGTCCCGAAGGAGTCGACCAATTCGTTGACGCCTCGGCACAGCTCTCCGATCTCACCGGTCTTGCCGTCGAGCGGGATACGTTGCGTCAGATTCTTGGCCTGTGTCGCCGCAATAACGGTGCGCGTTTCCTCCACAGCCTGGCGAAGGGCGATCTCCGCCTGCTTGTTGGCGGTGATGTCGGTCGCGAACTTCACCACTTTGGAGACTTGGCCGAGGGCATCGACGATCGGATTGTAGGATGCCTGGATCCAGACCTTGCGTCCGCCCTTCCCGATCCGCAGATATTGGCCGTCGTCATATTCGCCGCGGCCGAGCTTCTGCCAGAAGCCGGCATAGGCGTCACCGTTGCGCTCGCTGGGCTCGACGAACATCGAGTGGTGCTTGCCCATGATCTCGTCGAGGGTATAGCCCAGCGCCCGCAAGAAATTGTCGTTTGCGCCCAGGATATTGCCCGAAAGGTCGAACTCGATCACGGCCTGCGACTTGCCGATGGCCGCGATCTGGCCGTGGGCATTCGACATCGCTTCCTTTATGTCGGTTATGTCGGTCGCGTATTTGATGACCTTGAAGGGCTGGCCACCGCCGCGTCCGCAGATCGGCGTATAGGTCGCTTGCAGCCAGATGCGACGGCCATCCTTGGCGACGCGGGCGAACTGCGCCTGCAGCGCCTGCCCCCGTTTCAGATCCTGCCAGAAGGTGCGATAGGCCTCGCTGTCTCGCTCTTCCGGCGGCACGAACATCGAGTGGTGCTTGCCTGCGACCTCGCTGCGCGCATAGCCGACCGTCTTCAGAAAGATCTCGTTGGCGTCCAGTATTCGCCCGTCGAGGTCGAATTCGATGACCGCCTGCCAGCGTCGAATGGATGCAGCTTCCGCGGTCGCTTGCGAGCCGGCCTCTGAGAAAAACCGCATCCACTGCCCCTGCGTTCAAAGTTCATGCTTCTGCGCAAGCCAAGCATTGATTGGCTAGCGATCAGTTAACGTCGCGACCGGCGCGGTTAACACTGGCGATTTTTTTACCTGATCGCCGGAGATTGCGAGCGGCCAGCGCGCAATCCGCGAAAAGGAGCACAGTGACCCGCTTGGGTGCTGGACGCCAACGTAGAAGAGCCCTAAAGCCTGACACAGCTGTCTCGTTTCGCGCAATAGTCTAGCGTCTCATCATAGCACAAGTGACGATTAGGCACGGGGAATCTCGCTATCCATTGAGAGAATCCGGATCTATTTCATCTCACGCGAGCGTTGAGCGACGCCGAATGCTCAGTGATGGATAGCTGATCGATTGGCATTGCGCTCTGCTGGTGCTTGCGTGGATTATTTAGCAGCTGGAAGCGCCTGGGATCGGTCGATGATTTGTCCTCGCAGGAACGGTAGATGACCGAAATTCGGCCGTATCAGGTGCTCCTCGAAGTCGACCGAGATCGATTCTACACTCGCGTGCGCGAAATCGAGGCTTGGCTCGCGGACTGGCAGGTAGATGCGGAAATTGGTTCCGTCCTTGTCGATAGTGGGCGGCTTCGGATCAGGTTCGCCGACGAGCGGGCTGCCTACGCATTCCGGCGCTGCCATGGCGGCCGGGCGGTGTCACTTGATGAGCTCAAGACCGCCAAGCTGGCCGACGCCGCTGACGAGGACCAATACGACCGCCTTGCGCGTGAACATCCTGACTGAGAGGAGGCGTGCACAATGCCAGATTTCGTCAGGGTGGGATCGGGCGCGCCACGCGATTGACTCCGCCGCATCGATAGCTGCTCAGACGTCCGCTTGTCACGCCTACACACCATAGTCGAGCGAGTTAGATAGTCAGGGGCGGGTTCTAAGATCCAGCAGAACAGGCCATAGGGCCCCGGAGGATTCAGTGTCGCCAACGCCGACGGCTGAATCCAGCAAGGCCAGAACAGCTTGCGCAGCCCGAGGCCAAGCATCAGCCACCACACGACCGCACTCTGCAAACGCGCGGAACTGCTCGGCCATTGGCATGCGAAGGGCGAACGAAAACTCCGCAGCTGCTTCCATTATCATCTCAAGGGCGGCTGACGAGGAATCCCCGCCGCGAGGAGTCACGGTGATATCGCGCCAGCGCTCAGCAGCGCGTTTTGCCTCCCGGACCAGGAAGGACTGCATCCCGGCTTCATCTGCGATTTCCGCGCGCAACCTGGCCTCGATAGAGAGGAGCCGCTGCATCGCGCCACCATTGGGCTCGAAAGCTCCCGTGATGCTCGCATTGTTGAGGAAGTTCCTCACTCGATCGGCCGTTGGCAGGTTGAGCCGTCGGACATCGAGATGGAACAGTAGCGGCGCCAGAAGGTGAGCGGATTCGGAAGATGCCATCGTGTCCAGCAGGGCGGTGGCGAGGTCATCATCGCTCCGTTTCCCAAATGGATGCTCCCGGCTCAGCCACATTCCCAATGCGTCTGCTGACAGCGGGTCGGACGCGTTCCATAGCTCCAACGGCGCTGGCGGCGCGGGAGCTACAAGATCAAGATGCGGAAACCAGGAAGCAGCGTCCTCCGAAGCGGTTCCGCAAGCCGCGGCCAAGGAGACGATCTGATCAGCGGATGCCTTTTCGGCAACCCGACTGCGTAGTGCCTGGCCGATCAGCATCGCAATCAGGCGCTTCTCCGTCAGGCCGATCGTGAGCATCCTGTACCAATCGGGCGCGGTGGTATGGCTTGTTCGATCGACAAACGGGAAATTCGTCCGCGCGGCGAGCCAGGTTGCAACTTCGCGAAAGTCGTAGCCTGGCGGTGCCAAATTCAGAACGCACAGATCCGCATAGCTCCAGAGGAATGAGATGCGCGTCGTAGGATCATGGTATCGGCCGATGAAGAGCGCTAAGAATATAGAAAACAGGTTGCGTGATGTGGCGAAGCGAGTGTGACCTGGGCGTTGCCACCGCGCGACTTTTGGTTAGATCGCCATCTGCTCATGTTTGTGAGACTTATAGGCGCCGGCGAAGCATCGCACCCAGCACTTGCTTAGCCGCGGTTCGGCCCGATGAGACGGCGCCGCGAAAGGCGAGGAACGACCGGGAGGAGGCCATGCAGCATCCTGAGCGGCGTCAGCATGCGGACAGGATCCACGTCGCCATCGAGGCAGGCGAGGCGGCGATGTCGGCTCTTGTCGCATCCTGGAAGCGCTCGGCTGCGCTGCATCGGCTCGACCCGGCCGAGCGCCGGTTGCCGCAGCGGCTCGGAGCCCAAGATCTCGCCCTCGCCCGCGAACGCATCGCGCCCTTGCTGAAAGCAGCTCACACGACCTTGGATCGGCTCTTCCTCGCTGTCGGTGGCATGGGCTGCTGCGTCCTGCTGGCGGATCGGGACGGCATTCCGGTCGAGCGCCGCGGCGCACCCGGTGAGGACGGGACTTTCGAGAACTGGGGACTCTGGACGGGCTGCGTCTGGAGTGAGGATAGCGAAGGCACCAACGGCATCGGCACCTGCCTTGTCGAGCAGCGGGCGCTAACCATCCACCGCAATCAGCACTTCTTCACCCGCAATACGTTGCTGTCCTGTACGACGGCGCCGATCTACGATCATGAAGGCCAGATCGCGGGCGCGCTCGATGTCTCCTCCTGCCGCGCCGATCTCGGCGACGACCTGGTCAACCTCGTCGCCGTGGCCGTCGGCGACGCCGCACGCAGGATCGAAGCCGAAGCCTTCCGCCTCGCCTTTCCGCGGGCCCGCATTATCGTGGCGCCCACGGCAGACTGGACGCCGAACGCCTTGCTGGCGGTTGACAAGGACGATCTCGTGATCGGCGCAACCCGCGCCGCGCGCCATTCCTATCGCCATCGCGACGGCCTGATCGGCATGCCAGTTCCGAGCGGCGACGACGCGGAAGCCGAGACGCGATACGATGACGAACTGCGCCATGCCGAGCGTGTCATCGTCGAACGCGCCCTGATGCGTTCCAGGGGCAACGTAACGGCCGCGGCGCGTCAGCTCGGCCTTTCGCGCGCCACCTTGCATCGCAAGCTCGGCAAATTCGGGCTCGATCGCTCCCACTGAATTATTGCACTGCAAGTGTCGCAGCGGTGAGACAGTTGGCCGAGGCCCGCTTCGCTAGCGGGGCTGACAGCGGCGGGGTTTCGGCGACACTTCCCGGTAGGACGCGGATGTCAGCGTCGCACCAGGGAGGTCACCATGAACAAGCCCGAATTCGTCCATTCCGCAGCTTCGCCGTTCAAGGCGCGCTACGGGAACTTCATCGGTGGCAAATGGACTGAGCCGGCTGCCGGCCGCTATTTCGAGAACCGCTCGCCGATCAACGGCCAACTCCTTTGCGAGATCGCCCGCTCGGACGCGGTCGACATCGAGGCCGCGCTCGACGCCGCTCACGCTGCTAAGGAAAGCTGGGGCCGCACGAGCGCCGCCGAGCGCGCGCTGCTGCTCAATCGCATCGCCGATCGGATCGAGGACAATCTTGGCACGCTCGCCCTCGCCGAGACCCTGGACAACGGCAAGCCGATCCGCGAAACCACCGCCGCCGACTTGCCGCTCGCCATCGATCATTTCCGCTACTTCGCCGGCGCCGTCCGCGCCCAGGAAGGCGGCATTTCCGAGATCGATCACGATACCGTCGCTTATCATTTTCATGAGCCGCTGGGCGTCGTCGGCCAGATCATACCGTGGAACTTCCCGATTTTGATGGCGGTGTGGAAGCTCGCCCCGGCTCTGGCCGCCGGCAACTGCGTCGTACTGAAGCCAGCCGAGCAGACTCCTGCCTCGATCTTAGTACTGCTCGAATTGATCGCCGACATCCTGCCGCCCGGCGTTGTCAACGTCGTCAACGGCTTCGGCTTGGAGGCGGGCAAGCCACTCGCCTCCAGTCCGCGCATCGCCAAGATCGCCTTCACCGGCGAGACGACGACGGGGCGGCTGATCATGCAATACGCCTCGCAGAACCTAATTCCGGTGACGCTGGAGCTCGGCGGCAAGTCGCCGAACATCTTCTTCCAGGATGTCGCGGCCGAGGATGATGACTTCCTCGACAAGGCGATCGAGGGCTTTGTCATGTTCGCGCTGAATCAGGGCGAGGTCTGCACCTGCCCGAGCCGCGCCATCATCCACGAGAAGATCTACGACCGCTTCATGGAGAAGGCGCTGAAGCGCGTCGCGGCGATCGTGCTCGGCGACCCGCGCGATCCGGCGACCATGGTTGGCGCACAGGCCTCCGGCGAGCAACTGGAGAAGATCCTCTCCTATATCGACATCGGCCGGAAGGAGGGCGCCGAAGTCCTGATCGGCGGTGAGCGCAACCAACTGCCGGGCGACCTCGCCGAGGGCTATTACGTCAAGCCAACTGTGTTTCGCGGCAACAACAGGATGCGCATCTTCCAGGAGGAGATCTTCGGCCCCGTCGTCTCGGTGACGACCTTTAGGGACGATGAGGAGGCGCTGTCGATCGCCAACGACACGCTCTACGGCCTCGGTGCCGGCGTCTGGACCCGCGACGGCACCCGCGCCTATCGCTTCGGCCGGGCCATCCAGGCCGGCCGTGTCTGGACCAACTGCTACCACGCCTATCCCGCCCATGCGGCCTTCGGCGGCTACAAGCAGTCCGGCATCGGCCGCGAGAACCACAAGATGATGCTCGACCACTACCAGCAGACCAAGAACCTGCTGGTCAGCTACGCCCCGAAGAAGCTCGGCTTCTTCTGATCTCCGCCGGGAGGGCAGCCGATCGTGGCGCAGCTTGCGTTGCATCAAGGCTCCCCTCCGTGGCCGCGCTCACCATGCATCGAGGGCCAGCAACGTCCGGACCCGCTTTTCTGGACGTCCCGGCCCCGTCTCTCAAAACGGAGTTCCAAAGCCATGGCCAGGACGATGAAGGCCGCCGTCGTGCGGATGTTCGGCAAGCCGCTGACGATCGACGAGGTGCCGGTGCCCGAACCCGGCCCGGGCATGATCCAGGTCGCGATCAAGGCCTCTGGCGTCTGCCACACCGATCTCCACGCCGCCGAGGGCGACTGGCCGGTGAAGCCGAACCCTCCCTTCATCCCCGGCCATGAGGGCGTCGGCTTCGTCTCGGCGGTCGGCGCCGGCGTTAGGCACGTCAAGGAGGGCGACCGCGTCGGCGTGCCCTGGCTCTACACCGCCTGCGGCCACTGCCGGCATTGTCTCGGCGGCTGGGAGACCTTGTGCGAGACCCAGCAGAACACCGGCTATTCCATCAATGGCGGCTTCGCAGAATATGTCGTCGCCGATCCGAACTATGTCGGCCACCTGCCCGACAACATCGCCTTCACCGAGATCGCCCCGGTGCTCTGTGCCGGCGTCACGGTCTACAAAGGGCTCAAGGTCACCGACACCAAGCCCGGCGACTGGGTCGCGATCTCCGGCATCGGCGGCCTTGGCCACATGGCGGTGCAATATGCCAGGGCGATGGGCCTCAACGTCGCCGCGGTCGACATTGACGACGCCAAGCTCGATCTGGCGAGGCGGCTGGGCGCGACCGTCACCGTCAACGCTAGGAATGAAGACCCCCGCACCGTGATCCGCCGCGAGACCGGCGGCGGCGTTCAGGGCGTGCTCGTGACCGCGGTCAGCCCCAAGGCCTTCGAGCAGGCGATTGGCATGGTTGCCCGCGGCGGCACGATCGCGCTCAACGGCTTGCCGCCGGGCGGCTTCCCGCTCGACATCTTTGGCATGGTGTTGAACGGTATAACGGTCCGCGGCTCGATCGTCGGCACAAGGCTCGACCTGCAGGAATCGCTCGACTTCGCCGCCGACGGTAAGGTCAAGGCGACCGTAGCGACGGCGAAGCTTGAGGACATCAATGAGGTCTTCGACAGGATGCATAAGGGCCAGATCGAGGGCCGCATCGTGCTCGACCTGGCAGCCTGACGATGACGCGGCAGGCCTCTCCCGAACCGACGGGCGGGACCAGGTCCCTGGTCCGGGCGACGCCTGCCGCCATCGCGCTGCTCGACGAGATCATCGCCGAGCACGGCCCGGTGTTGTTTCACCAGTCGGGCGGCTGCTGCGATGGCTCTTCGCCGATGTGCTATGCGCGCGGCGACTTCATCCTTGGCGACCGCGACGTGCTGCTTGGCACGATCGGCGAAACGCCGTTCTATATCGGTGCCGCCCAATACGAGGCTTGGAAGCACACGGCGCTGACCATAGACGTCGTACCCGGCCGCGGCGGCATGTTCTCCCTCGACAATGGCCGCGAGCGCCGTTTCCTCGTCCGCTCGGACATCTGCCGGATCGGCTGAGCAACGCGGGGCTTCACCGAGAATTCAAGCGGCACGGCTCCAGCGGCCACGCCCGGTTCTCTTGATCTCGTAAAGAGCGTTGTCAGCCTTGCGCATGAGTGCAGTAACGCAATCGGCATCCTGCGGATACATTGCGAGACCGATCGACAAACCGACGTGGAGTTGGTGACCGTCGATTTGGAGCGGTTGCGCCATCACCGCCAGCAGCTGCCTAGCTATGGCGGCCGGATCGCCAGATCTCTGCCCAGTTTCACACAGGACCGCGAATTCGTCGCCGCCGATACGAGCTAACAGATGCTGTCCGCCCAAGGCAGACTGGAACCGCTCGGCGACGGAGCAGAGAAGTGCGTCGCCTGCGGCATGTCCATGGGTGTCATTGATCTCTTTGAAATGGTCGAGATCAAGCCAGAGCAGGCCGAGGTCGCCACGACGGATGGCGGCTTCTTCGACCGATTTTTGCAGCTCGGCGCGAAACAGCCGGAGGTTTGGCAGACCGGTCAAGGCATCATGGTTTGCCAGATGAGCCATGCGCTCTCGCGCCGTCTTCTCCGCACGAATATCCCGCACCTCGATCAAATGCAGCGGTGGACCGGAAGAGGGGATGGGCGTCGTGCAAAACGCGACGTCGATGCGAATCCCGTCGCCAGTGATCAGGCGCCGCTCGCCTTCAACTGGATCGCCCATTCGATCGTCTGTATCGGAGATCGTCCCAGCGACAAAACTCGCCAGCGGTCGCCCTTCGATCTCGTCCTGTCGCATGCCTACTAGGCTGCCAAAGGCTTGGTTCGCCGCGACTACCATTTCGCTTTGGCAAAGGACGATGCCGGTCCTGGCGGCTGCGATCATGCTTCGCATCTGGGCAGCGTCGGCCGCGGCTCGAAGGGCGCGCTTATCGAGGACGACGGTGACCAGGCTGAGCATGACGATCATGGACATCACCATGGCAACGAAGAGCCCGAGCAGAACCTCCGACAAATCGCCATTCGCAACGATGCGGCTTGGATCGGTTTTGAGCAAAGCGGCTGCCATAGCCGTGAAATGAAGGCTGCAGATCGCAGCGCCGAACAGCGCGGTCGCAGCGTATCGGTGCCACACCGAAGCGGAACGACGTTCGATGACAATCGCAATGCTGACCAGGAGGGCGCCGGAACTGATGGAGAGTGCAACGAGGACCGGATCCCATTCGAGCGATCCGGCGAAGACGAGCGCCCTCATGCCGGTAAAGTGCATGGAGGCAATTGCGAAGCTGAGGACAAGCGCCCCTGCCAAGGCACTAGCAGAGACGGCTGAGAGGAGAAGCGGCATCGCCATGCCGGCGATGAGGACACTTAACAGGGCCGATGCAAAAGTTAATGTGGTGTCGTAGCCAGTGGCGATAGCCGGAGAGAAGCCGAGCATCGCGACAAAATGCGTGGCCCAGATGCCTCCGCCCGCAACGCATGCCGCCATAGCCGCCCAGCCATGGCGGGCTCGGCCCTGTTGCATGCGAGCATGGCCAAGGACGACGAAGAGAGCAAATCCGGAGATCAGCGAGACGAGAATGGCGAAGAGGACAAGCCGCACATCATGATCAGCTCGTATGCAGTCCAGAACGCGGATGAACATGCGCGACCTCGCCTCTCGGGCTCTCTTTCGGGAGCCGGCGTGTGCCCTCAAGTGGTTCAAATTTGAAGTATGATGATAGACGATATGCCGTTCGATCGCGAGGTGTGCTTGGTTAATTCTCAATTAATATAAGAATTACGATGCAATTTTGTTATCGGCAAGAAGATGGCTAATCAGGCGTTTGCCATACAGCAACGAATATTAATCTGTTGTGGATATAGCGACGCCACGGCGCGCGCAAATTGGTGCGGCAGCGGAAGAGAACAAGGGCGCGAAGGGGAGCTCGGTCGAGCGTTGGCCATAACACGCGGTGCTTTGTACTGCCGCGGATAAGGCTTCTCGTTCTGGCTCTGTGGTTGCCTGCCATGGCGGGATTTCTGCGAGGTCAGTTCATTGTCGCTTTCGACCACGGGTGGCCAACCACCAGCAGTAGTGGGGACATCGAGCTTGCCGGAGACACTCAAGCTGACGAGCGAGCTGTGCTCGCGATCGGACCGGAGGCAACTTAAGCGAGCGTCAGGGTTGACACGTTCTCGTCGGAGGGGTCGGCAAGAACCCATCATCTTGCCATCGGGGCGAGCGTCGCCTGCAACCGCATGGGCGTACGCCGACGCCATATCCTACCACCCTTACCCTGGCCGCGACTTGTCGTGCCGCCGGATCATCAGGCTCGATCTAACGGGTCCTTCCACCTTTGGCGAATGACCATGCGTTGGTGCCGAAGCGGCGCAAATTTGTGAGCGTTTGACCCGGATCAAAAAACCTCAGCGAAGACAGCGCGACAATGTCATTTTCAAGCGAGGAGGCATTCCGTGGCATACGCGCTGCCGTTTATCCTGAAAATCCTTTTGCGCATCTCCGCTTTCCTAATGTGGACCAGAGAAGGATGATGTTGTTGCCCGCACGGCGCTGCCGAGGTGGCGAGGAGCATTGCGTCTAAGATTGGGGCCTTTCGGCTCAACTGTCAGAACTCGTTAGACAAGTCTCGTTCTGTGCTCGTTAGAGATGTCACTCGGGCCGGCTTTCCAGCCAGCTCAAGCAGCGCGGCGGAGCTGGTCAGGGTTGCTCAGCCGCGCTGCGTCGCCACTACAAGCGGCCGACCGGGCAGGGGCTCTCGGCCGCGGGTGGGTGTGAGATTTGCGAGTATATCCGTCTATTGAGCCAATTCTTTGCCAAGGAAATCGCGGAGTTCGGACGTCGCCCGCTTAGTGGCCTCCTCGTCAAACTTGCTCCAGTGCCCGTAGATCTGACGTGGCTCCTTGAAGACGGGAAAGTTGAACGAGTGATACACCCCCGGAAACAGGGTGAGCCTCAAATGCTTTCCGGCATCCCTCTGGGCGATTGCCTCGCAGCGGGCTGCGTGGGTCCAATCGTCCTTATCGCCGATCAGGATGAGCGTCGGGATGGCCAGGCTCTCCGAAACGATCTCGCATGGAGGATAGTAGGCCGCCGCCGCCTTGAAGCCGAGATCATCGGGCATTTCGTAGATGCCCCTTCGAGAGTGCATTGCGATCCTAAGCGCTACCCCGCCTCCATGCGAATAGCCTACGACCGCAATGCGCGTTGGGTCGACGAAAGGGAGCTTGGCTAGGTAGGCTAACGCACCGAAGGCGTCCTCAACGCGCGGCGCCATATCGCGCCGTTCGACAACGCACGCGTCTTTCATGCCCCGCGGGGTGAAGCTATCTGGCACCAAAGTCACATAGCCCCAGCTGCGGATCGTCTCGGCTTCCTGCCGATGCGAGGCGCCCAACCCACCGCAACCATGTAGGACCACCACTGCAGGGTGCCTGCCGGTCCCATCTGGCTTCGTGAGATAGCCTGGGATCGCAAGCCCCGGAGGATTCTCACCACTTTCTCCGCGAGCCTTGGCTCGCGCTTTTTGAAAATCGCTTAGGCGATAGGTGATCGAGGGGAACTGGACGAGTTCCTCAGCATTCACATTTGCCGTTAGCCCAAGAAGCAGCGTCGTTACGATGGCAAGCGTGGCTAGCTTTGGAGACGGCATATGCGAACCTCCCGGCGTTGAACTTGTCACGCTAGAAGAGATGCAACAACAGCCACTGATTGTCCGGCGGCTTCGCTTCGCTAGCCCGCTTTGAAGATGCTCTTGCCCTGCCCCTGCCGTCGAGGCGCTCGGCCGCTGCGTGACATGTTGAGCTTCTTCTGGCGCTCAGCAATGTAGGCCAGCGTCGCACCTAACCGCTTGTTCTCGACGATCGCGGCCTGATCAACCTGCTGAACCTTGTCGAATGTCCGATAGGGCAGGTCGAGGCCTTGGTGCCGGATCGCAAACCGACCATCCGGATAGTCGTAGATCGTGACACGCTGACGGGCGAGGGGGCGCGTCACCGGCATTGGCTCGAGGATGAATAGCATCTTGTCATATTGCAGTGTCAGGCTCTGCGAAATCGTCCGCTCCTCCTTCCAGGCGAAGGCCTCGTCAATATCGTCGTTCTCAGCGAGCGGGCGATGCAAATCCTTGTCGTTGAAGGGAATCTTGGCAAAGCGTCGGTTGAAGTCGTCCATGAAGCCAGGCAGGAAGGCGTTGCCAGCCTCGATCGAGGAGATTCCTTCGAGCCGCAGTTCCTTCACCAGCCGGTCCTGCAGCGTGCCATTGGCGCGCTCGACCCGGCCTTTGGCCTGCGGAACGTTGGCGCAGATGATGTCGATGTTGAGCTGATCCAGCGCTCGGCCGAACTGGGTCATGCCGTTGCCGCCGGTCGCGCCGACCTTGTTGACCCGTAATGTCGCGTGCTTATCCGAGTAGAACGCCACCGGCTTGCCGTGGCGCTGCAGATAACTCCGCGTCGCTGCAAAATGGTCGAAGGTTGACTCCGCCGTGACGAATTGCAGGTGCATCAGCTGGCTGGTCGCATCGTCTATGAAGACGAGCAGGGTGCATTGCGGACCGCGGTCCTCAAACCACCAATGCTGCGAACCGTCGATCTGGACGAGCTCGCCGACGCAGTCGCGCCGATAGCGCGGCTGATGCACTGGCTTGAGCCGCTCCCGGCGATCGCGCCAGATCCCGTCGGCGATCATCCAGCGTCGCACGGTCTCAACGCCCAGCCGAAGTCCATGGCGCTCGGCGAGCTTCTCGGCCGCCAGCGTCGGCCCAAAATCGAGGTAGTTGGCCCTGATCAACGCGATGGCCTGCGTCCGAACCAAGGCCGGATAGGATCGGTTGCTCGGCTTGTCTCGCTTCTTGGAGACCAGTGCCGCCGGGCCACCATCATGATAGGCGCGCAACAGCCGAAAGACTTGGCGCGCGGTCACGCCGAGCAGTTGTGCCGCTTCGCCCGTTCGAATCCGCTCCGCCAGCAGATCCTTCAGCACATGAACCCGATCGATCTCCGTTCGGCTCATCAACAGCACCGTCATCGCCCGCAAATCCTCAGCCGCAACGCCGAGGAAAAAGTGACATGTCTAATGAGGAGGAGCGCGACCTTTCTAATGGGGTTCTACATCAACACTGTGGGTCACGAATGCCTGTTCAGCGCGAAGAGGTGATCATTCCGAGCGCTGCCAGTTTGCAGCATGTCAAAGAAGGCAGTGAGCGCGCCGGCTATGGAGAAACCACCAGAAACGGCCGACCGGAGCCGCCCCGATGCAGGCTACGCCTTACCGAGACGAGCGCCTTCCGCGCTATACGAGCTATCCGACAGCGCCGCATTTCGGCACCGATGTCGATGCGCAATCATATGAGGGGTGGTTAAGGCAGCTTCCGGTGGGAACGACGACCTCGCTGTATCTGCATGTGCCGTTCTGCCGTTCGATGTGTTGGTATTGCGGCTGCCACACCACAGTGGCTCTGCGCGACGGCCCAATCGTCGACTATCTCGCGGCCTTGCGAAGCGAGATCGGGCTGGTCGCGGAGCAGCTCTCCGCGCCCGTCGACGTGCGCCATGTCCATTTCGGCGGCGGCACGCCGACTATTCTGGAGCCGGCCGATTTCGTCGCGCTGGTCGCGCTTCTGCGTCAGCGTTTCGCAATCCATCCGCGGGCCGAGATCGCGGTCGAGATAGACCCGCGCCGGCTCGGGCCGGCGATGACGGCGGCGCTGGCGGCGGCCGGCGTCAATCGCGCGAGCCTCGGCGTGCAGAGCTTCGATCCCGCCGTGCAGAAGGCGATCAACCGCATCCAGAGCGTCGAGCAGACCGCGACGGTGGTGACGGGCCTGCGCGGCGCCGGCATCACGGCCGTCAGCTTCGACTTGATCTACGGCCTGCCGAAGCAGACGCTGCAGTCCTGCCTCGACACGGTCGAGCAATGCTTGGCGATGAAGCCGGATCGCTTCTCGATCTTCGGCTATGCCCATGTGCCGGAGTTCAAGAAACACCAGCGGCGGATCGCGACCGCGGACCTGCCGGACGGGGAGGCGCGGCACGTGCAGGCGCAGGCGATGGCCGAAACCCTCGCTGCGGCGGGCTATGTCCGCATCGGCCTCGACCACTTCGCCCGGCCGGACGACCCGATGGCCATGGCCCTGTCGCAGGGCCGGCTCCGCCGCAATTTCCAGGGCTACACCACCGACCCCTGCGAGGCGCTGATCGGCTTCGGCGCCTCGGCGATCGGGCGGTTGCCGCAGGGTTATGTCCAGAACGAAGTGGTTATCGGCCGCTATGCCGAACATATCGCCGACGGCGCACTACCAGTCGCCAAGGGCTATCGCCTATCCGCCGAGGATCGCCTGCGCGCGGAGCTGATCGAGCGGGTCATGTGCGATCTTTCTGTCGATATCGATGCCGTCCGTGCCCAGTACTCCGTCGCACCGGAGGTTCTCGTGCCTGCTCTGCGCAAGCTTGACCAACTGGCGCGCGAGGGCGTGATCGACTTCGACGGAAGCCGCGTGCTGCTGCCGGAGAATGCACGGCTCTTCGTACGCAAGGTGGCCTCGGTCTTCGACGCCCATCTCGACCAGCCTCCGCGCAAGTACAGCCGCGCCGTCTGAGTCGCGTCAGGCGACGCCGCCCGCCCATTCGACCGGCGCCGGCTGGGCGACGCCGAGGTCGAGCAGGCCGATTGCACGCAGCGCGATCTGGTCGACGACGGCGGCGATGTCACCGGGCTTCAGATAGAAGGCCGGGACCGGTGGCGCGACGATGCCGCCATATTCCGTGACCTGCGCCATCGCCCGCAGGTGGCCGAGATGCAGCGGGCTTTCCCGGGCCAGCAGCACCAGCCGGCGGCGTTCCTTGAGCTGGACATCGGCAGCCCGCACCAGCAGATCGCCGAGCTGGCCATAGGCGATGGCGCAGAGCGTGCGCATCGAGCAGGGCGCGACGATCATCCCAGCCGTGCGGAACGAGCCGCTGGCGATGCTGGCGCCGATGTCGCGATGATCGTGGCAACAGAAGGCCAGATCCCGCGCCCGTGTCGGCGCCTCCGGGCCGATCTCGGCGGCAAGCGTCCGCTCGGCTGCCGGAGAGATCACCAGATGGGTCTCGATCAAGTCGGTCTCGGCCAGACGTTCCAGCACCCGGAGCCCGATCGCTGCGCCTGAGGCCCCGCTTATCCCCACAATGACACGCAACTGGCTCATCGCGGAGCTCCCGGGGCAGGCACCAGACCGAGTGCGGGCCAGAGTTGGTCGATACGGGCGACGACCTTCGGATCCATCGCCATGGGCCGGCCCCATTCGCGCTCGGTCTCCGGAGGCAGCTTGTTGGTGGCGTCGATGCCGAGCTTGCCTCCCAGGCCGGGCTTCGGCGAAGCGAAGTCGAGATAGTCGATCGGTGTGTCCGTGATGGTAACGAGGTCGCGACTCGCATCGGCGCGGGTAGCGACGGCCCACATCACGTGCGCCCAGTCGCGCGGGTTGATGTCGGCATCGACGATGATCACGAGTTTGGTGTAGCTGAATTGCGGCAGCAACGACCACAGGCCGAGCATGAGGCGCCGCGCCTGGCCGGGATAGCGCTTGGAAATGGCGACGACAGCGATCCGATAGGAGCAGGCTTCCGGCGGCAGCCAGACATCCACCACCTCGGGGAACTGCCGCTTCAGCAGCGGCAGGAACAGCACGTTGAGCGCCTCGCCGATACGCGAAGGTTCGTCCGGAGCTCGGCCGGTGAAGGTCGAGAGATAGAGCGGCGTGCGCCGCATGGTCACGGCCGTCACCCGCATCACGGGAAAGGGCTCGACCGCGTTGTAGTAGCCTGTGTGGTCGCCGAACGGCCCCTCGGGGGCGGTATCGTCGGGCGAGACCAGCCCTTCGATCACGATCTCTGCCTCGGCCGGAACCGATAGCGGGACGCTGACGCAACGGGCAAGCGCTGGCCGCTCGCCGCGCAGCAGTCCGGAGAAGCGGATCTCCGGAACCGTTTCCGGGAGCGGCAGCACGGCGGAAAGGATCGTTGCCGGATCTGCGCCGATCACGACAGCGACCGGCATCTCACGTCCGAGCCGGCGCCATTGCGCATGATGGCGTGCGCCGCCGCGATGGGCGAGCCAGCGCAGGATGGCCCGGTCGCGGCCGAGCACCTGCATGCGGTAGACCCCGAGATTGCCTTCGTCTTCGGATGACGGCTCGGGCGGAGCCGTTAGCACAAGCGGCCAGGTGATCAGCGGGGCTGGTTCGCCTGGCCAGCAGAGCTGCACCGGCAGCGCCGTTAGGTCGATCGCGTCACCCCGGAACACCAGCTCCTGAACTAGTGCGCGCCGGTGCTCGCGTGGACGCATCGACAGAGCGGCGCGGGCCAGCGGTAAGGCCTGCCAGGCTTCGGCGAGCCCCCGCGGTGGCCTGGGCTCGCGCAGTTCCGCGAGCATGCGGCCGAGCGCGGGGAGGTTGCGCTCCTCGACGCCAAGCCCCCAAGCGACACGCTCCACCGTGCCGAAAAGATTGGTCAGTAGCGGCATACGTGAGACCGTCCCATCCAGCTGGATCGGACGCTCAAACAGGAGCACCGGGCCGTCTGCGGCGATGACGCGGCGGTGGATCTCGGTGATCTCGTGCACGACGCTGACCGGCTCGGAGATCCGCCGCAACTGTCCGGCCGCGTCGAGATGGGTGAGGAAGGCACTGAGGTCGCGGAAGCGGGGCAGGTTGCGGATCGGCAAGGGTAGGGGCTCCGGTTGCCGGACCATGACCCGCATATTTCGGAGCCGTCTTTGTGCGGGAACAATGAGCAGGCCGGCCGGGTGCCTAATTTGCCTCCGGAGGTGATCGATGACGGATCCGCAGATGACCGAGCTTCCGGCGAGTGTGCCGGTGCTGCCGCCATGGTTCGCGCGCGCCATGGCGCCGCTGCCGCTCGCGCCGCTGCAGCCGGCTCTGGCGCTGATGCTGTCACGCATCGGGCAGGCCCATCCCGATCTTTATGATCGCCTTGGCGAGCACACCGAAAAGCGCTTCGGTATCGATCCGACCGATCTGCCTTTTGCCTTCGTGCTGGAACCGAAGCCGCGCCGACCGCTGGCGCGCGCCGTCCGGGAGTTACCGGCAGGGCTCGACGCCAGCATCCGCGGGCCACTCTCCGGGCTAATTGGTATGGCGGAGGGGACGCTCGACGGCGATGCACTGTTCTTCTCCCGCGTACTCTGGATCGAGGGCGACGTCGCCGCCGCGCTCGCGCTGCGCAACGCCGTGGATGATGCCCGGATCGATTTCGGCCGCATCCTGCTTCGCGACCTCGGACCGCTCGGAGACCATGTGGCGCAGGAGCTGCGCCGACGGCTGCGGCCGCAGCCGTCGGTGGGAGAGCGTCCATGGAACTGATCTGTCCGGCAGGAACCCCAGCGAGCCTCGAGGCTGCCGTCACGGCGGGCGCCGATGCGGTCTACTGCGGCTTCCGCGACGAGACCAATGCCCGCAACTTCCCGGGCCTCAACTTTTCGCGCGACGAACTGCGCAAGGGCATCGCCTTCGCCCACCGCCATGGCGTCAAGGTGCTGGTTGCGATCAACACCTTCGCCCGGGCCGGCTCCTTCGGGTTGTGGCAGGCGGCGATCGACGATGCCGTCGCGGCCGGGGCCGATGCGCTGATCCTGGCGGACCTGGCGACGCTCGACTATGCCGCTCGTCGCCATCCAAGCCAGCGGCTGCATGTTTCGGTGCAAGCGGGTGCGGCCAATCCTGATGCGATCCGCTTCTATGCCGAGAGCTTTGGGGCGCGCCGTGTCGTGCTGCCGCGCGTGCTCAGCGTGATGGAGATCGCCTCGATCGTGCGCGAGTCGACCTGCGAGACGGAGGTTTTTGTTTTCGGTGGGCTGTGTGTGATGGAGGAGGGGCGCTGTTCGCTGTCCTCCTACGCCACCGGCCAGTCGCCGAATATGAACGGCGTCTGCTCGCCGGCGAGCCATGTCGCCTATTCCGAACGCGACGGCCGCATCCAGTCGACCCTGGGTGGCTTCACCATCAACAACTTCCGCAAGGGAGAGCCAGCCGGCTATCCGACCCTGTGCAAAGGGCGGTTCGCGACGCCGAAAGGCTCCGGCTACATTTTTGAGGAGCCGGTGAGCCTGGATGCCGCCGTGATGCTGCCGGCCCTGCGCGACGCCGGGGTCACCGCGCTCAAGATTGAGGGGCGCCAGCGTGGGCGCGCTTACATCGCCGGGGTGGTGCGCTCCTTCCGCGGCATTCTGGCCGGGCTCGATGAAGGCCGCAGCGCGCACACTCCGAGCCTGGCTGCGCTGGCCGAGGGGCAGGCGAGCACGGTCGGCGCCTATCGCAAGGGCTGGCGCTAGCCGGTTCGGATCGCAGGAAGGATCATCGGCGATGCAACTCACCCTCGGCCCCGTGCTTTATCATTGGCCGCCGGACCGTTGGCGCGACTTCTATTACCGGATCGCTGATGAGGCGCCGGTGGGCACAGTCGTGCTCGGCGAGGTCGTCTGCTCCAAACGGACGCCGTTCAAGCAGGACCACATCGCCGGTGTCGTCGAGCGGCTGGAGGCCGCGGGCAAACGGGTTCTGCATGCCAGCCTGATCCTGGTCTCGCTGCCGCGCGAGCGCCGTCAGACCCGCGAATTGATGGGTGCGCAGGATGCCGAGGTCGAGATCAATGATCTGACCTGCCTCGCCTCCCTAGCTGAAAAGCCCTTTGCGGTTGGCCCCTTCGTGAATGTCTACAACGAGGCTGCCGCAGGCTTCCTGGCCGAGCGCGGCGCGATGCGCATCTGCCTGCCGCCCGAGCTGGCCTTGCCGACTGTAGCGACCATCGCCGCCGCCTTGCCGCAACTGGCGATCGAGGTGTTCGCCTTCGGCAAGATCCCGCTGGCGATCTCGGCGCGCTGCTACCACGCACGCGCGCATAACCTGACCAAGGATAATTGCCGCTTCGTTTGCGAGCAGGACCCCGACGGCATGCCGGTCACGACGATAGATGGCGCGGGCTTCCTTTCGGTCAACGGCGTGCAGACCCTATCGCATGGCTGCACCAGCCTGCTCCTCGACATCCCTGCCCTACGGAAAGCCGGGGTCGCCTCGCTACGGCTCTCACCACAGGACTGCGACATGGTCGCGGTTGCGCGCCTATTCCGCGAGGTCATCGACGGGGAAATTGGGCCGGCAGAGGGTGAGCGCCGGCTCTCGGAGATCTACCCCGACGTGCCGCTGGCCAATGGCTTCCTGCACGGCGCTGCTGGGCACGTTCGGATGGGGGCTAGCGGGGCAGGCCTGGGCGAGATGTGTTGAACCGCCAGGGACGGAAGGAGGCGGTCATGGATCGCGGTCTGGGAAAGGGAGCGCGCCAAGCGCTGGAGCGTGGTGCTTCGGCCGCGCCTGGAAGCGAGCTGATCGGCCGACTGCGCCGCGTGCTGCGGCCGGAGCAGCTGAATTGCGCCTGCCGAGAGACACTCGACGGGGCGCTGGAACGATTCGATCGCCTCGAACGTCGGCGAGAGTCGCGTCGGCAACTCGCTGCAGCCCGCGATCACAAGGAGCGCATCGCCGCCTTGCTCTCGTTTCTTTCGGATCTTGATCTGTTGACTGAGGCGGAGAGCGATCGCAGCGTTTTCGAGGAACTCGCATTGCTCTTTGTCGAGATCGCCCGCAGTGCTGAGGCTGGCGCTGCGGCGCTACGCGAACTGTGACGAGAGGTTCGCGCAAATCGTCCGTGCAATGCATCGCATCTTTGCGCTTTCGCAACTTGACGCCGGTCCGCTCCGACTAATGTCGCGCTGCAGCGAGGGGTTGATGAGCCCGCTGCAGCAACGGAGAAGACAGATGTTCAGGACGATTCTGGCCGGCGCACTGATGGCGTTGGCCGCGGCCGGCGCGAACGCGGCCGAGATCGAGGTCAAGATGCTCAACAAGGGCGCTGCCGGGGCAATGGTGTTCGAGCCCGCCTTGGTGAAGGTCGCGCCGGGCGACACGGTGAAGTTCATTGCGACCGACAAGAGCCACAATGCCGAGAGCATCCCCGAGATGCTGCCGACCGGCGTGGAGCCTTTCGCCGGCAAGATGAACGAGGACATCACCGTCACCTTCAAGGAGAACGGCGTCTACGGCGTCAAGTGCAAGCCGCACTACGGGATGGGCATGGTCGCGCTGATCGTGGTCGGCGAACCGACCAATCTGGAAGCTGCCTCGGCCGCCAAGCATCCCGGCAAGGCCAAGCAGGTCTTTGCCGACCTGGTTGCCAAGGCCAACCAAGTCGCCAAGGCGCAGTAACTCGAAACCCGACAAAGGGGCGCGGCCGGATCTTTCCCGGCCGCGGGAAGGACGGGGCCCATGGCACCCATACCGAGATTGCGCGCCTATGAGGGGCCGGCTTTGCTGTCTTACGGCTTCCGGCCGTTCTTCTTGCTGGCGGCATTGCAGGCTGGGCTTACGGTCTTGGTGTGGCTGCCTTTCGTCACAGGGCATATCATCGTGCCGACGGCCTTCGCGCCGGTGGATTGGCACGTCCATGAAATGTTGTTCGGATACCAGGCCGCGGCGATCGGCGGCTTCCTACTGACCGCCATCCCGAATTGGACTGGCCGGTTGCCGGTCCAGGGCAGGCCGCTTCTGGTCCTCGTTCTCGCTTGGCTCGCCGGACGTCTCGCGGTCTGGGCTTCGGCTGCGATCGGCTGGCGCCTGGCCATGGCGATCGACGCGATGTTCCTCTTACTGCTCGCCGGAGCAGCTGCGCGCGAGATCTTAGCGGGGCGCAACTGGCGCAATCTCAAGGTCGTGGTTCTGGTCGGGCTCCTACTGATGGCGAACCTTGCCTTCCATCTCGAGGCAGGGCTGATGGGAAGCGCCGATTTCGCCCGTCGCTTCGCGATTGCTGTTATCCTGATGCTAGTCGTGCTGATCGCTGGACGCATCGTGCCGAGCTTCACGCGAAATTGGTTGGCGCAGCGCGGCGAAGGGCGGATGCCGGTGCCTTTCGGTACTTACGACAAGATCGTCCTCGCTCTTACCGCTGTCGCGCTCGCATTGTGGGTTGCCGTGCCAGATAATGCCGCAACCGGTGTCGCCATGCTGCTTGCCGCGGGGCTCCACCTCTTCAGGCTGGCTCGCTGGGCTGGTGATCGGTCCTGGCGCAATCCGCTGCTCGTCATCCTCCATGTCGCTTATTTGTTCGTGCCCGCGGGCTTTGCCCTGACAGCGCTGGCAAGTCTCGGCTTTGTCGCTCCGGGCGCTGGTATCCACGCCTGGACTGCCGGAGCCTTCGGCACCATGACGCTTGCCGTGATGTCTCGCGCCAGTCTCGGCCATACTGGCCGGGCGTTGGTGGCGACGGGCGCGACTCAGGCCTGCTATCTGATGATTGTTATCGGTAGCGTTGCGCGGATCTGCTCGGCTCTTGGCCATGGCCCGACGACGCTGCTGCATGTGGCCGGGCTGAGTTGGTCACTGGCCTTCCTCGTCTTCGCTCTGGCCTATTGGCAGGTCCTGACCGGCGCTCGCATCGCACCGAAGGCGGCCTCAGTCGCCCGGGCCTGATCTGGCGCAGCCATAGTCTTCGCGCTTCGATGAATTCAGGATCGGCCAAAAAGCCGATCACCCAGCCTCCGAAGGTGGCTGACCGGAAGCTGCAGGCAAGCTGAAGGTGCAGGCCCAGCAGCCTCGTGCCGATGCCGAGCTCCGGGAAATCACAAAGGAGCCCGGCCGTCTTTAGCTGGGCTCGTGCAGGCTACTGGCTTACGCTGATGTGTTCCCCAGACCTTCAATCTTTGACACCACGATGTCGAACGTCTTGTTTTCTTCCAGCAAGGCCATGTTGATATCGCCGGTGGTCAAGGCCTCCAGCAACTGGCGTTTGAAGTCAGCCGCAGCCTCGCTGCCCTCTCGGGCTGAGATATGCTTCATTGCAAATTCAAGGCAAAGATAGAGCGTATTGAATATTATCTTAAGTTGCTCAAGATTCGTTTCGCTCACATTCTCGCCTACATTGGCCATCTCGCTCTCCTTCGCTTGGACCCTATCCATCCAAACTGGTGATGGAGCCAGCTGTTCCGGTCTGCCGTGCGGTAGACGCCTTTTACGGCGCGATCCGAACCGATAAGTCGACCTGCCGAGTCATCCTAAGGTGCTCAGTCTGGCTGGCAGCCGTCGGCTCCCCTGCGGCTGTTGAGGATTGGCCAGAATCCGATCAGCCAGATTGCGAAGGATGCAGACCAGAGACCTGCAGAGAGTTGGTAGTGCAGGCCGAGCACGCTCTCGCCGATGCCGAGTTCGGGCAGGACCCGCATGAGGCCTGCCGCCGCCATGACCCCGAGCGCCAGCTTGGCCAGAGGTGGCAGCACGAGATCGCGCCCGCTATGGCGCAGGCCGGCGATGACGAAGACCGCTATCACCGCGAGCCCGAGCGCACCGATTGAGAGCAAGTGGATCCCCGTCGTCGGCGCGACCGGGGCACCAAGCCCGGCGAGGCCGATCACCAGGAAGCCGACGCCTCCGCTGGCATTGGCCGCTGCCAGTGCCAGAACCTCGGCGCGCAACACGGCACGTCCGATGAACCATTCAGCCAGCCGGTCGAAGAAGGCGGCCGCCGCGGCGAGCGCGAGCCAGGCAGGCACGGCCGAATCCGGCGCGACGAGCGCCGCGACAAGCTGAAGCCCGACCAGCCCGGCGGAGAGGTTCTGGCGGCCGGGATGGGGCCGGTAGGGCGTCGTCTCGCCGGTCGGATCGAGAGCATGGTTGACGACGACGACATTGATGCGCGCGATGGCGAGCGAGAGGAAGACCAGAAAGACGGCAAGTGCCGCCTGCAGCAGCCGCGCCGACCATGCCGTCTCTCCCAGGAACCAGGCGACGCGGATCGCCAGCTCGATCAGGGCGAAGAGAATGATCCAAAGCGCGAAGGAGCCATGGCGCGCACTACGTCGCTCGATCAAGGGGCGGGTAACGAAGACGAGCAGGAGGCTCAGGAAGGCCAGATCGGTCAGCGCCGCCGGCAGGATCAGCACATCGGCGCCGACGAAGCCGATCAGGCGCCCGGGCAGCCAGAACGTGAGCAGGAGCAGCAGCGCGCGGCCCCGTTGCGGCTTGGTGTCCGTCCATTCCGGCATGGCCGAGCCGAGGAAGCCGGCGAGCGCCGCGCCATAGGTGCCGAAGATCATCTCATGTGCATGCCATTGCCCCGGCGGCACCTGCCGCGCGAAGGGCAGGTCGAAGGTGAAGAGCGTCACCCAGATCAGCGGCAGCAGCACGGCATGGGCTGCCGCCACGGGGAAGAACAGCTTCAGCGCTTCGGCGAGTAGTGGATGCGTGACGTCGACGCGCCCGGGCGAAGGCTCGGTCATGCTATTGCCTGTCGCCGTCGAACAGATCGGCAAAGGCGGGATCGGCCGCCCAGGCCTGCACGGTCTCGAACACGCTACGGTCGTCTCGCTCGCCCGGAGCGCCGTCGAGCACGCGCTCTGCGACGATCCCCTCCTGCCGGCCCGAGAGCACCACGATGCGATGTGCCAGCCTCATCGCTTCGGCGAGATCATGGGTGATGAAGAAGGCCGAGAATTTCTCCCGGGCGGAGGCGGCGATGACGAGGTCCTGCAGCACACGGCGCAGGCCGACATCGACGGCCGTGAAGGGCTCGTCAAAATAGACGATCTCGGGGTCGATCGCGAGCGCCCGCGCGACGGCCGCCCGCTGGCGCATGCCGCCGGAAAGCTCGGCTGGATACTTGTCGAGATCACGCGCGAACAGGCCCACCTCGGCCGCGCGCCGCTCGGCCACGGCGTGGCGCTCGGCCTTGCCGATCCCGCCAGCCGCGAGGCCGTAGGCGATGTTGTCGCGCGCCGTCAGCCAGGGCAGCAGACGCGGTTCCTGGAAGACGACGGCGTGCCGCCGATAATGCCGGCGCACCCGTCCACGCAGCGGATCGATCAATCCGGCGGCGATCTGAAGCACGGTGGTCTTGCCGCAGCCGGAGGGGCCGACCAGCGCAACGACCTCGCTGTCACCGAGAGCCAGCGAGAGATTCTCGAAGACGGGCCTGCCGAGGAAGGCGTGGCCGATGCGGTCGAGCTTGAGCCTCATCGCTTCACGCCCCAGGGCCGTCCGGCCTCGCGCCATTGCTCCAACCGGTCGCGGATGGGCTGGAGCAGCGCATATTCGCTGAACAGCGCGAAGCCGACGGTGACGAGCACGATGGCGGTGACGCGCGGGATATCGAACAGCGCCCGCGCGCTGGCGAGGTCGCCGCCGAGCCCGCCCGCGTTGGAGAGCAGTTCCGCCATCACCGTGACCTTCCAGGCCGAGCCCGCCGTCGTCGTCCAGGCCGGGAAGAGGTACGAGACCATGTGCGGGGCGGTGACGGTGCGCAGCCGCATGAAGGCGCCGGCGCCGAAGGAGCGCGCCATGGCGTCGAGCCCGCGATCGCGCGTGGCGACGCCTTCGAGGCCGCCGGCGAAGGAGATCGGCAGCGAGGCCACGACGACGGTCATCACGGCGGTGCCGCCGCTGGCGCCGAACCAGATCAGCGCCAGCACGATCCAGGCGATCGGCGGCACGCCGAGGATGACGGTGACCACGGGGCGCATCAGGCGCATCGCGGCGAAGGAGTAGCCCGCGGCGATGCCCGCGGCGGTGCCGATCAGGACGGAGAGCGCGAAGCCGAGCCCCGCGCGCTCGGCTGTCTGGCGCGCTGCATGGCGAAAGGCTTCGTCTCCCGCCAGCTTCGCGACTTCCCGTGCGGTTTCGAGCGGAGCGGGCAGGATGAAGGAACCATAGAGCTCGTGGCCGGCCTGCCAGGCGGCGGCGATGCAGAGCAGCCCGGCCGCGCCGGCCCAGCCGGACCAGAGATAGCGGCCGGCCCAGCCGAGGAAGGCGAGCCTATAGCGCATCGCGTCACAGGGCGTAGAAGGCGTCGCCCGGCAGCTTGCCGCCGATGATGCGCGGATCGTCCGCGGCGAGCGCCGCGAACAGCGCCTCCAGGTCCGGACGCGCCGCCGAGGCGGTCTGCGCCGCGAGATTGCTGACCGGCGCGGCGCGAGCCAGCACGGGGGCGGGCAGCTGGAACAGGGGCGCGGCTTCGCTGGCGACGGCCGCGGGATCGGCGATGACCGTGCCGAGGGCCGCCTCGATCGCGCGCTGGAGCGCGGCGATGCCCTCCGTGCCGATCTGCTTCGTCAGCGCGTCGGTCAAGGCGAGGCCGGCCTGCGGCATGTTCGGGCGCCCCGTCGCGGCGGCCCAGAGCTTGCGCAAATCGACGGCCCGCTCCAGCGGCTTGGCGCGCAAGCCCGACAGCAGGATCGCGCCGGAGGTCGCAGGTTCGGACAACAGGGCGGCATCGACGCGCCCGCCGAGCAGGAGCTGGACCGCTTCGGGCGGCGTCCCGGAATAGTCGATGGTCAGCTCCTCCGGCTTGAGGCCCTGCGCCGCCAGCAGGCGGCGGAAGAGAAAATCGGGCATGTCGTTCTTGAACGGCACCGCGACGCGCTTGCCCTTGAGGTCGGCTAGGGAGTCGACTGTGCCGGCCGGCGCCACGACCTGGAGCAGGCCGTGGGTCAGGACATTGGCGAGCCGGATGCCGAGGCCGCGGTTGTGCAGATTGGCTGCGACATAGCTCGGCACCACCACGGCCTTCATGCCGCCCGACGAGACACCGGCGCGCATCTCATCCGGCGTGCGCCAGATCCTGACCTCGACCGCCTCCGCGAAGCGCTTGAGCGCGGGGTCCTTCGCCGCCGCGACGAGCAGCAGGCCCGGCGTCGCCGGCGGCCCCCACAGCACGAGCGGCTCGGCCGCGCGGGCGAGGCGAGGCATGGCGACCGCGGCGGTCGCGGTGGCGAGAAAGTGGCGGCGGTCGAGCATCGCGATCTCCTTGCCGCGCCGCCCTGCCGGCGGCGCGAGCCATCATCCGGCGTCAGAAGCGGGCCTTGAGCCCGGCATAGAAGGCGCGGCCGGTGCCCGGCAGGAAAGCCGCCTGATCGACTCGGGCCTGGTCGACGATCAACGTCGAGGCGGCATAGGTCTTGTCGAAGACGTTGCTGACCTCGCCGAAGACGGTGAAGTGGTCGTTGATGCGGTATTCGGTGCGCAGGTCGACCAGAGCATAGGGCGCCGCATAGAGCGTGTTCATATTGTCGACCGGGGTCTTCTCCGGATTCCAGCGCAAGGCAGCCTGCAGCATCCATGCCTGCGTCGCCTGGAATTGCAGCGTGGCGTTGATGAGATGGCGCGGCGCTCCGGCGATGCGGTTGTTGCCGCGCGTCGGATCGTTGTCGAAGCGGAAATCCTGGTAGGTATAGGCGAGGCGCCCGGTCAGCCGGTCGAGGAGCCTGGCGCCGAGGCCGAGCTCGACGCCGAAATGCGTTGTCTTGTCGGCATTGACGGCGCCGAGCGAGGCACCGGTGGCGTCGCGCAGGCTGAGCAGCTCCTTGTCGATCCAGGAATAGTAGACGACCCCGTCCCAGGAGACATCGCCGTGCCGGCCGCGCCAGCCGCCTTCGAGCGTGGTTCCGGTCTGCGCTTTCAGGGAAGGCGTCGAGAACGCCGCGGAAGCCGCCATTGGCGCGCCGGGATTGGGACGGCCGGGGCTGCTGTTGGGCGTGCCGTTGATCGTCGCCAGAAGGTCGTCATGGGTCGGCGGCTCGAAAGAGCGCGACAGCGCGGCGAAAACGATCTGGTCCGGGTTCGGCCGCCAGCTCAGGCCGAGGCTCGGGCTCCAGCCGTCATAGGAGCGCTTGTAGCTCGAATCCAGCCTCGGGACCGACCCGTTCGGCAGCAGCGCGTAGGGCGAGGCCGGGTTATAGGCATTGGTCGGGCGCCGCGCGGCCGAAAAGGTATCGGTGTTGTCGCGCGTCGCATGGGCGTAGGAGATCGCCGGCGACAGCGTCACGCTCTGCCAGATCGGGATATTGGCGCCGGCATAGAGCGAGAGCGTGCTCGCATCGAGATCGCTCTCGCCGAAGAGCGTGCCCTTCGCGCCGCCCTGGTTGAGGTAGTTCTCGCGCCTGGCCGAGCCGATAACATATTGCGCCGTGGTCTCGAACAGCGGCAGTGGGGCGGCCTGGTCCGGCTTGTAGGCGTAGCGGGCGACCGCGGTGAAATCGCCGCCCTTCGTGACCCGCACGCCCGAGGAGATCGGGAAGCGGAACATGTCGTCGGTATAGGTATAGCCGAGGCCGAGATCGACGAGATGCGGCCCGAACTCGGCGGTGGTGCGGTTGCCGATGAAGAATTGCCGCGTCTCGCGCCGCGGCCGGTCGCGCAGGACATTGGGGCCGGGGTCGACGGCGACGCCGGCGACGACGCGCGGTCCGCCATGCACCTGTTTCGGATCGGTGCGCAGGCCCTGCTTCGTCAGCGGGCCGGCGACGTCGAAGCCGAGATCGGTGTAGCCGACGAAGAAGCGGGTCTTGATGGTCTCGGTCAGGGCGATGCCGACATTGGCGCTGACGCTGGCGCGTTGGGACTCGTTGTAGACGCGGTAGCCGTCGCGGCGGCTGAAATCGCCTTGGATCAGCGCATCGACGCCGTCGCGGCGAAAACCGGTCTGCGCGGAGAGATTGAGCTGGCCGAAGCTGCCGCCCGAAATTTGGACTTGCGTGCCGGGTGCGCTGTTGCCCGTCGGCGAGACGAAGTTGAGGGCGCCGCCCAGCACGGTGGCGCCGAGGCGGTGTGCGGTCGGGCCGCGGTAGACTTCGATCGATTGCGCCTGCAGCGGGTTGGCAAGCCCGACGACGTAAGAACCGTCTGCGCGGTTGAGCGGCAGTCCGTCGCGCAGCACGAGGATGCCGCGCTCCACCGGATTCTGCTGGAGGCCTGAGCCGCGGATCTGGATGCGCGGCTGGTCGTTGCCGCCGAAGAACTCCTGGACGACGACGCCTGGAGCGTCCCGCAATGCCTGCGCCAGCGTCGGGTTGCCGCTCTGGGGAATATCGTCCGCGGTCAACAGCGTCGCACCGCCGGCCGTGGCGAAGAAGCGCTCTCGGACAAAGGCGGGCACGCCTGCGGAAGTGCCTTCGACCACGATCGTGTCGAGAACGATCGCCGAGCCCGGAGAGGCCGACTGGGCAAGGCAGGCCTGCGCCGAAACCATTGTCAGAAGCGTGGCGAGCAGCAGGCGCCCGTGGCGGCAGAGCGCGCGGGAAGCCCGTTCGGGCGCATCCGGGGAAGGCCGGGCGGAGGGCGTACGCTGGAATTTCATGAGAGAGAATCTAAATGAGAATTTCAGATACCACTTTTATACGGGTAAGCTCTGCCGGCTGTAAATAGTATTCTTCGCCATGCGACATGTTGTTTCAGATCAATTTGGAGGAATTCTGCTAGCTCTGCGCTCTATTCCATGTATGAATTTGAATTATTCTAATATGAATTCTTGCGAGCCACCGGGTAGGTTGCGCCGCAATCCCGCGCTAGGGTTGAGCTCTGAGAGTCGGTGACGGAAGCACCCGTGCGAGTTTTGCGATGCGATTGACCCAGTTCAGCGAATACGCGCTGCGGCTCCTGATCTTCGCCGCCGCTCATCCGGATCGGCTGGTCACCGTCGAGGAAGCGGCGACCTCCTATGACATCTCGCGCACGCATCTGATGAAGGTTGCGAATCTGCTGGTCCGTCAGGATTTCCTGAAAGGGGTGCGCGGCCGCTCGGGCGGCCTGGCGCTGGCGCGGCCGGCGGGGAATATCTCAATCGGAGCGCTGATCCGAGCGACCGAGCCCGCCTTCGCGGTGATGGAGTGCTTTGGCGAGGCGGAGGGGCGCTCGCTGATGAGCCTCGATCGCTGGCGCGCCATCCAATCGGAGGCGATGGCGGCGTTCCTAGCCGAGCTCGACCGGTATTCGCTCTGCGATCTCGCGGCCGATCCCGGGCGCTTCGGCGTCGGTCGGCCAGCCGCCTGAGTTCAGGTGGGCCGCGGGAAGCTGCTCCGTTGCTTGTGAAAGGGCAAGCAGGGCGGGTGATTGGTTCGGCTATGATCGTGTGATCATGGTTTGCCCGAAATCTCGGGCTGGAATCGAGGAAGCTAATGAATTTTCCTTCCTTCTTCGCAGAGGCCCCGCGCCTTAAGGTCCGCGATCCGCTGGCTGCCTTTCTCGGCGCCAGCGAGGACGGGGCCCTGGAATACGGCTATGAGGACGCGGTCCGGCTCGCCGGGCATTCCTGCCCGGCAGTAGCCGGTGCCTATCTCATGGTCGTCAACGGCCTGTCTTATCTCTACGATGAGGCCTTGCCGGAGCGAGGTGGCATCGAGGTGTTCATGCGCGCTGAGTGCGACGAGGGCACCACCGGCGTCGTAGCATCGATCGTGACGCTTCTCACCGGAGCGGCCGCGGCGGGCGGCTTCCAGGGGATCGGCCCGGCGCGGCGTTTCGCTCGGCGGGGCTTGTTGCACTTCGGCGCAGATGTCGACGGCGTCATGGCGCTGCGCCGCCGCGACTCCGGTACCGGTGTAGTGGTCGACATCGATACCGGTGCCGTACCACATGCGGCCGAAATGGCAGCGGTGATGCCCGGGGCCGTATCCGGTGAGGCCGATGCTGTGGGGTTAAACAGCTTCGCCGCGCTCTGGCAGGACCGAGTCCGCCGAATGCTTATCGAGCATGCCGACGATCCCAAGCTGATCCATCTCTACAACTGGGTGCCGGACGATGCCTCGACAGCCCTGGCCTGAGGGCTTGACGCCTTATCGGCGCACACCCGACTTTACCGAGGCGACAATCCCGCCCGGCCTGCTCAAGGCCCATGCCACTAAGCATAGCGTGTGGGCGAAGCTACATGTGCTCGCGGGCACGCTGAAATTTCGTGATCTGGCGAGCGGCGAACAGTGGGCCTTGTCGGCCGGCGTTCATCCGCTGATCTTTCCAGAGATGCTGCACGAGGTCGAGCCTTGCGGTTCTGTTCGCTTCTTCGTGGAGTTTCACAAGCCGTCCTGAAGCAGCGACCTCGCGGTAGCGCTACTCAGTGTTCTCAGCTAGCCGGCTCAGGCCGGCCCGGTCGCGCACCACGAGTTTCTGGCGCCCGCCCTCAACCAGACCTTGGGTCTCCCAGGCGCTGAGAATGCGCGAGACTGTATGCAGTGTCGTACCCGTCATTTCGGCGATGTCGCGCCGGGATATCGGAAAGTCGACGCGCAATCCGCCTTCGTCGCGCTTGCCGGCCTGCTCGATCAGGCGAAGCACGGCATGGGCCACGCGCCGCTCGACCTCTTCCGTCGACATCTCGCGGATGCGGGTATGGGCTTCGTCGAGGCGCTGGCCGATCGTGCGGATAGCGTTCATCGCCAGATGCGGATTGCCCTCGACGAACCCATCCCAGGATTCAGTGGGCCATGCCGCGACCAGGCTGTCGACTGCCGCTGTCGCGGTGCCAGGATAGTCGCTGCGGCCGAGCGCGCGCGTGAAACCGAACAAGTCGCCGGGATGGACGACGCGTACGATGATCTGCTGGCCGTCGCGCGTGACCTGGGTCACTTTCAGCCGGCCATGCAAGAGCAAGTAGAAGGCCTTGGCGGGATCGCCTTGCTCGAACACAGCTTCGCCTTGGGGAATCCGCCGCGCACTCGCCTGCGCCGTCATGCGGTCGAGCTGTGCGTCGCTCATCTCCGAGAACAGCGGGATGCTGCGTAGCACGCTGCGATCGATAGCCACGTGACTGTCTTTCCTTACGGCGGATTTGGGCGCTGGCGGCACCGCGCCATCGGTCACGGCGGATGATGCCGGATAAGACCGCAATCGCGCCTGCGGTTCAAGTGCGTCACGATCACCCGGTAAGAGCGATCCGGAGCCCGGCCAGCAGGCACAGGAGCGCAGCATAGCTGATCAGCGCCGCGGCTAGGGCGGAGTTCTCCCGATGCAGGCGCATGAAGCCTAGCACCACCAGCGCCGCCTTGACGAGACTCAGTAGCGCGATTGCGGCCCCGCGCGGGCCGGCTGGTAGCATCGCCGCCGCAAGCAAGCTCGCTCCCGTCGCGAGCATCAGGACGAGCAGGACGGCGGGAAGCGGAAGAGCGAGGGAGCGTTGCATCTCAGCCCAGATAGATGACGGGAAGGATCAGGAGCCAGACCAGGTCGATCAGGTGCCAGACGGTCGCGACCGTGGCGACGTGGCGAGGTGCCGGCCGCCAGGCGACGAGCAGCAGCAGGCCCGCGACGAACAGCACATGCGCGAAGTGGAAGCCGACGATGAGCATGTAGAGCTCGGCGAGCCGCCCTTCTGTCGCCGCCAGCACCGGAAGCTCATGGCTGAAGGCGGCGACCTTGAGCCCGCAGAAGGCGAAGCCGCCCAGCGCTGCGAGGACGAGATTGCGCCGCGGCTTGTGCCCGAAGGTGGCCTGTGCTGCGAAGCAGCCGCTGGTGAGCAGCGTCGCGGTGGCGACGCCAGCGAGCGGCAGGTCGAGTTCCCCATGCAGGGCGGTTATTGCCGATGGATCGAGCGCAGCGAGCAGCATGAAGGCGCCGAGCAGCGCGCCGAAAACAATGAGTTCGCTCCAGACCAGGATCCAGAACAGGAGCTCCATGCCACCTTCTGACGCCGACTGCGCGGTGTCGGGGGCGCTGATGCGGATCGCGATGTTCATGCTGGCAGGAGCCGGCGCAAGCTCGCCGGCAGCCGCTCGCGCCAGTCAGGGTCCCTGACCAAGCGGACGCCGAGATTGTCGGGCGGGGTCGCGACGGAGCAGCCGCCGGCCTTTGGGTTACGCATGAAGAAGGTCATCGGCGCGCGGTGCTGGCCCTCGACGATGTAGACGCCGCAATTGCTGGTCTCGCCGAGCGTGCGGCCGGCCGCATCGAGCGAGACGCGGCGCAGGCAGGTCTGCGTCCATTCCCAGACATTGCCGGCGATGTCGTGAACGCCGTGCTCGTTGGCGCCGAAGCTGCCAACTGGTCGCGGGGCAGGATCGCTCGACGCCTTGCGGTTGGCCTCGCGCTCGTAGTCGGCGAGCCAGCGCAGCGCCGGGTTGGTTTCGCTCCCGTCGAGACCGCGCGCGTCGTCGACGAAACGCGAGCCCGCCGCGTGTACCCATTCGAGGTCTTTCGGCAACCGCCAGCGCGTGCCGGTTGCGCGCGACAGCCAGCCGGCATAGTCGGTGGCGTCGCTGTAGCTGACCCCGGTCACGGGCAGGTCACCGCGCCCCGGCGGGTTGTCGAGATGCTTGCAGGCGCCGGCGGCGACGCAGCGCACATAGTCGGCGACCGTCACCTGATAGCGCATGATCTCGATCGGCCGCTCGATCCGGACCGTGACACGCGGCGGATCGACTGGTCGGTTGGCCCGGCTGTACTCGCCGTCGAGGCGGTGCAGCAGCGTAGCCGGGGGGATGACCGCTGTCTGCGGCAGGGGGAGGGTGGAGGCCACCCTGTGACCTGGGCCGGCGAGCAGCAGGGCGGCCGCGCCGACCATGAACACAAGGCCGAGCGCAGTCGCAAGGCTCGGCAGGGAGGGGCGCAGCGTCGTCGCCATGGGAGCGATCCCGTCGGAAAAAAGGGAGGTCTCCCCGCTGAGGTGCGGGGAGACCCGGAAGTCAGATGCCGGCGGGAGCACGGATCTGCTTCATCAGGTCGTCGTTCCACTCGCCCTCGACCTTGAAGTGCCCGGCTGCGCCGAGTTCGAAGGCCTCGATCAGGTTGTGGTTGACATAGGCGTAGATGCCCGGCTGCAGGAAGGTGTAGAGCGCTGCGCCCGCGCAGCCGCCGGGGATGAACCAGGTCTCGAGGTCGCGCTCGGGCGGGTTGCGGAACTTGCCCGTGGCCCAGACATAGTCGCCATGGCCGCCGATCAGATGCGGGCGCGTGTCGCGGTTGGCCTGCGAGTGCACGATCAGCACGGTCTCGCCGACCTTGGCGGTGAGGGCGTTCTTGCCGGTCAGGCCGCCGACCTTGCCGTTGAAGACGACATGGCTCGGGGTCAACGTTCGCATCGCCTTGACCACGTCGTCATGCGACTCGCCGACGCTGGCATAGCGCTTGAACTTGCCGGTCTCGTCGCGCGGCACGTAGAAGTCCTGCTCGCCGACATAATAGACCTTGTCGTATTTCAGCGACTTGCCCTGATGGTCTTTCAGGCCGTCGCGCGGCAGCACCATGATGGCGCCGTTCATGCCGGCGGTGACGTGCCAGGGCACCATGCCGGGAGGGGCGCAGTGATAGACGAACACGCCTGGCCTGGTTGCCTTCCAGCGCAGCACGGTACGCTCGCCCGGACCGACCTCGGTCAGCGCTCCGCCGCCGAGTGCACCGGTCGCTGAATGGAAGTCGATATTGTGCATCAGCTCGTTGGTTTCGGCATTGATCAGGGTGAGCTCGACATAGTCGCCCTCGTGCACAACCATCAGCGGGCCGGGTACCGTGCCGTTGAAGGTGAAGGCGAAGGTCTCGGTGCCGGCGTCATCTATGACGATCTTCTTCTCGTGGATCGTCATCTCGAATTCGACGAGCTTCGGCCCGCCGGTCGCGATCTGCTCATGCGCATGCACGAAGGGGGGATCGACCAGCTTCGGCTTGACGCGCGGCAGTTTGGCCACGTCGGTCGCCGTCGCCTTGGTCATCACGCTCTGCGCCTGCCCGGGCGTAGAAACCGCCTGGACGAATGCCCCGGTGGCCGCCGCTCCCGCCAGAATGCTGCGGCGGGTCAGATTGAGCTCTTCGCCCATGGCTTGTCTCCTTGCCAAACGACCGGAGATCAACCGGTCGTGAAGACTTTAGGAGCCTGGCGAAACCGCTCTTTGTTGCAGCACAATATTTCTGACGATCCCGCGAAGAACCATCATTCCGCTGCGATCATCACCGGTTCCCACGCCGGCTCGTAGGTCAGCGTTACCACGACGGAGGTGACACCCTCGACGGCCCCGGCTGCGATGGCCACGGCTTCCTTCAGGAAGCCGGCGAGCGGGCAGCCGCGCGTGGTCGTCGTCATGGTGATCGCGACGGCGCCGTCCGGTGCTGCTTCGATCGCATAGATCAGGCCGAGATCGACGACGCTACGGCCGATCTCGGGGTCGAGCACGTCGCGCAGCGCGATCTCGACGAGGCGTTCGAGATGAGCGCTCATTAGTGGGCACCTCCACCACCATGGCGCACCAGCAGCCGATAGGTCGTGCCCGAAGCATCGAAATTGCCTGCCCATTCGTGCTGGCGCTTGGCCAGCTCGGGGAAGAGAAAGACCGGTTCGCGGGCGAGCAGCGCGAACAGCACGTCGCCAGGCTTCAGGTCTTCGAGCGCTTCCAGGATGCGGACCATTGGCTCGGGCGGTTCGAGATCCACGAGGTCGAGCTCCTCGATGGGGATGCCCCAGGACGTGGCCGATGGGCTACTGCCGAGCGCAAGGTTTTCATCCGCGTTGGCGATGGGCTCGGTGGGCGCGAAGGTGACCTCCCAGTCCCCACCGTCGAGCGGGCGGTCGCTCGCGGCGAAGCCGCGATTGGCCATGACCGAGAACAGCGGCACCGGCCGGAACGGGGCGATCAGGCGCAGCGACTGGCCGGGCGCGAGGGCGCTGACCGCGTCCATGATTGCCTGGAACGGTTCCTTGCCGGCCCGCAGCATCGGTCGGACGTCAAGCTCGTGGGCTGGCAATGTTTCGGTGGTCGACATGAGGGGGGTTCCTTTCATCGGACCGTGCTAGCAGCAGCCATGGGCGCTCAGGCGCCGGAGGCCGATCGGTCATCTTGATCTCGGACAAGCGGCGCACACGCACGAACTCCGCGGCAACCCCCAGAGTCCCAATGAGGCAGGGCAGCATGGCCCATCTGAAACCAGACGGGATGCCGGCTGCAAGTGCGACTGTTCCCAGTGCTGTTCCTCCATAGTACAGCGCGAACCACCAGCCTGTACGCGGCATGGCGAGAAGTTCCCCCACCCGTGGCACCGGGCCGCGCCCCAGCCGCGGTGCATAGACCTCGAGCCAGGTTATGAAGGAGACGATCTTCACGAGCTGGGAGAGCGTCAGGCCGCCGAGCCAACCGAACGTGAGAAGAAATGTCAGTGCCGCAATCGTCGCCTCGCCGGCATCTGCGGCAACAGCAATCGGCAGCAGAGCGATGCCGATTCCCAAGGCGACGAAGGCCGGGATACTGGCGATCATATTGATCTCTACCGTCTTGCGGCGGCGGAGGCGATAGAGGGTTAGGATATCACGACCGTAGAGGGCGCTCGCGATTGCCAGCATGCTGAGGGCCGTAGTGGCGAGCCCGCTAGCGCTCTCCCAGCCAGCGAGGGGAGCAATTAGGCCGGCGCAGGCTAGGCTAAGGCCGACGGCAGCGAGCAGCATGACAGGGCGGATGCGGCTTACTGGCAGCTCCGGCGCCATCATGAACATGACGAAGAGCCGGTAGCTTACTCCAAAGGCGATAAGGCCGAGCCAACCACCGAATCCGAGCAATGCGTGGAATGGCAGGCCGTCGGGCAGCAGCGCCATCGCGCCGAGCCAGTGGCCGCGACCTGAGAGGATCGACGCGAACGCCGATCCGCTGAACGCTGTCATCGCGAGGCAAGAGAGGCCGATTAGAACGAAGCCGGCGAACAGCCCGACAGGGCGCGCGCTCAGCAGCGTCGCCGCCAGCATGACGATAAGAAGGCTGAAGCCTGCGACGAGGCACCCGGCAGCGAACGGCAGCAACTCAAGGGGGGCTTCAATCCAGCCGGCAAGCACCGCGAAGCCGGCGCAGAGCACCAGCAATCCGGTTATGAGCGCTACCAGCGCCGGCATGGCGAATTGTGGGAAGGCGAGCGGGCGGGAGACCAGGACAGGCACGAACTGCAGTAGCGCCCCTGCCATGGCGAGGCTGAGCCAGCCGATCGCCACGATATGGACGACGACGAGCGTCGCCGGTTCCGTCAGGCCGGCGGCGGGGTAGCCGACGCCGGTGATGGAAAGAGCCTCGGCGGCGAGCAGGAAAGTTAGCGCCGCCGCGAAATAGCTCATTGTCCAGCGGGACAGCGATGCCATCGGCATGGCCGCAAGTCTCCCGAACCGAAAGGCTTCAGTGACCGCAGGTGCAAGAGTGGCCATCATCATGGCCGCCGCAATCGGCGGCATTGGCCTCGGTGCCCACTTCAAGACGTCCGATCTCGACCTGCCAGATCTGCGGCCCCTGCACGATATAGCTCCAGGAATAGGCGCCGGGATAACGCGCCTCCATCTGGCGCCGCAGGGGGGCGGGATCGTGGTCGTTGACGATGCTGAAAGCCTCGCCCGGCGGCAGGCGCTCCAGGATTCCGAAGATCGTAGCGTGGCGCACGACCGGCGGGATGGTGCGCACGTCCAGCGGTTCGAGAGGCAGGGTGGTCATTGGCTTGCGGCTCCGGTTGCGCCCCGACTGCGAGAGGGCATCCTTGCACCTTAGTCGGGCTCCGCCCGCGACAGTTTGTCGAGGCTCAAATAATGCGGCTGCTGCTCATTGTTCGAGGAAGAGGATGACCGCGATGACCAGCGAGGCGAGCACCGCGGTGGCGAGCCCGCCCTTCTGCAACACACCCATGCGGTAGAGGATCGCCGCCATCACGATGATGGCGGGTGTGGCGACGACAAGCCCCATCTGGGCGTCGGTCATGCTGGGCTCCTCAGGCAGCCAGTGCACGATAGATCGCCGGCAGCGCTGCCGGCAGCCGCTCCAGCTTCGAGATGATTGCATGGCCGTTGCGGCCGAAGAGATGCGGGATATAGGCGCGCGACTCGCGATCGACCGTTACGGCGAAGACGCAAATGCCGGCGCGGCGCGCCTCGATCACCGCCATGTGCGTGTCCTCCATGGCGAAGCGGCCCTCGTAGTGATCAATGTCGTTGGGCTTGCCGTCGGTCAACACGAGCAGGAGCTTGCGGCGGTCGGGCCTCGCCTTAAGTCCGGCCGCGGCATGGCGGATCGCGGTGCCGATGCGGGTGTAGTAGCCGGGCTTCAGCGCTGCGATGCGCGCCTCCACGGCCGGCCCCATCGCTTCGTCGAAGCGCTTCACCGTCTCGATCCGAACCCAGTCGCGCCGGCGCGAGGTGAAGGTCAAGATCTCGTGGCGGTCGCCGCAGGCGGCCAGCCCATGGGCGAAGACGGTCAACGCCTGCTTCTCGACATCGAGCACGCGCAGATCGTCGAACCAAGAATCGGTCGAGAGCGAGACGTCCATTAGCGTCGTCACCGCGAGGTCGTGCGCCTGCGGGCGGCTCGCGCGGTGGATGCGGTCGCTGCCGGGGCCGCCGGCGGCGAGATCGGCCTGCCGGCGCACCACCGCGTCGAGATCGAGGTCGGGGCCGTCGATCTGGCCGCGCTGCGGCTCGCGCAGGGGACGCAGCGCCTCGAACTGGCGGCGGACTTGACGCACCAGCGCGCGCGTCGCAGCGTCCTGCACCGGAGCTTCGCTTTCCTGATGGGCGGTGGCGGCTAGGACGCGGCAGTGGTCCTCGCGATAGCTCGCGCTGCGGAAATCCCATTCCGGATAGGTCAAGGCGCCGGCGAGCGCAGCGTCGTCGATCGCTTCCGGTGGCAGATCTAGGTCGAAGCGGAAGCGCGAGGACGGGCGACCCTTGCGCTCGCTTAGTACCATGTCGTCAAGCTCGTCGGCGGCTTCCGGATCGTGCTCCTCACTGTCGTCGGAGGGGCGGTCGACTGCTACCATCTCCGACATCGCCAAGATCTTCTCGAAGCGGTTCAAAATGAAGGGGCTGCGCTCCCGCCATTCCTCCGCGGTCTCGTCGCGGCTGGCGGCATAGGCCTTCATCTGCTCCTCGGTCTTGGCCGAGGCCGGCGGAGGTGGCTGGTCCCCGTCGCGTCGGCGCGGGCGGGCGGGCGCGGCTGCGCTGGCCAGCGGCCAGAGCGGAACGCCAAGGGCCGGCAGATAGCCGGGCGGAGCCTTGGCGAGCCAGTCTTCTGCAGTGATGGCCGGGGCTTCTCCGCCCAGCAGCGTGCAGATCAGCGCTTCGACTCTGGCCTCGGTTGCGGGCAGCCCTTCGCGGCGGCGGCTTGTGAGCAAGGCCTCGGCCAGGCGGCGATAGATTGGGGCGAGGCCGGGAAAGGTGGCGAGCACCCGCGAGACCAGCCGCTGCGCAGCCGCGATCCGCGCGAGATCACGCTGTAGAGGGTCGTTCTCCGCAACCGGTCGGGACGGCATAGCGGCCATGCAGGCGGCGAGCCATATATAGAGGTCGCGGTTCAGCCGGGGCTGGGGGAATAGCGCGATCTGCGCGGGCAGGTGCAGGCTGTCAGGCGTGCGCAGCGCCTGTGCCAGCCGCTCCTCGCCAAGGCCCACGCGCTGGCGCAGATTCAGCCGGTGGTTGGCGGCGCGCTCGCGGGCCGGCACGATCTTGACACCGGGCTCGCCGCCGAAGCCGCGGAAGCAGACGGCGAGCGTCGGTGCCATGCTTGCCAGTGTCACCGCAGCTTGCGGGTGATGCGGCAGGCTCGCAGTGTCACCGACCAGCCTGTGCCAGAACCGCCCGACCGTCTCTTCCAGCTCAAGGAAGTCCAGCATTGCGCGCCTCCTAGACGAGAACCGCTCGCGCAACCTCGACGAGCCCGGCCTTGACCTCCGGCTCATCGGTCAGCGGCTCGATGATGGCGGCGGTCACCGCTTCGGAGCGCGGCAGCCCGGCGGCGATCAGGCTCGCGGCATAGACGATGAGGCGGGTCGAGACGCCTTCCTCGATATCCTGCCCCTTCAGCGTGCGCAGTCGCCGGGCGAGGTCGACCAACGGCGCGACGGCGCCTTCGTCGAGCCCGCTTTCCTGCGCGACGACGGCGATCTCCTGCTCCCGCGGCAGGAAGTCGAAGCTGATCGAGACGAAGCGCTGGCGGGTCGAAGGCTTCAGGTTCTTGAGCAGGTTCTGGTAGCCGGGATTGTAGGAGACCGCGATCATGAAGGTGGCGGGTGCGGCGAGCAGCTCGCCGGTGCGCTCCAGCGGCAGGATGCGCCGATCGTCGGTCAAGGGATGCAATACGACCGCGACGTCCTTGCGAGCCTCGACGATCTCGTCGAGATAGCACAGCCCGCCCTCGCGCACGGCGCGCGTCAGCGGCCCGTCGACCCAGACGGTCTCGCCGCCCTTGAGCAGGTGGCGGCCGGTCAGGTCGGCGGCCGAGAGGTCGTCATGGCAGGCGACGGTGAAGAGCGGCAGGCCAAGCTGCGCCGCCATATGCGCGACGAAGCGCGTCTTGCCGGAGCCGGTCGGCCCCTTGAGCAGCAGCGGCAGGCGCCGCTCCCAGGCCTTCTCGAACAGGAAGCGCTCATTGCCGGAGGCGGTGTAGGCGGGAATGTCGAGCGCATCGGCCACAGGCGGCGCGACGGGCAGGCGCGGGATCATGTTCATCAGGGAAACCTTCGGAGGAGGGGGCGACGCCCGCCGGCCGGAGCCGGCGGGCAGGGCGTCATTCCGCCGGATGGGCGAGTGCGAGCGGTTCTGCGGTACGCTCGCGGCCGGGAATTAGCACGGCCCAGACGAACATCAGCGCCGAGATCACCACCACCACGCCGGAGCCGAGCCGGATCCAGTAGAACAGCGCAAGCTGGTCCTGGACCTCCATGAAGGACTGGCCGAGCACGCGCTGGAGATGAGTCTGCACTACGCCGGCGAACGTCAGCGCGAATGTCATCACCATCATCGCCGGTACCATCAGCCAGAAACTCAAAATCGAGAGCCACTGGTTGTACGGCGCCCGATTTTTCAGTTCGGGAATGGCGTAGGCCATTACCGCCAAGTTCAACATGACATAGGCCCCGAAGAAGGCGAGATGGCCATGGGCGGCGGTCAACTGTGTGCCGTGGGTATAATAGTTGACGAAGGAGAGCGTGTTGAGGAAACCCCAGATTCCCGCACCGATGAAGGCCATGACCGAGCAGCCGACCGACCAAAGCAGGGCGGCGCGGTTGGGGTGGTTACGGCCTGCCTTCCAGGTCATGTGGACGGTGAACAGGATCATGGTGAAAAAGGGCGCGACTTCCAGCGTGGAGAACAGTGAGCCGATCCATTGCCAGTATCCGGGCGCGCCGATCCAGTAGAAGTGATGACCGGTGCCGAGGATGCCGGAGAACAGGGCGAGCCCGACGATGACGTAAAGCCACTTCTCGACCACCTCGCGGTCGACGCCGTTGAGCTTGATCATCAGGAAGGCCAGCACCGAGGCCATGATCAGCTCCCAGACGCCCTCGACCCAAAGATGGATGACGTACCACCAGTACATCTTGTCCAGCGCGAGGTTGGCCGGGTTGTAGAAGGCGAACAGGAAGAAGACCGCCAGCCCCCATAGGCCGAAAAGCAGGATGTTGGTGACCGTCGTCTTGCGGCCCTTCAGCGAGGTCATTGTGATATTGAACAGGAAGATCAGCGCGACGACGACGATGCCGACCTTGATTATGAAGGGTTGCTCAAGGAATTCGCGCCCTTCGTGGATACGGAAGAGATAGCCGACCACCGCGACGGCCGCCGCCACGAAGAACAGCCAGAACTGAATGACGGCGATCCTGGGACTGTAGAGCTCGGTCTGTGCCTCCTCCGGCAGCAAGTAGTAGGTCGCCCCCATGAAGCCTAGCAGCAGCCACACCACCAGCGCATTGGTGTGGATCATGCGCACGATGTTGAAGGGCAGGATGACCGAAAGCGTGTTGGGTAGGACATAGATCAGTCCGGCTAAAACCCCGAAGGTGATCTGCGCGATGAACAGGGCGAGCGCTCCGTAGAAATAGAGCATCGCGACGTTCTGGGTCTTGTATCTCGTCGTATTGTAGCCTGGCATGGCTCTCTCCTGTCGCGACGTCTCAGCCGGCCTCGTTGGGCGGCCAGTTCTGGGTCTTGATTCGGCTCGTCCATTCGAGGAAATCGGCGAGATCGTTGAGTTCCTGATCGGTCAGGTTGAACTGCGGCATCTGGCGCCGACCTTCGATTCCGGTCGGCTGGGCCGCCATCCAGGCCTTGAGGCTCTCGCGCGCCCCGGCAGCATTCTTGTCACCGCCGTAGCGCTTCCAGACATTGCCGAGCTCGGGCGCAAAATAGGCGCCCTCGCCGAGCAGGGTGTGGCAGTTGATGCAGGAATTGCGCTCCCAGACATGCTTGCCGCGAGCGACAGCGGGCGTGAGCGTCGATTCGTCGGTGGATTTCGTCCGCATGAACCAGTGGCTGTGGGCAGTCAGCCCCACGAAGATGGCGAAGAAGAAGATCGATCCGCCGTAGAAGACATTTCGGGCTCCCGCCTTCGTTAGACGTTCGGCCATGGGTTCACCTTCCCTTGCGTGCATTTCCGGGGACGAGGCCGGTGGGGCCGACCAAACGCGCCCCACGTGCAAGGGGCGCAAGCAGGTGGTAGCGGGGCTGCCAGGAGACTTCTTTGCGCTTAGGCAAACAGGTCAGGGCTCCGCCTCACTGCGCGGGGTTAGGCGTGATCATTCAAACCAAGTTCGCATGTCGCAGGGGGCACCGCACTGGCCATCAATGTTGACGGAACGCAGTCGCCACCCGCAGTGCCGGAGTCCTGAAAATTTTTTATCGAAGGCAGCCTGTCATCTTAAATAGAGGCAAATAAATTCTTGGTATAAATTGTTAATTATAAGTTTTTGTATAAAAATTTATACACTGTAAGTGAAATTCTACCAAAAAATATTTGATAGTGGATATGATAAGGTGATTTACATTGAGAGATCAAGCGATAGAAAACTCAGGGCGCCGCTGGCGCGCAACCAGATTGCTCTCCATGGCTCTACTATGTCGTGGCGCGGCTCAGCGACGTCGCTATTTAGCTCAAGCCAATAGCATTTCAGTTGGAAAGTGAACTTAGTCAGACTCTTGTGGCTCATTTTTCTGCTCGCAAAGTGGAGCTGTATCTTCTCCCAGACAAAGCAAAGTTCGTTGCTCTGCATCAAATAGCGCGGCATATAACGCCGTTGGGGCCTGCAGCGTGTGCAGATCTTAACCGCGGCATACAAATGTACCGGGCAGAGTTGCACTTAGTTCGCAGAAGAGAGCCCAAACGGCCTGTCTTGGAGCACGCCCGGTGCCGCCTCGGATTGCATCTGCCATGAAGCGCCAGATCTCGAAATGAAGTGCCCTCGTTGAGGCGTGCTGGCGCCGCTCAGCCGTTCATCGGACTTCCCGGCTGCCCTACTCTGGGGGTTGCCAGGCTAACCAAAGCAGGGACGTTTCGGACGACCAGGGTTCGTCTCCCCCCACCGATGATTCCCAGTCGCTCCCATTGTGTGAGAACCCGAGATGCACTGTGCAAAGTCGTGCCTGTGAGCTCCGCAATATCCCGCCTGGTAATGGGAAAATCGATCTTGACCCCATTATCTTCTTGCTGGCCGACTTGGTCGATCAATCGCAGAACGCCATGAGCGATGCGGCGCGGGACATCAAGGGTGGCAATCTCTACGAGCTGATCCTGACTGACAGCTAAGCGATGCTCAATGACCTGAATCAATCCGGTTGCCAAACTCGGCATATCTTTGATGAATCCGGACCAGATTTCGATTGGCCAGACGGCGAGCGTGCAGTCACGAAGCGCAATTGCTGACGCGCCGTATTGCTTACCCTGTGCCCCGCGGGCCAGTCCGAAAGGTTCGCCAGGGTGGACAATTCTCAAAATGATCGAGCCACGGTGCCAGCTCGCTCGCGAGAGTTTTACGTGGCCTGACAGGGACAAGAAGAAATCATTGGCCGGAGCGCCCTCGGAAAACGCGCGTTCGTCCCTTGCCAAGTGGCGCAACGAGGCCGCCGACAGGATGTCGTACCGCTCTCTATCGGATAGCGCTGCAAACATCGGCGCCCGTTTGAGAGCTTGAGGGTCGAATTTCATAGCTGCGCGAGGGAAGCGGCCGCCGCATTCACGACGCCCAATGTTGAGGGGGCGTGCGGATCGTCTCAGTCTGTCTGGAACGCCGCCCGTAGCCTCAGGTAACCGACACACCACGACCGGTGTTTGCGCTACATCAAGCTCGATGTGAAAAGCCGCTCCGAGAATGGCGCCAAGCCCGGTTAGGTGCCGGCAAATGCGCGTCGAACACCGCGCGAAGCTGTCAAGGCGATGGTTGCAGGCGGTTTGACCGCCGGTGTCGTGGCGAGCCGGCCAGCGTTGCCTGCGTTCGCGATTGGCGACGTCGCCGCGTGTATCCCCACGTCCCGAACACCGGCTGCCGGAGCCCCGCAAATCGGCAGCGATCGAGCTGCTCAATTTGCGCTACGTCAAACTCAGCTCAGAAAATGCGCCATCGCCGCACAGACGGGCTAGACAGTTGCGCCTGGGTCCTTATCCTCTTTTTCCGATCTCTAATCTGGCGATGGCGCGATTCAAGATCGCCCGTCTTGGAGAAGGAAAAGAGATGGCTATGGAGACCGCGACGGTGCGCGGCCCGGACCCTGCTCCGGACAAGCCGACGCGAAGAGCCGAAATCTTGGCCTTTCTCATTTTGGCGGTCCTGATCTGGCCGATCGTGGCCGTCGGCATCGTCGGCGGATACGGCTTCCTGATCTGGATGTCCCAGATTGTCCTCGGACCGCCCGGGCCTCCCGGCTCGCCGCACTGAGGTCTCGCCATGCTGACCGGCAAGCGCGAGATCGACCGCCGCAAATTCCTCACCGGCGACATCCTGCCCGAGCGCGGCCCCGCCTCAGCTCGCCCGCAACGCTTCTTCCACATCTCCAGCGCCGTCGTCACCGCCCGTCCCGAGCAGTGCGCCGAGATCGCCCGCCTGATCGCGACCATGCCGGACACCGAGGTGCGCGCTGTCGAAGGCAGCAAGATCGTCGTGGTGATGGAAGGCGAAAGCAGCGGCGAGATCGGCAGCCGCCTCACCACCATGGCGCTGATGGACGGCGTGTTCTCGGCCAACATGGTGTTCGAGCAGATTGAACCCCTCGACGATTCCGGAGACGACAGATGAGCCTGTCCCGTCGCGAACTGCTCAAGGCCCAGGCCGCGGGGATCGCCGCCATGGCGGCCAATGTCGGAGGGGCGGCGCAGGCGCAGCCGGTCGCCGGCGGCGTCGATGCGCTGAAGATCTCCTGGTCGAAGGCGCCCTGCCGCTTCTGCGGCACCGGCTGCGGCGTCATGGTCGGCATCAAGGACGGCAAGGTCATCGCCACCCATGGCGACATGAAGGCCGAGGTCAATCGCGGCCTCAATTGCGTCAAGGGCTATTTCCTCTCCAAGATCATGTACGGCGCCGACCGTCTGACCCAGCCGCTGCTGCGCAAGAAGAGCGGTGTCTACGCCAAGGACGGCGAGTTCACGCCGGTGTCATGGACCGAGGCCTTCGACACCATGGCGGCGCAGGCCAAGCGCGTATTGAAGGAGAAGGGTCCCACCGCGCTCGGCATGTTCGGCTCGGGCCAGTGGACGATCTTCGAGGGCTATGCCGCGACCAAGCTGATGCGGGCCGGCTTCCGCTCGAACAATCTCGACCCGAATGCCCGCCACTGCATGGCCTCGGCGGCCTACGCCTTCATGCGCACCTTCGGCATGGACGAGCCGATGGGCTGCTATGACGATTTCGAGCATGCCGATGCCTTCGTGCTCTGGGGCTCGAACATGGCGGAGATGCACCCGATCCTGTGGACCAGGGTGACGGACCGCCGGCTCGGCCAGCCGCATGTCAAGGTCGCGGTGCTCTCGACCTTCACCCATCGCAGCTCCGACCTCGCCGACATCCCGATCGTGTTCAAGCCGGGCACGGATCTCGCGATCCTGAACTACATCGCCAACCACATCATCTCGACCGGGCGGGTGAACAAGGACTTCGTCGACAAGCACACCACCTTCGTGAAGGGCGCGACCGATATCGGCTACGGCCTGCGGCCGGACGATCCGCGCGAGGTCAAGGCGAAGAAGGCCGAGGACGTCACCGCGACGACGCCGATCGACTTCGCCGCCTTCGCCGCCTTCGTGAAGGACTACACGCTGGAGAAGGTCTCGGCGCTGACGGGAGTCGAGCCCGGCTTCCTGCAGCAGCTCGCCGAGCTCTATGCCGATCCCAAGCGCAAGGTCGTCTCGTTCTGGACGATGGGCTTCAACCAGCATGTGCGCGGCGTCTGGGCCAACCAGATGGTCTACAACCTGCATTTGCTCACCGGGAAAATCTCCGAGCCCGGCAACAGCCCGTTCTCGCTGACCGGCCAGCCTTCGGCCTGCGGCACGGCGCGCGAGGTCGGCACCTTCGCCCATCGCCTGCCGGCGGACATGACGGTCACCAACCCCGAGCACCGCAAGCACGCCGAGGAGATCTGGCGGGTCCCGCACGGCATCATCCCGGAAAAGCCGGGCTACCACGCCGTCGAGCAGGACCGCATGCTCAAGGACGGAAAGCTCAATTTCTACTGGATCCAGGTCAACAACAACCTGCAGGCCTCGCCGAACAACACGAACGAGGCCTATCCCGGCTACCGCAATCCCGACAATTTCATCGTCGTCTCCGACGCCTATCCGACGGTGACGGCGATGGCGGCGGACCTGATCCTGCCGGCGGCGATGTGGGTCGAGAAGGAAGGCGCCTACGGCAATGCCGAGCGGCGCACCCATGTCTGGCACCAACTCGTCAATGCTCCCGGCGAGGCGCGCTCCGATCTCTGGCAATTGATGGAGTTCTCGAAGCGCTTCACCACGGACGAGGTCTGGCCGGCCGAGATCCTCGACGCCAATCCGAACTACAAGGGCAAGACCCTGTTCGACGTGCTCTACCGCAACGGCCATGTCGACAAGTTCGACATCTCCGAGGTCGATCCCGGCTATGAGAACCGGGAGGCGAAGGCCTTCGGCTTCTATGTGCAGAAGGGACTGTTCGAGGAGTACGCTTCCTTCGGCCGCGGCCATGGCCACGACCTTGCGCCCTACGACACCTATCACCAGGTCCGCGGGCTGCGCTGGCCGGTGGTCGACGGCAAGGAGACGCTCTGGCGCTATCGCGAGGGCCTCGACCCCTATGTGAAGCCGGGCAAAGGCGTCGAGTTCTACGGCAACAAGGACGGCAAGGCGCGCATCATCGCCGTGCCTTACGAGCCGCCGGCGGAGGTGCCGGACAACGAATACGATTTCTGGCTGGTCACCGGCCGCGTGCTCGAGCACTGGCATTCCGGCTCGATGACGATGCGCGTGCCTGAGCTCTACAAGGCCTTCCCGGGCGCGCGTTGCTTCATGCATCCGGAGGACGCCCGCAGCCGCGGGCTGAATCAGGGCGCCGAAGTCCGCATCATCTCCCGGCGCGGCGAGATGCGCACCCGCGTCGAGACGCGCGGCCGCAACCGCATGCCGCCGGGCGTCGTGTTCGTCCCGTGGTTCGATGCGAGCCAGCTCATCAACAAGACGACGCTGGATGCCACCGATCCGATCTCCAAACAGACGGATTTCAAGAAATGCGCGGTCAAGATCCTGCCGGTCACCGCCTGATGCGCGCGCCGACCGTCCTCAAGGGCGCGCTCGCGGCCTGCCTCGTCCTCGCCTTCGGCGCCGCCTTCTCGCAGGACGGCGCGCCGGTGAAGACCGTGCCGCGGCTCACCGGCACGCCGCAGCCCATGGCGCTGGAGCGAGTGCCGGCGCTCGGACGGCCTGTCGTCGACGACGTCAGGCGCATGCGCAACTATCCGGAGCAGCCGCCGGTGATCCCGCATGCCATCGACGGCTACCAGCTGACGCTCAACACCAATCGCTGCATGGACTGCCACAAGCGCGAGTTCACCGAGGGCTCGGGCGCGCCGATGATCAGCGTCACCCATTTCCAGGACCGCGACGGGCAGGTGCTCTCCGACGTGACGCCGCGGCGCTACTTCTGCACGGCTTGCCATGTCCAGCAGACCGATGTGCCGCCGCTCGTGCCCAACCGGTTCCAGGACGCCAAAGATATCGGGCGCAAGCCGTAGCGGAGCGTAGCAATGGCAAAGCTCAAGGCCCTATTCCTGTGGGCTTGGAATCGGGTCCTCTGGTTCTGGCGCATCATCAGCCGGCCGAGCGCCTATCTACCGCTGGGCTTTTTGACACTCGGCGGGTTCATTTGCGGGGTTCTCTTTTGGGGTGGCTTCAACACCGCGCTGGAGATCACCAATACCGAGAAGTTCTGCACCTCCTGTCATGAGATGCGCGACAACGTCTATCAGGAGCTGACCCAGACGGTACATTTCTCCAACCGCTCCGGTGTACGCGCGAGCTGCCCCGACTGCCATGTGCCGCACAACTGGACGGACAAGATCGCCCGCAAGATGCAGGCGTCGAAGGAGGTCTGGGGCAAGATCTTCGGGACGATCTCGACGCGCGAGAAGTTCCTGGACATGCGGCTGGAACTCGCCAAGCACGAATGGGCACGGCTGAAGGCCAACGACTCGCTGGAATGCCGCAACTGTCACTCATCCGTGGCGATGGACTTCACCAAGCAGACGCGCCGCGCCGCCGACATCCATGGCCGCTTCCTGACGACGGGCGAGAAGACCTGCATCGACTGCCACAAGGGCATCGCGCATCTCCTGCCGAACATGACCGGGATCGAGCCGGGCTGGAAGGAAGCGCCGGAGCTGCAGGGCAAGGGGGCTGCCTGGCATGGGCCGGAGCGCGCCGTCGGCGCTTATCTCGCCGAGATCGAGAAGCGCAGAGGCGGGCTATGATGCAAGGCATGCCTCGTGGAGTACCAGCGACGGCAGCGCGGGCACTTTGTCGCTCTCAGTTGCGATTAAATTGAGTATTTAGGATGGCACTTTTGTGCCATATCGCGTCGAAAGCATGAGGCTGCGGATGACGCCGCCTATTTTGAAACGGGAGATTCGTTCGTGAAAGCCCCCGACGCGGCCGTTTGGCTGATCAGGCGGCGGCGCGACCGACACTTGCAGCAACGAGGGTGACGATGGTTGCGGCACTGACACTTGACGAACGCCAACGCGCCATCGGTGTGTCGGCGCTTCTCGCGCTATGCGGGCTGGCGATGGCTATCGCTGGAGGGCACGATCCGTTCGGGGTTCATGGCGTCATCGTCATGCTCTTCGGCGTGGGCGTCATCTTCCTCGTACTGTCGCGCTATTTCGAGCCAGAACCGTCGGAGGAGCGGCTGTCGCGCTACTTCGACGATCCGACTAGAGCGGGCATCGTTCTCTCGCTTGGCTGGGCCGTCGTTGGCATGTTCTTCGGAGTATGGGTCGCGGCGCTGCTGGCCTGGCCGGATTTCACTTTTGACGCGGGCTGGGCGAGCTTCGGCCGCATCCGTCCAGTTCATACCTCGGGCGTGATCTTCGGTTTCGGCGGCAATGCGCTGATAGCAACGTCCTTCCACGTGCTGCAGCGCACCTCGCGTGCGCGGCTCCCCGACCAGTTCAGTCCTTGGTTCGTGTTGATCGGCTACAATCTGTTCTGCGTGCTCGCGGCCAGCGGTTACCTGATGGGCGTGACGCAATCGAAGGAATATGCCGAACCTGAGTGGTATGCCGACCTCTGGCTTGTCATTGTGTGGGTTGTCTATTTCCTGATCTACATCCGCACGCTTCAGCGGCGGAAGGAACCGCATATCTACGTCGCCAACTGGTACTATATGGCCTTCATCCTGGTGGTGGCCGTCTTGCATATCGTCAATAATCTGGCGGTGCCGGTCTCATGGGGTTTAGCGAAGAGCTATTCGCTTTTTGCCGGCGTCCAGGATGCGATGACGCAATGGTGGTACGGCCATAACGCGGTGGCCTTCTTCTTGACCGCCGGCTTTCTCGGGATGCTGTACTATTATCTGCCCAAGCGCGCGGGACGGCCAATCTTCTCATATCGGCTGTCGATCATCAGTTTCTGGGGCATCACCTTCATGTACATGTGGGCGGGCTCGCACCACCTTCACTACACGGCTCTGCCGCAATGGGTGCAGACGCTGGGCATGACCTTCTCGGTCGTGCTGCTGGTGCCGTCCTGGGCTTCGGCCGGCAATGCGCTGGCGACGCTGAACGGCGCCTGGGACAAGGTGCGCGACGACGCCACGCTGCGCTTCATGATGGTCGCTGCCGTGTTCTACGGCCTCTCGACCTTCGAGGGTTCGTTCATGGCGATCCGCTCGGTCAACTCGCTCTCGCACTATACCGATTGGACCGTCGGCCACGTCCATGCCGGGGCGCTGGGCTGGGTGGCGATGATTACCTTCGGCTCGCTCTACGCGCTGGTGCCGTGGATGTGGAAGGTCGAGAAAATATACTCGCCACGACTGATCGAAGTCCATTTCTGGCTCGCGCTCTCGGGCACTATCATCTACGTCTTCGCGATGTGGAACTCAGGCATCATTCAAGGCCTGATGTGGCGCACCTACAACGACAGCGGCACGCTGGCCTATTCGTTTATCGACAGTCTAGTCGCGATGCGTCCGTATTACATCGCGCGCACCGTCGGTGGCCTGTTATTCCTGCTCGGCGCGATCGTCGCCGCCTACAATGTCTGGATGACGATCAAGATGGCTCGCGCGCAAGTCGCTGCGGTTGAAGGCGAGACCGACTTGCCGGCACTGCAAGCCGCAGGTGTAACACCTCAGGCAGGGGAGTGAGCCCGGTGCGTGAGTTTTTTCATCGCAAGCTCGAACGCAGCGCGATTGGCTTCGTTCTCGCCATCATCGGCGTCTCAGCGATTGGCGGCTTCGTCGAGATCGCGCCGCTCTTCACCATCCACGAGACAGTTGAGGAGGCGCCGGATATGCGTCTCTACACGCCCCTCGAACTGGCCGGGCGCAACATCTACATCCGCGAGGGTTGCTATGCCTGCCATAGCCAGATGATCCGCACCCTGCGCGACGAAGTCGAGCGTTATGGGCCGTACTCACTTGCGGTCGAGTCGAAGAATGACCATCCGATGTTGTGGGGCTCGAAGCGGACCGGCCCGGATATCGCCCGGCTCGGCGGCAAGTACTCTGACGCTTGGCATGTCGCACATCTGATCAATCCGCGCGATGTCGTCCCGCAGTCGGTGATGCCAAAATACGGCTGGCTCATGCGAGATGAGCTGAAAGCGGACGATCTCGGCAAGCACCTGGCGGCGCAGCGCGCTGTTGGAGTGCCCTATTCCGATGCGATGATCGCTAATGCCAGCGCGGACGCCTACGGCCAGGCCAGCCCCGACAGCCCTTATGCCAGTGGCGTCACCGAGCGCTACGGCGAGGCGACAAATATGCGCGCGTTTGACGGCGAGCCGGGCAGGCTGACCGAAATGGACGCTGTCGTTGCCTATCTCCAGGTGCTTGGCCGCCTGACCGATGCCGCACATCGCCAAACGGCGGCCGCAGGGAAGTGAGGCGATGGAGCTCGATCATCAGTCAGTGGTGGGCTTCGCCAAGAGCTGGGGGCTTTTCTATCTGATCGCCCTTGCGATCGGCGTGCTGGTCTATGCGCTTTGGCCATCGAACCGGGCTCGCTTTGACCGCGCTAAGAAGAGCATTCTCGACAAAGACGACAGGCCAGGGGATTGAGTGATGGCACAGGAGGCGCGCGATCCCGTCACCGGTCGAGTGACGACTGGTCATGAATGGAACGGCATTGAGGAACTCGACACGCCAATTCCGCGTGTGGTGCTCTTCTTCTTGGTCACCGCAACCTTGTTCGCGGTGGGCTATTGGCTGTTGATGCCCGCCTGGCCGCTGGGTGTGACATATACCAAGGGGCTCCTGGGGAATGACCAGCGCGAGATCGTGACACGCCAAGTTAAGGAAGCCGCGGCAGCGCGTGCGAGCTGGACAGCCCGGATTGCCGAGGCGCCTTTCGCCACCATCGCCGCCGATCCCGCGTTGATGCGGCATGTCCGTGAGACTGGCAGGACATTGTTCGCCGACAACTGCAGTGTTTGCCATGGCACGGAGGGACGGGGAGGGCCAGGGTATCCCAGCCTCGCCGCCGGCGCCTGGCTCTGGGGTGGCAGCCCAGAAACCATCGCTGAAACGATCCGTGTCGGCATCAACAGCACCACCAAGGATACGCGCACGGCGCAGATGATGGCGTTCGGCCGCGACGGTGTGCTCCAGCGCGAGCAGGTGCTCGCTGTCGTTGCTTATGTCCGGTCGTTGTCCGGTCAGAGCCTTGGAGAGCCCGAACAGGCGCGCGTGCCCGCTGGAAGGGAGGTGTTCGCCGCGAACTGCGTCGCCTGCCACGGCCCGGAAGGCAAGGGACTGCATGATCTCGGGGCTCCGAATCTGACCGATGGCCACTGGATCTATGGCGGCGATCCGCAATCGATCTTCAACAGTGTCCAGAACGGGCGGCAAGGGCACATGCCTAGCTGGGAAGGTCGGCTGTCCCCTGCGGATATCAAGCTGCTTGCGCTCTATGTGGGCACATTGTCGGGAGAGGCAAAATGAGCGCGGCAAGCGGAGGCGAGACGCGGCGGCGCAGCGAACGGCGGGGCTTCTGGATCATTCTCGCGACCGCACTGGTGGCGTTGCTCGTCCTAGCCAACGCGCACCTGGTCTATGTCGCCGTCGGCTCGCAACCAGCCTGTGTGCCGCATGCGAAATCGGCAGGCGAGGCAGGTATGATGCGCGCCGCGCGCCCCGTCTGCTGAAGGGGAGGAGGACTACATGGGCACGATCGAGAACGGCCACGACATCCCCCTGCCTCTCTCGGCGCAGCGGCGGCGCAATCTGCCGGCGCGCGCTGCCTTTTTCTGGCTCGGAGCTGGCTGGCGCGATCTCGGCAATACTCCATTGCCGAGCTTTATATACGGGTTCGCAGTCTTCCTGGTTTCGTTGAGCATCGTCTGGGGTTTGTTCCGGTTCGAGCTCGACTACATCCTGTTTCCGGCTCTGGCCGGGTTCATGGTGGTCGGGCCCGTGTTGGCGATTGGCCTCTATCAGAAAAGCCGCGACCTCGAGACGGGCCATCCCGTCAACCTGTCTCGCATGATCTTCGTCAAGGCGGCTTCAGGCGCGCAAGTCTGGTATACCGGCGCGATCCTATGCTTGCTGATGCTGGTATGGATGCGCGCCGCTGTTATTATCTATGCGTTGTTCTTCGGATTGCGGCCTTTCCCCGGCTTCAACGACGTCCTCGCTATGCTGATCTCGACGCCGGTCGGCTGGGCGATGCTGTTGGTCGGTACGGTGGCGGGCGGGCTCTTCGCAGCCTTCTCCTTCGCGATCAGCACCTTCGCGATCCCGATGCTGCTCGATGAGCGGGTCGACGCCTTCACCGCGATGGGCACCAGCATCTCGCTGGTCTGGAACAACCTGCCGGTGATGATCGCCTGGGGCGCGATCGTGCTCGGGCTCTTCCTGCTGAGCCTGGCGACCGGGCTGTTCGGCCTGATCGTAGTCTTTCCGCTGCTCGGCCATGCCACCTGGCACAGCTACCGGGCGATCAGATGAGCTGCTGCGCGCCGCCGCTCGACCCGCACGAGGCGTTCGACGGCAGGGCGGCGCAGCGGGAGATGCGGCTCGCTAGCCGCGATCTCGGCAACGGCCTGCGGCAGAGCGACCTTGCTGTCCCCGGCCTGCACTGTGCCGGCTGCATCCGCACCGTCGAGGCCGGCTTGGCGCGGCTGCCCGGAGTCGCCCATGTCCGCGTCAACCTTTCGACGAAGCGGGTGGCGGTCCAATGGCAGGGCGAGGAGCCGCCCGAGCTGCTGGCCGCCCTGGCGGGACTCGGCTATCCTGGCCATCTCTTCGAAAGCGAGGCGGAGCGGAGCGATCCCGACCTTGCCCGGCTGATCCGGGCGCTGGCGGTCGCCGGCTTCTGCGCCATGAACATCATGCTGCTCTCGGTCTCGGTCTGGTCGGGGGCCGAAGCTGAGACGCGCCGCGCCTTCCATTGGATCTCTGCCGCGCTGGCGTTGCCCTGCCTGATCTATTCCGGCCGGATCTTCTTCGTCTCCGCCTGGTCGGCGCTGCGGCGCGGGCGCACCAATATGGACGTCCCGATCTCGATCGGCATCAGCCTCGCCTTCGCCTTGAGCCTCTACGACACCGTCCATGACGGGCCGCACGCTTATTTCGACGCCGCGACCTCGCTGATCTTCTTCCTGCTGATCGGGCGCACGCTCGATCATCTGATGCGCGAGAAAGCCCGCACCGCCGTGCGCGGCCTGATGCGGTTGTCGCCGCGCGGCGCCACCGTGCTCGGCGCCGACGGCAGCCGCCACTACCTGCCGCTGGCTGAGATCGAGCCCGGCATGCGGATCGCGATCGTCGCGGGGGATCGCATCCCCGTCGACGGGGATGTCGCGGAAGGGACCTCCGAGCTCGACTGCGCCGTCGTCACCGGCGAGAGCGCGCCGCGCCCGGTCGCGCTCGGCGCCTGCGTGCAGGCGGGAACGCTCAACCTCTCGGGGTCGCTCATCATCCGCGCCACGGCGCGGGCAGGGGACTCCTTCCTCGCCGAGATGGTCCGGCTGATGGAGGCGGCGGAGGGCGGGCGTGCCCGCTATCGGCGCATCGCCGACCGGGCGGCCGCGCTCTATTCGCCGGTCGTCCACGCCACGGCCTTCCTTGCCTTTCTCGGCTGGATGGCGGCGAGCGGCGACTGGCACCGCGCCGTCACCGTCGCCATAGCCGTGCTGATCATCACCTGCCCCTGCGCGCTCGGGCTGGCGGTGCCGATCGTGCAGGTGGTCGCGTCGCGCCGGCTGTTCGAGGCCGGCATCATGGTCAAGGACGGCTCGGCAATCGAGCGGCTGGCCGAGATCGACAGCGCCGTCTTCGACAAGACCGGCACGCTGACCCTCGGCCAGCCGCGTCTCGCCAATACAGGGGAGATCGCGCCGGCGGACCTCGCCATAGCCGCCGCGCTCGCGCGCAGTTCCAGCCATCCGTTCTCCCGGGCGATCGCAGCGGCGGCGCCGGCCGACACCGTGGTACTCTCAGGGCTTCGCGAGCAGCCCGGCCTTGGACTCGAGGCCAGATACGGGGGCGTCCTCTACAGGCTCGGGCAAGCCGCCTGGGCGCTCGGCGAGAGCTCGCAGGCCGAGGGAGGCGGCACGGTGCTCAGCCGCGACGGCGCGCTCCTCGCCCGTTTCCGCTTCGAGGAGACGCTGCGTCCGCAGACCGCCGCCGCCCTCGCCGCCTTGCGGGCCGCGGGGGTCGACGTCGCGCTGCTATCCGGTGATACGCCGGCTGCGGCTGGTGTCGTTGCCGACAGGCTCGGCATCGACACGGTCGCGGCCGGACTGCCGCCGGCGCAGAAGGTTGCCAGGCTCGACGCGCTGGCGGGCGAGGGCCGCAAGGTGCTGATGGTCGGCGATGGCCTCAACGACACGCCGGCGCTGGCCGCGGCCCACGTCTCGATGGCGCCGGCTTCAGCTGCGGATATCGGCCGCAACGCCGCCGATTTCGTCTTCCTGCACGAAGGACTGGGCGCGGTTCCGACTGCGCTCGCCGTCTCGCGCGCCGCCGGCCGACTGGTGTCGCAGAACTTCGCCCTCGCCATCCTCTACAACGCGCTCGCCCTGCCGGTCGCGATCGCCGGCCAGGTCACGCCGCTGATTGCTGCGCTCGCGATGTCGCTCTCGTCAATTCTCGTCGTCGCCAACGCGCTACGGCTCGACCCCCGACTGTCGCCACGCAGATCCGAGGCTGCCGGAGAAGTGAGCATGAGTCTCGCCCCGGCTCTGGAACGCGGCAAGTGAGCAGCCTAGTTTTCCTCGTGCCGCTGGCCCTCCTGCTAGGCGCGGTCGCGCTGGCAGCGTTTCTGTGGTCGCTGCGATCTGGCCAATATGAGGATCTCGATGGCGCAGCGGAGCGCATTTTGATCGATGAGGACGAGCATGTTGATCGCGATCGACCAAGTTGATCAGCCCTGCACCTCTAGGACCTCGATCCGCAGCACGAGATTGCTGGATATTTGATCACCATCAAAGACACGGGTGAATTTTCCTGGGAAGATCGGACTCGGTTCCGGTTCTCGGTTGCTTGTCATGGTCAAAGTTAAGACCGCGCGGTGTCTCGCCAGAATTATACCGCATTGGCGCAAAGATGGGGCGGCTAAGAGCCCAACTTTGGTCGATGCCCTCGATAAGAAACCGCGCTTCTCTATTTGGTTGCGACTGAAAGGTTGCATCAGCCTGGTCAGAGAAATCATCATCGGAAGAAGCGCTCAGTGATTAAGGAATGGTTCCACGCACGTCGGCAGGCTTCCGTGATGGGGCGGCGCCGCACCACGGTGGTGAGCGCGAGCGCGTGACCCTCAATCGGGCGTCGAGGGAGGTGGTCATGGCTGGTCCGTATGACCCGCTCAATCCATCGCTTTGACGCGGGTCAAAGCAGCGAGATGTCGCAACGCTTCCAGTGCAGCCAGGATACCGCACGATCCCAGAAACAGAGGCGAAGATGACCAGCATGAAGTCGAACCAGCAGCCGGCGAAAGACGCAGTCGCCGGGCTAGATGGAATAGCTCGCACCGCCGAGGCGCAGCTCAAGGTGGCAACGGCGATCCCGCAGGCGATCATCGAGGCCAATTGGGCCATGGCTTCGGAGTTTCTGATCTTCGCAAGCCGGCGGCTGCAGGCTCAGATGTACCTTTGGTGGAGCCTCTGCGACTGCCAGGGCCTCAGCGAGGCAGTTGCTATTCAGCGCCAATTTACGGAGCGCGTCACCGATGACTACTCGGGCGGAGTGAACCAACTTTCCGAGGTCGTGCGCCGGAGCGTCATCTCGCTTTCGACGGTCGGAGCCAAGCTGGTGGTGGAGACCGGCGAAACGAGCAAATTGGCAGCGTAATCGTCTCGCGGCGGTCTCAAGCCATGACCGCGTGTCCAGGGCGGGGACAGGCCTGGGATGATTGTTCGATTTCACGGTTCGACAAGGCGCGGGATCGTGGCAACACCTCTGTCAGGCGGCCACTGGGGCTGGCCGCAGCTTTTCCGGCGCCGAGGCCGCGACGTATCTGGCCTGACAATCACCGCACTGCCGGTTCTGGCAAAGCTCCCGCTCGACATGCCCGTAGCGTATGCTGCAACGGGAGAACGCGTGATTGGGGCGACCGAATCCGGCAACAGTTTTAGCGACTCGTTTTGTTGTTCGACGATACGAAATCGCCGGCAGGCACGTGTCCAACTCGCGAGTATGCGGGTTTGCGCCAGATCAAAGTGACACGCGGGGCATCTGATATGCTGCGTCGTTCAGTTGGCACCTTTGCCATCCGGGAGTGACAGCAATGTACGTTTGGCTCCGAGGACGTTTCGAGCGGCAAGCCCGCTTGATGGGCGCAATGATGGAACGCGTTGGTGTGCCGGCGGAGATGGCCGCCAGACATGGGCGGCTTTATGATGCGGCCAACCGCCGCTGTCTGTGGTGTGCTGCGCATCGTGAATGTGGAAAGTGGGTTGAAGGCCACCAAACCGTCGAACGAGGACCAGCGTTCTGCCCCAATACTGCGTTCTTCGAGGCTGTTCGGAGAGACGCTCCTCATGAAACTGTACTCAGCTCGCCGGTGCTATGACGGAATACTGCAGTGCGACGTTGCATCAGCATTACGCAATGGGCTGGCGAGTTCGATCAAGATGTCATGCAGAAGTGAATGAAGGCCGAGCAGCGTGCTCTGCCTCCGTTCAAACGGCGGCTGTGACCTGCTGAACGTGCAACTCGACACTGACAAGTTCCGGGTCGTTCGGGTCCGGCTGCGTGCCGAAGCCAAGTTCTTGACACATTTGCAGCATGGTCGTGTTGCCACGCATGACGTGGCCTTGGATGGTCGACAGCCCCTCTTGCCGGGCCCAGGCGATCACCAGTTCCATCAGGGTCCAACCTAGACCCTGGCCTTTGAGGTCTGACCGGACCAGGACGGCGTACTCTCCGTGCTCATGGTTCGCATCGGCGTGCAGGCGGGAGACTCCGAGCAGGCGCCCGTCTTCCTGGGAGATGGCGGCAAAGGCGATCGCGCGAGCATAATCGAGCTGCGTCAGGCGGGCGATGAAGTCGTGGCTGGGCTTGCCGGGCAGCGCGAAGAAGCGCCGGCGCAGATCATCGTCGGTGACGCTGGCGAGGAAGTCGGGATAGAGCGCCTCGTCTTCCGGGCGCAGCGGCCTGATCCGGACCTTGCGCCCATCCCTGAGGGCGGTCTGGCGCTCCCAATGGCGCGGATAGGGCCTGATCACCATGCGCGGATGGTCGCCTTCGCGCCCGTCGCCCGCCGGCATCATCCTGATCCTGGCGTCGACGACGATGACGCCATCGGGATCGGCCAGCACGGGGTTGAGGTCGAGCTCGCAGATCTGCGGGCAATCGGCCGCGAGCTGGGCGAGCTTGACCAGCGTCATCGCGACAGCGTCCAGATTGGCGGCAGGGACGTTCCGGTAAGACGCGAGCACGCGAGACACCCTGGTGCGGGCGATAAGATCGCGCGCCCTGTCGAGGTCGAGGGGAGGCAAGGCCAGCGCCTTGTCCGCAATGGCCTCGACCGCCGTTCCGCCCCGCCCGAAGACGACGACGGGGCCGAAGGTCGGGTCGTCGGCGATACCGGCGATCAGTTCGCGCCCATTCCGCCGCCGGATCATCGGTTGGACGAGGAAGCCGGAGATCTTCGCTTCGGGCCGCGCGCTCCTTATGCGGGCCAGCATAGTCTCGGCGGCAGCGCCGACGGCCTCGGCAGTGGTCAGATCGAGCGCAACCCCGTCGACATCGGATTTGTGCACGATATCGGGCGAATGCACCTTGAGCACCACTGTGTAGCCCTCGGCAAGCACCTCCGCTCCGAGGCTTGCCGCTTCCTGCGGAGTCGAGGCCAGGCGCGGGGCTGCGGTCGGGATGTCGTAGGCGTTCAGCACCCGTGCGGTCTCGATCGGGTCGAGCCAGCTTCGGCGTCCCGCTAGCGCCCCGGCGATCACCGCCCTTGCCGTCTCAGTCTCGGGATTGAAATCCTGCGGCATCGCGTCTGGCATGCGGGTCAGCTCGGACTGGGCCCGCCTGTAGGCGATGAGATGCGTCATCCCCCTCACGGCATCGGCCTCGGTCGGGAAATTCGGGATGCCCGCGGCGACGAAACGCTCGGGCCCCTCCTCCCTGTCGGCGCCGATCCAGGCCGTGAAGACCGGCTTGGCGAACAGCCGGTGGGCGCGGCGCTGCTCGACAACCCGGGCGATCGTCTCGGCGGCCTCGCGCTGGCTGGTCAGGCGGGTCGCGACGTCGAGCACGAGCACGGCATCGTTGGCCTCGTCGTCGAGCAGGATGTCGAGCGCCCTGGCGAACCGCTCGGCGTCGGCGTCGCCGATGATGTCGACAGGATTGGCTCTGGACCATGATGGGGGCAGGATCGCGTCGAGCCGATCTCGCGTTTCCTGCGACAGGACCGCAAGCTGGCTGCCGAGATCGATCAGACGATCGACCGCTAGAACGCCGATACCGCCGCCATTGGTGAGGATCGCGATCCGGTTGCCTTCAAAGGGGCGCTGACGGCCGAGCGTCTCGGCGGCGGCGAACAACTCGGCGACGTCATAGGCCCTGACGAGGCCGGCGCGCCTGAAGGCAGCATCATAGACGGCATCGGAGCCAGCGAGCGCGCCAGTGTGAGTCGCAGCCGCGACTGCGGCAGGCGCGTGGCGGCCAGCCTTGATGACGACGATGGGCTTAACCCGTGCCGCCGCGCGTGCCGCCGACATGAATTTGCGGGGGTCGGCGATGGCTTCAACGTAGAGCAGGATCGCACGCGTGCGCGGATCCATCGCGAAATGGTCGAGGCAGTCTCCGAAATCGACGTCGATCTGGTCGCCGAGCGTGACTACGCCCGAGAAGCCGAGCTGATGTGCCGCCGCCCAGTCGATCAGGCCGGCGGCGACGGCGCCGGATTGCGAGATCAGGGCGAGGTCACCCTGCTTGAGCTGCCGGGAGGCGAAGCTGGCGTTCAGATGGCCGTAAGGCGACATCAGCCCGAGGCAGTTCGGGCCGACGATCCGCATCCCGGACGAATGCCCGAGATCGCGTATCGCCCACGCCGCCGAATCGGGGCCGCGCCCGAGTCCGGCCGTCAGGATCAGACAGGCGGGAACACGAAGGGCCGCCGCGGTTTCGACGATGCCCGACACCGCTGCCGGCGGCGCGCAGACGATGGCGAGATCCGGCGGCTTCGGAAGCGCTACGAGATCGGGATAGCAGTTTGTCCCTCCGATCGCGCTGTGGCGCGGATTGACTAAGCTGAGCGTGCCCGCGAAGCCGCCCTCGCGAAGATTAGCGACAACGGCGTGGCCCACGGATCCCGCGCGTTCGCTTGCGCCGACAACCGCGACCGAGCTCGGCTGCATCAGCGCCTCGAAGCGGTATGTACTCATCGTCGGCCCCGCAGCTATGCCGTTTCAGGTAATCATTGGTTTGTGACATCCGACGGACGTGCGACGGAGGCTCCATTGTTGCCGCCGATAACCTGAAGCGCTGCAGGATGCACCTTGCCACGCATCATCACGCGCTCGATCGCAAAGCCGCGCTGCTCAAGGGCCTGACGGTCTCGTGTCTGAAGGCTAGAGGAATCCACTTCAATAGCAATTGAAGACACCCCCAGTTTCGATGCGAACTCGTTCGCAAAGCGCAACAACTCACGGATCACCAAGGTTCCGGGAAGACGCAAGGACGCAAATTCACATAGTTGGAGTGTAGGCTCCTGCCCTGATGGCTGGGTGACTTGAAAAGCAAATAAGGAGTGAATACAGCCCCCACCATCTCGCAATCCGATGAATCCAGCCTCCTGTTCCCGTAAAATTCTAGAAGGCAATGAACTGGTCCATTCACCGAGGTCAAGCGCAGGGCGTGCCAAGCCAAGGAGGGCATAGGCGCCTTTTGCCTCGTCGCGCGCAACGAAGATTGCTCGGAGAGCCTGACATTTCATAGCCGCCTGACCTCGCTCGATGCGATTATGAAGCACTGTTGGCGTTACGATGTACAAAGTATGATCAAATGTTATTTTTTATCATCTATATATGTGACGTAAATCTCACGAGATGTTTCGAACAACTCAATTTCCTCTAATAAAGCCTTTCGCTCCATTGCTTCCGGTGTCACAGGAGGGAATTTATCAAGGAACTCAATGCGTTTGAGAGCTGCCCGGCGCTCTTCGTCGTTTGTCACAATGAATGGGGTCATCTCAAATTCCATCGCCCAAGCCCAAGTTCTTAAACTAGAAGTCAGCTGTATGGGATTGATCTGCATCAAAAGTAATTCATCTGCGGCATTGATGTCGTATACATTGGCCCAGCCAGCCAGCCAGCCGGCCGCGCCCGAGCGCAGTTCCCCGAACAGCGTGACCAGCGCGGGCCAGTCCGTGGCGGCGCGGGCAGGACAGATCAGTCAGCGTCACGATCGGATAGGCGCTGTCGGCCACCGCATCGAGCGCCGTCTGCGCAGTCGCCGGGCCGACGCCCGGCAGGAGTTGCAGGATCCTGAAGTCGGCGACGCGATCGCGCATGTTCTGCGCGAAGCGCAGGACCGCTAGCATGTCTTTCACATGCGTGCTGTCGATGAACTTGACACCGCCGAATTTCACGAAGGGGATGTTGCGGCGTGTGAGCTCTACCTCGAGGGCCCGCTATGATGGCTCGGACGACCGACTGCTGACTCTTCTGAACGCGCGCGGTTCCTATCGGAAGTTCCGGGGCTAAGGCAGCTTGATCGGCACAGTCTCCGGCTCGGGATAACATCCGGTCACCGATGAGATCAGGGTGCGCACACGCGATTTCCGCTAAACGTCGGTCTGGGCGCGACGCAGCCTGCCCCAGAACCCAGAAGCACCAATTGTGAATTCTCGGCCGGTGCCAACGAGACGGTGCAGCAGTCGCCCTCGTTAACGAAGCGTCAGGATTTCTGCTGTTAACATGGATTCGTAGCCGCCTTGCTCGATTGCCGCGGCCCCATCTGCATCTCCCCAAAAGCCGTCGCCGTTGACACCGCCGAATCGCTTGTGCGGGTGCATGGCAGTCGTCGCGCCGCATGCTGACGTCGCGCGACGGGGGAGGAGCAAGCCAGAGCGAAACCCCATGAAAGCACCCGAAAAGCCTCTTGAGTCCCCACTTGCGTCCCTTTTGCGCGTCCTTGCCGCCAACGAAGCAAGACGGCTCCTAATGAACGCAGCAAAGCCGTTCCGGGCACCGATACAGCCCCAGCCGGTGATCGATGTGGCCGGTGTCCCCGAAAAAGAAAAATAAAATAATGCAATTGTAGTGCTTGAAAATGCTATGATAGCCCTTAGCTGCTCGATCTCCTAGGGGCGGCGGCAAGGCGCAGCCGTCCTCGAAACATTAGGAGCAACAATGGCTAAGTCGCTTGCCCAAGCCAAGCACGCCGCTTCCTACGCCCGCTTCTCTAACAGCCGACCCGACGGCGCCGCCAGGCAGAATGCAGTTGCCATGGAACACATGGAGGACCGCATCAAGCCCGCTGGGGATCCGCGGCCGTCACCGAGCCGAATCGCCATTTATTGCCGTAGCGCGAAAAACGATTCCGGGCAGTTGGACCGACAGCGCCGCCTTTGCACGGACTTCATAGCCGCGCATTTCCCCGACGCGGTCGCCGAGACTTTCGTAGACGTCGGCCAGCCGGCGAGCGGATTGACGAAGCTGCGCTGCAAACTGTTCCGCGCAGAATTTGATGCAGTCGTTGTCGAGAGCTGCGATCGCCTTACGCGAGATTTCCACACGCTGCAGGCGATCCTCGCCAGGCTCCTGATCTCCAATGTCCGCCTTTACACAATCCACGGCGGGCCTGAAGAGGTCCAACTGGTCAGGCACGTCCTCTGGGGAGCGGTCGCCCGCATCGATGGGGACGAGCGCCTCCACTCGATCGGTCGCGATTGGTGGCATCAGTCCGGTGAGGCGTACCTCATCGGGAAGTAGTCTCGTCAGAGGGCAAGGAGTGACGCCTCACTAAGGGCGCCACGCCACTCCCGGATTCGAAGAGGGTCCAAACACCGCCTTGGCGGTGGAGGTCTTCCTTTGCCTAAGAGGTTCATCAGAATGCCGAAACAGAACCACGCCGCCGAGCCGGTCAGCGCAACTCTCTCCAGCATGTTCTCCGCCGCCTACCTGCAGAAAGCGGAGGCGCTGGCCAAAAGGGGGCCGCAGCCTCTCAAGTTGGCTCGCCTCACGGTGGCGTACTGCCGCCGTTCCAAGGAGATCGAGAACCTCTCGATTGATCGCCAGAAGGAGCGCGCGGCGGTCTATGCCCAGGCTCATCTGAACGATGAGATTGCCCGCTTCTACGTAGATGAAGGCATTACCGGTGAGACTGCTGACCGTCCCGGGTTCATACAGATGATGAAGGACGCCGAGGCAGGCTTGTTCGACAAGATCGTTGTGGAGGATGTCGACCGTGTCGGTCGAAGCTGGGGAGTTATCGGCAACTCTTGGGACATATTCAAAGAGTTGGGTATCCAGCTTCATACTGTCTTCAAGGGCGGAGAAGTGAGCAATGTGGACATCGCCTTCAAGGCCTTGGCTGCAACTGAACACCAAACCGCCTTGCGCAACCGCTCGCGTGATGGCGTTGACCTCGCGATCAGCCAGGGGCGCGTTGTCGGCATGCTGCCGTGGGGTTATGCCCGCGACCCCTATCGTAAGGGCGTGTTTCGGATCGACGAAGCCACGAGGCCCTGCATCGAATGGATGTTCGAGGCGCGCCTGCAGGGCATGAGCATCTATGACATCCTGATGGGACTCCGCGAAATAGCGCCCGATCCGGAGCGCCTTCCGAAATCGGTTTCCCAGATTTCAAGATGCTTGAAGAATCCAATGTACAAGGGAGTTTTTACGTTCAGGAGGACAGATCAAACGCTAAAAGGGGGAAAAAGGAAGAGTCGACGCCGGCCGCCTTCAGAATGGAAACAAGTCCATATTCCTCATATGCAGATCATTGACCGAGAGAAATGGGAAGCTGCATACGATTCTTTCAAAGGTGTATCGCAACGTCAAGCCGGGCGTCGGTTTCTTACCGGAAAAGTATACTGTGGCAGCTGTGGGTTGTTAATGAATCATGGTTCTGCAGAAAGGCCGGATCCCAAGCTCACATGCTATGATTATGCCAGATCCTATCAATTGGGAAAGGATCAAAAATCGTGTCCGATAAGGATGGTTCCGGTCAATTTAGTTCGCAGCGCCGTTATCAATGCAATTCGAGAGGAATTACAAGATAGATCACTCGAAAAAGAGTATCAGAGATTGCTCGATGTTGAGTTGGATGGCCAGAGAAAGGCAATCGAGCAGCGCCGCCGTGACCTTGAGATCCGTAGAGATCATTTAAAGTCTGAGATAAATCGGGTCGCAGATGCCATGAGCCTTGGATCGATCCCGCGGCCGATAGCGGAGGAGCGCATTCAGGAGACCGCGGACAAGTGGAACGAAGCTAACGATCAGCTGGATAGGTTGCCAGACCTTACCAAGCGACTTCTTATCGAGAGCACGCGTCGCTCAGGTTTAATCGAAGTATTCGACCGAATCACGCCGAAGGCGGCCTTGCACGAAAAAGAACTGAGCACCCAGGAAAGAATGGAGCGATCAGTTTGTCGGAGATTGATTAAGAGAGTGGTTATCGAGAAACTTCCGGGAACTAGGTCTTTCAGGATACGGATCGATATATCGAATTCGAATCTACTGGGCATAAAAATGCCGGAAAACTCATCGGTGCCTGAAGTTAAAACTCACATTTATTATGGTCATCGGTGGCGGGATTGCTCAAACGAGATCGTGCCGACGTACAACAGTGGCTACTATCAGCTATCAGATGCAGAATGGGAGGTAATTAGTTCAAAATTTTCTGACGATCTTGCCGAGATTGCTCCGGAGGCGAAAGTAGGGGCTCGTGAGTTGGTGGATTTGCTTGTGTTTGCGGGCTCTATTTCACTTCGGCGCCGTTATCTGCGCAAGTACGGCCTCGTGAACTCGTCGAAAGTCTCGCGGGCGCTTGGAATTATCCTCTACTCGGGTCTCTGGAAGCGCATATTCGATGCGTTGGAGGCGAATTTCCCTGACCGAAAGCGCACCCTCAATCCCGGCTTCGGAGAAACATTCATATACCTGAAGTGACAAATACCTGAAGTGACGAAAGCGCCGCCTGGAAACCGGGCGGCGCTTTCGCTTTGTCCGATGACGCACCTACTATGCAACTATTTGGCCGCGTGTCCCGCGGGCGGGTGCTCATTGTTTGGCCACTGTGCTGGAGCGTTTGGCCGCTGCGAGATCATATCCAGCGGGAAGCGCCTTGGATTCTGGCCAGAACGCTCCATCGATCGTCATCAGGACGCCCGACAGGACGCGATTGTACATCAACCTGTAAAGCATTTCTGTCGGAATGACCGCCCGGGCGGAATGCCGCTGGTTGATCTCCGGGGCTGACATCGGCCGCCCTTCCCCCAGGATCATTTCAATCGCTTCGCTCACGACTTTCTTGTTGAATGCGCGGCTATGATACGCCTTGTCACCATCGAACGACGGCGTAAACGCCGCAGTCTCGGGTGCTGCCGGCCCAGTGCCTTTCGCAGCCGCAGGCGCTCCCGCCGAGGTGGGTTCATTCAGGCTCACCGGCTCGCCAGTGAGCCTGGAAAGATATTCTGCCACGTGCTTTTGCTCTGTCAGCTTGGCAGTGACGAGCCGATTCAGGTCGTCGAGCTCCCGGCTGATGTCTTCCAGCTCCTGGCGCGCGTAGGCGATCGCCTGCGCCTTATGTTGATCTTTTGCCATGGTTTGACCGTCACTCGGTGAAGCAAAAATGGTGAATTACGGATCGTATGATAATGCTATGAAGTGGTGTACGTGGTATCAAGTCGGCATCCGAAATCGCTAGGATTCATCACTTGGACAGCCTGACTTCCGCGTTCCCGCCGCCTGCCGTCCCGCCCTTCTCGAAGATCGTGTTCGACCTTCATGGACTGCACTGTCTGTTCAGTCCCAGCCCGCCGTTCGCGCAGTTCCTCGAGGCGTATGGCCTCGACTGTGCTGTCACCATCCCGGAAGTGAGCGTAGCGTTCCTCGAGGGTTACGCGCGCGCGGCTCGCTGCCGTCCGATCGGCGGGGAGCTGCTGCTCGCTCACTCCGAGGCCATTGCATCCTCGCTTGGCCGTCTCGATATGCGATCGCTGTGTTCGGTTGGCGTCAGGCAGAAGATGCTGGCCAATCCGGTTGTCCAGCGACTGCTGAGTGAGAACCCGAGATGGCGGTTGCAGGCGATGGTAGTTGCTGCAGCCGTTGGACACGGAATGCCGATCTTGGGCTTCGGCTCGTTCTATCGAGTTTTCGATCGGCATTTTCGGATCTCTACCGGGGTTTGCGATCCTCGAAACGGAGAATGGCTGGTGCCACCTATCGCCTGAAGTCGCGAGCCTAGACGTCTTGCATGGCGCTGCGGGAGCTCCTCGCGGCGCCGTTTTGCGTTCAGCTGTCATACTCATCCGGATCGCCGCCTGTCAGCGTAAGCAGCTGGCGCATAAACGTCCTGCGCGCCTCTTCATCCGGCTCAATTTCATAGTGCTGGACTCGGCCATCCGAATCGCGGACTGCACGCTTCTCCAGCGACTGAAATAGGGACTCCATGTCATTCGCCTCGCGAGGCATATTTTGACCTCCATCACATTCGGCGCCGGTATCTCATTGACCCGGCAGTGTGATTCATACAGTAGTTTCGGTGGCGTTGTAAAGTACTGAAGTGATGAATCGGTGGATTGCGATTTTTGTCGGAATGGCAGGTGAACGGGCCTTGTCCTGGGATCGTGCTCGTTGACATGGCATTTTCGCACTCTAGCAACATATTGAAATTACTAGATAATATCTGAATCGAGGAAGCGCTTCCGTCTGGAGGGCTGTTCCGCGCTGCCCCAAGCCAATGTTCGGCATGCCTCCCCTGCACCCCGGCGTGTTGCAAGGTAGGAATTGTGTGAAAGAATTGATTTGGCTGTTGCCAAGCATCTTGGCTTCGATGACTTCAAAGTGGGTGAACGAGCATTTCAAGCGGGCAGGGCGTTGGGTTTTATTTTATAACGGCGAAGTTCTCTTCGATTTAGTCTTTGGAAACATCTTCCCTGGTACGTCGGCCCTGCGGATCTCGGATCGGCCCCTTTCTGGATGTGAGCCATGCGACTCCGTCTACCTTTCGTCTATGAGACACGCAGCCTCGTTCGCGCGGGCCGACTTCAACATGACAAAAATGTTCGAGCCGAAATCGACGTCGAGATCGCGGAGGCGCCGGGGTTAGAGGACCATGTCGTCTTCGAGCTTCGTGATTACCAGATCGCGCGATGGTCCAATCGGCTATACGCAAGGTGGCTGCGCGGCGACGAGCAGTACATTCAGTCCAAGATCGACACGGGAGGGCGCGAGCGCCGTCAGGTGCAATCTCCCGAATTGCCCATTCCTCCGTATATGAGGAGGGTGAGGTTTGGCGTTGTCAAGAATGCGTTCCAGGCGCCGGCCGTGCTTGAGGCGCAGGTGCGGATTCGCGATCTTCCACACGACCGCGAGTGCCACATCGAGACGTGGAACGCCAGAATGCGAGATATGCTGGCAGAGCAGGCTCGCGCGTTTTATCACCGAACTCTCCTCGCATCAGAGACAGCCCTTTGGGTTCAGTGCGAGGAGCCTGTTTGGCAGATTGACAATGCTCGGAACGACACGCTTCACCGGCTCGGGCCCGTCCGTCTGGTTGAGGCCTATCGTGCCAATCTGGTGATTGCCCCCGACTTTCGACTAGCGCACCGCCAGTTCCGGCTGGACCGCATCGACGATGCCTGGGTCTTTGCCGGGGAGCATCGGCCTGTCGATGACGGGGGGTGGCGGGGGCCGCAAGGGATCGTACCGGAGCGTTCGGATTGGCTGGCGCTCGCGGCCTGTGTGATCGAATTCCTTGAGAAAGATGGGGGCTTACCCGACTTCTTCAGCGAACCACGCGTCTCCGATCAGGTGTTTTTCAACAGGGCCGACAAGCTCCTGAAAGCGACGACCGAGAACGATGTTCCGACCAAAATGGCTTCCAAGCTGCAACTCGTGCGCAAGCGTTGGGAGTTCGAGAGGCGGTGCTGGGAGCGAGACGAACTAGCCAAGCGGATAGCTCGAATGGAGCAGGATCAAGGCCTGCGCTGACCAGGTTATTGGATCCTATCAGATCGTTTTCGCCATTGCCCCAACCAAGCGCGTGGCTGCCGCAATCTGCCTGATCTCACACAAGCTCTCGGGCCTTGCTATCCGCCGGCGTCGAGATCTGATCCCAGATGAAATCCATTGCTGCACCATCCAAGGCGAGGCCGCGGTAGAAGGCCGTAGGCCAGCCGTTCGAGCCGTTGCTTTCGTCGCAGATTTCCAGTTCCGTTTGGATCAGCTCTGCCATGCTCTTGGTTGGGCTGTTTTTCGATCGCTTCTGGATCGTAGACGGCAGGTCGCCCCAGCTGTTTTCCATAGCCCGGTAGAAGGCCCTGCCCAGGACGTTATCGAGATGAAACTGGACGAGTTCGGCTCGGGCGGTGGGCAAGCTTGCTGAAGCTTTGGCCCTGAACGTCGCGGCTTCGAGGGGGCGCTGAAATTCAACATGCCAAATGGCGTCATTCGCCCACGAGTCGAAATAGGGGTGGATGAAACGCTTCGGCGAGCGGTTGCCCTTGTAGGTTTTGCGCTTAACGCCGGAATTGCAGTGCGCGCAGGCTGGCAGGAGGTTCGCGCGCATGATCGCGAGCTCCGGAAAAGTGCGGCGCGGAAGATAATGATCCAGCGAACCGATCGTCGGTGACCCGCAAAGGGGGCAGGACTTGAGCCCCTTCTTATGCCGGATCTCGTTGAAGGGGCCGCTGCTGGCTCGGCTGGAGTAGAGTTTATACTGGCGGTCAGCGACACCATCGCCAAAATTGAATGGCTTCAGCTTCCACGGGTCGCCGGCATGGTTACGGTAGGCTTTGTAGGTCGCCAGCCAGTCTGTCTCATGAGCGGACCAGATTGGGTCGGTGCAGAGGTCGGTGATGACGGCATCGTCTTCCTCCGCCGTGGCGGGCACAGGCAGGTGCTTCATTCGGACGGCCGTTGCGCACGCAGATGCCCGGCGATGAACGACAGGCTTTCAGGATTCAATTCCGCACCGTAATCGCGGATGATTTTCTCGATTCCCAGATCCCTTCCGACGCGATCCGTCCATTCTTCGAGCTTCTTTTGGTAGCGGTGCTCCATGTCGGTGTCGCCAAAGACAAATTGGGAGATTTTGTCGATGCTCGCACCGAAGGTTTGCATCCGGGGCTCAACGATCTGGATCTGACGGTCCTGGAGTGTGAGGACCTTGACCCGTTGACGGGGCGCTTCGCGAACCACATAGGCCGAGTGGGTCGCAATGATTGCGACCGAGCCCGTCGCTTCGAGGATCCCGTAGAGAACTTCCATCAAATCCGAAACGAAATTGGGATGGAGGTGCGTTTCCGGCTCATCGATCAGGAGAAGGCTACCCTGTTCCACGGAAGCGATGGCCTGGACTGCAAAACGCATCATGGCGTATTCGCCGCTGCTCAGCGCCTTCGGTGAATGGAGTTCATCGAGGATGATCGGAGAGCGGGTCCAATCGAGCTGATGCAGGAGGCGCAAGCCGGCCTGCTCATTCAGTCGCTGCTTGATCGGGAAGAGGCGCTGCCCGTCCACTATGATCGATGCACGCAGATCCTCCTGCTCAGCTTGGAGCGGGCGCAAGGGTACGTATAGGCTTTGCCAGACGTTCAGCTTCTTCAGCACTGACCGGACGAGGCTCGCCCGCGACTCCTCGTCTTGCGGGCCAAATCGGTCGGGGCCCTCATCTCTCACACATGCCATTAGAGAAGTCAGAAGTGAGTCAGCTCCTTCTTCGCGCGTAGCGTTGATGGCAAAATACTCATAATCGATCCCATGCCAGGCGCCGATGGAACTTGGAAAGGGATCGGTCGGAACGGCAGAAAACACCAGCACGCGCCGCGGCATGATTTCCGGTGTGAGTTTGGATGAAACCGAGGATGGATCGAACGCTTCATCACGGGTCAGGCGGTCCACCAGCGCCTTGAGCAACTGGGTTTTGCCGACACCGTTGCGCCCGATGAGGACAGCAACTCTGTCTTGAAACAGAGGATTTCCATCGAACGCGAAATCAATCTGGTATGGGTTGTCAGCTGCGGGCAGGGATGTTTCGAACGAGAAGCTTCCGGTTAGATCTTCCACTGGTGCCGGCGGGGATCTGCGGAAATGACGGGCGCTGCGCCGCAAGGCCGTGTAGCCGTTTACGGCCCTCAATACGCCGAAGTGGAAGCTCTCGGTGTCGGCGAGCGTCAGGCTCGCTTGGTTGCTTCCCTCAATGCGAGCGACGACGATATCCCCGAGCCTGCGAAGGGCACTGATGCCGGCTTCGAAACCAAGTGCTCTGATGACGTGGCTGTACGCATCCTCATCGGGAAGGAGCGAGACGAAGGAGCGATTCAGCTTTTCGAGCGTGAGCGTTCCTCCGTGCTCGACAAGGAGGCGCTCCAGTTCCGGAGAGGTGCGGTCGATTCCTTCCATCATGAAACGGGCAGGAATTTGAATTAGCAGATCGCCGTTGATGACAAACAGCGTAGCGCAGAAATTTAGACCAAAATCGTTCCAGCTGAGTGTTCGCTCGTCCTTTTCAGGGCTGAGTATAATTCCTGGATTTCCTGCCAATCTTGCGGTCGCGACAGCATGAGCGCCTCCAATGAGCACGCCTACATCGACATTCGCTGGGATTTGCTCAGGCATTTCGCATGTGCCGTTGTTTTCGAGGCAAAACGAGGCACCTATGCGACGCCATACTGAGTCCCGCAAGGGTAGGGAGCTTGTCTCGTCGGAGTCGCGTTCAGATTGAACATGGCTCCGAGAAGGATCTCGATCTCAGTCAGTGAGAGGCAAGCGAGGAGTTGGCCTGCGGACTTGCTGTTGCCAGGGATCGTCCGCGCCGTATGGTGGGGATCGGGCGTTCCGGGCTGCAGATGATTTTGCCGCTGACGCCGAAGTTTGCGCTGATGATGCACGATAGCAATGTGTACAATGCGGCCTCAGATCGAAACATCATCACTCTTTCCAGCGCCGCGGAGGTGTCAGGGCTGAACGAGCTCCAATGGCTGAATGCGTATCAGAACGTGTATTTTCCGCCGGCATTCGATCAGCAGAGCCTGGATACCCTCATGCGCGTCGTACGCCCGGAGGGTGGGCTTTTCGAGTTCCGACGGCTGGAGCGCGTAGGCAATGACAATCGCTACCATCCTACCGATAAGGACGAGTTTTCGCCGCCGAGCGAGGGAGTGAAGTCAGAGCTGCTCCTCCAATCAGCAAGGCCTTTGCCGCGGGATATCCGGCTCCGTGCAGTTCGCCTTCGAGAACGCCCGGTAGTTTACGATGATGGGTCTATCGCCTCGCCCCAACGTGATCCGGCCTGGGAGGATATCGTCAGCCATTTCACACGGGAGATGCGGGCTGGACGAGCTAGCCTAGGGCGGTTTTGGGAGTTCGTGGATCGGCATCCGCTGTCTGGGGAGATCGGCCGTTGGTTGAAAATGGCAAAGCGCCGTTCGGACCGGCGGCGTCGCGCGGCAGCTTGACAGAGGAGCGGGGGCGCGCTCCGGCTAGTCATCAAGGCCCATATTCATGTTTTCGATCGCGACGACACGCTTGTCGATGAACATCATCTTGCGCTTCGGTGCTCCCGGATCCGTGAGGCGCGATGTCAGAGAGACGATGCAGACGCGCCAGTCCGGAATCTTTGGCTGTGGGGCATCGAGGTATCCAATCAGAACAGTTACGCTGCGCCGTTCCAATTCTTTCACGGCGGCCAGGGTGTGATCATAGAGAGGGCGACGGGCGGTGTCTGACATCGGTATCCCATCGGACTGCTCAGCTAGACAGAACGACACCAAGTCGAGATATTCGCGCAGGCTCTCGACATCTGCCTCATATGCTTCCGGCAGATTGGGAGCGTGCATCAGATGGGCGCAGCACCGCGCCGCCTCCCGGACCTGAGCCTGCGTCGTGAACCGTGCCACCTCCAGAGGCCACAGCTTTCCGTAGGTCTCGCTGACCTCGGCCTCTGCTTGCTCCCTTGGGATCGTCACACGAGGCGCGGTGTAGTGTCCGGGCTCCTGACCGAAAGCCTGGGCAATTCGATCCAAGGCCTCGTCGCTGACCGCCTCGCCGCGCTCCACACGCTCAACGGTGGAAAGGGAAACCCGGGCGAAATCCGCCAAGGTCGTTTTCTTCCAGTTGCGGAGCTTGCGGGTGACGGCGACGGAAAATGCGACAACATCCAGCGGTGGCTTGCGCAGCTCGCTCTCTTCGACATGCTCAAGATCCGAGGCGCGGCTGAGAACTGTTTTCAAAGACATCGGTCTTGCCTCCTGACTGAGGCGAAGATGCCGAACGGCTGAACGCGAAAACAGCCGGAAAAAACCTTCAGGGCGGCCCCGCAGGCGCACAGCCAAAATGATATTTCGGCAAACTGGCGCATTGATGCCGTTGAGCTACCGCGGCCTCGTCCGTTTCCTTGCAGCAAAAGCAGTGGCATCGGCGGCCATCCGAGCTTCGAAGGTCTCCACCTCGATTGCAGCTCGATCCGGCAGCCTTCCGGCAAACCCGCGAGCGGCCGCTTCGATTTGAGGGGCGATGGCTTCGGTTGAGCGTAAGGGTTGCCCGCGTTCGCAACGCAAATCGAAGCCAAGCGTCAGGAGAAATTCGACTGTCTCGTCGTCGCTAAGATAGTCCACGAGCAGTCGGCGCGGATGCCGCTGCAACTCGCGGTCAAGTTCCGTAGGCTCGATCCAGGTGTCGTCCGTCGGCCGAAAATCGTCGAGGTCATCGAGGTTGATATCGAAATGACGCTTGGTGAAGCGTTTGGCTGCCTCTTCGAGACGATCGCCACCGTAGAGGAGGGCTGCATCTTCGACGGCATTGAACCCCGGCAAATCCCGTATCTTGGTTGGGGTGGCCGTCTGGTTTTGCGAGAGCGGCTTTCGCCCTCCTGATAGCTGGGCCGATTTAGCGTATCGCAGCTTCATCACGGCGATTTTCCCGATTCAGAGGTTAGATTCTGACGGAAAAGGATGGAAAGCCAAGGACGTTCTTTGTTTGTCCTCATTCTTCGGCCGATATTTCCCTTAACTCTGTTACCGCGAGAGCCAGAAGATGCGCCGACCGACGAATGCCGTAACAGCTCGGCTCAAGGTGGGGGCAATTGCCTGGACATAGATTAACGCTCGATCACATCTGCCGGCCCGAGGTTTAGGTCTCAGGTAGCGGCTCCGATCCCGAGAGCAAGATCGATCACGGCCAGCGCATCGGCGGCTGTTTCGCTTTTGTCGCACCACAATATGCTCTTTGAGCCATCCGCGGTGATCGCGACCTCTGCAAGCGCATCGCGCCACCGGCTCACCAGGCGAGGAGAGGTGGTCAGATAGCCAAATGGGATCGGATAAGTACCCTGCGCTACTGGCACATGCACAAGAACCAGTGCCCAAGCGCCAGGCTTCATGACGACCTCGAGGGCATTCGGCAAATCCGTTTGGACCGCGAGACTGCGATCGAAAAGTCCTGGCTGATCATGTCGTGGCCCATAGAGAGTCCGCCAGTTTTTCCAGGATTGCTGAGTGTCGCTCGTTCGAGCCAACAGGACTGTCCCGTCTGGATCCGCAGCCGAGAGCTCGCGGGCGATATTTGCGAATGCAACACTACGGCCCCAATATCCGGCGCCTGGCGGAAGCCATAGCACAGGCGTCGGCACATCAAGCCGCTCCTGCTCCGCTGAAGGGGCGGTGCGTAACAGCGCTGAGCCAATTGCGGTAGCGGCTACGGATCCCATCACGCGCATGCCGGGGCCCTGTTCCCCTTCCAGCTGCCTGGCGCTTTTGTCAGTGCAACTTTGTGCCCAGGCTGCCTGACCTTCCGAAGACTTAAGGTCTGAGCGTGTCAGAATGCCGCCATCGATCGAGGCCGTCCGGGAGAGTGCATCGTCAAAGTCGGCCGGAGCCTGGAGCGATTGAACCCGCGCGCTCAAGGCGGCAATCACCGGATCGCGAGAGCTCACGCGGCCGCGGTGCCGGAGCGAGGAGAAATCGGGATCGACACCGAGAGCGCCGATGCTCGCATCATCCTGCCTGTAGCGGATCGGTAGTTCAAAATGAGCGCCAAACGCCCTCATGAAATGAACGTCCTCGACCAGATGCAAACGGATGTCCTCTGGACGTCGGCGACGGCTGTGCCGTTGGGCCAATTCCCGAAAGTGGAGATCAAAGGCGTCCCGCGCGCCTTCGGTTGCGTTCGCCGCCCGTTCGCGATCAGGAATCGCAATCTCCGGTACGATGCGTCCGAAAACGCCGGTCAGCTCATTGTCATCGACGGGGGTGAACGCGATCAATTCAAATGCCTGCGTAACCGCGAGCTCTTCGGTCTCGAAGAGCTCGACGTCGTCGTCTGATACCGCTGCGATTCCACGCGACGATAGGGAGAACCGTCCCTCGCGTTCGGAGACGAGCCCCGTTGCAAGCATATCCTGGACGAGGATCTCCGCTTCTGCAGACCCAAAACCGAAAAACGCTGCAATATCCTCGGTTGCCAGGTCCGGCACGGCATGGACGAGGCGCACAGCGTACTCGGCCGCGAGCGGTATCGCGTTTCGCTGCATGATCGTAGCCGTGAAACGAAACCTGTGGGCGCGGATAGCGAAGGAAAGCCGGTCGATTTCCGACGTGTCCGTGCCGTTCCAGGAGCCGTTGCCGACGCTCCCGCCGGGGCTTTCGTGTGAACTGGGAGAGTTGGGCTGACCCTGTTTCCGGGGACGCTCGGAATTCGCGCGAAAGGCCTTCATTGCTGGCGTCCAAGAATATCTGAAGCCGAGCTGATGCGATCGAGGGTCTTGAGCTTGCGCACGATAGGCCGGAGGGGATTCTTGCTTGTTTCAAACATGCGAGCGGCCCCAATGATCAGTAGCCTGTCCATAGCTCGGGAAAGCGCGACGTTTATCCGGTTACGGCTGCGAACATGGCCCATATCGCGTTCGAAATTGCTGCGCACGAGCGAAAGGATGACAATCCGATTTTGCTTTCCCTGATAGGCGTCGACCGTGTCCACCTTGATCAGGTTGCGAAGTTCCTGCGGGAGGTCGGAAGACACGACGAGGCTCGAAATCAGCTCCGCCTGCTGAGCATACATGCAGATCACACCGATCAGATGCTCGCCTTCCTTCAACTCCAGTTCGGAAAGCCGGTCGAGGAAGGGACGGGAGCGTCCGATACGCCTCAGCAGCTCGATAACTGTCAGAGCTTCGCGACGATTCGTGAAGCTGGTTCCGGCCTGCGCCTCAGTCGACGATTTCCCACTGGAATCCAGCCAGATAACCTGTTTGTCGAGCGGGGTGGGCAAGAGCGCGTAGAGGTCGAGAGGTTCGGGTCGGCTCCGCACCAAGCCTTCGCTGTTGTAGAACGTGCCCGAGACCAGCGCATGAATTTCAGACGCCATCCGATACTGGCGCACGAGCGTTTGAGCGACGGCCTTGCCGTACCCGGATCTGAAAGCCCTTTCAAAGTCACTGCGACGCAACTCGGCAAGGGAGGGTGCTTTCAGCCGTTCGCTTACGGTGCGGATGAGTTCGTGGTCGAACAGCGGCGGCAGTTGCTTGTGATCCCCAACCAGGAGCACTCGCTTGCCCGACTGCATCCCGACCGCAAGCTCGCTCGGCGTGCAGCGCGCAGCCTCGTCGATCACCACCAGGTCAAATGCACCACGGTCGATCCGAAGGCCTGGGCGTCCGATGCCCACACAGGTGCCACATACCAGGTTGCGGCTGCGTGCCAGAAACTCTTCGAGCGTGCGGCCTCGCAGCCCCAGGGCTTGCGACCAATTCAAAGATAGGGCGTTGAGTCGCGCCAGCCGCCGAGTGGCGTCGGGATCGAAAACCCGGTGTCGTCGAGCCGCATCGTCGAGCATCTCCTCAAACACCTCATCCGGCTCACCTTCGAACGAGCGATGCTCCACGGAAAGGCGGCGCTCGAAAGCAGCCGACAGCGCTTGCAGACGAATCTGAGCGGTTTTGGCGAGTTCAGGGGCGATGTCATCATCGATCTCCCGGCGAGCCAGCGACATCTGTCGAACAATGGGGCCATAAGTCGCCTCGATCTCGAAGATGTCGCGTATGAACTCCGTCTCTAGGCCCAACCTGCGCGCGGGGATCAGCATCCTGTCCTTCAGTTCCGCCCGGAATAGTTCGCGATAGCGGTCCTGGACGGATTGCGAATGGAATTTTTGCAGACTTGAGGATATCTTTTCGTGGTCCCCGATTCGCAGCAGGTCGATTTCCCCCCCGACCGTGTTCGAGACCTTGAGGATGCGCTCGGCGACCTCGTTGACTGCCTCGTGCGACTGAGACAAGACGAGGACATTGCGCATCTTGCCTTCATTGAGCGCGTGGTGAACGAACGAGGCAATGAAGCTGGTCTTGCCGGTACCTGGCGGCCCCTGCAGCAAGCCGAGAGGACCAAATTTCCAGAGATGATTGAAGGCCGCTTCCTGCTCTTCATTCAGGCCGTATCGTTGCAATAGACCCTTCGGAACCTCGTCGGCCATCACCCTGGGTTCAAGTTGAGCCAGGGGGTCAAAATATGAGACCAGCTCAGGCAACTGGCCGAGGCCCTGCACCACTCTGGTCAGGGCCTTCGATCGGCGCTGAAAACTGCCGACGCTTCCAGAATTCTGGATTCGAAGGCGATCTCCGGTTCGCAGGCGGCGATATCCGCGCGCATTGCGCAACGTCACGACGCCTGCGCGGCTACGCCCCAGGTCGACATCGCCAATCTTGCTGCCGTTGAAGCTGACGCTGACGCCTCCCTGAGCGTCACCCAACTCAATGGCTTCCGAGGTTTCCTCCTTGGATGTCTCCGTGCACCGCAGGATCACCACACCAGCTTCACCTGTTTCCGCCGGGGGCTGATCCAGTGTCAGTTCCGGCTGGATAGCTTCCTCCACCGCGATCGTTTCCCGCCAGAATCTGGCGACGGGGAAACGCCATGGCTTCTTCCGGGGCTCGGGGAGCGATTTACCGTCAGCGGGGCGGGTAGCTGGAGAGGGCGTATCCGCGCCTTCGAAGGCGGCCATCTCTTCATCGACGGCCCCTGGATCAGGAAGCGAAAGAGCCTCCGCAACGTCATCACCGTCCGAAACAGAGACGGAGGAAGCCCCACGGGTTTGGTAGGCGGTGTGCTCACTCAAGCGCGATAGCAGCGCCTCAATTCCGGAGAATCGTAATATTCGCGAGTGCGCAATCTGGATGGTTCCCGGGAAGGAGAGGATGCGCCTACCCAATGCCCAGCCGACGGCTCGAACGTCCGCTCGTGCGACAAAGGCCCGTTTCGGGCGATGGTCGGCAGGGTCGATCTCGATAGTGAGCTTCTGGTCGAAGCCAAATATCTCGACCTGATGGCGGTCTTTCTGGACGACGTGAAACCGGCCATTATCCGCCAGGAGCTTACCTTCGAAGCCAGGTGATCTGAGCTCGAAGGTGAGATGAAACTCCTCGGCCTGGTCGCGATCCTTCCTTTTCGCCTGTTGGCCAGAGACTGCCTTTCTCAAGTACTTCATTGTCAGCCACGGTGCCTCCTCCGCGCCGCATTTGACGGCGGAGGCACGGATTTCATTGGCGAGCGGGGAGGATGTCGGCCGGTTCTCTGCCAGCTCCAACGCGATAGCGCAAACGGCGAACCGGTCGCGTATCAGCGGATTGTCTTCGTCGTTAGGAGGGCAGTAGGCTTGCGTCCGCCTCTCGCCCGACGCGTCTGGCGCATAGTCGAGAAGGTCGAGCAAGATCGGTGTCGGTTTCTGCTCCGAGGACTCGGCCTTTTCGGGGTCGTTTGCAGGGGCGCGGCTTACGAGGATGTTGTCTGGCTTAAGATCCCCATGGGTCAGGCCCACTGCATGAAGCTCTTCTGTGGCGGTGACCAGGCCCATCAGGAAGGCGCGGATTTCCTCATCTGACCATTGCGCGGTCGCCTTTGGATCCAGCGTTTGCCCTTCAAGCCATTCCTGAGCCAACAGGAGGCCGTCCATTGACAGGCAAGCTGTATGAATTCGGGGAGCCCAGGGCGCTGACAATGTCTGAATCTTGTCGGCTCGCGCGAAAAACTCGATCAAACGAGGAGCGGCCTTGCGTCGATCACCCAGGAAATTTTCGGGCCAGCTTTTGACCAGCACGGTTTCACCGGCGGCTCCCCCGATACGCTGAGCCTTGAAGACGCGAACGGGTTTGCGAGAAATCCAGTCAAGCACGTCATGATCGGCAACGGGGTCGATTTCCTGCCGATATCGTTCCAGTTGGCGCTCCAGGGAGACGACCTGGCTGCGGTGAATAATGTTCGCGAATTGCTGAGCGGCTTCGACGACATCTACCGGGCGGTCTGTCGCGTTGATTGAAAGGGCCGCGTCGAACCATGGCCCCAGATCGGCTGGTACATCCGGACGATCCGACGTCATCGCCGTCCAGACCGGAACCTCGTCGATTTCGGGCAAGCGTTCGCCGGTTAGCAATGTCCAGACGACAGCCGCCGCAAGGAAAACATCGGTCTGGAACGGCGTACCGCGCTTTCCCGCGCCGGTGTCCTCGGGCGTGCGAAACCCTCCGGCCAGGATCTTGCTGCGTTTCGCGCCGATCGTTTCGCGATCCGGGTAATGGGCCGCGCCGAAACTCGACAACACAACGTTGCTACGACGCTCGTCGATCCAAACGGAATGCCGGTCCAGATCGCGGTGCGCGACGCGCAGCCGATGCAGAGCCGCGACCCGGTCGAGGAAGAGCTTGGCAAACTCAAGTCGGCGATCCCGGTCGTGGTCGACGAGTGAACCAACGAAGCGCGTCAGGCGAGCCAGTCCGACGTGCCGCTCGAAGACCTCCGAGTGCCGCAAGGGATATTCGCGATCGTAGGCGATCGAGCGCATGACGTAGTTGTCATAGAGCTGGGAGTTGCCAGCTCTGAGGTAGCCAAGAACCGATCGCTCTCGCTCGGCAACCGGGCGGCGCTCCTCCTCTATGCTGAAGGCATCCGGATCCTCGTCGAACCGCCAAAGACGCAGCAATCCCGTGTAATTCGGATCGCCTGCTTCGTGGCACGGGTACTCTTCGTATAGACGGTGGCTGAACTCTGGCTGCCCGGTGGGAACAAAGCCGTGGTACTTGGCTCGGCTGGCTTCGATCAACCGGCCGTTGGCAAACAATTTTTGGAGCGCCTGGTAGAAAGGTCCAGTGTTGAGCGGCGCAGATGTCCCGAAGCTGCTGCGGCCGCAATAAGTCTTTCTAAACTCGTTTTCGTTGCCGATGCGGATGAAATCCGAGAGCTTGAAGCAATTCTCGCGCTCCGTAGCATCCAAACCGCTGAGATCGCTTTGCTCGTGCGTGAAGACGACCGCGCTCTCAATTGGGGGACACCCGGGAATCTGGTGGACTTGGCGACGGATAATTTCAGCGAGGAATTTCGCGTTGTCGCGAATCTTGTAATAGGCGGACGGTCCGTAATCCTCGTTGCCCTTGAACCAGGTCCCGCTGCGGGATTCGATCTTGCCGCGGACATGTTTCAGGTCGACCAGGATCAACCGGTCGGGAGCGATTATGACGACGTCGATCTCCCGGTCGTGCCCGTAACGCTTCGGGATGCACAAAGTGAAATTGGCGTAGCCTTTCCAGGCCATTGGCAGCTTTTGACGAAACTCCGCCAGCCCTATCTTTTCGGTCGGCTGGGGCCCCTGCGGACGCAAGAATTCGATGCGCATTTTGTTGGCCTGGGCTCCGGACATTATCCGCGCCTGGAGCTCGCTCCGCTTTTGCAGTTTAGCCCCGACTCATCTGCAGGTTAGCCCACCTCATTCGAATAGCTAGTCGAGGTACTGTGGCCTGACACACTATCTGCGCGTACCGTGCCTTCGTAGCGCCGAGTAACCCAAGCATCGAGCTGTTCAGTAAAGCGCGTGGAACGGCTGGAAGGGGTCAGTTCGCCTGACGCCAGAGCCATGCCGGGGTAACTACCGCGAGCACCAACGCCGCCACGATCAGCGTTCTCATCCATACGGCTCGCGAGTTGGTTGAAAAGATCCGAGGACCCTGCATGAACAACCACCACAACACACAAGATGGATACATTGAACGAGGAGAGACAGTTCGCCGTCAACTCCCTGGATGTTGAGCTACACTCTTGTCTCTCTCATTCGACAGGAATAAGCGGGTCGCAGATTGTTGATTCTTCGCCCTCCAATAACCAAACCCATTGAGTCAGGAGACGACAGTGGCTGAAGAGAACGAAAACCTGATCGGCCTGGTTGCGGATATCGTTTCTGCTTACGTCTCGAACAATAGTGTCCCGGCCGGTGAACTCCCCGCGCTGATCGCCACGACCCATGCCGCGATCGCCGGGTTGGGCTTGGAGCCGGCAGCGGCCGTCGAGGAGAAGCCGACGCCGGCTGTGTCCTTGAAGAAGTCGATCACCCCGGATTTCCTGATCTGCCTGGAGGACGGCAAGAAGTTCAAGTCGCTGAAGCGCCACCTGCGCACGGCCTACAACATGTCGCCGGAAGAGTACCGGGCGCGCTGGGGGCTGCCGGCTGACTATCCCATGGTTGCACCTGCCTATGCCGAGGCTCGCTCCACGCTGGCCAAGAAGATGGGCTTGGGGCAGCAGCGCCGGAAGTCGCCGGCGCGCGGCAAGGCCAAGGCCTGAGCACGTTTGATTGAACCTGGAGATACTCGATGACCAAGAACGAGCTCATTGCTGCCATCGCGGAAGAGACGGCCAAGTCCAAGGCCGATGTGTCGGCTGTGCTGACCTCCCTTGCGGGCGTGGTGTCCAAGACGCTCAAGTCGGGCGGCGACGTGATGCTCGGTGGCGTCGGCAAGCTGTCCTCGGCCAAGCGTGATGCGCGGCAGGCCCGTAACCCCTCGACGGGTGCGATGATCGACGTGCCGGCGAAGACGGTCGTCAAGTTCAAGGTGGCCAAGGACCTCGCGGACGCCGTCGCCTGAATTCTCTTGGCTATCCGGATTATCGCGTGGGGAGTCGTGTGCAGCATTACCCCGGCAACAGCACGGTTCTTGCTTGGTGCGGGGCCCTTAGCTATATCCTTAGCTAAGGAGAGTGCTCATGGCCCAGTTCTCGGTTCACGAAGCGAAGACCAATCTATCCAAACTGATCGCAGACGCACTTGAGGGCGGAGATGTCGTCATCGCTCGTGGTAACGTGCCGGCAGTACGCCTGGTGCCGGTCTCGCCACGCGGCAAGCGGCGCTTTGGGGCACTCAAAGGAAAGATTGCCGTCGATGCGCGCTTTGACGAGCCGTTGCCAGAGGACGAACTCGTGGGATGGAATCTCACTTGAGGCTGCTACTCGATACCCATGCTCTGATTTGGTGGCTTGCGGGTGACGAGGCGCTGAGCAGTCGGGCCCGCGAGGCGATCGAGGACGAGGGCAACAGCATCGCCGTCAGTGCCGCCTCAGCCATGGAGATTGCCACCAAATTCCGAATAGGGAAACTTCCTGACGCCGCGCCGCTAGCGCAGGACTTCGAGGCGATCATCGCCGATCAAGGCTTTATTGAGCTGGCGATCACCGTTCTCCATGCCCTGCGAGCCGGTGAGATGAACATTGCACACAAGGACCCGTTCGACCGCTTCCTGATTGCCCAGGCTCAATCCGAGGACATGGTACTGATTTCGAACGAAGCGCTATTCGACGGCTTCGCCGTCAAACGCCTGTGGTAGCGAGTTCCCCACACGGTAATCCGAAAGGCCATTCTCTTCGCGGGTAGCCCCACGGGGTGGCCGTATCCTGGAAGTGACCGGATCTGTGATGCAAGGTAGTCTCTGGCGAAGGGAGCACGAGCATGCCCAAGCTGGAGCTGAGCGATCCAATCACCTTGCGGTTGCCCGCGGACGTCTTGCGGGACATCGAGCAGGTCGGTCAGGCCCTCGATCGGACCCGGAGCTGGGTCATGGTTCGAGCCCTTAAGCTATATCTCGCGTCAGAAGGCCGTGACGTCCTGGCGATAATCGAAGGTCGGCGGCAAATCGCAGCAGGGCAATCTCATGACATGGATGATGTCCTGAGGGAGATCGAGGCGATCGTGGAAGGCAGGGTCGCCTAAGAAAGGCCCGGTCTCCCGGGGCAGCGCGAACCCGACTTCGCGAAGAGGCTCGATACCTAAAGATTGCAGTCCAGCTGCGGTCGAGGCGATCCGATCATCAGCTCACTGGTGGCCTATGGATTTGGGCCGCAAGACCCGTCCCTAAGGCACGCGCAGCGTGGTGACTTTCTGCAGCGCTTCCTGAGCCCTGGAGATTTCCTTGAGCACGTCTGCAAGGAAGCTCTGCATCAGCTTCAGCCGGGTAGGCTCCATCGGAGCGGCGTCCGACGAAAGCCGCGCCAGGCCTTCGCAAACGCCAGCGAAGTCCCGGCTCATGTCTGACAGCAAGAATGCCATATTCTCGACGGTCAGCGTCAATTCGATGGGTTCCTGAGGCGCTGCTTGCGACAAGGCGGAGCTCGTTTGCAGCGAGAAGTCCGTCAATCCCATCAGCACCTGCTCGCCGGAGTCGCCGTCGAGCGCACCGAACGTGGTCAACAGCCGGGTCTGCGATGCATTGACGACGGTCATCCGTCGGCCGATGGCACCGGATAGCCCAATCGGAATTTCCGGGCCGATGTCATCCGCGGTGTCAGTCATGCGTCATCGGCCTGGTGTTTGAACGCAAGGAATGCGGGGGAGGGCAGCATCGAGTGAGCCAATGCAGGGTTATTGGGCTGGTCCGGAAACGCCTTCGCCAAGCAATCCACATAAGTGAGTTTGTTGGGGTAAGACGACGCCTTGACCACGAACACATGTCTATCCGTCGCAATTCTGAGGCCAATGATGGCTCCGGCAGGCGTCGGAGGATCAGCCGGCCGAACGTTTGGTAGCGGCAGGGAATGAGGATCATGGAAGGGCAAGTAGCCGTGAGCGAATTGGCGCGAGATCTCTTCCTGGATAATCCGCTGCACTGACAGAAAATCGTCCACGGAGAGCGGCGAGTGGCTCGGCGTCAGGCGGGCAGCTTCATGTTCGCCGGCGCGCGTGATCTCGACGACCACACGCTTGCCGTCCATTGATTTGATCACCAGGCCAGCGTCGACGAGCATGTTGATCACACGTGTCAGGTTTGCCTGCTGCAATCCAAGTTGCGTCCCGAGTTCACTGCGCTCCAGGCGCTTATCCGGCGCCTCTGCCAGAAGCGTCAGCATCTTGCGCGTATGGGATCGCTGAAGAACGAATTTCGGGTCCGAGATTTCAGCTGACGCAATCGACTCATGGATGAGCTCAGCCAGCATTTCGAAGCGCGCGGCCAGCTTCTGATCGACATCATTGGCTCGCGTTGCCAGTCGACGCAGTAAATCATGCCAATCGGCGAGCTCGCTGTCGCTGCGGCGACTGGTCAGAGCTTTCCACGCCCAGGCGCGCATTGTCGACGCAACTTTCTTGAAAACGTCGACCGAAGGCTGTGCAAGAGCTTGCTGGAGGATGGCGCGCGCTTCGACTGCACTCGCATCTGCCAGGGCGATCCTGTCGAGTCCGAGAGTGTTGGCCATATGCGGCTTGTAACCCATGTTTCCTAATCGATGCTTTATATCGCTTCAGTACGTTTTAGCTAGCAACTGAAATTACGGACACAAGCTCGTGCGGCGTCACGTCCAGGCATGGCAGGTCCAGCTTTCCGACACTTCGGCCATTGCGGCGTCGTATGTGCTATCCGGTCGGACAACATAGTGGACTTGCGCCTTTTTCGGATCCGCTTGCTGGACCACAAACGCCACAGTGCCGGTTTCGGTTCGAAGTCCTTTTGCTGCGATGAGATGGCTCTGGGTGGTCGTCAGGCCTCCCATCGACGGAACAACGACCAGATCGACGTCCAACCCGAGGTAGAGGCCGCCCGCATGATTGAGGTCACAAAAATCCCGGCAGATTCCGATCGCGACAGCTGGGCCGCTTGAAATCAGGATGATTATCTCTGTCGCGGGCGAGATGGCTTCTTCCTCGTGGTTCCCTTCCTCGTCCTTGGCGGAATACGGGACGATCTTCCCCTGCTGCGCGAGCTGGCTGCCGCGTGAGTCCAGCAGCGTCGCGCGGTTGAACACCTCGTCTCCGACCTTTTCGTGACATGAGCCCGCGATGATGAGCGCGGGCGGCGGCTCTTGGTCAAAGCGCCATTTCTTGAGGATTTCGACGACCTGATCTCGGACGGAGGGAGCGATCGTCAGTTCCGGCCAGACATGCAACCAGCACAGGCCTTGTGCGGACGAGGCGAGCTGCTCTGCGGTGATGCGCTCGGCATCGGGAAAGTCGATCGCATCGATGACGAATCGGCCTTGGTCGGCCGTCACGGAGTGCTTTACGCCGGGAGCGAGAGCAGCTCCGAAATGGACCGGATCCTTTCTGGCGTCGTGTAGCTCGACCAGGCGCACGCGATACCCGTTGGAAATCCGCGGGATGGCGCGATGGTGAAGCAGTCCGCGGCGGCGGTAGGGATGGAGTTTCGTTGGAGTGCGAGGGCGCCAATCCAGGTTGCGGCGGACAAGCGTCCAGCTCTTAGCGACAGTGATCGCTGCTTCCAACGGATGTCCCAGACGATCGCGGCTTTCATCAGCAAGATGCCTGTCAAGCGCGCGGATCTCCGCACCAACGACGAATGCGGCTGTCGGGTTGTCGCATGCGGCTGGCAATTCCCATGACCACTCCTCGCGGTAGTAGTCATCGGCGCGTAGGCGAGCTTGAGCCCCAAGGTCGCTCTCGGAAAGGCGATCGAACGCCCGTGCAAGAGGATCCGGCATGTCGAGCATCAGCTCGTGCAGCTGGATGAGGCGTGCGGCGATATCGTCGATTGAAGCGGGAGGGGCACCGGATTGCTGCGTTGCGGCTTCCCGCGCAGCACCAATCCAGTCTTCGTCTAATGAATAGCGCATTGGAATCACAGCATGGAAACAACTATTGATTGCATGTTCGCGATGCCAATTGGAAGCCCGGTGACGCAGATGAAATGGAGTTCAACCGGCATCCTCCGCCTTCGTCAGCCGGTGGCGACGTGCTAGGAGAATCACCGAGGCTGGAGACGACAATATTGTATACGACCGACGTGCTTAGGCTGTTCAGTGCCTTAATTGAGGATTACGAGCGCCAGAATGTCCCTGAATTACTCGCTCGGGCCATCAGCCTCCTGAGTAATCGGCCGGCGACGCCTGATCCGACATATGCGAGCGAAGCCCGGGATTTGATCGATCGCGCTGAGGCTTTGGCGAGGCACAATGCTTACAATCTGATGTCGCGGAAGGACCAGGAATTCCTGGAGCTCACGCAATTCGGACCGACGCTGCCGGGAAAGCTGGCAGATCTGATTGTGCGTGGCATTCCGGAAGCGAAGGCGCGGGGCATTCCGTCAGGAGAAATCGGCTACTTCGCAAGCCTTCTGGATCAGAATCTGCACAAGCTGCGGATGTTTCGCGACATCGCTCGTGATCTGCCGCTCAAGACCTACGAACCTCAGCCTGACGAAATCAGCTACAGCGTCGTGATTTCCGATCGTTCCTACTCGGGGGATCTGACCGAGCTTTCCAAGGTCTTCGAGCTGTTCGACCGGTTTGCAGCAGCGGTGCGGGAGGCAGCGGTGCCCGAGGAGGCGAAACCTCGGGTCTTGCTCCTGGATAATGGCAGTGCCATCGCGATAATGGCGGGCACCATCTACGTCGTTTACAGCATAGTGCAGATGTATTCGGCCGTGGTGATGGCCGCCCGAAAGACCGCCGATATTCTAAGGGCGATGGGCGCACTCAAGACCGCCGGAGTCGATGGCGGTTTCTCCCAGGAGCAAGTTGCGCAGTTCAGTGAGAAATTCCTTCAAGAGACGATCAGCCAGCAGCTGGCGATCATCGCCGAGGAGACCAAGCGACCGATATCGGAGGATCTGCGAAGCCGACTGACTGTCACCTCGACCTTGTTAATGGAGCGCGTCCGCCAAGGGTCGAAAATTACGGTCAATACGGTGTCTCAGCGTGAGCTGGAGACGCTTGTCGGCAATGACGATGTGTCCGATTCGGAAGAGGCACAGCCGAAGCAGATCGAGAAAGAGGTCTCCGTTCCGGACTTGATCGCGATGAGTCGTGAGCTTGAAGGAGTTGTCGACATGATCGTCGCGGAGTCAGAGCCCAGGCGGCAGATTGAAGGTCCTCCTGCCGAAGGGCCGGTCGACGTTTGATGCGAGCCGCAAACAGTAGCGGGCTTCGGCAGGCCCAGAATTGGTAATCTCAAGGCGATTCGATCAATCGCTTTGGGGAAGCCGTGAAGCACCTGTCTCACTACACCAATCCAGCCGGATTGCGCGGCATCGCGACCAGTGGGACGTTTTGGGCCACGAACTTCTTGACGGTCGAGGACCGGTCCGAGCTGTTCTATGGGTGGCGCATCGTTCAGCTCGCAGCGCTGCGCTATGTGCGTGAAAGGCTCCCTGCGGATGTCTTTGCCGACATAGTTGATCCCAGCGGTGATCAACTAGAGGAGCTTTTCCGAGCCGAGCTCAATGGCAGCGCAGGCTACGGCCACCTCTATATGAGCTCGTTCATTCGCCATGAAACGGATGACGATGAGGAGCGAGGATCGCTAACCCATTGGCGCCATTTCGCAGGCAATGGCACCGGCTATTGCCTTCAATATGATCCGGCCGATATCGAGCGAATGATCCAGATGGAGGGGTGGAAGTCGACATACGGTCTGCTTGATTTGGCGCCGGTCACTTATGGCGTGGACGAAACGACGTGGGAGTTCAGGCAGCTTGTTCAACAGCTGGGCGAGCTGCAGCTTCTCGCTATATTGAAGCAGACGCGCGATCCCCGAATTCCCGTCAATCACGGGGTTCATTGGGCCCCATCAGCGGTCGCCAGAAAACTGATGCGCTTCTGCGCCACGCATAAGGACCCGATTTTCCGAGACGAACGGGAGGTCCGAATACTGGCGTTCCCCGAGGATCAGACGGTGGTCCGGCCCTTTACAGGCTTGGCTGTTGCCAAGACGATTGAGCCCATCGGTGATCGGCGCATCATCGCGCTTGGTTCGAACTGGACACCGGGTATCAGCCCGAAACGCATCATCGTCGGCCCGCGAGCCGAGCGAGATATCGCGGACAGCGTCACCCGCTTCGAGCATCGCCCGGAAATTGTGATATCGCGGATTCCGATTTGACGGTCAGCGCACGCTTACTCAAGGCGGCCATGGACCTCGCGGACACAGTCGCCTGAAGCGAACAATCGCCGGGATCAAAAATCATCAGTTTGGCCGCAAGGGGCTAAACATCGACGATGAAGCACGGATCGAACAACCTATTTTCGTACCCGCCAACCGTGTGGTAGCCGGCTGGGTTCGCGATCACCTGGGTGCCGCCTACCCAGTAGTTGTGATGCCTATGGTCGTGACCGTGGATCCAGAGGTTCGGTTGGTACTTCATCAGGAGCTCGGTCAGGTCTGAGGCGTAGGCGGCTGACAACGGATCGCTCCCATATAGGGTGTCAACGGAATTCGGGTGCGGCGCGTGGTGAGTGACGATCACAGTGGCGTTCGCGAAGTCTTGTGCGAGGGTTGCCTCGATGAACGCCACGTCCTGGCGATGAAGGGCCTGGGTGTCCGAAGGGCGGAGGCGGCGTCGCTTCCCGTCCACGACGATGCCGATGCGCCTGTAGTCGTTCATGCCATGCTCAGCCGCTCGTTTGGCTACGATCGGGTTCCCGAGCAGGCCAAAATTTGTCCAGAGGGTCGCCCCGATGAAGCGCACGCCGGCGATCACGACGCTACCGGGATCCAGCAGGTGAATTCCCAACTGATCGGCGAGTACGCGGCCTTCCTGGCGGCTCGCCATCATGTCGCGGCAGCCGTAGTACTCGTGATTTCCGGGCACGACGACGACCGGTTTGCCTTGCAAAGGACCGTTTCGCTGCTCAGCCAGCCAAGCGACCGTATTGCTGACCGGCTGCCAGGTGTCACCGGCAAATATCGCGACATCGAAGGGCAGGTTCCCCGGAAAACCGAAGTTCTCGAATTCCAGATGGAGATCGCTCAGGACGAGCAATCGCATATCAATTTCCTTTCAAGGGGAGGGGCGGGCATGGGTCCATGCCGGCAGCAAGGCGTTCACAGACAGACGAGGCTGCCAAGCTAGTCGGCTGAAATGACCCGCCGTGCCTGCCGCGCTTCGGGACAGCGCCACTCGCTTGGCGCATCGGCTAGAAATTGTGATATCGCGGACGCGGACCTGACGAACGTGACGCTTACGGGCTTGGGCGCTTGAAGCGTTCCAGCGCGCGATCGACCAGATCGTCTTCATCCATCGCGACCATCGCAAACGCCGCGATGATGTAGGCCAGCCGGGAGCGTTCTCGTTCCCAGTCGGCTGAGGCAACGCCAGGTTTCAATTGCTGCCACGCGCGATCGAGGGCTGCTTGGGCTCGGGCGACGTCGACCAGGTCGTTGAGGGACGAATACGGCATCGCTTCTCTTTGGCGGACTGCGGAACGTCGAATGAGTGATTACCACCCCTGGGCTTCAGCAGCGAGGTAGGTCTGCAGGCGCCTCAGGGCATCGAGATCGCCGCTCGCAATCATGGCAATGGGAGTCTGGCAGAGTATCAGATTGTGGTGCCGCATCCAGTGATAGCCCTTGGTCGGATCCATGAAGATCGTGCAGAGGCTGGTATGAATGCTGAAGAGGAGGGCGAGCCTGAAGGCCAGCTCGTCGTCGACCTCGTAGAGGCGGCCGTATTTCCACTGATGGTACCGGGCCTGATCGAGACCCAGAATGCACTGGCCGCAAGCCTCGTCGACCTGCCAGCGGCGAAACAGTGCAATGATCAGCGCGCTCACGACTGCAGCAACGCCTGGAGCGCGTCCCCGGTCAGTACCCTGTGCTCCTGGAGTGCCTGGGCTATGGTTCGGATCTGCTGAAGGTGGTTGGTCAGCAGGACGACGCACCGTGCGTCGAGGATGCGCAGCTCCGCTTCGAGTAGATCGCAAAAGTCCGGGTCGGCGAGGAGCCGGCTTGTCTCGCTTGGCGCTGCGCGATGGAGGATGCTTGACCCCAGCCCGAGCGAGCCATGGACGGCAGCGACGCACTGGGTGGCGGCTTCGAGGTCGCGTTGAGAGCCGGCCGAGGCATCGCCAAACACGACGGTCTCGGCTGCGCGGCCGGCCAGAGAGACGACTGCGCTGTCCTCGAGGCGCTGACGCGTCGCGACGCGGCCGGCGGACTCCGTAATGACCACTCCGCCAAGGCTACCCTGGCTCACCGTCGAGATCAGATCGACCTTGATGCCAAGCGCCATCGCAGCCACCGCATGGCCGGCTTCGTGGATACAGATGCGGTGCAGCTCTTCGTCGGTGAGGCCGTCGCGGAGCAGCAGCCGTCGCAGGTCATCGACTTTCAATTCACGCTGCTCGCGACGCGCTTGGCCGATCGCAGTCTTCACGAGAAATTCGACTTCGGCCCCGGTGGCCCCCCTGGCGAGGCGAGCGATGCCGTCGACCTCGGTCGTCGTGAGGCGCGCGCCCAGATGGAACCGGAAGATGTTGGCCAACTCGGCCTCGCCCGGAGGTCCAATCTCGAACTGCCGCTCGATCCGGCCGGCGCGAAGAATGGCGGCGTCGATCCGGTGAATCATATTGGTCGCGCCAAGCACGATGACGCGGTCTCTCGCCTCATCGAGCAGCTTCAAGAAATGAGTGACGACCGTAGTCCACCAGTCGCGCCCGCGGCCGGAGAGCGTCGCGCGATCTGGGAATGCGTCGAGCTCATCGATGAATAGTATGCAAGGCGCCCGGCTGCGCGCCTCGGCGAACACCTGATCGAGGCCCTTGACGATGCTGTCGAGGTAGCCCGGGGTCTGGCTGAAGAGGTGACCGAGCGAGGTCGCAACCATCGGCACGCGACAACTCCGAGCGAGCGCCGACGCAAAGAAGGTTTTGCCTGTGCCGGGCCGGCCGTGCAGAATCGCTGCGGTCGACAGCTCCGACCAGCCTACATCTCCGCGTCGATAGGCCGCAAGATCGTCGGCAAGTTCCAGACCCCAGCGCTTTGCCGCTCCGTATCCGTCCAGATCTGAGAGCGTGGGGCCCGGTGAAAGGCTGTGGCGCGAGCGATCCTGATTGCGTCGGTCGAGGTCGCGCAACCGGGCAATCGCGCGGGCGGCGGTCTCCTTGGGTCTGATGGCCGCGATGAGAGCGGCCGCGGAAGATTCGTGGCCCACGCGGCTGGGGATATTTCTGACCGAGTCCACCTCGAACGCCGCTTTCAACGTGGCCGTTATGAGAGATCGATCGGGAGAATGGATCTGGAGGCAATAGTCGGCGGCGTCGGCGACTGCCGGGCTGAGCCCAGCCAGACTTCCATTGCAGATGATTATAAACGACAGCCCCCCGGTTGTAGCCGATCGGAGCGAGGCTTCCTGAAGATCCACTTTCGACTTCTTGGAACTGTCGACCATCAGAATATTGGTCGACCGAAAAAGCCCCTGGGCCGCTTCATGAAGGATACCAGCCCAATCCGGTCTGATCGCCTCGATCACGACGACGACGCTACGCCGACGATGAATGGCGCGCCGCAAGGCCGGGGGGCAGGCCCTCCAGATCATGCGCTCGCCGAGGTGCTGGTCGACATCCTTGCGTGGCAACCTCTTCCTGGGTTTCGCAGTGTGGCTACCGGAACTTTGCGACTTGGGATCTTCGAGAGGAGCGAGGTCATGTAGGTCTTGAATCATCTGGGACATTGGAGGTCCGGATCTTGGCGCCGGGAACCAGTCCGCGAGCGCGGGGTGGGGAACGATGGATTGGATTTGCACCGCCAAACGGAGAAACGAATCCCGGGAAGGCGCCGAGGGGGCTTTAAAAAAGCCATTCGCCGGGATGCCAGCGGGCGGTCGATGGACTGAAAACCGCGGGGAATCCGGAATCGTGAGAAAGCAGGTTGCGGGTAGCGCTACCTGCTACCGCCTAGGAATCTCCGATGGAAATGCTGCGAGTTCCCGGATCGGGTGAACTGCATAGGCACAGTAGGGTGGCGGCTGATAGCGGGCCGTCTTCGGCGAGTTGAAGGGTACCTGCGGAAACGAGCTTGAGAACGGCGTCGTAGCTGTCGCTGCTGCTGTCGCAAAGCCTGGCGCATTCGCGCAGGGGTGCCCTGCCGGCGATCGAGAGGAACTCGACGATCAGCGCGCGATCGGCGGGTGCGATCTCTTCGGCTTGTGCGGCGCGCGTGATTTCCAGGGCGTTTGACCACAATGGTTCTTGCCGGAGGTTTTCGCAGGTGGTTGCGAAGAGCCAGATGCCTTTCCTGGTCAGGGCGTGATCGGCTTCGCGCCATAGGGATTGAAAGCGATGCGTGGCGTGGGAACGCGGGGAATCGATCGCGATGACAAACAGTCCGGCGGTGTGTCGGAGCAGATAGGCTGTGATGCCGGAGAAGGAGCGGAATCGGTGATCCTTCAGCGTCATTTCGAAGCTGAATTCGGCGTACGATAGCGTGTCGGGGTCGGCTTCCATGTGGACGAAGAGTTCGAAGCTGCCTTCGTTCTGAAAGTTGAAGCGGCCTGAGGATTTCGTCGGCCGGAATTTCATTGGAGGATTCCGAGCGCGTGTTCAGGCGATTGCTCGGGCGGCATCAAGCGATAGAAGCGCGACAAGGTCCTGGCCCACCGTCCTTCCGGATCCAGCGCGTAAAGCTGCGATGTCATGATCAGGCCGGTGTCGAGCTGGGGGTGTCCGTGGGCCAGGCCGCGCAAGCAAGGCACTGAGCGTTCCGCGACGCGAAAATTCCGGAGAAGAACGGCTCCGTCCAAATCCGCCTTTGTCGGCCTTGTGCCACCTACGATGTCGGCGAGGTCATCGGTTAGCCGCTGCAGCCGATCGATCTGATGCAGTGCGATGGCGCGCAGATTCGGGTCGTCAAAAGCCATCTGTCGTTCTCCAGATTTTAGGGGCGGTGGACAGGCGTGCTGCAGCGCCTGCGAGGCCCTGGGGAGGCCAGGGCCAAAGGATTGGCGCTACACCGATTTGGTGCAATGCATGACTGAAGGATTAATCCTTACCGGATGGGCAGGATTGGCGCTCAACGCTGCATTAACTAACCGGCTTGCAGAGTCTGCCGAGAAGTGATGATCGTGGCCTACAAAGGATTGGCCGACCGACTCACGCTGCTGCTCACGCAACAGGATGCAGATGGACGGAGCTGCCTTCAAAGAGGCTTTAGCCAAGCTGGGGCACACTCAGTCCAGTTTTGCGCGCGAGCACCGGTTGCCCGTCAGAACCGTGCAAAATTGGGCAAAAAGCGGACCGCCCGATCACATGGAGCTCATTCTGAGTTCCATGCTCCGCCACCAAATCGAGCCGCCTGAAACGCTTGAATGGGACAGCGAGGACGCTGGCACCTCTGACGCTGCCCGTGCCCTCGATGTTACCCTTCGGTCGGTTCTCCAGCGCGCAACGCGCGCCGGTTGGCCCCGTGAAGTGGCAGCCGCGGGGGCCATAACCTGGTTCGCTCGACAGCTGGCAGGAAAGCGGTAGATCGAACCTGACTCCACCATAACTGCAGGTTCATTACCTAAGCGTTAATGCTGCGGGTCTCCCGCACACAGAAAATTCCACGCATATGGAATCGTTGATTGTTGCGCCTAGCTTGCCGCTCGGCGCCCCCCTGCTGTCTTGTGCGCCGCAGCAAAGTGCATATGGTTCGTCCGCTCCAAGCATCTCATCCCACAGTCCCTGAAAGGAGAGATCATGCTGGATCGTCAGCCGAAGCCCGAAAACGAGCAGCAAGACGACGAAAAGCTCGAAACCCCGCACCAGAAAACTGAGCAGGAGCCGGAGACTGAGCCTGTGTCGCCGCGCGACTATCAGGAAGGGTTCTGGAACTAATTGGCCTTGCAAAGCTGGTGGAGGGCGATGGCTTGCCCTCCGGGGACGGGTGACGAACTTCGACCAGCCTTCTTAGCCAGGTGATCGCTGTTGGCCGCCAGCCGCCACTGCTATGCACGACGGAACTTGGGAGCTCAGCGTTGCTCGCCGCGCGCATCGCTTTCGAGTTCGGCAGCGCTAATGATCACGCCTTTTCGAAGCACCGTGCACGACCGTAGTGATGGTAGCGTCTGCGCCTTTCGGAAAATGCGCAGTGCGTCCGTTGCGTTGGCTGCGCGATCCTTGGTGGTGGAGCCGCGGACTGTGGCTTTGATCTGATACAAATTGGCCTCTGGTTTGGGGATGGCGGCGGGATAGCCAAAGAGCCGCCGGTTCGGAAAGCCCCTTCCAGGCGGTTACGGGGCCATGTTGCGCAGAAGACGCAGGCGCACCGACTGGCGATTGCGCCTGGTCCCCTCCTATGAGCCGCCTGGATCGAGCGGTACGATTCCCTCTACGACCGCAGACGTCAGGCTGCTTGCTGGAGCGGCTTCGGCCTCATCAAGTGGACGTAGTCAGATGGGTAAGGTCCGATGTCCGGATCGGCATGAACCAGGATTGGCAGGAGGTCCGCCAGCACCGGGAGCTGTTGGAGCTGGTGCTCGTCAGCGAAGGTTTGCTGCAAAGCCTGCAGTTGATCGAAGTTCCAGGTGCTCAACCCGTCGGACAGAAGATATCGGTCCTCGGTTTCGAAAGAATCCCACGGATTGAGGCGCTCGGGCCGCCGGCCTTCCCGCAGCCTCCACATTGGAAGGTAGTCCCGGGAGAAGACCACCCGCGCACCGTCTGTTTCGACGTCATAGCCGTAGGGCAGGTAGAGCCGCGTCGGCAGGAAGAGCGGCGGTGGATTTCGCGGCGAGGTGTACTCGAAATCTCCGACGAAGCTCAGTGCCTTGTCCGAGATGACGTGCGTAGGGCGGCCAAAACGCCTCAGAATGACGATCTCGCCGTTGCGCCCGGCGGACCTCAATGTCCCCATCGCACCGGTTTCTCGGCGGGCTGCGAGGGGCAGGCAGGTCGCGCGCCAGCAGGCAAGCCTGATTGCAACCTGCTCTTGCAACCGAACCGGCCGATCGCCTGTCAGTCTTGCGATGGGCAGATGGCACTGAACATCGCTGTCGGGCAGGCTCAAGCTCTGAGAAACCGACCGGATCAGGTGGCTTTGGCGATCGACAAACTGTTCGAGGGTCAATTGCTGATCCAGGGTGCTCAGAGGACCCTGCGCAACCTGATGCTCGAACTCGAACCAATCGCGATAGCCGCATGCTTGAGCCAGAGCGTGGTGTACGCGGCCTAGTGGCACGCCTAAGGCACCGGCCAAGCGTTTGGCCGCCTTCTTTGCACGAGTCGTGTTCGGAAAATGCAGTCTCATACCAATCTCCCAAGGGCGCCAATCATGGGTCGGTCCACTCGCCCTGCGGCGCGCTCGAAAGAGTGCCAGGGAAAATTTAGCCGTACTTGCCCCGAAGGCTTCACCATGTGGACGGTGCGGGAGACTGCTCCGCTGACTCAGATAGTTTTGTGAGTCGGCGGGATTCGTCAATCGCCGTGGCCTGACCTAGTCGGCGGAGCGAGCCGGCCAAGATACCGGAAACCTCGCAGGTTCACGCCGAGGGACGGGCCCTTGACGCCATATTCACCTCTCCCGGCTTAGCTCTGTCTCGGCTGAGGAGATGGACGATGCCTACCCAACACCAGGTCTGGAGCATTGCGGACAGCTTGAGGGACAAGCCCGAACGCGTTTCGCTCCGGACAGTGCGGGCGGCCCTGCCGCGTGGCGGGTCCTATCGCGATATCGGTCCGCATCTCGCGGCATGGAAAGCGCAGCGAAGCTATCAGCCGCGCATCGAACTTGCAGTCCTTCCGGAGCATATGCAGACGGAAATGGCTCGCGCGGCCGCCAATCTGTGGGAAGCGGCCATGCAGCAGGCAACTCGGCTGTTGAACGCGGAGCGCGAGCAGCTTTCCGCGGTCGCTGCGGTCGATCGGGAGCTGAGAGACGAAGCGCTCGCTAGTGCCGATGTCCTTTCAGCCCAGGTCGAGAGCCTTAAGGCCGAAATTTCCAGGTTGACGAACGAACTTGAGCAGTCGCGATCCCAGTCAAATGGGTTGCTAGAAAAGCTGATGGCGACACGGCCGGCGACACCGGTGAAGCCGGATTCGAGCCGTTCGGAAGTGTTCTGGGAAGATGTCCTCGATCGCGTTCTTGAGATGCTGCTTGCGGAGCCTGTCGGCAGCCGGGGACTGATTTGCGGACAGATTCTGAAGCGAATGCCTGCCGATATTCTGGAAAGAGCGGAACGAGAAGGCGAGGTCGTCAACCAGGAAAACTTGATGATTCGCCTTCATCGGAGCTTTGCTCAAGGACGCAGATTTGTGCGCGAGGTCGGTCACTACCGGCCGTTGTCACGGCCTTCTGATCAGGACGAAACTCAAATCCGAGTAAATCCCGAGTGATAGGCCGCCCACTGTTGACTTGTCCGTCACGAGCGCGCTTTGGCCGCCGTTCCAGACGCCTTGCGCGCCTTGGCGCCCGGAAAGCCCTTCCATTCTACCGGAGGCTGTTCGGAATCGTAGCCTAGGTCTTCGAGTTCCTGTTGCTCGGCTTCAGTCAGCGGGCGCGGTATAAGCGCGATCGGCGGCATACGTCGCGGAGGGTCGGAGGAGTGAACTACTCCGCTGAACAGGACTTCGACGCTGCTGGGGTAAAAGGATAGCCTCGCGATGCCATTGCGGAGCGTTTGGGCGATCTTGATCCGTAAATTCACAAGATCGTCCCCGAACGCGCTCTCCATTTCCTCAAGCAATTCAGACAGAATTTTCAGGTTTTCTGCAGGAGAGACCCGATTCTTGATTTCCTGATCGTCAGATTTCAGTTTGTCGATCTGACTTTGAAGTTCGTTTATCTCAATCGATAGGCTGTTCGCCTTCGGGACAAGGTCGGCGTTGAATTCGGCCATGGCCATCACGTTGCGGCGCCGTGTCATGATTACGGCTTGAGCGGCGATCAACGCGTCGATGTCGTTGCCCGGGGCAGGTTCCGGAGCAAGTTTGCTCCAGTCGACAAGCCGCCCCTGCGCCAGGACAAGTTCCTCGATCTTTTCGACCGACCACCGTGCGCCATTCGTACACCCGGCTCTACGGGCGTAAGAGGAACACAAGAAATACCGCCCGCCCTTCGGTTTGGGCCCTTTGTTTTCGGTCATCATGCGGCTCTGGCAGGCACCGCAATAGCCGAGGCCATTCAGCAGATTGATCACCCGTTCCGATCTTGGCCCGCCAGCGGCGACGCGGGATTGAATGGCGACCTTCGCGCGATAGAACTGGCCGGGCGAAATAACCCGCGGGTAATAGCTTGGAAGCGGATCCCCATGCGCTTCTTTGCCGCCGCCCTTCAGCTTCCGCATCGGCTGGAATTGACCCAACACCGCCTTGTTTGTCAGAATTTTGGCGATCGCGCTCGGATGCCATTTTGCGCCGCGCCCGAAACAATCCACCCCCTCATCATTGAGTTGCCTCACGATGGTCCTTCGACCCACGCCCTGGATCGTCGAATCGAAGATGCGCCGCACGATCCCCACGCGGTCGGGAATAGCTTCGAACCTCTGATTCTTGCCCGAGCCGGTGACCTGAAGCCAAGCCGGAGCGCGGCGAGTCATCACCGTGCCTCTGCTAGTCGCCTGCGCGCGCTTGTTCGCCCAAGCCTCCGACAGGCGCATCGACTTGACCTCGGATTCCTGATTGGCCCTCAGGATCGTGCCAATCAGCGAGTAGATCAGTCCGTCGTTCTCGCCGAGTGTCTCCTTGGAGTATGTCTGGTTGTCGACGAGTGAGACGATGATGATGCCGGCATCGATCAGCTGAAGCATGACCGGCATCGCTTCGAGCACCTTCTTCCGGCTCAATCGATCCAATGACTCGACGAGCAGGTAGGTGCCCGCCGGAATCTTCCCAGTCTCGATGAGCTTGAGGATCGCCTTCAGGTTCTCCGCGATGTCGGTGAATGCCGACGTTCCCGCGTCGGTGAAAGTCGTGTTGATTGGAATGCGTTCGCGAGTGGACCAGTCCAACGCCTTCTTTTTCTGGCGGCGAATGCTGTCGCCCTTGGCTTGCTCGGGCGTCGAAAAACGCATGTAGGATATGGCATAAGGCTGGGCCGCGGCTGCAGCTTGCTTGCTCGATTTTTTGGCCATCGCCAACGCTCAACACTTCGTCCACAGCAATCTTAGCGGCTGATTTCCTTCAAGAATTCTAACGGTGTCAAGGATCGAAATGGCGATTCATGGTTGACGCTTCATAATGTAGCACAATATGCTGATGAACGGGCCACCCGGCGCCGGCAAGTCGATGCTGGCGAGCCGTTTGCCCTCGATCCTGCCGCCGCTCGATCCACGCGAATTGCTCGAAGTCTCGATGGTGCTCTCGGTCGCCGGCCATCTCGCCGATGGCAAGTTGACCGACCGGCGCCCTTTCCGCGCCCCGCATCATTCGGCCTCGATGGCGGCGCTGGTCGGAGGAGGCCTGCAGGCCCGGCCCGGCGAAATCTCGCTCGCCCATCACGGCGTGCTCTTCCTCGACGAGCTGCCGGAGTTCCAGGCGCAGGCGCTCGATGCTTTGCGCCAGCCGATGGAGACCGGCGAGGTGCTGATCTCGCGCGCCAATCATCGCGCCGTCTATCCCGCGAAGTTCCAGCTGATCGCGGCGATGAATCCCTGTCGCTGCGGCAAGGCGACCGAGCCGGGCTATGCCTGCCGCCGCCAGCCGAACGAGCGCTGCATGGCGGGCTACCAGGCCAGGATTTCCGGCCCGATGCTCGACCGGATCGACATCACCATCGACGTTCCCGCCCTGACGGCGGCCGATCTCATTCTGCCCGCAGCGCCCGAAGGCTCGGCCGAGGTCGCCGCCCGCGTCGCTGCGGCCCGCGCTCGCCAGTCGGAGCGCTATGCCGCGCTCGGCCTTCCCGGCGGCACGACCAATGCCCGCTGTCCCGCCGCGTTGCTCGACGATATCGCGCGGCCGGATGCAGCCGGGCTCGCGCTGCTGCGCAGTGCCGCCGAGGCGATGCGGTTGACGGCGCGCGGCTATCACCGCGTGCTCAAGGTCGCGCGCACGCTTGCCGACCTCGACGGCGAGGATCATCTGGGGCGTATCCATCTCGCCGAGGCGCTGTCCTATCGCTCGCGCATCGACCAGGCGGCCCAAGCCGCCTGATGAAGGATTGCCGCCTGATGAAAGGTTAACGAAACCATTCAAACCATCCGGCATCCTCACGCGGAGGGCGAACCCTTTCTCAAGAGGGCGCGTGATAGATGAGATGACATGATCGAGCTGCCGTCCTCCCTCATCCTGTTGACCGGCGCCGCCATCGCCTTGGCGCTCGCCTGTGCCATCGTCGCGATCCGGCTGCTGCGGGAGCGCCGGCAGGTGACCCGGCAGGCGAGGGCGCTGACGGCCGATGTCGAGAAGCTGAGCGACCGGCTCTGGGTGCTCGCCGACAGCGAGGAACGCTATCGCAGTCTGATCGAGGCGCAGGGCGACCTGATCGTGCGCCGCAGCGAGGGCCGGATCATCTACGCCAACGCCGCCTATGCAGCGCTGATCGGCAAGAGTGAAACCGAGGCCGTCGGCAGCGTCGAGCAGCCGCGCGTGCGCAGCGCCCGGCCGGTGCAGGCCCTGCCGGGGGGCGCTCGCGTCGTCGACGAATGCATCGAGACGCAAGAGGGCGAGCGTTGGCTCTCCTGGGTCGAGACTGTCGTCCCTGTCGCCGCCGGCCAGACCGTGCTGCAGCGGGTCGGCCGCGAGATCAGCGGGCGCATCGCTGCTGAAACAGCGCTGGAGGAAGCGCGCAGCCGGGCCGAGGAGGCGAGCGCCGCCAAGTCGCGCTTCCTGGCGACCGTCAGTCATGAATTCCGCACGCCGCTCAATGGCATCCTGGGGATGGCCGACCTGCTCGGCGACACCAGGCTCGACCCGGAGCAGGCGACCTATGTCAAGGCGCTCAGAAGCTCTGGCGAGGCGCTGCTCGGTCTCGTCGACGACATCCTCGACTTCGCCAAGGTCGAGGCCGGCAAGCTCGAACTCGCCGACGCGCCGTTCGATCCTGCCGCGCTGATCGAGGACGTCACCGAGCTGATGGCGCCGCGCGCCCAGGCCAAGGGCATCGAGATCTCCACTTTGCTCGGGCCCGCCCTGTCGGGAAGGCTCGTCGGGGATGCGGAGCGCCTGCGCCAGATCCTGCTGAATCTCGTCGGCAATGCCGTGAAGTTCACGCAAGCAGGCGGCGTCGGTATCGAGGCGGATGCTGTCGCTGGTCAGTTCGTCGTCGCCATCGCCGATACCGGGCCGGGCATTCCGGCCGAGCGCCTGGCGACGATCTTCGAGGAGTTCGAGCAGGGCGGCATGACCGGCCATCGCGACCAGGCCGGTACTGGTCTCGGCCTCGCCATCGCCCGCCGGCTCGCCCGCGCCATGGGCGGGGAGATCGAAGCCGGTAATCGCGCGGAGGCCGGCGCATTGTTCCGGCTGGCCTTGCCGCTGCGATCTGACATGGCCGGAACCGCGCGCCCGGCCTCGCCGAACTGGCAGGGTCGGCGGATCCTGGTGGCATCCTCGGCGCCGTTCAGCGCGGCCCATATCGCCGCTTGCCTCGAACGGACGGGCGCGCAGGTCCTGCGGGCTGGCGATCACGCGCAGGCCTTGGCGGCGCTCGCCGGCGATTCGGCCCTGTCCGCGGTGCTGGTCGACCGCAATCTTCCGGGCGGCGAGGTCGAGGCGGTGGCGGCCGCGGCGCGGCGCGCCGGTGTCGCCGATATCGTGATCATGCTGGCGCCGGCCGAGCGCCGCAGCTTCGGCTCTCCCTATGCCGCCGGCTTCAGCGGCTTCCTCGTCAAGCCGGTCCGGGCGCGTTCGCTGCAAGTGCGGCTCGACCCGGTCGAGCGGTTGCAGCACGCAGCCGAGGCGGTGCCGGAGGGCGATGCGTCGGCGCAACAATCCGCCGCCGGTTTGCGAGTTCTGGTCGCCGAGGACAACGAGATCAACGCGCTTCTGCTGACTCGCACGCTGGAGCGGCTCGGCTGCATCGCGGTCTGGGCGCATGATGGCGGCGAGGCTGTCCGCCTGGCCGAAGAGGCTCGTTCCGGCCGGTCGGCAGGTTTCGATCTTGCCCTGCTCGATGTCCGCATGCCGGTGCTGGACGGGCTCGCCGTCAGCAGACGGATCCGTGCGGCTGAGAAGGCGCAAGGCCTCGCCCGGATGCCGATCGTCGCCGTCAGCGCCAACACGGCGGAGGATGACAGGCGCGAGGCGCTCGCCGCCGGCATGGATGATTGCCTGGCTAAGCCACTGTCACGCGACCAGCTGCGTGGCTGGATCGAGCGGCTTTCGCAGCTGCGAACGGCACAGATGCTGTCGGCGTAAGCCACGGTTTGCTCCACAGGCGGTTGGCTTCGTCATCACAGTGACGTAGTTTTGTCGCGATCCCGTAAGACGGTCGGCGCAGAGCTGTCATGCGCCGATCCGAGATCGCAGGGGCCAGACCGTCTATGACGCACGACGTTTTTCAGGGTTCCCGTCAGCCGGCAAAGCAGAAGCTGGCCGGCCAGGCCCTGTTGCAGCGTTTCTCCCCCTCGAACCTGCTGGCTGCCGGCAAGCAGCTTGGCGGCTTCGCTTTCCCCGGCGCTGACGCTCTGTCCGGCACGCTCGGCCGCTCCGGCACGCTCGAGGTCCGATTGGCGCGTGGCCCGCGCGAGATCTGGCGGGCGCAGCGCCTGCGCTACCGCGTGTTCTACCAGGAGATGTCGGCCAAGCCCGATGTCATCTCGCGCATGTTCCGCCGCGACGCCGACCGATTCGACGCCGTCTGCGATCATCTCCTCGTCATCGACCATGCCGCGCGCGGCCGCTTCGGCGGGATCAAGCCCAAGGTCGTCGGCACCTACAGGCTGATGCGCGAGCAGGCCGTGGCGAAGCTCGGCGGTTTCTACACCCAGTCCGAATTCGACATCGCGCCGCTGCTGGCGCGCCATCCCGACATGCGCTTCCTCGAGCTCGGCCGCTCCTGTGTGCTGAAGCCCTACCGCACCAAGAAGACGGTGGAGCTGCTCTGGCACGGAATCTGGGCCTATTGCCGCCATCACCGCATCGACGCGATGTTCGGCTGTGCCAGCCTGGACGGCACCGACCCCGACATGCTGGCCCTGCCGCTCAGCTTCATCCACCACCACGCCACCGCCCAGGGCGACTGGCGCGTCGTGGCCCAGCCCGATCGGCATGTGGCGATGGATCGCCTGCCTGCCGGCATGGTCGACGCCAAGCTCGCGCTGAAATGCCTGCCGCCGCTGGTGAAGGGCTATCTGCGCCTCGGTGCCCGCTTCGGCGCCGGCGCCGTGGTCGACAAGCAGTTCGGCACCACCGACGTGCTGGTCATCCTGCCGGTCGCTGCGATCGACCGGCGCTATATCGAGTATCTCGACGGCGACGCCGGACGCTACGCCGCCTGAGCGTGATCACTCGCCCGTGGCGGCGAGGTCGCGCAGCGCCTGCCGGTACTCCGGATAGTGGAAGGCATAGCCGAGTTCGCGCTTCACCAGCGCGTTCGAGACGCGCTTGTTCTCGCCATAGAAGCTCGCCGCCATCGGCGAGAGTCTTGCGGGGTCGAACGGGGTTTCCGGCGGTGGGGCGAGTCCGGTGACCTCGGCGGCGAAGCTGACGACATCCTGCGGCGGCGCCGGCTCGTCATCGGTGACGTTGTAGATCGCGCCGGCGCGCGGCGCCTCGATCGAGGCCATCAGCACGCCGGCGATGTCGTCGACATGGATGCGGTTGAAGACCTGGCCGGGTTTGATCAGCCGGTTGGCGGTGCCGCCCCGCAATTTGGTGATCGGATTGCGGCCGGGGCCGTAGATGCCGGAGAGGCGGAAGATCTGGACCGGCTTGCCGCTGCGTTCGCCGAAGGCGAGCCAGTCCTGCTCGATCTCCAGCCGCTGCCGCGAGCGCTTGCTGGTCGGACGGCACTCGGCGGTCTCATCGATCCAGGCGCCGCCATGGTCGCCATAGACGCCGATGGTCGAGAGATAGCCGATCCAGCGCAGCTTCTCGGCGGTCGCGAGCTTGTCGGCGAGCGCGCCGAGCACCGGATCGCCGTTCTCGTCGGGCTGGGCCGAGACCAATACGGCATCCGCCTCCGCGACGAGCTTTGCCAGGGGCGTCGACACCGCAAAGCCGCCGAAGACCAGCGTGTGCAGCCCTTGCTTGCTGAGCTCGCCGGCCTTCTCTGCCGAGCGCACCGTGCCGGTGACCTCCCAGCCCTTCGCCAGAGCGGCGCGCGCGAAGAACCCGGCGGAATAGCCGAGGCCGAAGATGACGAGCTTCATGCAGGTTCCAGTTGGTTCGGAGAAGGCTGAGCCCATTCGGCCCTGACCTCGGGGTCGGTTTCCCGCGCGAGGCGGGCGGGCGCGAGTTTCGCCGCATGGCTCGGCACGAGCTGCCAAAGTGCCCAGGCCGCCATCGCCCTCACCAGGGGCGAGGGATCGTCGAGCAAGGCTTCGGCGCTTGCGGCCAGAGTTGGATCATCGCTGTTGCCGATCGCGATCAGGACATTGCGGATGAAGCGGTCGCGGCCGGTGCGTTTCACCGGCGTGCCGGCAAAGAACGTGCGGAAGGCGGTGTCGTCGAGCCCGGCGAGGTCGGCCAGCGGCAGGGCCTCGAGCTCGCCCTTCAGCGCCAGGCGCGTTTCTTGCGAGGCTTCCGCGAACTTGTTCCAGGGACAGACGGCCAGGCAATCGTCGCAGCCGAAGACGCGATTGCCGATGCCAGCGCGGAACTCGGCGCCGATATGGCCCTGATGCTCGATCGTCAGATAGGCGATGCAGCGGCGCGAATCGAGCTGGTAGGGGGCCGGGAAGGCCTTGGTCGGGCAGATGTCGAGGCAGCGCGTGCAGGAGCCACAATGGTCGCGCTCGGGCTCGTCCGGCGTCAGCTCCGCCGAAGTGTAGATCGCCCCGAGGAAGAGCCAGGTGCCATGCTGGCGCGAGACCAGCACCGTCTGCTTGCCTTGCCAGCCGAGCCCTGCCGCCTGCGCCAGCGGCTTTTCCATAACCGGGGCGGTGTCGACGAAGACCTTGACCTCGGCCTCGCCGCGCGCCGCCAGCACGCCGGCGATGCTCTTCAGCTTGCCCTTGATCACGTCGTGATAGTCGCGCCGGCGGGCATACAGCGAGATCGCGCCGCGATCGCGCTGCTCCAGGACGGCGAGCGGATCGCCTTCGCCGGCATAGCTCATGCCGAGCATGACGACCGATCGGGCGGCCGGCCACAGGGTCGCCGGATCGGCACGTTCCGCCGTGCGCTCGGTCAGCCAGGTCATGTCGCCGTGATGACCAGCCCCCAGCCAGCCGGCGAGGCGCTCCGGCGCTTCGGGGATAGCGTCGACCGAGGCGACGCGCATGACAGCGAAGCCTTCAGCCTTGGCGCGCGCAGCGATCGCGGCCTTGAGCTTGTCGCCGCTCAGAAGTCCAGGTCGTCGTAGTGGGCCGAGGGCGCCATGCCGGGAATCCGGTCGCTCAGCAGCGGCCGGAAGCTCGGTCTGGACTTGATCCTCGCATACCATGCGCGGGCAGCCTCATCCTCGTCCCAGGGCACGTCGCCGAGATAGTCGACGCAGGAGAGATGCGCCGCCGCGGCAAGATCGGCATAGCTCAGATTGTCGCCGGCGAGCCAGTTCCGTTTCGCCGTCAGCCAAGCGATGTAGCGCAGATGATAGCGCACATTGCCGCGCGCCGCGCGGATTGCACTCATTTCCGGCGGGCCGCCGCCCTCATCCCGGCTCATGAAGCGCTTCATCACCTTCTCCAGCACGAGCGGAGCGGTGATTTCCTCGTTGAACTTGATGTTGAACCAGTCGAGCAGCCGGCGCACCTCGATGCGTCCGCCGGGCCCCTCCGGCAGCAGGCGCCGTTCGGCCAGCGCCAGCCCGCGGGTCTCGTCGAGATATTCGGCGATCGGTCCGGGGCCGGGCACGACGAGGCCGCTATCCTCGCGCAGCACCGGGGTCGTCCCGGCCGGATTGAGCTCGAGGAACTCGCGCCGCCGTTCCCAGACGCGCTCTTCGACCAGCGTGGCGTCGAGGCCGAACTCGCCGAGTGCGAGCCGGATGAAGCGCGAATGCGGACAGAGCGTATAATGGTGAAGCGTGGCCATCGATTGCTGGAACTGAGGACGGTTCGGGTGGGGTAGGCCGGCGCTGATGCAGCGCAATAGAGCGCCCCCCGTATAGGCCTGCCGGCTAAGCCTAACAACCCGGGACCGGGTGAAGTGGCGGATTGCGCAGAAATCCTTGCCGGTCTGGTAACCAATTTGCAAAGACCCTGCGCCATAGCTTTAACGCGTGTGGTGCAGCTTTGTTGCGTCGCACCAGCAAGGCTCGGAAGGACCCTCCCATGCATGACCTTCTTGTCGCCGCCGTGCTCGGCGTGGTCGAAGGGCTGACCGAATTCCTGCCGGTGTCCTCGACCGGCCACCTGCTCCTGCTTGGGCATTTCCTCGGCTTCGAATCCAAGGGCAAGTCCTTCGAGATACTGGTCCAGCTCGGAGCGATCCTGGCGATCCTGCTGGTCTATTTCCGCCGCCTGCTCGACATCGCCCTGCGCTTGCGCACCGACCCGTCCGCGCGGCGCTTCGTCCTCGGCGTGCTCGTCGCCTTCCTGCCGGCGGCGGTGATCGGCGCGCTGGCGCACGGCTTCATCAAGGGCGTGCTGTTCAACCCTTTCCTGGTCTGCTGCACGCTGATCGCCGGCGGCCTCGTCCTCCTCGTCGTCGACGAGCTGGAACTCGAGGTGAAGCATCACGACGCCACCAAATTCCCACTGCCGATGTATCTCAAGATCGGCTTCATCCAGTGCCTTGCGATGGTGCCGGGGGTTTCACGCTCGGGTTCGACCATCGTCGGCGCCATGCTGCTCGGCGCCGACAAGCGGGCTGCGGCCGAGTTCTCCTTCTTCCTGGCGATGCCCACGATGGCCGGCGCCTTCGCCTATGATCTCCTCAAGAACTACAAGGAGCTGACGACGAACGATGTCGCGCTGATCGGCATCGGCTTCGTCACCGCCTTCGTCTCGGCGCTGATCGTCGTCCGCAGCTTCCTCGACTTCGTCTCGAAGCGCGGCTTCACGCCCTTCGCCTGGTGGCGGATCATCGTCGGCTCAGCCGGCCTCGCCGGGCTCTGGGTCTTCGGCTGAGGCGGAACCTTCGCCGTCATTCCGGGGCAGGCCAAAGGCCTGAGCCCGGAACCCATGAACACTGCCCTTCTCCGTCATGGTCGGGCTTGTCCCGACCATCCACGTCTTCGCTTCCCTGATCGCGTGCGGTGTTCAAGACGTGGATGCTCGCCACAAGGGCGAGCATGACGAACTGGAATAGCGTCGGTGTTCATGGGTTCCGGGCTCTTCGCTGCGCGAAGCCCCGGAAAGACGGGTCAGCCCGACACCGGCCCACGCCAGGTTCCTAGCAGCATCTCCAGGAAGCGCTCCGCCGCTGGCGCGAGCTTGACGCCGCGGCGCCTGACCACGCCGATGGTGCGCGAGACTTCCGGGTCACGGATCGGCCGCGTCACGATGATCGGGTGATTCTCGCCCGGCGTCGCCAGCTTGGGCAGCACCGAGATGCCGAGGCCGGCCTCGACCAGGCCGAGCGAGGTCGACAGATGCGTCACCTCGAAGGACCAGTCGAGCCGGACGCCGACCTTGACCAGTGCTGCATCGAGGATGGCGCGATTACCGCTGCTGCGGCTGACCGTGACCAGCGGATGGCCTTCGAGATCAGTCCAGCTCAAAGCTGATTTCTGCGCCAGCGCATGATCATGCCGGCAGGCGAGCACAAAGGGGTCGTCGATCAGCGGCTCGAAACTGAGTTCGCTGTCGGAGCCGCCGATCAGATTGATGCCGAATTCGACCTCGCCACGTGCCACTGCCTCCAGACCGTCATTGGCCGAGAGGTCGAGGATGCGGAAGCGGATGTTCGGATACTGCACCTGGAAACGCGCGATCACCGAGGGCAGGAAGTAGAAGGCGGCCGTGGGCACGCAGGCGAGCGCGATCAGCCCGGCGCGGCGGCTGCCGAGATCGCGCATCGCGAAGATCGAGGTATCGAACTCGTCGAGCATGCGCCGGACCAAGGGCAGCATCTCGCGTCCGACCATTGTCAGCGCGACCCGGCGCGTCGTCCGCTCCAGCAGCGCCGCCCCGACCGCGCTTTCCAGCCGCTGGATGCGCCGGCTCAGGGCCGGCTGGGACATATTGAGCGCCTCGGCGGCGCGGTGGAAGCCGCCGAGCTCGACCACCGAGATGAAGGCGCGCAGATCGAGGGCTTCGAAATTGATGCTCATGGCGTATGAATAGCGCCGATCTCTGCATTTCACAGCGATTATTCGATTTGGGAAGAGAGAGCATCGCCAATCGCCGGGTGACGCCCTTGTCCGCTCCCTTCCAGCTTCCGCATGCTCAGGCCCTGCGCATCCCCTGCGTGCTGATGCGCGGCGGCACCTCGCGCGGCCCGTTCTTCCTGGAGCGCGACCTGCCAAGCGATCCGGCGGTTCGCGATCGCGTCCTGCTCGCAGCGATGGGCTCGCCGCACATGCTCCAGCTCGACGGGCTCGGCGGTGGCAATTCGCTGACCAGCAAGGTCGCGATCGTCAGCCGCTCCAGCCGGCCGGATGCCGATGTCGAGTATCTCTTCGCCCAGGTCGCGGTGGAGCGCGCCCATGTCGATCTCAGCCCCAATTGCGGCAACATGCTCTCCGCCGTCGGCCCCTTCGCGATCGAGGCCGGCCTGGTGCCGGCCGCCGACGGCGAGACGATCGTGCGCATCCACAACCGCAACACCGGCGCGCTGATCGAGGCGGCCGTGCAGACGCCGGGTGGCGTCGTCGCCTATGACGGCGCAACCGCGATCGATGGGGTCGCCGGCACGGCCGCCCCGATCAAGCTCGGTTTCCTCGAAGCGGTAGGCTCGAAAACCGGCGCATTGCTGCCGACCGGCCTCGCTCGCGAGGAGATCGACGGCGTCCCGGTGACGCTGGTCGACTATGCCACGCCGATGCTGCTGGTGCGGGCAGGCGATCTCGGCCTCGCCGGCGATGAGACGCCGGCCGAACTCGATGCGAATGCCGCCTTGCTGGCGCGCCTGGAAGAGCTGCGCCGCGAAGCGGGCCGCCGCATGGGTCTCGGCGACGTCAGTGGCCGCGTCATTCCCAAGGTCGGGGTGCTTTCGCCGGCGCGTCGCGGCGGTAGCCTGACCTCGCGCTATTTCACACCGGATCGCTGCCATCGCAGCCATGCCGTCACCGGTGCGCTCTGTGTCGCCGCGGCGAGCCGGATCGCCGGCAGTGTCGCAGCCGAGATGCTTTCCCCCGAGATCGGCTCGTTGGTCGCGGTCGAGCATCCGAGCGGTGCCATCCAGGTCGACCTTGCGCTCGACGCAGCCGGTCAGGTGGTCCGCGCCAGCCTGGTGCGCACCGCGCGCCGCATTTTCGAAGGTAACGTCATCGTCCCCGCCAGTGCGATCCTCGCGCTTGCAGAGAGGGCGGAAACGGGAGGAGAACTGACCCATGACGATCACGCGCCGCCATCTCTGCAGCCTGATCACAGCCGCCTTGGCCAGCACCTGCCTGCCTGAGTTCGCCCGCGCCCAGGCTGCCTTCCCAGACAAGCCGATGAAGCTCCTGGTGCCCTACGCCGCCGGCGGCGGCACGGACGCGATCGCGCGTCTCGTCGCGCAGGGCGTCGGCGAGCGGCTCGGCCAGTCGCTGGTGGTCGAGAACAACGGCTCGGCCGGCGGCAATCTCGCCACCGCCCAGGCGGCTGCGGCCTCGCCCGACGGCTATACCGTGCTGATGGCCAATCAGGGCCCGATGGTGGTCAATCCGCATCTGTTCAAGAATGTCCGGGTCGACCCACTGACCGCTTTCGACCCGCTGACGCTGATCTCGGCGGCGCCGCTCGTCGTGGTGGTCGCGCCGAACTCGCCGCACAGGACGCTGGCCGAGCTCGTCGGACAGGGCCAAAAGAATCCGGGCAAGCTGACCTATGGCTCGGCCGGCAACGGCTCCGCCAGCCATCTGGCGACGATCCTGCTGGCGCAGACCGCGCAGTTCGAGGCGGTGCATGTGCCTTATCGCGGCGCCGGACCGGCGCTGACCGACCTGCTCGCCGGCAACAGCGACTTCATGATCACCACTGTGCCCTCCGTGCTTGGCCTGATCGAGGGCGGCAAGGTCAGGGCGCTGGCAGTGACCGGCAAGGCGCGCGCCAAGCTCTTCCCCGACGTCCCGTCGGTCGCCGAGAGCGGCTGGCCGGACTACGAGGCGACCGCCTGGTACGGCTTCGTCGTGCCCAAGGGCACGCCCAGGGATATCGCGGCGAAGCTGCGCCAGGCGACGGTCGAGACCATCAACAGCCCGCTCATCCGCGAGCGGCTGCAGAACGAGGGTGCCGAGCCGATCGGCAACAAGCCCGAGGAGTTCGCCGCGATGATGGAGGCGGAGTCGCGCCGCTGGGCCGGGATCATCAAGCAGGCCCGATTGGCGATTAACTGATGGCGTTCTACGCGATCCGCTTGTCGGCGGAATCGCAGAGATCGGCGACGACGCAGGTCTCGCAGGCCGGACGCAACGCCTTGCAGGTGTAGCGCCCGTGCAGGATCAGCCAGTGATGCGCGTGCCGGCCGAACTCGGCCGGCACTGCCTTTTCCAGCCCCAGCTCGACCTGCAGCACATTCTTGCCGGGCGCGATGCGCAGGCGGTTGGCGACGCGGAAGACATGGGTGTCGACCGCATGGGTGATCTCGCCGAAGGCGATGTTGAGCACGACGTTCGCGGTCTTGCGGCCGACGCCCGGCAGGCTCTCCAGCGCTTCGCGTGCGGTCGGGACTTCGCTGCCGAACTCGGCGATCAGCTTTTCCGAGAGCGCGACGACGTTCTTCGCCTTGTTGCGGTAGAGCCCGATCGTCTTGATCAGCTCGCGCACCTGGTCTTCGCCGAGGGCGAGCATCTTTTCCGGCGTATCGGCGAGGTCGAACAGCCGCTTCGTCGCCTTGTTGACGCCGGCATCGGTCGCCTGCGCCGAGAGCACCACGGCGACCAGCAGCGTGAAGGCGTTGACATAGTCGAGCTCGCCCTTTGGCTCGGGTCTCTGCTGCCGGAATCGGCTGAAGATCTCGTAGACCTCGGCAGCGCTCCGCGGCTTCGGACTTGTGATCCGCTTCGGGAGAGGGCTGCGGCGTTTCGGACTGTTCGGCGCGGGCATCGCGGCGTTATAATTCGCGGATGACCTTGGGCAAGCCCGATTGCGACAATGCAGCCGAAGCGGCCGAGAAGCCGGTCTTCGACGCGACGATCACGCCGCACCGTTCGCTCGGCCAAGACGGCTTTCGCATCGTGATGACGCTGGTCTGCCTGACCAGCGTTGCAGCTTCCATTCCCTTCATGGTGCTCGGCGCCTGGCCGGTTGCCGGCTTCTTCGGCCTCGACATCATCGCGATCTTCATCGCCTTCAAGGTCAATTTCAACGCGGCCCGCGCCTTCGAGCGCATTGTCGTGACGCCGCTCGAGGTATTGCTGCGCAAGGTCTCGCATCATGGCCGCGAGAAAATCTGGCGCTCAAACCCCGCCTGGACCAAGCTCGAGCGCGAGGACGACGAGGATTACGGCCTGCTCGAACTGTCCCTGGTCTCGCGCGGCCAGCGCACCGTGGTCGCCTCTGCGCTGTCGCCGGGGGAGCGCGAGGGTTTTGCGCAAGCACTCGGCACGGCGCTCGCCAAGGCCAAGCGCGGCCCGGATTTCGAACCGGCCTGAGCATGGCCGCGACGATCATCCCGCTGATCGCATGGGCGGTGATCCTCTTCGTCGTTGTCGCGGCCCTGCGCGCCAATCGCGGTCGGCGCGGCCCGCTGCCCAACCAGAACGGTGGCGAGGAAGCGGTCCGCGCCTATGCACTCGTCCTGCGCGACAAGCTCGATCGCGCCCTGTTCGGCCCGGTGCTGGCAGGGCAGGTCTGGGATCGCGTGATCACTCGTCCGGTCGGCGAGGGGCTGATCCATGAATTCCACCGCGACTTCTGCGGTCATGGCCTGATCCGCACAGAGGCCGGGATCAAGCTCTGCGACATCCTCGATGGCCACCATCCGGGCGCGGCCATTGCCGAATGGCGCTTGCGCGAGGACTTCGTCGCCTTCTTCGCCGAGCAGTCGGATTACAGCTGCAGCGGCTGGGATGAGAGCTCGCCGGTTTTCTTCACTGACGACGAATGGCACCGCAACAACCAGCGCCTGACGCGCGCAAAGCTGCAGCGCTTCGCTTGAGGGAGGCCTCAGGCCGTCCGTTGCGCCAGCCAGATCGTATGCCCGCCGCAGTTCGGGTCTTCGACGATATGCTCGACGACGGCAAAGCCGTTCGCGTCCAGCAGCGCGCGATACTCGGCCGGGTCGAGGCTGCCATGGTAGAGCGGCTCGCCCTCGAAGTTGCCGATCGCCTCGCCATGGGCCGGCCCGCTGGTGAAGAGCAGCACAGCGCCTTCGGCGGCGTGCTCGCCAAAGAGCGGGAACATCCGGCGCTGGTCGTCGGGCTTCAGGTGGAAGAAGCTGTCCCAGGCTATCAGCCCGTCGAAGCGCCGGCCAAGTGCGAGCTCGCGCATGTCGCCGACCTGCCAGTCCTGCTGCTGGAAGCGTTCGCGGCAGAGCGCGATCAGAGGCGCCGATGAATCGATCCCGGTCACGGTGCAGCCGCGCTCGATCAGATGCCTTGCGATCGGCTCGCCCATGCCGCAGCCGAGATCGAGCACCGCTGCTGTCGCCGGCAGCAGCGACAGGAAGCGGTCGAGCCAGCGCGCCTCCATCGGCTTGCGGCCGCGCTGTTGGTCATAGGCAGCGGCGTGGCGCTGGTAGAGTGAGACGACGGCGTCGGCTGAATCGGTCATCTGTGCATGTCTACGTGGCCTCGGAGGCGAAGACGAGCTTGTCAGCTTTCGGGTGGGAGACGCATGCTGACATGACTAGCTTCGTGAGCATGAGAGATCAGATCGCGAGGATAGACCGATGAACGCCCATTCCAGTCTCAGGACCGCGATGAAACCGATCGTAGTCTCCAATGCCGTGCTCGCCCGCGCCACCGAGGCCATTCCCTCGGAAGCCGATTTCCCGGCGGTGGTGCCCGGCTCGGATTACGACACCGTGCGCCGCATCCTGGCCTACATCACCAACAACTGGCGCCAGCAGCCGACGATCGAGGCGATCGCCGACGCCGCCGGTGCGACCCCGACCGACGTGCATCACCTGTTCCGGCGCTGGTGCGGGCTGACGCCCAAAGCCTTCCTGCAGGCGATCACGCTCGACAACGCCAAAGGCCTGCTGGCCGCCTCCGCCAGCATCCTCGACACCAGCTTCGAGGTCGGACTCTCGGGCCCCGGCCGCCTGCACGACCTCTTCGTCACCCATGAGGCGATGTCACCGGGCGAGTGGAAGACCGGCGGCGAGGGGCTGCGCATGTCCTATGGCTTCCACCAGTCGCCTTTCGGCGAGGCGCTGGTCGTGGTCACCGAGCGTGGGCTCGCCGGTCTCGGTTGGGTCTCGAACAGCCTCGACGGCGGCAAGGTGATTGGCGGCCGGGCCGAGGCGCTGGCCGACATGATGCGGCGCTGGCCGCATGCGGATTACCGCTTCGACCCGCAGAGCACGGCGCCCTATGCGACGCGCATCTTCGAGCCGGGCAGCTGGTCGCCGCAGACGCCGTTGCGCGTCGTGCTGATCGGCACCGATTTCGAGGTCCGTGTCTGGGAGACGCTGCTGCGCATCCCCGTCGGCTGCGCCACCACCTATGGCGACGTCGCCGACCATATCGGCAAGCCCTCGGCGGCTCGCGCGGTCGGTGCGGCGGTCGGCAAGAACCCGATCTCCTTCGTCGTCCCCTGCCACCGCGTCATCGGCAAGTCCGGCGCGCTCACCGGCTACCATTGGGGGCTGACGCGCAAGCGCGCCATCCTCGGCTGGGAGGCCGGCCAGGTCGCGGGCGGCGAGGCCGCCTGAACCCGAAAAGCTTACTGGATGGTCGGAGCGGGCGCTGCCGCAGGCGGGGGCGCCCGCCTTGCCGTGGCCGGGCGCGGCTTGGCCGCCTCGGGTTTCGGCTCGGGCAGGCCGAGGCGGGCGCGGATCGAGGCGGCGCGCGCCTCGGTGATGCGGGCGCCGCAAAAGCCGTGTGAGCCCTCGCGCTGGAAGTCGCGGCAGATCTGCTCGCGCTCCGACGAGAAGCCGGCCTGCTCGCGGGCGATCGTGCGCTGCTCCGTCAGGTTGGCCTTGGCCGAGAGCGCCCGGTAGCCCTCCCGCACCGCGGTCTCCGCCTTGCTGCGCTCGGCTTCGGTCTCCTTGGCGCGGGCCGGCAGGGTGCGCACGTCCGGCCCCCAGACGCCGCGGGGATCGATGCGGCAGGCGGCGGCCTCGATCACGCAGGGCTGCTCCGGCTCGACCACCAGGAAGGCGCCTTCGAGTACGTCGAAGACGATCGGGCAGGCCGCGGCTTCCAGCTTGTAGCGTGGCAGCCCGGCCGGCTTGCCGAGCGAGGTCACCGGCACGGGCGTATCGCCGAAGGAGATGGCGCAGGGTTCGACGAGGTTGCTGGACTGGAAGCCTTCGGCGCGCAGCTTAAGGCCGTAGCCGCTGCCGGTCTTCTCCAGCGTTGCTTCGCCGAAGCCGCCATTGCGTCGCAAGGTCTTGCCGAGAATCGAGTCTTCGCCGGGGATCTTGATGGCCGGCATGGTGCGCGGGCGCGGCGCCGACGACTGGCCGCCGACGGAGGCCGGCGCCGATTGCTGGGCCCCGGGCTGGTTGAAGGGCTGCGCACCGGGAAGCTGCATCGGCTGAGCCAGAGCCGCGCCTGCAAGGCCGAGCCAGGCCATGACTGCGCCGGCAGCGAGGCGATGGGCAGTCGGGCGGCGGAGCGTCGTCACGGCTGTTTCCTGGTGGCGCAAGGTCCATTCTGAATGGAGTGGCTACGCCGGTTGCGCAAGAGCATGCGCGCAACACTTACCCGGAATGGTCAGCCCCGCGAATTCTGTGAGGGATACTGCACAAAGCCGATTCTTAATCCGGCTCCGCGCCTTGCAAGCAGGCCGTCACCCTCCCTATATACGCCGCGAAGCGGTGGTTTTTACGGGCCATCGGGGCCGGATTGCGCCAGGCGCCAGCACTCACATGCGAACGCTGAAACGCAGGGCCGGTCGATCTTTGTTGTAACCGGCGGGTGAGGCCGGGCCGGGGCTTGAAGCTCCGTTCCGTCGCTTCGGCCGCCAGACGTGGGTATCCCGGGTTCGTTCGCCGCGGAAGGTGGGGGCGACCCGGGGCCATGGGCCGGGGAGCGGCGTCTTACGCGCGCTCTTCCGGCGATCTGCTAAATCGAAAGGGATCCCGTCCATGGGTAAAGTCATCGGTATCGACCTCGGAACCACCAATTCCTGCGTTGCAGTGATGGAGGGGTCGACGCCCAAGGTCATCGAGAATTCCGAGGGCGCCCGCACCACGCCTTCGATCGTCGCCATCACGGATGACGGCGAGCGTCTGGTCGGCCAGCCTGCCAAGCGCCAGGCGGTCACCAATCCGGAGCGCACCTTCTTCGCCATCAAGCGCCTGATCGGGCGCACTTTCGACGATCCGATGACCAAGAAGGACATCGATCTCGTCCCCTACAGGATCAAGAAGGCCCCGTCGGGCGACGCCTGGGTCGAGGCCGATGGCAAGGATTACTCGCCCTCGCAGATCTCCGCCTTCACGCTGACCAAGATGAAGGAGACCGCGGAGGCCTATCTCGGCCAGCCGGTGACTCAGGCCGTCATCACCGTTCCCGCCTATTTCAACGACGCCCAGCGCCAGGCCACCAAGGATGCCGGCCGCATCGCCGGCCTCGAGGTGCTGCGCATCATCAACGAGCCGACCGCGGCCGCGCTCGCCTATGGCCTCGACAAGAAGTCGGCCGGCACCATCGCGGTCTATGACCTCGGCGGCGGTACGTTCGACGTCTCGGTCCTCGAGATCGGCGACGGCGTCTTCGAGGTGAAGTCGACCAATGGCGACACCTTCCTCGGCGGCGAGGACTTCGACATGCGCCTGGTCGAGTACCTGGCGGACGAGTTCAAGCGCGAGCAGGGCATCGACCTGAAGAAGGACAAGCTCGCCCTCCAGCGCCTGAAGGAAGCTGCCGAGAAGGCCAAGATCGAGCTCTCGACCACCGCGCAGACCGAGATCAACCTGCCCTACATCACGGCGGATGCCTCGGGTCCCAAGCACCTTGCCATCAAGCTCTCGCGCGCCAAGTTCGAGAGCCTGGTCGACGACCTGATCCAGCGCACCATCGAGCCCTGCCGCAAGGCGCTCAAGGATGCCGGCCTGTCCGCGGGCCAGATCGACGAGGTCGTCCTGGTCGGCGGCATGACCCGCATGCCGAAGGTCCAGGAGGTGGTGAAGCAGTTCTTCGGCAAGGAGCCGCACAAGGGCGTCAACCCTGACGAGGTCGTCGCTATCGGCGCCGCGATCCAGGCCGGCGTGCTGCAGGGCGACGTCAAGGACGTTCTGCTGCTCGACGTGACCCCGCTCTCGCTCGGCATCGAGACGTTGGGCGGCGTGTTCACGCGCCTGATCGACCGCAACACCACGATCCCGACCAAGAAGAGCCAGGTCTTCTCCACCGCCGAGGACAATCAGGGCGCGGTGACGATCCGGGTCTTCCAGGGCGAGCGCGAGATGGCGGCCGACAACAAGATGCTCGGCCAGTTCGACCTGATGGGCATTCCGCCGGCCCCGCGCGGCATGCCGCAGATCGAGGTGACCTTCGACATCGACGCCAACGGCATCGTCTCGGTGACGGCGAAGGACAAGGCCACCAACAAGGAGCAGCAGATCCGCATCCAGGCATCTGGCGGCCTCTCCGAGGCCGAGATCCAGAAGATGGTCAAGGATGCCGAGGCCAACGCCGCCGACGACAAGAAGCGTCGCGAGGTGGTCGAGGCCAAGAACCAGGGCGAGAGCCTCGTGCACTCGACCGAAAAGTCGCTGAAGGACTATGGCGACAAGGTTTCGGCCGCCGACAAGGGCGCGATCGAGACCGCGCTCGAAGCCTTGAGGACTGCTCTCACCGGTGAGGATGTCGAGGCAATCCAGGCTCGCACCAACGAGCTGATGCAGGCGTCGATGAAGCTCGGCGAGGCGATGTATGCCGCCAGCCAGGCTGCTGAAGGCGCTGCCGCCGAGGGCGCCGCTGCCGAGGAACCGAAGAAGGACGACGTCATCGACGCCGACTTCAAGGATGTCAGCGACGACAAGGGCGACAAGAAGAAGAGCGCCTGATCGCGCTACTTGGTCATCCATCGACCGTGACGGGATGGCCGGGCTTGACCCGGCCATTCCCTTAAGGCGATGGCGTCGGCAGGACATGACTCGCCGGCCTGCGCAAGGAGCGCGGGGCGGCGCAGGGGCAGCTGGTTGAATGTCGAAGCGCGACTATTACGAGATCCTCGGGGTCTCCCGGACGGTGACGGAAGTCGAGCTCAAGGGCTCGTTCCGCAAGCTCGCCATGCAGCATCACCCGGACAAGAACCCGGGCGACAAGCAGGCCGAGATCAAGTTCAAGGAGATCAACGAGGCCTATCAGATCCTCTCTGATGGCCAGAAGCGCGCTGCCTATGACCGCTATGGTCACCAGGCCTTCGACAATGGCGGCGGCGGTGGTGGCCCGGCCGACATGTCGGACTTCATGTCCGACATCTTCGAATCCTTCTTCGGCGAGGGCCGCGGCCGTGGCGGCCCTCGCGGCGCCAATTCGCGTGAGCGCGGCGCCGACCTGCGCTATAATCTCGAGATCGGTCTCGAGGACGCCTATTCCGGCAAGAACGAGACCATCCGCGTTCCGACCTCTGTGACCTGTGAGGTCTGCTCCGGCACCGGCGCCAAGGCCGGCTCGAAGTCGCGCCAGTGCCCGACCTGCGGCGGCCATGGCCGCGTCCGCGCCAGCCAGGGCTTCTTCTCGGTCGAGCGCACCTGCCCGACCTGCAACGGCCGCGGCGAGATCATCGACGATCCCTGCACCGGCTGCCAGGGCGCCGGCCGCGTCACCCGCGAGCGCACGCTCTCGGTCAATATCCCGGCCGGCGTCGAGGACGGTACCCGCATCCGCCTTGCCGGCGAGGGCGAGGCTGGCCTGCGTGGCGGCCCGGCGGGCGATCTCTACATTTTCCTCTCGATCAAGCCGCACGCTATCTTCCAGCGCGACGGCGCCGACCTGTTCTGCCGCGTGCCGATCGGCCTGACTTCGGCCGCGCTCGGCGGCGAGATCGAGGTGCCGACGCTGAACGGTGAAAAGGCCCGGGTGAAAGTCCCCGAGGGTACCCAGACCGGCAAGCAGTTCCGGCTCAAGGCCAAGGGCATGAGCGTGCTGCGCTCGCGCGAGATGGGCGATCTCTATATCCAGGTCCTGGTTGAGACGCCGCAGAAGCTCACCGCCCGCCAGCGCGAATTGCTGATGGAGTTCGAGCGCGAGAGCTCGGGCGCCACCCATCCCGAGACCGCTGGCTTCTTCGGCCGGGTCAAGGATTTCCTCGGCGGCCTCGGCGGCGCGGCCTGAGACAGAAAAACGGGCGCCTCGCGGCGCCCGTCCTTTTTTGATCGGAGCCGGCCTGATTCTCAGGCCTTGTCGATCACTTTCTTGACCGCGTCCTTGGTCTTGCCGATCGCCTGCTGGGCCTCGCCCTTGCGCTCCTGCATGATACCTTCGGCTTCGAGGCCGGGCTTGTTCAGCGCCTTGCCGGCGGCCTGCTTGACGTTGCCGGCCGCTTCGTTGGCCATGCCCTTGATCTTGTCGGCGGTGCTGCCCATGGACGTTTTCCTTTTCGAATGACGCGAAATCGGTGCGGTAGCGCCGGTTCGGTGGAAGAACGTTGCCGCCAACTTTTGGTTCCGCCTCTCAGGCGGATGCATTGGCCTCCGCAATCGCGCGCAGCGCCCGGCCCGTCGCCTCATCGGCGGGGAAGAAGGTCTCCAGCGCCAGCTCCGACAAGGTCACGTCGACCGGCGTGCCGAACACCGTCGTGGTCGAGATCAGTGACAGTTCGGTCTCGCCCAGCCGCAGGTGCAGCGGCAGTACGATCGGCGGCTCCGCCTCCTCTTGCGCTCTACCCTTGACGACCGGCGCGGCCGGGACGGGATAGCTCAGCAATTCGGTCAGGAGTTCGGCCAGCAGCGGGTCGGCCGTGGCGCGAATCTGCTGGCGCAACCGCGCGATGAGATGGCCGCGCCACTCTGTCAGATTGATGATCGCCGGAGCGAGCCCCCGCGGGTGCAGGCTGAGTCGCAGCACATTGACCGGCGGGCGCAGCAGGTCGGCATCCTCGACGACCGCGAGCATCGGCGCGATCATCTTGTTCGCCGCGAGCAGGGTCCAGTGCCGGTCGACCGCCACGGCCGGGTAGGGCTCGTGCCCCTTGAGCAGCAGGTCGATGGCGCTGCGGGCCGCCTGCAGGCTGGGGTCTTCCAGCGAACGTTCGAGATAGACCGGTGCATAACCGGCCGAGAGCAGGAGCGCGTTGCGCTCGCGCAGCGGCACGCCGAGATGCTCGGCGAGCAGCAGCACCATGTCCCGGCTCGGTATCGAGCGGCCGCTCTCGACGAAGCTCAGATGCTTCTGCGAGATCTCGGCTTCGAGCGCGAGGTCGAGCTGGCTGAGACGGCGCAGCTGGCGCCAGTCGCGGATGAGATGCCCGATCGCGGGCTGCTGATGCTTGTTCATGACAGGCAAGCTAGCCGCAGCCGCGCCGCCATCCAATTACCTCCGGCTTAATCGACCGGCCGCCGGGCTTTCGGCAGCATGGCCTCCATCAGCAACCGCCCCGGCTGAGACGGGGCTTGAACCGGAGAACGACCATGGCCTTCATCCAGTCCTCGCGTTTCCTGCGCAATGCCCTTGCCCTCGATGCCGCCGCCTGCGCCACGACCGGTCTGCTGCTGAGCGTCGGCGCCGGTTCGCTCTCCGGCCTGCTCGGCTTTCCGGCGGAGTTCCTGCGTGGCGCCGGTCTCCTGCTCCTGCCCTGTGCTGCCCTGCTTGCGTTCTTCGCCAGCCGGCTGCGCCTGCCGCGCCTCGCGGTCTACGCCGTGATCGGCGTCAACATCCTCTGGATTGCCGACAGCGTGCTGATCCTGGTCGCCGGCTGGTTCGCGCCGACCACGCTCGGCATCGCTTTCGTCCTGGCCCAGGCCGCGGCGGTCGCGATCGTTACCGAACTCGAGGTGATCGGCCTGAAGAAGTCGGTCACGGAAGCCGCCGGAGCCGAAGCCGCACTGCGCTGACCAGCCTCTTTCCCAGATCACGCCGTTGCGGCTCTCCCGCGGCGGCGTTTGCTTTGCGACGACTTGTCACGAAACTGTCGCCTGTGCTCACTAGCCGGAAGGCCTGCCTCCCCACCCTGCGGAACAGGACCGTCCCATGCGCAAATCCCTTGTCCTTGCGGCTCTCGCGACGTTCCTCGCTGGCGGAACGGCGCTCGCCGAGCCGACCTTCAACCGCATCGCCACCTTCCAGGTGCCGCTGAATCTCCCGGCTGATCGCGACGCGAAGAAGAAGACGGTCGCGGAGATCATTTCGGCCAACGAGGCCGGAACCCTGCTCGCCTATACCGACGCGGAGCAGAAGGCGATCGGCCTGATCGACATCACCACCGCCAATGCGCCCAGGCCCGCCGGCTTCATCCCGGTCGGCGGTGAGCCGACCTCGGTCGTGATCCTCGGCGAGCGCGCCTTTGCCGTCGTCGTCAGCTCCGGCGACAACTTCAAGGAGCCGGCCGGTCATCTCGCCTCCATCGATCTGAAGACGAAGCAGGTCGTGGCCAAATGCGAGCTCGGCGGCCAGCCGGATTCGATCGCGCTGACCAAGGACAAGGGCAAGCTCGCCATCGTCATCGAGAACGAGCGCGACGAGAAGCTGAACAAGGGCGACCTGCCGCAGCTTCCCGCCGGCAATCTCACCTTGGTCGGCATCAAGAGCGGCGAGGCCGACTGCGCCTCGAAGCAGATCGTCGACCTCACCGGCATCGCCGCGGTCGAGCCGACCGATCCGGAGCCGGAATTCGTCGACGTCAACCAGGACGGCCTCGCCGTGGTGACGCTGCAGGAGAACAACCACATCGCCGTGGTCGACACCAAGACCGGCAAGCTCGTCGCGCATTTCCCGGCCGGCACCGTCGATCTCACGAACATAGACAAGACCCGCGACGGCCAGATCAAGCCGGTCGAGGAGCTGAAGGGCGTGCGCCGCGAGCCCGATGCGGTGCGCTGGCTCGACAATGACCGCTTCGTCACTGCCAATGAAGGTGACTGGAAGGGTGGTTCGCGCGGCTTCACCATCTTCCGCAAGGACGGCACGGTCGAGTTCGACGCGGGCAACATGGTCGATCACATCGCCATCCGCCTCGGCCATTACCCGGAGAGGCGCTCGGCTGCTAAGGGCAGCGAGCCGGAGGGCATCGAAGTCGGTACCTATAATGGCGAGCGCCTGTTCTTCGTTGGCCTGGAGCGGGCCTCGCTCGTGCTCGTCTTCAAGGATGAGGGACCGGGCAAGGCGCCGCGCTACCTGCAGGCGCTGCCGGGCGGCATCGCGCCTGAAGGCCTGCTGGCGATCCCGCAACGCAATCTCTTCGTCAGCGCCTCCGAAGCCGATCTCGGGGAAAAGGGTGGCGCGCGCTCGGCCGTGACCATCTATGAGCGCAGCGAGGCGCCGGCAGCCTATCCGACCATCGTCTCGGCCGATGTCGACGGCCTCCCGCTCGGCTGGGGCGCGCTCTCAGGCCTCGCCGCGCATCCCGAGCTTCCGGGCCAGCTCTTCAGCGTCACCGACAGCGCCTATACGCCCTCGCGCATCCTCGAGATCGACGCGTCGAAGAAGCCGGCGACGATCACCGGCGCGATCACCGTGACCAAGGATGGAAAGCCCGCCTCCTACGATCTCGAGGGGATTGCGACGCGTCCCGGCGGCGGCTTCTGGCTGGCTTCGGAGGGAGCCCCTGAGCGCAAGGAGAAGCCGACGCAGAACCTGCTGCTGCGCGCCTCGGCCAAGGGCGAGATCGAGGAGGAGATCGCCCTGCCGGAAGAATTCGCCGCCAAAGCGATCAACCAGGGCTATGAGGGCGTCGCCGTCACCGGCTCCGGCCAGAACGAGACGGTCTGGATCGCAGTCCAGCGCGAGTGGAAGGACGACCCCAAGGGCAAGGTCAAGATCCTGACCTACAAGCCTTTTACCAAGAGCTGGGGCATCCTCCACTACCCGCTGACGGCTCCTGCCGCCGGCGCCTGGATGGGTCTCTCGGAGCTGACCTATCTCGGCGACGACAGCTTCGCGGTGATCGAGCGCGACAACCAGTTCGGCACCAAGGCGGTGAAGACGCTGGCGACCTTCTCGGTCAAGGGATTGAAGCCGGCGCCGTTCGGCTCCTCGGAGATCCCGACGGTCGAGAAGAAGCTGCTGCGCGACCTGACGCCGGACCTGATGAAGCTCGGTGGCTACGGGCTCGACAAGGTCGAGGGCATGGCGGTCGACAAGGATGGCAACCTCTTCGTCGTCACCGATAATGACGGCGTCGACGATTCCTCCGGCGAGACCCAGTTCTTCGCCTTCGGCAAGCTCGCGAAGTAAGACGGCACGATAAGAGGCCGGCGAGTTCTTCCCGCCGGCCTACCGACCTCTTCGGGTGTTGCTGCTCCGCAGCGTAATCCCGCGGCTCCAGCCTTGCTGTCGTTGCCGCTGCGTGCCCTACTCCTGCAAAAGGGGAGGACGGCGCATGACCCAAGGGGTTCTGTCACAGGGCAGCGCGCCATCTCATGGCGAGCAGCACGGCTCCATGCCGGCCCTGACGCTCGGCGCGCTCGGCGTCGTCTACGGCGACATCGGCACCAGCCCGCTCTATGCGCTGAAGGAAGCCGCCCGCGCCGCGAGTGCCGGCGGAGCCCTTCAGCCCGCAGCCGTCGTCGGTTGCGTTTCGATGATCCTGTGGGCTTTGATCCTGGTCATCTCGCTCAAATATTCGCTGCTGATCATGCGCGCCGACAATCGCGGCGAAGGCGGCATCATGGCGATGCTGGCCCTGCTCAAGGCGCGCCATGCCAAGCCGGGCTCGGCACGGGCCTATGTCCTCGTGGTCGGGCTTGTCGGTGCAGCGCTGCTCTATGGTGACGGCGCCATCACGCCGGCGATTTCCGTGCTGAGCGCGGTCGAAGGCCTCAAGGTCGATGCACCGTTCCTGGCGCCGGCGATCGTTCCGCTGAGCGCCACGATCCTGATCGGCGTCTTCCTCGTGCAGAGCAAGGGTACGGGTTTCATCGGCAAGCTGTTCGGGCCGGTCATGCTGCTCTGGTTCATCGCCCTCGCTCTGCTCGGCATCCGGGGGATCCTGATGGCGCCGGAGATCCTTTCCGCCATCAATCCGTTCAACGCGCTCTACTTCATCACCCACACCGCCCCGCTTGTCGGCTTCGCGGTTCTCGGCGCGACCTTCCTGGCCGTGACCGGCGGCGAGGCGATGTATGCGGATATGGGTCATTTCGGCCCGCTACCGATCCGCATCGCCTGGCTGACGGTCGTGCTCCCCGCGCTGATGCTGAACTATTTCGGCCAGGGCGGCCTGCTGCTGACCCATCCCGAGGCGCTCGACAACCCGTTCTATCAGCTCGCCCCCGATTGGGCGCATTATCCGATGGTGCTCTTCGCGACGGCCGCCGCCGTCATCGCCTCGCAGGCGGTGATTACCGGCGCTTTCTCGCTGACCCGGCAAGCCGTGCAGCTCGGCCTCTTCCCGGCGATCCACATCAAGCACACGGCGGATGACCAGAAGGGGCAGATCTACATCCCGATCGTCAACTGGATGATCTGCCTGGCGACCCTGACCTCGGTCTTCATGTTCCGCTCCTCCGATGCGCTGGCCGGCGCCTACGGCATTGCCGTTTCCCTGCTGATGGCGATCACCACCGGGCTCGCGGCGCTGATCGCGCTGAAATGGGGCTACAACCCGATCCTCGTCGTGGCGGTCAACGGCTTCTTCCTGCTGATCGATCTCGCCTTCTTCTCGGCGAACCTGCCGAAGCTGCACGAGGGTGGCTGGTACCCGCTGCTGCTGGCCCTGGTGCTGACGATGATCATGCTGACCTGGCGGCGCGGCCTTGTTCTGGTGGAGGCGGCGCGCGCCCGCCAGCGCGAGCCGGAGAAGGCGTTCCTGGACATGCTGGCGACGAACCCGCCGCTACGCCTGCCTGGGACGGCTGCCTTTCTGGCCTCGGCCGCGCGCGGGCTCCCGCTTTCGCTCACGCATTTCGTCCGCCACAACCACGCTTTGCACGAGCGCGTCCTGCTGGTGACCGGCAAGCTCGAGGAGATTCCCCGCGTCTCCGACGAGAACCGGATCGAACTGGTCGAACTGGCCCCCAGCGTTACGCGCGTGATCCTGCATTTCGGCTTCATGGAAACGCCGCACATCCCGAGCGGCTTGCGCTGCGGCGTCGAGCACGGCCTGCTGCAGGGCGTCGATCTTGCTGAGATGTCGTATTATATCGGCCGCGAGACGGTCATTCCCCGCGAGGACATCGCGGGGATGGCGATGTGGCGCGAAGCGCTCTTCGCCTTCATGCAGCGCAATGCCGAGCGGTCCGCTGCGCATTTCCACATCCCGGCCAAGCAGGTCGTGGAGGTCGGGGTCGAGATCGAGATCTGATCTTGCGCGGAATTTCTCCCGCAACAAAAAAAAGCTGGTCACCCCCGGGGGCGAAGGGAGCCCCGGGGTGACCAGCGTTTCAATCGATCCAGGCCGATGCCTGTCGGTCTCAGAGCCCCAGCTTGCGCTTGCGCTGGCCGAGCGTGCGCAGGCGCAGTGCGTTGAGCTTGATGAAGCCGGCGGCGTCGCGATGGTCGTAGGCGACGGCGCCCTCTTCGAAGGTGACGAGGTCCTGATCGTAGAGCGAATAGGGGCTGGAGCGGCCGATGACATGCACGCCGCCCTTGTAGAGCTTGAGCCGCACCTGGCCGGCGACGAACTCCTGGCTCTTGTCGATCAGCGCCTGCAGCATCTCGCGCTCCGGCGAGAACCAGAAGCCGTTATAGATCAGCTCGGCATATTGCGGCATGAGCTGATCCTTGAGATGGGCGGCGCCGCGATCGAGCGTGATCGACTCGATGGCGCGGTGCGCGACGGCCAGGATCGTGCCGCCGGGCGTCTCGTACATGCCGCGGCTCTTCATGCCGACGAAGCGGTTCTCGACCAGGTCGAGCCGGCCGATGCCGTTGTCACGGCCGAGCTCATTGAGCTTGGCCAGCAGCTTGGCGGGCGAGAGCTGGACGCCGTCGATCGCGACCGCATCGCCCTTGGCGAAGTCGATGCTGATGACCGTCGGCTTGTCCGGCGCCTCCTCGGGCGAGATCGTGCGCGAATAGACATAGTCCGGCACTTCCTGCGCCGGGTCCTCCAGCACCTTCCCCTCGGAAGAGGCGTGCAGCAGGTTGGCGTCGACCGAGAACGGCGCTTCGCCGCGCTTGTCCTTGGCGATCGGGATCTGGTGCTGCTCGGCGAAGGCGATCAGCTGCTCGCGCGAGCGCAGATCCCATTCGCGCCAGGGCGCGATCACATGGACGTCGGGCTTCAGCGCATAGGCGGTCAGTTCGAAGCGGACCTGGTCGTTGCCCTTGCCGGTGGCGCCATGGGAAATCGCGTCGGCGCCGACACGGTCGGCGATCTCGATGAGCTTCTTGCCGATCAGCGGGCGGGCGATCGAGGTTCCCAGCAGATATACGCCCTCATAGGCGGCATTGGCCCGGAACATCGGGAAGACATAGTCGCGGACGAACTCTTCCCGCAGGTCCTCGATATGGATGTTCTCGGGCTTGATGCCGAGCAGCAGCGCCTTCTGGCGGGCCGGCTCCAGCTCCTCGCCCTGGCCGAGATCGGCGGTGAAGGTCACGACCTCGCAATTATAGGTGGTCTGCAGCCATTTCAGGATGATCGAGGTGTCGAGCCCGCCGGAATAGGCGAGTACGACCTTGTTCACGCGCTTGTCGGCCATGGACTGGTCTTCCTGCAGTGGCGGCACGGGGGCTCGTGCCTGGAGTAGAGAATGCGACCTGGCCGGCCGCATTTCGGACGTAACCGGGCACTATCGCAGGGTTCGGGGCGACGCAATCGGAACCTTCTGATCGATCTGGCGTCATCCGCTGATGGGTTGCCGCCCGCAATGCGGGCGGAGCGATGCGTTGCTGGTTGGGGGTCAGATGCCGAATCGTCCTGTTCTGGATTTCTGGTACGAGTTCGCGTCGACCTATTCCTGCCTGAGCGCCCTGCGGATCGAGGAACTGGCCGAGGCGGCTGGCGTCGATGTGCGCTGGCGGCCCTTCCTGCTGGGGCCGATCTTCGCCGCGCAGGGCTGGACCAGCTCGCCCTTCAACCTCTATCCGAACAAGGGCCGCTATATGTGGCGCGATGTGGCGCGCCGCGCTGGCCGGGCCGGTCTCACCATCGTCAAGCCCGAGACCTTCCCGCAAAACTCGCTGATCGCGGCGCGGCTCGCGCTGGCCGGACGCGAGGCCGGCTGGCTGCCAGCCTTCTCCAAGGCGCTGTTCCGTGCTGAGTTCGGCGAAGGCCGCAACATCGCTGAAGAGACGGTGCTGACGGCAGCTCTACGCGAGGCGGGCGCCGACCCCACCGCCGCTTTTTCCGCCTCGCGCAGCGAGGAGGTCAAGGGTCGGCTCAAGGCCGAGACCGAGCTCGCCAAATCGCTCGGGATATTCGGCGCACCGACCTTCGTCACCGGCGACGGCGAACTGTTCTGGGGCGACGACCGGCTCGAGGAAGCGCTCGGCTGGGCGAAGGACGGGCGCTAGCCGCCAGTCGGCGGCGCCGGGCGCGACCACGGCCCGTGCGCGGCCGAGGTCTCGGCGATCTCCGGCAGCGTCTGCCTTTCGCTGATTTTCGGCGGGCCGGGCGGGGCCTGCGGCGGCAGGCGTCCGCCGGCTGTCTGCACCAGCGCCTGCACCCGCTTGGTGACGGACGGATGAGTCGAGAACAGGTCGGCGAAATCGTCGGGATCGTTCTCGAAGCACATGTCCATCACGCCCGACGGGACATTGTCGATGTCGGCGCGGCCGGAGATTTTCAGCAGCGCCGAGATCATCGCGTCGGGGTTCTTGGTCAGCTCGACCGCCCCGGCATCGGCGAGATATTCGCGGGCCCGCGACAGCGACAGCCGGATCAGCACGGCGAGCAGCCACGCGACGGCGATCACCGCGAAGCCGAGGATGATCGCAAAGCCGCTGCCCTTCTTGTCGCCGTCCGAGGAGATGCGAACCCGCCCGAGATTGCGGAACACGACTTCGCCGACGAAGGAGATGATGCCGGCGATCACCACGGCGATCACCATCAGCCGGACGTCGCCATTGCGGATATGGGTCAGCTCATGCGCGATGACAGCCTCGATCTCGGCGTCATTGAGCTGCTCGATCAGCCCGGTGGTCAGCGTCACCGTGAACTGCTTGTCATTGACGCCGCTGGCGAAGGCGTTGAGCGCGTCGCTCTGGATGATGGCGAGCTTCGGCGTCACCATGCCGCGCGAGATACAGAGGTTCTCCAGCATCCGGTAGAGCTTGGGCTGCGCCTCGCGCGTCACGCCCTCGGCGCCAGAGACCGCCTCGATCAGTCCGACATTGATCTTGAAGCCGATCAGGACCCAGGCGCCGGTGGCGAGCGTGATGAAGGGCAGCCAGGACCAGAAGCGCTGGCCGACGAAGTTCAGCACTGTGCGCCCGCGCGGCACGCCGACATAGCCATAGCCGACCAGCATCACGCCCCAGACGGTCAGGTAGACCATCAGGAAGAGCCCGATGATCAGGGCGATCGACCGGGTCCGGTTGTTGCGCTGATGGGTGTAGAGCCCGAAGGCTTCCCCCGGCATCGCCGCAGCTCCGCTGTGAGGCTATCGCGCCGCTCAGAACTTCACGGTCGGTGCGACTTCGATCTGCTTGCGCGTCTCTTCGCCGACATCGAAGAACTCGCGCGGGCTGAAGCCCATCTGCGGCGCGAAGAACACGGCCGGGAAGGCCTGGATCGCCGCGTTGAACTCGCTGACCGCATTGTTGAAGAAGCGCCGCGCCGCCGCCAGCTTGTCCTCGACATTGCCGAGGTCCTGCTGGAGCTGCTGGAAGTTCGCGCTCGCCTTGAGGTCCGGATAGGCCTCGCCCAGTGCCAGCAGGCGGCCAACGGCGCCGGTGAGCTGCTGCTCCGCCACGGCCTGGTCGTGCGGACCGGTCGCGGCCTGGGCCTGGTTGCGCGCCTTGATCACCGCGTCGAAGGTTTCCTTCTCGTGAGTGGCATAGCCCTTCACGGTCTCGACCAGGTTCGGGATCAGGTCATGGCGCTGCTTCAGTTGTACATCGATGTCGGCGAAGGCCTGGTTGACGCGCTGGCGCATCGCGACGAGGCCGTTATAGGTCATGATCAGCCAGACCACGACGACGACGATCAGTCCAAGGACGACCCAACCCATGGTGTTCTCCTTCGGCTCAGGCGATCTTGCGGCACAGGCGATCTCGCCGGCAACCTTGCATGAAGGGCGACGATAGGGAAGCTGCCGCCGCCCGCAGCGAGCGCCTTGCGTCGGTCAGGCCGGCTTTCCGACGCTGCTGCACGCGATCATCCTGATCGTCGCGATCACCGCGACCGCCGAAATTGCGGTCGCCAGCGAGAACAGCGCGCCATAGCCCAGCGTATCGGCGAGCTTGCCGGCCAGCATCGAGCCGGCGAGATAGACCAGCAATTGCCCCACCTTGATACCGTTCAGGGCGAGTGCAATGCGCACCCGTGCGGTCGCGGACGAGATTTCGGTGAGATAGAGTTTATTGTTTCCTCCCAGTCTCTTCTTGATTGGCGGCCTGCTCAGCCGAAGGTGAAGGCGTAGGCGCGCGCGCCGGGATCGAGGAACTCGATGCTGAAGTCGCGAGGCTTCACCTGCCCGTCCTGGCGGACCAGCTGGTAGAGCCGCTCGTCAGCGATCGTGCCGTAGCCCTCGGCGTCGATATCGGCGCCATGGGCGTTGCCGGGTGCGGCGCCGTCGATGGTGACGCGGAAGCGGACCGGCGGGCTGCCGGGCAAGCGGCCCATCACCAGATGCAGGTCGCGGGCATGGAAGCGATGATTGATCCGCCCACCGGCCTGCTGCGACGTGGCGAACTCGCCGGCGACGGTCCAGCTGCCAGACAGGCTCCACTGGTTGAGGCGAGGCGAGGTGGCGGCCTCGTAGGTCACTGGATCATCGGCCCGGATGCCGCCGGGCGAGGCGAAGCCGTTCGTGCGGGCATGGCCGAGATAGGTCTCCGGCGAGCGCAGATTGGCGAAGTCGGGCGCTCCTTGCGCGCCCTCGGCCGAGACCTTGGCGATTCCGGGCTCGACCGTGCTGCCGGCCTCGGCGAGCAGCGACTGGATCAGCCGCTCGGAGGCGGCGTAGTCGCCTTCGCCGAACTCGTGATGGCGGGTGCGGCCCTGCGTGTCGATGAAGTAGCGGGCAGGCCAGGCCTGGTTGCCGAAGGCGCGCCAGACCGCATAGTCGTTGTCGAGCGCGACCGGATAGGTCACGCCGAGTGCCGCAACCGCCTTGCGGACATTGGCGGGGTCCTTCTCGAAGGCGAATTCCGGCGTGTGCACGCCGACCACGACGAGGCCGCGATCCCGGTACTTCTCGGCCCAGGCCCGGACGTAGGGCAGCGAGCGCAGGCAGTTGATGCAGGAATAGGTCCAGAAATTCACCAGCACGACCTTGCCGCGCACGCTCTCGGCGGTGAGCGGCTCGCGGTCGAGCCATTGCTTGGCGCCGAACAGCGGCTTGGCAGCCGGCTGCGCCTGTGCGGTTGTGACAAGGCTCGGGGCAGCCGGCATGGTGATATCGAGGAGGCGTTGCTCAAGCGCAGCCGTGGTCGGCGCCGACAGGCGGGTGAGGACGCTGGTGTCGATGCCGAAGGCGATTGCGACACTGCTTGCGACCACGGCGAGACCAAGGCCGCGCCTCACGGGTTCGAGGAGAGCGGCGGGGCGCCGGGCCCACGCCAGCAGCCGATTGCCCAGCAGGAGAACGGCAGCCAGCGCCGTCGCCGCGCCGGCGGCATAGGCGAAGAGCAGGAGCGCGGTGGTCAGGCCCGGCCCGCCGAGAGCGGCGCCGGCGAGGATCAGGCCGAGCACCGGCCCGGCGCACGGCGTCCACAACAGGCCCGTGGCGATGCCGAGCAAAGCCGAGGAGACCGGCCGCAGATCGGTGCGGCCGGCCGTTCCTGCTACGCGCGTCAGCTTCTCACCGAGCGCGGTCAACGGCGCGGCGAGGCGTGCCGCCAATGCCGGGAACAGCAGGGCCAGCCCGAACAGGGCGACGAGGCCGAGCGCGACGGTGCGGCCATGGCTGTTGAGCGCGATTGCCCAGTTGCCGGCGACGGCGGCAAGGCTCGCGACTCCCGCGAAAGCCAACGCCATGCCGAGCAGCATCGGCAAGGTGCCGGTCCGGAACGGCTGGCCGGTCCGTGTCAGCACGAAGGGCAGGACCGGCAGGATGCAGGGGCTGGCGATGGTCAGGATGCCGGCGAGATAGGCGAGGGCGAAGTTCATCATGTCATCTCCTCGGGGGGCGTCAGGGATGAGCTGCGGGGCGCCGTGGCGGAGCATTCGATGTGGTGATCGGGCTGGGGCCGTAGCTGCGCGGGCCAGTGAAGGCGGTGCAGGTCATCGCAAAGCTCGCGGTCGCGGCCAGCATTGCAGCAGCCAGTAGGCGGCGCACGGCCGAAGCGGGCTCTGCCGAGCTCTGGGCAGTCGCCGTGGCGGGCAAGGAAGCGATGCGGGCCATGTGATACTCCGATCATTTACTTGTTGAGCGATTCAATCGCTCGACAAGTAAATGATCGGGGCGCCTCACTCAATCGCTTGAAAACAAATCGCGCATCAAATACCTGTGAGCGATCCTTTTTCGGGAGGAGTGCAATGGCTGGTGAGACAGGACGGGCGGAGCAGCAGGGCGAGGCCGACAGGCTGCCGGGGCTCGACGAATTCCTCTGCTTTGCGGTCTATTCGACCAATCTCGCCTTCAACCGCGTCTACAAGCCGTTGCTCGACGAACTCCGGCTGACCTATCCGCAATATATTGCGTTGGTCGCCCTTTATGAGACGGCGGATCAGACCGTCGGCCAGCTCGGCGAAAAGCTCTTCCTCGATTCCAGCACATTGACGCCGCTGCTGAAGCGGCTGGAGGCGATGGGCGCGGTGACGCGCCAACGCGACCCGCGGGACGAGCGACAGGTCCGCATTAATCTGACGGCGCAGGGCCGCGCGCTTCGCGAGCGGGGCAGGGCGGTCCGGCTCAGCATGCAGCGCGCGACGGGCCTTGCTCCTGATGAGCAGCGCCATCTGCGCGAAGAGATGGTTCGGCTGCGGGCAAATCTCACCGCGGCCGAATATGAACGCCGCTCCTGAGCGGCGGCTCGGTCAGGCTGCGACCGCCACCAATCCCAGTGCCGGCTGGATCTCTGCCAGCAGCTCGTAGGAGCGCTTGCGGGCCGCATGGTCGAAGATCGCCGAGGCGACGATCAGCTCGTCCGCCTTGGTCTTCTCGATGAAGGCCTGCAACTGCGCCCGCACGCTCTCGCGCGAACCGACGAAGGAGCAGGCCAGCATGCGCTGCGCCTGCGCCTTCTCCGGGCCGGACCAATAGGTCTCGATGTCGTCGATCGGCTTCGGCAGCAGGCCACGCCGGCCGCGCAGCATGTCGGCGAAGCGCTGCTGCACCGAAGTGAAGAGGTGATGCGCTTCGGCGTCCGTCTCGGCGACGACAACGTTGCAGCCGACCATCGCGTAGGGCCTGTCGAGCTGGGTCGAGGACTGGAAGCGCTCGCGATAGACGGCCAGCGCGTCCATCAGCGCATCCGGCGAGAAATGCGAGGCGAAGGCGTAGGGCAGGCCGAGCACGGCGGCGAGCTGCGAGCCGAACAGGCTGGAGCCGAGAATCCAGAGCGGGACATTGGTGTTGGTGCCCGGCACGGCCTGGATCACCTGATCCGGCTGCAACGGTCCGAGCAGCGCCTGCAACTCCAGCACGTCCTGCGGGAAGCGCTCGGACGCGTCGGCCTCGCGCCGCAGCGCGCGCCAGGTGCGCTGGTCGGTGCCGGGCGCACGGCCGAGCCCGAGGTCGATGCGGCCGGGATAGAGCGTCTCCAGCGTGCCGAACTGCTCGGCGATCACGATTGGCGAATGGTTCGGCAGCATGATCCCGCCGGCCCCGACGCGGATCGATTTGGTGCCTTCGGCGACGTAGCCGATCGCGACCGAGGTCGCGGCGCTGGCGATGCCGGTCATATTGTGGTGCTCGGCCAGCCAGAAGCGGGTGTAGCCGAGCCTTTCGGCATGGCGGGCGAGGTCGCGGCTGTTGTGGAGGGCGTCTGCTGCGGTCGACCCCTCGGCAATGAAGGCGAGGTCGAGGATGGAAAGCGGGAACATTGGGCTTTTCCCTTGCATCGCTCCGGCTTGGCGCCGGGCTTCGTCGCGAAAGATCGGCAGCCTTCCGGCGGCTCGCAAGGTCGCTCCACGCATGCGCGACCGGCATTACGCGCCCAGGGTATCGCTTCGAATCCAATTTCACATGCCGTCATTTTCGCGGCAGCACTGCTGCGCGACTTCTCGGGGATGACAAGGGGAGCTGATTCAACTGTCAGCCAAACGCATCAGAAGGCGACGTGAAGCTCGCTCTGGATGGCTTGTTCCTGTCACGATATGGCCGGGCGCCCAGGGTAAGGCTGCGCCTCACTTCAAAGGGGCGCCAAAGCAATGTCAGAAGAGACAGTTACGAGTGATCTGTTCGACCGTTGGCAACGGGTGTGGGTCGACGGGGAGTTTGACCTCGTGCCCAGCTGTCTAGGCGAACATTACATCAGGCACGACCATAATGGAGATCGGGTCGTCGCGCGTGATGACTATGCCGCCGAACTTGCGCAACTTCGCAAGGATCGCCCCGGCATCAGCGTCACCGTCTACGATCACGCGTTCAAGGGGAACCGCGCGTGGTTTCGGTTCGCCTTCAAATGGTCTGATCTGGAGACCGGCGAGCCGCGCCAGCAGGCGGGCATGCAATCCTACCGGACCGAAGGAGGCAAGCTCGTCGAGACCTGGATGTCCATGATGCCCACGGGCTCGCGATGGAGCGATGCCGAGGCCCAGGATACCTGGACGAGTGCCCCGCCTATCAAATAGGTCCCACTGCGGCCTTGGGTTCTGACAAAAAGCTGCGAGGCCACCTCTGGAGCTTGTTCGTGCCGTCGTGCATTGGGGACTTTCATGGTGCCGGCCTGTCGGCGTTCTTTGAAAGCAGCTGAATTCTATTTCAGCTGCTGCTGGTCCAGGTTTCCTCGAATCGAAGCGATTGCCTCGGCCGTGAGCCGCAATCCGCTTGCGGAATGCGCTGATAATCGCTAGGTCAGCCTCGTCCGAAGGGCCGTGATCGATCACAGCCGGGGGCGGCCGACCGGCCTGCTCCCGTTTTGTGTTTGGAAAACGGGCCTTTTGATGCGGATCGGCCCCTGCGGCCAGGCGCCGCCGTCCATGGGATGGCTCGCTCCACGAGTGGAGCACCGCGCGGATCGATCCGGTGTGCAGCACCAACCCAATCGGCGTCTTGGCCGGACATCCGCGGGATACGCGGCCGGCGTTCAGGAGCACATATGTCAGCTGTCGAAAGCTATAGCGCGGGTCGCGAGGATTTCGCCGCCCTGCTCGAGGAATCGTTCACCCGGAACGAGGCCCTCGAAGGTACCGTCATCAAGGGCAAGGTCGTTGCCATTGAGAAGGACATGGCGATCATCGACGTCGGTCTGAAGACCGAAGGTCGCGTCGCCCTCAAGGAATTCACCGGCCCGGGCCGGGACGAGGAGCTCAAGGTCGGCGACGAGGTCGAGGTCTATCTCGACCGGATCGAGAACGCGCTCGGCGAAGCCGTCATCTCGCGCGACAAGGCCCGCCGTGAAGAGAGCTGGGTCAAGCTCGAGAAGGCGTTCGAGGCCCGCGAGAAGGTCATGGGCAACATCTTCAACACGGTCAAGGGTGGCTACACCGTCGATCTCGACGGCGCCGTCGCCTTCCTGCCGCGTTCGCAGGTGGACATCCGCCCGATCCGCGACGTCGGCCCGCTGATGGGTCAGCCGCAGCCCTTCGAGATCCTCAAGATGGATCGTCGCCGCGGCAACATCGTCGTCTCGCGCCGCACCGTGCTCGAAGAGACTCGCGCCGAGGCTCGTTCCGAGCTCGTCGCCTCGCTCGAAGAGGGCCAGGTCATCGACGGCGTCGTCAAGAACATCACCGAATACGGTGCGTTCGTTGATCTCGGCGGCATTGACGGCCTGCTGCACGTGACCGACATGGCCTGGCGCCGCGTCAACCATCCGTCCGAGGTCGTGACCATCGGCCAGACGGTCAAGGTCAAGATCATCAAGATCAACCAGGAGACGCATCGCATCTCGCTCGGCATCAAGCAGCTGCTGGCCGATCCGTGGGATGGCATCGCCGCTCGTTATCCGGTCGGTACGCGCCTCAAGGGTCGTGTCACCAACATCACGGACTACGGCGCGTTCGTCGAAGTGGAGCCGGGCATCGAAGGCCTGATCCACGTCTCCGAGATGTCCTGGACCAAGAAGAACGTCCACCCCGGCAAGATCGTCTCGACCTCGCAGGAAGTCGACGTCGCGATCCTCGAGGTCGATCAGGTCAAGCGCCGCATCTCGCTCGGCCTCAAGCAGACCCTGCGCAACCCGTGGGAAGTCTTCGCCGAGCAGCATCCGGCTGGTTCGGTCGTCGAGGGCGAGGTCAAGAACAAGACAGAGTTTGGTCTGTTCCTCGGCCTCGAGGGCGACATCGACGGCATGATCCATCTGTCGGACCTGGATTGGAACCGTCCGGGCGAGCAGGTGATCGAGGAGTACAAGAAGGGCGACATGCTCCAGGCGGTCGTCCTCGATGTCGACGTCGAGAAGGAGCGCATCTCGCTCGGCTTGAAGCAGCTTGGCGGCGATCCCTTCGTGGATGCCGGCGAGTTCAAGAAGGGCCAGGTCGTGACCTGCGAGATCATCGACGTCAAGGACGGTGGTCTCGACGTCAAGATCTCCGGCACGGACATGACAACCTTCATCAAGCGCGCCGAAATCGCGCGTGACCGTGCCGAGCAGCGCCCCGAGCGCTTCGCGGCCGGCGAGAAGGTCGACGCCCGCGTCATCCTCTTCGACAAGAAGGCCCGCAAGATCCAGGTCTCGATCAAGGCCCTGGAAGTGGCCGAGGAGCGCGAGGCGATGGCCACCTACGGCTCGGCCGACTCGGGTGCTTCGCTCGGCGACATCCTCGGCGCCGCCCTCAAGAAGGCGACGACCGACAAGAAGTGATCATCAGGCCGCATCTCGCGGCCTGACCAATCCATCGGCCCGCGCGGAGAAATCCGCGCGGGCTTTTGTTTCGGCTGAAGGAGGTAAAGATGCAGGACGCAGCGATCGGGATCGATTTCGGCACCACGAACAGCGTGGTCGCGCTCGCACGTCCTGATGGTTCGGTGACGACCCGCAGCTTCGCCACCAGGCAGGGCGCCGTCGACGCCTATCGCTCGGCGCTGATGTTCTGGCGCGAGGGCCGCCCGCCCCACGCCCATGTCACCCATGTCAGCGGCCCCGACGCACTCGACATGGCGCTCGGCATGACCACCGAGCACCGCTTCCTGCAATCGCTGAAGACGCATCTGTCGAGCCGCGCCTTCCAGGAGACGCGCCTGTTCGGCAAGCTCTTTCGGCTGGAGGATCTGATCGCAGTCTTCCTGAGCGACCTCTCCGCCGGGCTGGACGACCTCGGCGAGCGCAGCGTCCTCTCCGGCCGCCCCGTCGTCTTCGCCGGCGACCGGCCCGACGAGACGCTGGCGCTCTCGCGCCTCTCGGCCGCCTATGGCAAGGCCGGCATGAGCAAGGTCGATTTCGCCTATGAGCCGCTCGGCGCCGCCTACTGGTACGCACGCGATCTCAAGACGCCGCAGACCATGCTGGTCGCAGACTTCGGCGGCGGCACCAGCGACTTCTCGGTGATGCGCTTCGAGCCCGGTGGCAATGGGACCTTGCAGGCCGTGCCGCTCTCCCATGCCGGTGTCGGTATCGCCGGCGACACCTTCGACTACCGCATCATCGAGCACGCGGTCTCGCCGCTGCTCGGCAAGGGCTCGGACTATCTCTCCTTCGGCAAGCGCCTGCCGATCCCGGCGCATTACCACGCCGCCTTCGCGCAATGGCACCGGCTCTCGCTGATGAAGAGCCGGGAGACGATGACCGAGCTCAAGGCGCTGATCCGCGACGCAGTCGAGCCCGGCAGGCTCGAGGATCTGATGACGGTGATCGAATACGATCTCGGCTACGAGCTCTATCGTGCCGTCTCGGCGACCAAGATCGCGCTCTCCTCGCAGGAGGAGGCGCAGCTCAGCTTCGACCAGATGGGCGTGCGCATCGACCGCACCGTGACGCGGGCCCTGTTCGACCGCTGGATCGCCGAGGATGTCGCGGCGATTGAAGGCGCTCTCGACGAGGCGCTGGCCACCGCCGGCGTCGCCGGCGACAAGATCGAGGCGGTGTTCATGACCGGCGGCACCTCCTATGTGCCGGCGGTGCGCGCCTTGTTCGACCGGCGCTTCAGCCCGCAGCGCATCCATATCGGCGACGCCTTCCGCTCGGTCGCGAGCGGCCTTGCCCTGCTCGCGCTCGACCGGCAGCGGGCGCTCGCCGCGGCCTGAAGGCCGCTCAGACCCAGAGATCGTTCTGCGCCGTCCGCGCGCCGCCCTCGTGGCCGGTGTTGAGCGTGCCGCGCGGCTCGATCAGCAGCATGCAGACCTCCTTTTCGGCGAAAGGCTTGTGCTCCTTGCCCTTGGGCACGACGAACATCTCGCCGGGGCCGACGGTGACCGAACCGTCGCGGAAGTCGATCCGCAGCGAGCCCTCGATCACGAGGAAGGCTTCGTCGGTCTCGGGATGATCGTGCCAGATGAAGTCGCCTTCGATCTTGACGATCTTGATCTGATAATCGTTGAGCTCGGCCATGACGCGCGGCTGCCATTGCTCGTGAATGTGGCCGAGCTTCTCGGCGAAGTTGATGGCGCGATAGGTGTTTTCGGGCATCTCGATGGGGCTCCGATCAAGGGATCGGCATGTTCGGTGCCTGCCATCGTCATGTCTTGAACGATCGTGCCGCGGCCGCCGCGGCTGCCGACGCGACAACTGCCGTCTTGCCCGTCTGGTACCGCGGGGCTACATCACAGGCCCCGCCAACCGGAGCCGCCGACAATGTCGTCCGATGCCGATCTGCTCGCCGATCGTCGCAGCTTGCGGCGCAAGCTTTCGCTCTGGCGGTTGCTCGCGCTTGCCGGCGTCGTCGTCATGGTCGTCGCCGGCGCGCTCGTCTGGAGCGGGCGCCTGCCGGGCAGCACCGCCCAGGCGCATATCGCGCGCGTCACCATTTCCGGCTTTATCTCCGGCGATCGCCGCACGCTCGAGCTGATCAAGTCGCTGGAGGAAAGCCGCGCCAGCGCCGTGCTGCTCAGCATCGACAGCCCGGGCGGCACTGTGACCGGCTCCGAAGCCGTCTATGATGCGGTCCGCCGTCTTGCCGCCAAGAAGCCCGTCATCGCGGTGGTCGACGGCATGGCCGCCTCCGGCGGCTATATCGTCGCGCTCGGCAGCGAGCGCATCGTCGCACGCCAGACTTCGATAGTCGGCTCGATCGGCGTGATCGCCCAGATTCCCAATGTCGCCCGGCTTCTCGACACGATCGGCGTCAAGTTCGAGATCACACGCTCGAGCCCGCTCAAGGCGGCGCCGAGCGGCCTCGAGCCGACTTCGCCGGAGGCGGCCGCCGAGACTGCTCGCGTGATCGCCGACAATTACGACTGGTTCAAGCGGCTGGTCGGCGAACGCCGCAAGCTCGCCGACCCCGAGATCGCCGCAGTGTCCGACGGCCGCGTCCATTCCGGCCGCCAGGCGATCAAGCTCAAGCTCATCGACGAGGTCGGCAGCGAGCAGGAGGCGATCGCCTGGCTCGAGCGCGAGAAGGGTGTCGGCAAAGATCTGCCCGTGCGCGACTGGCGCCGCCGCAGCGAATCCTCCTCCTATGGCCTGTGGAGCGCAAGCGAAGCGATGGCGCGCGCCGCCGGCCTGGAGGAGCTCGCGGCCCTGCTCGCGCGTGCTGCTGAAACTCCGGTTGGACTGCGGCTTGACGCGCCCTTGGCGCTCTGGCAGCCTGCCGTCGAAAAGTGACGATGTTACAAGCGGTTATATTGCACCCATGATAAAATCAGAACTCGTCCAGCGCATCGCCGAGCGCAACACCCATCTCTACCAGCGCGATATCGAGAACATCGTCGGCTCGATCCTCGACGAGGTCGTCAAGGCGCTCGCGCGTGGCGACCGGGTCGAGCTGCGCGGCTTCGGCGCCTTCTCGACCAAGGAGCGTGCCGCCCGGGTCGGCCGCAATCCGCGCACCGGCGATTCCGTCAAGGTCGACCAGAAGTTCGTGCCGGTCTTCAAGACCGGCAAGGAGCTGCGCATGCGGCTGAACGGCAAGGCCTGAGATGGGTTGGAGGAGAGCGGGATGAAGGCTTTCTTCAAGGCGCTGGTGCTCGTTCCGGTGGCGCTGATCGTGGTGCTGTTCTCGGTGGCGAACCGCGCCCCGGTCCGGGTCTCGTTCGATCCGATCAGCCGCGATGCGCCGGCCTTCGCGCTCGACCTGCCGCTCTTTGCCGTGATCCTCGCCGCCATCGCCGTCGGCATCCTGATCGGCGGCTTCGCCTCCTGGCTGGCGCAGGGCAAGCATCGCAAGGCGGCGCGGGTCAATCGTCGCGAGGCCGACAAGCTGCGTGGCGAGGCGCAGTCGCTGCGCGCCGCCGTGCCGGATTCGGCGCTGCCGGCGCTGACCAGCCGCGTCTGAAGCCACCATCATGCGCTTCTTCTCCGCCGCCGAGATCGACGGCCTGCTGAATTTCCCCGCTTTGGTCGATGCGCTCGCCGAAGCCTTCCGCGGCGGCATCGTCACGCCGGTGCGTCATCACCATGAGGTCGAACGCCCGGATGCGGCCGCGACTCTCCTGCTGATGCCGGCCTGGACGGCGCCGGAGGAAAAGCCAGCCTTCCTCGGCACCAAGGTCGTCACGGTATTCCCTGGCAATGCCGCGGTGAGCCTGCCGAGCGTGATGGGCAGCTATCTTTTGATGGACGGAGCGAGTGGTGCGCCGCTCGCAGCGCTGGATGGCGCGCGTCTGACGTTGTGGCGCACTGCAGCGGCCTCCGCGCTCGCCTCGCGCATGCTGGAGCGCCCTGACACCAAGCGGATGCTGATGGTCGGCGCCGGTGCACTTTCGACCTTCCTGGTCAAGGCGCATCGCAGCGTCCGCCATTTCGAGGACATCGCGATCTGGGCTCGGCGACCCGAGGCTGCCGCCGAGGTCGTGGCCGAGCTGTCACGCGACGGCATCGAAGCGCGCGTCGCGGACAATCTGGAAGCCGAGGCGCGTCAGGCCGACCTCATCTCCTGCGCGACGCTGTCGCGCGAGCCGCTGATCCAGGGCCGCTGGCTGAAACGTACTGCCCATCTCGATCTGGTAGGCGCCTTCAACCTGTCGATGCGCGAGGCCGATGACGAGGCGCTGCAACGCGCCCATGTCTTCGTCGATACGCAAGCCGCGCTGCATGAGGGCGGCGACGTTGCCGTCGCGATCAAGGCGGGGACCTACACGGCGGAGCAGGTTTCCGGCACTCTGGCCGGTCTCTGTCGCGGCGAATATGACGCCGCCGCCGAGCGCGACGACGTCACCTTGTTCAAGTCAGTCGGCACCGCGCTCGAGGATCTCGCTGCCGCCATGCTGGTCTGGAAGCTGGCGAACTGAAGCGCGTCGTCAGACCCTGACGGCCGGGCCGCCTAGGGCCCCGAGCAGCCACAGCACGATCACGATGGTCAGGACCAGGCCGACAACACCGCCGAGGCCGGCTCCGCCATAGCTTCGATGGCCATAATACCCGCCGCCGCCGAGCAGGATGACGAGCAGGATGATGATGAGGAGTGTGGACATGGTTCGCGCCCCTTCTTCCGTCCGCCCGCCTCGTCAGTTGTCGGCGAGCGAGCGTTGGAAGAACGTCGGGCGCGAACCGTAGGTTCCCGTGCTACTCCGCCTTGATGCCGACCTCGCGGATCAGGCCGACCCATTTCGTCTGCTCGGCACGAACGAAGGCGGCGAGCTCGGCCGGTGTGTTGCCGACCGGCTGGGCAGCGAGCTGGTCCATCTTGCCGCGCACCACGGGGTCGGCGATCGCGGCCTTGGTCTCGGCCTGCATCCGGTCGACGATCGCTTGTGGCGTCTTCGCCGGCGCGAACAGGGCGAACCAGGAGGAGACGTCGAAGCCCGGCACAAGGTCGTTGATCGGCGGAAAATCGGAGGCGGTCGGTGCACGCTGCGCGGTGGTGACGCCGAAGCCGCGCACCGTGCCGGCGCGGACTTGGGGCAGGGCGGCGGTGATGTTGTCGAACATCAGGTCGACGCGCCCGCCGATCAGGTCCTGCATCGCCTGCGCCGAGCCGCGATAGGGCACATGCACCATCTTGATGCCGGTCAGCTTCTGGAAGAGTTCGCCGGCGAGGTGGATCGAGGTGCCGACACCGGAGGAGGCATAGGTCAGCTTGCCGGGATTGGCCTTGCCATAGGCGATCAGCTCGGCTGTGTCCTTGACCTTCAGCGTCGGGCTGACGACGAGCAGGTTCGGCACCAGCGCGACCATGGTGATCGGAGCGAAATCAGTCAGCGGGTCGTAGTTGACCTTGGCGTAGAGCGCCGGATTGGCGACGAGGCCGACTGAGACGATCAGCAGGGTGTCACCGTTCGGCTCGGACCGCGCCACCGCCTCGACGCCGATATTGCCGCCGGCACCCGCCCGGTTCTCGACCACGAAGGTCGCGCCGAGCGCCTGGCCGACCTTGTCGGCAACCAGCCGTCCGAGGATATCGGTGGCGCCGCCGGGCGTGAACGGCACGACCAGTTTGGGCGTGCGCCCTTGCGGCCAGGCGCCCTGTGCGCGGCCAGCCGCGGGCAAGGCGAGCGCGGCGCCGAGGCCGCCGAGCAAGGCGCGGCGGTCGAGTGTGAAACGGCTCATCGTCGGATGTCTCCTCCAGATACGTTCGCCGGTGGGCTTGCCGCCCGTTTTTCGGCAGTGAAGACGCTGCCGCCTCCCATGCGCCCTGTCCAGCCCATTGAGCGGGCAGTGGCTTGACCTCGGCGCGAGCGGCCTGCGATTCTGCCGCCATGCAAACGCTTCGTCGCTTCGCCCCCCTGATTCTCCTGCCGTTGCTCATGATCACGGGAGCTGCGCGCGCCCAGTCCACCGGCGAGGCGGAGGCGAAGACCCGCGCTGCCAATATCGCGGCGTACCCGGATGCAGCCCGTGCCCTGTTCGGCCAGAAGACCACGCCGGCCGCCTTGAGGGCGCGCTCGATCGGCTCCTATGCCCGCGGCTGCCTGGCCGGCGCGACGGCGCTGCCGGTCGATGGCGAGAACTGGCAGGTCATGCGCCTCGCCCGCAACCGCAACTGGGGCCACCCCGAGCTGATCTCCTTCCTCGAGCATTTCGCTCGCGAGGTGCCGAAGATCACCGGCTGGCCTGGCCTCCTGGTCGGCGACATCTCGCAGCCGCGCGGCGGGCCGATGCTGACCGGCCACGCCTCGCACCAGATCGGGCTCGATGCCGATATCTGGCTGACGCCGATGCCGAGGAAGCGGCTCGACAGCGACGACCGCGAGAACATGTCGGCGGTCAACATGGCTCGCTCCGACTGGCGCGACGTCAATCCGAAGAACTGGACGCCGGCGCATACCCGGCTGATCAAGGCGGCGGCGAGCGAGCCCAAGGTTGAGCGCATCTTCGTCAATCCGGCGCTCAAGGTCGCGCTCTGCCGCGAGGCCGGCTCGGACAAGGCCTGGCTGGGCAAGGTCCGGCCGATCTGGGGCCACAACTACCACTTCCATATCCGGCTGAGCTGCCCGCCCGGCATGGAGGGCTGCCAGGGCCAGGAACCGCCCAATTTCGGCGATGGCTGCGGCGCGGAACTCGATGGCTGGGTCGAGAAGCAGTATCAGGCGATCTTCAATCCGCCCAAGCCGAAGCCGGGCCCGAAGCCGAAGCCCAAGCCGCCCATGTCGCTCGACGCACTTCCGGCCGAGTGCCGACAGGTGCTGGTGTCGCGCTAAGGGGCGCGGATCGGCGGTCGCTTCTTCCGTTTTCGCGTCCTAACCTGACAGCGCGCGAGGTTCCGCATTTTGCGAGGCCGCGTCGCTGATCAGTGGAGGACGCGATGAGTGCCAAGCCGACCATCGTTCTCGTTCATGGCTTCTGGGGCGGAGCCGCTCACTGGAGCAAGGTCATCGTCGAGCTGGCCCGGAAGGGCCATTCCGAGCTCCGTGCGGTCGAGATGCCGCTGACCTCGCTCGTCGACGATGCCGAGCGCACGCGCAAGATGGTGAAGCAGCAGGCGGGGCCGGTGCTGCTGGTTGGCCACTCCTATGGCGGTGCCGTCATCACTGAAGCCGGCGACCTGCCGAATGTCGCAGGTCTCGTCTACATCGCCGCCTTCGCACCGGATGCGGGCGAGAGCCCGGGCGGCATCAGCCAGGCGACGCCGCCGGCGGCGATCGCCAATCTTTCTCCCGACAGCGACGGCTATCTCTGGATCAACTACGACAAGTTCCACGAGAGCTTCTGCCAGGACCTGACCGCCGACGAGGCGCTCGCCATGGCCGTGGCGCAGAAGGCGCCGCTGGCGTCGACCTTCGGTGATACGATCACGGCACCAGCCTGGAAGGCGAAGCCGAGCTGGTATCAGCTCTCCACCGACGATCGGATGATCCATCCGGACAACCAGTATCGCATGGCCGAGCGGATGAAGCCGCGCCGCATCCTGACACTCGATGCCAGCCACGCCTCCCTGGCCTCGCGGGCAGGCGAGGTGGCCGCCCTGATCGACGAAGCCGCTCGCGAGGTTGCCAAGGTCTGAGAGGCGGGGTGATTGCGGCGACCCGCATGGCAGGTCGCCGCGTCAGTCTCACCGCCGGATCGATCCGGTCTGCTGGCCCTGCGGCCGGTAGGCGAAGGGGTCGTTGCGCGGATTGATCGGCGGCTCCTCGCCCGGCTGGGCGCTGTCGATGATGCCGTTGCCTTCCTCGTCGCCGACGATCAGCTCCTCCGTCGGTGGCGTCGAGCCCGGCAGCTGCAGCGGTCCGCGCATCTCGCTCGGCGTCGGCTGCGGCTGGTAGCGCTGGCTCATCTGCGGCGCCTCCTCCTCGATATAGCGCCGCTGGCCGTCGAGCCCGCCATGCTGCTGGTGCGCGACCGGATAGCCGCCGCTGACCGCGCCGGGTGGACGCAGGCCGCCGCTCGGCTGGCGCAGCAGGCCACCCGATCCGCCCGCCACCATCGGCGGCGGCAGGCTCTGGCGCGTATCCTGTTGCTGCTGTTGCAGCGCCATCCGATCCGGCCGCGCCGGGTCCGGCGGCGGCAGGTTGTAGTTGGGCTCGTACTTGATCACCGGCTTGCAGATGTGCCGGCCCTTGGAGTGGCGCGCCAGGTCGATATGGAAATGGTCGTAGTGCATCGGATCGGCGCCGGGGCCGAGCACGGTCGAGAAATGCTCGCAGGCACCAACGAAGATCTCGCGCAGGAAGGCTTGTTCCTCGGGCGCGCCGCGCCAGCCATCCTTCACGGTGACGACGCGGTTGTCGTTCAGCCGGAAGGAAAAGACGTCGACGGCATTGCCGAAGGCATGCTCGGAGGTGCGGCTCGTGCCGGTGCCGTTGTTCATGGCGCGGCAGGAATAGGAGCCGGCGCGGATCTCGATCACCTGCGCGCCGAGCACATTCATCGCTGCCGGCTGCACCACCTCGGTGAACCATTTGTCGGTGGTGGCAACCACCGGGCAGGCCAGGGTCGCATTGCTGGTCAGCGCGACGCTGCCATTGGCGAAGGCCGCGACCTTGAGCGGCTTCTCCATGCCGCAGGTGCCGGGGCCATCGATCGCCTTGCCGCGCAGGCTGACATAGGCGGAGAGCTGCACCTGGCCCGAGGACAGGCACTGGGCTTCAGCCTGGTCACGCCAGGGCGCGCGCTGCGGCTTCTGGAACTTGCCGCAGCCGGCAAGGCCGGCGCCGATGACGCCGAGCGCGAGGAGAGTGAGATGAACGCGACGCATGACAGATCAAATGCGAGGCGTTGGGTGAACGGTTTGTTGACCGGCTGCGTCCTGGAAGCCACGGCGCGATTAACTTTGCCGATGGCGTTAAGCGGTGGTTAACGCAGCGCTTTTTCGTCGATGCGAATCTTAACCTCTGCATTTCGGAATTGCCTTGGCGATTGGGCGATCCTGCAAGGACGAAGCGGTTGCGCCGTGCTTCCGGCCGCAGCAATCTGCCGCGCAACGTCATGGCCCTTGCGCCGCCGGCGTCCCGCCATCCGAGGATATCCCTGAGATGCCTGATCTTTCCGCTTTTCCGATCACGCAGCGCTGGCCGGCCCAGCATCCCGACCGGCTCCAGCTCTATTCGCTCCCGACGCCCAATGGCGTGAAGGTCTCGATCATGCTGGAGGAGACCGGCATCTCCTATGAGCCGCACCTGATCGACATCGGCAAGAACGAGAGCTGGACGCCGGAATTCCTCTCGCTCAACCCGAACGGCAAGATTCCCGCGATCATCGATCCCAATGGCCCCGGCGGAAAGCCGTTCGGCCTGTTCGAATCTGGCGCGATCCTGGTCTATCTCGCCGACAAGGCCGGCAAGTTCCTCCCCGTCGATCCGGCCCGCCGTTATGAGACCCTGCAATGGGTCTTCTTCCAGATGGCGGCGATCGGCCCGATGTTCGGCCAGGTCGGCTTCTTCCATAAGTTCGCCGGCCGCGAATACGAGGACAAGCGCCCGCGCGACCGCTACGCCAATGAGAGCAAGCGACTGCTCGGCGTGCTCGAGACGAGGCTTGCCGGGGGCGACTGGCTGATGGGCGACGAGTACACCATCGCCGACATCGCGACGCTCGGCTGGGTCCGCAATATCGTCGGCTTCTACGGCGCCGGCGAACTGGTCGAGTACGACAAGCTCAAGCTCGTCCCGAAATGGCTGGAGCGTGGACTTGCGCGTCCGGCGGTGCAGCGCGGGCTGGAGATCCCGAAGCGGCCGGGCTGAGGCTCGCATCGTCCGTCATGGTCGGGCTTGTCCCGACCATCCACGTCTTACTTCAGCGCATGCCGTGCTCAAGACGTGGATGCTCGCCACAAGGGCGAGCATGACGGCGGAGTAGCGGGCCGCACGTGGGTGCTGCACTTCAATACTTGATCACGCCGAACCGCCGGAACGCATCATGGATGCGATCTGCATAGGCGTTGAAGCTCGGATAGTCGCCGAGATGGGCCGGGCGTGGCCGCGGCAGTTCGATCTTGATCTCGTCGACGACCCGCCCGGGCGTCGGCGACATCACCAGCACCCGGTCGGAGAGGCCGATCGCCTCTTCGATCGAATGAGTAATGAAGACCACCGTCTTGGCCGTCTCCAGCCAGAGCATTTCGAGATCGTGGCGGATCTGCGTGCGGGTGATCGCATCGAGCGCCCCGAAGGGCTCGTCCATCATCAGCACCGACGGGTTGTGGATCAGCGCGCGTGCGATCGAGACGCGCTGGCGCATGCCGCCGGAGAGCTGCTTCGGATAGCGGTCGGCCGCATGGCTGATGCCGAGCTTGGCGAAAAGCTCGAGCGCCCGTTCCCTGGCCGGCGCCAGCGGCAGGCCGCGGATTTCGGCCTGCAGCATGACGTTTTCAAGTGCTGTTCGAAATTCCAGCAGCAGGTGGTCCTGGAAGACGATGCCGATATCGGTCAGCGGCTCGGTGAGCGGCTTGCCGTTGACCAGCAATTCGCCGCCGCTGGTCGGGATCAGCCCGGCCGCCATCAGCATGAAGGTGCTCTTGCCGCAGCCGGACGGGCCGATCAGGCTGACGAATTCGCCGCTTCGGATGTCGAGCGTCAGGCCATCGACGGCCGTGAAGCTGCCGAAGGTCTTGACGATGCCGCGCCCCTGGATCGAGGCGGCGCTGGCGGCCGTCGCGCTCACGAGCAGGCCGGCGCCGAGGCCGGCAGCAGCTCGGTCGTGTAGTAGTCGCTGATCGGCTTGTCCTTGGGCAGGCCGAGATACTGCGTCAGCAGGTCGAAGCTCACGCTCCAGTTCTTCTCCGGGACCTTGCCGAGCGAGGTCGCGCCGGGTGCGCAGAGCAGCTTGTTGACGACGTCGAACTGCGCCAGCACCTGCGCCTTCTTCACCGAGGGGAATTGCGCGACGACGGCATCGGCCGCCGCGTCCGGGTTCTTGCGGGCGGCGTCCCAACCCTGGAGGCTCGCCTCGATGAACTTCTTGTAGAGCTCGGCATCGGCCTTGATCTTGTCGTCGCGGGCGATGATCGAGAGCCCGACGGTGGGCACGCCGACATCGCGGTAGAAGATGTCGCGGACCTTGAAGCCGCGTTCGCGGATCTGCACCGAGTGGAAATCGGCGCCGCCGAGGATGGCGTCGACCTTCTTCTCAAGCAGCGCGCCGACGAAGGCGCCGGGATCGATGTTGATGACGTCGACCTTGCCCTTGTCGATGCCGTTGCTGGCGAGGATCGCGTCGAGCAGCGTCGTCTGGGCCGTGCCGGGCTGAACCGCGAGCTTCTTGCCGACGAGGTCCTTCGGCGAGGCGATGCCGCTCTCCTCCAGCGCGATGATGGCAAAGCCATTGGTCTGCAGCACCGGCGCGACGATCTTCACCGGCGCGCCCTTCGTCCGCAATTGCATCGCCGCTGGCGCATCGGCGAAGCCGACATCGGTCTGTCCTGTGGCGACCATCTGCGCGGTGGTGCCCGAGCCCTTGCCTTCCTCGATCGTCAGGTTGATGCCGGCCTTCTCGTAGAGGCCCATCTGCTTGGCCATCATGAAGCCGGCATTGGGCGCGGCGGCGAGGAAGTTCAGCGTGATCTTCATCGGCTTGCCGGTTTGGGCGAAGGCGATGCCGCTGCTCAGGGCGAGGATGGCTGCGCTGGTCAGCAACGTTCTGCGGTTCATGATTGTCTCCTCCCTAAGATGCCGGTTGGCTCCGGCTGGATGACGATCGGATCAGCCCTTGCGCTGCCAGGGCATCAGCAGCACTTCGAGCCAGTCGACGAGGTAGCTGAACAGGATGCCGACGGCCGACAGCGCCACCAGGCAGGCAAAGATCAGCGGCATGTCGAGGAAGCTCGTGCCGCGCAGAAGCAGGTAGCCGAGGCCGGCATTGGCGCCGACGAATTCGCCGACGATCGCGCCCGTCGCCGCGAACACGGCCGAGACCTTGAGGCCCGAGAAGATATAGGCCAGCGCCGCCGGCACCCGGACATAGCGGAAGGTCTGCCAGGCGGACGCGCCCATCGAACGGGTCAGATAGAGCACCCGCTCGTCCAGGGCGCGGAAGCCCGTCATGCTCGCGACCAGCGTCGGGAAGAAGCAGAGCAGGAAGGTCAGCAGCACCTTCGGGAACAGGCCGAAGCCGAACCAGACGACGAAGAGTGGCGCGATCGCGATCTTCGGTACGAGCTGGAAAAAGACGATCACCGGATAGATCGCCTTCTCCAGCAGCTTCACCGAGACGATGACATAGCCGAGCGGGATCGAGATCACCGCCGCCATCAGGAAGCCGAGCACGATCTCGTTCGCCGTCACCAGCGTATGCCGGAAGATGTCGGCGCGATCGATCCACAGGCGCTCGAAGAAGGCGCTCGGAACGGGGAGGATGTATTCGGGGATGCCGGCCATCGGCACCAGCAACTGCCAGGCGATCAGCAGCACGGCGAAGCTCGCCAGCGGCCAGGCGATCGCCGAGGCCCAGGCGGCGGCCTTGCCGGGAGCCTGTGGCGTGGTAGCCGTGGTGGCGCTGTCGCTGCTCATGCTGATGTCTCTGTCGGCAGCACGCGCAAGGCTGCCTCGGTCGAAACGGCGGGGAGGGCGCCGATCTGCCGCCGCCTGAGCGGCCAGATGGTTGCCATCTCCGTTGCGGCCGTGGCGAGCGCCGTCGCGATCTCGCTGCGGCGCACCTCGTGCATGCGCGGCAGCGGCCCGGCGACGCTGAGTGTGCCGGCGACCGGCGCGCTCGGATCCGGCCCGGCCCGGAAGGTTGTCGCCATCGCGACGGTGCCGATCTCACCCTCCTCGACCGCCAGCGCGTAGCCGCGGCTGCGGGTCTCGCCGAGATGCTGCCTCAAGGCATCGACATCGCCGAGCGCGTTCGGGCCGGTGCGTCCCTCACCGTCGAAGCCACGCGCGCAGACGATGCGCAGCGCCTCCTGCTCCGGCAGCGAGGCGAGCCAGGCCTTGCCCGTTGCGGTCGCATGCAGAACAGGCCCCATCCCCATCGGCGGCTCGTAGCGCAGACCGGCGGTCGCTCCTTGTGCGCGGGCGATCCAGGTCAGGCTCTCGCCCTCGATCACGGCGAGGCGGCAATATTCGCGGGTGGCGCGGGCGAGACCGTCCAGCACGATCTGGCCGGCATCGGGCAGGCCGCGCAGGTCGAGATTGCGGAAGGCGAGCTGCGACAGCTTCAGGGTCAGTCCGTAGGCGCCCGATTGCGGGTCCTGCGTGACGAAGCCGCGCTCGCCCAGCGTCGCCAGCAGCCTGTGGGTCGCGCTGACCGGCAGGTCGAGCCGCTCGGCGAGCACGGTCAGGTCGGCGCCGTCGGCCTCGTCGGCCAGCGCCTCCAGCAGCTTGAATGCGCGCTCGACCGCCGCGATCGTCACCCGTTCCCGCCCTTGCTCTGATTAAAATTGGAAATCATTTCCAATTTGGATTTCATTTTCGTATAGAGAGGAGGCGAGGCCAAGTCAACGCGCCCCGCAAGACGAGCCCGGTGGAGGGGACGATGAGCCTGGCAGGTGAGGGAGCGGTCGCGATCTGGCACGACATTGCGCCGGAGGGCAGGGCGGAGTTCTATGCCTGGCATGGCGAGGAGCACATGCCTGAGCGGGTCGGCATCCCCGGCTTCCTGCGCGGTCGCCGCTATGTCGCGATCGACGCCGACCTCGAATTCTTCAACCTGTACGAAGCGCAGAGCGTCGAGGTGCTGAAGGGGCAGGACTATACGACGAGGGTCAACGCGCCGACGCCCTGGACCTTCTCGGCGGTGAAGCATTTCCGCTCGGTGGCACGCGCGATCTGCCGCGTCTCCCACACCAGCGGTCCGGCTCAGGGTGGGCTGATCGCGACCTTGCGCTATGACGTGCCCGACAACATCGCCTCCGCCCACAAGGCGGCCTTGCTGCGCGGGCTCGTGCCGGACCTGCTCGCCACGCGTGGCGTCGCCGGCGTCCACCTGCTGACTGCGGATGCGCAAGCGAGTGGCGTCGCCACTGCCGAGCAGAAGGCGCGCGGCGTCGACAATGCCGTGCCGCGCTCGGTGCTGCTGCTCGAGGGCTGGGGCGACGAGGCCGAATTCATCGCGCTGGCGCGCGAATCCCTATCGGCCGAGGAGTTGCAGGCCCTCGGCGGCGAAGGGCCGTTCTCGCTCGGCCTCTACCGCCATCAGATCACCCGGACCAAGACCGCCTGGAGCGCCGGCTGATGAGCACGCGCTATGATCTCTCCGGCCGCCATGCGGTCGTCACCGGCGGTGCCGGCGGACTCGGCCGTGGCATCGCCCACGCGCTGATCGAGGCCGGCGCCAGTGTCACCCTCTGGGACCAGGATGGAGACAGCCTGGCGCAGGCCATTGCCGAGCTGGGGCGCCGGGCGAGCCAGCGTCAGCTCGACATTCGCGACCTGCACGCGGTCGATGCGGCGGCCGATGCTGTGATCTCCGCCCATGGCCGCATCGACATCCTGGTCAACAATGCCGGCGTGCTCGGCGAAGTCAGGCCGATCTGGGAGACGACGCCCGACAACTTCCAGCGCGTGCTGCAGGTCAATCTGTTCGGCGCCTATCTGGTGACGCGGGCGGTCGTCGGCCGGATGCTGAGACAGGAGCCCCGGCGCTCGCCGGATGGTCATCCGCTGCGCGGCCATGTCGTCAACATCGCCTCGATCCAGGGCAAGGAAGGCATGGCGATGGCCGCTGCCTATTCCGCCTCGAAGGCAGGCTTGATCGCGCTGACCAAGAGCGTCGCCAAGGAAACGGCGAAGGAGGGCATCGTCGTCACAGCGGTGACGCCCGCCGCCGCCGAGACGGCGATGGCGAAGGAGATTTCGGCCGAGCGGCGCGCCGACATCATGTCGCGCATCCCGATGGGGCGCTTCGTCGAGGTGGCGGAGGTGGCGCGGCTGGTGCTTTGGCTCTCCAGCGACGACTGCTCCTTCTCGACCGGCGGCATCTTCGACCTCTCCGGCGGTCGCGCGACCTACTGAGCCGCGCGCTTCAGCGGCGCACCGGCTGCATACCCCGTCTGCGGGGGGACGTTCCCGGCTTCCTTTCGGCACTTGGCCTGTGCCAGCATGGCTGCATCGGCGGCCCCGCTGCGGGATTCCAGGAACAGATCCATGCTTTCGGTTCGCGATATCGCTCGCCGCGTCGCCAATGGCGCGATTTCCGCCCAGGCTGCCCTTGCCGACAGCGAGCGACGAATCGACGAGCGCGATGGCGACCTGCGCGCCTTTGCAGCCCGCCCTGAAACTCTTAAGGCAGGCGAGGGGCCGCTCTCCGGCATCGCCGTCGGGGTCAAGGATATCATCGACACCGCCGATCTGCCGACCGGCATGGGCGCTGCGATCTATGACGGCAACCAGCCCAGGGCCGATGCGCCGATCGTGATGGCGCTCAAGGCAGCCGGTGCGACCGTCGCCGGCAAGACGCAGACTACCGCCTTCGCCTTCCTCGATCCCGCCCCGACCCGCAATCCGCACGATCCCTCGGCAAGTCCCGGCGGCTCCTCTGCAGGCTCGGCAGCGGCTGTCGCCGCCAGCCTCGTGCCGCTCGCGATCGGTACCCAGACCGGCGGCTCGGTGATCCGTCCGGCCGCCTATTGCGGCGTCGCGGCGATCAAGCCGTCCTATGGCCTGCTGCCGACGGTCGGGGTGAAGCCCTTCTCCTGGTCACTCGACACGCTCGGCCTGATGGCCGCCAGCGCCGACGATCTCGGTTTTGCGCTGGCAGCGCTGACCGGCCGGCCCGATCTCGACGCATCCGAAGCCAAACTCGATGGGCTCAGGCTCGGGCTCTGCCGACAGGAGTTCACCGACCGGCCGGAGCCGTCCTGCGAGGGGGCGCTGCAACGCATCGCCGATTTCGCCCGCAGGGGCGGTGCGACCGTTCTGGATATCGCGACGCCGGCCGAGCTCGCCGAGACCTTCCAGGCTCATGGTCCCCTGCAGAACTGGGAGGCAACGCAGGCGCTCGCCTGGGAATACGCCAATCATCGCGAAGACCTGCCGCCGAAGCTGCGGGCCTATCTCGACGAAGCTCGCGCCACTACGCCTGACGATTACGACGCGGCCCGCGGCACTGCCCGGCGCGGCCGGCATACGGCCGAGCGCTGGTTCGGTGAGGTCGATCTCGTCCTGACCTATGCCGCGCCGGGCGAGGCGCCGGAGACGCTCGCCTCGACCGGCGATTCCAAGTTCAACCGGCTCTGGACGCTGCTCGGCACGCCCTGCCTGACCGTGCCGCTGATGCGAGGCCCGCGTGGCCTGCCGGTCTCCTTCCAGCTCGTCGGCCGCTTCGGTGACGATGCCCGCGTCATCGCCGTGGCGCGGGCGCTCGAGCGCCTGATCCTGATGCCGGCATGACGATCTCTCGGCGAGATCTGGGTCCTGGTCCCGCATGGGACAATATTGCGCTGCAACAACTTCGGCTTGATTGTGGCGGAAAGGATTTATGCTGCACTCGACAATACTAAAAGCTTCTGCCTGGAAGGTCTTGTCCGGGACTATCCACAAAGCAGTTCAATGATTTAACCACTGATTAAGAACGCTTCTCTGGTGCGGCGCTCGCTGCGGCGACACAGCCACTTGCGGTGGCCGCCGTTTCTGCTAGCTTCCATGTCAGGTCAATGACAAAGGAGGGTTCACATGAACCTCACGCTAAGTCTCGACCGGTTGGCCATGGGAGCAGCTTTCGCGCTGGTTCTGGCGATCGTGATCGGAGCGTTCTGACGGGGAAGTCAGTCTCGAGTCGAAAAAGACCAATAAGCCAATTGGAAAGCGTCGCGGGAGAGGCCCTGCGGCGCTTTTCCTTTGGGGCTCGTCAGATCGGGGGCGGTCCGACGAGGCCGCTCAGCTTTCCGGACAGGGATTTTCCGTCACTTCCCAGGACATCAGATTGGTGACGCGGCCGCAGGTGGCCAGGCGGCGGCCCATGGTGGTGCGGATACAGGACATGCTGCCTTCCGCGATCTTCTTGCCGTCGTTCCAGCAATAGCAATACGGCTCGGGCGCCTGTGCCAGGCGCGGCCTGTCGAGGGCGACGGCTCTCTCCTGCGCCATGACAGGGGAGGCCGACAGTAACAGGATCGTCGCAGAAAAAGCCGACAACAGCAGCGTTGCGGCACCAGAGCGCGGTAGCCTCCGAGGGGATCGGACCATGGCTCGCTCCTGTCGTTCGCTGGATCAGCGTGACGGTGCGGAAATGGTAGCATAGTGAAGCCGGCAACCCAATATGATCAGGGCTTGTCCGTCGAAGGTTCAGGTCAGACCCACCTTGCGAAAGTCGTACGACCCAACCATATTTCGGGTCCAGTGAGCCGATCCCGGCTCCGGGAGGAACCATGTCACTGATTTCGCTCGCCCGTCGTGGACGTGCAATCGCCCTCATCGCTGGCGCTCTTCTGCTGGTGCCGATCATCGCCGAGGCCGCTCCGGGCGGCCGTAGCATGGGCAGTCGCGGCTCGCGCAGCCAATCGCAGGTCGCGCCGACGCCGACCGCGCCTGGCTCGTCGTTCCAGCGCAGCCCGACTCAGGCGCCCGGCACGTCGGCCGCTGCCCCGGCTGCTGGCGCAGCGGGTGCCGCCGCCCAGGCGGCCCGCCCGTCCATGGCGCGCAGCCTGATGATGGGCGTCGCCGGCGGTCTGCTTGGTGCCGGCCTGTTCGGTCTGCTTTCGGGCGCCGGTTTCGGCGGTCTCGCCGGTATGCTGGGCCTGCTCTTCCAGGTCGCGCTGATCGGTGGCCTGATCTGGCTGGCGCTGCGCCTGTTCCGTCGCCGCAGCGAGCCGCAGCTCGCCAGCGCCGGTGGGCCGCTGAGCCGCGAGGCCTATCAGCCGCAGCCGGCCGCGCCCGCCATGGGCGGTCTCGGTGGTGGTGCTGCGGCGGCGTCTGCCGCCAAGCCGGTCGAGTTCGAGTTGCAGGGTGCTGACTACGGCACCTTCGAGCGCCTGCTCACCGAGGTTCAGGCCGCGATCTCCGATGAGAACATCGCGCGCCTGCGCCAGATCACCACGCCGGAAATCTCCGGCGCTCTCGAGGAAGAGTTCGCCGACAACGCTCGCAAGGGCCTCATCGAGAAGGCTGCCGAGGTCAAGTTGCTGCAGGGCGACCTCGCCGAATCCTGGCGCGAGGACGGCTATGAGTACGCGACCGTCGCGATGCGCTTCAGCCTGCTCACCGCCATGGTCGAGCGCAATGGCGGCAAGGTCGTCGAAGGCCATGCCACGATCCCGCGCGAGGTCACCGAGCACTGGACCTTCGTGCGTTCGCGCGGCGGCGAGTGGAAAGTCACGGGAATCCAGCCGGTCGAGTAGAGCCCGTTCCGATCAGCTTGCATTGCAAGCTGATCGGGAAAACGGCCTCTAAACTCAAGTGAGAGACGGATTCACCGATCAGGTTATTTCAACCTGATCGGATCCGGCTCTCCGGCGACGACACGACACCCGAAATCTGCACGGCCGGGCTTCGCCCGGCCGTTTTTCGTTTCGGCCGACGTAGAAGCGCCCTATAGGCATCTCTAGCGTCGGCGTCCGGCGCCTGCCTTGGCTATCTGGAGCTTCACCATGAGCGACATGCGTCTCGTCGTCGTCGGCGCCGCCGGCCGGATGGGCCGCACGCTGGTCAAAGCGATCCATGATACGCCCGGCTGTGTCCTCTCCGCCGCGATCGAGCGGCCGGGCTCGCCCGCGCTCGGACAGGATGCAGCGGTGCTGGCCGGCCTGCCTGCCGGCGGCGTCCTGGTCAGCGACGATGCGCTCGCCGCCTTCGTCGAGGCCGAGGGCGTGCTCGACTTCACCACACCGGACGCCACCGTGGCCTTCACTGGCCTCGCCGCTCAGGCCCGCATCGTCCATGTCGCCGGCACCACCGGCATGGAGCCGCAGCATCTGGCGAAGCTGGAGGCTGCCTCGCGCCATGCCGCGATCATCCGCTCCGGCAATATGAGCCTCGGCGTCAACCTGCTGGCGGCGCTGGTGCGCAAGGTCGCGGCGACGCTCGGCACCGACTGGGACATCGAGATCGTCGAGATGCACCATCGCATGAAGGTCGATGCGCCCTCGGGCACGGCCGTCCTGCTCGGCGAAGCGGCGGCCCAGGGCCGCGCCGTCGAACTCGCCGAAGCCCGCGTCGCGGTGCGCGATGGCCAGGTCGGCGCCCGCCAGCCCGGCACGATCGGCTTCGCCGCCCTGCGCGGCGGTACCGTAGTCGGCGACCACAAGGTGATCTTCGCCGGCGCCGGCGAGCGGCTCGAGCTCGCCCATGTCGCCGAGGATCGCAGCCTGTTCGCGCAGGGCGCGGTCAAGGCGGCGCTCTGGGGTCGCGGCCGCAAGCCCGGGCTCTATTCGATGGCCGACGTGCTCGGCCTCGACAAATTCTGATGACCGCGCTCGCCGTCGCGCCTGGCGTGACGCATTGGCCGGGTTATCTCGATCCGGCCGAGCAGGCGGCGCTGGTCGCCGAACTGCGCGAGGCGGCGCGACAGGCGCCGTTCTATGTGCCGCGCATGCCGAAGACCGGAAAACCATTCTCGGTCAAAATGACCAATTGCGGCGCGCTCGGCTGGGTCTCGGATGAGCGCGGCTACCGCTACCAGCCGCTTCACCCTGAGACCGGAGCGCCCTGGCCCCCGATCCCGGCCCGGTTGCTGCGCGCCTGGGAGGAGCTCGCGGGCTATCCGCACCAGCCCGAGGCCTGTCTCGTCAATTTCTACGAGCCGAGTGCGAAGATGGGCCTGCATCAGGACCGCGATGAACAGGAGTTCGATGCGCCGGTGCTCTCGCTCTCACTCGGCGACACCGCCGTCTTCCGCATCGGCGGCACCAGTCGCGGCGGCAAGACCGTCTCGCTGAAGCTGGCCTCGGGCGATGCGCTCGCCTTCGGCGGCGAGGCGCGGCTCGCCTTTCACGGCATCGACCGCATCCTTGCGGGCTCGTCGAGCCTGCTGCCGCAAGCCGGGCGGATCAATCTGACCCTGCGGCGGGTGACGAAGCCTTCAGTTTGAAGGCTTGGGCGCATCGTCGCCCGGCAGTTTCGGGAACGACCAGCCGAACAGGAGCGGGCCGGCCCGCAGGCCGAAGCCGGCAGCGAGCCCGCCCAGCATGACCAGCATCGGGGCAAGGCCCATCTGCGCGAGGCCAACCGTCGTGGCAGCTCCTGCGGCTGCGGCGGTGACGTAGAAGTCGCGGCTCCACAGCACCATCGGCCTGTCGCCGGCGAGGAGGTCGCGGATGATGCCGCCGAAGGTCGCGGTCATCGCACCGAAGGCGATGGCGGAGGGGATCGGCACGCCGGCGGCCAGGCCCTTCTGCGCGCCGACCACGGCAAAGAGTGCGAGCCCCGCGGCATCCGCCCAGATCAGCAGGCGCTCGGCGCCCCAGCCGTCGAGCATGCCGGGCTTGAAGTAGGCGATTGTCCAGGCTGCCAGAGCGACGGCCGTGCACAGCATCACATCGGACGGCGCCTCGATCCAGAAAACGCGCCGGTCAAGCAGGAGATCACGCAGGGTGCCGCCACCGACGCCGGTGGCGAGCAGAATGAAGCCGAATGGGTCCATCCGCTTGCGGGCGGCGACCAACGCCCCGGTCAGGGCGAAGACGACGACGCCCGCAGCCTCGAGCACCTGTCAGTTCGCCGGCTTATCGCCGGCATCGGCCGCCGGGTTCTCCGAACCGTTGGCGACAGGCTTCGGCGCGCCGGCGGAGACGCCGACCAGCGCCGGGCGTAGCACCCGCTCGCCGATCTTGTAGCCGGTCTGCACCACCTTCGAGACGAGACCCTTGGCGATGCCGGCGTCGGGCGCTTCGAACATCGCCTGGTGCAGGTTCGGGTCGAACTTCTCACCCTGCGGGTCGATCTTGCGCACGCCATGGCGCTCGAGCGTCTTCAGGAGTTCGCGCTCGGTCAGCTCGACACCTTCGACCACGGCCGACAGTGCAGTGTCGGCTGCGGCGCGGGCCGTCTCCGGCACGCTCTCCAGCGCACGGCGCAGATTGTCGGCCGAGCCGAGCAGGTCGCGGGCGAAGCTCGTCACGGCATAGGCCTTGGCGTCGGAGATCTCGCGCTCGGTGCGTCGGCGCAGGTTCTCCATCTCGGCCAGGGTGCGCAGCAGCTTGTCCTTGATGTCGTCGCGCTCGGCTTCGAGCAGGGCAACGGGGTCCGGCGTCTGCGTCTCGTTCGCCTCGGTCGCGTCCTGGGCCTCGGTTTCCGGCTTCGGATCGTCCTTCGCAGGGTTCTGCGTCATTCCATCATCCCAATCGTTTATCGTCATGCATCATTGCGGCGCGGCCTGTCGGCGCACCGGCTTCGCTGCCGATATCGGGCTTCGGCCGGGCGAAATCAAGCGCGAGCCACGGCCTTCGCCTTGCCCGAGGCCTGCTTGTCGAGCTCCGCCGTGAACACGGCGAGCAGCGCCTGGCGAATCACCAGCTGGCGGCCGGTCGAGGTGATCTTCGCTCCGGTGAGGTCGGTGACGTAGAAGACGTCGACCGCCTTCTCGCCGAAGGTCGCGATATGGGCCGAGGCGATGTTGAGGTTGAGCTTCCCGATCGCGGTAGTGAGGTCATAGAGCAGGCCGGGCCGGTCGAGGCCGGAGACCTCCAGCACCGTGTGCCGCGACGACAGGACATTGTCGATGATCACCTCGGGCGCGACCTGGAAGGTGCCGCCGCGTGGTGGCGGGGCCCGGCGCTGGGCGACGAGGTCGGCGATCCTGATCTCGCCCTTGAGGGCGCGTTCGATCGCCGCGGCGATCCGCTCGGCCCGACGCAGCTCATCGTCGTCGCGCTCGAAGGCGCGCGAGACGAAGATGGTGTCGAGCACCAGCCCGTCGGTGGTGGTGAAGATCTGCGCGTCGACGATGTTGCCGCCGGCCGCCGCGCAGGCGCCGGTGACGATGGCGAGCAGGCGCGGATGGTCGGGCGCCAGCACGGTGAGCTCGGTCACGCCGCGGAACTGGTCGGTCTCGACCCGTGTCGCCGTGGTGCGGCCGGCAACCTCAGCCTCGCGCAGGAAGCGGGCATGCTGCTCCTGCCGCTCGGGCTCGACTTTGAGCCAATAGGCCGGATAGTGCCGGGCGAGATAGGCGGCCCGCTCCTCGTCCGTCCAATCGGCGAGGCGCGCCTCCAGCGCCTGCTGCTTGCGCTCGACCCTGGCCTTGCGCTCGATGCCGGAATGGCCGCCGGCGAGCACGACCTCGGTCTCGTAATAGAGCGTGCGCAGCAACTGGCCCTTCCAGCCGTTCCAGACACCGGGGCCGACCGCCTTGATGTCGGCGACGGTCAGCACCAGCAAGAGCTTCAGCCGCTCCAGCGTCTGCACGATCGCAGCGAAGCTCTCGATCGTCTTGGGGTCGCCGAGATCGCGGCTCTGGGCGATCGTCGACATCACCAGATGGTTCTCGATCAGCCAGACCACCGTCTCGGTCTGCGCATCGGTGAGGCCGAGCCGCGGGCAGAGCTTGCGGGCGATGCGGGCGCCGGCGACCGAATGGTCCTCCGGCCGGCCCTTGGCGATGTCGTGCAGGAACAGCGCGACATAGAGCGCACGCCGGTTGGTGATGGTCGCGAAGATCGAGTTCGCCAGGGGGTGCTCGGCTTCGAGCTTGCCGGCATCGACCTCGGCGAGGATGCCGATCGAGCGGATCAGGTGCTCGTCGACTGTATAGTGATGATACATGTTGAACTGCATCATCGCGACGATGCGGCCGAAATCCGGGACGAAGCGGCCGAGCAGCCCGGATTCGTTCATCCGCCGCAGGACCGCCTCGGGCGAGCGCCGCGCCGTCAGAATCTCCAGGAAGATGCGGTTGGCCTCGCGATCCTGCCGCAATTGCGGGGTGACGAGCCGCAGCGACTGCGTCACCAGCCGGCTGGTGTCGGGGTGGATGGCGAGATCGTCGCGGCTGGCGATCTCGTAGAGCCGCAGCAGGTTGACCGGGTCGCGCTTGAAGGCGTCGTCGTCGATCACGGCGAGGCGCTGGCCCTGCAGAGTGAAGTCGGGATGGCCGAGCGCGCGCACGCGCCGTCGCTTGGTGAAGGAGCCGATCAGGCTGGTCAGGCTGGCGCGCGGCTTCTGCTGGCGCGCCTCCAGCGCCGCGCAGACGATCGCGGTGAGGTCGCCGACATCCTTGGCGACGAGGAAATAGGCCTTCATGAAGCGCTCGACCGGGGCCTGGCCGCTACGGCCGGCATAGCCGATCGCGGCTGCGACCTGGCGCTGCAGGTCGAAAGAGAGCCGCTCCTCTGCTCGCCCGGTGATGAAATGCATCCAGCAGCGCACCCGCCAGAGGAATTCCTCCGAGCGCTGGAACATCGCGAATTCGCGCGCATCGAACAGCCCGGCTTCGACCAGCTCGGCCGGATCGTCGACGCGATAGGAATACTTGGCGATCCAGAACAACGTGTTGAGGTCGCGCAGGCCGCCCTTGCCATCCTTGACGTTGGGCTCGACCAGATAGCGCGACGAGCCGGCGCGGGCGACGCGGGCCTCGCGCTCGGCGAGCTTGGCCTCGGTGAAGATCGCGGCGGTGCCCTCGGCGATCTCGGCGCCGTAGCGCCGCTGCAGATCGGCGAACAGGGCGGCATCGCCGCAGACCAACCGCGCCTCCAGCAGCGCGGTGCGGATCGTCATGTCGGCCCGCCCCTCGCGGATGCAGTCGTCGACCGAGCGCACGGAATGGCCGACCTTCAGCTTCAGGTCCCAAAGCGGATAGAGCATGGCCTCGACCACGCTCTCGCCCCATGCGGTCTGCTTGTCTGGGAAAAGAAAGAGCAGATCGACATCGGAGCCCGGCGCCAGCGTGCCGCGGCCATAGCCGCCGACCGCGACGACGGCGATGCGCTCGCCGGCGGACGGATTCTCGACCGGATAGAAATGCCGCGTCGCTGCGACATGCAGGCTGGCGACGATGCTGTCCATCACACCGGAGAGCCGCTTGGCGCAGGCGAGGCCGTTGCGCGACTTGGTCAGGATGTCGCGGGCCGACTGGCGACCTTCCTCGAGATTGTCGCGCAGTGCGTCGACCAGCGCATTGCGCAGGTTGTCGCGATCGCCCTCGTCGAACTGTCGCGCCAGCTTGCCGACCGCGGCCGTGGGATTGTCGATGAATTCGGCGAGGCGGGGGACTGGCTTGTCGGGGGAGGGCGGCACTGAACGAGGCTCTTCGAGACTTTCGGCAGACGCGGCGATTGCCGATCCCTAGCACGAACCAAGCCAAGCGCGGAAACATAATTTAACAAGGAAATTATGTGAAGTGATGGATATCACGCAATCTTGCGTCTTGTTTGACAAAGAGAACGATTGAACCTATCAATCGGACACGCGCCGATTTGAGCCAGCAGCTTGCGGGCGCGAAACAAGTGCAGCTAAAGCGGGGGCGCCGGAGGCCGATTGCTTCCACCCCTTCGCATAAGTCGATCGAAGGGGAACGCCATGTCGACTATCTCATTCTCGACCCGCCGCGCCGTGCTCGCCGGTCTTGCCGCAGCTTCGCTCGCCTTTGGCAGCGCGCAGGCGCAGGCGCCGAAGGAGATCCGCGTCGACTACGCCACCTACAACCCGGTCAGCCTGCTGCTCAAGGAGCGCGGCATCCTGGAGAAGGCGCTGGAGGCCGACGGCATCAAGGTGCGCTGGGTGTTCTCGGCCGGCTCGAACAAGGCGCTCGAATTCCTCAATGCCGGCTCGCTCGATTTCGGTTCGACCGCCGGCGCCGCCGCGCTGATCGCCAAGATCAACGGCAACCCGATCAAGTCGATCTACGTCTATTCCCGGCCGGAATGGACGGCGCTGGTCACCGGCGCCAAGAGCGAGGTCACCAAGGTCGCCGACCTCAAGGGCAAGCGCGTCGCCGTTACCCGCGGCACCGATCCGCATATCTTCCTGGTGCGCTCGCTCGCCGAGGCCGGCCTGACCGAGAAGGACGTCAAGCTCGTGCTGCTGCAGCATGCCGACGGCCGGCTCGCGCTGGAGCGCGGCGATGTCGAGGCCTGGGCCGGGCTCGACCCGATGATGGCCGCCGCCGAGGTCGAGGCGGGCGCCAAGCTCTTCCACCGCAAGGCCGCCGACAACACCTGGGGCGTGCTCAACGTCCGCGAGGAGTTCGCCGAAAAGAACCCGCAGCTCGTCCGCAAGGTGCTCAAGGCCTATGAGGAGGCGCGCGCCATCGCCCTCGCCAACCCGGCCGAGGTCCGGAAGGCGCTGGTCGAGGCGACCAAGCTCTCCGACGCGGTGATCGAGCGCCAGCTCACCCGCACCGAACTGACCCACAGCACGATCGGCCCGGCGCAAGCCGAGACCATCCTCGCCGCGGGCCTCGCGCTGCAGCAGGCCGGCGTCCTGCCCGCCAATGCCGACGTCAAGGCATCGGTCGATGCGCTGATCGACAAGCGCTTTGCCGCGACCAACTGAGCGGGCATGATCCCGTCGCAATGAGTTCGATCGAGATCGCAGACGCCATCGACGGGAGGCCGGCCGCGCCCCGCGCACGGCCGGCTTCTCGCGTTGGCCTGCGGCTCGCCGGCTTCCTGTTGCCGGTCGTCCTCGCGATCATCTGGGAAATCCTGGTCCGGGCCGGCCTCGCCAATGGCCGGCTGATGCCGCCGCCGAGCGTGGTGGGCGCGACGCTCTGGCAACTCGCCGTCAGCGGCGAGCTTTGGACCCATGCGTGGGCGACGCTTTGGCGCGTTGCTGCCGGCTTCGGTATCGGCGCCGCCGTCGGCACGGCCTTGGGAGCCCTGACCGGCGCCCTGCCATTGGCGCGCGGCCTGCTCGACCCGACCTTGCAAGCCCTGCGCGCCATTCCCTCGATCGCCTGGGTGCCGCTCTTCATTCTCTGGTTCGGCATCTTCGAGGCCTCGAAGGTGGCGCTGATCGCGGTCGGCGTCTTCTTTCCGGTCTATCTCGGCGTCGCCGCCGCAATCCTCTCGATCGACCGCAAGATCGTCGAGGTCGGCCGCGTCTTCCGGCTCGGCCGGCTCGCCATGGTCAGGCGCGTGCTGCTGCCGGCGATCCTGCCCGACTGGTTCACGGCTTTGCGCGGCGGGCTCGGTCTCGGCTTCATGTTCGTCGTCGCCGCAGAGATCATGGGCGCGAGCGAAGGCCTCGGCTATCTCCTGGTCGACGGCCAGCAGCTCGGCCGTCCCGACACCATCATCGCCGCAATCATCGCCTTCGCCGTGCTCGGCAAGCTCGCCGATGGCCTGCTGCTCGGGCTGACCCGCCCCTTCCTCGCCTGGCAGGACACGGCCAGGGACAGGCTCTGAGGGCGCGATGCTGACCTTCAATCACCTCTCCAAGACCTATGCCGACGGCACCCGCGCACTCTCCGGCATCGATATCTCCGTCGCGGCCGGCGAGATCCTGGCGCTGGTCGGCGGCTCCGGCTGCGGCAAGACCACGCTGCTGCGCCTCGTCGCTGGGCTCGACCGGCCGAGCGAGGGGCGCATCCTGCTCGACGACGCGGCGATCACCGAGCCGCGGGCCGATGTCGGCGTGATCTTCCAGGAGCCGCGCCTGCTGCCCTGGCTCTCGGTTGCCGACAATGCCGGCTTCGGCCTCAGCCATCTCCCGGCGACGGAGCGCGCCCGTCTCGTCACCGGGGCGCTCGCCCGCGTCGGCCTCGCCGGCTATGAGGCGCGCTGGCCGCGCGAACTCTCCGGCGGCCAGCAACAGCGCGTCGCCATCGCCCGCGCCCTCGTCACCCGGCCCAAGCTCCTCTTGATGGACGAGCCCTTCTCGGCGCTCGATGCAACGACGCGCGCCAGCCTGCACGGCCATCTCCTCGCCCTCTGGGAGGAGAGCCGGCCGACCGTCGTGATGGTCACCCATGATGTCGAGGAAGCGGTGACGCTGGCCGACCGCATCGTTGTGATGCAACCCAGGCCCGGCCGCATTTTCGACGAGCTCGACAACCCGCTGACCCGCCCGCGCGACCGGCTTTCGCCGGCCTTCGAGGCGATCAAGCGCGAGGCGCTGCGCACGCTCGACCGCTCGCTCACCGACAGCGAGCCGCGCCAGCACAAGGCGGCCGAGAGCGCCGGCATGTGGTGGTAGGCGCCGCACGACCGTGGCAGCATCGGGCGATGGACACCGCGCCCATCCCACGCAGGACGATCGCGACCGCCCGGCTCGCCTTGCGGCCCTCGTCTGCGGCCGACGCGCAACGCGCCTTCGAGATCCAGTCCGACTGGGCCGTCACGCAGATGCTGCGGATGGCCTCCTTTCCACCCGCCCGGACCGAGATCGAAGCCTGGTTCGCCGATCATCCGCGCAAATGGGCGGCGGGGGAGGCTTATCGCTTCGCCGCGATGCTGGACGGGCGGATGATCGGGCTCGTCGACATCGATGAGATCGCCGATGGCGAGGGCGAGATCGGCTATTGGTTCGAGCAGGCGGCCTGGGGACAGGGCTTAGCCTCCGAGGCGGCGAGGGCGGTGGTGCGGTTCGCTTTCGCCGAAGCCAGGCTCCTGTCGCTCCGGTCCGGGCATGCGGCGGACAATGCCGCCTCGGGTGGGGTGCTGACCAGGCTGGGTTTCCGCTTGTTCGACCGGGCCGAGTGTCCCTCGCGTTCGCGCGGTGAAACCATCCTGCAATGCCGCTACCGGCTCGCCCGTGCCGACTTCCCTGACTGAGAGGGTCCGTTTGACAAAACGGACGTTCAGACCTTATGAAAGGACACGCGCCGATTTGAGCCTCAGCTTGCGGGCGCGAAACAAATGCAGCTAAAGCGCGGGACGACGGGACGGCCTTAAGGCCGTCGGCGCTCCTTCCGCCTTGTCTATGGATGGAGCCAGTTATGTCGGCTGATCTTCACGATCTTCCCCGTTCTCTCGATCACGCCCTGTCACGCCCGGCCGCTGGCGAGGTCGTCGCTCTGCTCGGCGCTCCCGAGGTGCGGGCGGCGGCGCTGCGTGGGTTCGCCGGCCTGAGGGTTGACGAAGGAACGGCGCCGACTGCCGAGATCGGCCTGCTCTGTGCCCGGCCGCACTTCTTCCCCTGGCTCGATCTCACCGAGAACCTTGCCTTTGCCTTGCCCAAGGCCTCCCCGTTCGAGCGCGAGGGTCTGATCGCCAATGTGCTGGTCCGCGTCGGTCTTGCCGCGCAGGCGACGCAGCGGCCGGGTGCGCTCTCGCCCGAAGAGCTGCTGCGGCTCGCCATTGCCCGCCTGCTGCTGGTCAGGCCGCGCCTGCTGCTGATCGACGAGCCCTTTGCCGGGCTCGACACCGAGGCGCGTGCACGGCTCGCCGCCTTCCTGCCGGAGCTCTATACGCAGGGGCGTCCCGCTGTCGTCATCGCTATCGGCTCGGTCGAGGATGCCCTGCGGCTGGCGGACCGCATCCTCGTCCTGCCGCAGCAGCCGGGCCCGGTCGCGTTCAGCCTCGACAACCTGCTCGCCCGCCCGCGCGAGGAAGGTTCCGTCGGCTTCGTTGCCCTGCGCCGCGAACTGCGCCGGGCGCTCGACAAGGAAGGCCGGCATGCCGCGCCGGAGGTGGAGGCGGCGGCCTGAACCGGCTAGACAGGCCGCGAACAGTTTTCGCTAGGGATCACGACCATGGACGTCACTGCGCTGCGCGCTCTGCAGGCCCCGCTCAAGGACAAGTATCGTGAGGCGCCCGATGCGGCGGTGATCACGCTGAAAGCCAAGGGCGAGCTCGACGACCAGCACATCGCCTGCAAGGTCGAGACCGGTCGGGCGATCGCGCTCGCCGGCCTGCATCCGGCGACCGGCGGCTCGGGCGCCGAGCTCTGCTCCGGCGACATGCTGCTGGAAGCGCTCGTCGCCTGCGCCGGCGTGACGCTGAAGGCGGTCGCGACCGCGCTCGAGATCGAGCTGAAGAAGGGCACGGTCCGCGCCGAGGGCGATCTCGATTTCCGAGGCACGCTCGGCGTCGCCAAGGACGCAGCGGTCGGCTTCAAGGCGATCCGCCTCTCCTTCGACGTCGAGACCGACGCGCCGCAGGAGAAGCTCGATACCTTGCTCAAGCTGACCGAGCGCTACTGCGTCGTCTTCCAGACGCTGAACGTGAAGCCGGAGCTCTCGGCCAATCTCGCACGGGCTTGATCGGCCTGATCAGGCCGGCAGCGGGCGTGATGATCCGTCCGCCTCCGTCGCCTCGGGTTCCTGCGAGATCGGCGCCGTCATCGGGTCGATGATCGCGAAGGGGCGCTCGGACATCTGCTCGGGCGCGGCGCGCTGGCGTATACGCAGCGCCGCCAGGGCGGCGAGCAGGGCGCTGATCGCGGCCATGAAGTAGATGAGCCCGTTGATGTCGAGCCGCGCCATCACCTGGGCGCCGAGCAGCGGGCCGAGCGCGGAACCGATGCCGCTGACCAGGATCAGCCGGCCGCTCACCGCGACGACGCGGTCCTGCGGCATGCGGTCGAGCGCATGCGCGACGCAGACCGGATAGAGCGTCGACATGAAGCCGCCGAGCAATGCGGCGACCGGCAGCACTGCGCCGAGATGGCGCGGCACGAGGTTGAGCGCGACGGCTGCCATGGAGAAGCCGAGCGCCAGCCCCGCGAGGACGATCCGGCGGTCGCCGCGATCGGAGAGGCGGCCGATCGGCACCTGGAAGGCGAAGCCGCCGAGCACAGCGACCAGCATGAACAGCGCGATCGTCTCCTGGGGGATAGCGTTCCGAGCCATCCAGGCCGGGAACAGCGCGTAGAAGGCGCTGCTGATCATGCCGGCGATCACGCAGCCGATCACCGAGATCGGCGCCTGCCGCGTCAGCTCGCCATAGGGCAGCGAGGCCTCTGACGGCAGTGTCGGCGCTTCCGCGCGTGTCGTGCTGACCATTACCAGCGCCAGCGCGAACAGCGCGACGATGATGTTGAACGGGACCGCGCTCTCGACCGGGAGCTTGCCGATCAGCAATTGCCCGGCGGCCAGCGCCAGGAAGGTGCCGACCATGTAGATCGAGAAGATGCGGCCGCGCTGTTCCGGCAGGGCCTTGGCGTTGAGCCAGCTCTCGGTGGTGATGAACAGGCCGACGCAGCCGATGCCGATCGCCATCCGGCAGGCGATCCAGCCCGCCGGCGAAACGAAGAGCGGCATCGCCGCAGTCCCGACCACGACCATGCCGGCGAAGGCCGCGTAGGCGCGGATATGGCCGATGCGCTGGATTACGCGCCCGCAGCCGACGGCGCCGATGGTGAAGCCGATGAAATAGGCGCTGAGTACCAGCCCGGTCAGCGTCGGGCCGAAGCCCTCGCTCGTCAGGCGCAGCGACAGGAACGTGTTGAAGAAGCCGTTGGCGAGCTGCACGAGGCTCGTCGCGGCGATGAGCGTTCCGATCTGCACGAGCACGGCTGGCGGCCTCCGATGCGGTCTGGGAAGGCCTGCAACTCAACGCCGGAATGTGATCTCGCCATGGCGACCGGGACGAATAGCGTCGCGCCGCGTCACTCCGCCGCCTTCAGCCTCTCAGCCTTGGCGAAGGGTAGCTGCGGCTCGTTCGGCCTGACGTCGTCGAATTCGAGCGCGCCGATCTTCTCGGCCCGGCCGGTGACCTTTCCGGTCGAGGTCTTGATCTGGGCGACGTCGTCTTGCGCCTGGCGGAAGTGGCTGTCGAGCTTGTCGACCCGGTCGCCGAGGCGGCGGACATCGTCGAGCAGCTTGCCGACTTCGGACTGGATCACCTGCGCTTCCTCGCGCATGCGCGCATCGCGTACCAGCGACTGCATCAGCTGGATCGCCAGCGCCAGCAGCGAGGGCGAGACGATCATCACGCGTGCCCGGTGCGCCTTCTGGATGATATCGTCGAAATGCTCGTGCAGGTCGGCATAGATCGCCTCCGACGGCACGAAGAGCAGCGCCATGTCCTGTGTCTCGCCGGGCAGGAAATAGCGTTCGGCGATGTCCTTGACGTGCTGGCCGACATCGGCGCGCACCCGTGCCGAAGCCTGCTTCTTCGCCTCCTCGCCGCGTGCCTCGCGCAGCATGGTGAAGCTCTCCAGCGGGAATTTCGCGTCGATGACGAGGCCGCGCCCGTCGCCCGGCAGGGTGACCAGACAGTCCGGTCGCTTGCCGGTCGAGAGCGTTGGTTGAAACGAGAAGAAAGCCGCTGGAAGACCGTCGCGGATGATCGCCTCCATCCGGCCCTGGCCATAGGCGCCGCGCGCCTGCTTGTTGGCGAGCACGTCCTTCAGCGTCACCACTTCGCTGGTGAGCTCGGTCAGGTTCTTCTGGGCGTTGTCGATGACGGCCAGGCGCTCCTGCAGCTTGCCGAGGCTCTCATTGGTCTGGCGGACATTCTGTTCCAGCCCGGCGCCGACCTGCTGGCGCAGGCCGTCCATCCGTTCGGCCATGATGCGGGCGAGGTCGCCCTGCCGGGTCGAGAGGATCTCGGCCATCGTCTGCATGCGGCCGCTGAGCTCGGCCTGCTGCCGGTTCATCTCGGCGACCTTGTCGTCCATCTCGCGAGCACGCTCGGCCGCCATCGCCGCCTCGATCTCGCGCCGGCGCGCCGCGCGCCAGGACGAAAGCAGTGCCAGCACCAGCAAAGCGAGCGTCAGTCCGGCGAAGCCGAAGGCAGCCTCGGCCCAGTTCACGGGGCGCTCCAGCAGGACGAAGGCGATCTGGTTCATGCCGCAAGCCTACACGATCTCGGCCGTAAATCTAGAACATAAGCGGAACAGTTTGACCGCTTCGTCACAAGTGCTTATGTCGCGGCAACTCCTGAAAACGTCCCAGAGCGCCCTATGGCTATCCGCCCCCTCGTCATCCTGCCCGACTCGATGCTGCGCAAGGTTTCCGCACCGATCGGCGACATCACGCCGGAGATCCGCAAGCTGGCGGACGACATGCTGGAGACGATGTATGACGCGCCGGGAATCGGCCTCGCCGCGATCCAGGTCGGCGAGCCAGTCCGCCTTGTTACGCTGGACGTCTCGAAGAAGGCGGAGGAAGGCGAGGAGCAGGAGCGCGAGCCGATGGTCCTCATCAACCCCGAAGTGACCTGGCGCTCGGAGGAATTCAGCTCCTATGAGGAGGGCTGCCTCTCGATCCCCGAATATTACGAGGAGGTCGAGCGGCCGGCGCGGGTCAAGGTCACCTATCGCGATCTCGACGGCAAGGCGCAGGAGATCGAGGCCGATGGCCTGCTCGCCACCTGCCTGCAACATGAGATCGACCATCTCAACGGCGTGCTCTTCATCGACTACCTGTCACGGCTGAAGCGCGACCGAGTCAACAAGCGCTTCGCCAAGGCGGCGAAACGGGAGAGCGCGGCCTGACCGGTCGGGGCAAAACACTATGAGCTTGCGCGTCATCTTCATGGGCACGCCGGATTTCGCCGTGCCCACCCTGACCGAGATCATCGGCCAGGGCCACGAGGTCGTCTCCGTCTACACCCGCGCTCCGGCGCCGGCCGGGCGCGGCATGGAGCTGCGGCCCTCGCCGGTCCAGGTCACGGCCGAGCGCTTCGGCATCCCGGTGTTCTCGCCGAAGACGCTGAAGACGCCCGAGGCGGTCGAGATCATGGCCTCGCACCAGGCCGATGTCGCCGTCGTCGTCGCCTATGGCCTGATCCTGCCCAAGGCGATCCTGGAGGTGCCGGAACTCGGCTGCCTCAATCTGCACGCTTCGCTGCTGCCACGCTGGCGCGGTGCCGCGCCGATCCAGCGAGCCATCATGGCGGGCGATGCCGAGACCGGCGTCTGCGTGATGAAGATGGAGGAGGGGCTCGATACCGGCCCCGTCGCCATGGTCGAGCGGCTTGCGATCGACGGCAACGCCACGGCCGGCGACATGCATGACCGGCTCGCCGGCCTCGGCGCCGACCTGATGGTCCGGGCGCTCGCCGCGCTCAGCCGCGGCGGCCTGCGCTTTACGCCGCAGCCGGAGGAAGGCGTCACCTATGCCAGCAAGATCGGCAATGACGAGGCCAGGCTGAGCTGGAACCGGCCGGCGCAGCAGGTTCATGACGTCGTGCGTGGTCTCTCGCCTTTCCCCGGCGCCTTCGTCGAGGTCGATCTCGGCAAGGGACCGGAGCGCTTGAAGCTGCTGCGCACTGCCCGCGCCGGCGGAGCGGCCGAGCCAGGCACGCTGCTCGACGATGACGGCACCATCGCCTGCGCGGTCGGGGCGGTGAAGCTCCTCCAGGTCCAGCGCGCCGGCAAGGGGCCGATGAGCGCGCAGGAGTTCCTGCGCGGCGCGCGGCTCTCGGCGGGTGCGAAGCTGTAGCGATGCCCCGCTACAAGCTCGTCATCGAATATGACGGCACGCCCTTCTCAGGCTGGCAGCGCCAGCTCAACGGGCCGTCGGTGCAGCAGAGCGTCGAGGAGGCGATCGAAGCCTTCTGCGGCCACGCCGTGCGCCTGCATTGCGCCGGGCGGACCGATGCCGGGGTCCACGCCACCCACCAGGTCGCCCATGTCGATCTCGACAAGGACTGGCGCACCGATGTGGTGCGCGACGCCAGCAATGCCCGGCTGAAGCGCCTGCCGGTGGCGGTGCTGAGCGCGCAGGCGGTGCCCGAGACCTTCGATGCCCGCATCTCGGCCACGCGTCGCTACTACATCTACCGTATCCTCGACCGGCGGGCGCAGCCGGCGTTAGACGCCAACCGGGTCTGGCATGTCCCGGTCAAGCTCGACCATGAGGCGATGGATCGCGCCGCCAAGGCGCTGATCGGCCATCACGACTTCACGACCTTCCGCGCCGCCGAATGCCAGGCCAATGGCCCGATGCGCACGCTCGATCGGTTCGATTGCCGGCGCGAGGGCGCCGAGATCGTCGCCTATGTCCATGCCCGTTCCTTCCTGCATCATCAGGTCCGCTCCATGGTCGGCTGCCTGAAGATGGTCGGCATGGGGCGCTGGCCGGAGAACAAGGTCGGCAAGGTGCTGGCGGCGCGCGATCGCTCGCAATGCGCCGCACTGGCGCCGCCCAGCGGGCTCTATCTGGCAGGCGTGGATTACTGAGAGCCACCCCGTCTTTCCGGGGCGCCGCGGAGCGGCGAGCCCGGAACCCAGAGCCGATGCCATCTCCAATGAGGAGTGGCCGTGTCCCGAGTCTTTGCGATCAAGCGCATCTGTTCTGGTTTCCGGGCTCAGACCTGCGGCCTGTCCCGGAATGACCGTGAGCGATCAGAACCCGGCCAGCCCGAAAATCTTCAGCACCGTGTAGTCGGCGAGCACGCTGGCGCAGGCGATCGCGCCGGCGACGCCGCCCTGCGCGCCGAAGGTGGCCCTGGCGACGCAATAGCGCAGCCTGAGCACGATCGCGGCGAAGGCGAGGCTCTGGAAGCCGGCGATGCTCGGATTCGACCAACCCAGCGCGAACACCGTCGCCGGCACCGCCATCAGGGCTGCCGAGAGGATGCCGGCCCAGTTCCAGGCGATGACGAAGCTGGTGAAACGGGGATTGCGGGTGAGGCCGGGCGCGAGCCCGACCAGCAGCGCCGGCACCGCGAGGATCGCCAGGACCTCCGCCGTGACGATGGCTGCGATCAGGCCCGGTGCATCGAACAACCCGCCGCTGTTGGAGAGGCCGGCGAGCGTGCGCTCGGCCGCCAGCACCGGGATCATCGAGGGCACGACCAGCACCAGCGCGAGATAGGAGCGCCAGAAGCCTTCGCGGCTGAGGTCGAGATCAGGCAGGGCTTTCGCGTCGGCCCGCAGCAGGCGCCAGGAGGCAGCGAGCGATCGCGTCACATCGTCGGCAGCAAGCCTCATGGCCCAACCCTCCGGACGTCACGATATTAGACTTTCGTCTAATTGTGGGCGTCAGGGTCGGTTCCGTCAAGCCTGCTGCGCTGCAGCGAAATAGCCCGCCAGTAAACGATGCGTGATCCGCTCCAGCGTGACGAGGTCGGTGACGGCGACCCGCTCGTCGATCTGGTGCATGGTCTGGCCGACGACGCCGTACTCGACCACCGGGCAGTAGTTCTTGATGAAGCGGGCGTCGGAGGTGCCGCCGGTCGTGGACAGGGCAGGGCGCTTGCCGGTCTCGGCTTCGACGGCCTCGGCGACCATCGCCACGAACGGTCCCGGCTGGGTCAGGAAGGCCACCGCATTGGTCGGCTCGAAGCTGATCTCGTAGCGCACGGTGTTGCCGGCCGCCTCGCGCAGGCGGCGCTCGATCTCGGCCGCGAGCGTCTCCGGTGTCCAGAGGTCGTTGAAGCGGATGTTGAACACCGCCTTGGCGTGCGCCGGGATCACGTTGGTCGCGGGATTGCCGACATCGAGCGTCGTCACTTCGAGATTGCTCGGATCGAAATGCTCGGTGCCGGCGTCGAGCGGCGTTGCGTCCAGCGCTGCCAGCAGCCGGACCATGTCGCGGATCGGGTTCTGGGCGAGGTGCGGGTAGCCGACATGGCCCTGAATGCCCTGGACGGCGAGCTTGCCGGTCAGCGAACCGCGCCGGCCGATCTTGATCATGTCGCTCATCGCCGCCGGATTGGTCGGCTCGCCGAGGAGGCAATGGTCGAAACGCTCGCCGCGAGCGTCGGCCCAGGCGAGGAGCTTGACCGTGCCGTTGACGGCGGGGCCTTCCTCGTCGCCGGTGACGAGGAAGGCGATCGAGCCCGGCGCATCCGGATTGGCGCGGCGATAGCGGATCGCGGCGCAGACCATGGCGGCGAGCCCGCCCTTCATGTCGCAGGCGCCGCGGCCAAAGAGTGTGCCGTCGACGATGTCCGCGGCGAAGGGATCATGCGTCCAGGCGGCGAGGTCGCCGGGCGGGACGACATCAGTATGGCCGGCAATGACAAAGACCGGGCCTTCGCTGCCGATGCGGGCATAGAGGTTCTCGATGTCCGGCATGCCGGGTTCCGAGAAGGTCGGTCGCTCGACGCTGAAGCCCTCGGCGCTCAGTACGGCATCGAGCAGCGTCAGCGCGCCGCCTTCGGCCGGCGTCACCGAGGCGCAGCGGATCAGGGCCTGGGTGAGGGCGACCGGATCGGTGGGGTCGAAGGCGAGGGGGGCGGGTATGCTTGGGCTCATCGAGCCGGTTTAGCAGCCCCGGTTTGCTCCGCAAGCGCCGCGTCGCGGCCGACGCCCGGCATCAGGCCGAGATCGACCAGCGCGACCAGCCAGGCCATCGTCGAGATCGCGACCAGCGAGGGCGCCCAGGCATAGCCGAGCAGCGGCTGCACTTCTCGCGGCAGCACGATGGCGCAGACCAGGAGGATGCCGAACAGCGATGAGCCGCCCCGGTCGGCGGCGCGCTTGGCTGCCAGCGCTGCCCAGGGAAACAGAGCGAAGGCATTGGCGAAGGCGACGATCTTCGCTGCGGCATATTTGTCCGCGACCTGTGGCGCAGCCCACTGGACCGCCAGCAGGCAGAGGGCGAGCGCGATGCTGCCGAGCCAGAACTGGCGCAGGCCGATCCGGCCATCGAGATCGGTGAACAGGCGGATTGCGGACATGGGTCAAGCTCCGATCCTGCATTCTCGCACGGAGAGGGGCTGGAATGAAGCTTATGGTGAATAAAAGGTTAATGCGCTCGAACCGGTTGTTCTGGCAGAGAAAATGCTTGAACCCGGCGGAGCGCGCCGCTAGCTGCGAGACGTACTCCGGATTTGAAGGGGGCCATTCGGCGTGATTGGCGGATGGCAGTTTGAGTGAGCGGCGCATCGCGCCGCCGAGCGAGGTTTTGGGCATGACCATCCGTCTGCACCGCGGCGATCTTCCCGATGGGTTCGAACCGGGCCCGATCCTGGCGATCGACACCGAGACGCTCGGCCTCAACCCTCAGCGCGACCGGCTCTGCGTGGTGCAGCTCTCGCGCGGCGACGGCACTGCCGACGTCGTCCAAATCCCGAAGGGCGCCCGGGCGCCGGCCAATCTCTGCCGCATCCTCGCCGATCCCGGCGTGCTGAAGCTGTTCCACTTCGCCCGCTTCGACATCGCTGCGCTTGAAAAGGCCTTCGGCGTCGTCACCGCGCCGGTCTATTGCACCAAGATCGCCTCCAAGCTGGTGCGCACCTATACCGACCGCCACGGGCTGAAGGATCTCGTCCGCGAGCTCCTTGGCGTCGAATTGTCGAAGCAGCAGCAATCCTCGGACTGGGGCGCCGACACGCTGACCGAGGCGCAGCTCGGCTATGCCGCCTCGGACGTGCTGCATCTGCATGCTCTGAAGGCGAAGCTCGATGTGATGCTGGAGCGCGAGGGCCGCGCGCATCTCGCCAAGGCCTGCTTCGACTTCCTGCCGGCGCGCGCCGAGCTCGATCTCGCCGGTTGGCCGGAGGTCGACATCTTCGCGCATACGTAAAGTTGATGTATCTGGGCTAGGGTCATCCGTCTGGCGGTCGCCGGACCGGTCGCTGCTGCCCGTCGGCATGCCCGGTTCGACATGAAAAAGCCGCCGGTGGCTGGCAATGGGCGGGCATGAGCTTGGCGATCACAACTCCTGAGACACGCAGTCCGGCGGCGATTCGGGCGCAGATGCGGCAGAGCGCCTTCCAGGCCGCGCGCCGGCATTCCGCGCTCGTGCGTCTGCTCCGGCGCCTGATTCCGATCGGGGCGATCGCCGCGGTGGTGGGGTTGATCATCGTTCCCTTCCTCAACCCTCTGCGCCATGCCGGCAATTTTTCGCTGGGCGGGATCAGCCTGTCGGGCGGCAAGGTGGTGATGGAAACGCCGAAGCTCGCCGGCTATCGCAAGGACAACAGTCCTTACGAGGTTACGGCGGAATCGGCCCTGCAGGACGTCCGCAATCCCACGCAGATCGAGCTCGTGCAGATGGTGGCGCGGGTGCTGATGAAGTCCGAAGGCTGGATCAACATCAATGCCCGCAGCGGCCTTTTCGACCAGACGAAGGAGAAGCTGAAGCTGGTCGACGACGTGAAGATCCGCACCGATTCGGGCTATGATGTCCGCATGCGCACCGCCGACGTCGATTTCAAGGCCGGAACCGTCAACTCGCGCGAGCCGGTGAAGGTCAATCTCGGCACGACGACGGTTGACGCCGATACGCTTGACGTGAAGGACAATGGCGCGCTCATCACCTTCGAGGGGCGCGTGCATGTCCTGATCGAGAATGCGCCGGCCCGCAGCCTGGCCGGCCCGGAGCGCGAGGGCAGCACGCCCAATCTCGAAGCTCTTCGCCCGGCTGCCAAGCCGTGAGATCATCGCATCCAGCCATGCAGGTCAGCTACAGGTCACCGATGAAAGCTCTTGCTCTCGCTCTCGCTGTTCTGGTCGCTCCGGCGCTCTCGACAGCTGCATTCGCTCAGCAGCCGGCCACCAAGCCGGCCAAGTCGCGCGGTGGAGCCCCGGGCTCGCCTTTCGGCGGCATGGGCGGCGACAGCAAGGAGCCGATCAAGATCGACGCGAACAAGCTCGACGTGCTCGACAAAGACAACAAGGCGGTCTTCTCCGGCAATGTCGTCGCCGTGCAGGGCGAGACGACCGTGCGCTGCTCGGTGATGACGGTGTTCTATGAGGGCCGGGGCCAGGGTGGGACGCCGAAGCCGGCGCAGCCTGCGGCGCAGGGGCAGGGCGCCAATGACGGCGCGATCAAGCGCATCGAGTGCACCGGGCCGGTCACCGTCGTCTCGAAGACCCAGGCCGCGACCTCGGACAATGCCGTCTTCGACCGCGCCAACAATCAGGTGATCATGACCGGCAATGTCGCGCTGAACGATGGCCCGAACATCACCCGCGGCGACAAGCTCGTCTACAACACGCAGACCGGCATCGCCAACGTGACGTCGAGCGGGCGCGTCCAAGGCTTCTTCGTGCCGAACTCGGGTGACAACAAGGACGGCAAGGACAGTAAGGCTGGCGCCAAGCCGGCCGCCTCGCCGACCAACTGATCTTCCCTGGATCACGATGATTTTGGATCGAAGCGATCAAAAATCATAAAACGTGATCGATTCTAAGAGTTTAGAGCAGGATTTCAGCGGAAAACCGGTTCCCATTTTTTCGCATCCTGCTCTTCGGCAGGGGCGGCTGCAGGAAGGCGTTGCCAGTTCGGCGCGCCTCGCATACCAGAGCGGACCCATGTCGAACGCCAGCAGCGCGAATTTCCTCCTGTGACGATATCCACGTCTCCGCCTTCCGACGCTGGCCAGCAGGCGCAGCCCAGCCCGGCGCGGCCGGCCAAGGCGCCGGCGGCACCGGGGCTGCTCGGCCGACTCTTCGGCCGGGGCAAGGACAAGCAGGCTGTCGAGGACGACGAGCAGCCTGGCCCGATCGCGAGCGCGGTCGGTGGCGCCGGCATCCTCGCCGTCAGCGGCCTGCGCAAGACCTATGGCGCCCGCAATGTCGTGAGCGAGGCCTCGCTCTATGTCCGCAATGGCGAGGCGGTTGGCCTGCTCGGCCCGAACGGCGCCGGCAAGACCACGATCTTCTACATGATCACCGGCCTGGTCAGCGCCGATCTGGGCGTGATCTCGCTCGAAGGGAACGACATCACCAACCTGCCGATGTACCAGCGCGCCCGGCTCGGCATCGGCTATCTGCCGCAGGAGGCCTCGATCTTCCGCGGCCTCTCGGTCGAGGACAACATCCGGGCCGTGCTCGAAGTGGTCGAGCCGAACCGCAAGAAGCGCGAGCGCGAGCTCGACAAGCTGCTCGACGAATTCAACATCAGCCGCCTGCGCAAGGCGCCCTCGATCGCGCTCTCGGGCGGCGAGCGCCGCCGCTGCGAGATCGCCCGCGCGCTCGCCGGGCGGCCCTCCTTCATCCTGCTCGACGAGCCCTTCGCCGGCATCGACCCGATCGCGGTCGGCGACATCCAGGAGCTGGTCCGGCAATTGACCGATCGCGGCATCGGCGTGCTGATCACCGACCACAATGTCCGCGAGACGCTCGGGCTGGTCGATCGCGCCTACATCATCCATTCCGGCCGGGTGCTGACCGAAGGCTCGCCGGCCGAGATCATCGCCAATGCCGATGTCCGCCGCGTCTATCTCGGCGAGGATTTCCGGCTCTGAGGCGTCCGGCACGCGGTCGCCCCACCGGCTATATTGCAGTGCATTAACTTCCCGGCGCAAAAGCCCGTCCAGGGCTTTGACGCGGTCGCGGTCGGCGACTAGTCTGTCTCACAGGCAAGAACCGTGCCGAATTGCCGCAGGCTAAGGAGTCGGGATCGCGATGGCGATGATGCCACGCATGGAGCTGCGCCAGGGTCAGTCCCTGGTGATGACGCCGCAGCTATTGCAGGCGATCAAGCTGCTCCAGCTCTCCCATCTCGAATTGCAGAGCTTCGTCGAGGGCGAGCTGGAGCGCAATCCGCTGCTCGAGCGCGGCGACGAGGCTCCCGATGCCGGCTCGCTCAACGGCGCCGGCGAAAGTCCGCTCGCCGCCGATGCCGAGACTTATGCCCGCGCCGAGAGCCTCAACACCCAGGAGGGCATCGAGGGCCGGCTTGGTACCGGGCTCGACAATGTCTTCCAGAACGAGCAGCCCAAGGCAGCGCGGCTGGAGACGCAAGGAGCCGACAGCCTGCCGATCATCGGCGGCACCTATGGCGGCTCCGGCGGCTCGTTCGAGGAGGGGCCCGAGGGCTTCGAAAGCGGGCTGACGAGCGAGCTCTCGCTACACGAGCATCTCAGCGCCCAGCTCGACCTCGCCGTGACTGCGCCGGCCGAGCGCCTGATCGGCCGCCACATCATCGACGGCGTCGATGATGCCGGCTATCTGACCGAGCCGCTTGCCGACATCGCCGAACGTCTCGGCGTCGATCTTGCCAAGGTCGAGCAGGTGCTCGCCATCGTCCAGGGCTTCGATCCCAGTGGCGTCGCCGCCCGCGACGTCGGCGAGTGCCTGGCGATCCAGCTGCGCGACCGCGACCGCCACGATCCGGCCATGCAGGCCCTCATCGCCAACCTGCCGCTCCTCGCCAAGCGCGACTTTGCCGCCCTGAAGCGCATCTGCGGCGTCGATGACGAGGACATCGCCGACATGGTCGCCGAAATCCGGCGGCTCGACCCCAAGCCGGGGCGCGCCTTCGGTGGCTCTGCGGCGGAGACGGTGGTGCCGGATGTCTTCATCCGCGCTGCGCCGGACGGCTCCTGGCTGGTCGATCTCAACCCCGACACCTTGCCGCGCGTGCTGGTCAACCAGACCTATCACGCCCGCGTCACGAAGGCGGCCCGTAGCGATGTGGACAAGGCCTTCATCGCCGAATGCCTGCAGACGGCGAACTGGCTGACCCGCTCGCTCGAGCAGCGCGCCCGCACCATCCTGAAGGTCGCCAGCGAGATCGTGCGCCAGCAGGACGGCTTCTTCGCCCATGGTGTCGAGCATCTGCGCCCGCTCAATCTCAAGACCGTCGCCGACGCGATCAGCATGCACGAATCGACGGTCTCGCGCGTCACCTCGAACAAGTACCTCGCCTGCCCACGCGGGGTCTTCGAGATGAAATACTTCTTTTCCGCCGCGATCGCAGCGACCGGCTATGGCGAGGCGCATTCGGCCGAGGCCGTGCGGCATCGCATCAAGCAGATGATCGATGACGAGCCGCCGCGGGACGTGCTTTCGGATGACGCCATCGTCACCAGGCTGAAGCAGAGCGGCATCGATATCGCTCGCCGCACCGTGGCGAAGTATCGGGAATCGCTGCGCATTCCCTCCTCGATGGAGCGCCGCCGCGAGAAGGCGGCGATGGCGCTGGCGGGGCGTTGAGGGGCGAACCCTTCCACGCCCGGCGTGCGGTGCAGCACAAATCGTCTTCTGTTCCATGAGGCGCTCGCAACCTTGTCCTGCCGCCCGTGCACCTGCGCCGTTCCGCACATTGACAACCCCATGAGGCCGTTCTTACCTCCTGAGGATGGTCGGCTACTGACCATGGCGACAAGAAGGGGAAGCACTCCATGAGCTTGCGAATCTCCGGCAAGAATCTCGATGTCGGCGAGGCCCTCCGTGGTCAGGCCGAGGCCAGGGTCGCCGCAGCGTTGGGCAAGTACTATGAGGGCGGCTATCAGGGCCACGTCACCGTCGGCAAGGATGGCACCGCCTTCAAGACCGACGGCGTTCTGCATCTTTCTTCCGGCATCACCCTCGAAGCTTCGGCCACTGCGCATGATCCCTATGCCAGCCTCGACAAGATGGCCGAGCGCATCGAGAAGCGTTTGCGCCGCTACAAGCGACGGCTGAAGGATCGCGCCGCTGCCGCCAATGGTCGTGAGCCGGCCCTGGAAATCCCCAGCTATGTGATCGCCGCTCCCGATGAGGATATCGAGGAACATGAGGCCGACCACGCTGGTGAGAACCCGGTGATCGTGGCGGAATCGACCAAATCCCTGCATCAGATGACGGTTGGCGACGCGGTTGCCGAGCTCGATCTGACCGGCGCCCCTGTGGTTATCTTCCGCCATGCTGGCAATGGCCGCATGAACGTCGTATACCGCCGCCGCGACGGCAATATCGGCTGGATCGATCCGCCGGCTTCTCTTTCTTGAAGTCCCGCCGCTGATGGGATTCGGGTGCCGGCCGGGATGCCGGTGGCGCCCGCGTTCCGGCACGGGACATGCATGGATTGGCCTATGACGCTGACCGATCTTCTCCGGCCCGATGCGGTGATCTCGCCGCTACGCGCCAATTCCAAGAAGCAGGCTCTGCAGGAACTGGCGCAGCACGCCGCCGTGCTCACCGGCCTGCCCGAGCGCGAACTGTTCGAGGCCCTGCTCCAGCGCGAGCGCCTGGGCTCGACCGGCATCGGCGACGGCATCGCCATTCCACATGGACGCATGGCCGGGATCGACCGGCTCGTCGGCTTGTTCGCCCGCGCCGAGAAGGCGATCGATTTCGAGGCGCTGGACGGCCAGCCGGTCGACATCATCTTCGTGCTGATCGCGCCGGAGGGGGCGGGGGCCGATCATCTCAAGGCCCTGGCCCGCGTCGCCCGTGTGCTGCGCAACCAGGCGGTGCTGGAGCAGGTGCGCCACGCGCATGACCCGGCCGCCATCTACGCCATCCTGGCGGAGACCGCCGCCAAGGCGGCCTGAAGGCAGGCCGCACGAGGCGGCTTCTTCCTTTGAATGATGACAGTCTGGGCTTGGAGGCCTTGCCCCGAGCGGCTATGACGCGGCCGAAGCTGTGAGGCGCCGCGCGCGGCGCCTTCGAACCGCGGAGCCCCGCCGATGGCCTATACCCATGTCGATCTCTTCCCCCTCGGCGAAGACAAGACGCCCTACCGCTCGCTCGGCAGCGACGGCGTCACGGTCGAGACGGTCGCTGGCCGCGAGGTCCTGAGTGTCTCGCACGAGGCGATCAAGCGGCTCTCCGAGCAGGCCTTCATCGACATCAACCATCTGCTGCGCCCGGGCCATCTCGCCCAGCTCGCAAAAATCCTCGACGACCCCGAGGCGACCGGAAACGACCGCTTCGTCGCCTATGACCTGCTCAAGAACGCAGGCATCGCCGCCGGCGGCGTGCTGCCGATGTGCCAGGATACCGGCACGGCGATCATCATGGGCAAGAAGGGCCGCAAGGTCTGGACCGATGGCGACGACGAGGCGGCGCTCGGCGAGGGCGTCTACGACGCCTATCTCAAGCGCAATCTGCGTTATTCCCAGGTTGCCCCGCTCTCCATGTTCGAGGAGAAGAACACCGCGACCAACCTGCCGGCGCAGATCGACATCTATGCCGAGGGCGAGGATGCCTACAAATTCCTCTTCGTCGCCAAGGGCGGCGGCTCGGCCAACAAGACCTTCCTCTTCCAGGCGACGCCCTCGCTCCTGACCAGGGACCGGATGATGGCCTTCCTGAAGGAGAAGATCCTGACGCTCGGCACCGCCGCCTGCCCGCCCTACCATCTCGCCATCGTCATCGGTGGCACCTCGGCTGAGCAGAACCTCAAGACGGTCAAGCTCGCCTCGACCAAGTACCTCGATGCGCTGCCGACCAAGGGTTCGCCCTCCGGCCATGCCTTCCGCGATATCGAGATGGAGGAGGAGGTCCACAAGCTGACGCAGGCGCTCGGCGTCGGCGCGCAGTTCGGCGGCAAGTATTTCTGCCATGACGTGCGCGTCATCCGCCTGCCGCGCCACGGCGCCTCGCTGCCGATCGGCCTCGGCGTCTCCTGCTCGGCCGACCGCCAGGCCAAGGGCAAGATCACCAGGGACGGCATCTTCCTGGAGGCGCTCGAGACCGATCCGTCGAAGTACCTGCCCGAGATCGATGAGGCCAAGCTCGGCGGCGATGTCGTCAAGGTCGACCTCAACCGGCCGATGAGCGAGATTCTCGCCACATTGACGCAATACCCGGTGAAGACCCGGCTCTCGCTGACCGGGACGATCATCGTCGCGCGCGACTCGGCTCATGCCAAGATCCGCGAGCGGCTGGAGAACGGCAAGGGCATGCCGGACTATCTGAAGAACCACCCGGTCTATTATGCCGGCCCCGCCAAGACACCGGAAGGCTTCGCCTCCGGCTCCTTCGGTCCGACCACGGCCGGCCGGATGGATTCCTTCGTCGACCAGTTCCAGTCCTTCGGCGGCTCGATGGTGATGCTGGCCAAGGGCAACCGTTCGGCCCAGGTCCGCGAGGCCTGCAAGGCCCATGGCGGCTTCTATCTCGGCTCGATCGGCGGCCCGGCGGCGCGCCTCGCCCAGGACTGCATCCGCAAGGTCGAGGTGCTCGAATATCCCGAGCTCGGCATGGAGGCGGTCTGGCGCATCGAGGTCGAGGATTTCCCCGCCTTCATCGTCATCGACGACAAGGGCAACGACTTCTTCAAGGAGCTGAACCTCGGATGATCCTGCGTGCCGCTGCCGCCGTCTTGCTGATCCTCGTTCCGACTTTCGCATCGGCACAGCCGCGTCCCGTTCCGGCGACGTGCAGTCGCGACCTGTTTCAGAACGAGGCGGCGATGCGCCAGCGCCAGTACAAGATGCAGCAGGTCGCCACGGCCGACCAGGCGACGCAATGCGCCGCCTGGCGCGACCATGTCGCCTTCATGCAGAATGCGCGTTCGGTCTTCGCGACATGCCAGGCCGGCCGGCAGCGCGAGGAGAACGTCGCGCAGATGGACCAGTCGCTCGCCGACTATCGCGTGCTGCTCGCCAACCGCTGCGGGCGCCGCTGACTACTTGACATATGGCGGCTGGCCGAGCTGCGCCTTGAAGAAGGCGAGCACGCGCGCGTTGAAGTCGGCGTGGAAGGCGGCCCGGTCGAAACCGGGTTGATCGCTGCAGAGCTCGCCAGCCGACTGGGCCAGCTCGGCCGGGCAGGGCGGCAGGAAAGAAAAATGCTGGGAGCCGGGCACGACGTGGAAATCGGGCTTCGTCGGCAGCCAACCTGCTATCTCCGCGACACTAGCCGGAGTGACGCCGTCGCCGCCGCGCTCGGAACCCCAGAGCTGAACCGGCACCCGTACGTTCTTGAAGCTCTCCTGCGTAAAGAAGACGCTGAGCGGGTCGGCGATGACCGCCGCCTTGATGCGCGGATCATGGCGGAGTTCCGGAAGCTCTCCCAGGCGGACCTGATCGCAGAGCGGGTCGCTCTTGCCCTCGCAGAGCCTGAGGCGCTTGCCGAAATATGGATTGGCGCCGACGGCAACGAGTCCGGTATAGCCGCCCCGCGAGAAGCCGAAGAACCCGACGCGCCCGGCATCGATCCTGGCGGCATCGGGCCATGAGCCGAGGATGTAATCGACCACGCGCTTGATGTCGGCCGGCCGCTCGACGAAGACCGAAAACTCGCGCGTACGGCTCTGGTCCAGGCTAGTGTCGCCGGGGTGATTGATCGCGACGACGATGAAGCCTGCATCGGCCAGAACCTCGGCCGTGTCCCGGTGTCCGAGGAAGCTGCCGGTCCTGCCGTGCGAGACCACGATGAGCGGGCGTTTCTCGCCAGCGAGCGGGCAATTCATGCTGACGGACATGGCAAAAGGTCCGAGCCGTATCTCGCTTTTTGGCTGAGTGCATGGATACCAGATCGCGCCCTTGAGCGGCTGGAGTCCTCCTTCGGCCGGAATGTCGACGGACTTGAGTCCGGCGGCCTGCGTCAGCGAGGTCGCAAGGCAAAACGCTAGGCTGGACAAGAGACGGTGGAGATTCATGGCGGGCTCGCGTTGCGGATGGGGATGAACAGGTCGGTGCGTAGGGCGGCAGGAGCGATCCCTCGCGACGATGTATCGAGGTAGTGCTCGAGCGTCGGCCGATCGTCGGGCTCGTAGCCGCTGCCCGGCATCCATCTGGTGTAGATGGCCTGTGCGGCGGCGTTGATGCGGGTGTATGGGCCGACCAGCCGGTGCACGACATAGCGCCCGCCGGGAATCTCCAGTTCCTCGATATCCGCATCCTCGGGCCAGGGCTCAGGCGAGGCGATGGCGGCGTAGTATCTGAAGCGGCCGGCATATTCGGGGTTGCCGAACGAGGCGCCCCATTTCTCCGAGATGGTGCGTGGCCCGGCGCGTAGGCGCAGTTGCCGATGCGTATGAGGGATGGTCGCGAACGATCCGACATGCCGCAGCGCACGCAGTTGTCGCGCCGGCCGCTCGACGATCGTGACAGCTGGCAGCGATGCGTCGCCGGGGAGCAGGGGCGTCATTTCGGCAGCGACGAACGCCTGCGTCATCTGTTGCCGGAATGCGCGTGGCGATTGCCCGGTGAATTCGTGAAAGGCGCGCGCGAAGGCTTGCGGGCTGTCATAGCCGACCGCCAGCGCCACTTGCGTGATGCTCTCGTTCGAGCTTGTCAGGAGACGGGTCGCGAGAGCCAGCCGGACGCGACGAACGGTGGCCGCCACCGTCTCACCGACGACGCCGGCATAGACGCGGTGAAAATGAAACGGTGAGAAATTGGCGAGGCGCGCGAGATCGTCGAGACGGGAGTTGGCCATCGGGTCGGCGACGATGGCCGCGACCGCACGAGCCACGCGGATGCGGTAATCCCGTTCTGTTCGATCGTTGGCCATGGCTAATAGCTTGCCCTATCGCTGCGCCGGAAACTTAGCTGCTTTTGCTAAAGTGCCTGGATACGGATCGCTCGGTTGCTGCGTCCTCAATCGTCTCATGGATGTGACAGCCATTCCCTCTCTGGTTTCGAAACACAGTCGGGCGAATGGGTTTGGGCGGGGCGGTGTTTGGAGTATGGCAGTCAGCAAGTGCCTCGCCCTTTGCACTGCCGGGTTCGATTTGAACGACTACGGGATGATGGAATGACCGACGACATGACCTCCCCGCTTGGCATCGCCGTCGTGCCGGTGACGCCTTTCCAGCAGAACTGCTCGATCGTCTGGTGCACGCGCACCAAGGAGGCCGCGATCGTCGATCCCGGCGGCGATGTCGAGCGCATCCGCGGCGCGCTGAAGGAGCTCGGCGTCACGCCGGTCGCGATCTGGCTGACCCATGGCCATATCGACCATGCCGGCGGTGCGACCGAGCTCGCCAGCGTCCTGAACCTGCCGATTATTGGCCCGCACGAGGCCGACAAGTTCTTGCTCGACGCCCTGCCGCAGCAGGGCCTGATGTTCGAGATGCGCGGCGTGCAGGCGGTGACACCGACGCGCTGGCTCGCCGAGGGCGACGCCGTCGCGGTCGGCGATATCAGCTTTTCCGTGCAGCATGTGCCGGGACACACGCCCGGCCATGTCACGCTGTTCCAGAGGGATCTGCGCTTCCTGCTCGCCGGCGACACGATCTTCGCCAGCTCAGTCGGGCGCACCGATTTCCCCTATGGCAACCACAAGGACCTGATCGGCGGCATCAAGGGCAAGCTGCTGCCGCTCGGCGACGACGTCCAGTTCCTGCCGGGCCACGGCCCGGCCAGCACGCTCGGCGAGGAGCGCAAGACCAATCCGTTCCTGCAGGGGAATTCGCTCTAGGAGCGCCGTCATTCTCGGGCGGAGCGAAGCGCAGACCCGAGAATCTCTGGACGAGAGGGTGGTGGTTGGAGCCTCTTCCGGCCTGAGATGCTCGGGGCGAGCCCGGGCATGACGCGGGTTAAGGCTGCAGAAACGCCAACGGCCATGTCCGGAAGGGCGCGCGTACATCCGGCGTCGCTGGCTTCGGGTTCATGGCCGTCTTCAACGGAACGGAGGGCGGTGGAACGCCCTCGACATTGCCGTGATCCCGATATGGGATTGCAATCCCGTCATTGCAAGGGGCAGGTCCATGAAAGTGGGCCACGTGTTTAGGCGCCTGACCGCGTTGCCGGTTTGGCTACCCATGCGATAGTCGCGGCCATGTGGGAGATTCTCTACGCCTACTGGCCGCATATCCTCGGCTTCGTCTCGCTGGCGCTGACAGTGGTCGCCGCCAGCCATGCCGCGATGACCAAGGACGAGGTCCGCGCCGCCATCGGCTGGGTCGGCGTCATCGTGCTCTCGCCGATCATCGGGCCATTGATCTATGCGGTCGGCGGCATCAACCGCATCCGCCGCGCCTCGATCGTCTCGCAGCGTCGGCACGGATTCGGTGCCTTTTCGAAGGCGCAGACCTTCGAGGTCTCGGATGCCGAAGTCGCCGGCGATGTCGGACGCCGTTTCGCTGCGCTGAAGACCTTGGGCGACAAGGCGACCCGCCGCCATCTCAAGACCGGCAATGCCGTCACCGTGCTCAGGACCGGCGATGAGGCCTATGCCGCGATGATCGCGGCCATCGCGGCGGCCGAGCGCTCGGTCATTCTCGAAACCTACATCTTCGACCGCGATCCGCTCGGCCTGCGCGTTGCCGACGCGCTGATCGCAGCCCATGAGCGCGGCGTCGCGGTGCGCGTGCTGATCGATGCCGTCGGCGCGCGCTATTCGGTGCCGAGCATCGTCGGCTACCTGCAGAAGGGCGGCGTGCCGGTCGATGTCTTCAACGGCAACATCATCATCGGCCTGAGATTGCCCTATGCGAACCTGCGCACGCACCGCAAGCTGCTGATCGTCGACGGGCGCATCGCCTTCGCCGGCGGCATGAACATCCGCCAAGGCTTCACCACCGAGTTCGCCGGCGAGGCCGCCGGGCACGATACGCATTTCCGCGTCGAGGGGCCGGTCGTCGAGGACCTGTTCGGCGTCGCGGCCGAGGATTGGCGCTTCGCCTCGGGCGAGGAGCTGGCCGGCGAGGTCTGGGCGGTGACGCCACAGGCCGCAACGCAGGGCCCGACCGTGCTGATGCGCGCCGTCGCCTCGGGGCCGGATGCGAGCCTGGAGACCAATCACAAGCTGCTGATCGGCGCCTTCTCGGTGGCGCGGACCTCGATCCGGATCATGTCGCCCTACTTCTTGCCGGATCGCGAGCTGATCAGCGCGCTGGTCACCGCGGCGCGGCGGGGCGTTGCCATCGACATCGTTGTGCCTGACGTCAACAACCTCGTCCTGGTCGATCGCGCCATGCGGGCGCAGTTCGACCAGGTGCTTAAGGACGGCTGCAGGATCTGGCGCGCCACCGGCTCCTTCGACCATTCCAAGCTGCTCGCGATCGACGGCACTTGGGCCTATGTCGGTTCGTCCAACCTCGATGCGCGCTCGCTCAGGCTCAATTTCGAGATCGATCTCGAAGTCCTCGACGAAGGCTTCGCCCGCGGCATCGAGGAGCGTATTGATGCCGCGACCGCGAGAGCGCGGCCGGTCACGCTGAAGGAGCTTCGGGCGCGGCCCTTCCCCTTGCGCCTGCTCGACCGGATGCTCTGGCTCTGCTCGCCGTATTTGTGAGGCTGGCGGCTTTTCGGAGCAGGTCCCTTGCTGTCATGGTCGGGCTTGTCCCGACCATCCACGTCTTCCTTCGAGCAATGCGGCGGCCAAGACGCGGATGCTCGCCACAAGGGCGAGCATGACGGAGCGGGCCTCAGGCGTCGAACACGCCCTTCAAAAAGTCCTGCTTTCCGATCTGGAAGCCGTTCTCGCGCAGGATGTCGTAGGCCGTCGTGGCGTGGAAATAGAAGTTCGGCAAAGCAAAGCGCGTGAGGTAGTCGGCGCCCTTCATCGTCACGGTCGCCGAGGGGCCGCGCGGGAAGGTCACATCCTTGTCTAGCCCGGCATCGAGCGCGCTCTTGTCGACCGAGGCGATGAAGTCGAGCGTCCGGGCGATCCGCGCCTTCAGCTCCTCGAAGCTCTTCTCCTCGTCGGGGAAGCGCGGATTCTCCGCTCCGCTCACCCGGGCTGCGGCATTCTTGGCGAAATCCGACATCAGCTGGATCTGCCGGGTGAAGGAGAGCATGTCCGGCGCGAGCCGGCTCGACAGCAGCACCTCCGGCTGGATTTTGCGCTCGGACGCCTCAGCGCCTGCTTTGTCGAGGATCGCATCGAGCGCCTTCAGGGTCTGGATGAAACCCGGGAAGACGGCGTCATAGGCGGAAAGCGGCATCGGAGACCTCATCAGCGAAAACGGGCCCGGAGAGGGCCCGCTGCGTCTGCCGATATAAGCCTTTCCCCGCCGATGTCAGCGGCAGAAGGCGTCAGTCCTTGGCGCGCTCGACATAGGAGCCGTCGGCGGTCATCACCACGATGCGGGTGCCCGGGCCGATATGCGGCGGCACGGCCGTGCGCACGCCATTGGTCAGGATCGCCGGCTTGTAGGAGGACGAGGCCGTCTGCCCCTTGGTCACCGGCTCGGTCTCGGCGACCTCGCAGGTGACGCGCTGCGGCAGCTCGATCGCGACGGCCCGGTCCTCGAACACCGACAGCGAGACCTTCATGCCTTCCTGGAGATAGGGCGCCATGTCGCCGACGACGCCGCCGTCGACCGGGATCTGGTCGTAGGTCTCGGGGTTCATGAAGACGTACTGCTCACCGTCCTGATAGAGATAGGTGAAGTCGCGATCCTCGACATAGGCGCGCTCGACCTGCTCGGTCGTCTTGTAGCGCTGGGTCATCTTCACGCCGTCGGAGATGCGGCGCATGTCGATCTGCGTCGTCGGCGTGCCCTTGCCCGGGAAGAAGCTCTCGGCCGAGATGACTGTGCAGAGATGTCCGTCGAGCTCGAGGACGTTGCCCTTGCGGACGGAGGAGGCGATGACCTTGACCACGTGGATTTTCCCTGGCTGGCGCGGGCTTCATCCGCGCGCTATGCGAATTCCTGTGCCGCGCCACTACCGCATTGAGGCCTGAAACGGAAGCGCGGTGTCCGGAAACACGTCATGATCCATTGACAATCAGGCGGCGTAGATACAATTAAAGCTGTGAAGATCGAATTCGATCCCGGCAAGAACGAGCGCAATATCCGCGAACGCGGGCTGGCGTTCATGCTGGTGGATGAGTTCGCGTGGGAGACGGCCCAGACGCATGAGGATCGCCGTTTCCCGTATCCTGAGCGGCGGTTTGTTTCGCTGGGACTGATTGGAGATCGCCTCTTTGTCGTCTGCTTTACGCCGATACAAGGTGGTATTCGCGTGATCAGCTTTCGCAAGGCGAATGCGCGGGAGGTGAAGCGCTATGAGCAGGAAACCGACTGACATCGATCCGGCCCTCACGCCGCTGACGGACGAAGAGGGGGAAGTGCGGGAGTTGACCGACGCCGACTTTGCCGAGATGCGGCCCGCCTATGAAGTGCTCCCCCCCGAATTGGTCGCGTTGATGCGCGAGCACAGGCGGCGGCAAGGGGAACGCGGACCGCAGAAGACGCCAACCAAGAAACTGGTCAGCATCCGGCTGGATCAGGATGTGCTCGAGCGCGCCAAGGCCGATGGCCCCGGCTGGCAGACGCGCATCAATGACATCCTGCGCGAAGCTCTGGTGAAGAAGGCAGGCTAACTGGCCATCATGAGCGACACACCCCCGCCCTTCTGGCGGCCGGACATCCATGCCGACCGGCGCCCTGCTTTGCTGGCGCGCGGGCGGATCAAGACGGCGCTGCGGCGCTGGTTCGAAGCCCGCGACTTCATCGAGGTAGAGGCCGCGATCCTGCAGCTTTCGCCGGGGAACGAGACGCATCTGCACGGCTTTTCGACGACGCTGATCGACGATGCCGGCGCCGGCTACCCCTATTATCTGCATACCTCGCCGGAATTTGCCGCCAAGAAGCTGCTGGCGGCTGGCGAGCCGCACATCTTCGATTTCGCGCGCGTCTTCCGCAATCGCGAGCGCACGGCGCTGCACCATCCCGAATTCACCATGCTGGAATGGTATCGCTCCGGGGAAGGCTACGAAGCGCTGATGGATGACTGCGCGGCCTTGCTGGCCGAGGCGGCGCGCGCGGCAGGGGCAAGCGTGCTGCGTTGGCGCGGTGTCGAGGTCGATCCGTTCGCGGCGCCTGAGCGGCTGACCGTGCAGGACGCCTTCCGTCGTCATGCCGGTATCGATCTCAAGCGCACGATCGCGGCCGACCTTTATCTCGACCGTCCTGCGCTCGCGGCCGATGCCACTGAAGCTGGCATCCGAGTTGCCGAGGACGATAGCTGGTCCGACATCTTCAGCCGCGTCCTCTCCGAGAAGGTCGAGCCGCAGCTCGGCCGCGGCCGTGCTACCATCCTGTGCGAATACCCGATCTCGGAAGCGGCGCTGGCCCGGCCCAAGCCCGGCGATCCCCGCGTCGCCGAGCGTTTCGAGCTCTATGCCTGCGGCGTCGAACTCGCCAATGCCTTCGGCGAGTTGACCGACCCGGCCGAGCAGCGCCGGCGCTTCGAGGCGGACATGGACGAGAAGCAGCGCATCTATGGCGAGCGCTATCCGATCGACGAGGATTTCCTCGCCGCGCTCGCGGTGATGCCGCAGGCCTCCGGCATCGCGCTCGGCTTCGACCGGCTGGTCATGCTCGCCACCGGCGCGCGCCGGATCGAGGATGTGCTCTGGACGCCGGTCGCGGAACCGGGCAGGGGAGGGCGATGACGATCCACCAGCCGCCCGGCCAGCCGCTCAGGACGGTCGACGCCCTCGTCGAGCGTGGCCTTGTTGCACCCGAACGGCGGCAGGCGCTGGCCGAGGTCGCCAGGCGCTATGCCGTCTCGGTGACGCCGGCGATCGCGGCGCTGATCGATCCGGCCGACGAAGCCGATCCGATCGCCCGCCAGTTCATTCCCGCCGCTGCCGAGCTGACGACCCTGCCCGAAGAACTCGCCGACCCGATCGGCGACGAGGCGCATTCGCCGGTCGAAGGCGTGGTCCACCGCTACCCCGACCGGGCCTTGCTCAAGCTGGTCCATGCCTGCCCGGTCTATTGCCGCTTCTGCTTCCGCCGCGAGATGGTCGGCCCCGGCGGCGATGCCTTGACCGGCGATAAGCTCGATGCCGCGCTCGCTTATCTGACCTCCCGCCCGGAGATCTGGGAGGTGATCATGACCGGCGGCGACCCGTTGATCCTCTCAGGCAGGCGTGTGCGCGAGGTGGCGAAGCACCTTGCTGCGATCCCTCATATCAAGGTGGCGCGCTGGCATACGCGCGTGCCGATGGTCCAGCCCGAGCGCATCACCGAGGATTATGCCCGCGCGCTGCGCATCCCGGGCAAGGCGAGTTATATCGCCATCCACGCCAACCACCCGCGCGAGTTCACCGCGGACGCGAAGGCTGCGCTGGCACGCCTCGCCGACGCCGGCCATGTCCTGATCAGCCAGAGCGTCCTGCTCAAGGGCGTCAACGCCGATGTCGAGACGCTGTCGGCGCTGATGCGCGCCTTCGTCGAGAACCGGGTCAAACCGTATTACCTGCACCATCCCGATCTCGCGCCGGGCACCTCGCATTTCCGGCTCTCGCTGGCGGAAGGGCAGGCGCTCGTCAAAAGCCTGCGCGGCAACCTTTCCGGCCTGTGCCAGCCGACCTATATCCTCGACATCCCAGGCGGGGCCGGCAAGATTCCGGTCGGACCCGCCTTTCTTTCGGGCTGTGAGACGCCCGGCGCACACGGCTTCGCGGAGGATCGCCATGGCGACCTCCACGCCTATCCGCCGGCCTGACGCAGCCCCGCCGCGGCGTTCCGCGAAGGATGAAAAGGCCATGCTGACCCCCTCCGCCCCCGACAAGCTGCCGCTCGCGATCGTCTCCGACATCGCCTGCCCCTGGTGCTTCATCGGCAAGACCCGGCTCGAGACCGCGCTCGCCAACCACAATCTCAGCGAGCGCGTCGCCATCACCTGGCTGCCCTATGAGCTCAATCCGGAGATGCCGGCCGACGGCATGGACCGCACCGCCTATCTCGACGGCAAGTTCGGCCCGGGCAAGCGCCGCGAGATCGAACTGCGCCTCTCCGAGGCGGCGCTGGAGAGCGGCGTCACCTTCAACTGGGCGAAGGTGACCAAGAGCGTCAACACCCGCATGGCGCATATGCTGGTCGCCGCTGCCGCGACTGTCATGCGCGGCGGCGAGATGACCGCGGCGCTGTTCAAGGCCTATTGGCAGGACGGGCGCGACATCGGCGACCTCGAGACGCTGGTGGCGATCGCCGTCGAGCAGGGCTTCGACGAACAGGCTGCGCGTGAAGAGCTCGTCAATGACGAATTGCGCGAGACCATTATCGGGCTCGAGGCGCATGCCCAGAAGGTCGGCGTCACCGGCGTGCCCTTCTTCATCGTCGACGGCAAGCTCGCCGTCTCCGGCGCCCAGCCGCCGGAGGTCTGGACGCAAGTGTTCGCGCAGGTGCTGGCGGCTAATCGCGAGGAAGCTGCCGACGGATCTTAAAAAAGATCCGTCTCAAAAATGAGAAATCCTTGCGCCATCGTTCGAATCATGCCTTTCACCCGGTAACAGGCGGAGGGTAGGGCGATGACACAGAAGATCAACGATCTCCGGGACCGCATGATCGTCGCACTCGACGTGCCGACGATCTGGGACGCCTATCGCATCGTCTCGACGCTCGGCGATGGCGCGAGCTTCTACAAGATAGGCTATCGGCTCGCCTTCGCCGGTGGGCTCGACCTTGCCCGCCAGCTGGTGACCGAGGGCAAGAAGGTCTTCCTCGATCTCAAGCTGCACGACATCGGCAACACCGTCACCGAGGGCGTGGAATCGCTGACCAAGCTAGGCGTCACCTTCCTCACCGTGCACGCCTATCCGCAGACCATGCGTGGCGCGGTCGAAGGGCGCGGCGAGGCGGCGCTGAAGCTGCTCGCCGTCACGGCCCTGACCTCCTATGACGATGGCGATCTGAAGGATGCCGGCTACGGCCTCGCCGTGCGCGATCTCGTGCGCATGCGCGCGCAGCAGGCCCGCACCGCTGGCGTCGATGGCATCGTCTGCTCCGCCGCCGAGACCGAGATCGTGCGTGGCGTCATCGGCCCCGACATGGTGATCGTCACCCCCGGCATCCGCCCGGCCGGCAGCGCTGTCGGCGACCAGAAGCGCACGCTCACACCGGCCGAGGCGATCCGCGCCGGCGCCGACCATCTCGTCGTCGGGCGTCCCATCATCCGCGCGGCTGACCCGCGTGCAGCGGCGGCTGCGGTCATGGACGAGATCGCGAGCGCCGCCTAATCTCCCGCCTCCTTTTCATCGGATACGGACACGGCAATGCCCAAGGGATATGTGATCGGTCGCGCCAAGGTGACCAATGCGACGCAATGGGCGGTCTATGCCGCGAAGGCCTCCGAGGTAATCAGGCAATATGGCGGCACACCCCTGGTGCGCGGCGGCCAGATGTCGGTCGGCGAAGGCGAGGGCCGGGCTCGCAACGTCGTCCTCGAATTCCCCGATTACGCGGCAGCCAAGGCCTATCTGTTCTCGACCGAATATGCCGAGGCGCGCAAGCTGCGCGAGGGCGCCGGCGAGATCGACCTGATCGCGGTCGAGGGGGCGTGACCATGGCGAAAGGCTACTGGATCGCCCGCGTCGACGTGCAGAACGAGTCGGAATACGCCACCTACCGCTCGCTCAACGCCATCGCCTTCGCCAAATACGGCGCCAAGTTCATCGTCCGCGGCGGCGAGTACAAGCTCGCCCGTGGCGAGGGCCGCAAGCACAACGTCGTCATCGAGTTCAAGGACATCGAGACGGCGCGGGCTTGCTACGAATCGCCGGAATACCAGGCGGCGGTGCAGCACCTCGCCAAGGTCGGCCCGGTCGATCTCGTCATCATCGAGGGCTATGAGGGCGCGCAGCCGGGCGACTGAGTCCGGTTCTCAACTCTCGAACAGCGTCCGGAACCGGTTCGGTTGCGAGCGCAGATACTGCTTCGGCGCCTTGACGCTGGCGCCGAGATGGGCGGCGGCATGCCAGGGCCAGCGCGGCTCGTAGAGGATGCCGCGGGCGAGTGCGACCATGTCGGCATCGCCACCGGCGACCACGGCCTCGGCATGCTCGTAATCCGTGATCAGGCCGACCGCGATCGTCGGCACGCCCGTCGCCGCCTTCACCGCCCTTGCCAGCGGCACCTGATAGCCCGGCGCGAGCGCGATCGTCTGCGCGGCCGAGACGCCGCCGCTGGAGACATGGATGAAGCTGACGCCGCGCGCCTTCAGCGCCTGCGAGAAGGCGATGGTTTGCGCGATGTCCCAGCCGCCCTCGACCCAGTCGGTCCCGGAGACGCGCACGCCGACCGGGATCGCAGCCGGCACCGCCTCGCGTACCGCGTCGAAGACCTCGAGCGGGAAGCGCATGCGGTTCTCCAGCGAGCCGCCATAGGCATCGTCACGCTGGTTGGCGAGCGGCGACAGGAACTGGTGCAGAAGATAGCCATGGGCGCAATGCAGCTCGATCGCCTGCAGGCCGAGCCGCACTGCCCGGCGCGCGGTCGCGACGAAGGCCTCGCGGATCCGCTTCAGCCCAGCGGCGTCGAGCGGCAGCGGCGGCCGGTCCTTGGCCTGCATCGGCAAGGCCGAGGGGGCAAGCGTCTGCCAGCCGCGATCCTCGAGCGGGCGCTGTCCGCCGCCGGTCCAGGGCGAATGGACCGAGGCCTTGCGGCCGGCATGGCCGAGCTGGATGCCAACAGGCATGTCGGAATGGCGCCGGACCGCGTCGAGCACGCGCGCCAGCGCCGCCTCGTTCGCATCGCTCCATAGGCCGAGATCGTCCGGGCTGATCCGCCCCTCCGGCTCGACCGCGGTCGCCTCGATGATCAGGAGCCCGGCGCCCGACAAGGCGAGGTTGCCGAGATGGATCAGGTGCCAGTCGGTCGCCGAGCCGTCTTCGGCCGAATACTGGCACATCGGCGCGATCACGATCCGGTTCGAAAGGTGCAGGCCGCCGAGGTCGAAGGGCTGGAAGAGCTGGCTTGGCATGGGCGTCTCCGTGCAGGCGATTCAGGGCGAGATCAGCCAGATCGCGAGGGGAAAGGTGAGGGCTGCAGCTACGGTCGAGATCACGATCGCAGCCGCGATCGGGCGGCTGCCAGTGTCGAAGCGTTCGGAAATGACGAAGACATTGGCCGCTATCGGCAGTGCCGCATAGAGCACGCCGGCCTGGACCCAGAACGGATCGAGCTTCAGCACCAGCGCCAGCACCACCCAGGTCAGCAGGGGATGCAGGACGAGCTTTCCGACGACCAGCGGCAGGACGCCGCGCAGGGGCAGTCTGCCCTGGCGGCTCCACTGGAAGGCGGCGATCCCCAAGGCGAAGACGCCGACAGGGGCGGCCGAGGCACCGAGGAAGAGCAGGAACCGGTCGACCGGCTCCGGCAGCGCGACCCCGCTCAGCGACAGCGCAACGCCGGCCATGATCGAGAGCATGAACGGGTTGACGATCGTGCCGCGGACAAGTCGTAGCGCGATCGCAAGCGGCGAGCCTCGGCCACGCCCGGCCTCGATCAGCCCGATCGAGAGCGGCACGATCAGGGCGGTGTCGCAGATCAGGCCGATCGCGATCGGTGCCGCGGCACTGTCGCCGAGGAAGGCGAGCATCAGCGGAATGCCGAGAAAGGCGAAATTGCCGCCGACCAGCGCCTGGCCTCGCGACACGGCGTTGGTGAAGGGCAGGCCGAGCAGGCGCCGCTGCAGCAGGATCGCGAGGGCGAGCACCGCGACCCCGATCAACGCCAGTGCCGCGAAGAAGACGCCGTTCCACAACTCCGCGATCGGTTGGCGCGACATCACCCGCAGCACCATTGCCGGCGTCGCCACCATGAAGGCGAAGGTGTTGAACACCCTGACCGTGTCGGCCGCGAACATGCCGCGCCAGGCGGTGAAGGCGCCGAGCGCGATCACGGCGAAGAATGGCGTACTGGTGGCGAGGAATTGCAGCATGGACGGACCGGTCGCCCGTGCGACGGGCTTGTCTGGTCGCGCTAGCAGATTTCAGCAATGTGCGCGGCTGCCGCAGACGCATGGGGCCTGCGCTTGGGCAGCGCTTAATGCCGCTCCGCCTCCGCGGCGGCGGCCTTCGCGCCGCTCCCGCGCCGCGCCTTCAACACCGGCTCGACGACGAAATGCATGCCGACGAGGCAGAGCCCGCCGATGACAAGTCCGAACAACGCGGAGGCGGCTGCCGTGGTCAGCCATTCGAGCGCGCCTGTGAGCGCCGGCCAGGCGCCTCCGACCGCGACGGCAACGGCATGGATGGCATGCTCGATCCCGGCGAGCCCATAGCCTGCGAGGCCATGGATGATGATGCCGCCGCCGACCCAGAGCATCGCCGCCGTGCCGACCGCGCTCAGCAGCTTGAGGAAGGGCGGCATGCCGGCGACGAGGCCGCGCCCGAGGAGGCGGATTGGCAGGATGCCGCTGCGCGCCAGCGCGACGCCGGCATCGTCGGCCTTCACGATCAGGGCGACGACGCCGTAGACCAGCACGGTCATGCCGAGCCCGACCACGGCCAGCACCAGCGCCTGCATCCAGAAGGAGGAGGCGGTGATGGTGGAAAGCGTGATCGCCATGATTTCGGCGGAGAGGATGAAATCGGTCTTGATCGCGCCGGCGATCTTCTGGTCCTCGAGTTCCCTGGAGTCGAGAATATCGGCGCCGCCCCCGCCGGCAGTCTCGTCGTGATGCGCATGCGGCACGACGAGCTCGTAGACCTTCTCGAAGCCCTCGAAGCAGAGATAGGCGCCGCCTGCCATCAGCAGCGGGGTGATCGCCCAGGGCGCGACGAGGCTGAGCACCAGCGCCGCCGGCAGCAGGAAGATGAGCTTGTTCTTCAGCGAGCCGAGCGCGATCTTCCAGATGATCGGCAATTCGCGCTCAGCCGCGAAGCCGACGGCATAGCGCGGGGTCACCGCTGCGTCGTCGATGACGATACCGGCTGCCTTGGCGCCGGCCTTGGTCGCCTGCGCCGCGGCATCGTCGAGCGCGGCCGCGGCGACCTTGGCCAGGGCGGCGACGTCGTCGAGAAGGGCGAACAGTCCCGAACTCATGGCGGTCTCCAGGCGAGGCCGCGGGCTTGCGGCGCGGGGCTGATAGGCGATCCGGTTTGCCGCGATATGACAGCAGCGAGCCGCCCGCAGGCAAGCGGAAGCGGATGTGGACTTGACTCCGGAGCGGTTTGGAGTCGCTTTATGCATGGAACAAAAAGTGAACATATACTCTGATGGCAGACGCCTCCACCCGGTCCCTGACAGCCTTGCGGCAGAGCCTCGCTCTGGCGGGGCTGGCGCGCGAGCTTTCGCCGGTGGAGCGGGTCGCGTTCGGGACGCCCTCGCTGGATGAGCCGCTGGGGGGAGGGATCGCGCGCGCTGCCTTGCATGAGGTCTACGCCGCGGCCGGAGCCGATCTCCCGGCTGCCACGGGCTTCGCCGCGGCCATGGCCCTGCGCGCAGCCGGATCGCGGCCGGTGCTCTGGGTTCGGCAGGATTTCCTCGATGCCGAAGCCGGACGGCTGCACCCGCCGGGCCTGGCCGAGCTCGGGCTCGATCCCGCGCAGATCCTGCTGGTCAGGGTCAGGGACGGTGAGGGGGCGCTGCGGGCAGGGGCGGAAGCGGCGCGCTGTGCCGCGCTCGGGGCGACGCTGATCGAGCCCTGGGGCGCACCGCGCCAGTTCGACCTGACCGCCAGCCGACGCCTCGCTTTGGCGGCGGAGACCTCCGGCGTCCTGACCCTGCTGTTGCGGGTGGCAGCAGAGCCGGAGCCCAGCGCCGCCAGCACGCGCTGGCAGGTGCGCGCCTTGCCGTCGCGGGCGCGGGAGGCGGAGGCGCCGGGCGACCCCGCCTTTGGATTACGGCTGCTGCGCCATCGCGGCGGCCTGGGTGAGCGTGAGTGGCGTGTGGAGTGGAACCGTGACGAACGATGTTTCCAGGACAGGATCGGGAGAGAGGGAGGCAGAAGGGATGCAGCGCCGCTATCTCGCCCTCTGGTTTCCCTATCTGGCGAGCGAGCGCCTGCGCCGGCGGAACTCCGCCGGGCCGGCTGAGCGCCCGTTCGTCCTGGTCGAGAAGGATCGCGGCGCGCTGCGCCTCGCCGATTGCGACAGGCGCGCGGTCGCGCTCGGCCTGACCCGCGGCTTGACCCTGGCCGATGCCCGGGCCCGCATTCCGGAACTGACGGTGGTCGAGGCGGATCCGGCTGCCGACCAGCGCCTGATCGAATGGCTCGCCGCGCTCTGCGACCGCTTCACCCCGCTCGTCGCGCTCGATCCGCCGCATGGCCTCGTACTCGACATCACCGGCTGCGCCCATCTTTTCGGTGGCGAGTCGGCCCTGCGCCAACGTGTCGGCCGCAGCATGGATTGGCTCGGCCTCACCGTCCTCGCCAGCATCGCCGGCACGCCCGAGGCGGCCCGCGCACTCTCCCGCTTCGGCCGCTGCGCCATCTCGCTTCCCGGCGAGGATGAGCAACGGACGCTGTCTTTGCCAGTTGCTGCACTGGAAGCTTCGGCCGAGACGGTGATCGCCCTGTTGCGCGCCGGGCTGAAGACGCTGGGCGAGCTCGCCGGGCGGCCTTCGCACACGCTCGCCGCCCGCTTCGGCGAGGCCCTCGTCACGAAGCTGCGCCGCATCCTCGGCCATGAGGATGCCCGCATCACGCCCATGCGGCCGCCGCCTGATTGCGTGGTCGAGCGGCATTTCCCCGATCCTTTGCAGGATACCGACGGGCTTGAGCAGATCGTCGCCCGCCTGCTTGGCGAGGTGGGGCGCCTGCTCGAGGCGCGTGGCGAGGGGGGACGCGCCTTCGAGATCAGTTTCTTCCGCAGCGATGGCGCAGTACGCCGGCTTTCGCTGGAGACCGGCCGGCCCTCGCGCGATGCCGCTGCGATCCTGCGGCTCTATCGCGAGCGCATCGACAGTCTGGCCGATCCGCTCGATCCCGGCTTCGGCTATGACGCGATCCGGCTCGCGGTGCTGGTCTGCGAGCCGCTCGGCACGCCGCAGGCGAGCCTCGACGGGCGCGCCGTCGAGGAGGAGGCGGTTGCCGATCTCGTCGACCGGCTGGTCGCCCGCTTCGGCCGCGAGCGCGTGCTCCGCTTCGTCGCGCAGGACAGCCATCAGCCCGAGCGCGAGGCCGCGCTTGTCCCGGCCGCTGCCAAGTCGGATGAGGCGCCACCCTGGCCCGTCGCCCAGCCTGATGAGCCGCCGGCCCGCCCGCTCCAGCTCTTCGAGCCGCCGCAGCCGGTCGAGACCCTGGCCGAGGTGCCGGATGGCCCGCCCTTGCGCTTCCGCTGGCGGCGCGTGCTGCACGAGATCGCCCGGGCCGAGGGGCCGGAGCGGATCGCGCCGGACTGGTGGCGCGACGGTCCAGGCGAGCACACCCGCGACTATTACCGCGTCGAGGATGCGCAGGGGCGCCGCTTCTGGCTCTTCCGCGCCGGCCTCTATGGCCGCGAGACGACCGCGCCGCGCTGGTATCTGCACGGGCTGTTCGCATGACCGCCTATGCCGAGCCCGTCGCCGCAACCAATTTCTCCTTCCTGCGCGGCGCCTCGCCCGGGTCGAACCTGGTGATGACCGCGCTGCTGCTCGGCCAGGCCGGCCTCGGCATCGCCGACCGCAACACCGTTGCCGGCGTGGTGCGGGCCTGGAGCGCGCTGCGCGACCTGCGCGAGGACGGCGTGCTGGCGCCCGAGAAAATCCGCGAAGGCGGCAGTCCCGGCGAATATATCTGGGTCGAGAACCCGGCCTTCGCCGATCTGCCCTTCACCTTGCCCCAGCTACAGGCGATGGCGAAGGCCTTCAAGCTCGCCACCGGCAGCCGCCTCGTCTTCGCCGATGGCACGCCCGACATCGTCGTCTACCCCGCCAACCGCGCCGGCTGGGGCCGGCTCTGCCGCTTGCTCACCTCAGGCAATCTGCGCGGCGTTAAGGGCGAGTGCATCCTCAGCTTGGACGACCTCCTGAACGATGCCCGCGACCTCCTATTGATCGTCATGCCGGAGCGCCGACTCGACGGCCTCGCCGAGATCCTCGTCCGGCTCGATGCCGCCGCCCCCGGTGCGGTCTGGCTCTCCGCCAGCATGTCGCGCCGCGGCGACGATCGCCGCCGCCTTGCCCGGCTGAAGAGCATCGCGGCGGCGACCCTGACACCGCTGATCGCGACCAACGACGTACTCTATGACGCGCCCGAGCAGCGCGACCTGCAGGACCTGCTGACCTGCATCCGCGAGGGCACGACGATCGACAAGGCCGGTCGCCTGCTCGAAGCCAATGCCGAGCGCCATCTTAAGGCCCCACAGGAGATGACCAGGCTTTTCAAGGAAGCGCCGGAGGCGATCACAGAGACGCAGCATCTCTTCGGACGCATCGACTTCGATCTGGGTGAGCTCAGATACGAATATCCGGACGAGCCGGTCCCTCCCGGTTGGACGCCGCAAGGCTGGCTGGAGGAACTGGTGCGTCGGCGCCTGCCAATGCGCTATCCCGGCGGCATCCCGCAGAGGGTTCAAAAGCAGGTCGACGAAGAGCTCGTCCTGATCGGCAAGCTCGACTATGCCCGCTATTTCCTGACCATCCGCCAGATCGTCGAATTCGCCGAAAGTCAGGGCATCCTCTGCCAGGGGCGGGGCTCCGCCGCCAATTCGGCGGTTTGCTACGCGCTCGGCATTACCGCGGTCGATCCGGACGAACACACGCTGCTTTTTGCTCGCTTCATCTCGGAAGAGCGGCGCGAGCCGCCCGATATCGACGTTGATTTCGAGCATGAGCGGCGCGAGGAGGTGATCCAGTGGATTTATCAGAAATACGGCCGTCACCGCGCCGGCATCGCCGCGACCGTGATCCATTACCGGCCGCGCAGCGCCATGCGCGAGGCTGGCAAGGCGCTGGGGCTGACCGAGGACGTCACCGCCCGTCTCGCCTCGACGCAATGGGGCAGCTGGGGCTCCGACATCACCCGCAACCAGATCCGCCAGGCCGGGCTCGATCCCGATAATCCGGTGATCGCACAGGCCGTGCGGTTCGCCGTGCGCCTGCTCGGCTTCCCCCGCCATCTCTCCCAGCATGTCGGCGGCTTCGTGCTGATGCGCGGCCGCCTCGACGAGACCGTGCCGATCGGCAACGCCGCGATGGCGGATCGCACCTTCATCGAATGGGACCGCGACGATATCGACGCGCTGCGCCTGATGAAGGTCGACGTGCTGGCGCTCGGCATGCTCACCTGCATCCGCAAGGCTTTCGATTTGCTGCGCGAGCACGAGAGCAAGGATTATGGCCTCGCCGAGATCCCGCAAAAGAACGGCAAGACCTACGACATGCTCTGCGAGGGCAAGTCCATCGGCGTCTTCCAGGTCGAGAGCCGGGCGCAGATCAACATGCTGCCGCGGCTAAGGCCGAGGGAATTCTACGACCTCGTCATCCAGGTCGCGATCGTCCGCCCCGGCCCGATCCAGGGCAATATGGTGCACCCCTATCTGAAGCGGCGGGCAGGGATCGAGGAGATCGACTATCCCTCACCTGCGCCGCCGCATGATCCGGACGAGCTTCGCCATGTTCTTGACCGGACCCTAGGCGTGCCGCTCTTCCAGGAGCAGGCGATGACGCTCGCCATGGTCGCGGCCGAGTTCACTGATCCCGAGGCCAACGGCTTGCGCCGCGCCATGGCGACCTTCCGCAATGTCGGCACCATCGGCCAATACGAGGCGATGATGGTCGAGCGCATGGTCGCGCGCGGCTATGAGCGCGACTTCGCCCAGCGCTGCTTCGAGCAGATCAAGGGTTTCGGCAGCTATGGCTTCCCCGAAAGCCATGCGGCCTCCTTCGCCAAGCTGGTCTATGTCTCCTCCTGGCTGAAATGCCACCACCCGGCGATCTTCGCCGCGGCGCTGTTGAACTCGCAGCCCATGGGCTTCTACGCCCCGGCCCAGATCGTCCGGGAAGCACAGGAGAATGGCGGCGTCGAGCCGCGGCCGATCGACGTCAATTCCAGCGCCTGGGACAATCTGTTGGAGGCGGGAGGGCCGGGTTGGAAAAGCCGCTGGGCGCTGCGCCTCGGCCTGCGTCAGCTCGACGGCTTCAAGCAGGATTGGGCAGAGCGCCTCGTCGCCGCGCGTGCCGAGGGTTACCACGATGTCGAGGGGCTCGCCCGCCGCGCCTGCTTGCCGGCCCGCGCCATGCGCCTGCTCGCCGATGCCGACGCCTTCCGCTCGATAGGTTTGGATCGGCGCGAGGCGCTCTGGGCGGTGCGCCGCCTGCCGGATGACGAGGCGCTGCCGCTGTTCGAGGCGGCGCAGGCGCGCGAGCTCGGCGCCGAGCAGGCCACTGCACTGCCTGCTATGCCGCTCGCCGAACACGTCGTCGCCGATTACCAGACGGCGCGGCTCTCGCTGAAGGGCCATCCGATGGGCCTGCTGCGACCCCGCTTCGTCCGTGAGCGCATCGCGAGTTGCGAGCAGATGTCAGCGATGCGCGACGGGACCTGGACCAGCGTCGCCGGCGTCGTGCTGGTGCGCCAGCGCCCCGGCAAGGGCAATGCCATCTTCATCACGCTGGAGGACGAGACAGGCATCACCAATGTCGTGCTCTGGGCCCGCGATTTCGAGCGCTTTCGCCGCGAGGTCATGGCGGCTCGGCTGCTCCTGGTCGAGGGCAGGGTACAGAAGAGCCCGGAAAATGTGATCCACCTGATGGCGAAACGCGTCGTCGACCGCTCAGCCGATTTGCTCAGCCTATCTGACACGCACCGGGCCGAGATCGTGCTCACCCGTGCCGACGAGTTCCAGCACCCGCAGATTCCGCGGGCGCGCCATCCCCGCAATGTCCGGATCCTGCCGAAATCCCGCGATTTCCATTGAGGCTGCCTGGCCATTCAATCCAGGTCCTGGCGTGACTAGATTGTCGGTCTCGCTTTCAGTGCGACCGCAGGCTCAAGGAGACAGCCCATGGACATCATCCGCGCCGGAACCCGGCCATCGGCGAAAGGGCCGGGCGACTGGTTCAGCGGCACCGTCCGCATCGATCCGCTGTTCAATCCGCATGCACCCGAGCGCGTGCAGGGCGCCAGCGTCACCTTCGAGCCCGGCGCGCGAACGGCCTGGCACACCCATCCGCTCGGCCAGACGCTGGTCGTCACCGCCGGCTTCGGCCGCGTGCAGCGCTGGGGCGGGCCGGTCGAGGAGATCAGGCCGGGGGACGTGGTCTGGTTTCCGCCGGGCGAGAAGCATTGGCACGGCGCCGGGCCGGAGACGGCGATGACCCATATCGCCGTGCAGGAGGCCCTGGACGGCAAGGTCGTCGACTGGCTCGATAAGGTCTCGGACGCTGAATATGACGGCCGCGGGCCGGCGGTGATGTGAGGCCGGCAAGGGCCTTGAATATGAAAGGAAAAGGCGGCCCTCAGGCCGCCTTCTTGCCCGCGTCGAACGGGATCTCGATGTCGACGGCCAGCGTCGAGACCTGGGCGCCCCGCTCCATCCGGACGCTGACCTTGTCGTTGTCGAGCTGCACATGCTTGGCGATCACCTGCAGGATCTCGTCGCGCAGCTTGGTCACGAGGTCGGCGCCGTCGGCCGAGAGACGCTCATGGGCCAGCAGGACCTGAAGGCGCTCGCGCGCGGCCGGGGCCGACTGGGTGCGGAAGAAGAGACGACGCAGGTTCATGCCGCTTTCCTTCCGAAGATCTTTCCGAAGAAGCCGCGCTTCTCGCCGGGAATGGTGACGGGGAAGCTCTCGCCCTTGAGCCGGCGCACCGCGTCGAAATAGGCCAGCGCCGGGGCGCTGCGCTCATCGGCCAGCGTGACGGGCGAGCCGATATTGGAGGCGCGCAGCACGTCCATGCTCTCGGGGATGATGCCGAGCAGCGGGATCGACAGGATCTCCAGGACGTCGTCGACCTTCAGCATGTCGCCGCGCTCGGCCCGCGCCGGGTCATAGCGGGTGAGCAGCAGGTGCTTCTCCATGCGCTCGCCATTCTCGGCCTTCACCGTCTTCGAATCGAGCAGGCCGATGATCCGGTCGGAATCGCGCACCGAAGAGACTTCCGGATTGGTCACCACGATCGCGATATCGGCGTGGCGCATGGCGAGGGTGGCGCCGCGCTCGATGCCGGCCGGGCTGTCGCAGATCACCCAGTCGAAATGCGTCCTGAGTGCGCCGATGACCTTTTCGACGCCCTCGGTGGTGAGGTTGTCCTTGTCGCGCGTCTGCGAGGCCGGCAGCAGATAGAGCGTCTCGACCCGTTTGTCGCGGATCAGCGCCTGCGTCAGCTTGGCTTCGCCCTGGATCACGTTGACGAGGTCGTAGACCACCCGCCGCTCGGCACCCATGATCAGGTCGAGATTGCGCAGGCCGACATCGAAGTCGACGACCACGACCTTGTCGCCGCTCTGCGCCAAAGCTGCGCCCAGGGCGGCGGACGAGGTTGTCTTGCCGACGCCGCCCTTGCCCGATGTGACCACGATGACCTTGCCCATTGACCTCTCCTAGTTCCGGTGGACGTGCTGTCGTTTCAGGTCAGTGACCCGGCCGTGAAGGTCTCACCTTCGAGCCAGAACTGGACGGGTTTGCCGCGCAGATTGGACTCGAGGTCCTCTGCCGTCTTGTAGAAGCCGTCGATGGCGACCATCTCGGCCTCCAGCTTGCGGCAGAAGATGCGCGCGGCGGCGTTGCCGAGCGTGCCGGCCATCGCCCGGCCGCGCAGCGTGCCGTAGATATGGATCGAGCCGCCGGCGATGACCTCGGCGCCGGAAGCGACCGAGCCGATGATGGTGATGTCGCCCTCGGCGAAGATCGACTGTCCCGAGCGCACCGGCTGGCTGACGACGAGCGAGGCCGGCGCACCCGTGGTGGGCAGCGGCGCGGCGGGCACGTCCGCGACGCTCTCGGCCGCAGCGGGGGCAGGGGTCTCGTTGACTGGCGCGGCCGCAGGCTCTTCGATGTCGCCGGTCGCCTTGCCGCCCGACATGGCCGGTGGCAGGTCGGCCCCGAGCATGGAGGGACGTGCGCCCTCGATCCCCATGATCCGGACATTACGCGTGCCGAGCTTGCCGACGAGGTCGCGCAACTGCGCGCGGTCGATCTCCAGCCCTTCGACGTCCAGCACGACCGGCCGCCGCAGGAAGAAGCCGGCGGAGCGGCCGGCGAGATCGTCGAGCCGCACCAGCCAATCCTCGAAAGGCAGCTCGGGTGTCAGCGTCAACGCGAGATAGGAGCGCCCCTTGAGGCGGATCGGCCGGGGTTGGGTTAACACGGCGGTCATCTTGGTAAATTTTCGGTTCCCCAGATGTAGGAATCGAATGGTTAACGAGCGGTAAATCCTTGGGGCGCTTTCCAGAAGGACCGTCTCGTCAGGTGCCGAGTGAGATCAAAAAAATCATTTATTATCAATGCAATACAATGATGGTTGCGCCAGGGCGCGAAGCTGTGGGCAGCGAGGCGAGCTGTTGTGGAAGCACTTGCTGCCGCAGGAGCGCTGCTGCGGCTCCCATTTCCTGAAAGGGCCGATGGCTGTTGTGAATGCTGCGTTTTGTCCTGTGTCCGCGCATCCCGGACAATGGGTGCCGGCGAGGCTTGAGCTGACCGAATCGTGCGACTCGGTCAGCTCAAGTGCTCGGGCGAGCGATCGATCAGGCGCTGTGTTGTCCGCCCTCGAATGGATTGACTCTCCTGAGCGTTCGTTTCAAAATCATGCACGATCCAAGATGCAGGATATGAAGCTTTGAGCGGCGCACGCAAGATCGAGCGGGTCGTGCTCGGCGACCAGGTCTACGAGGCGATCAAGGAGCGCATCCTCGACCAGGCCTATGCGCCGGGGGAGAAGCTCAATGTCGACGGGCTGGCGCGCGAGCTTCAGGTCTCTTCGACGCCTATCCGCGAGGCGCTGGCCCGGCTCGTGGCGGAGGGGCTGGTCAAGGCCGAGCCCTTCATCGGCTTCGCCACGGCGCCGCTGCCTGACCGGCGCTACTACGAGGACGTCTATAATTTTCGCGGCGTGATCGAGCCCTGGGCCGCAGCGCAGGCGGCGCGGAGCAGGCCTGGGCCGGACGTCATCGCGGCGCTGCGCGACGAGGTCGCGGCCATGATGGCCGGCGAGCCTTCGCGCGAATATCGCAGCCATCGTGGCTTCACCGAGGGCGATGATCGCTTCCACCGCATCATCCTGCAGGCTGCTGGCAACCAGGTCGCGCTCAAGAGCTATGACGACCTGCGCTTCCACCTGCACATCTCGCGGCTCTACCTGACGCGCGAGCAGGATGTCGGGCTGACCCATCAGGAGCATTTCCGCATCGTCGACGCGCTCGAGGCGGGCGACCCCGACGCCGCAGCGCAGGCCATGCGCCTGCATCTCGAAGGCTCCTACGAGCGGCTGATCAAGTAGCCGAAACGCCCCCGAGGCCGAAAACGGCCCGGTTCAACATCAGGGAGGATCAACATGATCTTGAAACGCATCGCCGCCGCGGCCTTGATCGCCGGCAGCTTCATCGCAAGCGTGGCGCAGGCACAGACCCTGCGCTTCGGCCACGCCAACACCACCGCCGAGATCGCCGGCGAGCTCTTCCAGGAATTCGCCGAGCGCGTGAACAAGGGCACGGGCGGCGCCGTCACCATCCGCGTCTTCCCGGCCGAGCAGCTCGGCAAGGAGGTCGATCTCTTCAAGCAGGTCAAGGAAGGCGCACTCGACCTCTCCGCGCCGTCGATGGCGGCGGCGTCCTCGCTGGTGCCGGCGCTGGAGATCCCGAGCGCGCCCTTCCTCTGGAAGGACTGGAGCGAGGCCGAGGCGATCATCCGCTCCGACGCCTTCGATCCCGTGTTCGACGAGCTGCGCGACAAGCACAACATCGTGCCGGTCAGCCGCATCTGGTATTGGGGCTGGCGCAACATGACGACGCTCGATCGCGCCGTGAAGAAGCCGGAGGATCTGCAAGGCCTGAAGATCCGCGTGCCGGAGAGCCCGGTCTGGGTCGAGATGATCAAGGCCTATGGCGGAGCGCCGACGCCGGTCCCCTTCGGCGAGGTCTACACCGCGCTCCAGCAGAAGACGGTCGACGGCCAGGAGAACCCGATCCCGACGATCTTCTCGCGCAAGTTCTACGAGGTGCAGGGCTTCGTCGCGATGACCAAGCACATGCTCCAGAACAACATGATCGTCATCAACAAGGACAGCCTTGCCAGGCTGAAGCCCGAGCATCGCGAGGTGCTGTTCGCGGAAGCCGCCCGCGCCTCGGCGATGAACACCTATCTCCAGCAGAAGCGCGAGGCCTCGATGCTGGAGGACATCCGCAAGTCCGGCCGCTCCAAGATCGTCGAGGACGTCGATCGCGACGCCTTCGCCGCCAAGTCCAAGGTTGTCGCCACCGCGATGGAGGGGCGCTGGGGCAAGGCTCATCTCGACCGCGTGCTCGCGGCGATCGACAAGCAGCGCCAGCGTTAGTCCGTAGCAATGACCGGCCTCACCTTGATCCGGCGGCTCGACGACTGGTCGAGCCGCGTGGAGGATGCTGCCCTGGTGGTCCTCCACGCCGCCATTGCGACGCTGGTCTGCGCCGCCGTCGTCTTCCGCTATGTGTTGAGCGACCCGCTGACCTGGTCGGAGGAGCTCATCCTGCTGTTCTTCGCCTGGATGGTCTTCCTCGGCATCGCCAGCGCCTTCCACGTCCGCACGCACATCATCATCGACGTCATCGTGATGTTCGCGCCGCGCTGGCTCGCCCGCGCCTTCGGCCTCTTCGCCTTCCTGACGACGGCGGTGGTGCTGGGCACGCTGACCTATTTCTCCTGGCGCTATCTCCAGCGCGAGATGCCGAACATCACGCCGATGCTCGGCATCTCGGCCGGCTGGATGATCGCGCCGCTCTTCGTCGGCAGTGTGCTCTCGCTGTTGCACCTCCTGCGCAACCTGCTGGATGAGGGGCCCGCGGGGGCGCTCTGGTCCGACATCACGACGCGCGAGTAGCGGCCATGGTGACCTTGCTTCTTTGCGCCTTCGCGCTGCTCATCGTCGTCGGCACGCCGATCTGGATCGCCATGGCCGGCTCGGCCCTGCTGGTGATCTTCATGGAGGGCATACCGCTCACCGTGGCGGCGCAGCGCATCGTCGCCGGCGTGCAGTCCTTCCCGCTGCTGGCGATCCCGCTGTTCACGCTCGCGGGGTCGCTGATGAACGCGTCCGGCATCTCCGAGCGCCTGTTCAGCTTCACCAAGGCGCTGGTCGGCCATATCCGCGGCGGCCCGGCCCATACGCTGGTCGTCGGTGAGGTCTTCCTCTCCGGCATCTCCGGCTCCTCGGTCGCCGATACCGCCGCGGCGGCCCGGGTCTTCGTGCCGCAGCTCGAGAAGATGGGCTATCCCCGCGCCTTCGGCGCGGCGCTCTCGGCCGTCGCCGGCACGCTCGGGCCGATCATCCCGCCCTCGATCCTGATGGTGGTCTACGCCTGGCAGGCGAACATCTCGCTCGGCAGCCTCTTCGTCGCCGGCATCATCCCCGGCCTCGTCATGGCCGGCTGCATCATGGCGACCATCGCCATCCTCGCGCTGAAGCGCGACTTCAGGCCAGCCGGCGCCTTCTCGCTCGCCAATCTCTGGACGGAGTTCAAATACGCCTCGCTGGCGCTGCTGATGCCTGTGCTGATCATCGTCGGCTTCCGCGCCGGGCTCTTCACCGCGACCGAGATCGCCGGCGTCGCCGCCGCCTACTCGCTGGTCGTCGGCATGCTGGTCTACCGCACGATCCGCCTCGCCGACCTGCCGGCGATTCTGGTCGGCACGGCGCGCGAGACGGCGGTCATTCTCGCCATCGTCGCTGCCGCCTCGCCCTTCAGCTGGATTCTCGCCGTCGACCAGGCGCCCCAGCTCGTCACCGATTTCATGAAGTCGATCTCGACCGACCCGCTGGTCGTGCTGCTGATCCTGAACATCGCCCTGCTGATCGCCGGCATGTTCATGGAGACGATCGCCATCATGATCATCCTGGTGCCGATCCTGCTGCCGCTGCTGGCTTCGCTGCAGATCGACCTCGTTCACTTCGGCATCGTGCTCCTGGTCAACCTCGTCATCGGCCAGGTCACGCCGCCCGTCGGGGTGCTCTGCTTCGTCGCCATGGCGATCACGAAAGTCAGGCTCGGGCCGCTCTTCCGCGAGCTCTGGCCCTTCCTGATCGCGCTGATCGTCGCCCTCGCCATCATCACCTATGTGCCCGCGCTCAGCCTGTGGCTGCCGCGTGTCGCCGGCTTCTAAGGGAATTCCCATGACCAGGATCAGCGAAGTCGAGATCGTCGAGTTCTCGTTCAAGGCGAGGAACATCGGCCGCTCGGCCGAGAATGCCCGCGCCATCTACAACATCGGCTACAAGCCCAATTCCGAGCTGGAGTTGACCAAGTTCGCCGTGGTCATCCGCAGCGAGGACGGCGCCGAGGGGCAGTACGTCATGCACTGGGGTGGCACCCGCGCCACCATGGCGCAGACGCTCTCGCTGGCGCCGAACATCCTCGGCCGCAATCCCGATCACCGCGAGGAGATCTGGAACGACATGAAGCGCGAGCTGCGCCAGCATGACGGCATGGGCATCGGCCCGATCGACATCGCGCTCTGGGATCTCGCCGGCAAGCGCTTCGGCGCCTCGGTCTCGCAACTGCTCGGCGGCTACCGCACGAAGCTCAAGACCTACGCCTCGACCTATCACGGCGATCGCAATGGCGGGCTCGACAGCAAGGAGGCCTTCGTCGACTTCGCCGAGGCCTGCTACGACCTCGGCTACCGCGCCTTCAAGGTCCATGGCTGGCATGATGGCGATGCGCGCGAGGAAGCCGCCAACGTCCTGCATGTCGCCAAGGCCGTCGGCGACCGCATGACCCTGATGCTCGATCCGGCCAACGAGCTCCGGACCTTCGCCGACGCGCTTTATGTCGGGCGGGCCTGCGACGAGGGCAACTACTTCTGGTACGAGGATCCGATGCGCGATTGCGGCGTCTCGGCCTTCGCCCACAAGAAGCTGCGCGAGATGCTGAAGACGCCGATCCTGCAGACCGAATATCTGCGCGGCTTCGAGCCCAAGGCCGATTTCCTGATCAATGGCGGCACCGACGCGCTGCGCTCCGACCCCGAATACGATCTCGGCATCACCGGCGCGATGAAGATCGCCCATCTCGCCGAGGCCTTCGGCGTCGATGTCGAGATCCACGCTTGCGGCCCGGCCCATCGCCACTGCATGGCCGCGACGCGCAACACCAATTTCTACGAGCTCGCGCTGGTCGGGCCCGATTGCCCGAACGCGGTGCCGCCGGTCTATGCCTGCGGCTACAGCGACCAGCTGGGTGGCGTCGACAAGGACGGCTGCTTCCCGGTGCCGACCGGTCCCGGCCTCGGCGTGACCTATGACTGGGACTATATCCGCGCCCATGAGACGGCGCGGGAGGTGTTCAAGCTGTAGTCGCGCCGGCTGGCGCTCAGGGCTTCGCCTGGTTCGTCAGTTCGGCGCCGCGCAGGCGCGATGTCATCGCGAGCGCGTCGCCGACGGCCGCGAACCAGCCGGCCTTCTCCAGCTGCAGCCGGATGCGGTTGTTCAGTCCGCCAGGCGTCTCATGCTCCTCGATCAGCCTGTCGAGGTCGGCAAGCTCGGTGAGGGCGCTCGTCGTCGCCAGCGCCTTCAGCAGCGAGCGCACATAGGTGGCGGCGGCCGGGTGCTCGACGCCCTGTTCGGCGGTCCAGCCGATCAGGGCCGCCTGCAGGGCGAAATAGGGCGACATGAACGCGCTGCACGGCCAGATCGCGGCAAGTGCGGCCTCGTCCGGGACATCGACGATGTCGCCGAGCCCGTCGAAGAGCGCCCGCGCCCGAGCATCGGGTGGGCACAGCACGATCGGCCCCTCGCAGCGCTCGATTGCCGGTATCGGCAGGACCCGCGCCACTTCGGCGGGAGCGCAGCGCTCCTTGATCTCGGCGATCGAGATGCCGGCGAGGCAGGACAGGACGAGCTGGTCGGGCCGGAAGCGCGTCCCGCTCAGCGCCTCCTGGAGTTGCGGCGGCCGCACTGTGACGAACACGACCTCACTCGCCGCGACGACCTCGGCATTCGTGGTCCAGCGATGGATCTTCTGATCGCCCGCTGCCAACTCCGACGACAGTCGCTCCGAACGGGGCGAAAGCTGGACCTCCAGCTCCGGCCAGCGCCTGCGCAGGCCTAGGATCATGGCTTTCGCCAGGGTGCCGACGCCGATGAATCCAATCGAGCGCACTGTCATTGAGTTTTGCTCCGGGAGAGAATGTCGTCGCGCGTTGCGGGTGATCTCGGTCTAGAGTGAAGCAGGCTGTCTCGCCGGAAGGCGACAGGACAGGACCTCTAGGCGGCCAGGGCTTCTCGCATCGCCCCCAGTGCCGTGTCGATATCGGCTCGCGACACCCCGATATGCGTCACCGCCCGCATCACGGTCGGGCCGAAGAGACCGCCGCCGCCCATGCCGACATCCCTGGCCTTTAGGGCCGCGACGATCTCGGCTGGGCTTTTCCCACTCCCGGCGACATCGAAGAAGACGATATTGGTCTGGACCTCGCCCGCCGCCAGCCTGATGCCGGGCAGGGCAGCCAGGCCCTTGGCCAGCGCCCTGGCGTTCTCGTGGTCCTCGGCCAGTCGCTCGACATGGTGGTCGAGCGCATAGATGCCGGCGGCGGCCAGGAAGCCGGCCTGCCGCATCGCGCCGCCCCAGCGCTGCTTGAGACGCCAGGCCTGGCGGATGAAGTCGCGCGAGCCGGCGAGAACGCCGCCGACCGGGCCGCCGAGACCCTTGCTCAGATCGATCCAGGCGCTGTCGAACGGGCCGGCATAGTCCTTCGCCGAGACGCCGGAGGCGACGACGGCGTTGAGTAGGCGCGCGCCGTCCATGTGGAGGACGAGGCCAGCTTCGCGCGCCACTGCGACGATGTCTTGGATGGTTGCTAGCGGCCAGATTGCGCCGCCGCCGAAATTCGCGGTCTGCTCGACCGAGACCAGCCGCGACTGCTGGAGGTAGCGGCTTTCCGGCCTGATCGCGCGCCGCAGCGTCTGCGCATCGAAGATGCCGTTCTCGCCCCGGATGCCGCGGACCATGACGCCGGCGAGCGCCGCAGGGCCACCCCCTTCCGAGACCATGATGTGCGCGCTCTCGTGCACGATGATCTCGTCGCCTGGGCGGCAATGGACCGCGAGCGCGATCTCGTTGCACATCGTGCCCGACGGCAGGAACACCGCCTCCTCCTTGCCGAGCATGTCGGCGACGCGGGCGCAGAGATCGAGGACATTGGGGTCCTCGTCCTTCTGCTCGTCGCCGACCTCGACCGACATCATGTAGCGTCGCATGCCGTCGGTCGGCTTCGATTTCGTATCGCTGTAGAGATCGATGAACGCCGACCGGTGCATGGTCTTCCTCTCCTGATCACGGTCCTGCCTTGTGATCATCGAGCCCGGCTCGAAGTCTTCCCGTGGCGGCTACCGGCCTTCGGATTGCTAGCGGCCGAGCCTTCGGCAGACCAATCGAAAATGGCAGGCAGTCCATACGTTATCGATATGGCTTCAGGCGTTCAGATGGGCTTCGCAGCGTGCCAGATAGTCGTCGCGCACGGATTTCAGTTCGGCCACGAAGAGCTCGATCAGCGGCGAGGAGGGGCGGTGCCGCGCCCGCAGCAGCGTCGAATGGAACGGCCCCCCGGCCGAGAAGCGGCGCATGACCAGGCCGGACGAAACATAGTCCAGCGCCGTCAACGGGTTGATGATCGCAACGCCGGCGCCGCGCAGCGCCATCGCGCAGGCCGCGGCGCTGTTCGAGGTCTCGATGACGAGCCGTCTCTGCACGCCGACAGTCTCGAAGGTGCGGTCGAGCCGTTTGCGATAGGGGTCGTGGTTGATCATGAAGATCGAGCTGACGCCATCAAGGTCGGCGGGGTCGATCGCGCGTCGGCTTGCGAGCGGGTGGTCGCCGGCCATCACGCAGACTTCGGCCGGCGCGCAGAAGGTTTCGTGCTCCACACCCAGCGACGTCATGTCGTAGGCGGCAATGCCGAGATCGAATTTCTGGTCGTTGATCAGTTCGCCGATCCGCCAGGACACATGGGTTTCGACCGTCAGGCTGACGTCGCCATGCTTCCGGACGAAGGCGGTGACGACATCGGCGATGAAGCCTTGCGAGAAGGCGGGTGCGCAGACGATGCTGATATTGCCGTTCTGGAAGTCCTTGAGGGTGGCTGCTGCCCGCCGCAGATGGTCGAGCCCCTTGAAGACCGTGTTGACCTCCTGGGAGAGCGCGAACGCGTAGGCGGTCGGCACGAGGCGCCCCCGGACCCGGTCGAAGAGCTTGGCGCGGGTCGCTGATTCCAGCTGCTTGATCGAGCGGCTGACCGCCGGCTGCGAGGTGAACAGCATCTCGGCCGCCCCGGTGACGGTGCCTGCCGCCATCACCGCCTTGAAGCACTCGATCATTCTCAGATTGAGGTCCATGCGAGAGCAGGTCCCATATCAGAATCGTATGGATGGCGGTCGGTTTTTTATTTGTGAGCCGCGAAGGCCGGATGTCAAATGCCGGTACTGGGCATCGTCATGTGGCGGTCGGGAGATACTGCTGAAGGCATGCAAGGTAAAGTTGAACGCCACGATACCGGTGAAATTCGACAGCAACGGTTCGCAGAAACACGCCGTTGGCGAGATAAGAACATCAGGGGGATTCTATGAAAGCTGCATCGGCTTTGGTGGCGCTGTGCATCACTATTGGTTTCTGGCCCGCCTCGGGGCAGGCGCAGACCCTCGAGCGGATCAAGGCCCGCGGCAAGATCATCTGCGGGGCGAGCCAGGGCGTGCCCGGCTTCTCGCTGCCCGATGCCAACGGCGTCTGGAAGGGCTTCGATACCGACATGTGCCGCGCCCTCGCAGCCGCGATCCTGAACGATCCGATGAAGGCGGAGTTCATGTCGCTCTCCGCCAAGGATCGCTTCGCGCCGCTGCAATCCGGCGAGGTCGACGTGCTGACGCGCACCACGACCTGGACGATCGCGCGCGACAGCCTGTTTGGGCTGAACTTCACCGCGGTGAACTACTATGACGGCCAGGGTTTCATGGTGCCCAAGAAGCTCGGCATCGAGAAGCCAGAGCAATTGGCCGGAGGCTCCGTCTGCGCGACGCAGGGAACCAGCAACGAGATGAACCTCGCCGACTTCTTCCGGTCGAAGGAGCTGAAATTCGAGCCGGTCGTCTTCGCGACCAATGACGAGGTCGTCGGCGCCTATGAGGCCGGTCGCTGCGATGCCATCAGCCTCGACGTCTCCTCGCTCGCCGCCATCCGCCTGAAGTTTCGCACCCCGGACGAGCATGTGATCCTGCCCCAGCTGATCTCGAAGGAGCCGTTGGGAAGCTTCGTCCGGGCCGGCGACGACCAGTGGTTCCGTATCGTCCGCTGGACGCAATTCGCTCTGCTGAACGCCGAGGAGCTCGGCGTCACCAAGGCGAATGTCGACAAGATGGTCGATTCCAAGGTGCCCGATATCCGCCGGCTGCTTGGCAGCGAGGGCAATGCCGGCGAAGGGATCGGGCTGAGCAAGGACTGGGTCGTGCGGATCATCAGGGCCGTCGGGAATTACGGCGAATCGTTCGAGCGCAATCTCGGCAGCGAGAGCCCGCTGAAGCTGGCGCGCGGCGCCAATAATCTCTGGACGAAGGGCGGGCTGCAATACGCGCCTCCCATTCGGTGATATCAACCGCGGGGAGGGCCGGAGTACGCGCCGGCCCCGACCCGGTCCCACAACCGCCTTCGTCGATCCGCGAGATGACTCCAGCTTCGAGACAGGACAATGGGATCGCGGTCGTTGCCGGGGTCGCCGCCGGACCGATCGTCGCTCTTGGCGAGCCCTTGAGCTTCTGGGGCGGCGTTGATCCCGCCACGAGCACGGTGATCGACGTGCACCATCCCGCCCATGGCGCCTCGCTTGCCGGCGCAGTGGTGTTGATGCCGACCAGCCGGGGCTCCTGTTCGGGCTCCGGCGTGCTGCTGGAGCTGGCTCTCTCCGGCAAGAGTCCCGCCGCGCTGATCTTTGCCGGCGCCGAGGACACGCTGACGCTCGGCGCAATCGTCGCTTCCGAGATGTTCGGGCGCCGCATCCCGGTCATCCGCCTCGCCGAAGAGGCTTTCGCCATCCTCTCCTCGGCGCGGCATGCGGTGATCGCGCCGGATGGCGTTTCGGCCGATGGCGGGCGGGTGCGCATCCCTCTCGCTGCGGCGGCGGATGCGGGGCTGCTGTTGTCTCCCGCTGATCGCTGCATGCTCGACGGCAAGGACGGGATCGCTGCCCAGCAGGCCATGCGCATCCTCGTCGCCATGGCGAGCCAGCAAGGAGCGACTGGGCTCCTCGATGTGACGCGCGCCCATGTCGATGGCTGCATCTATGCGGGCCCGGCCAATCTGGTCTTCGCCGAGAAGATGGAGGAACTGGGCGCGCGCGTCCGCATCCCGACGACGATGAACGCGATCTCGGTCGACCATGCGAACTGGCGCCGCCAGGGCGTCGCGCCCGAATTCGGCGAGCCGGCGTCGCGCCTTGCCGAGACTTATGTCCGCATGGGCTGCCAGGCGAGCTTCACCTGCGCGCCTTATGCACTGCCTGAGCCGCCGGGCTTCGGCGAGCCGATCGGCTGGTCCGAATCGAATGCGGTGATCTTCGCCAACTCCGTGCTCGGCGCCCGCACCGCCAAGCACCCGGACTTCCTCGATTTCTGCATCGCCGTCACCGGCCGCGCCCCGCTCGCTGGCGCTTTTCTCGACGAGGGACGCCGGGCGCGCCGGACGGTCCGGGTCGAATTGCCGGAGGATGCGGACAGCGCAGCCTGGCCCCTGATCGGCTACCTTGCTGGCCTGGCCTCGCCCGACCTGATCCCGTTGATCAAGGGCCTGGCGAAGACGCAACCGACACGGGACGATCTAAAGGCGCTCTGCGCCGCCTTCGGCACGACCTCGGCGGCGGCAATGCTCCATATCGAGGGGATCACGCCGGAAGCGGACAGCCTCGGCGGCGCCCCCGAGGACGAAGTCGTCATCACGCGCGAGCATCTTGCCGCGGGCTGGCGCAAGCTGAACGAGGGGCCCGCGGACGTCGATCTCGTCGCCATTGGCAGCCCGCATGCCTCGCTGGACGAATGCCGGGCCGTCGCGGAGCGCCTCGATGGCCGCTCTGTCGCGGCTGCGCTCGCCGTCATCATCACGGCCGGGCGGGAGGTCGTCGCCGCGGCTGAAGTCGATGGCACGATGGCCAGGCTTGCGCAGAGCGGCGTCGCGGTCATTCCCGATCTCTGCTGGTGCTCGATCACCCGCCCGGTCTTCCCGGAGCAGGCGAAGGTGGTGCTGACCAACTCCGGCAAATACGCCCATTACGGGCCGGGGCTCTCCGGCTGCGCCGTCAGGCTGGGGACGCTCGACGACTGCATCGAGGCTGCGCTGACGGGTATCGCTCCCGCGCGGCTGCCCGCCTGGCTCGCCTGAGCCATCGGTTGGCAGGCTTGACCCTGCGGCACGGCCTTATAGGGTGACCGCGATCGAGGTTCTCCGGGTTGCTCCCGGAGCTAAGAGGGAATTCGGTGAGGCGTATTCCGCCAAAGCCGAGGCTGCCCCCGCAACTGTAAGCGGCGAGCTCTCCGTCCATCGTCCACTGGCGCTGATCGCGCCGGGAAGGCCGGGCGGAACCGGCATCGACCCGCGAGCCAGGAGACCTGCCCCGGTCGTCGAAGACGTCTTTCGGACGGGGTGTTCCGGAGCTGTGTGTCGATGGCGGCGATGCCCTCCATCCATCCACGCCCCCGCGCAGTTCCCCGCCTGCCATCTCGGGGAGCGATGAGACCCATGTTCACGAACACCGTCCGCGCCGTCGCGCAGAGCTTGACGGCTGCGCGCCGACCCTTCTATCAGAAATGCAACATTGTTACATTAAAGGCTTGTCCCGTGCCGGCTACCCGCCATCTCGCCCGCCTGCTGCAAGGACCGGTTGCAGCGCTCCTCGGCACTCTGTTCGCGGGTGCCGCCTTGGCGGCGCCGACGCAATATCCGCTGACCCTCGAGAATTGCCGGGAGAGCGTGACTTTCAATGCACCGCCCAAGCGCGTCGTCGCGATCGGCCAGACCCAGACCGAGATCCTCTATGCGCTTGGCCTCGGCGACCGTGTCGTCGGCACCGCGGTCTGGTTCTCGCCGGTCGCCAAGCCCTATGAGGCGGTGAATGCCAAGGTGAAGCGTCTCGCCGACAACGATCCGAGCTTCGAGGCGGTGCTCGCCCAGGAGCCCGATCTCGTCACCGCGATGTTTGAATGGCATGTCGGGCCCAACGGCATCGTCGGCAAGCGCGATCAGTTCGCCAAGGTCAAGGTCCCGACCTATGTCTCGCCGACCGATTGCGTCGGCAAGGACAATTCCGGCGCCGGCGACGGCGTACGCACCCAGATGTTCACGATGGAGCTGGTCTATCGCAACATCCGCGAGTTCGGGCAGATTTTCGACGTCTCCGACCAGGCCGATGCGCTCATTGCCGAGCTCAAGGCTCGTGAAGACAAGGCGGTCCAGGCCGTGGCGAACGTCAAGGCCAAGGACGTGCCGGTCGTAGTCTGGTTCTCCAGCCGGGATATCAAGGGCGACGGCTTCATGGCCGGCAAGAACGGCGTGCCCGCCTACATCCTGTCGAAGCTCGGCGCCCGCAACATCATCGCCACCAATGAGGAATGGCCGCTGGTCGGCTGGGAGAGCATCGCCGGCGCCAACCCTGCTGTGATCGTCACGGTGAAGATGGATCGCCGCCGCTTCCCGGCCGATGACATCGAGAAGAAGCTCGATTTCCTCAAGACCGATCCCGTCGCCAGCAAGCTCGATGCGGTGAAGAACCAGCGCGTCGTCATCCTCGACGTCGGCGCGACCCGCGCCGGGCTCGACACGGTCGACGGCATCGAGACGCTCGCCAAGGCGATCGCCGGCTTCGGCCTCGCTCCTTGAGCCACGCTGCCCACGGCCCGAACTGGCCGGCGCGGATCGCCATCGCGTTGGCCTCACTCGTCGCGCTCACCGTCTCGGTGGCGCTGGCGGTGACGATCGGCGAGATGCGCATTCCGTTCGACACAGCGCTGCGGGCGCTCGGCAACGGGCTGTTCAGCCTCGACTTTCCGGTCAGTGCGATCCAGCAGGGCGTGATCTTCGATTACCGGCTGAGCCGGGCGCTGATGGCTGGCCTGTGCGGCGGCGCGCTGGCGCTCTCGGGCGCGATCCTGCAGGCGCTGCTACGCAACCCGCTGGCGGAGCCCTATGTCCTCGGCATTTCCGCCGGCGCCTCGACCGGCGCCGTCGCGGTGCTGATCCTCGGCGTCGGCATTGGCGGCACGGCGCTGAGCGTCTCGGCCGGGGCCTTCATCGGTTCCTGCGCCGCGCTCGCCGTGGTCGCGCTGCTGGCGACGGGGGCGGGCGGGGCGAGCGATCGCGTCATCCTTGCCGGCGTCGCGACCTCGCAGCTCTTCAATGCCGCGACTGCGACGATCGTCACGACAATGGCCAGCGCCGAGCAGGCGCGCGGTGTGATGTTCTGGCTCTTGGGGAATTTCGGCGGCGTGCGCTGGCCGGATCTCTGGATCGCCGCGCCGGTCGCCTTCATCGGCTTCGGCATCTGCATGCTGCACGCCAAGGTGCTCGATGCCTTCGCCTTCGGCGTCGATGCCGCCGCCTCGCTCGGCGTCGCCGTCACAAGGGTGAAGGTCGTGCTCTTCGCCACCACCGCTGTGATGACCGCGGTGATGGTCTCGATCGTCGGCACGGTCGGCTTCGTCGGTTTGATCATTCCCCATGCCGCCCGCTTCCTCGTCGGCTCCGGCCACGCGCGATTGCTGCCGGCCTGCCTCGTCGTCGGCGCGATCTTCATGATCCTCGCCGACATCCTCTCGCGCGTGCTGATTCCGCAGCAAATCCTGCCGATCGGGGTAGTGACAGCGCTGTTCGGCGCGCCGGTCTTTGCCCTCATCCTCTATCGTGCGAGGCGGCCGGCATGACGCTCGCGATGCGTGAGGTGCGCTGGGGCGCTGCCGGCCGGATGATCGTCGACGGGGTGACGCTGCAGGCGGCGCCTGGCCGGGTGCTCGGGCTGATCGGCCCGAACGGCTCGGGCAAGTCGAGCCTGTTGCGGTTGCTCTGCCGCTTGCGCAATGTCGCGAGCGGCGTCGTCACGCTCGACGAGCGCGATATCGCTGCCGTGCCACGGCGCGAGCTCGCCCGCCGTCTCGCCTTCGTCGAGCAGCAGGCGACCACCGAGATCCAGCTTTCCGTCTGCGATGTCGTCCGGCTCGGCCGCACGCCGCATCGCGCCGCGCTGGCATCCTGGAACGGCGCCGACGAGGTGGCAGTGAACGAGGCGCTGGCGCGGGTCGGGCTCACCGAACGGCACGACCAGTTCTGGCATACGCTGTCGGGCGGCGAGCGCCAGCGGGTCCATATCGCTCGCGCGCTGGCACAGGAGCCGAGCGAGCTGATCCTGGACGAGCCGACCAACCATCTCGACATCCAGCACCAGCTCTCGATCCTCGGCTTGGTCCGACGCCTCGGCATCACCTGCATCATGGCGCTGCACGATCTCAACCTCGCGGCGATGTTCTGCGACGAGATCGCGTTGCTGCACGAAGGGCGCTTGCAAGCCGCAGGGACGCCGGACGAGGTCCTGACCGCAGAGACGATCCAGCGCATTTTCGGCGTTGCGGTCTCGATCCGTCAGGGCGCGTCGGGACGCCGGCACATCGAGTATCTGATCGAACCGGAACGGAGGCAGTCATGAAGCCGGCCGAGGCGCAGACCCAGGTTTCCGACTACTGGACCCGGCGCGCGCCGGCCTTCGACGGTGTCGCCTCGCATGTCGCGCAGGCTTCGCTCTGGCGTGATGTTCTCGCTGCCGCCTTCGAAGCGGAGGAGGCGAGGGACGTCGTCGACGTCGGCACCGGGACCGGCGCCTGCGCGCTGATCGCTGCATCGCTGGGGCATCGCGTGCGGGCCTGCGACGGCTCCGCGGGCATGCTCGCCGTGGCCCGGCAGGCGGCCGAGACCTCCGGGCTCGACGTCACCTTCGAACAGGCGCTGATCGAGGAGGCTTCGTTCGCCCCGGGCTCGGCCGACATCGTGACCCTGCGCAATGTGCTCTGGACCTTGCCCGATCCGATGGCGGCGCTGCGCAAGGCTAACCTCGTCCTGCGCCCGGGCGGGCTCGTGCTCGTCTCGGACGGGCTCTGGTCGATCGCCCCGCAATACCGCTCGACCTATCCCGAGACGCTCGCCAACAGCCTGCCGCGTCATGACGGGCTGACGGAGGACGATGCCCGGGCGATGCTGAGCGAGGCCGGCTTCGGCCCGGCGCGGAGCTGGCAGCATCTGTTTCCGGCCTCGCCCTATCCCGGCGACGTGCCGATGTTCGTGCTGACGGCGAATAAGGGCTGACGCTCGCCGTGAGCGGCCTCGAGCACCAGGCTAGCGCTCGGCCTGGCGGCCATAGGCATGCGGGCTCTCACCCATTTCGGCCTTGAACGCGAAGATGAAGGCCGAGGCTGAGCTGTAGCCCAGTTCCATCGCGGTCTGCGTGACCGACATCCCGCCGCTGAGCAGCTCGATCGCCCGGAACAGACGCAGGCGGCGCTTCCATGAGCGCAACGGCGCGCCGATCTCGGCCTCGAACCGGCGTGTCAGGGTTCGACTGGACAGGCCGAGTTCCCGGGCCCAGTCATCGGCGCTGCGGTCGTCGGCCGGATCGAGATAAAGTGCCTCGCAGAGCGCGGCGAGGCGGTTGTCGCGCGGCCAGGGCAAAGCTGTCGGCAAGGTCGGGGCGCGGCGCAACTGGTCGAGGATCAGGGTCACCACCCGGCTGCCATAGCCGTCTGCGTCGCTCTGGCCTTCGATCGCTGCCGCCTCGACGATCAGGGCCTTGAGCAGCGGCGACACTGCCAGGACCGTCGGGGCGAGCGGCAGCCCGCTCCCGGCCTCGGTCGCGATCCAGAGGCTCCTGAACTCCGCGCCGAGCAGCGATCCGACGCGATGCGGCACGCCTCTCGGCAGCCAGGCCGCCTGATCCGGCGAGGTGATGAAGGTCTGCCCGACCGTGGAGACGGTCAGCACGCCGTCGATCGCATAGACCAGCTGATGCCAGTCATGGGCGTGCTCCAGGAAATGGTGCCGGGGCGGAATTGATTGCGCCCGCATCGTCATCGGTCGTGGCGGCAGGGCATCCGGCGGGGTGGTGATGGTCGACCAGCTCATGGCACTCCCTGCTTTGTCTGGTATTCTACATTTTTTGGCAAAGCATCGAAAGCACGTCAGATAGCTTTCTGCTAGGCGAGGGGGATGGGTAGCGAGGGCCGATGCGCCCGCCGCAACCGGTCCGCGCGCGCAGATGTCGAGCCCGGGCCGCTGCTTCGCCGCTCGTAGCGCCTGTCCCTCTGCAGAACTGCGATCGCCGCATGACCACGATATCCACTCTTCCGGGCGACGAGGCGGCAAGCGCGCTGCGGCAGGAGCGCAGCAATGTCCTGCGGCTGGCGATCTGCCAGGCGCTCGCCGGCGCCAATGCCACCGTCGTCTTCGCCACGGGCGCGATCGTCGGCGACATGCTTGCGCCCAGCAAGGCCCTCGCGACATTGCCGATCTCGATCTTCGTCGTCGGCATGGCGCTCTGCACGCTGCCGGCCGGCGCCATCGCGCAGCGTCACGGCCGCGGCAGGGTGTTCATGCTGGGCACCGGCAGCGGCGTCATCGCCGGTGTGCTGGCGAGCCTCGCCATGCTCGCCGCCTCGTTCTGGCTGTTCTGCCTCGCCACCTTCTGCGCCGGCGTCTATGCCGCCGTCGTCCTGTCCTTCCGCTTTGCGGCGACCGATTGCGCCGCGCCGGAGCGACGCCCGCGCGCCCTCTCGGCGGTGATGGCGGGCGGCGTCTTCGCAGGGGTCATCGGCGCGCAACTGGTGACGCTTACGATGAACCTGTGGCCGCCCTATCTCTTCGCCGCCACCTATATCGGCCAGGCGGTGGTCGCGGCGCTCTCCGCGTTCATCCTGCTTGGCGTCAAGCTGCCGATGCCGACCGCGGCGGAACAGGGTGGCGGCGGCCGTCCCCTCGGTGTGATCGTGCGCCAGCCCCGCTTCATCCTCGCGGTGATCTGCGGGGTCGTCTCCTATCTCTTGATGAACTTCCTGATGACGGCGGCGCCGCTGGCGATGAAGCTGTGCGGGCTCTCGCAGGAATCGGCCAATCTCGGGCTGCAATGGCATGTCGTCGCCATGTACGCGCCGAGCTTCTGGACCGGGCGCCTGATCACGCGCTTCGGCGCGGCGAAGGTCGTCGCTGCCGGTCTCATCCTGACCGGCGCCGCTTCGGCAGTCGGCTTGTTCGGTATCGACGTCACGCATTTCTGGGCGTCGCTGATCCTGCTCGGCCTGGGCTGGAATTTCGGCTTCGTCGGCGCCTCGGCCATGGTGCTGGAATGCCACCGCCCGGAAGAGAAGGCCCGCGTGCAGTCCTTCAACGATTTCGCGGTGTTCGGCACGATGGCGATCGGCTCCTTCCTCTCTGGAGGCCTGCTCTCCGCCTTCGGCTGGAACATGGTGTTGATGCTGTCCTTCGCGCCGCTGCTCGTGGCGATCCTCGCCCTCGCGGCCGGCCGCCGCGCGACGGCGTAGCGATGTCGCGCCAGCTCGCTGAGCAGAGGTGGGCGTGATTTCAGCGGATGAGGCGTGCTTGCTCGCCCCATCCGGAGTTTTGAACGATTATACATATAAACTATTGTAATTGCTTGGATTTTTGATCTCGGTTAAGCTGAGTGCGTATTCGCCGCAGCTTATCGTTCCGAGTCTTTTTCCATGAACAGCCAGCCACTCTTTTCAGCTCTGACCGGCTCCGGGTGCCTCGATCGGGTCCGTAGCCTGCCTCGTGCAGCGGCGCTGCGCCCGGCAAGAACGGTCGCCAGCGCAGCGGTCTTCAAGGGCGAGACGGAGATCGGCATCGAGCATCATGGCGAGCTCTATCGCCTGAGGATCACCCGGCAGGGAAAGCTGATCCTGACCAAATGACGGCTGCCCCAGGGGGCATCGCTGCAGACAATCACCGCAGACACATGGTCGCGTTGCGCGGCCGCAATGGCTCGATGCGGCCACGCTGCGACCGGGCCGACAACGACAAGGGATCGAAACCATGACCAGCGCCATTGAAACAGGCGTGCCGGACGGACGCCTGCCGAAGCGCCAGCGCCATAAGGTGGCGCTGCGGCGCCTCGACGTCCTGCGCGTGACCGATCTCAGCCCGTCGATGCGCCGGGTGACCTTGGGCGGCCCGGAACTCGAGGGCTTCGTCAGCCTCGGCTTCGACGACCATGTGAAGATGTTCTTCGCAGCGCCCGGCGAGACGAAGCCGGCCCTGCCGATCGTTGGCCCGGACGGGCTGGCCTTCCCTGAAAGCGGTCCGCGACCGCTGGCGCGCGACTTCACGCCGCGACGGCATGATCCGCAGGCGGGCGAGCTCGATATCGACTTTGCCCTGTTGCATGACGGGCCGGCCAGCAACTGGGCGGCGCAGGTCAAGCCGGGCGATCCCGCCTGGATCGCCGGCCCGCGTGGCTCCTTCATCGTTCCCTTCGATTTCGACTGGCATCTGCTCGTTGCCGACGAGACCGGGCTGCCCGCTCTGGCGCGGCGCCTGGAAGAGCTGCCACAGGGCAGCCGGGCGCTCGCTTTGGTCGAGGTCGGTGGAGCGGACGAGGAATATCCCCTGCGTCGCTCCGCCGGCATCGAGGTGGTCTGGGCTCATCGTGCCGCCGGGGCGCAACCCGGTGCGGCGCTGCTTGCGGCCCTGCCGGCCCTGGCCTTCCCCGATGGTGATTACTTCGCCTGGCTCGCCTGCGAATCCGGCGCCGCCAAGCAGTTGCGCGGCGTCCTGGTCGACGAGCGCGGCGCCAATCGCAAATGGGTCCGTGCCCACGGTTATTGGCGCCGCGGCGCCGTCGCCGTGCACGACGATTTCGACGAGTGAGGCGCTCCGCGCGCCATCCATCGACATCTGCCGAAGCCTAGAGGAGACCAGCGATGGCTGCCGACTTCGACCATGTGCTGACGCACGCCGAGCAGCGCCGCCTCGACGCCGCCTTGCAGAAACTTTCAGGGGCCGCGAGCCGAGGCGCGCCGTCGGCGCTGGCCCCGAGCGAATACGAGGAACATGTCTGGCTGGCGCAGCAGCAGGTTCCCGAGGCGGTTCTGAAGCATGTCGTCGCCTGCCGGCTGATCGGCGAGCCCGATCTGGCGCGCCTCGTCGGCGCGATCCGCGATCTCGTGCGCGCCTGGCCCGATCTGAACGCCCGTTTCCGCTTCAGCGAGGATGGCGAGCTGCATAAACGCTTCGCTGGCGACGAGGGGCGCGTCGTCAGCCTGATCCGGGCCGATACGCTGGAGCAGGCGATCGCGGCGATCCTCGACCGGCAGGCGGTGAGCTGGGACACCGATGGCGCGCCGCCTTTCGAGGTGCTCGTGATCAGCTGTCCGCAGGAGACGGTTCTGGCGCTGATCCTGCACCGCATCCTCGACGCGGCTCACCCCGCCGCGGAACTCCTGCTTGCACTTGGCAGGGCCTATGCTGGCGAGCCGGTCGTGCCTGCTACCTCCGCCGCCGTGAGGCGTGCGCCTGGGACGCCACTGCTCGCAGCGGGCGAAGCCTCGGCGATGCTGCCGGCCTGGATGCGCCGGAGCGGAAACGTTGCGGGTCTCGACATCGTCGATTTGGGCAATCTCCGTGCCCCGCGGTCCGAACGGGCGCTGGCCGGGCGATACGGCACCACGATCAGACTGGAAGCCCTGAACGGCCTCGCGCCGGATGCGTCTGATCAGGAGGTTCTCGCCCACCTCGCTGCGCTGTTCGCCCGTTACCTGTCCGCTCTGTCCGGCAAGCGCGAGATCGATCTGCTGATTCCGAGCGGACCCACCGCGCAGCTCGGCGATCCCCCGTCATCCGTCGCGGGTGGAGACGCCGTCTTCCTGATCGTGGACGGACAGGCGCCGGCAGAGGCGATCGTTCCCGTGATTCGGGACGTGCTTGCCCGGACATCGAAAGCTTCGATGTCGCCGTGCCGCGCGGGGAGGGCAGAGCGGCCCATCCTGTTCGTCAACTGGCTTAGCGATCTCGCAGACAGCTTGCGGATGCCGGGGGTGTCGGTCGAACGGCTGCCGTTGCCGACCCTGGAGACGCGCCCCGATCTCGCCTTCGCCGTTGGACGCAGCAAGCAAGGCAACGTCGCGGTCGAGCTCGTGACGGGGCAGGGGCTCTCGCCGCTGATCGGCCCTGTCCTGCTGGAGCGCTTCCTGGCCTGGCTGAAGGAAGGCGAGGTCGCCTTGCCGGGCGCTTCATCGGCAATCGCCGTCGACAAGCCACACCGGGGAGGCGAGGTCGCAGCCGAAGAGCCGGCAACCGATGCCGTGGCTGCCCTCATCCTCGCCGAGTTTCGCGCCGCGCTCGACGCGCCGGAGCTGGGGCCGGACGACGATTTCTTCGACCATGGCGGCCATTCGCTGATCGCGACCCGCATCATCGGGCGCCTGCTCAGCCAGCACGGCATCGGGTTGCATTTCAACGACTTGTTCAGCTATCCGAGCGCCGCCGCGCTCGCGCTCAAGGCGCGTCGCACCGGCGAAGTGGCCCCGGAAACGTCGCGAGCTGCGCCGATCGAAGAGGCTCCGAGCGCGCCGCTGTCGCTGGCGCAGGCCTCGTTGTGGAAGGCTTATGCCGCCTTCGGCTTCAACGAGATCTTCAACCTGCCTTTCGCGCTCGACTTCCTCGAGCCGGTCGACGAAGCCCTGTACGGGCGCGCCTTCACCGATATCCTCGAACGCCATCCCGGCCTGCGTAGCCTGTTCCGGCAGGAAGGCGAGGGCATGGTCCAGCAGGTCGTGCCGGCCGCCGAGCTGTCGCAATACAAGTGGTTCTGGACGAGTGCCGAGAGCGTGGGCGTCGATCGCCGCGACGAGGCGCAGCACCATTTCGACCTGGCGAAGGAACTGCCCTTCCGCCTGCGCTTCCTGATCGACCCGGCGACGGGCCGGCAGGTGCTGTCCTTCCTGTTCCACCACGTGGTGCTCGACGAATGGTCGGTCAACCTGATGATGGACGAGATCGCCTATTGCTACCGCGTCCGTGCCGCCGGCGGCATGCCGGTCTGGTCGGATGCGCCGGCGCCGTTCCACGAATTCGCCCGGCTCCAGGATGCGGCTGGCGTCGATCAGACGCATCTCGGCTACTGGACCGATATGCTGCGCGGGGCGCCACAGCCGCAGCCGATCCTGCTGCGTCAGGATCGGGCCGAGCCTGCCGGCGAGGAGGCGTCCGCAGCCGGCGGCTGGGTCGAGTTCAAGCTCGGCCGGGAGGCGACGGAAGGGCTTTACGCCCTCGCCAAGCAGAGCAGCGCTTCGCTCTTCAACGTCGTCTATGCCGGCATCGCCGCTTCGCTGCGCCAGCTCGGCTCGCTCCCGGAACTGGTGGTTGGCACCTCGGCCTCGGGTCGCAGCGACGCCGCTTTCTTCGACACGGTCGGCTATTTCACCACCGTCGTCGCCCATCGCATCCGCTTCGATGAGACGATGAGCCTCGGCGGGCTGGTCGGCCAGGTCAGGAACCTGGTCAACGAGTCGCTGCCATCGAGCGAAATCCCGATCGACCTGGTCGAGGAGGCGCTCGGCATGACGCCGGGCCGTGATCATCTCTTCGAGGTCTTCATCCAGATCCACGCCAAGAACAAGCTGAACGGCGAGCTGGCGCTGCCGGACGGGCGCAGCATCGCCTTCCGGCAGGTCGATCCCGAACGGCACGAATCGATGCTCGGCCTGCATTTCGAGGTGATGGAGGAGGTGGATCTTTCCGGCGAGCGCTCGATCCGCGTGCTGATGAGCTATCGCTCCGAGCACTACGGGCCGCAGGAGGTCGAGAAGATCACCGCGACGACCAGCGCGGTCTTCGCGCTGATGGGCCGGGCTGGCGGGGCGCAGGTGAAGCTGGCGGAGCTTGGCACGCATCTGCCGCACGGGTGAACGTCCGCCAATGTCGCCATTTTCGTCATGGTCGGGCTTGTCCCGACCATCCACGTCTTCCTTCACCAGATGCGGTGTTCAAGACGTGGGTGCTCGCCACAAGGGCGAGCATGACGGCACTGCCGCGCTCAGGCTAGGCTGAGCGCATCCTCCCGCTGCTCCGCCAAAAGCTCCGCGATCGGACGAGCCAGCGCCTCCGATGCGAGTGCCCGCGCGAGAAAGGCGGGCAACGCCTCGCCATGCCGTTCGAACGGCTCCCTCGCGAACATGGCCGGGTCGGCCGACATCGCGAAGGACAGCTCGCTGCCATCGTCCTCGCCGCGGAAGGTGAGGTCGATGCCCTCGCCCTGGCCGCTGCCCATGATCTCCCGCGTTACCTTGCAGCCGTGGAAGCTCGGGGCACTGAAGGGCAGCACATTGATCAGCGGCGAGAAGAAATAGCGGCTGCCCTCGGGCATGCCGTTGTCCATGGCCATCTGCTCGATCCGGTAGCGGCCATGGCGGCGCTGCGTCCGCAGCGTTGCGGTGTTCTCGCGCAGGACGTCTTCGAGGCTCTCCTCCGGCCCGAACGAGAGATGGAACGGCAAGATGTTGACGACCATGGCGGGCGTGTGGGCGGCGAGGCTGCCCCAGCGGCTCATGAAGGGCAGCCAGAAGGCCAGGACCTCGCGCCCGTCGATCCGTTGCCGCGGCAGGCTGCGCGAGAGATAGAGTCCGGAGAGCAGCACCAACAGATCGGGCCAGCCGATGCCGGTCTCCTGAGAGAGACGGCGCAATCCGGCGCTCACATCCGCTGAGAGCGTGCCATAAACTTCGTGCGGCGCTTCACCCGCCTGCTTGTCGCCGCGATGCAATACCGGCAGCGGAGCGTGCGCGGCGAACTCGTCCCGCCAATAGGCGCGGTCGCTCTCTTGCCGACGGCTGGCGCGATAGGCCTCTTCTTCCGCGATGAAGCTGGCGAAGGGATGGAAGGCCGGGCCGGCCTCACACCCAGTGAGGCGCTGCGAATAAAGCTGGCCGCAGCGCTGCTCGATCAGCGTGAAGCCATAGCCGTCGAGGACGATGTGGTGGGCGCGGATATACCAGAGATAACGCCGCTCACCGACGCGCATGAGCCAGGTCGCAGCAAGGCCGGCGCCGCGCAGATCGAGCGGCGCCGCAACATCCGCCTCCATCCGCAGCCGCGCCTCCTGCAAGGGATCGGCAACGCTCCTCAGGTCATATTGCTGGAGGACAGGCCGCAATTGCGGATCACAGCTCTGAAGCGGCGTCTCGTGGTCCTCTTCGACATGGAAGCGCACGCAAAGCGCGTCGGATTCGGCAATGGTCTGGGTGATGGCTGCGGCCAATGCCTGCTCGTCCGTGACGCCGTCGATGTCGAGGCAATGCGCGACGGTTGCGATCGGCTCGTCAGGATGGAAGGTGAACTCCTCCCAGAAATCGAGCTGCGGCAGGGTGAGCGGCATCAGGGCGCGGCGCGAATCGGCCTGCGACATGGGAATCTCCTGTTCGGACGATGCTGGCGGCGGCGCGTTGCCTCACCGCTCCTGCTCGCGGAGCAGCAGCGCGACCTGCCCGGCATTGCGGCAGCGCAGCAGCTGATGCGGCGTCAGATCGGCGTTGAGCTCGGCGCGGATGCGGCTCGCTAGGGATTTGAGGTGGGATGGGAGCAGGCCGAGGCGGATGAAATCGGTGGTGTCGTCGATCTCCGGTGAAGCCGTTTGGCCGAGTACGGCGAGGTAGAGGTCGAGGATTTTGCGGCTGCGCGGGTTGGCTGGCGGTGCAGCCTTTGATACCGGCGGTTCGCGGCGTTCAGCGGCTGCAGCCGCGAGCAGCTCGCGGGCCTTGCGGCGATCGGGCTTGCCGTTCGCCGAAAGCGGCAGGGTCTCAACTTCGACGAAGCGGGTCGGGACATGCGACTCCGGCAACACGCGCCTTGCCTGGGCACGCAAGTCGGCGGCGCTCGGCTTGCCCGCTTGCGCCGGCACATAAACGACGCCGATCTCGGCCTCGCCGCGCTGCTCGACGCCGCAATCGACCACCAGCAATTGGTGGATCTCGGGATGGGCGCCGAGTTCCGCCTCGATGTCGGGCAGCGAGACGCGCACGCCGCGAACCTTGACATAGCCATCGACCCGGCTGGCGAAGAGGATGTTGCCGTCATGGCGATAGCGGCCGCGATCGCCGGTGCGGAAGGCGCGCACCGGCTTGCCGGCTTCATCCGCGACGGTGACGAAATCGCTCTGGCCGAGCACGCCGTCCTGGAGATAGCCGAGCGCGACATTGACGCCGGCGGTGTGCATGCGCCCGACGACTTCGGGCGGGCAATGCTCGCCGCGCTCGTTGAGGATGAAATAGCGATTGCCCGGCAGCGGCCGGCCATAGGGGACCTGCCCGGTGTCCTCGGGACCGATCTCGTGCCAGATGCTCCAGATCGTCGTCTCGGTCGGCCCACCCAGCGAGACGAGGCGCAGCGCCGGATCGAGACGGCGCAGTTCGGCGATCACCGCCGGCTTGATGTAGTCGCCGCCCTGGGCGATCAGCCTGAGCGAGCGCAGTTCGTCGCCGCGCCGGCAGGACAGCAGCATCTCCAGGATCGCCGGCACCGAACACCAGAGGCTGACCTTGTGCTCGGCGACGAGCCGGTTCCAGGCGATCGCATCCTTCTCTTCGCCCGGCGCCGGCTGGACCAGGGTCGCGCCCGCCGTCAGGCAGCCGAAGACGTCGAAGATCGACATGTCGTGATGCAGCGGCGTCACCGAGATGAAGACGTCGCTTTCGTCGGCCTGCCAGTTCTCCAGCGTGCGGCCGATGACGTTCGAGGTCGCGCGGTTCGAGAGCACCACGCATTTCGGCCGGCCGGTGGTGCCGGAGGTGTAGAGGTAATAGGCGGGCTCGTCGCTGGCCGAGAGCGTGTCCAGCGCCGGCAGCAACGCCAGCGGATCGGCTGGTGGCTCGCCCGCCAGCAGGGACTCGGGCGTCGCCGCCTCATGTCCTGTGACCGGGACTGTCGATATCACCAGAGCCGGCCGGCAATTGGCGAGGAGATAGTCGAGCCGTTCCGGCGGTGAAGCCGCGTCGATCGGCACCCAGATCGCGCCGGAGAGCGCGCAGGCGAGTGTGATCGCGGTGTGCTCGGGCCCGCGCGGCAGGCAGATCGCGACGACATCGCCCTTGCCGACGCCGCGCTGCTGCAGCGCCGCCAGCGCCTTGCCCACATTCGTGCCGAGCTCGCCATAGGAGATCCGGCGGGCGCCTGAGATCAGGGCGATCTTGTCCTTGTCGCCGGCGAAGAGATTATCGGCGATGCGTTGCAGGAAGCGGCTGCAGGCGAAATCGCTCTCCCAGCCGTTGAGCCGGTAGTGGCCGAGGTCGAGCATCTCGCCCCGCACGGTCTCGAAGGCGCCGCGTTCGCAGATCGCCGCGACCTGCCGGTCGAGCGCCGCGAGGATGTCGCGGATGATTCCGCGGTCGATCGCCTCGCGGGCATAGTCGATCTCGACGACGAGGTTGCCTTCTTCGTCGTCGCGGAAGCGGACATCGACAGCGACCTGCGGCGTCTGGGTCAGGCCGTCATGGCGGCGGATGCCGGCATCCTTCGCCAGTTTCGGCCAGCCGAGGCCGTTGGTGACGACGACAGGCAGGGCCGGCCCGCCGGGATGGGCGTTCATCAGGAGGCGGCTGATCTGGACGCCGGATTGCGAGAGATGCTCCAGCCCCTCCAACACATCGCCTTGCAGGGCCTGCGCGCGCTCGCGGAAGCCGCCCTGTCGGGCATCCCAGTTGACGGCGATGAAGCTCGACCGGTTGGCGAGCTCGGCCGAGGCGGCGGGGGCGACGGGAATACCGATGCACAGCGCGCCTTCGCCCAGCCAATGCGACAGGGTTTCGAGAATGACGGCCGTCACCGCCGTGTTCTTGAACAGGCGTTCCCTGGCGGCGAGGCGGCAGAGCGTAGTGAAACGCTCGCGGGCGATCGTCAGGCTCTCGCGCTCGTAGCGCGAGGCGGCAATCGCCTCCAGCGGCTTCGTCCAGGGCAGTTGCGGCGGGCCTTCGACGGGCTGGAGCTTGCGAGCCCAATAGGCGGCGTCGTCGCGCCGCTTCGCCTCGTCGGCCGGCAGCGGCAGGGCCGCAACCTCCAGGCTTGGTGCTTCACCGCCCAGCAGCTCGACCAGCAGCGAGGCGATGGCGCGGCCGTCGAGGATCAGGGCATCGAAGCGGGTGAACAGCACGCAGGTCGTCCGGTCGGAATCATCCGCTTCCGGCTCCGGCAGGCGGAACGCCGTCACGTTCCAAGGTGAGCGCGCGAGGTCGAACAGGCGATGCGCATAGTCCTCACGCTGCCCGTCGATCCAGGCGAGCGCCTCGGCGTGTGACAGGCCGCGCAGGTCGATCTCGTCATAGTTGACGGTCGGCTCGGAGGAGACCCACGAGACTCGCCGCTGCGCGTCGATACGGGTGCGCAAGGCGGGATGCCGTCCGACCAACGCCAGAAGGCGCTGCGGCAGCGCCTGAATGTCGATCGCGCCGCGATACTCGCGGAATTCCTGCATGGCGACGCCGCCCAGCGGCAGATGCCGCTCGCGGCCGAGCAGATAGGCCTGCTGCAGGTCGGTCAGGGGCGCTTCGTCCCGGCCGTGGGCGCCGCCCTGCGCGGCATCGGAAAAGTCATCCCGCATCGATCGTCTCCAGGAAGATGCGCGCGATCTCGTCGGAGGCGCCACCGGAGCGGGCGCGGACGAGATGGGCGAGGCTGCGAGGCGTGACCACCTCGTCGAGATCCGGACGCGACGGCGCACCGGTGGGGCAATAGCGGTCGAGGAAGCGCGTGATCTCGGCCTGGGCGGCCGCGCTGATCACGCTACCCTGATGCACCGCTTCGCCCGGTGACAGGCGCCCGAGCAGGCCGATCAGCATGTCTTCGGTCGGGCTGGCGGGCTCCCGGCTCGGCGCCGCATTCGCAGCAGTCGGTGCGGCGTCGAGCGCTTCCGGCCGCGCCGCGACCTCGCGCAGCAGTGCGACATAGGCCTCGAAGGTCTCGCGGACCCAGGCCTCCGGCAGTGCGTCGAGGCGGACGTCCCAGTTGATCAGGATGCCACCGTCGCAGGCCGCGACCTGGGCGTCGATCGCCACCTGCGGTCCCTGCGAGATCACCCAGTTCATCGCGCCGACGACGCGCTTGACGGTCTCGCTGAAGAGCTCGCCGCCGGAAATCCCGAGCCCGGCGGTGAAGACGACTGGCGCGGTCTGCACCGAGCCGTGCAGCCGCGACAGGTCGCGCATCACGCTGACGCCGGGATAAGCCTCATGCGCAATGAGTTCGACCATCTGGCGGCCGATGTCGCGGCAGAGCTCGGCAAACGTCGTCGCGGCTGCAAGATCGACGCCGAGGATCAGCACGTTCGAGAACTCGCCGACGATTCTATCGACATCGGGAACGAGCGGCGCGCGCCAGAAGCTCGGCACGTTCAGGCGGAACCGGGCCTGCCCCGTCGCCCGGCCGAGCACGGCGGCGAAAAGGCCGAGCGCCAGCACGGATGGCGTCACCCGCAGATCGCGAGCACGCCTCTCCAGTGCGCGTCGCTCATCGGATGAAAGCCGGGTTGCCAGGCGCTCGCTTGCCGGCTCTGCCGGAGCATGAGGCGCTGTGGGCATTTCCGGCGCCGGAGGGACGTCAGCGAGCCGGGTGCGCCACCAAACCCTGTCGCGCTCGCGCCGTTTTGCGCCGTCGGCTCCGGCGCCTACCCGGTCCAGCCAATCAAAGAAGCCTTGAGAGGCGGGCGCTTGCGGCTGATCGGGATGCTCGTAGAGCCGGGCGAGATCCTCGATGACGATCCGGAAGCTGTTCGGATCGATCGCGATCATGTCGGTGTCGACATGCAGCCGGCAGAAGCCATCAGGCAGCAGGCTGAGGCCGAACGCTGCTGCCTCGCCGCGGGCGAGATCGAGCCGGCGATGGCTCCAGCTTCGGCGCTTGGCGAGGAGGCGGGCTTCTCGCGCATCCGCCGAGAGCTCCCGCATGTTCTCGACATCGAGCGGCAGCGGGTCGGCTGTCGGATCGAGGTGCTGGCAGCCTTCGGCATCGACCCGCAGCCGCAGCATCGGGTGCAGTCGGCAGAGCCTGCGAACGGCATCGCGCAGCCGCTCGGGCTCGAGGTCGCGCCCGTCGAACTCGCCATAAAGATGTGCCGTCACGCCTCCGAGGGAGGTGTGTGATTGGCGGCCAAACCAATAAGCCGCCTGCATAGGCGTCAATTGTCGCATGTTCATGGCATTTGTTTTGAAGATTTATAATCGATTACTGCAAATCGATTTCGATTGACATTGCTTCTTACGAAAGCAAGAAGCTGTCAATGTCTGCGATCAGCATCGCTGAATGAAGCCTCTTTAGAAGTAGAGTAACTTCAATGCTGGAAAGTTTAGCCTTGAAACAGAATCTTAATTTCAAATTTGGTGCTTTATTCGCATCGAATGGGCGAGAATTGTTGTCATCGGGAATCCATGAGTGGATCTCCGTGCCAGCCCATGGTGGCCAGGATCGCGGACAGGGTCTGCACGCGGCGGTTGAGGCGGCTTTCGAGCGGGCCAGGCGGGCAGGGCAGGCCAATCCGATCCTGATCGGCGCCATCCCCTTCGATGTGCGCGAGCCCTCCTGCCTCTATGTTCCGGCCGCCCATGAGTGGCGCGAGCAGGCCGCTCCGGTGCAGGCGGCAGGCGAGCAACTGGACGTTCCCGACCTGCTCGATCAGCGCAGCCTTCCGGACGAGGACGGCTTCAAGAGGGCTGTCGAGCACGCCATCGTCAATTTTCGCCATAGTGATGTCCGCAAGGCGGTGCTGTCGGTGGTCCGCGAACTGCGCTTCGCCGGGAGCATGGATGTCGGCCGGCTTCTCGCCAGCCTGCGTGCTCAGAACAGCCAAGGCTATCTGTTCAGGATTCCCCTGCCTGACGAGGGCGAGCTTGTCGGGGTCAGCCCGGAGTTGCTGATCCGCAAGCAGGGCGGCCGGATCGTCTCGAACCCGCTCGCCGGCTCGGCCAAGCGGCAACCCGATCCGCAGGCCGATCGCGCCGCGGCCGAGCAATTGGAGCGCTCGCAGAAGGACCAGTACGAGCACCGGCTGGTGATCGAGAACATCCGCTCGATCCTGGCGCCGCTCTGTGCTGAGCTCGACGTTCCCGACGCGCCGTCCCTGATGAGCACGGCGGCGATGTGGCATCTCTCGACGCGGATCGAGGGCGCGCTGAACGACCCGGCGATGACCGCGCTCCAGCTCGCCTGCGTCATCCATCCGACGCCGGCGGTCTGCGGCTTCCCGACCGAGAGCGCCCATAAGCTGATCCGCTATGTCGAGCCCTTCGAGCGCGGGTTGTTCACCGGTCTGGTCGGCTGGTGCGACGCGCAGGGCAATGGCGAATGGGCGATCACCATCCGCTGCGGCATCGCCCGGCGCGACACGCTGCGGCTCTTCGCCGGCGCGGGCATCGTCGAGGCCTCCAATCCCGCCTCCGAATGGGAGGAGGTGCAGGCCAAGCTCGGCACCATGCTCAGCGCCTGCGGCCTCGCCGCCTGACATCGAAGGACCATGGTATGACCATCGACTTCCAGCGTTGGCCGGCGGATTTCGCCGCGCGCTATCGTTCGCGCGGCTACTGGCTCGATCAGCCTTTGACCCGCATCCTCGACACGCAGCGGCAGGAGCGCCCCGACGCGATCGCGATCATCTGTGGCGACAGGCAGATCAGCTATGCCGAGCTCGACCGCAAAGCCTCGAACCTGGCGCACCGATTGAGCGAAGCCGGGTTCGGGCAGGGCGACACCGCGTTGGTGCAGCTGCCGAACTGTGCCGAATTCTACATCGTCTTCTTCGCGCTGCTGAAGATCGGCGTCGCCCCGGTCAATGCGCTCTTCAGCCACCGCAAATTGGAGATGACCTCCTATGCCCAGCAGATCGAGCCGCGGCTCGTGATCGGAGCCCGAGCGCACGAACTCTTTGCCGACGACGTTTTCACCGCCGAGCTCAGGACGCTCTCGCCGCGCCTGTCGCTGGTGCTGCTGCTCGGCGGCAACCGCGCCTATAACGACCTCGAACGCTGGCTGGCCTCGGAGACCAGCGCCGCACCGGCCGGCTCTCCATCGCCTGCCGACGAGGTCGCCTTCTTCCAGCTCTCCGGCGGCAGCACTGGCACGCCGAAGCTGATTCCGCGTACCCATAACGACTATGACTACAGCGTCCGGGCGAGCGCCGAGATCTGCGGACTCTCGCCGCGGACGCGTTTCCTCTGCCCGCTACCGGCCGGGCACAATTTCCTGCTGTCTTCGCCCGGCGCGCTCGGCGTCTTCCATGCCGGCGGCTGCGTTGTGCTGGCGGCGAGCCCCGAGCCGTTCGCCTGCTTTTCCCTGATCGAGCAGCACAAGGTCGACATGGTTGCGCTAGTGCCGACGGCAGTGGCGCTCTGGCTGGAGGCGGCGGGGAGAGAGAAGCCCCGGCTCGACTCGCTCAGGCTGATGCAGGTCGGCGGCGCCAGCTTCGCCGAGGCGCTGGCCCGGCAGGTGCCCGGGGTGTTCGGCTGCGCGCTGCAGCAGGTCTTCGGCATGGCCGAGGGGCTGGTGAACTACACCCGTTTCGACGATGACGACGAGCTCGTCTTCACCACGCAGGGGCGGCCGATCAGCCCCGACGACGAGATCAAGATCGTCGATGAGGATGGCGACCCCGTTCCGGAGGGAGAGAGCGGCGAGCTGGCGACGCGCGGTCCCTACACCTTCCGCGGCTATTACCGGGCGCCTGAGCACAGCGCCAAGGTCTTCGACGCGGAGGGGTTCTATTACTCCGGCGATGTCGTCCAGCGGGTCCGCGGCGGCTATCTGCGCGTGGTCGGCCGGGTCAAGGACCAGATCAATCGCGGCGGTGAGAAGGTTGCGGCCGAGGAAATCGAGAACCTCCTGCTGCGCCATCCCGAGGTGACGCATGCGGCGCTCGTCGCCATGCAGGACGCGCTGCTCGGCGAGAAGAGCTGTGCCTTCATCGTCGCCCGCGATGCGGCCCTGCGCGGGCCGGTTCTGAGGCGGCACCTGCTGGAGCTCGGCGTCGCCGAATACAAGCTGCCGGACCGCGTCCGCTTCATCGAGACGATGCCGCTCACCCCGGTCGGCAAGATCGACAAGAAGCGCCTGCGCGCCGAGCTCGTCTGATCCTTCTCATCCAGTTCACGAGAGATTCCATGGCCATTCCGCAGATCACCGACTATCCGATGCCGGCGGCGAGTGTCTTTCCGGCCAACCGCACACAATGGCGGCCCGATCCGAAGCGCTCCGTCCTGCTGATCCACGATATGCAGCGCTATTTCCTGCGCTTCTACGACGCGAAAGGCCAGTTGCTGCCGCAGCTGATCAGCAATCTCGTGCGCCTGCGCGACTGGGCGCGGGCCAATGGCGTGCCTGTGGTCTACACGGCCCAGCCGCATGAGCAGCCGGCCGGCGACCGGGCCCTGCTCAACGACATGTGGGGGCCGGGCCTCACCGTCGCCGCGCCTGATCTCCAAGAGGTCGTCGCCGAGCTGACGCCGGGGTCGGAGGACATCGTCCTGACCAAATGGCGCTACAGCGCCTTCAAGCGTTCCGATTTGCTGGAGCGGATGCGCTCATTCGGTCGCAACCAGCTCGTGATCGGCGGCGTCTACGCCCATATCGGCTGTATGGTGACGGCGGTCGACGCCTTCATGAGCGATATCCAGCCCTTCCTGGTCGGTGACGCCGTCGCCGATTTCTCCGAGGCCGAGCACCTGATGGCGCTGCGCTATGTCGCGACGCGCTGCGGCGCGCTGGTCTCGACCGAGAGCGTGGCGGGTGTGGCGGAGCGTCCGCAGGCGACGCGCGAATGGCTGCAGGCGCGCGTGCTTGAGCTGGTCGAGGACGAGACCGAGCTCGATCCCGAGGAGAACCTGATCTATTACGGCCTCGATTCCGTGCAGGTCATGGTCCTCGCCGGCGAGTTGAAGGAACGCGGCATCATCGTCGGCTTTGACGATCTCGCCCGCGTGCCGACGCTGAACGGCTGGTGGTCGCTGATCGAGCAGCGCCGCCTGGCGGCTTGAGCAGGGCCGGAGCGTCGATGGAGAGCAGACCGGAGCTGCTCCATCCCTGGCAAGGCGAGCCCATCGACTATCGCTGCGTTGCGATACGGTTCTCGCGCGAGCCCGGTCCGGCAGACTACGGCATCGTCCTGCCGGATCGCATCGCGCGCGCCGCACCCCGGCGCCGCGCCGAATGGCTGGCGGGGCGGTGCTGCGCCAGCGAGGCCCTGCGGCTGCTGACCGGGCAGGGCACCTGTCCCGGCATGGCGCCCGACCGCTCACCGGTCTGGCCTGAAGGCACGCTCGGCTCGATCTCGCATAGCGGCGACGTGGCTGTCGCGATCGCTGCTCACACGGGCAGCTGTCTCGGCATCGGCATCGACATCGAGCGGATCATGGACGGGCAGGCGGCGAGCGAGATCGCGCCCGAGGCCTTGACGCCCTGGGAGTGCCGTCATCTCGCGAACGACCCGTTCTCGATCACGCTGGCCTTCTCGGCCAAGGAGAGCCTGTTCAAGGCGCTCCATCCGCTGCTGCGCCGGCCGATGTCCTTCCGCGCTTCCGAGCTGATCGCCTGGGATGGCCGGGGCACGGCGCGCCTGCACCTCGTGGAGCAACTGTCGCCGGAGTTCCTGGCCGGCCGCGAGATCGAAGCCCGCTTCGCACGCCTCGGCGATCTTCTGCTGACGCGCGTGCTGGTCCCGGCTTGACGGAGCCGGCGCGTCACCCGCCTCAGCGCGGATGGCGGAACTCGAGGATATGGAAGGGCGAGGCGGTCGGCGTCACCGCGGCGGTCTCGAAGCCGTTATCGGCGAGCAACTGCGAGAACTCGCCGGCGCTGCGCTCCTGCCCGCCCATCAGCACCATCATCAGCAGGTCCTGCGAGGTCTCGTTTGGCTTAGCTCGTGCGGGATCGACCATGATGTCGACCACGACGAAACGCTCAGGCCCCTTGGTCGCGGCCTTCGCGTTGGCGAGGATGCGGCCGGCGGCTGCGTCGTCGAAGTCGTGCAGGATCCGGCTGAAGACATAGGCGTCGCCACCGGTCGGGATCTCGTCGAAGAACGAGCCATGCTGCACCCGGGCGCGTCCGGCCTGTACCAGCTCGGCGAAGCGCGGGTTCAGCGCCTCGGTCGCCCGCGGCAATTCGTAGAGCACGCCGCTGGTGCCGGGATTGCGGCCGAGCAACTCGGCCAGCAGCGAACCGTCGCCGCCACCGACATCGATGACCGTCTCGCCGGCGGCGAACTGGATGTGGCGCACCGCGACGCCGATCAGCGCCGTCGCGATCGCGCGCATCTGGATGTCGAAGCGCTCCTGCGCTGCCTCGTCCTGGCCGAGCCAGCTGAAGAACGGGCTGCCATGGGCGAGCTCGAAGGCGGGCGTGCCGCCTCGGATCTGCTCGCCGAGCCGCTCCCAGGCGCGTCCGTGCAGCGGATCGAGCTCGAAGCGAACCCAGGGCGCCAGCGAATGAGGGTGGCCAGGAACGAGGGCGCGCGTTGTCGGCAGAGCGACATAGCGGCCTATCTCATCGCGCCCGATGATCTCTTCATTGACGAGATGGCCGAGCAGCCTTGCCAGCAGCTCGGCCTTGCCGCCGATGCGTTCGGCGAGCTCGCCGGCGGTCTGCGGCCCTTCCTGCAGGAAGGCGGGAATGCCGAGCTCGACGGCGGTGCGGATGCAATGGGAGGTGCGATAGGCGGCGATCTGCTGGAGCAGGCGCAAAGGCGGGCCGGGCGGTGGCGCGGCCGGGCGCGACAGGTCGTTCATGCGAACCTCTTTGCAGGAAGTTGGGGGGCGGCAGGGGCGCGGCGGGCGCAATCGCTCGCCACCGCGCCGCCTTGTCAGGCGCGCTCGTTCAGAACGTGCCCTTGATGCCGGCGCCGAACATGCGCGGCTCGGTCATGCTCGCCTCGGTGCCGCCGATGCCGCGGTTCTGCTGCATATAGGTCGGCTTGCGCTCGTCGAAGATGTTCTTGACGTAGCCATAGACCTGCAGATTGTCGGTGATCTGATAGCTCGCGCGCATGTCGGCGATCGTATAGGGCTTGATCAGGTAGAGACGCGTATTGGCGACGTCGGAATAGTAGCCGTCGGTGTGACGGAGCTGGGCGGTGAGATTGAGCTTGCTGGTGACGTCCCAGCTCGCGCCGAAGCTCACCATGTAGCCCGGCGACTTCGCGAATTCGTTGCCCTTGTAGCCGGCATTGGCGGAGATCTTGTCGATCTCGGTCCGCAGCAGGCCGGCGCCGGCCTTCAGCGTCAGATTGTCGAGCAGGCGATAATCGGCGTTGACCTCGAGCCCATAGGCATGGGCCTTCTCGGCATTGATCGCATAGGACTGCACCACGCCCGTCGAGAGCACGACCGGGATGAAGTACTGGGCATTCTGGAAGTCGGTGTAGAACAGGTTGCCGCCGACGTTCAGCCGGTTGTTCAGCAGGCTGGCGCGGGTGAACAACTCATAGTTCCACGACGTCTCCTCTTGGAACGGCTGCCAGCGGCCGGCGGTGAGGTTGAGCGAGACGCCGCCGGGGTTGTAACCGCGGTTGACCATCGCGCCGACGGTCCAGTCCGGTGTCACCGCATAGGCGATCGAGGCCTTCGGCAGCACGGCCTGGAAGGTCTTGTCGAAATCGACGCCTTGCCGCGCGAAGACGGTACGGCCTTCGCGCTCGATCTGGTCCTGCTGGAAGCGGAGCGAGCCGGTGAAGGTCCAGCGATCGGTCAGGCGATAGCTGGCCTCGCCGAAGATGCCGAGATTGCGCTTGGTATCGTCGAAGGTCGACTGGCCGGTGAGATAGAGGATCTCGTCCGTCTTGGTGTGGGCATAGTAGATGCCGGCGACGCCACTGAGGACGTCGTTCTGCTCGCCATAGTTCAGCCGGAGCTCGTTCGAGATGTTCCGCTGGGTGATATAGGCGTCGCCATTGCCAAGCAGGCCGGTCTTCCGGCTCACCGAGAGGTCGGTGAACTGCGTCTGGTTGGACAGCTTGAGGCGGTTGCCGAAATCATAGCTGAGATCGAGGACGCCGGTGTTGCTGTTCTGCTTGAAGCTCGGCATCGTCGTGGTGATGTGCTTCAGCCGGTCGAACGGGGCCGACGCCGCCTCCTGGCTCGGCCGATTGCTCTCATTGCGCGAATAGGTGAGCTTCGCCTCGAACCCGGGCAGTTCACTCGGGCGCCAGAGCAGCTTGGCCCGCAGGTTCAGGTTCCGGAAGTCCTGGTCGGCATAGCGCGTCTGGAAGTTCGGGCTGATGTAGTCGATGAAGGTGTCGCGGCCGGAATAGTCGAGCGTGATGCGCCCGGCGAGCTGGTCCTTGATGATCGGTCCCGACAGCATCAGCGCCGCGCGCCGCGTCGCATAGCTGCCGAATTCGGTCAGGAAACCCGCTTCGCGCGTGAAAGTCGGGTCCTTTGTGTTGACGATGATCGCGCCGGCGATGGCATTGGCGCCCTGCGAGGTCGTCTGCGGCCCGCGGAAGACCTCGATGCTCTTGACGTCCCAGGGCGAGGTCGCGCCGAAATAGAACTCGTTGTAGCTGAGATAGTGGCCGTCGACATTGATCGTGGCGCGCGGCACCGTGCCGCCCCAGAACGAGTTCTGGCCTGTCAGCGGGCCTTGCGTGTCCAGGCCGCGGATGATCGGAGCGCTGACCGTGTCGCTATAGGTCACGTTGGGCGTGCCGACGAGGATCTCGGACACGGTTGCATTTCCGGTGTTCGCCCGGGCGATGTCCTTGTCGGTGATGACCGAGACTGACGATGCCGTGTTCTTCAGGTCGCGCTCGACCTTCTCGCCGGTGACCGTGATCGCATCGAGCTCGATCGTTCCGGCCGTCGGGGCCGGATTGCTCTGCGCGAAGGCCGGCATCGCCGCCGCGACGGCGATCAGCGACACGAAGCTCACGCTGCGCATCAGGACAAGCTTGGACGACATGATGTTCCCCACCACCCGATAAAATCTCGCTGGCTGGGGACAGGGCCGTGGCTCGCGAGGTCACACTGAATGATCCTACAGTGTGGGATGCATTCCGCATGTCAACACGAAGCGGACACGGGGCCGCCCTATTGCCGTCCCGCTGTGCTTTTCCGGTCGCAGTTCTGGGTCTGGCGCGGCTTGGTGTTTGGAAGGGCTCGAATGAGGGCGGTGCTTGTCCCCAGGCGGCTCCCGGTGTCACAAAGCGCGAGCCGGCATCTGCCGCGCATTCCTGCCGCGATTCGCATGACCATCAGCCTCAGCACCAAACGCTCGCCGACGATCCAATCGGTCTCGATCGCGGCCCGCTTTCTCGACATCCTGGCCAAGGCGGACGGGCCGTTGGTGCTGGGCGAGATCGCGCGACGAGCGCGCACCGGCTCGTCCACCGCCCATCGCTACATGCAGAGCCTGGTGCGGGAGGGGCTGGCGGCGCAGGACGACGTCACCGGCCACTACGATCTCGGCCCGGTCGCGCTCAGCATCGGGGTCCGCGCGCTCAGGCGCATCGACGCCGTCGAGGTCGCGGCGCGGACGATGAAGACGCTTGCATCCGCTATCGCCGCCAGTTGCGGCGTCGCGATCTGGACCGAGCGCGGCCCGACCATCGTGCGCTGGTACCGCAACACCGATTTCGCGCTGAGCACGGTGACGCTGGGCGACGTCCTGCCTGTCGACAACACCGCCTGCGGCTTCGTCTTCCAGGCGCATCTGCCGAAGGAGGCGATCGCCGCCGCGCGCAAGCTGCAACCAGCCTCTTTCCGCGGCAGCCGGCCGCCGGGCGAGATGCTCGATGCCGTCAGGCGCGAGGGAGGCGCGGAGCTGAATGAGCATCTGTTCTCGCTGCTGACCGGCAAGGCCGCGCCGGTCTTCAATGCGCTCGGCGAGATCGCCTGCGTCGTCACCACAGTCTCCTTCGTCAAGACGGCCGAGGCTGAGGGACATCGCGAGGCGCTGTTCGCCGCGGCACGGGCGGCGACGCGGGACTCGGGCGGCGCCTGAGCCGCATCACTGCTCCGCGTCGATCCGCAGATGCTGACGCAGCGTCGTGCCTTCATAGTCGCTGCGGAACAGGCCTCTCTGCGCCAGCGCCGGCACCAGCTCCTCCATGAACAGGCGTAGCGACTGCATGGAGCCGCCGGGGATCGCGATGAAGCCGTCGATCGCGCCGGCCTCGAACCAGGCGGTGATTTCGGCGAGGACGTCGTCGACGGTCCCGACGCAGACCCAATGGGCCGAGCCGACGATTTCCGGCCGCGCCAGCACCTCCGCCACCGTCGGCTCGTTCGCCTCGATGAAGCGGCGCAGCAGTTCGGCATGAGTGCGGCTGCGCACCGGCGTGTCGGGCGGCGGCAGCATCTGGGCTGTCACCCGCGCCTCGGGCGGCAGGTCGCCAAGGTCGAGCCCGAGGACGGACGCCACCATCTTGCGACGCTGCCCGGCGGTGAGATGGGCGTGCGCCCGCGCATGCAGTGCCCAGGCCTCCGCGCGCGTCGCGGCGAGGAAGAAATGCAGGCCCGGCAGTACCCGCACCGAGTCCGGATTACGGCCATGTCCCTGCGCGCGCCGGCGCAGGTCGCCGCGCAACTCGATGCCGGCCTCGCGGTCGGGCATGGCGGCGAAGGTCGCGTCGGCGATCGAGGAAGCGAAGTCGCGCCCGACATCGGAGGCGCCGGCCTGGAACAAAGGCGGCGGTCCCGCCGCGTGGCCGGGCACATTGAGCGGCCCTTTCACGCTGAAGAACTCGCCGCGGTGGTCGATTGCGGCACTCGGCCCCGTGCCCGTCAATGCCTCATGCGGATAGCTCTGCCAGAGCTTGCGCATGACCTCAGTGAACTCGGCGGCCTTGCGATAGCGGACCTCCGGCGGAGGCATCGGCGCATCGCCGAAATTCTCCGCGCCCTCGATCGAGGTGACGATGTTGAGTCCGACGCGCCCCTTGCTGATCCAGTGCAGCGACTGGATCTGGCGCGCCACCACGAAGGGCGGGTTGAAGCTGGTCGAGACGGTGGTGACGAGGCCGATCCTGTCGGTCTGGCAAGCGAGCGCGGTCAGCAGCAGCGTCGGGTCGAGGCCGACGAAGCCGCTGCCGGCGGCGCCGGGATGCAGCAGGAGATAGTCGGGCTTGAAGACGAAATCGAGCTTGGCCTGTTCGGCCATCCGGGCCAGTGCAAGGTTGAATTCGACGGGGTCGCGGGCCGGCTGGGCGTCCGGATCATCCGCCGTCCTGCCTTTCAGCCAGGTCGGCGTCAGGCTCAGTCCGATGTGCAGCTGCTTTGCCATGGTCAGTTCGACCGGTCGCTGGAGTGCGCTGCCCGCCTTTGTCCCCTGGGTACGATCAGCGGGGTTCCCGCGACCGGATCGGGTATGACGATGCAGGGCAGGCCGAAGACCTCTTCGATCAGCTCGGCCGTGACGATGCCCGCCGGGCCGCCCTCGGCGACAATCGCGCCGTCCTTCATCGCGACGAGGTGCGAGGCGTAGCGGCAGGCCTGGTTGAGGTCGTGCAGCACCGCGACGATCGTCCGCCCCTGCACGTTAAGCTCGGCGAGCAGGTCGAGCAGCTCGATCTGGTGGGCGATGTCGAGGAAGGTCGTGGGTTCGTCGAGCAGCAGGATCGGCGTCTCCTGCGCCAGCACCATCGCGACCCAGACCCGCTGGCGCTGGCCGCCGGAGAGCTCGTCGACCGGGCGGGTCGAAAGCGCGTCGACGCGCGTCGCCCGCATCGCGGCCGTGACCGCGGCTTCATCTGCCCTCGACCATTGCCGCAGGAACGACTGATGCGGATAGCGGCCGCGGGCGACGAGGTCGGCGACGGTGATGCCGTCCGGGGCGATCGCGCTCTGCGGCAACAGGCCGAGGCGCCGCGCGACCTCCTTGGCCGAGCGCTCGCCGATCTGCCTGCCGTCGAGGATCACCTGGCCGGCAGCGGGCGTAAGCAAGCGCGACAGGGCCCGCAGCAGGGTCGACTTGCCGCAGGCATTGGGCCCGACGATCACGGTGAACGAGCCGTCGGCGATCGCGACCGAGAGGCCGGTCGAGATCGTGCGCGCCTCGTAGCAGAGCGTCAGCGCATCCGCGTGGAGGCGAGAATCAGGCTGCATAGTACTTTTCAATTCTTCCAAACTACAGTCGATGCTGTCGAATTCGTGGCTTTCGACGGCATCCCTTTCGGCTCTAGTTGTGATAAGTCAGTCACCGCTGACGGTTTTACGCTCGATAACTGACTCCCTTATCCTAGTCCATATTGCATCGCGGGATACGATCCGTCATGAGGGATGGTGTGCATGCACTTCGACGTGCAGCGCGTGGCGGAGCCCGGTTCCCGGTCCGCAGGACGACACCGGCCAGATAGATCGACGATGCCCCTCATCAAGCTCTTCATTGCCATCATCACCATCGCGGCTACCCTGAGCGGGATTGGCCAGCCGGCCTGGAGCCAGGAGGCGGGCTGGCCCCGCACCATCAGGCACGCTGCCGGCGAGTTGACGCTGGCCAGGAAGCCGCTGCGCATCGTCTCGACCACGCCGAGCGTCACCGGCATCCTGCTGGCGATTGAGGCGCCCCTGCTGGCGAGCACGGCGACGACGCCGAGCCCGCTCACCGACGCCAAGGGCTTCTTCTCGCAATGGGCTGCCGACGCCGACAAGCGCGGCGTCAAGGTGCTCTATCCCAACCTGAAATTCGACATCGAGGCGGTGCTCGGCTGGAAGCCGGACCTGGTGATCGCCTCGACCACCGGCGCCGACAGCATCCTCCAGCATCGGGCCGAGCTGGAGGCGCTCGGCGTGCCGACCCTGGTGGTCGATTATTCCAGCCGGAGCTGGCAGGAACTCGCAACCGAACTCGGCCAGGCGACCGGCTTGGAAAAGGAGGCTGCCGCTGCGATCGCGCGCTTCGATGCCGATCTCGCCGCCGCAGCACCCGCCATCGCCGCGAAGGGCAGGAAGGCCAGCATCGTCGGCTACAACATCGCCGGCAGCTATTCGGTGGCGCGGACCGCGAGCCCGGTTTCCAAGCTCGTTTCGGCGCTGGGCTTCGAGGTGGTGGGCCTACCGGCGGAGCTGAAGCAGAGCTCGGCGCGTCCCTCGGACTTCGAGTTCTTTTCGCGCGAGAATCTTTCGGCTGCGATCGCCGCCGACACCGTCCTGCTCCTGCGCGCGACCGACAACGACGTCGAGGCCTTCCTGGCCGAGCCGGTGCTGGCCAATCACCCGGCCGTCACCGGCAAGCGGGTCTATCCGCTCGGGCTGACCTCCTTCCGTATCGATCCCTATTCCGGGCGCCAGATCATCGAGCGGCTGCGCGAGAGCTTCGCCAGACGATGAGATGGCATAGGCGCCGGTGGTGGCTCGCCACCGGCATCATCGCGCTCGGCCTTTTGGCGCTGGCGAGCCTGGTGATCGGCTCGCGGCCGATCCCGCCTACCACCGTCCTCGCCGCGCTGCGCGCCTATGATCCCGGCAACGATCTGCATCTGGTCGTCTGGCAGTTGCGCGTGCCGCGGCTGATCACGGCCGTCCTCGCCGGCGCGGCGCTCGGCCTTGCTGGAGCGATCATGCAGGCGGTCACCCGCAATGCCCTGGCCGAGCCCGGCCTGCTCGGCATCAATGCCGGCGCGGCGGTGGCCGTCGTGCTCGGGGTGACCCTGCTCGGCCTGACGCGGCCCATCCACTATGTCTGGCTCGCCGCGTTCGGAGCGGGCCTCGCTGGCGCCGCCGTGTTCCTGCTCGGGCGGGCACATGAGACCGGGACCAATCCCGTCCGGCTCGTCCTCGCCGGTGCCGGGCTCTCGATCGTGCTCGGTGCGATGACCGGCATCATGGTGATCAACGCCTCGCCCATCGCCTTCGATAATTTCCGCCATTGGGCCGCGGGTTCGGTCGAGGGCGCGAGCTTCGAGGCGGCTGTCGTGCTGGCTATCGGCGTCGCGGCGGGCTTTGCCATCGCCCTGTCGATCGTCGGTGGTCTCAACGTCCTGGCGCTGGGGCAGGAGCTCGGTCAGGCCCTCGGAGCTGCGCCGCGTACGATCTGGCTCTCGGCCTGCTTGGCGGTGATGCTGCTGGCCGGCGCCGCCACCGCCGCGGCTGGGCCGATCGGCTTCGTCGGCCTGATCGCGCCGCATCTGGCGCGGGCACTCGTCGGCCCGGATCACCGCTGGATCCTGCCTAGCTCGGCGTTGTTCGCCGCGCTCCTCCTGCTCGGCGCCGATATCATCGGGCGCGTGGTCGCGGCGCCTTCCGAGGTCGCCGTCGGGATCGTCGCCGCCCTTCTCGGTGGGCCCTTCTTCATCATGGCCGTGCGCCGCTTCAAGGTGAGCCGGCCATGAGCGCGTTCTCCACACTCAGGCTAGGTTCGTTCTCGTTGCGCTGGCGGCCGCGCACTGCGCTGGTCTGCGCGGTGCTCGCCGGAATCGCCCTCGTCCTCGCTGTCGTCCTGCTTGGCACGGGCACGCTCGCTTTCGCACCCGCCGAAGTCGTCGCCGCCTTGTTCGGCAGGGGCGACAACCCCATGGCCGAGCGTGTGATCTGGGGCCTGCGCTTGCCGCGTGTTGTCACCGCGGCCTGCGTCGGTTCGGCGCTCGGCATGGCCGGAGCGATCTTCCAGTCGATCTCGCGCAATGCGCTGGGCTCACCCGACATCATCGGCTTCACCACCGGCGCGGCCACCGGCGCGATCGTGCAGATCATCCTGTTCGGCGCCGATCCCTTTGCCGTCGCGCTGGCGGCGGTGCTCTCGGGCATGGCGACGGCTGCGCTCGTCTTCCTGCTGGCGCTGAAGGGGCGCGTCACCGGCGGCTACCGGCTCGTGCTGGTCGGCATCGGCGTCGGCGCGACCCTCTCCGGCGTCAACACGATCCTGCTTGTGGCGAGCGATCTCGACCGTTCGATCTCCGCCCAGATCTGGCTGGCGGGCTCGCTGACGGCGCGCAGCTGGGTGCATGCGATTCCGGCCGGGCTCGGCCTCATCCTGATCGCGCCGATCGCGCTCCTGCATGCCCGGCGCCTCGCTCTGCTCGAAATGGGCGACGATGCCGCCAGCCAGCTCGGCGTCCCCGTCGAGCGCACGCGGCTCGCCATGGTGATGACGGCTGTCGGCCTGACCGCGATGGCCACCGCAGCGGCCGGGCCGATCGCCTTCATCGCTTTGGCCGGCCCACAGCTTGCCCGGCGCCTGTGCCGCGCGCCGGATGTGCCGCTGCTGCCGGGCGCGGCGATGGGGGCAGTCCTGCTGCTGGCGGCGGACCTGATCAGCCAGCGCGTCCCGTCCGGACTCAACCTGCCGATCGGCCTGACGACCGGTCTCCTGAGCGGGGTCTATCTGCTCTGGCGGCTAGCGCGAGACGAGAGAGTCTGAGCGGCGATCAGGCCAGCGAGGGATAGCGAGCGGCTGGATAGGGCAGGGGGCCTGCCGAGGTTCGCTGCATTGATAGAAGGCGAACCGGAAAGGCTGGTGCTGCGAGAGAGGATTGAACTCTCGACCTCTCCATTACCAATGGAGTGCTCTACCACTGAGCTACCGCAGCAGGACCGGGATATGCTGGCGTTTCAGGTCACTTGAGGACCGGAAGGCGCCGCGCCGTTCCGAAGCGGCGTCCTGATGCCACAAGCCCCGCCCCGACGCAACCTGTTACGCACATATCCCTGCACATGAAAATGAAGGGCGCTCGACATCTCCATGACCAATGGAGTGCTCGACCTCGCTGCGGCCGTCCGTTTCAGTCCGGCAGCAGCAGGCGCTGGTCGATGCGGAAAAGCCTGCCATCGCCAAGGAGATGGGCGGAAAAGCCGAGGCCGAACAGCGGCCGGAAGGCGGCGTCGCGGACATTGAGCCCGCCGGCATAGGCGCCCATCGCCGGCATGACGCAGCGGCTCGGCGACAGGGCAAAGCAGCGTCGGCGCAGCGCCCGGCCGCGCATGCGGACCTTGGCGGCGGGGTGCAGATGCCCGGCGATCTCCGGCAGCGCACCGGCAGGGCTCGGCTCGTGCCGCAGCCTGACGCCGCGCAGATCGAGTTCGTCGGCTACGGTGCCGCCCATCGCGGCCGAGATCGCAGGGTCGTGGTTGCCGCAGATCCAGAGCCAGTCGCGGCCGGCCTGATAGGCGCGCAGGGTCGCCAAGCAGCACTCGTCGATGCGCGCCTCGGCGCCGCGATCATGGAAGGAATCGCCGAGCGCGATCACGCGCGCCGGCTGGTAGCGCAGGATGGCGGCGCCGAGCAGCCGCAGCGTCGCGGCGGAATCATAGGGCGGCAGCAGCACGCCGCGCGCCGCATAGGCCGAGCCCTTCTCCAGATGCAGGTCGGCAACGACGAGCGTGCGCTCGTCCGGGAGGTACAGCGCGCCGGAGAGGTCGGGCACGACAGCCAGCCGGCTTAGCATGAACGCCTCGGCCGCCACGTCGCTCGATTCCTTCGCCGCCAGGTTCACGCCATCGCCTCTTCGAGCATCTGTGCTTCCGCCTCGGCCAGGATCTCGTCGGCCGCCTCGCCATGGACCGCCTCGCGTCCGATCTCCAGCATGACCGAGACCGAGAGCGGCGAGACGTGATCGAGCGGCTGATGCACGATTCGGCCGCTGATCCGTGTCAGCATCTGACCCAGGCGGCCGATGTCGAGCAAGCCGGTCGCGGCATCGGCGCGTGCGGCGCGCAGCAGCACATGGTCGGGCTGATGCCGGCGCAGCACGTCGTAGACCAGGTCGGTCGAGATCGTCACCTGCCGCCCGCTCTTCTCCTGGCCGGGGAAGCGGCGCTCGATCAAGCCGCCGATCACGGCGCAGGAGCGGAAGGTGCGCTTCATCAGCGCCGATTCCGCCAGCCACTCCTCGAGATCGTCGCCGAGCATGTCCTGCGCGAAGAGCTCGTCGAGCGAGAGCGCCCCGCGCGCGATCGCCGCCGCCATGTCGCCGAGAGTCCAGACGCCAAGGCCATAATCATTGCAGACGAAGCCGAGCGGCTTCAATCGTGCCCGCTCCAGCCGGCGCGTCAGCAGCATGCCGAGCGTCTGGTGGGCGAGGCGGCCCTCGAATGGGTAGGCGACGAGGAAGAAGCGCCCGGCGCGCGGAAAGGTCTCGACCAGGAGTTCGCCCGGCTTGGGCAGGCGCGATTTCAGCCGCTGCGCATGCAGCCAGGACGAGACCTCGTCCGGCAGCTTCGCCCATTCCTTCGGCGTCGCCAGGATGGCGCGGACACGGGCGGCGAGGAAGGTCGAGAGCGGGAACTTGCCGCCGGCATAAGAGGGAATCTTCGGGTCGGTGCCGGCGCTGGTGCGCGAGCAGACCACCTCGTTCTCGACGATGCCCTCGAAGCGCAGCACCTCGCCGGCGAAGACGAAGGTGTCGCCCGGCGTCATCGTCTCGGCGAAGTACTCCTCCAGCTCGCCGAGCACGCGCCCGCCGCGGCTGAGCATCTGTTGACCGCCGGGGCGAGCCGGCCGCGAGCGGCCGAGCCTGACCTTGAGCATGGTCGATTCGACGATGGTGCCGACATTCATCCGGTATTGCTGGATGACGCGGGCATTGCTGGCGCGATAAATGCCGTCCTTGCTGCGCCGGAGCTTGGCGAAGCGCTCATAGCTCTTCAGCGCATAGCCGCCGGTCGCGACGAAATCGACGACGGCGTCGAAATCGGCACGGGCGAGGTCGGCATAGGGCGAGGCGGTCAGGACCTCCTCATAGAGCGCATCGGGCTCGAAACCGTCGGAGCAGGCGACCCCCAGCACATGCTGGGCGAGCACGTCGAGCGCCCCGTTTCGCGGCGGGGGCGTGTCCTGCGCCGCCTCCGCCACCGCATCGAGCGCGGCCCGGCATTCGAGCAATTCGAACCGATTTGAGGGCACCAGCAGCGCCTGCGAGGGCTCGTCCATGCGGTGATTCGAGCGGCCGATACGCTGCATCAGGCGGCTCGCGCCCTTGGGCGCGCCGACATTGATGACGAGGTCGACATCGCCCCAGTCGATGCCGAGGTCGAGCGTCGCTGTGCAGACTACGGCTTTCAGCTTTCCCGCCGCCATCGCCGCCTCGACCTTGCGGCGCTGGCCGACATCGAGCGAGCCGTGATGCAGGGCGATCGGCAGCGTCTCCTCGTTTACGCTCCACAGCGCCTGGAACATGAACTCGGCCTGCATGCGGGTGTTAACGAAGACGAGGGTCAGCTTGTGGGCCTGGATCGCGGCATAGATGTCGTCGACGGCATGGGCAGTGATGTGCCCCGCCAGCGGCAGCCGTCGCTTGGTGTGCATGATGCCGATCTGCGCCTGCGCGCCGCCCTTGACGGTGACGAGGCCGGACGGCGTGCCGGCCCCGCCGAGATAGGCCTGCAGATCGGCCGGCTCGCGCACTGTGGCCGAGAGGCCGACCGCACTCATCTGCGGCGCCAGCGCGCGCAGGCGGGCAAGGTCGAGCGAGAGCAGGTCGCCGCGCTTGGAGGTGACGAGCGCGTGCAGTTCGTCGAGCACGACGCGGCGCAGGCCGGCGAAAAACGGCTTGGCATCGCGATGCGAGACCAGCAGCGCGAGCTGCTCCGGGGTGGTGAGCAATATGTCCGGCGGGCGCTCGATCTGGCGCGCGCGCTTGGCCGGTGAGGTGTCGCCAGTGCGGGTCTCGACCTTCACGGCCAGCCCCATTTCCCGGATCGGCGTCTCGAGATTGCGCGCGATGTCTACGGCGAGCGCCTTCAGCGGCGAGACATAGAGCGTGTGCAGCCCGTCGCGTTCGCCGCCGCGCTGGGTCAGCTCGACCAGCGAGGGGAGGAAGCCGGCAAGCGTCTTGCCGGCCCCGGTCGGCGCGACCAAGAGGGTCGAGCGCCCGGCCCGGGCCTCTTCCAGCAAAGCGAGCTGATGCGCCCGCACGCTCCAGCCGCGACTGGCGAACCAGGCGGAGAAGGCAAGGGGAAGAGGCGAGGGCGCATCCATCGAGCGACAGAGATAGGCTCTGTCGAACGAAAAGGGAACGGCGGCTTTACGTCTTTCTGACGGCCCTGCCGGCACTCAGCCCCAGCACCACGACCTTGCTGCCGACAGGCACGCGTCGATAGAGGTCAATGATGTCCTGGTTGAGCAACCGGATGCAGCCGGACGAGACCATCGTTCCGATCGTCCACGGCTCGACGGTGCCATGCAGCCGGTAGAGCGTGTCGCGCCCGTCGCGATAGAGATAGAGCGCGCGCGGACCGAGCGGATTGCCTGAGCCGCCGGCGAGGCCGCCTGAATAGCGGCCATAGCGCTGCGGCTCGCGGCGGATCATGTCCGGTGTCGGCGTCCAGCGCGGCCATTGCGCCTTGCGCGCGATCGTCGCGGCACCGCGGAAGTTGAAGCCTTCCTCCTTGCCGACGCCGATACCATAGCGGATCGCGCGACCGCCTTCGCCGACGAGATAGGCGTAGCGTTCCTCGGGATCGACGACGACGGTTCCGGGTCGTTCGGTCGTACGGTAGCCGACCTCGCGCCGCAGGAATTCGGGCTCGATCTCGCTGAGATCGACGGCCGGCACCGGAAAAGGCTCGCCATCGGCGGCGGCGTAGATCGAAGCGTAGTCCGCCTCGAACATGTCGAGGCGCTTGGCCGACGACTGGCTGGAAAGCTCGGCTGCGGGTCTCGTCACACAACCGGATAGAAGGAACGGGCTGCCGAGCAGCAGGCTGCGTCTGTCGATGGGCATTCGGTCTATCGGCTCGCGTAACGGAATTGCTGAGGCGATAGAGCAATTTGCTGCGATAGCGTCGATCCGTTATGAGGTGATGGCTTCCATAACCAATGGCTATGCATGGATATCGCTGCTGCCCTGAGGGCTTTCGTACAGACAGTCGAGCGCGGCTCGGTCACCGCTGCGGCGCGCGATCTCTCCGTGTCACAACCGGCCGTCACCAAGCACCTGCGCAATCTCGAGCGGCATGTCGGCGCCCGTCTGCTCGAGCGCTCGGCCCGCATGGTTCGGCCGACCGTGCAGGGCAAGGCGCTCTATGAGGCCAGCCGCAGCGCGCTTTCCACCATCGATGCGGCGCTTGAGGGCGTGCGCCATGAGATGGGGGCGATCGAAGGGTTGTTGCGCGTGCATGCGCCGTCCTGCATTGGTGCCAGGCATCTGCATCCGATCGCGCTCGCCTTCCAGGAGCGCTATCCCAACGTCGCGATCGATCTCGTCCTGGAAAATCGCGCGATCGATCTGGTCTATGAGGGCTTCGATCTCGCGCTCCGATATGGCCGCCCGGACGGACAGGAACTGATCGTCCGGCGCCTTGGCCTGGTACGTCGGATCCTGGTGGCGGCGCCGAGTTTCCTCGGGCGCTCGGAGCCGATCGAGACGCCGGCGCGCCTCTCCGAGATCGATATCGTGACCACGCCGACGCTGCTCTCGCCGCGCGACGTGCTGCCGTTGCGTCGAGGAGGCGAGAGCATCGACGTGCCGGTGCGGCCGATCATGCGCACGAACGCCGCCGAGACGATCGTCGCGACGCTGCTGTCGGGACGCGCCGCCGGACCGGTGCAGCAGCTTCTCGTTTCGGATGAGCTCGCGACAGGTCGGCTCGTCCGCATCCTGCCGGATTACGAGGTCAAGCCGACGGAGGCCTTCTGGACCTTCCCCTCGGTACGCTTCATGCGCCCCGTCGTGCGCGCCTTCACCGATTTCGCCATCCCGGCCTTGCGCGCCGTGGACGGGGTCGATGTCGGAGATATGCGTCTGGAGGCGACTTAGGCCAGTCTGGTTCTTCAGCCGTTTTCCGCCACCACGATCAGCCCCGGTACCGGCTGGCCGCGGTCGATGCGGGTGCTCTGCGGCTCGACCAGTACTGGTTTCAGCCCGGCTTCGACGAGCGCCTCTCTGATCCAGCTCTCGGCATGGGCGAAGCGCCGGTCCTGGCCGACGGTGATGCCCTCGCCGTCATGGCTCTGCGCGGTGAAGGCGAGGAGCCCGCCCGCCTTGAGCACCCGCGCGCTCTGATGGAAACTGGGCGCGAGGTCGCCGAGATAGACGAAGACGTCGGCGGCGATGACGAGATCGGCCGAGATGTCGGGCCGGCTCGCCAGGAAGGCGGTGAGCCCGGCGGTGGCGAGCTTGTCGTAGAGCGGTCCGCCGCTCTCGCGCGTCTTGGCCTGTGCCTTGGCGATCATGCGCGGCGAGAGATCGCAACCAGCGAGAAACTCCACCTCGGCGCGGATCGCTTCGCCCATCAGCCCGGTGCCGCAGCCGAGATCGTAGGCCGTCTCGAAATGGAAGGGGCGGCCGATCTGTGCGCAAAGGCGCGCGAGCGCATCCTTCAGCAGTGCCGGCGCCTGATATTGCAGCGTGCCGACGAGATGGCTGTCGAAGCGCTCGGCATAGCCATCGAACAGCGCGCCCGAAAAATTCTCCGAGGTCGCCTGCTCGGCCGCGAGCGCGCCGATGCGGGCGAGGTCGAGCTTGGCGCCGACATGGTCGTTCGGGTCGAGGTCGAGGCATTGCCGCCAGGCGGTCGCCGCCTCCTCATTGTGCCCCAGCGCCTCCTGGGCCAATCCGTAGAGATGCCAGGCGGCGGTGAAACCGTAGTTCTCGGTAAGCGTTTGATCGAGGATGTCGATCGCCGCCTGCGGATCGCCATCCTTCAGCGCCGCCTCGGCCCAGGCATAGCGGCGGTCGAGGCGCTCATCCCCGGAACTGGCGGAGTACACGTTGCTGCCCTTTTCGATCATGCTGCGGGTTTAACGAAGGCAGATGACACTGGCCAGACGATGAAGCCTTCCGATCTGCTGACGCCGACACCGGCCGGGCTCTACTGCCCACCGGCCGATATCTACATCGATCCTGTCCGGCCGGTGGCGCGGGCGCTGATCACCCATGGCCATTCCGACCATGCGCGTGCCGGCCATGGCGCCGTGCTGGCGACATCAGAGACGCTGGCGATCATGGCATTGCGCTATGGCGAGGCTTTCGCCGGCTCGGAACAGGCGGCCGTGCCCGGCGAAACCGTGCGTATCGGCGCGGTCGATTTCCGCTTCGTCCCGGCCGGCCATGTCCTCGGCTCCGCCCAGATCGTGGTCGAGCACAAGGGCCTGCGCATCGTCGTCTCCGGCGACTACAAGCGCGAGCGCGACCCGACCTGCGCGCCCTTTGAGCCGGTGACCTGCGACGTCTTCATCACCGAGGCGACTTTCGGCCTGCCGGTCTTCCGCCATCCGCCGGCCCATGCCGAAACCGCCAAGCTGCTCGATTCCGTCCGCCTCTTTCCCGATCGCACCCACATCGTCGGCGCCTATTCGCTGGGGAAGGCGCAGCGGCTGATGGCGCTGATCCGCGAAGCCGGCTACGAGCGGCCGATTTATATCCACGGCGCTGTCGAGAAGATTACCCAGTTCTACCAGGCGCAAGGCATTCCGCTTGGCGAGATCCGCAAGATCGAACCTGGCGAGCGCAAGGCCGAGGAACGCAAGGCACTTGCCGGCGAGATCGTCATCTGCCCGCCGAGCGCGATCCAGGACCTCTGGTCGCGCCGCTTCCCTGATCCGGTCACTGCCTTTGCCTCCGGCTGGATGCGGGTCAGGGCACGGGCCCGGCAGAAGGGTGTCGAGCTGCCGCTGATCATCTCCGATCATGCCGACTGGGACGATCTGCAGGCGACGATCCGCGAGGTCGAGGCGAACGAGATCTGGATCACCCATGGCGAGGCCGAGGCGCTGGCGCATTGGTGCGGCACGGTCGGGCTCAAGGGCATGCCGCTGCATCTCGTCGGCTATGGCGACGAAGGTGAAGCCGAGCCCGAGACCAAGCCGGCAGAGGTCTCGCCATGAACCGCTTCGCTTGGCTGCTCGACCGCCTCGCCTATGAGCCGCGCCGCAACGGCAAGCTTGCGCTGATCGCCGACTACCTGCGCACCACGCCCGACCCCGATCGTGGCTATGCGTTGGCGGCGATGACCGGCGGGCTGGTGTTCCAGAATGCCAAGCCCGGCCTGATCCGCGCTCTGATCGCCGAGCGCACCGACCCGGTGCTGTTCGCGCTCTCCTACGATTATGTCGGCGATCTCTCCGAGACAGTCGCGCTGATGTGGCCGGCCCGGCATGGTGCCAATGACGTGCCACACCTTCCCGATGTCGTCGCCGGCCTGCAAAAGTCCGGCAAGACCGAGATGCCGCGCTTGATCGCCTCCTGGCTCGATGCGCTCGACGAGACCGGCCGCTGGGCCCTGCTCAAATTGATCACCGGGGCTCTGCGCATCGGCGTCTCGGCCCGTCTGGCCAAGACCGCTGCCGCGAGCCTCGGCGGCATTCCGGCCGATGAGGTCGAGCAGGTCTGGCACGGGCTGGAGCCGCCCTATACCGCGCTCTTCGCCTGGCTGGAGGGCAGGGCGGCGCGTCCCGAGGCGACCGACCCGGCGCCGTTCCGCCCTGTCATGCTTTCGCATGCGGTCGAGGAAGGCGATTTCGACAAGCTTGCTGCCGGCGAGTTCGCTGCCGAGTGGAAATGGGACGGCATCCGCGTCCAGGCCGTTGCCGGCATGCGGGCCGATGGCAGCCGCACTGTCCGGCTCTATTCCCGCACAGGCGAGGAGATCGGCGGCGCTTTTCCCGATTTGACCGAGGCTCTGACGCAGGACGGCACGATCGACGGCGAATTGCTGGTGATGCGCGATGGTGTCGTCCAGAGCTTCAACACGCTGCAGCAGCGGCTCAACCGTAAGCAGGTGACGGCCAGGATGCTGGCCGAGTTCCCGGCGCATATTCGCGCCTACGACCTGCTGGCCGACGCCGACGATGATCTGCGTGCGCTCCCTTACACCGAGCGGCGCGCCAGGCTGGAGACCTTCCTCGGCAGACTCGACAGTGCCCGCTTCGATCTCTCGCCGCGCATCGCCTTTTCGAGCTGGGATGAGCTGACCGAGGCCCGCGCCGATCCGGCATCTGCCGGAGCTGGCGCCGATGCCGAAGCGGTCGAGGGCTGCATGCTGAAGCGGCTCGATTCACCCTATCTGCCCGGCCGTCCCAAGGGTTATTGGTACAAATGGAAGCGCGATGCCCGGTTGGTCGACTGCGTGCTGATGTATGCCCAGCGCGGCCACGGCAAGCGCTCCTCCTTCTATTCCGACTACACCTTCGGCGTCTGGCGGGTCGGAGAGGCGGGCACGGACGAGCTCGTGCCGGTCGGCAAGGCCTATTTCGGCTTTACCGACGAGGAACTGGTCGAGATCGACCGTTATGTCCGCAAGAATACGCTGAACCGCTTCGGCCCGGTGCGCGAGGTCACGCATACGCTCTCAAGCGGCCTCGTCTTCGAAGTGGCCTTCGAGGGTCTGCAACGCTCGACGCGGCACAAATCCGGCGTCGCCATGCGCTTTCCCCGCATCAACCGTATCCGCTGGGACAAGCCACCGGGCGAGGCCGACCGGATCGAGACATTGGAGGCGCTCCTGCCTCTGAACTAGCGATCCGCTGTGTCTCCCTGCGATTGGAGCATTGACAGGGCAAGATGCCGGGCGCTTGAACTTTCCAGGGGGAATCGCGCGGCATCTTGCCGGGCTTTGGCGCGCGGAGGGCATGATGACACGGATCGTGATCGCGGACGATCATCCGCTCTTTCGCGGCGCCTTGCGCCAGGCGGTCTCGCATGCGCTGGCCGGCTCGGAGGTCAGCGAGGTCGGCTCGCTCGAGGCGCTCGGCCAGGCGCTCGCCGAAGCCTCGGATATCGACCTCATCCTGCTCGATCTCTCCATGCCCGGCGTGCAGGGCTTTTCCGGCCTGCTCTTCCTGCGGGCGTCCTATCCCGAGATCCCGGTCATCGTCGTCTCGGCCAATGACGATCCGGCCGTGATCCGCCGCTGCATCGAGTTCGGCGCGCTCGGCTTCCTGCCCAAGACCGCCGAGGTCGCGCAGATGGGCGAGGCGATCCAGGCCGTGCTCGACGGCGGTGTCTGGACCCCGCCCGGAGTCGATCTCTCCGCTCCGGTCGATCATGAGACGGCCGACATGGTCCGCCGCCTGGCGACGCTGACGCCGCAGCAGGTGCGCGTGCTGATGATGCTGTCGGAGGGGCTGCTCAACAAGCAGATCGCCTATGAGCTGGGTGTCTCCGAGGCGACGGTCAAGGCGCATGTCTCGGCGATCCTGACCAAGCTCAATGTCGACAGCCGCACCCAGGCGGTGATCGCCGCCGCCAAGATCGCCGGCGCTGGCTGGGCAGCGCAGGGCGCTTCGGCGACGAGCTGAACGCTCGGCGGTTGACGGCGGCGTTCAGGCCCGGTTCAAGCAGGGTCTGATTTGTCTATCGCTGTCGATCCGAAGGGAATTTCCATGGCCAATGGCGGTGGCACCGAGCGCTTCCTGGGCGGTTCTCTCCTCAGCGTCCTCGTGCGCCTGTTCTTCATCTCGCTCCTGGTCGGCGCGGCCATGGCCTTTCTTGGCCTGTCGCCGCGGGGCCTCTTCGACTCGGCGCTGCGCTTCGTCCGCTCGATCACCGATATGGGCTTCGACGCGGTCCGCGAGGTCGGCGGCTGGGCCCTCGCGGGCGCGCTGGTCGTCGTACCGCTCTGGCTGCTCAGCCGTCTGTTCGCCTCGAAGCGGTAGGTCTCACAGAGTCTCGCCGCGTGCGATTGCTTCGGCATCACGCCCGACCAGCACGTCGAGCCGCGGCAGTCCGGCCTTGCGCATCTGCATGTCGAGCCCGCGCTTGACCTCGCCGACCAGCCCCGGACCCTTGAACACCATCGCCGAATAGAACTGCAGCAGGCTCGCCCCGGCCCGGACCTTGGCGAAGGCAGTCTCCGCCGAATCGATGCCGCCGACGCCGATCAGCGGGAACTGGCGTTCGACCCGCAGGAAGGTCTCGGCAAGGATCCGTGTCGAGGCCGAGAAGAGCGGCTTGCCCGAGAGGCCGCCGGTCTCGGCCTTGCTTGCGCTGCGCAGGCTGTCTGGTCGCGCAATCGTGGTGTTCGAGACGATCATGCCGTCGACCTTGCGGCGGCGGGCGACCGCGATCATCCCGTCGAGCTCGGCCATGGAAAGGTCGGGAGCGATCTTGATCAGGACCGGCGTCGGCTTGCCACCGGCGGCGGCTTCGTCGCGGGCGGCGAGGGTGCGCGCGATCAGGTCGTCGAGCGCGCTTTCGGCCTGCAGGTCGCGCAGGCCGGGCGTGTTCGGCGAGGATACGTTGACGGTCAGGAAATCGGCGAGCGGCGCGAACCTTCCTGCCAGCGTCGCGTAGTCGGCGCTGCGGTCGATCGAGTCCTTGTTGGCGCCGAGGTTGACGCCGATGATGCCGCCTTTCCTGCGCCGCGCGGCGAGCCTCGCGGCGACCGCTTCCATGCCCTCGCTGTTGAGGCCATAGCGGTTGATCACTGCCTCGTCCTCCGGCAGGCGGAAGACGCGCGGGCGCGGATTGCCCGGCTGCGGCAGCGGGGTTACCCCGCCGACCTCGACGAAACCGAAGCCGAGACCCAGCGCGCCGTCGACGGCTTCGGCATGCTTGTCGAAGCCGGCGGCGAGCCCGACCGGATTGGCAAAGCGCAAGCCGAAGGCCTCGACCGCCAGCGACGGCGGATCGGCCGCCGGCCGCAGCGGCGGCGCGGCGGACAGCGCCGCGATCGTCAGCCGGTGAGCCTGCTCGGCGTCGAGCTTGTGGATCAGCGGCCGCGCCAGGCCGAACAGCGCTCCGATCACGCGACATCCTCCGGAAACACATGGCCGGCTTCGCCCGACGGCAGCGGTGCGATCCAGCGCGCCTGCTTCGGGTCGAGCGAGGCATAAAGATGCGGGAACAGCGCCCCGCCGCGCGATGGCTCGTAGCGCAAGGCTTCGCCGAGCACGGCATCGTCGATGGCGATCAGCAGCAGCCCGTCCTGGCCGGCGAAATGCTTGGTGGCGGTCTCGCGGGCCTGCGCGCCGGTCGAGAAATGGATGAAGCCGTCGGCGAGGTCGACCGGCGCTCCCTGGAAGAGGCCTGCGGCCTCGGCTTCGCGCCAGAGCGCCTCGGGACAGATCTTGTAGATGAGCGGCATGGTGCCGGACATATCGCCTGACGGCCGTCGGCAAAAGCGGAAACCGTGCCGCACCGGGCCGGCTCCCGAATTTCTTCAGTCAGCGGCCGATTGCAAACGCGAATCAGATTGAATTCTTATCGAATAGGGGATATTTCCTATTTCAATCCCCGCTTTGCGCCGCGCCGGCACCATCAGGAACGAGGCCTCTCCGCGATGCTGTCCCATGACCAGATCTGGAGCGCGATCGACACGCTCGCCCAGCGTTATGGCCTGACGCCGTCGGGCCTCGCCCGCAAGGCTGGGCTCGACGCCACCACCTTCAACCGCTCGAAGCGCGTCGGCGCCGACGGGCGCGAGCGCTGGCCCTCGACCGAATCGATCGCCAAGATCCTCTCCGCCACCGGCGCCTCCTTCGACGAGTTCATGAACGTGCTGCGCCGCGGCGTACCGCCGACCCATACGATTCCGCTGATCGGCTTTGCCCAGGCCGGGTCCGGCGGCTTCTTCGACGATGGCGGCTTTCCGGTCGGCTCCGGTTGGGACGAGGTCGCCTTTCCCGGCCTGCAGGACGAGAAGGCCTATGCGCTCGAGATCGCCGGCGATTCGATGCTGCCGCTCTATCGTGATGGTGACACCATCATCGTCTCGCCCGGTGCTGCGATCCGCCGCGGCGACCGGGTCGTGGTCAAGACCGTCGAGGGCGAGGTGCTGGCCAAGCAGCTCAGGCGCCAGACCGCGAAGACGGTCGAGCTCGCCTCGCTCAATCCCGAGCATGCCGATCGCGTGCTCGCGCTCGCCGAGATCGCCTTCATGGCGCGGGTGATCTGGGCGAGCCAGTAATCTCCGTTCCAGGTGGAGCCAAGGGCGCTTCCTTGCCAAAAAAACGCGAGTCGTCCCGGGCGCAGCGAAGCGAAGACCCGCGACCCATTCCGGAACCTCTTTCGGAAAGGCTCTGGAATGGATCCCGGATCGGCGCGGCTGCGCCGCTTGTCCGGGATGACACCGTGATGGATGAGGGTTGGAAGATCACGCCGCCGCGCGCCGGGCCGGCAGCGACACCGTGAACACCGCTCCGATCTCGGACGGCTCCAGCGCGATCATGCCGCCATGCAGCCGCACCAGCTCGGCGGCGATGGCGAGGCCGAGCCCGGTGCCGCCGGGATTGACCGAGCCGCGGAAGGCCTGGAACAGGTTGTCGCGCGCCCGTGGCGGTACGCCCGGCCCGTTGTCGGCGATGCGCAGGACGATCTCCTCATGGCGCCGGCCGGCGCTGATCCTGAGCATCGGGGTGCGCTCGCCGGCTTCCGTGACGCCGTCGAGCGCCTGGATCGCATTGCGCATCAGGTTGGAGAGCACCCGCGCCATCTGGTCGGGATCGCAAGGGGCGATCACCTCGGCTGGCACCTCGTTGGCGAAAGCGATCGCGCCGTTCTCGCCGAGGCCGAGCAGCTCCGCCTGCTCGGCGACGAGCTGGCGCAGCGCCACATCGCGCAGCGCCGGCGTCGCCTCGGTGGCGCGGCCATAGGCGAGCGTCGCCTGGCAGAAATCGATGGCGCGCCCGAGCGTCGCGATCAGGCGCGGCGCGAAGCGCCGGATCTTCGGATCGCGCGTCTCGGTCAGCCGGTCCGACATCAATTGCGCCGCCGCCAGCATGTTGCGCAGGTCGTGATTGATCTTGCTGACGGCGAGGCCGAGTTCGGCGAGGTGTTTCTTGGCCCTGAGGTCGTCGGCGAGCGTCGCCTGCATGCGTGCCAGCGCCCGCTGCGCCTCGCCGATCTCGTCGGCGCGCTGCGTCGGTTCGATGATCCGGCGCGGATTCTCCGGATCGTGCTCGAACTCCATCACATTGGCGGCGAGATGCCGGATCGGCTGCACGATCAGCCAGTTCAGCGAGAGATAGACCAGCCCGGCGGTCAGGATCGAGATGATCAGTGTGACCAGCGTCAGGTTGACCGAGAATTTCAGCATGGCGCGGTGCAGCGGTCGCTCGTCGATGACGATCTCGACGAAGTCGGCAGCGCCGACCGCCTGCCCGACCACCCGGATCGGCATCTCATGCGAGGGGCTGACCAGCGTCGCCACCGATTCGACGATGGACTGCATCCAGCTCTGGTCGCGCAAGTCGACGGTCCTGGCGACCTCATGCGGCATCGAATCGAGGCTGAGCAGGCGGCGCGCGCCGCCGACGCGCGCGGCGATGGCGGAGGCGCCGACGCCGGCGAGCAGCCGCTCCTCGCTGCCCTCGGGCAGGCCCTCGGCCGGAGCGTTCTCCAGGACGAGCACGGCGATCTGAGCCGCAGCCAGCCGGTCGTTCAGCCAGTTGCGTCGGAAGTTCGCGACCGAGGGCAGGTAGATCAGCACCTCGGCCAGCATCACGAACAGGATGGTGAGCACGAGCAGCTTGGCCGACAGGCCGAGCTGCGTCGGCCCGCGCGCTACGCTGATCGACAGGGTGTTGGGATCGAACCGTCTTACTGACATCAACAGCCAGTCTATCCGAAACGGCTCAGGAAGCCGATGAGGCGGCGGATGCCCGGCTTTCCCGCGAGCGGCGCCTGGAAGGAGAGCGCCGCTTTCTGCGACAGCTCCGACAGGCTTTGGGATGGCGCGATCAGTCCTGCCATCTCCGTTACGTTCATCCGTTTCTGGACGGCGAGGCTCCAGGGCACGATTAATTCGGCCGCCTGGGCCCCAGCGATTACGACGCCGAGAATACCGCCCTTGCGGTTGGTCATGAGCTTGATCAGCCCTTCGCTCTGCCGTTCGGCCTGAGCGCGTGAGCTTTCGGCATAGGGAAAGCGCAGCACCCGGATCTCGCCCTGCGCGCGCGCCTGAGCCTCGTTCAGGCCGACGCTCGCCAGCTCGGGCCGACCATGGACGGTGCGCGGCACCCATTCGTGCCTGAAGCGGGTCGGCTGGCGGAACAGCGCGTTGCGGAGCACGAGGCCGGCCTGATGCTGCGCGGCCTGACTGGACATCGACCTGGCGGCCGCACCACCGGCACAGCCGCCGACGGCGTAGATGCTGCGATTCGCGGTCCGCAGCGAGGCGTCGACGATGATACCGGTATCATCGCTGCGGACGCCGGCGAGATCGAGCTCGAGGCCTGCAATGTTCGGCGTGCGCCCACTGGCGACCAGCAGATGCGTGCCATCGATCCGGATCTCGCCGTCGAGCACGAGCCGCGGCCGCTGGCGGTAGCTTTCGGCGCGCAGAATGGGCCGGCCCTCATGCAATGCGATGCCGTCGCCGAGCACGGCGCGACGGAGCACCCCGACCGCTTCCGGATCCTCGTCGGGCAGCAGGCCTTCCCGGGCGATCAGCGCGACCTCGCTGCCGAGCGCACGCATCGCCTGCGCCAGCTCGACGGCCGCGGTCGTGCCGCCGAGCACGATCAGTCGCTCCGGTCGCTTGGCCAAGTCGAAGATGCTGTCCTCGGTCAGGCTGGGCAACTCGGCCAGGCCCGCAATGTCGGGGATCGCTGGCAACGACCCGGTCGCGACGACGAAGCGCCGCGCCTTGATCACGGTCTCGCCGAGGGCGATCTGATGCCGGTTCTGGAAGCGCGCCTCGCCCTTGAGCACGAGGACGCCCAGGGCAGCGAGGCGCTCATCCGAGTCGTTCGCGGCCAGTCTGGCCGACACCTGGTCGAGATGGGCCCGCACGCGCCCGTAATCGACCTCGCCAGCCGCCGCGATACCGAAGGCCTGGGCGCCCGCGCTGGCTCGCACACGCTCGGCCGCCGCCCGCAGGGCCTGGCCGCGTGCGCCCTCGTTGACGGAAAACGCATTCCCACTCTGCCGGATCAGCATCGTCCGGACGCCGAGTAGTGCGGCCGCGGTCGCGACTGCGAGCCCGCCGGGGGTGTCGCCGATGACGCAGATATCCGGCGTCAACGGCTCCTTGCTGGCTGCAGGGCTGGCGGTCTGGCTCACGCCGCATCTCCCGGTCGCTGTCTAGCTCGTGCAGATGCGTTGCCGTTGCGGCGGAATCAAGCTCGCTGCTGCGATAACCGGGTGGAAGCAGTCAATTCGGGCGGGACGATGGTCGAGCCCTAGTCAGGCGATCTTGCGCGGTTCGTCGCCCTTGCTGAACTCCGCCACCGGCTGTGGCCGGCCGAACAGATAGCCCTGGGCGCGCTGGGCGCCGAGCAGTTGCACCGCCATGCGCTGCGCCTCGGTCTCGATGCCCTCGATGACGACGTTCATCGACAGGCGCCGGGCGAGCTGGCAGACCGCCTCGATCACCGCCTTGGAGGCCTCGTCGCTGTTGACGTCGCGGCTGAAGCTCTGGTCGATCTTCACCTGCGAGAACGGGTAGGTCGAGAGATAGGCGAGGGAGGAATAGCCCGTCCCGAAATCGTCGAGCGCGAACTTCACGCCGATCGCACGCAACTCGTTGATGACTTCGAGCGTCGTCTTGTTGTCCTCGATGAGCAGCGATTCCGTCACTTCGAGCGTCAGGCGGCCCGGCGCGAGATGAGCGAGCAGCAGCGCATTCTTGACGGTCTCGACGATCCGGCCCGGCTCGCGGAACTGCAGCGGCGAGATGTTGACGGAGACGCCGATGCCGCCCGGCCATTTCGCCGCGTCGCGGCAAGCTTGGCGGATCGCCCAGTCGCCCATGCCGGCGATCAGGCCGGACTGCTCGGCGATCGGGATGAAGATGCCGGGCGGCACCATGCCGCGCGTCGGGTGCCGCCAGCGCATCAGCGCCTCGCGCGTCACGATCTCCTGCGTGCGCAGGTCGATGATCGGCTGATAGTACAGCTCGAGCGCGCCCTCGGCGCTGGCCTGGCGCAGATCGACCTCGATCTCGTGGCGTTCGAGCATCTCCTCGGCCATGGTCGGGTCGAAGAACGTCGCGGTGTTGCGGCCGGCTGCCTTGGCCTTGTAGAGCGCGGTGTCGGCATGGCGCAGCAGGTCGGCCGGGGTCGCACCGTCCACCGGGGCAAGCGCGATGCCGATGCTGGCCGTGACGTAGACGGTCTTGGTCTCGAGCTCGAAGGCGCGATCCATCGCCTCGATCATGCGCTGCGCGATCATCCTGACCGTCGCGACATCGGTCGCCGGCAGGATGAGGACGAACTCGTCGCCGCCGAAGCGGGCGAGAAGGTCGTTGTGGCGGATCGCGCTCTTCAGCCGCGCCGCCGTCTGGACCAGCACCCGGTCGCCGATGTCGTGGCCGAGATTGTCGTTGACCTGCTTGAAGCCGTCGAGGTCGATATAGAGCAGCGCGAAGGTCTCGCCGGTCCGCTCCTGCCGGCGGAAAGCTTCGGCGAGATGCGAGTTGAACTCGAAGCGGTTGGCGAGCCCGGTCAGCTCGTCGAAGCGCGCCATCTGCTCGATCCGCGCCTCGGTCGCCTTCCGCTCGGTCGCATCCTCGGTCAGCATCAGCACGCCGCCCTCGGCCGCGGGCGCGATGGTGACGACGAGCATGCGGCCGTTACGCGACTGCAATTCGTAGATGGCCGCTTGCTGCGTCGCCTGGACGCCGTCGAGGGCCGCCTTGATGTCGCGGACCTGCTCCGGCGTCATCACTTGCCGCTCGACCAGGAAACGCGCGATCGCGCTGATCGGCGTGCCTGGCAAGGCGAGTGTCTCGGGAATGCCGTAAAGGGCTGCATGCGGCGCGTTCGAGACCGCGAGGTCGAGCTTACGGTCGAACATCGCCAGGCCGTGGATCATCGTGTTGAGCGCGGCGTCGAGCGTCAGGTTCTGCGAGCGCAGGGCCGTGGCCAGCGCCTTGGATTGCTTGGTCGCGTCGCTCAGCGCCAGCAGGTTGCGGTGCAGCGAGTTGGTGATCGCGATATTGGCGACGACATAGAGGAAGGCGAAATAGCCGATGTACTGGTAGTAGGGATTGTGCGCCTGGATCAGGCCGACCGCCATCGGCACGCAAAAGGTCAGCAGCTGGACGGCGACGAATTTCGGCCGTCCGGCATTGCGCGCGACATAGCCGGAGGCGAGCGCGATCGTCGACGATACCGAGGTGATGTGGGCGGCAGGGTCGTCCGTCCAGGCCAGCGCCGCATAGCAGCTGAAGCCGAGTACGGCGCTGAATACGGTCGCGCCGAAGAAATACTCCCGGTCCCAGCGCGTGGTCTGGGCGAGCGTGTCATCGGCATGGTCGAGGCGGCGATAGCGGACCACGGTGATGATCCGCATGACGACGACCAGCGCGACGCAGATCGTCAGCACCATGAACAGCTCGGCCCTGGTCGAGACCCAGCACAGGAAGGGCGTGAGGATGCCGGCGATGCCGCCTGGGATGATCGAGCCCGGCGAAGAGAACAGCGAGGAGACCAGCAGGCGATAATCGGCGAGATCGACCGCGCTCCGGCCGTCATGTCCGGCCGGCTGCTCTGCGATCGCTCTATCGGCGCTGGCGCTATGCAACCGGTTCGCCACTCCCGCCATCCACTCCTGCCTTGTGACGGTCACTGGAGAGGCGGGTGTACGACCCCTTCCTTTGCCGCATCATCTAACGGCTTTAAGAGGGAAAGGTAAAAGTTTCATGAGGGTTACGCGGCGGAGTCGCACGATCGACGCGAACGCCGACCGTGCCCGGGCTTTCCTTTGTCCGCTCAGGCGGCGCCGGCGCGGGCGAACGCCTCCTCGGGGCCGCGCTGGTAGACGCGGGCCAGCATGCGGTCCTGCGTCTGGGCGATGCGCTGCAGCTTGGAGATCGCGCTCGGGTGCAGGCGCAGCATGCAGTCGGTCCAGAGCTGGCCGAGATATTCGAGCTCCTCGCGCAGATTGCCGGCGCGGCGGTTGAAGGCCGAGAACAGGGCGGTGCGGGCTGCGTGGATCGGCAGCGAGTCGGAGGCGTATTTGCGGATCCAGTCCTCGCCCGTGCCGGTCGGCACCACCGCTTCCAGCCCGCCGGCCGCCAGGAACTCGGCCGCGCTCATCTCCTCGCCCGATTGCAGCATGTGCTCGGCGGCGCGCGGGCCCATCCGGCGCGACAGCACGCCGACGGCGGTGATCGGGAAATGGTTGAACTTGATCTCGGGGTAGACGAACGAGGCCTGCTCCTCGGCGATCATGACGTTGCATGAGCGCGGCGCATCGATGCCGCCGCCGATCGCCTTGGCATGGATCGTCGACAGCGTAACGGCCATGCCGTTGAGGCCGCTGGCATTGCGCAGCGCGCCCTCGACCGAGAGCCGGGCATATTCCGCCAGGGCCGGGCGGTCGTTCTTGGCGAGGCAGTCGAGATAGAAGTCGAGATCGCCGCCGAGAGTGAAGAACGGCCCGGTGCCGCGGAAGGCGAGGAAGCGCACCGGCGCGTTATGGTATTGCTCGGGCGCGCCCCAGAGATCGATGATCGCCTGCTGCACCTTGCCGAGGCTTTCGAGCAGTTGCAGCGTGAAGACCGGCTTCAGCTCCGGCTTGATGGTGACCCAGAGCAGGCGCAGCTCCTGCTCGTAGGCGAGCTGGACCTCCGGCAGGAAGCCGGCGTGACGGCGGATCGTCTCGATCACCTCTCCGTCGGCGAGCTCGGCAGCGGCCTGGCCGCCCACCGTCGGTGCATAGCTCTGAAACATCGTGTCGTCTCCGCCTAGTCCCGCACCCCTCGACGCCGCCGAGGGTAGAGAAAGTTAATAATCTGTAAACGCAAACTGCCGGAAATGGTTAATTTCGTTAGGCTTTATTCGTTAGTGCCGAAGTCGGCTCACGGTCTGAAAACGCATCCATCGGTTGCCCTGCCGTTGCCGCTGTCGTTGCCGTCGATGCACGCAATGGGCGTGCCAGCATAACACTCGTCGGTCAGGGTTGCCGAGATAATAAAAATTTTACCAATCGCAGCAGGACCTTGCGGCCTCTCCCGGCCGGAGCGGCGCAGCCTGTCGATCGGGTGGGCCGATGCGGCTGCAGGCCGCCTTGGAGCAGGGCTGTTTCATCGGGAGACCGGCGACGCCGCAGTTGTGCCGCAATCGACCGTGCAAGGAATGTTGTGCCGCCGCCCTGGTCTTGTCCGGGGCGGGTTGAGCGGCTAACCATGAACCAACGCCCGCCGCCGCAGGGTTGCGGGCATTCCGACGAGCTGACGCCTTGAGCCGCCAGACCGAAGCCGAGGATGAGAGAAGGGCGCGCCTCGCCGCCGCCCTCCGCGAGAACCTGAAGCGCCGCAAGGCGCAGGCAAGGGCCCGGCGCGCCTCGGACACGGCGGCCGAGGACACGCTACCGCCCGCCCAGGCCGAACCTCCCCGGTCCTGATCCCACCCTTTCCGGCCGGCGCCTCCGCCGGCTGTCCTGCAGGACGAGCCCGATGGACCGTATCCGCATCACCGGCGGCCAGCGCCTCAATGGCGTGATCCCGATTTCCGGCGCGAAGAACGCGGCCCTGCCGCTGATGATCGCGAGCCTCCTTACCGACGAGACGCTGACATTGACCAATGTCCCGCGGCTCTCTGACGTCAGCGCGCTCTCGCGCATCCTCTCCAATCAGGGCGTCGACCGCTCGGTCGCCGGCAAGCGCATCGGCCAGAGCGCCGAAACCGGCCAGACCGTCGCGCTGACCGCGCGCCAGATCGTCGACACCTGCGCGCCCTACGAGCTGGTCTCGACCATGCGGGCGAGCTTCTGGGTGATTGCGCCGATCCTGGCCCGCATGGGCGAGGCCAAGGTCTCGCTGCCCGGCGGCTGCGCCATCGGCACGCGCCCGGTCGACCTCCTGCTGATGGCGCTGGAGCGCCTCGGCGCCACCATCACCATCGAGGGCGGTTACGCGCTGGCACGGGCTCCGAAGGGGCTGAAGGGCGCCGAGATCGTCTTCCCGAAGGTCACGGTCGGCGGCACCCATACCGCGCTGATGGCCGCTGTCCTCGCCGACGGCACCACGGTGATCGAGAACGCGGCGCGTGAGCCCGAGGTGGTCGATCTCGCCGTTTGCCTCGAGAAGATGGGCGCCAAGATCGAGGGCGCCGGCACCTCTACCATCACCATCCGCGGTGTCTCGCGCCTTGGCGGCGCGCATCATGCCGTGTTGCCGGATCGGATCGAGACCGGCACCTATGCCATGGCGGTGGCGATGGCCGGCGGCGACGTCCTGCTCGAAGGCGCGCGTGCCGATCTGCTGCAGGCAGCGCTGGATGTGATCAGTCAGGCCGGCGTCGACGTCTCCGAGACCAATGAGGGCATCCGCGTCCGCCGCAATGGCGCCGCGCTCGAGCCGGTCGATGTCACCACCGACCCGTTCCCGGGCTTCCCGACTGATCTCCAGGCCCAGCTCATGGCGCTGATGACCAAGGCCAAAGGCACCTCGCGCATCCGCGAGACCATCTTCGAGAACCGCTTCATGCACGTGCAGGAGCTCGCCCGGCTCGGCGCCAAGATCCGGCTCGACGGCGATGCGGCCTATGTCGACGGCGTCGAGAAGCTCACTGGCGCCCCGGTTATGGCGACCGATCTGCGCGCCTCGGTCTCGCTCGTGATCGGCGGCCTCGTCGCCGAGGGCGAGACGATGATCAACCGCGTCTACCATCTCGACCGCGGTTTCGAGGCGCTCGAGGCCAAGCTCAGCCGCTGCGGCGCCCAGGTCGAGCGCATCAGCGGTTGACGATAGGCAACGTCGCCGCCAGATAGGGCCGAGAGCATTTTCGAGCGCGGTGGACACCGGTTCGCGCGAAGAAAATGCGATGAGGTAAGAGTCTACATGTCCGATCTCGCCGCTGAGCCGCTGAAACTGATCGCCCTGGACGCCGACGATCTGTCGGTGATCTCGGCGCATCTGCAGGACGCGGTGCTGAAGCGCGGCGACATCGCCTATCGGCCCGCCGAGAAACGTTTTGCCCTGGCGCTGCGTCGTTTCGATTGGGAAGGCGCGGCACAAGGGCAAAAGCGCCGGCGGCTCGCCGCTCTCCATTTCGAACGGGTGACGGCCGCGCGCAGCAGCAAGGTCGCGGCTGGTGATGTGGTGCTCAGTCTGCTCGCCGTCACCTTCGTTGAGACCGACGGCCCTGCCGGGCAGGTGACCCTGCATTTCTCCGACGGAGCCGCCATCCGCCTCGATGTCGAGTGCATCGAGGCGCAGATGAAGGATCTCGGCCCGATCTGGGAAGCGGTCGCGACGCCGGCCCACCCGGACGCCGGCTGAACCACACCTGCGGTCAGGATAGCACCATGCCGATCAGGCTTGACGCACGCGATGCCGGTTTCGAGCGGGAGTTCTTTACCCTGCTCGCGATGAAGCGCGAGGTTTCCGAGGATGTCGATCAGGTCGCGGCCGCGATCATCGCCGATGTCCGCGCCCGTGGCGATGCGGCGCTGATCGACTACACCGAGCGCTTCGACAAGCTCTCCCTGACGCCGCAGACCCTGCGTGTGACGCAAAGCGAGATCGAGGCGGCGCAGTCGGCCTGCACGCGCGAGCAACTCGCCGCGCTGGAGACGGCGCGCGCCCGGATCGAGGCTTATCACCTGCGTCAGAAGCCGGCCGATTCCTGGTCCCGCGATGCGCTTGGCGTCGAGAGCGGCTGGCGCTGGAGCGCGGTCGAGGCGGTCGGCCTCTACGTACCGGGCGGCACGGCGAGCTATCCGTCTTCCGTGCTGATGAACGCGGTGCCGGCCAAGGTCGCCGGGGTCGAGCGCCTCGTCATGGTCGCGCCGACTCCGCGTGGCGAAGGCAATCCGCTGGTGCTCGCCGCGGCGAAGCTCGCCGGCATCGACGAGATCTACAGGATCGGCGGGGCGCAGGCCGTGGCCGGGCTCGCCTATGGCACCGCGACGATCGCGCCGGTCGCCAAGATCGTCGGCCCCGGCAACGCCTATGTCGCTGCGGCCAAGCGCCGTGTCTTCGGCACTGTCGGCATCGACATGATCGCCGGCCCCTCCGAGGTGCTGGTCCTGGCCGATGCCGACGCCAATCCCGACTGGATCGCCGCCGACCTGCTCGCCCAGGCCGAGCACGACACCGCCGCCCAGTCGATCCTGATCACCGACGACGCCGCGCTGGCTGACGCGGTCGAGCGCGCGGTCGAAGGCCAGCTCCGCACCCTGCCGCGTGCCGAGATCGCAGGCGCAAGCTGGCGCGACTTCGGCGCGGTCATCCTGGTCGAGACGCTCGCCAGCGCGATCCCTCTGGTCGACCGGCTGGCGCCGGAGCATCTCGAGATCATCGCCGCCGATGCCGAAGGGCTGGCGGGGCGTATCCGCAATGCCGGCGCGATCTTCCTCGGCGGGCACACGCCCGAGGCGATTGGCGACTATGTCGGCGGCTCGAACCATGTCCTGCCGACAGCGCGCTCGGCCCGCTTCTCCTCCGGGCTCGGCGTCCTCGATTTCATGAAGCGCACCTCGCTGCTGAAATGCGATCCCGAGTCGTTGCGGGCGCTTGCCGGCGCCGCGACGGAGCTCGCTGAAGCTGAGGGCTTGCAGGCGCATGCGCGTTCCGTGACGATCCGACTCAACGGCTGACGGCAGGCTGGCGATTCTGCGCCTGCACGGAGCTGGCGGAGGGGATATGTCGGAACGCAGCCATCTGGTCGCCGTCACGCTCGACGAAGCCTCGCTCGGGCGCGGCAGCGCCGACCAGGAGCATGAGCGGGCCGTTGCGATCTACGACCTGATCGAGCGCAACCACTTCGCCCTGCCGGAGTTCGATGGCGGCCCCTATGCCGTCCATCTCGCTTTGGTCGAGCGGCGCCTCGCCTTCGAGGTCAGGAGCGCCGAGGGAGCGGCGCTCGTCACCCATCATCTTTCGCTGACGCCGTTCAAGCGCATCATCAAGGACTACGAGCTGGTCTGCGACAGCTATTACGCGGCCATCCGCACGGCGACGCCCGCCCAGATCGAGGCGATCGACATGGGCCGTCGCGGCCTGCACGACGAGGCCGCGGTTCTGCTGGTCGAGCGGCTGTCGAACAAGGTCGAGATCGACAACGAGACGGCCCGACGCCTGTTCACCCTGATTTACGCGCTGCACTGGAAGGGCTGAACGCTTGGAGTCGCCCGTACCGCGCAAGCTCCAGAGCGTACTGTTCATGTGCGCTTACAACGCGGTGCGCTCGCCCATGGCGGAGGCGCTGGCCAAGCACTTCTTCGGCAAGTCGATCTATGTCCAGTCCGCCGCCGGCAAGCGCAAGGGCGAGCTCGACCCTTTCGCGCTGTCGGTCCTTGACGAGATCGGCATCGACGCGCACAAGCACAAGCCGAAGACGGTCGAGGAGCTGGAGGAATGGGAGGGGCTCAATTTCGACCTGATCGTCTCGCTCTCGCCCGAGGCGCACCACAAGGCGCTGGAACTCACCCGCACCCTCGCCGCCGAGGTCGAGTACTGGCCGACCCCGGACCCGACCATCATCCAGGGCTCCCGCGAACAGGTGCTCGACGCCTATCGCGCCGTGCGCGACGGGCTGATGCAGAGGATCAAGGTGCGGCTGCGGTCCTGAACCCTACTGGATCAGGACCGCGCCGCCGCAGCGCACGCCGCTGACCCAGCTGTCGGCCTGGCCGAGGCCGATGCCGAGCGTGTTGAGCAGGCTCGTCAGCACCTGGTCGAGCGGGGCGGCCGCGCCGGCGATGACGCCGGAAACGGCGCCGTCGAGTCCGGGGATGGGAAGACCCAGCCCCAGCAGCTCGACGCGCAGGTTGAGATCCCCGACCAGTCGTGACAGCAGGCTTGCGACGAAGTTCTGCGTCGAGGTCGTCTTCTTGTCGGCTCGCTGGATCTCGGCATAGCTGAAGCTGACCGGGGTCTCGCTGGTGTTGCTGATCGTGACATGCGCCCGAGCCGTCACCTTGGCGAGACCGAGCAGGTCGAGCACCGTTGCAGCCGGTGGATTCGGCCGTGTGCTGAAATTGCTGAACTCGGCATTGGAGACCTGCCCGATCCAGGCATCCACGACGGCCGGCGTCACGCCGAGCGTCACGCGCGAGCTGGTGACGTCGCCGGCGCCGCAGGAGATCGCGGTCAGACGAGCTGTCGCGGAAGCGAGCTCCAGATAGAGCGGCAACTTGACCAGCGAGGCCTGGCCGCTGCCGACCAGGGTGAGCGTGAGCAGCAGGCGTATCTGGGCAGTGTGGACGCTCGCTCCGGCGCGGCCGACCCGGACGAGGCTGGTCCCGACCGGCCGTTCGCCGATGGCGAGCTTGAGCGAGACTGCCGCGAGGCCGGGCACGTTGACCGCGAGGCCGAGATCGAGCTGGCGTGAGCCATTGGCAATCTGGGCCGCGGCCGAGATCAGGTCGAGCGCCGCCAGCGAGGCCTTGAGCGGTACCTCGTCACCCAGCTGCCGGCCGCCGTAGACGCCGAACGAGACGAGGCTCTGCAGGTTGATGCGCTGGCTCGAGCCGCCGAGGGCGCTGGAGAGACGCCCCAGTGCCGCGATTGCATCGCTGCCGGCTCCCTGATCGCGAGCCGCATCCTGGGCGGCCAGAACGATGTCGCCGATGCGGACATTGGCACGGAGGACCTCCTCGAAGGTCAAGGCGGAGATCGAGGCACGCGTCGCCAGCCGGCGGGCGAAGCCGAACAGGTCGATCCGCGCTCGCGCCAGCCCCTCATAGTCCATCACCGACAGTGACAGGCTCGTGCCGAGCAGGCTGCCGAGCAGGCCGTTGAGCGCGCCGTTCTCAACGCGGAGCAGCCGCGAGCCGATGGCGAAGGCTGCCTGCGCATCCTGCGCGGCGATGGCCTGCGTCACGATGGCGACCTCGCCGCTCTCGCCGCCCAGGCTGGAGGCCAGGACGCGGCCGAGGATCAACGGCGTGGTCGCTCGCATCTCGACCCGGGCCGCGTTGGCCGCGGGTCCCGAGCCTTGTTGGAAGCGCGTTGTCGGAGCCAGTCGTGCATCGGGCGTATAGGTGCCCGTCTGGACCGTACCGACGGCGCCGGCCGGAAAGCCGTTGCGGCTCGCGCTGGCCCGGGCTGCGTTCGTGGCACGCTCGAGATCAGCGGCGGCAGCGAGCGCCGCGAGATCGGTCGCGGTCTGCTGCCGGCGCTTCTGGTAGAAGATGCTCCCGACATCGACGGCCATCGCACCGAACCCGAACAGGACCAGGGAGGTGCCGGCGAAGACGATGGTCGAGAGGCCACGGCGGTCGGCCAGGAGCTTCCGGAACGAGCGGATCATGAGGGCCTCCTGTCCGGTCGGTTCGGGGATCGCATCAGTAGCCGCCGCGCTGGACGACGGCGCGGCGCTCGACGACCGGCATCGGCAGCGCAACCATCGAGCTGAGCCGGTTGAAGACGCTGTCCGAGTAGTCATAGACGACCGTGACCTCGAAGCTTGGCGCCGGGGCGCCCAGCGCGGTTGTCCGGATGGTCAGCTTGCTCGGTTCGAGGAAAGCGTAGGAGCCGATGTTGCGGGTGATGAAGGAGCGGGCCAGCCGCTCGCGCTCGGCATCGTCGAGGCCGGCGACGGATGCCCGTGCTGCTTCCGCGGCAAGCTGCTGCACGCCGTGGTAGACGCCGAAAGCGTGGCCGTAGCCGATGATCCCGAACAGCAGCATCAGCAGGATGGGAGCGATGAAGGCGAACTCGACCGCCGTGCTGGCCGATTGGTCGGTTCCGAACGCAAGAGGACTATGGCGCATGGCGTGCTGCTCATCATTTTAACAACTATAAGTTGTATAGATGAGCAATTGACGAAACGTAAAAGTTGTACTCTCGACCTGTTCCAGATCGTGAGGCTCGCGCAGGCGCTTAACAGAAATTTAAGAGACGCAGATCAGGAACATTGCTGAAGGCAACGTTGCGTTAGCCATGCTGAGAGCCGAGGATGAGCCCCGTCGCGATATCGACCGCATCCCGTTTTCGGCTCCGGCAATGGCGTGACATCGGCCTGATCGCAGGTTTGGCACTCTGCTCCGGCCTCTTGGCCCTCGCGAGCCTGCCCGGGCCCGTCGCGGGGCCGCCCGCTCCGCTGGCTGCTATCTTTCCGCCTTGGGTCGGGGGCGAAGAGGCCGTGGCGCGCAGCCTGGCGACCGGCGCCAGGATCCTGCGGCAGGGGAGCGTCCCCTTCGTCGTCGTTCTCGCGCCGGAGACGACAGCAAGACCCGTCGGAGCCCTGCTGATGCTGCGCCTCGACGGCCTTGCCGGCTGCATCATCTCACCCGAGGCCGAAGCGAGCCGCTCATGACATTGACTTTGCCCGGCTTGCGGGACCTGGTTGCGCGCTGCCTCCTCGGCCTTGCCTTCCTCCATGCCCCGCTGCTCGCACTGGCGTCTCTGGCCCAGGCCGGCGACGGCCTGATACCCGGGCTCAGCGCGCTGATGCTCGCGCTCGCGGCACTGATCGCCTATCGCAGTGCCGGGGCCACGCTGATCGCGCAATTCGCCATCGCGATTGCCCTGATCGGCCAGGTCTCGATCCTGGTCGCGGTCTTCTCCGGGCATCCCTGGCAGCCCGACATGCATATGTATTACTTCGCTGTGCTGGCGCTGCTCGCCGGCTTCTGCGATTGGCGGCCGATCATCCTCGGCGCTGCGCTCACGGCGGCGCATCACCTGGTCCTGCAATTCGTCCTGCCTGCTGCCGTCTTCTACCAGGGCGGCAACCTGCTGCGGGTGCTGCTGCACGCGGTGATCGTGGTGGTCGAGACCGCCTTCCTCGCGGTGATCGCGTTGATGACCGCGCGCATCTTCGCGCAGACCGAGGCCAACCTGCACCGCGCCGAGGAGGTTGCCGAGCGCGAGCGTCTGGCGGGTGAACGCGAACGGGCGCTCGCCGATGATGCGGAGGCCCGGGCCCGGCGCCTGCGCGCCATGGTGGAGAACTTCCGCGACGAGATGGATGGCGCCATGGCCATTCTCGACAACGCGTCGGAGGCGATGCAGGTCGATGCCCGCGGTCTCACTGGCGCGTCCGAACGGGCGCGGCAGCAGATCGCGTCCGTTTCGCGCAATTCGAACGAGATGACGACCAGTATCGAACAGACGGCGGCAGCCAGCCAGGAACTCGCCTCTTCGATCGCTGAGATCGGCCGCAACGTCTCGCAGACCGCCGACAGCTCGCAGTCGGCGGCAAGGTTGGCGCGTGCTGCCAGCACCGAGATCGAGGCGCTGGCGCGCACCGGCGAAAGCGTCGGTGCGGTCGTCGAGATCATTCGCGGCATCGCAGCGCAGACCAGCATGCTGGCTTTGAACGCGACGATCGAGGCGGCCCGCGCCGGCGCCATGGGCAAGGGCTTTGCCGTCGTCGCCAGCGAGGTGAAGACGCTCTCGGCCCAGACCGCGAGCGCAACCGACGAGGTCGCGCGCTCGATCGAGGCGATCCAGACCGCCTCGCAACGCTCGCTCAAGTCGATCCGCGAGATCGTCGCGGCGATCGGCGAGGTCGAGACGGTCTCGGTCGCGATCGCCTATGCGGTCGGCGAGCAGGATCGCGCCACGGCAGAGATCGCCAAGGAGGTCCAGATTTCCTCCGACGGCGTCAGTCGCAGTGCCCAGAGCCTGCAGAGCTTCGAGACGGTGACGGAGCGCACCTATGCCGCTGCCGACAGCCTGCAGAGCTCTTCCAGCGATCTGGCGACGCAGGCCCAGCGCATCCGCCGCGAAGTCGCCGAGTTCTGCGAGCGCGTCGCGGCAGCCTGACTACCAGGCGCGGCCGGGGCCGGTCGCACCAAGCTTCAGCCAATCTCCGAGCGTCGCCGCGATGTCGGCGAAGCTCTCGCGGCGGCCAAGCAAACCGGCCGACACATCCGGCCCGAAGGCCAGGATCGGCACATGCTCGCGCGTATGGTCGGAGCCGGGCCAGCTCGGATCGTTGCCATGGTCGGCGGTGATGACGGCAAGGTCGCCCGGCAGCAGCAGGGCCTCCAGCCTGGGCAGTTCGCGATCGAAGGCTTCGAGCGCCGCCGCATAGCCGGGTATGTCGCGGCGATGGCCATATTCGGTGTCGAAATCGACGAGGTTGACGAAGCAGAAGCCGCCATCGGGCAGGCGCTCGAACGCTTCCAGCGCCGCCGCGAACATGGCGGCGTTACCGAAGGGCTTGATCTCCTCGCCGGTGTTGCGATGGGCGAAGATGTCGCCGATCTTGCCGACGGTGACGATCGGCCGGCCCTTGGCCGCCATCCGGTCGAGGATGGTCTCGTCCGGCGGCGGGATCGCGAAGTCCTTGCGGTTGCCGGTCCGGGTGAAGCCAGTCTCGGTCGTGCCGACGAAAGGCCGGGCGATGACGCGGCCGATCCGCAGCGGGTCGACCAGCACCCGGACCTTCTTGCAGAGCGCATAGAGCCGTTCCAGGCCGAAATGCTCCTCATGCGCCGCGATCTGCAGTACCGAGTCGACCGAGGTGTAGCAGATCGGCTTGCCGGTCCTGATATGCTCCTCGGCCAGTTCGTCGATCACTGCCGTGCCCGAGGCATGCTTGTTGCCAAGGATGCCGGGCAGGGCGCCCTCGCGGATGATCGCCGCAATGAGATTGGGCGGGAAGGTGTTCTCCAGCGCGGTGAAATAGCCCCATTTGAACGGCACCGGACAGCCGGCGATCTCCCAATGGCCCGATGGCGTGTCCTTGCCCTGGCTGATCTCGACGCCATAGCCGTATCGCCCCTGCGGTGCCTCTGGCCGCGCCACGCCGGCGAGCGGCTTGCCGGTCGAGGCCTCGCAGGCATGGCTGAGGCCGAGCCGCGCGAGATTGGGGATGTGGAGCGGTCCGCTGCGCAGGCCGTCGCGGTCGCCGCGCCCCTCCGCGCAGGCTTCAGCGATATGGCCGAGCGTATCGGAACCTTCGTCGCCATAGGCGACCGCATCCTCGGCGCCGCCGCAGCCGACGGAATCGAGCACGATCAGGATGGCGCGCGCCATCAGTCGCGCACCGCGGCGCTGTTCGCCGGCTCGAGGTTGAGGGCGGCCGCGAGCAGCGCCTGCGTATAGGCCTCGCGCGGACGCTGGAAGATCTCCTCCGCCGGCCCTTCCTCGACCACCTTGCCGTTCTGCATCACCACCACCCGGTGCGACAGCGCCCTGACCACCTTGAGGTCGTGGCTGATGAACAGATAGCCGAGCTTGCGCCGGGTCTGCAGCCCGCGCAGCAGGTCGACGATCTGTGCCTGCACGGACATGTCGAGCGCCGAGGTCGGCTCGTCGAGCACGACGAATTTCGGGTCGAGCGCCATGGCGCGTGCGATGGCGATGCGCTGGCGCTGGCCGCCGGAGAATTCGTGCGGATAGCGGTCCATGGTCGCAGGATCCAGCCCGACATCGGCGAGCGCCTGTGCCACAATCTCGCGCAGGCGCAGATAGCTCAGGCCCTTCTGCTGGACTGTCAGACCTTCGGCGACGATGTCGGCAACCGACATGCGCGGCGAGAGCGAGCCGTAAGGGTCCTGGAAGACGACCTGGAGATTCCGGCGCTTCGGCCGGATTGCCTTGCTCTTCAGCCCGTCGATGCGGTCGCCGAGGAAGACGATCGGCCCTTCCGAGGAGATCAGCCTGAGGATGGCGAGGCCGAGCGTGGTTTTCCCCGAGCCGGATTCGCCGACGATGCCGAGCGTCTCGCCCTCGCGCACCTTGACCGAAATGCCGTCGACCGCCTTCACATGACTGGTCGTGCGGCGCAGCAGCCCGGTCTTGATCGGGAACCAGACCTTGACCGGCCCCGCCTCCAGCAGGATCGGCGCGCCCTCCGGCACCGGCTCCGGCCGGCCCTTCGGCTCGGCAGCGAGCAGGCGCTGCGTATAGGCGTGCTGGGGATTGCCGAAGATCTCGGCGACCGGCCCGTGCTCGACGATCTTGCCTTTCAGCATGACACAGACCCGGTCGGCAATGCGCCGGACGATGCCGAGATCGTGGGTGATGAACAGGATCGCCATGCCGAGCCGCGCTTGCAGCTCCTTCAGCAGCGTCAGGATCTGCGCCTGCACGGTGACGTCGAGCGCCGTTGTCGGCTCGTCGGCGATCAGAAGGTCGGGCTCGTTGGCGAGCGCCATCGCGATCATCACGCGCTGGCGCTGGCCGCCGGAGAGCTGGTGCGGATAGGCGTCGAGCCGACTCGCCGCATCGCGGATGCCGACAAGGTTGAGCAGTTCGAGCGTGCGGGCGCGCGCCTTCTCGCCGCGCAGGCCCTTGTGCAGTTCGAGGATTTCGCCGATCTGCCGCGCGATGGTTTGCAGCGGGTTGAGCGAGGTCATCGGCTCCTGGAACACCATGGTGATGTCGTTGCCGCGGACCTTGCGCATGGCGTCTTCGTCGGCCGCGATCAGGTCCTGGCCATTGAACAGCACCTTGCCCGTCGGATGATGAGCTGCCGGATAGTTCAGGAGCTTCAGGATCGACAGCGCCGAGACCGACTTGCCCGAGCCGGATTCGCCGACCAGCGCCAGCGTCTCGCCCTTGGCGATCTCGAACGAGACCTTGTCGACCGCGAGCGTCTCCTGCCCGCCCTGGCGGAAGGCGACGGAGAGGTCCTGGACGGAGAGGAGGGGAGCGGTCACGCGAAGGTCTTCCTCGGGTCGAAGGCGTCGCGGACGGCTTCGCCGATGAAGATCAGCAGCGAGAGCATCAGCGCGATCACGAAGAAGCCGGAGAGGCCGAGCCAGGGCGCCTGCAGGTTCGCCTTGCCCTGCGCCAGCAGTTCTCCGAGCGAGGGCGAGCCGGGCGGCAGGCCGAAGCCGAGGAAGTCGAGCGAGGTCAGGGTGGTGATCGAGCCGTTGAGGATGAAGGGCAGGAAGGTCAGCGTCGCCACCATGGCGTTGGGGAGCAGGTGCTTGACCATGATCGCCCGGTTGGAAAGGCCGAGCGCACGGGCGGCGCGGACATATTCGAAGTTGCGCGCCCGCAGGAACTCGGCGCGGACCACGCCGACCAGCGCCACCCAGGAGAACAAGAGGAGGATGCCGAGCAGCACGAAGAAGCTGGGCGTGATGATCGCGGCGACGATGATCAGCAGATAAAGCGCGGGAATCGAAGTCCAGATCTCGATGACGCGTTGGAAGATCAGGTCGGTCCAGCCGCCGAAATAGCCCTGGATCGCCCCGGCGGCGATTCCGATCACCGAGGAGATCGAGGCCAGGATCAAACCGAACAGAATCGATATCCGGAAACCGTAGATCAGGCGCGCGACCACGTCGCGGCCCTGGTCGTCGGTGCCGAGCCAGTTCCATTCGAGCTCGCGGCAGGTCATGCCGCCGGTGCGCTCGGCGATCGGCCGGCACTGCTCGTCCTTGAGCATCCAGGTCGGCGGGGCAGGGGCCGGCACCGGCAGGTCGAGATTATGGGTGCGGTAGGAGTAGCGGATCAGCGGCCACAAGGCCCAGCCATTCGCGGCGATCTCCCGGGCAATGGTCGGGTCGCGGTAATCGGTGGTGGCGAGGAAGCCGCCGAACTTCTCCTCGGGATAGTTCACCGCGACCGGGAACAGAGTCTCGCCCTTGTAGCGGACGATCAGTGGCCGGTCGTTGGCGATGAACTCGGCGAAGAGCGAGAGGACGAACAGCGTCAGGAAGATCCAGAACGACCACCAGCCGCGCTTGTTGGCCTTGAAGCTGTCGAGCCGGCGCCGGTTGATCGGCGAGAGCTTGAGCCAGCCCTGCTTCATCTGCGGGGGCGCGGCGACGGGCTCGGCGGAGCGCAAGGCCGGCGGAGGGGCGAGAAGCGTGTCGCTCACCTCAGGCCTCCCGCGATTCGAAGTCGATGCGCGGATCGACCCAGGCATAGGTCAGGTCGGTGATCAGGTGCACGAGGAGGCCGATCAGCGAGAAGATGTAGAGATTGGCGAAGACGACGGGATAGTCGCGGTTGACGATCGCCTCGAAGGACAGGAGGCCGAGCCCGTCGAGCGAGAAGATCGTCTCGATCAAGAGCGAGCCGGCGAACAGCGCATGCACGAAGGCGCCGGGAAAGCCGGCGATTACGATCAGCATGGCGTTGCGGAAGACATGGCCATAGAGCACGCCGCGCTCGGACAACCCCTTCATCCGCGCCGTCAGCACGTATTGCTTCCGGATCTCGTCGAGGAAGGAGTTCTTGGTCAGCAGCGTCGAGGTCGCGAAGGCGCCAAGCGCCATCGCCAGCACCGGCAGGGCGATGTGCCAGAAATAGTCGCCGATCTTCCCTATCAGGCTGAGCTGCGCCCAGTTCTCCGAGGTCAGGCCGCGCAAGGGGAAGATCTGCCAGAACGAGCCGCCGGCGAAGAGCACAATCAGGAGGATCGCGAACAGGAAGCTCGGGATCGCATAGCCGACGATCACGACCGCGCTGGTCCAGGTGTCGAAGCGCGAGCCGTCCTTGACCGCCTTGCGGATGCCGAGCGGGATCGAGATCGCATAGGAGAGCAGGGTCATCCACAGGCCGAGCGTGATCGAGACCGGCAGCTTCTCCTTGATCAGCTGCAGCACCGGGGCGTCGCGAAAATAGCTGCGGCCGAAATCGAAGGTGGCATAATCCTTCAGCATCTTCAGGAAGCGCTCATGCGCCGGTTTGTCGAAGCCGAACTGCTTCTCCAGCTCCTTGATGAAGGCGGGGTCGAGCCCCTGCGCGCCGCGATAGGCCGAGCCTGAATCCATCGCCTGTGCGCCGGCATCGCCGCCGGAGCCGCCGCCGACGCGTTCGGCCGCGCCGCTGTTGGGATTGTTGAGCTGTGAGATGATCCGCTCGACCGGCCCGCCCGGGGCGAACTGCACGATGACGAAGGAGATCAGCAGGATGCCGAACAGGGTCGGCACCATCAGCGCCAGACGCCGGGCGATGTAGTTCAGCATGAGCGGCAGATGCTGGAGACAAGGGTGGGAAATTGCAACGTGGAAAGGGGCGAATCTGGTTGCCGCGTGATGATGATCATGGCTTCTCCTCGGCGGCGGCAATGACCTCCGGCAAGCGCGCGACGATCGGCCATGAAGTCGGCTTTCTCCATGCCGTCGATATAAACGCCCGACTTCCGCGCTGCATCGAACATATGTCGCAAATAGTCAGCCAGCCTCTGATGGCGATTCATACCGGCCGCGCCTCGGCCAGCACGTGATTGCGGAAGCTGGGCGGCAGATCTTCGGCGGTCAGGACATCCACGTTGACGCCGAGCAATTCCTCCAGTGCAACCTGCAGACCGCCGATGTCGAACAGGGTGGCCCCTGGCAGAGGGTCGATCAGTATGTCCAGATCGCTGCCCTGTCGATCCGTGCCGTGCAGGACGGAACCGAAGACGCGAGGATTGCTGGCCCGGAAACGGCCCATCGCTTCGCGCACCGCGTCGCGGTTCAGAGCAAGGGCTGTCGATGGCTTCATGACGGCTTCTACTCGCTTCGATGTCTACGCGTAACGCTCCGCAATCGCTTATGCCTTCCCGATCCGCTTGGCCTTTTCGGGATCGTACCACCATGTCCCTGGCGCGCCGGAGCTGAATTTCGGCTTGGTCTGCGGGCGCTCGTACATGTCCCAATAGGCCAGCCACTCGCTGGCGTTCCACCACATCGGGATCCAGTAGCGCCCGGCCCGCAGCAGCCGGTCGAGACATTTGGCGGCGACGACCACGTCGGCATAGCTCTTGGCTTGGCCGATTGCCTCGATCATCGCGTCGATCGCCGGATCAGCGATGCCGCCGACATTGCGCGAGCCGCGCGTCTTGGCCGCTTCCGAGCCGTAGATCACGCGCATCGTGTCGCTCGGGATCGAGCTGCCGGTCATCGCCCGGCTGATCACGTCGAAGTCGAACTCGTCGAGCCGGCGCTGGTACTGGGCGCCGTCGACGATGCGCGAGGTCGCGTTGATGCCGAGCCGCTTGAGATTGGCCTGGAAGGGCTGGGTATGCGGCTGCAGGGCGGGGGTCGAGTCGAGGAACTCGATCTCAAAGGGCTGGCCGTTCGGCAGCTTCAGCACATTGCCGTCGCGCTTGCAGCCGGCGGCGCGCAACATCTCGTCGGCGCGGCGCAGCAGGGCACGATCGCTGCCCGAACCGTCCGAGACCGGCGGCAGGAAAGGCTCGCCGAAGACCTCGTCGGGTACCTTTCCGCGGAACGGCTCCAGCAGCTTCAGCTCTTCCGGAGAGGGTTTTCCGACCGCCTTCGAATCCGAGTTCTCGAAATAGGAGGTCGCCCGCGAGAAGGACGAGAACATGATGTTCTTGTTGGTCCACTCGAAGTCGAAGGCGAGGCCGAGCGCCTCGCGGATGCGCGGGTCGGCGAATTTCTCGCGGCGTAGATTGTAGATCCAGCCCTGGCTGCCGATCGGCTCGGTCTTCGGCAGGGCTTCCTTCTTGACCTTGCCTTCGTGGATGGCCGGGAAGTCGTAGCCCGTCGCCCAGATCCGCGAGGTGAATTCCTCCTGGAAGGTGATGACGCCACTCTTGAAGGCTTCGAACGCGACCTGGCGATCGCGGAAATACTCCCAGCGGACGCGGTCGAAATTGTTCTGGCCGATAGTCACCGGCAGGTCTTTCGCCCAGTAGTCCGGCACCCGGTCGAACTCGATGAAGCGGCCCTGTTCGAACTTGCCGACCTTGTAGGCGCCCGAGCCGAGCGGCGGCTCCAGTGTCGAGGCCTCGAAATTGCGGGTCGACCAGTATTTCTCCGAGAACACCGGCAGGCCGGCGACGACGAGATGCAGGTCGCGGCTGCGCTTCGGCGTGAGCTTGACCACGAGGATGTCGTCGCTTTCGGCGACTGCCGATTCCATTTCGCCAAGGATCAGCCGGTAGGTCGGGTGACCCTTGCTCTTCAGCAGGTTGAACGAGAAGGCGGCGTCGCCGGCGGTGACCCGTGAGCCGTCATGGAACTTCGCCTCCGGCCGCAGGCGGAAGCGATAGGTCAACTTGTCCTGGGAGACCACGACGCTCCTGGCGATCAGTCCGTAGAGCGCGCCGGGTTCGTCGCCAGAGCCGGCCATCAGGCTGTCGAAGCAGGCATCCATACCGGCCGCGCCGTCGCCCTGCAGCACATAGGTGTTCAGCGTGTTGAAGGTGTCGAAGCTCTGATTGCCGCCGGCACGCTTGATCTGGATGGTGATCGAACCGCCTTTCGGCGCCTTCGGGTTCACATAGGTGAAATGCGGGAAGTCCGGCGGCAGTGCCAGCTCGCCGAAGGTCGAGAGGCCATGGGCCTCGTTCTCCTGCGCCAGCACCGTCGTGAGCGAGGCCGGCAGTGCGGCCGCGCCTGCGAGCGCGCCGCCGGCTTCGAGCAGCCTGCGGCGAGTGATCCGGATCGCCATGCGATACCCCTTGCGATTCGTCGTCCGATTATGTCGTTGCGCCAGAGCAGGATGCGAAAAAGTGGGAACCGGTTTTTCGCATTGATCCTGCTCTAACTCCTAGATGAGAGACGGATTCAGCTTTCATACGCAATCGCCCGGCGATTTCGTATGAAAGCATCCGGCTCTCGCTAAAGCCAGAGCAACCGGCATTCACAGCGATGGTGACGGCAATTGCATGGCGCCGACAAGCAAAAGCCGGGCTTTCGGCCCGGCTCATGACGTCACATCGGCGCGAGACGCGCTGCCAAATCAGGGCTTCGGCAGCGGCTTCGGCGAATCGGCGAGGCTGTTGAGATAGGCGACCACATCGGCGCGGGCCTCGGGCCGGGCGATGCCGGCGAAGGCCATGGCAGTGCCGGGGACGTAGGCCTTCGGGTTCTTCAGGAAGTGGTCGAGCGCGTCGGCGTCCCAGCTCTTGTCGTTGCGGCCTTTCATGGCGGCCGAATAGCCGAAGCCGGCGACCGAGCCCTCGCTGCGACCGTAGACGTCATAGAGATGCGGGCCGACCTTGTTGGCGCCGCCCTTCTCGAAGGTGTGGCAGGCCTTGCAGGCACCGACGGCCTTCTCACCCTTGGCAACGTCGGCCTTGGCGAGGCGCACCGCGATCGGCTCCTCGACCGCAGCCGCCGGGGCGCCCGCGCCACCCGCAGCCGCCGGCTCGAGGCTCGGCAGGTCATAGCCCGGGACAGCCGGCTTCTTCGGGGCGAAGACGATGCCGGCGCCCATGTTCAGGGCCATCACGACGAGCAGGGTCGACAGACCCGCGCCAGCGATCTTGTTCAGTTCGATATTCATCGTCTCTCACAACCCCCGGCCCGCCCGTCGGCGAAGCAAGACAGCGCTGCGGCCGGACCCTTGCGGGAGCCGGCACGTCTGCGCTGCTTAACCGCTTTGCGCGCTGCATTGCAACTCGTATAAGCACGCACCGCTTTGAGACCTTTTGCCGCCCTGCGAGCTTTCCCCAGCCAATGCCCAATCCGCTGATCCTGATCCCGGCCCGCATGCAGGCGACGCGCCTGCCGGGCAAGCCGCTTGCCGACATTCTGGGCGAGCCGATGATCGTCCGCGTCTGGCGCCGTGCGATCGAGGCGCGCGTCGGCGATGTCGTGGTCGCGACCGATGACGAGCGCATCCTCGCGGCGATCGAGCAGGCTGGTGGCCGTGCGGTGATGACCAGCCCCGCGCACCAGACCGGCTCCGACCGGATCAAGGAAGCCGCCGACATCGTCGATCCGAAGGGCGAGCACGACATCATCGTCAACGTCCAGGGCGACTTCCCCACCTTGGCGCCGGCTGCGATCGCGGCTGCGGTCGAGCCGCTGGCCGATCCGGCCGTCGACATCGCGACACTTGCCGGCGAGATTACCGAAGACGAGGAGAAGACCGCGCCGAGCGTGGTCAAGCTGATCGGCAGCGAGATTTCGCCCGGCCGGATGCGCGCGCTGTATTTCACCCGCGCAACCGCGCCTTATGGCGACGGCCCGCTCTATCACCATGTCGGCCTTTACGCTTACCGCCGCCGTGCGCTCGACCGTTTCGTCTCGCTGCCGCAATCGCCGCTCGAACTGCGCGAGAAGCTCGAGCAGCTGCGGGCGCTCGAGGACGGCATGCGCATCGACGCGATGATCATCGATCACGTCCCGCGCGGCGTCGATACGCCCCCCGATCTGGACCGCGCCCGCGCGTTCCTGACATCCAGTGCCGGAGCCTGAAGACCTAAAATGTCAGTCGTCGTTTCCTATCAGGGTGAGCCCGGAGCCTTCTCCTCGCAGGCCGCCCTCCAGGTCTTCCCGGATTGCGAGCTGCTGCCTTGCCGGACGTTCGAGGACGCGCTCGCCGCGGTCTCGGACGGCGCTGCCCGCTACGGCATGATTCCGATCGACAATTCGATCGCGGGCCGCGTCGCCGACATCCATCATCTGCTGCCGCGCTCCGGGCTTCACATCATCGGCGAGCATTTCCTGCCGATCCGCTTCCATCTGATGGCGGTCGAGGGCGCGACGCTGGCGACGCTGAAGACGGTGCAGAGCCACATCCATGCGCTCGGCCAGTGCCGCAAGATCATCCGCAAACTCGGCCTCAAGGCCGAGGTCGCGGCCGACACGGCCGGCTCCGCCCGCCAGGTCGCCGAGGCCGGCGATCCGACGCGTGCCGCGATCGCGCCGCACATCGCCGCCGAGGTCTACGGCCTCAACATCCTGATGGAAGACATCGAGGACGAGAAGCACAACACCACGCGCTTCGTCGTGCTCTCGAAATATCCGGAATTCGCCCGTCAGGGGGCCGGCAAGACGGTGACGACGCTGATCTTCCAGGTCCGCAACCTGCCGGCGGCGCTCTACAAGGCGCTCGGCGGCTTCGCCACCAACGGCGTCAACATGACCAAGCTCGAAAGCTACATGGTCGATGGCCATTTCTCGGCGACGATGTTCTACAGCGACGTCGAGGGCCATCCCGACGATGCGGCGCTGCGTCGCGCGCTCGACGAACTCGCCTTCTTCTCCAAGGAGATGAAGATCCTCGGCGTCTATCCCGCGCACGAGTTCCGTGACAGCTTCCCGGAGCCGGGGGAGTAAGCTGCTTCCTTCTCCCCGAGGGGAGAAGGCAGTCCCACGCCCTCACCAGGGACGCGGCCCTTCCATCGTCGAGACATGGGCTGAGACCACCTTCCAGCCGAGATCGGGGAAGCGCACCCAGATCTGGCTCTGGCGGCCGACGATCTCGCGCCCGCGCACCTTGAATTCGAGGTTCACCGTGGCGAGATCGCGGCCGAGCGTCAGGATCTCCAGGCGTATCCGCTTCTCCTTGATGCCAGGCCCTGGCGGACGGGCGATGCGGTGGGCGTGAATCTCGTCGAAGCCGTAGCCGTTCTCGCCTAGCGCGTAGCGGATCGTGAAGGGGCTGGCCCAGAAGGAGGCGTCGAGCACATCGACATCTTTGTCGATCAGCGCCTGCTCGTAGCGCTCGAACAGCGCGCTGATCTCGGCGACGACATCGGGCAGGTTCGGGGTCAGGTCGCTCACGAAAGGGCCTCCATGGCTTGGGCGACGGCAATCAGGCTGGCGTCGGTGCCGCGTCCGCCGATGATCGACAGGCCGACCGGCGCGCCGTCCACCGTGGCACCGGGCAGGTTGAGCTGGGGCGAGCCGGTGAGGCCGCCCTGGGCGCAGAGACAAGTGATGCGATCGCGCAGCGGCTGCTGCTCCGGTGTCGGCAGGCCGCGCAGCGGCGCCGGGAAGGGCGTCGTCGGCAGGCAGAGGATCGTGCCCGCCGGCAGGAGATGGCGCAGCCGCGCCCGTGCTTCCTCGCGCATCAGCGCGGCCCAGTTGCGCTCGCTCGCGGGAACCTGCGAGCCGGCGATCAGCCCGGCGGCGACGCTGAAGGCCATGCGCGGATTATGTCGCTCGATCCAGGGCCTGAAGGTTTGCCAGGCTTCGACCGGCTGCAGACTGCGCTGCGCCCGCGCCCAGACCGAAAGTCCTTGCGGCGCCATGATCTCCTCGCGTGCCGGGCCGACGATCCGCTCCAGCTTCCGCACCATCGGCTGCAGGGCCGCGGCGACCTCGGGATCGGCGAAGCCGAAGGCGTCGACCGCGATCAGCAGCCTTGTCGGCAGCGGACCGGGCGCTTCACCGAGCAGTACCGTGCCGACCTTCGCGAAGGTCCCGGCATCGCGCGCGAACCAGCCGGCGGTGTCCGAGCTCGGCGCCTGCGGCATCAGCCCGGTGACGTCGAGCCGGCCATGCGTCGGCCGGATGCCGTAGATCCCGCAGAAGCTCGACGGGACCCGCATGGAGCCGCCGGTATCGGTGCCTAGCGCGATATCGCAGAGCCCGGCGGCGACGGCTGCCGCCGAGCCGGAGGACGAGCCGCCGGGCACGCGCTCGGGCGCGGCGCTGTTGAGCGGAGTGCCGTCGAAGGCGTTCTCGCCGAGAATGCCGAGCGAGACCTCGTCGGTGATGGTCTTGCCGACGAATTCCGCGCCGGCATCCAGCAAGGTCTGCACTGCCCAGGCATGGCGGGTTGGGATGGGGTTCGCCTTGGCCCAGTCATGGTTGCCGCCACCGGTCGGCAGGCCGGCGACATCGAACAGGTCCTTGACGGCGAAGGTCAGCCCCGAGAGTGGCCCGCCCGGAGTGCCGGCGATCTGGGCGCGTGGCCCGGGGACGAAGGCGTTGACCGGGTCCGTCATCCAGGGCTCCGCAAAGATGTCATCGTCGGGGAGGCGCGCGACGGGTCAGGGCTCCTCGCCGTCCACCGCCCACGCCTTCAGGATCGTGTTGGCGATCGCCATGTGCGGCGGGCAAAACAGGTTGTCGGGGTGCTTGCCCTCCAGCATCTGCAGTGCCTCCGCCCGGCTGAACCAGCGGCCAGCTTCCAGCTCGGTGCCATCCAGCACGATGTCGTCGTTCAGCGCCTCGGCGATGCAGCCGATCATCAATGAGCCGGGGAAAGGCCAGGGCTGCGAGGCGATGTAGCGCACCGTGCCGGTGCGCAGGCCCGCTTCCTCCCAGGTCTCGCGCCTGACCGCGTCCTCGAAGGTTTCGCCCGGCTCGACGAAGCCGGCGATGCAGGAATACATGCCGGGCGCGAAACGAGACTGGCGCGCCAGCAGGCAGTTGTCGCCGCGCACCGCCAGCATGATCACGACCGGGTCGGTGCGCGGAAAATGCTGCGCGCCGCAGGCCTCGCATTGCCGCTTCCAGCCGGCCGAGCCGAGCTTGGTCGGCGCGCCGCATTGGGCGCAGCAGCGATGGCGCGCATGCCAGTCGAGCAGGGCCTTGGCCTCGCCGAGCGGGCCGACCTCCTCCTTCGGCACCAGACGCTTCAGCGCGACGCTGCGCAGGTCGGTGACAACGAGCACGGCCTGCTCCCGCAGGCCGTCGAGCAGATCGCGGTCGATCAGCCGGCCGAAGCGCGGTGCGCCATCCGGAGCGAGCCCGAGGAAGACCTCTTCTTGCGCCGAACCCAAGCCATCGGCGCCACTCTCGTCGAACCAGACCGTCTGGGTTTCTGCGCCGGTCCGCAGCAGGATCGGCGTCTCGCCGGCGACGACGGTGAAGCGCGTGTCGCTGCGCGCTCGCAAGGCGGCGACCTCGTCCGGCTTGTCGCGCAGATCGGCGCGTCGGTCGAGCGAGCTGGTGGCGAAGCCGGTCTGGGCTGAGCGTTCGGTGCGGCGGGAGGCGTCGTTCATGCCTCCCGTCCTACTCCGCTTTCGTTCCGATCGGAACCGGGTCGAAAGCAGAATTATACGTATGCGAACGTTCGCCGGCGGCGGGATGCTGGCTCAGGTGTTTCCGCGCCCGCGCAGCAGATGGATGATGCCGGAGAAGTCGGTGCCACCTTCGCCCCAGGCATTGTGCAGACCGTAGACCTGCGCCGCCGCCGAGCCGAGCGGCGTCGAGGCGCCGGCGGCCTGCGCCGCCTCCTGCGCCAGCTTCAGGTCCTTCAGCATCAGTGCCGAGGCGAAGCCGGGCTTGTAGTCGTTGTTGGCCGGCGAGGTCGGTACCGGCCCCGGCACCGGGCAATAGGTCGTCAACGACCAGCACTGGCCGGAGGAGGTCGAGGCGACGTCAAACAGCGCCTGATGCGACAGGCCGAGTTTCTCGGCCAGCACGAAGGCTTCCGAGACGCCGATCATCGAAATGCCGAGGATCATGTTGTTGCAGATCTTCGCCGCCTGGCCGTTGCCGGCGTCGCCGCAATGCACGACCTTCTTGCCCATGGCGGAGAGGATCGGCTCGCCGCGGTTGAAAGCATCGGCACTGCCGCCGACCATGAAGGTCAGGGTCGCGCCCTGGGCGCCGCCGACGCCGCCGGAGACTGGCGCATCGAGCGAGAGGCAGCCGCGCTCGGTGGCGAGCGCATGCGCCTTGCGGGCGCTCTCAACGTCGATGGTCGAGGAATCGATCAGCAGTGTGCCCGGTTTCACCACAGGGAGGATGTCGGCCCAGACGCTCAGCACATGCTTGCCGGCCGGCAGCATGGTGACGACGATCTCGGCCTCTGCGACCGCTTCCTTGGCCGAGGCGGCGATGCCGACGCCGAGTGCCGCGGCCGCATCCTTGGAAGGCTGCGACAGGTCGAAGGCGGAGACCTTGTGCCCGGCCTTGACCAGGTTGCCGGCCATCGGCCCGCCCATATTGCCGAGCCCGATGAAGGCGATGGTGCTCATGGTCGTGTCCTTCCCGCTGTCATTGGCGTCATGCTCGGGCCTGACCCGAGCATCTCTCTCAGGAGATTCTCGGGTCTGCGCTTCGCTTCGCCCGAGAATGACGTCTTAGCCTCAATTCCCCTTCGCGCGCCCGACCAGCGAACGCGCCACGATCATCCGCATCACCTCGTTGGTCCCCTCCAGGATCTGGTGGACCCTGAGGTCTCGGACGATCTTCTCGATGCCGTAATCGGCGAGATAGCCGTAGCCGCCATGGATCTGCAGGGCCTGGTTGGCGACCTCGAAACCGGTATCGGTCGCGACCCGCTTGGCCATGGCGCAGAGCTTGCTCGCATCCGGCGTCTTCTCGTCGAGCGCCGCTGCTGCGCGCCAGAGGAAGGTGCGGGCCGCCTCCAGCTCGGTCGCCATGTCGGCGAGCTTGAACTGCAGCGCCTGGAAATCGGCGATGCGTGAGCCGAAGGCCTTGCGTTCCTGTGCATAGGACAGCGCCTTGTCGAGCGCGCCCTGCGCGCCGCCGATGGAGCAGGCGCCGATATTGAGCCGCCCGCCGTCGAGCCCGGCCATGGCGATCTTGAAGCCGATGCCTTCCGGCCCGATCCGGTTCGCCACCGGCACGCGGCAATTCTCGAAGATCACGGCGCGTGTCGGTTGGGCGTTCCAGCCCATCTTCTTTTCGTTGGCGCCGAAGGAGAGGCCGGGCGTGCCCTTCTCGACGACGATGGTCGAGATGCCGGACGGGCCGGCCTCGCCGGTGCGGACCATCACGACATAGACGTCGGAGACGCCGGCGCCGGAGATGAACTGCTTCTGGCCGTCGAGGACGTAATGGCCGCCGTCGAGCACCGCCTTGGTCTTCAAGGCCGCGGCGTCCGAGCCGGCGCCGGGCTCGGTCAGGCAGTAGCTCGCCAGATGCTCCATGCTGCAGAGCTTCGGCAGGTACTTTTGCCGCTGCTCGTCCGACCCGTAGCGGTCGATCATCCAGGCGCACATGTTGTGGATCGAGATATACGCCGCGACCGTCGGGCAGCCTGTCGAAAGCGCCTCGAAAATCACCGCAGCGTCGAGACGCGACAGGCCGGAGCCGCCGACATCGTCGCGGATATAGATGCCGCCCATGCCAAGCGCCGCCGCCTGGCGCATCTCATCGACCGGGAAGTGCTTCTCCTCGTCCCACCGCACGGCATGAGGCGCCAGGGTTTCGGCAGCGAAACCCTGGGCCATGTCGCGGATCGCGATCTGGTCTTCGGTGAGGGAGAACATGCCCTGGTCTCCTTCGCCGTCGGCCTCAGCCCATCGTCGGGATGACGAAGCTGGCGCCGTCCTTGATGCCAGACGGCCAGCGCGCCGTCACGGTCTTGGTCTTGGTGTAGAAGCGGATCGAGTCCGGGCCGTGCTGGTTGAGATCGCCGAAGACCGAGCGCTTCCAGCCGCCGAAGGTGTAGTAGGCAAGCGGCACCGGGATCGGCACGTTGATGCCGACCATGCCGACCTGGACCTTCGAGGCGAAGTCGCGGGCAGCGTCGCCGTCGCGGGTGTAGATCGCGGTGCCGTTGCCGTATTCGTGGTCGTTGGTCAGCTTCAGCGCCTCGTCATAGCTGTCGGCGCGCAGCACGGAGAGGACCGGTCCGAAGATCTCCTCCTTGTAGATGCGCATGTCCTTGGTGACGTTGTCGAACAGGCAGCCGCCGACATAGAAGCCGTTCTCATAGCCCTGCATCTTGAAGTCGCGGCCGTCGACGAGGAGCTTGGCGCCCTCGCCGATGCCGATGTCGACATAGGACTTGATCTTCTCCATCGCCGCCTTGGTGACGACCGGGCCGTAATCGGCCGAGGTGTCGGTCGAGGGGCCGATCTTCAGGCTCTCGACACGCGGGATCAGCCGCTTCACCAACTCGTCCGCAGTGGCCTTGCCCACGGGGACGGCGACCGAGATCGCCATGCAGCGCTCGCCGGCCGAGCCGTAGCCGGCGCCGATCAGCGCGTCGACCGCCTGATCCATGTCGGCGTCCGGCATGATGATCATGTGATTCTTGGCGCCACCGAAGCACTGCACGCGCTTACCATTGGCGCAGCCGCGAGCGTAGATGTACTCGGCGATCGGCGTGGAGCCGACGAAGCCGACGGCCTTGATGTCGTGATCGTCGAGGATGGCGTCGACCGCCTCCTTGTCGCCATTGACGACGTTGAGGATGCCGGGAGGCCCGCCCGCTTCAATGAAGAGCTCGGCGAGACGCATCGGCACGCCGGGATCGCGCTCGGACGGCTTCAGGATGAAGGCGTTGCCGCAGGCGATGGCGGGGCCGAGCTTCCAGAGCGGGATCATCGCCGGGAAGTTGAACGGGGTGATGCCGGCGACGACGCCGAGCGGCTGGCGCAGCGAATAGATGTCGATGCCCGGGCCGGCGCCGTCGGTGAACTCGCCCTTCATCAGGTTGGGCACGCCGAGCGAGAACTCGACGACTTCGACGCCGCGCTGGATGTCGCCTTTGGCGTCGGGGATGGTCTTGCCGTGCTCGCGGGCGAGCAGTTCGGCGAGCTCGTCATTGTTCTGCGCGATCAGGTCGAGGAACTTCATCAGCACGCGGGCGCGGCGCTGCGGATTGACCGCTGCCCATTTAGGCTGGGCTTCGGCGGCGTTCTCGACCGCGGCGCGCATCTCGGCGGCGGAGGCGAGCGCGACCTTGCCGATCACCGAGCCGTCCATCGGCTGGTAGACGTCGGCCGTGCGGCCTGAGGTGCCAGCGACGTGCTTGCCGCCGATGAAGTGACCGATCTGACGCATGGCATCCTCCCCTAAAGTCGTGTGACGCTGATTTGAGCTACCCCTATCATTATCGTTTGCGCACGGCTATAGGCGGATATCAGCCGGCGTCGTGCAAAAACACAGATACGGGAGGAGCGCCATGGAACGGTTCGACTGGGACGACCTGCGTTTCTTCCTTGCCGTCGCCCGCTCAGGGCGGCTGACTGCGGCGGCGCGGCGCCTTGGTGCCGACCATGCCACCGTCTCGCGCCGCATCACCTCGCTGGAGGAATCGCTCAAGGCCAAGCTGTTCGAGCGGCGACCGCAGGGCTACGCGCTGACCGGCCATGGCGAGCAGTTGCTGGCCAAGGCCGAGAGCATGGAAACCGAGGCGCTGGCGATCCAGAGCGAGATCGGCGGCGCCGACATGGCGCTCTCCGGCACGGTCCGGATCGGCGCGCCCGATGGTTTCGGCTCGACTTTCCTCGCCTCCCGTTTCGCCGGTCTCGCCAGGTCCTATCCCGGGCTGGAGCTGCAGCTCATCGCGATGCCGCGCCTGCTCTCATTGTCGAAGCGCGAGGCCGATGTTGCGATCACGCTGGCTCCGCCCAAGGAAGGCAAGGTCGTCGCCCGCAAGCTCTGCGACTACAGGCTCGGCCTATACGCCTCGCAGGACTATCTCGACACCATGCCTCCGATCACGGCGGCCGAGGATCTCTTCGGCCATCGCATCGTCGGCTATATCGACGATCTCATCTTCACGCCTGAGCTCGACTATCTCGACGAGGTCGCCAAGGGCTTGCGCGCCCATATCCAGAGCTCCAGCGTGCTGGCGCAAATGAATGCCGTGGCGGCCGGTGCCGGCATCGGCGTGATCCATCATTTCATGGCGGTCGACGAGCCCAGGCTGGTGCCGGTGCTGCCCGAGAGCGTCTCGATCACGCGCTCCTTCTGGCTGCTCGTCCATGCCGATCTCAAGGACGTGGCCCGGGTGCGGGCGGTCGTCGACTTCATCGTGCGGGAGTCGAAGGCCAGCCGCGCATTGTTGATGGGCGAGCTGGCGGCAGCCGGCGGCGCGCGCCTGGCCGCGGCAGGCTGAACTACCCCGCGAGGCGCACGCAGTTGCGTCCCTCGCGCTTGGCCGCATAGAGCGCCCGGTCTGCGGCAATCAGCTGTTGGTCGAAATTGCCGGCACCATCGATCTCGGCGACGCCGATCGAAGCCGTCAGCGTGACCTGCTGACCGCCCACGGTCAGGGTCTCGTGCGAGACGTCGAGCCGGATGTGATCGCTGAGCCGCATCGCCGCCTTGGCGTCGATACCAGGAAACAGGATGGCGAATTCCTCGCCGCCGATGCGGGCGAGCAGATGGCCGCTGCCTTCCACGGACTGGGCGAGGCAGCGCGCCACGCTGGCGAGCGCCTGGTCGCCGAAATCATGACCGTGGTTGTCGTTCAGCTGCTTGAAGTCGTCGATGTCGAGGATGGCGACAGTGCTCTTGCGCTTCTTGGCCTGCGCCTCCTCGATCAGCCTGCCGGCATTGGCGAAGAAATGGCGGCGATTGAACAGGCCGGTCAACGCATCGCGCGAGGCGAGGCTATGGAGCTGCTCGAGCTGTTCGAGCGTCTCGACATTGCTCGCGATCCGGCATTGCAGCTCTTCCGGGATGAAGGGCATCGAGATGAAGTCGTTGGCGCCGGCCTTGAGGAAGCCGACCGAGACCATGCGGTCGCTCGACGAGGAGACGCCGATCAGGCGCAGCCGGTCGGAGGCGAATTCGCGGCGGATGCGCCGCGTCAGCTCGTAACCATCCATGTCAGGCATGTAATAGTCGCTGACGACCAGCTTTATGTCGGGATTGTCCTTGAGAAGGGCCAGCGCCTCGTCCCCGGAGGCGACCTCGATCACCTCGTATTGCTGGACCTTCAGCATATGGGCGAGCAGCTTGCGCGTCGCGGCGGTGTCGTCGACGACGAGGATCCGGGTCTCCCGGTTGGCGAGAGCGCGTTTGGCGGTGGCGACCACCGTTTCGAGCGTGAAGGCACTGTCCTTGGGGACATAGTCTATGACGTCGCGCTCCATGATCCGGTTGCGCGTCTCGAGATCGAAGCTGCCGGTATGGACGATGGTCGGAATGCGGCGCTGGACGGTGAAGTCGATCGCCTCACCGCGTGGCGCGTCGGGCAGGTTGAGGTCGACCACGGCCAGGGTGAAGGCGGCGCGATCCTCGGTGACGACCTCGTGCAATTCGTTGAGTGACTGGCAAACGACGATGGGGAGCTGAAGGTCGGCTTCGAGGCGGCGCGAGAGCGCCAACGCATAGGTCCGTGAATCCTCGACGAGAAGGACCTTGAGCTCTTCGGCGATGGGTTCGCTCTCACGGCGTCCGGTTGCGCGATAGGCCATTGAGCTCACGAGTCCCTGGTGGGTGCCGGCAGGGTTTGCGGCAGGTTTTGAGCTCTGCTTTGCGATGAAAAGGCGAACTCCATGCGGCAGACCATCCTGCCGCAACGTTAATTTGGGTTTAACCAGCCCCCTGTCGTCCGGAGGGTGATAGGGGGCGCTTATCCGTGTTGCGGGAGCGCTGCTGCTCAGATCCGCCAGGGCAGGATGTTGGCCGGCAGCTTGCGGCCGAGCGCGTCGAGCCCGAGCATAACCGCGAGGATCACCGCGCAGGCGCTGATCGCCACCGCCGCTGCCTCGCCGGCGAGCCCGGCTTCCTTCAGGCTGAACAGCACGACGCCGAGCGTCTCGGTGCCGGAGGACCAGAGCAGGGCCGAGACGGTGAGCTCGTTGAAGGCGACGAGGAAGACCATCAGCCCGCTGACGGCGGCTGCCGGCGCCAGGATCGGGGCGACGATGAAGCGCAGCATCTGCCAGAGCGTGACGCCGTCGAGCTTGGCCGCTTCCTCGTGATGCGCCTCGATCTGCGCCATCGCGGCGACCGGCGCCTTCAGCGCCAGCGGCAGGAAGCGCGCGACATAGGCGAACAGGATGATGAAAGGCGTGGCGTAGATGCTGACGCCGATCAGCGGCAGCGGTTTCAGGAACATCAGGATGCAAGCGATGGCCAGCACGACGCCGGGCAGGGCATAGGGCAGCTCGATCACCACCTCGACCACGCGCCGGAGCTTGCCCATGCGCCGCTCCAACCCATAGGCGAAGGCGATCGAGAGGAAGGCCAGCAGCACCGCGGCCGAGCCGGCGAAGAGGAAGGAGTTGCGGAAGGCGCGCACCGTCACGTCCTGGCGCAGCAGCACTTCGGCGAACTTGTCGAAGGTGAGGTTCTGCCAGGTGAGTGCGACGCCGAGCGCCGGCGTCAGCGCCTCGCCGAGCAGCGCCAGCAGCGGCAGGCCGAGCTTGAGCGCGATCAGCAGCCAGAGGCCGGCGGCGACGAAGGGGCGCGCGGCGCCCAGCTGCCAGAAGGGCTGCAGCGGCCGTTCGATCTCGACCTTGCCGCCGCCGCGCCGGGTTGCGAGCAGGCCGGCGGCGATGCCGAGGCCGGCGACGAGCACGACCAGCAGCGAGAGCGCGGCTGCGTCCGGCAGCCCGGCCGGACCGAAGCTCGACAGCCGACGATAGATCAGTGTCGGCAGGGTGAGGTAGTTCACCGGCAGGCCGAGCAAAGCCGGGATGCCGAAATTGCCGATGCCGGCGACGAAGGCGAGCAGGGCCGCGGCTATGATCTGCGGCCGCAGAACCGGCAAGAGGATGCGCCCGACGATGGTGGCGGGCGCCGCCCCCTCCATCTGCGCGGCCTCGACCAGCGTATGCGGCACGCTGCGCAGGCCGGTCCAGAGCGTGATCGCGACCAGCGGCGCATGATGCAGGGCCATCACCAGGATGATGCCGCCGCGTCCGAGCAGCGGATTGGGCGTGCCGGGCGCCGGCGCCAGCCCGAGCATGCCGAGGAGAGCCGAGTTCGGCGCGAACAGGCTGAGGAAAGCCAGCGCCGCCACCTGCGGCGCGACCATCATCGAGAAGACCAGCGCGAAGGCGAGCGGGCGCTTGCCGCGGACATCGGTGACGGCGAGCAAGATCGCCGCCGCGCCGCCGATCAGCAGCGCGCCAAGCGCTGAAAGCCCGGCCGTCTCGAAGGTATGCAGGGTCGCGTTGACCGCGGCGCGGCTGGTGATCTCGGCCAGCGCGCCCTCAGGTGCGAACTGCCAGCCCGGCGCGAAGGCGGCGACGAGCAGCCGCAGGAAGGGCAGGGCACCGAACAGGATCGCGCAGAGCAGCACCAGCGCCGGCAGGCCAAGGCCGGCCGGCAAGGTCAAGCCGGGCAGGACCGGGCGGATGCCGGTCTGCCTGAGCTCAGCGGGGGCTGCGAGCGTCATCGTGTCGGCGCCTGGGGCTGGATTTTCGTCCGGGCTCAGCCTTCGAAGATCGCGCTGAAGCGCTTGCGCGCGGCCGGCTCGTCGGCCAGCGCCTTGGCAGCGTCGAACGGCATCAGCTTGATCGCGCCGCGGGCCGGATAGCCGGCCGGCAGGGCGACATCCGGATGGGCCGAGACATAGCCCTGCTTCAGCGCCAGCTCCTGGCCGTCCTTGGAGATCAGGAAATCGACCAGGGCCTTGGCGGCTTCGGGATTCTTGCTGCTCTTCAGGATCGCGACCGGCTCGCTCACCGCCGAGACGCCTTCCTTCGGGAAGACGAATTCGACCGGCGCGCCCTTGGCCTTCTCGCGGATCGGCATGAAGTCGACGATCATGCCGTAGAGCTTCTCGCCGGTGGCGACCTGGCGCAGGATGTCGCCATTGGCGCCGGCGGCGAGCGTGCCGTTCTCCTTGAGCTTCTCGTAGAAGCTCCAGCCGCCGGGCAGGTTGCCGGTCAGTGTGATCGTGTGGATCATCGCGGCGCCCGAATTCAGCGGGCTCGGCATGGCGAGCTGGTTCTTGGCCTCCGGCTTGGCAAGGTCGAGCCAGCTCTCCGGCTTCAGCGCCGCCTTGGTGTTGTAGACGATGCCGGTGGTGATCAGCTTGGTCGCGAACCACATCTTCGCGGGGTCGTGCACGCCGGCGGGAAAGGCCGAGACGTCGGCCTTGTCATGGGCGAGCAGGCGGCCTTCCTTCTTCAGGCCTTCCATGGTCACGGCATCGGCGATCAGCAGCACGTCGGCCTGCGGCGCGCCGGCTTCGATCTCGGCCCGGAGCTTGGCCATCACGCGCGGCGTGCCGTCGCGGACGAAGCTGACCTCGACCTTTGGGTACTTGGCCTTGAAAGCGTCGACCGTCTGCTGGGCGTCGGTGTTGGGCTGGCTGGTATAGAGCACGAGCTTGCCTTCGACCGCGCCGGCGGTGTCGATCGCCGGCAGGGCCAGGCCGAGCGCGAGGACGGCGGTGGTTGCGAGGGCGCGCATATGAAACTCCGCAGGTCTGCCGCGCGGCGAGAGCGCGCGAACGTCAGGACATGGATCGTGTGGCGCGGGGTAAGCTGCACTCGTGACACATCCGTGACATCGTCCTCTTTGACGCGAGCGGGCGACGCCGTCAAAGCCGATTCACGTAGGTTCGGCGGAAGGGATCGAGGATACGTCCGATCGAGCGTCGCATGAAAATCGTGCAACCCAGCCGCTTGTGAGTTGCATGGCTCATCGACTAGTGTTTATGAGGAGCAGGGCAAAAAAGCTCAATCTAAACGTTTTAAATGGGAGGATACCATGAAATTCGTGCGCTCTCTGGCTGCCGGCGCAGCCTTGGCCGCAATCGCCGCCGGCTGGTCCGGAGCGGCGCTTGCCCAGGAGACGGTGACCGTCTGGTTCACCAAGGGCTTCTACAAGGGCGAGGACGACGCGCTGCTCGCCGTCGTAGACAAGTTCCAGAAGGCGACCGGCGTCAAGGTCGACCTCTCCCTTTATGCGACCGAGGACTGCGTCACCAAGTCGGTGGGCGCCGTCCAGGCCGGCACGCCGCCGGATGTCGGATTCTGCACCACCTATGACTTCCGCACCACCGGGCAGTGGGCCTTCGAGGGCAAGCTCGAGGACGTCACCGACGTGCTGACGCCGATCAAGGATCAGATCCAGCCGCAGGCGCTGGCGACGACCTTCCTGATGAACGACAAGACCAAGAAGAAGGCCTACTACGCCTTCCCGGTCCAGCAGCAGATGATGCACATCACCTACTGGAAGGACATGCTGGAAGAGGCCGGCTTCAAGGAAAGCGACATCCCCAAGGGCTGGGACGGCTACTGGGATTTCTGGTGCGACAAGGTCCAGGGCGCGCTGCGCGCCAAGGGCAAGCGCATCTACGCCGTCGGCCATCCGATGGGCGTCGCCGCTTCCGACACCTTCTACTCCTTCCTGACCTTCGCCAACGCCTTCAACGCCAAGGTCGTCGACGAGAACGGCAAGATCGTGCTCGACGAGCCGGCCAACAAGGCGGCGATGGTCAAGGCGGTGAAGGACTATTCCAATATCGCCCAGCGCGGCTGCACGCCGCCCTCCTCGGTGAACTGGCTCGACCCCGACAACAACGTCGCGTTCCATAACCGCACGACGGTGCTGACCCACAACGCCACGATCTCGATCGCGGCCAAGCATCTCGACGACATGAACAACCAGGCGCTCACCCAGGAGCAGCGCGACCAGGCCAAGAAGAACTATTACGACAACATCCGCACGGCCGAGTTCCCGAACAAGCCGGACGGCTCGCCGATGACCAACCTCGCCGCGGTCAAGACCGCCGTCGTCTTCGCGGACGGCAAGAACAAGAAGCGCGGCAAGGAGTTCATGGCCTTCATGATGAAGGACGAGAACCTGCGTCCCTTCGTCGAGGGCTCGGTCGGTCGCTGGTTCCCGACAACGATCGAGGCGGCGAAGGCCGAGTTCTGGACGGGCGCCGATCCGCATCGCAAGATCGTCTACAAGCAGTACACGGACGGCACCGTGCCGTTCCAGTTCGTCTACAACTACAAGTTCACCGCGGTGAATGCCGAGAACGTCTGGGCCAAGGCGATCAACCGCGTCGTCCAGGACAAGATCTCGCCCGAGCAGGCGGTCGACGAGATGATCGCCCGCATCAAGCAGATCGCCGGCTGACGCCGGCCTAAGGCAAGCCGACAAACACGGCATCCCGCAGCGCGACCTTGCTGCGGGATGCCGACCCGTCTTCGACGGCGGGCGCGTCTCGAGGGAGAACACTAGAATGACCACGGCAGCGATGGCTCCCCCAGCAACCGCTTCGAGCGATGCAACCTCCGGACAGGCGCGCGACCGCGTGTTCTGGGGCGTGCTCATGCTCGCCCCCTATCTTCTCGTCTTCGCTGTGATGGTGGTCTACCCGGTCGCCTACGGGCTCTGGCTCGGCCTCAACTGGCAGTCCTACAAGGCGCTCTTCGCCGATCCGATCTTCGTTCGCACGCTGGTCAACACCGTCGTCTTCCTGTTCATCGCGGTGAACCTGAAGTTCATCATCGCGATGTTCCTCTCAGGCTTCTTCGTCCAGCAGCGCGCCTGGGTGCGCTTCATGCTGGTGCTGTTCATCCTGCCCTGGGCGGTGCCCTCGATCCCGACCATCCTGTCCTTCCGGGTCATGCTCAACCCTGAGAACGGCATGATCAACCAGCAGCTCTTCCACTGGTTCGGCATCGTCGAGGGGCCCGGCTGGCTGACCGACCCGACGCTCGCCTTCGCGTCCTCGATCATGGTCCATATCTGGAAGTCGTTGCCGTTCTGGACGCTGATCCTCGTCACCGGCCGGCTCGCCATCGCGCAGGATCTCTATGAGGCGGCCAGCGTCGACGGCGCCAACAAATGGCAGCAGTTCCGCTTCATCACCTGGCCCTCGCTGGCGACGCTCTACGTCACCTCGACCCTGCTCTCGATGATCTGGACGCTGGGTGACTTCAACAGCGTCTACCTGCTCACTGGCGGTGGTCCGGGCGATCTCAACCACGTGCTGGCGACGCTCGGCATTCGCTACATGCGCAACAACAATCTCGACCTCGGCATCGCCTCGATCATCTGCGCGATGCCGCTGATCCTGCCCATGGTCTGGTTCATGGTGAAGCGTCTCTCGAAGGGAGCCGAATGATGAAAAAGGTTCTCGACGAGGGCAAGCTGATCCTGATCGCCATTCCCGTCCTGATCTGGACGCTGCTGCCGATCTACCATCTCTTCGTGCTGTCGATCTCGACGCAGGAATCGATGCTCGCCGGCAAGCTCTGGCCGGACAAGCCGACGCTGCAGAACTTCCAGATCGTCTTCAACCAGCAGCACTACTACCTGACGAATTTCTGGCTGCAGCTGTTCAACAGCTTCATGATCGCGATCGCGACCGGGTTGATCACGCTGTTCATCGCGACCTGCGCCGCCTTCGCCATCTCGCGGCTGAAGGCGCCGGGCGGCCGCTCGATCATGAACTTCGCGCTGGCGACCTATCTGATCCCGGCCGCCTTCCTCGCCATCCCCATGTACAAGGCGATGGGCACCTTCGGGCTGCTCAACACTCGCGTCGCGCTGATCCTCGCCATGGTGGCGTTGGCTTCGCCGTATGCGATCTGGGTGCTGAAGCAGGCTTCCGACAAGCTGCCGAAGGAACTCGACGAAGCCGCGATCATGGACGGCGCCAACTCGCTGCAGCTCTTCCGGCTGGTCTATCTGCCGCTGATGAAGCCCTCGATGGTGGTGATCGGCATCTATGCGCTGCTGCTCGCCTGGAACGAGTATCTCTACGCCTTCCTGCTGCTCTCCAGCGAAAAGGCGGTGCCGCTCGCCGTCGGCCTCGGGCTCTTCCTCTCAGCCGATGATGCGCCCTGGAACCTCTTGATGACGGCCGGCCTGATCTACGCCATCCCGCCGGCGGTGATCTATTACGGCTTCCGCAAGAACATGGTCACCGGCCTGACCGCGGGTGCGGTGAAGAGCTGACGAAAGCATCGACGAAGCGACCCGGCCGGAGCTGATGCAGGGCCGGGTTGCTTCGCTTTCGCTCGCAATGACGGTCGGCAGGCTTCATATTGATGGCAGGACCGACAGCAACCCATACGGATGACGTGATGACCGCCTCCAAGCTCGATCAGCTCCGCGCCATGACCACCGTGGTCGCCGACACCGGCGACATCGAGGCCGTGCGCCGTCTCAAGCCGGTCGACTGCACCACCAATCCGACGCTGCTGCTCAAGGCGGTGGAGACGCCGGCCTATGCCGGCCTCGTCGAGGAGGCGATCGCCTGGGGCAAGCGCCAGGGCAGCGGCGCAGGTGCGGTCGAGGCGGTCTGCGACCGGCTCGCCGTCACCTTCGGCACCGAACTGACCAAAATCGTCCCCGGCCGGGTCTCGACCGAGGTCGATGCCGACCTGTCCTTCGATACGGAAGCCACGATCGCCAAGGCGCGTGCCATCATCGCCGCCTACAAGGAGCGCGGCGTCGGGCGCGAGCGCATCCTGATCAAGGTCGCCTCGACCTGGGAGGGCATCCAGGCTGCGCGCGTCCTTCAGGCCGAGGGCATCGACTGCAACCTGACCCTGCTCTTCGCTTTGCCGCAGGCGGTCGCGGCAGCCGATGCCAAGGCTTTCCTGATCTCGCCCTTCGTCGGCCGCATCCTCGACTGGCACGTCAAGGCCGGCGGTGGCCCCTACACCGCCGAGACCGATCCCGGCGTCGTCTCGGTGAAGAGCATCTACGCCTATTACAAGGCGTTCGGGATCAAGACCGTGGTCATGGGCGCTTCCTTCCGCAACACTGGCGAGATCGAGGCACTTGCCGGCTGCGATCGTTTGACGATTGGCCCCGGCCTGCTCGACGAGCTCGCTGGCGCGACCGGTAACCTCCCGCGCAAATTGTCGCCAGCAGCCTCGCCGCAAGTCGCATCCCCCGAAGGCACAAAGAAGATCACGCTCGACGAGAAGGCCTTCCGCTTCGCCATGAACGAGGACCCGATGGCGACCGAGAAGCTCGCCGAGGGCATTCGCGGCTTCGTCAAGGACCTGCGCAGCCTACGCAAGCTCGTCGCCGCCAAGCTCGACGAGGCCAAGGCGGCGTGAGCTCGGCGAATTCGGCGAAGGTCGCCGTCGTCACCGGCGGCGCCAAGGGCATCGGCCGTGCCGTCTGCGAGCGATTGGCACTGGACGGCTTCGTACCGGTGGTCTGGGATCTGGCGGCAGGCGAGGGCGGCCATGACTTCGTCGCCTGCGATGTCACGGATGAAGCGCAAGTCGCCGCGGCTCTCGACCGGACGGAGCGTGAGCACGGACCGATCGCGGTGCTCGTCAACAATGCCGGCCTGACCGGCCCCTCGACCACGGTCGCCGAGACCCCATTGGCGCAATGGCAAAAGGTCCAGGCGGTCAATTTGACCGGCACCTTCCTCTGCTCGCGTGCTGTCGCGGCCGTAATGGCGCCGCGCGGTCATGGCCGCATCGTCAACATCGCCTCGCTTGCCGGCAAGGAGGGCACGCCGACGCTTTCGGCCTATAGCGCCGCCAAGGCCGGCGTGATCGCGCTGACCAAGGCGCATGGCAAGGAACTCGCCGGCACAGGTGTGTTGGTCAATGCCGTGGCGCCGGCTGCGATCGAGACCGAACTCCTGCAGCAGATGAGCGCCGAGACGGTCGCGACCATGGTTGGCAAGAGCCCGCTGAAGCGGCTCGGCACGGTCGATGAGCTGGCGGAACTGGTCGCCTGGCTTGCCACCGAGAAATGCAGCTTCTCGACCGGCGCTATCTTCGATCTCTCGGGCGGCCGCGCGACCTACTGAGCCTGCGCGGTCGTGCCGATCTCTGCCTTCGTCTGTAGCGTGGGGACGACCGGTGCGGTGGCGGACGGCGTGAACAAGGCCCGGCCGCGTGCTGCTGCGGCTTCCAGCGTCTGCTGCTGGACCTTCGGCAGGTGCTTGGTGTCCTCGAGGGCGGTGAACGCGCTGCTCGCATGTTCCGAGGATTTCTGCCCGTCGAAGACCACGATACCGCTGCGGGTGACCACAATGTCGCCCTTCCGCAGCGTGGGATCGCGCAGATACCAGTAGGCATCGCTGGCCGGGTCGAGCTTGACCGCGGGTTCCGCGGGCCTTGTATTCACCGGGCGCGGCTTACTGGGCTTCGGCCTGATCGCCGGTCCGTCCGGAACGCCGATCGCGGCGGGCGGGGTCGGATTGCCGAATATCGCCCGGGTCAGATCGTCGAGGAAGCCCGCAGCCTTTGCCTGGGGCGTCATGGCGAAGCCGATCGTGCCGGCAATGCCGAGCGCGAGGATCATCCGTCGTGTCATGGCCGAACCTCCTGTTCGTGCACTGCCCGGTTGCGTCGCGCTTGTTCGCGTCAGCGCCACAATCGACCGGATCAGGCGCCCGCATCCCTCAAACGAGGCACGGGCGGGAAAGTTCGATCTCTTCGTTGCATCATCATTGCGCCGGCCGCAGGCCGGCGGTTGCGGTCGCTGCGTACACGATTGCGCGCGCGCTCTGGCGGGCGTTGCGGCGTGGGTCTAGACATCCGTTCTTGTCCACGCAGGCCGGGCCAGCAGTCATGGCGATCCGTTCGTTCCTCGTGCTGCTCTTCTCCGCCGCCCTCGCGACGGCGGTATCCGCCGAGCCCTCAGGCACGCTGCGTCAGGGTTCCGGCGAAGTCTCCTTCACCGCCAAGCGCTTCGGCGTGCCGACCGCGTCGGGCATCTTCGACCATGTCGATGGCGCCATTTCCCTCGATTTCGACCACCCCGAGCGCAGCCGCATCAGGATGACGATCGAAACGGTCTCGCTTCACACCGGCACCGCTTTGGTCGACGGCTTCATCAAGGGCGAGAGCATGCTCGATGTCGGCCACCACCCAACGGCGAGCTTCGTCTCCGAACAGGTCAGCCGCATCGACGGTCGCAGCCTCGCGATCCGCGGCCGGCTGACGATCCGCGGTACCACGCAAGCGGTGAACGTCAGCGCGATCGCCGAGCGCGACCCGGCGGAGTTGCGGCCCGGCGAGCGGCTTCCCTTCCGTGCGACCACAGCTTTCTCGCGCAACGCCTTCGCCATCGGGCGCGACGTCAACGTTGTGGACGATCAGGTCGATCTGGCGATCCGCGGCGAGATTCTCCGCTGAGCGGCGCTCGTCCTCGCAGGAGAGGGCTCGGATTTGCGATGCGCCCGAGACGCTGGCATCCCCTGATCATCGTGCTGCACTGGCTGACGCTGGCGCTGATCCTCGTGCAGTTCGGGCTGGCGCGGCTGATGCGCGACGAGACGCGCGACCTGATCAGCCGCTTTTCGCTCTACCAATGGCACAAATCCATCGGGCTCACGGTCGCGGCGCTCGTCTTCCTGCGCCTCCTGTTGCGGCTGGCCTTGCCGGAGCCGCAGTCGCTCGCCCTGCCGGCTTGGCAGGCGCTCGCCGCGGCAAGCGTCCGGGCCGGGCTTTATCTCTGCCTGCTCGCGCTGCCGCTGACCGGCCTGCTGATGGTCTCGGCGGCGCCGATCCAGATCCCGACGCTGTTCTATGGCTGGATCGCCGTGCCGCACCCGATCGGCCCGGACAAGGCGATCTACGAGGCGATGCTGCGCCTGCACGAGGCGCTCTTCACCACGCTGGCCGTGCTCGCCGCGATCCATGCCGGCGCGGCCCTGTTCCATCAGTTCGTGCTGAAGGACGGGCTGATGCGCCGGATCTGGTTCGGTCGCGATCAGCCCTTGCCCTGAGCCTCCAGCGCCTCGGCGCGGATGGTCGAGAGCGATTTCGCCGGGGTGATCGCCTCGGGATCGAGCAGGCAATGGATGATCGCCGGCTTGCCGCTGGCGACGGCGCGCTCGAAGGCCGGCGCGAACTCCTCGGTCGTCTCGACCCGCTCGCCATGGCCGCCGAAGGCCTTGGCATAGGCGGCGAAGTCGGGGTTCTTCAGCATCGTCGCCGAGACGCGGCCGGGATAATGCTTCTCCTGGTGCATGCGGATCGTGCCGTACATGCCGTTATCGACGACGATGACGATCACCGGCAGGTCGTACTGCACCGCCGTCGCGAAATCCTGGCCGTTCATCAGGAAGCAGCCATCGCCGGCAAAGGCGATCACCGTCCGCTCAGGGAATAACCGCTTGGCGCCGATCGCCGCCGGCGCGCCATAACCCATCGAGCCCGAGGTCGGCGCGAGCTGCGTCGCGAACTTGGTGAAGCGATGGAAGCGGTGCACCCAGGTCGCGTAATTGCCGGCGCCGTTGCACATGATGGCGTCGGCCGGGATGTTGCGGCGCAGCCAGGTCACCATCTCGCCGGGGTGGAACTTGCCGGGCACCGGCGCCGGCTGCTCGCTCCAGGCGAGATAGGCGTCATGTGCCTCGGCGGCCGCGCCAGCCCACGGGATCACCTGCGGCGGATGCACCGTCTCGAGCGCCGCGCAGAAGGCGGTCGGCGAGGCGTTGATCGCCAGCTCCGGTCGGTAGACGCGGCCGAGCTCTTCCGCATCGGGATGGACATGCACCAGCGGCCGGCCAGGATTGGGAATGCCGAACAGCGTGTAGGACTGGCTCGGCATCTCGGAGAGACGCCCGCCGACCAGGAGTACGAGGTCGCTGTCCTGGATGCGCTTCAGGAGCTTCGGATTGGGGCCGATGCCGAGATCCCCGGCGAAGTTCGGATGGTCGGCCGGGAACAGCATCTGCCGGCGGAACGAGACCGCGACCGGGAGGTCGAAACGCTCGGCGAAGCGCTGGAAGCGTGCGATCGCCTGCGGGTCCCAGCGCGAACCGCCGAGGATGGCGATCGGTGCCTTGGCCGCCCAGAGCCGCTTCTGCAGGTCGATGGTCTGCGAGAGCGAGGGATGTGTCTCGGTGACCTGGTAGGGCGCTGCGTCCGGCACGTCGGCGAGGTCGGTCAGCACGTCTTCCGGCAGCGCGATCACCACCGGGCCGGGGCGGCCGGCGGTCGCGACATGGAAGGCGCGGCTGATGATCTCGGGGATGCGCGCGGCATCGTCGATCTCGGTCGCCCATTTCGTCATCGTGCCGAAGACGGCGCGGTAGTCGAGCTCCTGGAAGGCCTCGCGCTCGCGCATGCCGCGCTCGATCTGGCCGACGAACAGGATCATCGGCGTCGAATCCTGGTCGGCGATATGGATGCCGGGTGAGGCGTTGGTCGCGCCGGGGCCGCGCGTCACGAAGCAGATGCCGGGCTTGCCGGTCAGCTTGCCGGCGGCCTCCGCCATCATCGCCGCGCCGCCCTCGGCCCGGCAGATGGTGACCTTCATGTCGGCGTCGTGCAGCGCGTCGAGCACGGCAAGATAGCTCTCGCCCGGCACGCAGAAGGCGTCGGTCGCGCCGTGGATCAGGAGTTGGTCGACGAGGATCTGCCCGCCAGTGCGCTCAGCCATTGTGCGGCCCTCCCCAGGCCGGATCGTTCAGGATTTCCTCGGCATGCTCGCCGAGGCGCGGGCTCGGACGGCTCGCGACCTGCCTGACGCCGTCGAGCACGATCGGCGAGGCGACGGTCGGGGTCGAGCCGGCTTTGGCCGCCGGGTTCTTCAGATCGACGCGCACACCACGGGCCTTGACCTGCGGGTCGGCGAAGACCTCCTCGATCGTGTTGATCGGGCCGGCCGGCACCCCGACCGCCTCCAGCTTCGCCAAGAGGTCGAGCTTGGCGAAACGGCCGGTCAGCGCATTGAGGCGCACCGTCAGGGCGACGCGGTTGGCGACGCGTGAGCGGTTGTCGAGATAGTCGGGCTCGGCTGCGAAGCCGGCATCGCCGACCACCTCGCAGAGCTTGCGCCACTGCCCGTCATTGCCGGTGGCGATGATGATGTGCCCGTCCGCCACCGGGAAGACGTCATAGGGCACGATGTTTGGGTGGGCGTTGCCAAGGCGCTGCGGCGCCTTGGCGGAGGTGAGGTAGTTCATCGCCTGGTTGCCGAGCACGGCAACCTGGGCATCGAGCAGCGCCATGTCGAGCACCGCGCCTTCGCCAGTCGCATCGCGCCGGCGCAGCGCGGCGAGGATGCCGGTGGTGGCATAAAGACCGGTATAGATGTCGGCGACGGCATAGCCCGCCTTCATCGGCGCGCCCTGGGGCTCGCCGGTGACCGACATCGGGCCGCCCATTCCCTGGACCAGGAAGTCGTAGCCGGCGCGCGGCGCATAGGGGCCGTCTTGGCCGAAGCCGGTGACCGAGCAATAGATCAGCCGCGGATAGGCCTTGCGCATCGAGGCGGCGTCGAGCCCGTATTTGACGAGCCCGCCGACCTTGAAGTTCTCGATCGCCACGTCGGCATGGGCGGCGAGGCGATGAACCAGCGCCTGGCCCTCTTCCGTGCGGAAATCGGCCGTGATCGAACGCTTGCCGCGATTGGCCGAGTGGAAATAGGCGGCCGAGAGATGCTCGTCGCCGGCGCCCTCGACGAAGGGCGGCCCCCATTTGCGGGTGTCGTCACCCTCGGGTGCCTCGACCTTGACGACATCGGCGCCGAGATCGGCAAGCAGCTGGCCGATCCAGGGCCCGGCAAGGATGCGCGCCAGTTCAAGGACGCGCAGGCCGGCGAGGGGAGGGGTGTTGGACATCGACTGATCCACGTCGTCATGGTCGGCCTTGAGCCGACCATCTCTTCGGGAGTATGGTTCGGGGAGAGATGGCCGGGTCAAGCCCGGCCATGACGACGTGGATCAGAAGAACGCCTGCAGCCCGGTGACGGCCCGGCCGAGGATCAGCGCGTGGACGTCGTGCGTGCCCTCATAGGTGTTGACCGTCTCGAGGTTCGCCGCATGGCGCATGACATGGTACTCGATCGAGATGCCGTTGCCGCCGTGCATGTCGCGGGCCTGGCGGGCGATGTCGAGCGCCTTGCCGCAATTGTTGCGCTTGACGAGGCTGATCATCTCCGGCGCCATTTGACCGGCGTCGAGCAGGCGGCCAACGCGCAGCGAACCCTGCAGGCCGAGCGTGATCTCGGTCACCATGTCGGCGAGCTTCTTCTGGTAGAGCTGCGTCTGGGCGAGGGGCTTGTTGAACTGCTTGCGGTCGAGCCCGTATTGCCGGGCGCGGTGGAAGCAGTCCTCGGCGGCGCCCATCGCGCCCCAGGAGATGCCGTAGCGGGCGCGGTTGAGGCAGCCGAACGGGCCCTTGAGGCCGGAGACGTTCGGCAGCAGGTTCTCTTCCGGCACGATCACGCCGTCCATGACGACTTCGCCGGTGATCGAGGCGCGCAGCGAAAGCTTGCCGCCGATCTTGGGGGCGGAGAGGCCCTTCATGCCCTTTTCGAGGATGAAGCCGCGGATCTGGTTGTCATGCGCGGCCGACTTCGCCCAGACGACGAAGACGTCGGCGATCGGCGAGTTCGAGATCCACATCTTGGATCCCGTCAGCTTGTAGCCGTCGGCGACCTTCTCGGCCCGGGTCTTCATGCCGCCGGGATCGGAGCCGGCATCCGGCTCGGTCAGGCCGAAGCAGCCGACCCATTCGCCCGAGGCGAGCTTGGGCAGGTACTTCTTGCGCTGGTTCTCGTCGCCATAGGCGTAGATCGGGTACATCACCAGCGAGGACTGCACCGACATCATCGAGCGATAGCCGGAGTCGATGCGCTCGACCTCGCGAGCGACGAGCCCGTAGGAGACGTAGTTGGCGCCGGCGCAGCCATACTCTTCCGGGACCGTCACGCCGAGCAGGCCGAGCTCGCCCATCTCGTTGAAGATGCCGCGCTCGGTCTTCTCCTCGAGATAGGCGTCAGCCACGCGCGGCATCAGCTTTTCCTGCGCATAGTCGCGCGCGGTGTCGCGGATCAGCCGCTCATCCTCGTTGAGCTGGTCGTCGAGCAGGAAGGGGTCCTGCCAGTTGAACTCGGCCAGCTTGTGGCTCTGGGCGGTCTTGCGCGCGGCTTCGGCCATAGTGCTCTCCCTGCTTTTTGGAACGTCATGGTCGGGCTTGACCCGACCATCTCGGAAACCAGCTGGCTGGTCCTGAGATTCTCAGGCTCTGCGCTTCGCTTCGCCCGAGAATGACGGCTTATCGATCACGCATCCACATCGAAGCTGACGCCCTGCGCCAGCGGCAGCGTGGTGCCGTAGTTCAGCGTATTGGTGGCGCGGCGCATATAGGCCTTCCAGGCGTCCGAGCCGGCTTCGCGGCCACCGCCGGTCTCCTTCTCGCCGCCGAAGGCGCCGCCGATCTCGGCGCCGGACGGGCCGATATTGACGTTGGCGATGCCGCAATCCGAGCCTTCGCCGGACACGAAGGTCTCGGCCTCGCGCATGTCGAGGGTGAAGATCGAGGAGGACAGGCCGGCGCCGACCGCATTCTGCAGCGAAATCGCCTCGGCCAGCGTCTTGTACTTCATGACATAGAGGATCGGGGCGAAGGTCTCGCGCTCGACCGGGCCGCACTGCCTGGGCATCTCGACCAGGGCCGGACGGACATAGAAGCCGCCGGAGCCGACATCGACCTTTTCGCCGCCATGGACCTTGCCGCCCTCGGTCTTGGCCTCGGACAGCGCCTTCTGCATGCCCTGATAGGCGGCCTCGTCGACCAGCGGGCCGACCAGGATGCCGGCTTCGCGCGGATCGCCGATCTTCACGGAGCCGTAGACCTTGGCGAGCTTCGGCACGAGCTGATCGTAGACGCTCTCATGCACGATCAGGCGGCGCAAAGTGGTGCAGCGCTGGCCGGCCGTGCCCATGGCGGCAAAGGCGATGCCGCGCAGGGCGATGTCGAGATCGGCGGACGGCGCCACGATCGCGGCGTTGTTGCCGCCGAGCTCGAGGATGGCGCGGGCGAAGCGGGCGGCGAGCTTCTGGCCGACCTCCTTGCCCATCCGGGTCGAGCCGGTAGCGGAGACGACCGGAACGCGATGGTCCTGAACCAGGGTGTCGCCGAGCTCGCGGCCGCCGATCAGGATTTCCGACAGGCCGATCGGCGCCTCGGGGCCGAAGCGCTTCATTGTCTTCAGGGTGATCGCCTGCACGGCGAGCGCGGTCAGCGGGGTCTTTTCCGACGGCTTCCAGACGACGCTGTCGCCGCAGACGAAAGCCAGCGCCGCATTCCACGACCAGACTGCGACCGGGAAGTTGAAGGCCGAGATCACGCCGACGACGCCGACCGGGTGCCAGGTTTCCATCATGCGATGGTTCGGGCGCTCGGTCGCGATGGTGAGACCGTAGAGCTGGCGCGACAGGCCGACGGCGAAGTCGCAGATGTCGATCATCTCCTGGACCTCGCCGAGGCCCTCGGAGGTGACTTTGCCGGCTTCCAGCGTCACCAGCAGGCCGAGATCGGCTTTGGCGGCGCGCAGTTCCTCGCCGAGCAGGCGGACGAACTCGCCGCGCCGCGGCGCCGGCACCTTGCGCCAGGCGAGGTAGGCGGACTGGGCCCGGCCGATCGCAGTTTCCGCTTCTGCCGGGGAGGTCTCGCGCAGCGTCGCGACCGTCTCGCCGGTGATCGGCGAGCGGGCGGAAAGGCCGGCGCCGGCATAGGCGCTCTCCGGCACGCCGAGGCGCTTCAGCAAGGCGAGGGCGTCGTTCGGAAGGGAGGTGGTCATCGTTCGCCTATGCTCCTGCCGTCATCGGGCCATCGCGCAGCTTCAGCAACGCAAATAGACCCGGATGCCAGATCATCCAGGGATGGTGGCTTGCTGGAAGCCCGCCAGTTCGGCTGCACAATGCCCTCTTCCAGCCGCTCTCCGCAATCGATATGTTCTCACGACTTGATGAGATGGGATCATGAACTCGGAGATCGTTCCCGGCCGCCTCTCGGTGCCCTCGCTCTCGGCGCTCGCCGCCTTCGAGGCGGCGGCGCGCCATGGCAGCTTCACCCGCGCCGCCGAGGAGCTGAACCTGACGCAGGGCGCGGTCAGCCGCCAGATCGCGCTGCTGGAGCAGAATCTCGGCCTGAAACTGTTCGAGCGCGTGAAGAAACGCGTCAGCCTGACGCCGGCCGGCGGCGCCTATGCTGCCGAAGTGCGCGACGGGCTCTCGCGTTTGGCGGCTGCGACGCTCTCGGCGATGGCCTTTCGCGGCGGCGCCGGCCTGCTCCATCTCGCCATCTTGCCGACCTTCGGCACGCGCTGGCTGATCCCGCGTTTGCCGCGCTTCACCGAGGCTCATCCCGGCGTCACCATCAATTTCTCGACCAAGCTGGTGCCCTTCGACTTTGCCCATGATGCCGCCGACGCCGCCATCCATTTCGGGCTCCCGGTCTGGCCCGGCGCGCGGCTGCACCGTCTGATGGGCGAGGAAGTCGTGCCGGTCGCGGCCCCGGCGCTGGTGGCGCGGGCCGGTATCAGGGAGGCCGCCGATCTGCTGCGCCAGCCCCTGCTGCAGCAATCGACTCGGCCGCGCGCCTGGGCCAACTGGCTGGAGCAGCAGGGCCTGCCGCCGGAGCGGGCGCTGATGGGCCCGCGCTTCGAGCAGTTCGCGATGGTGGCGCAGGCGGCAGTGGCGGGGCTCGGCGTCGCCATCGTGCCGCGTATCCTGGTCGAGGAGGAATTGCGCTCGGGCGCGCTCGTTATTCCGGTCGATCGGCCGGTGCGCGGCCCGGAAGGCTATTACCTCGTCTATCCCGAGGCCAAGGCGAGCCTGCCGGCGGTGATCGCCTTCCGCGACTGGCTCGTCGGGGAATGCGAGGGGATGAACTAGCCACTCGACAAGCGCCGGTTGAGTTGTCATTCATGCGCTGAGATCACGAACCACCGCTTGCGCAGGTCACTTATGTCTTCCGCCTCAGCCTCGGCCGACATCGTCATCGTGGGAGGCGCCGCGATCGGCTCCTCCGTCGCCTATCACCTTGCCAGCGATCCCGGCTTCAAGGGCAAGGTCATCGTCACCGAGAAGGACCCGACCTATCGGCTCTCGGCCTCGGCGCTCTCGGCTGCCTCGATCCGCCAGCAGTTCTCCAGCGCGGTGAACATTCGCGTCTCGCTCTTCGGCATCGATTTTTTGCGCAATATCGGCCAGCACCTCTCGGTCGATGGCGAGGCGCCGTCGATCGATCTGCACGAGGGCGGCTATCTCTATGTCGCCGGCGACGAGGGCCGTAAGGTTCTCCAGCAGAATCAGGCGCTTCAGCAGCAGGAGGGCGCCGATGTCGCGCTTTATGCTGCAGAAATGCTGCGCAGCAAATTCGGCTGGCTGAATACCTCAGACCTCCTCTGCGGCACCTATGGCGTCAGTGGCGAGGGTTGGTTCGACGGCTGGGCTTTGCTGCAGGCCTTCCGCAAGAAGGCGCGTGCGCTCGGCGTCGAATATCGCCAGGGTGAGGTCACCGGTTATGTCGTCGAGGGCGGCCGCGTCACCGGCGTTGAGCTGACCGATGGCAGCCGCATCGCCTGCGCCGCCGCGGTCAACGCGTCGGGCACCCATGGCGCCGGGCTCGCCGCGACTGCCGGCGTCGCCATCCCCGTCAAGTCGATGAAACGCTATGTCTACAGCTTCACCTGCAAGGGCGAGGTCGACAACTGCCCGCTGCTGATCGACACCTCCGGCGCCTATGTCCGCCCGGAAGGCAAGCGCGGCAATGAGGGGCAGATGTTCATCTGCGGCTCCTCGCCGCCGGAGGAACTCGACCGCGAATGGGTCGAGACCGACGCCGATGTCGAGGATGTCGACTGGTCCTTCTTCGAGGAATATGTCTGGGCGCCGCTTGCCCATCGCGTGCCCGCCTTCGAGGCGATCAAGCCCGGCCGCGCCTGGGCCGGCCCCTATGACATGAACGGACTCGACGGTAATGCCATCCTCGGCCCTGCCGTCGGCGTGCCCAATCTCTACCTCGCCAACGGCTTCTCCGGCCATGGCCTGCAGCAATCCCCGGCGGTCGGCCGCGGCCTCGCCGAGCATATCGTCAACGGTCGTTACCTTACGCTCGATCTCGCCGATCTCGGCCATGAGCGCATCGTCGCCGGCACGCCGCTGCGCGAGGCGAACATCATCTGATCGAAGGGAGATCGCGCCATGATCGACACGGCCTATGTCGCGACCATGGCGCGCTATAATCGCTGGCAGAACCGCAGCCTTTATGCTGCTGCCGACATGCTCACCGACGAGGCGCGCCGGCAGGACCGCGGCGCCTTCTTCCGCTCGATCCACGGTACATTCTGCCACCTGCTCTGGGCCGACCAGACCTGGCTCTCGCGCTTTGCCGGCACGCCGAAGCCGGCCGTGCCCAACCGCGAGTCCGCCTCGATGATCGCGGACTGGGAGGAGCTGAAGGTCGCGCGCCGCGATTTCGACGAGACAATCCGGGGCTGGGCGGAAGACCTCTCGCCGGAGTGGCTTGCGGGCAATGTGACCTGGTTCTCCGGTTTGACGGGAAGCGAGATGACGATGCAGGCGCCGATCCTCGTCATGCACCTCTTCAATCACCAAACCCATCACCGCGGCCAGGCTCATGCCATGCTGACGGCGGCGGGAGCGAAGCCTGAAGATACCGACCTGATGCTGGTCGAGCTGCGCGGCTGATGCCCGCCTGGAGCTAGGCCTCGGTTGTTCGCCGTTTGGGCCGCTGGAGTCTTCCCCTCGCGGGTTCGTCCGGCTTCCTTTCGTCCTCTTCGTCCCCGACATCGTCAGGGATAGCCGCCGTCGCATGCTGGCTGAGCTTCTGGAACAGGCCGAGCCCGACCAGCGCCGCCACCGCGACCAGCATCAGCAGGGCCGGGAACAGGATGTCGGCCGGCTTGTCGCGCGCCGCCTTGGTGATCAGCACCAGCGATTCCAGGCTGAGCGCGACGATGATGATCGTCATGAACTTGGTCAGGGAGCCGCGAGCTTCCGCCGGCCGCCGCAATTCCCGGTCGGCGATGACCTCCTCCTCGAACAGGAACTTGCCGACATCGGCGACGGCGACCGCGATGATCACCAGTCCGATCCCGTCGAGCATGGTGTCGAGTGCGCCTTCGCCGGTTCGGAAGCCGGTGAAAGTACCTGAGATCGCGACCGCCATCAGCAGCAGGGACGCCAGCAGCAAGGAGCCGGCGATGCCGGAATAGAGCAGGCGGCTGAACAAGGTCATGGCGCGGATCCCCCCGAGGTGATGCCCATGAACCCGGCAGGCGGCGACTCGTTCCCGCCACCTGCTGCCAGAGAGGCCGGTGCGGGATGGCGGCGATGCAGCCGAGTCATGGGTTGCGCCTTGCGGGCGTTTCGCCGGCAATGCCATGGTCGCGCACCTTGCGGCCGGAGCGCGCCATGATCGATACGAGCAACCTGATCGCCTTCATCCTGCTCGCCTTCGGCATGGTCCTGACGCCGGGGCCGAACATGATCTACCTGATCTCGCGCTCGATCGCGCAGGGGCCAGCCTCCGGGCTGATCTCGCTCGGCGGCATCGCGCTCGGTTTCGTCTTCTATGTCTTCTGCGCCGCCTTCGGCATCACCGCACTGCTGTTTGCAGTGCCTTTCGCCTATGACGCGCTGCGGCTGGCCGGCGCGGCCTACTTGCTCTGGCTCGCCTGGCAGGCGGTCCGGCCCGGCGGCAGCTCGCCCTTCCATGTCCGCGAGCTCAAGCATGACGGGCCGCGCAAGCTCTTCATGATGGGCTTCCTGACCAGCCTGCTGAACCCGAAGATCGCGATGTTCTACCTGGCGCTGCTGCCGCAATTCATCGATCCGGCTGCAGGCAGCGTGCTGGCGCAGTCGATCATCCTCGGCTTCATCCAGATCACGGTCTCGGTCAGCGTCAACACGCTGATCACCTTCGCTGCCGGCGGCATCGCCGTGTTCCTGCGCACGCGCCCGTTCTGGGCGCTGGTGCAGCGCTGGGTGATGGCGACGATGCTCGCTGGCTTTGCCGTGCGCATGGCGGCCGAAGCGCGCCGCTGACAGGCCGCGCGCAACGATTTCTGCACCGATCATAGGGTTTGTGCATCGCGCCGTCGGATCGCTGTTTGTTCAGCGCGTCCGATTCGAAGCGTAAGGCGGGGGTCTTCATGAGTGTTGCCAATGGCCGGGTCCTGCTCGCAATGCCGGGCCCGACCAATATTCCCGATCGCGTCCTCCAGGCGATGATACGCCCGGCCGAGGAGCTCGCCTCGAGGACGATCGTCGATCTGACCGAAACCCTGCTGGAAGACCTCAAGGCTGTCTTCCGCACGACGGGGGAGACCTTCCTCTACGCGGCCAACGGCCATGGCGGCTGGGAGGCAGCGCTGACCAATGTCCTCTCGCGTGGCGACAAGGTGCTGGTGCTCTCCAGCGGCCGCTTCGCCATCGGCTGGGGCGAGATGGCCCGGTTCATGGGTGCCGATGTCGAAGTGCTCGCCGGCTCCTGGCGCGCGGCGGTCGACCCCGCCGCGGTGGAAGAGCGCCTGCGGCAGGACAAGGACCACGCGATCAAGGCGGTCCTGACGGTCCAGATCGACACCGCCTCCGGCGTGGTCAACGACATCCAGGCGATCCGTCGCGCCATCGATGCCGCCGGCCATCCGGCGCTGTACATGGTCGACGGCGTCGCCGCGCTCGGCTGCATGCCGTTCGACATGGACGACTTCGGTGTCGATGTCGCGATGTCCGCTTCGCAGAAGGGGCTGATGACACCGCCCGGCCTCGCTTTCGTCGCGGCGAACGGCAAGGCTTTGCATTCGCACCGGCAGGCGAATATGCGCACGCCCTATTGGGACTGGACCGCGCGGATGGACCCGCTGCTCTACATGAAGCATTGCGGCACGCCGCCCGAGCATCTGATGTTCGGCCTGCGCGCCGCGCTCGACATGATCCTGACCGAAGGCCTCGAAGCAGCCTGGCGACGCCACGCGCTGCTGGCGGCTGCGACGCAGGCAGCGATGTCGAAATGGGCTGAAGGCCAGGTCCTGAGCTTCAACGTCGTCGAGCCGTCGCAGCGCGCCCCGTCGGTCACCACCATTCTCGTCGACGGCGATCCGACCGTCATCACCGACTATGCGCGAGAGGTCTGCGGCGTCACGCTCGGTCTCGCCATCGGCGATCTCACCGGCAAGGCCTTCCGCATCGCCCATATGGGCCATGTCAACGCGCCGATGGTGCTGGGCAGCCTGAGCGCTGTCGAGATGGCGCTGCAGGCAAAAGCCATCCCGCATGGGGAGGGCGGTGTCGCGGCCGCTATCGCCTATCTCGGCGCTCATGCGCGCGAGGTGGCGGCGTGAACCTGATCGACAATGATGGGTGGGTTTTCAAGGAGTAGATTTCGACATCCACCCGGTGTCATCCCGGACAAGCCGCGTCAGCGGCGCCGATCCGGGATCCATTCCTGAACCTCTATCGGAAAGGTTCCGGAATGGGTCCCGGGTCTCCCTCCGGTCGCCCGGGACGACCCGCGCCTTTTTTGTAGGGTACGCGCCCTTTGAAATCAGCTCTCAAGCCGCCGAGACGCGCTGCAGGAACTGGTGAACGGCGCTTTCGAGCTCTTCGGCCTTGCCTTCGAGCGCCGTGGTCGAGGCGAGCACCGCGCTCGCGACCTCATGGGTCTGGTTGGCCGAGCCGCGGATGTTGTTGGTGGTCTGCGCCAGATACTCCGTGCCGGTCGCGACCTCGGCGATGCTGCGGCTGATGACATGGGTCATCTGCCCCTGCTCCTCCAGCGCCGCCGCGATCGAGATCGTCCGTTCGTCCATGTCGGCCATGCCGGCGGTCAGTTTGGCGATGGTCTCGACCACGCCGGAGGCCGCCTGCTTGATCTCGGCGATCTGCCCGGCGATGTCCTGCGTCGCGATCGCGGTCTGGTGCGACAGGCTCTTGACCTCGCCGGCGACGACAGCGAAGCCCTTGCCGGCGTCCCCGGCGCGCGCCGCCTCGATCGTTGCGTTGAGGGCCAAAAGATTGGTCTGCTCGGCGATCCCGCGGATCAGGGCGACGATGCCGTCGATGCGCTGCACTGCCTGGTCGAGCACGTCGACCGAGCCGGCGGTGGTCCGGGCGCTGCCGTTCATGTCGGCGACCAGCGCCTGGGTGGTGGCGAGCTGGCGATCGATCGCCGTGATCGCGGTCGAAAGCTGTTCCGTTGCGGTGGCGACGTCCGAGACGTTGCGCGAGGATTCCTCCGAGGTCGAGGCCACGGCGGTGACCTCGCCATTGGCGATGTCGGCGATCTCGTTCAGGGAGGCGGCGCGGCCCTTCAGGTCGCGGATATCCTGCAGAACCGTGTCGAGCGTCGCGAGGAACTGCGTGTTGAAGCCGGCGACGATGTCCCGAGTCGTCTGGCGCCGGGCAGCTTCGCGTTCCATGTCCCGCAGTTGCGCCTGGTTCAGCTCCTCGGCCTGCACCGTGGCATCGCGGCGCGCTTCGGCGGCCATGTCGCCGGCGGTTGCGAGGGTCCTGTTCTGTTGCTGGATGATCCAGAGCAGAAGGCCGAGCTGGATGAGGACGCAGGCGAAAAAGAGAGCATCGTCCTGCAAGGCCAAGCCTGCTTGAGGCAGGGATGAGTGGAGAATGGCGACATGGCCGAGTGCGACGATGGTGACCGCCACGAGCGGTTGCCAGGCACACCATCCGGCCGAGAGCGTCAGCATGATCAGGAGCACGGCGTGGCCGGCTTCGTGCCATTCGGCTCCCTTGAGCGCATAAGTGAAGGCGAGCGCGCTGCAGGTCGCTCCCAGCGAGAGGACGATCTGCGTTGCCATGCCGGCCGGGTCGCGCCGCCAGACGAGGGTCGCCAAGGCTGCCAACCCGATCGTCGTCAGCAGAGGTGGCAGATGTTCGACGGTGCCGGTCGCGAACGTGGCCAGCAGCGTCGCCGGCACGAAGAGCCAGAGCAGCAAGGTCAGGGCCCCGCCGACACGCAATCGCAGCTGCGTCAGATAGGTCGCGGCGGAAGCGGTCTGCATGTGGGCATTGGCCTGTGAGCGCTGTTCGGAAGATGGCCGATAGCGATCGACAGGCCAGTCCCCCTTGTCAGCCTGTCCCATCACGCTGAATTTTCGCTTAACCACCGGCTCGCTGTTGCCGGGAACTCCGCATGATCCGGCCGCGCCGAAGGTCTGTCGGCCTTGCGTACCTCTCCTATCGGCGCTCGCGCGGCTTGGCTAAGCTCACTGCCACACCACCAGCCGGAAGCCCATCATGACCGACACGACACAGGAAGAAGCCCGCATCCTCGCCTGGCTCGGCGAGCGCAAGCAGGGGATGATCGATCTGCTGCGCGAGATGGTCGACACCGACTCGGGCTCCTATGACAAGGCCGGCGTCGACCGTGCCGGACAGGTGCTGGCTCGTTTCCATGAGGCGAACGGCCTCTCCGTCGAGATCGTGCCGGATGCACGCTATGGCGATGCGGTCAAGGCGCGCCTGCCCAACCCGACCGCGAACGACCAGCGGCCGATCCTGCTGCTCGGCCATCGCGATACGGTCTTCCCCGAGGGCGAGCCGACCCGCCGGCCCTTCACCCTCCGCGATGGCCGCGCCTATGGGCCGGGCGTCGCCGACATGAAGGCCGGGCTCGTGATCGAAGCTTTCGTCGCCGCCGCCTTCGCTGCCAATGGCGGCCTCAAGGCGCCGCTGCTGATGCTGACCACCAGCGACGAGGAGATCGCCTCGCCGTCCTCGCGGCCGGTGATCGAGGCGGCGGCGCGCGAGTCGCGCTGCGTCTTCAATGCCGAGCCGAGCCGGCTGCCGACGGGCACCGACTATGGCCGCGACCACAAGCAGTCGATCACCTCGGGCCGCAAGGGCGGCGTCTTCATGCGGGCCGAGTTCGTCGGCAAGGCCGCCCATTCCGGTGCCAATTACGAGAAGGGCATCTCGGCCATCGTCGATCTCGGCCACAAGATCCCGCGTCTGCAGGGGCTGACCGACCTTGAAGCCGGTGTCACCGTCAATGTCGGGCTGATCGGCGGCGGCCAGACCGTCAACACCGTCGCTCCTTCCGCCTGGTGCGAGATCGACCTGCGCTACAAGACGGCGAAGCAGCGCGAGGCGCTGGTCGAGGCGATCCGCGACATCATCGAGACACCGGTGGTCGAGGGCTCGTCGGCGAAGCTGATCATCAAGGGCGAGTTCGTGCCGCTGGAGCAGACGCCGGATTCGCTGCTGCTCTACGACACCTATCGCGACGCAGCGGCCGGGCTCGGCATCGCGGTGACGGCGGAATACACCGGCGGCTGCGCCGATTCCGGTTTCACGGCGGCGCAGGGCTGCCCGACTTTGTGCAGCGTCGGCCCGGTCGGCGGCATGGCCCACACGCCCGACGAGTTCCTCGAGGTCGAGAGCATCGTGCCGGCAGCGCAGACGCTGGCGCTGGCGGTGATGCGGACCGCAGCACGGATGGAATGACATACGTCATGCTCGGGCTTGGCCCGAGCATCTCGGGCCGGAGGAGGCTCCGCTTAACGCCTTCTCGTCCTGAGATTCTCGGCTCTACGCTTCGCTACGGCCGAGAATGACGCCCTAGACAGAAAAAGGGCGCCGCGTGAGCGGCGCCCTTCGTCGTTCCAGTAATGCTGTGGTTCAGTTCAGCGCCACGCCCGCCGGCCGGCTCTCGCTGGCCGCGGGAAATTCGCCAAGCATCAGCCCCGCCGGGCCGACCGTCAGCGGCACGCTCTCGCCGTCGCGAACTGCACCGGCGAGCAGCAATTCGGCCAGCGGGTCCTGTACCGACTTCTGGATTACGCGCTTCAGCGGGCGTGCGCCATAGGCGGGATCATAGCCCTTCTCCGCCAGCCAGTCGCGCGCCTCCTCCGAGAGATCGAGCGCGATCTTGCGGTCGACCAGGAGCTTGCCGAGCCGCGCCATCTGGATGTCGACGATCGCGCCCATGTCCGACCGCCGCAGGCGATGGAACAGGATGATGTCGTCGATCCGGTTCAGGAACTCCGGCCGGAAGGCATGGCGCACCACCCCCATCACCTCGTCGCGCACGGCATCGCTGTCCTGGCCCTCGGGCTGGTTCACCAGATACTCCGAACCGAGATTCGAGGTCATGATGATCAGCACGTTGCGGAAGTCGACCGTGCGGCCCTGGCCGTCGGTCAGGCGCCCGTCGTCAAGCACCTGCAGCAGGACGTTGAACACGTCCGGATGCGCCTTCTCGACCTCGTCGAACAGCACGACCTGATAGGGTCGGCGCCGGACGGCTTCGGTCAGCGCACCGCCCTCCTCATAGCCGACATAGCCGGGAGGCGCGCCGATCAGCCGGCTGACCGAGTGCTTCTCCATGTATTCCGACATGTCGAGCCGGACCATCGCGGTGTCGTCATCGAACAGGAACGATGCCAGCGCCTTGGTCAGCTCGGTCTTGCCGACGCCGGTGGGGCCGAGGAACATGAACGAGCCGATCGGCCGGTTCGGATCCTGCAGGCCGGCACGCGCCCGCCTGACTGCCTTGGAGACGGCTTCGACGGCTTCGGCCTGGCCGACGACGCGGTGGCTGAGGCTCTGCTCCATATGCAGCAGCTTCTCCTTCTCGCCCTCCAGCATCCTGTCGACCGGCACGCCGGTCCAGCGGCTGACGACCTGCGCGACATGGTCCGGCGTCACCGCCTCCTCGACCATGCCCGGCGCATCCCCCCTGGCCTCGATCTCGGCGAGCTGCTTCTCGAGCTGTGGGATCTCGCCATAGGCGAGTTCGCCGGCGCGCTGGTACTCGCCCTTGCGCTGCGCCTGGGCGAGCTCGTTGCGAGCGTTGTCGAGCCTGGTCTTGATCTCCGCCGCCTGGCCGAGCTTGTCCTTCTCGGCCTTCCAGGTCGCGGTGATCACGGCAGAGCGCGCCTCGAGCTCCGAAAGCTCGGACTCCAGACGCTTCAGCCGCTCCTTCGAGCCGGCATCGCTCTCCTTCTTCAGCGCCTCCTGCTCGATCTTCAGCCGGACGATCTCACGGTCGATCGAGTCGAGTTCCTCGGGCTTGGAGTCGACCTGCATGCGCAGGCGTGCCGAAGCCTCGTCGACGAGGTCGATCGCCTTGTCGGGCAGGAAGCGGTCGGTGATGTAGCGGTTCGACAGCGTCGCCGCCGAGACCAGCGCCGAGTCGGTGATGCGCACGCGGTGGTGCTGCTCGTACTTCTCCTTCAGGCCGCGCAGGATCGAGATCGTGTCCTCGACCGTCGGCTCGTCGACGAAGACGGGCTGAAAGCGCCGCGCCAGCGCCGCATCCTTCTCGACATATTTGCGGTACTCGTCGAGCGTGGTCGCGCCGACGCAGTGCAGCTCCCCGCGGGAGAGAGCGGGCTTCAGCAGGTTCGACGCATCCATGGCGCCGTCGGTCTTGCCGGCGCCGACCAGGGTGTGCATCTCGTCGATGAACAGGATGACGCCACCCGCCGCGGCCGAGACCTCGGAGAGCACGGCCTTCAGCCGCTCCTCGAACTCGCCGCGATATTTCGCGCCGGCGATCAGCGAGCCCATGTCGAGGGCAAGCAATTCCTTGTCCTTCAGGCTTTCCGGCACATCGCCATTGACGATGCGCAGCGCGAGGCCCTCGGCGATGGCGGTCTTGCCGACGCCGGGCTCGCCGATCAGCACGGGGTTGTTCTTGGTGCGCCGGCTCAGAACCTGGATGGTGCGGCGGATTTCCTCGTCGCGGCCGATGACGGGATCGAGCTTGCCGTCGCGGGCCGCGGCGGTGAGATCGCGCGCGTACTTCTTCAGGGCGTCATAGCCCTGCTCGGCGGAAGCCGAGTCGGCGGTGCGCCCCTTGCGGATCGCCTCGATCGCGGCATTCAGCCCCTGCGGCGTGACGCCGGCCTTGGCCAGGATCTTGCCGGCCTCGCTGTCCTTCTCGATCGCCAGCGCGAGCAGCAGCCGCTCGACCGTGACGAACGAGTCGCCAGCCTTGTCGGCAGCCTTCTCCGCCGTGTCGAAGACGCGTGCCAGCGCAGGGGTCAGGTGCAGGCTGTTGGCGCCCGCGCCGCTCACCTTGGGGAGCTTGGCAAGGGCTTCGTCGACCAGCTGCCTGGCCTGCCGCGACTGTCCGCCGGCCCGGTCGATCAGGCCGGAAGCCATGCCTTCGCTGTCGTCGAGCAGTGCCTTCAGCAGATGCTCGGGCGCGAACTGCTGATGGCCCTCGCGCATCGCGATCGTCTGCGCGGCCTGCAGGAAGCCCTTAGCCCGGTCGGTATATTTCTCGATGTTCATTCAGTTGCCTCCGCCCGCCGGTCGCGCCCCGAAGCGGCGGAGCCGGCTGCCTTTCAAAGGGATAGGGCCCCCTGATGGGCAGCCCTTCGCCTCCAAAGATAGTGTTGCTTTCGCGCAACGGAAGGGGGATCGCGCAGCTTTTGCATTGACCTTCATCAAGGGCCGCGGCCAGCCTGCTGCATGGTAGGCACCAAGCGGCAACAGGCGATTCGCAAGGCGCTGCGGGCGCTCGTGCCCGGCATTCCGCTGCTCGATGCCGAGGCGGTGCTGGCGCTCGCCGGCCGGGCCCAGATGAAGTCGCTGCCGCCATCGACCGCGCTCTGGCTCGCACTGGGCAGTCATGTTCGGCACAGCCACACCGACTACGACAGCCTGCTCGCCGAAGGCTATGAGCGCGATGCGGCCCGCTTTTTCGTCGTCGACGCCATCGATGATGTGCTCTCGGGCTGGGGCTGCCAGCGCTCGATCGCCGAGGGCGCGGAAGAGGGCGCGGAAGAGGGCGCAGAGCAGCCGCATTGATCGGATCGATGCAATCCTTTCATCGACCGTGATGGCCGCGATGGTGGCGTCGTGGTGTCCGGCATGGCATTTTCCGCCCTCGCAATCGGAAGGGCAGGGCCCATGCGCGTCGCTTCGCTGTATCGCTATCCGGTCAAAGGCCTGTCGCCCGAGCGTCTGAGCCAAGCAGAACTGCCGACAGGCGGCTTTTTCCCCGGCGATCGGCTCTTTGCCATCGAGAATGGCCCATCGGGCTTCGATCCGGCCGAGCCGGTGCACCAGCCGAAGATCAAATACCTGATGCTGATGCGCAACGAGTCGCTGGCACGCCTGCGGACGCGTTACGACGATGGCAGCGGAGATCTCGTCATCGCCCATGACGGCCGGGAGATGAGGGCTGCCACCCAGACCGCTGCAGGCCGCGAACAGCTCAGTGCCTTCTTCAAAGCCTTCATGCCGGAGGAACTGCGCGGCGAGCCGCGCCTGCTGGCAGCGCCGGAGGGCTATCGCTTCACCGATTCACGCTCGGGCTTTGTCTCGATCATCAACCTCGCCAGCGTCGCCGACCTGGAGGCGCGGCTCGGCGTTCCCGTCGACTCTTTGCGCTTCCGTGGCAACATCATGGTCGAGGACCTGCCGGCCTGGGCCGAGCTCGATTTGGTCGACCGCGAACTCGTCGCACCGTCGGGCCTGCGACTCCAGGTGATCAAGCGGATCGAGCGCTGCGCTGCCACCAATGTCGACCCGGTGACAGGCGCGCGCGACCTGCAGATCCCGAAGGCGCTTATGAAGGGCTATGGCCATGTCGACTGCGGCATCTATTGCCGGATCATCGCTGGTGGCTCGCTCGGCGAGGGCGAGCGGCTGACTCTGGTCGAGGCCAGTGAGCCGGTGGCACTCGGCGTCGCCTGAAAAGAAAGAGGGCCCTTTCGGGCCCTCTACTGAACGATCCGGATGTCCCTGGTGGGATTACTCCACCGGGGGCTCGCCACCATCACCGCCGAGCGCGTCCATCACCTCGCGCGGCGAGCGCCGCCGGGGCGCCCGGCGCTTTGGCTTCTCGCCAGCCTCAGGCGCGCCTTCCGCGGCTTCGGCCGGGGCAGCTGTAACGACGACCGGAGCTGCGGGCTCCTCCGCGATTGCGATCGGCACGCGGGTCGGCGTGGTCAGGAAGGCCGGAAGCGCCGCTGCGACATCCTGCTCCTCGTTGGCGTTGCTGGCGCGAGCCTCATCGCGGTCACGGCGCGAAGGACGCTCGCTGCGCGGCGGACGGTCCGGGCGCTCCGGCCGCTCGAAGCGGCGCTGCTCGATCGGCGGCTGGACGGGTGCGATGTCCGGCTGCTCGGCACCGGGCTGAGCCTCGGGGCGCGGAGCGTAGGAACCGTTCTGGCCCTCGGGGCGTTCGAAGCGACGCTCGCCGCGGTCCTGGCGTTCGCCGCGGTCCGGACGGTCGCCACGATCCTGGCGGTCGTTCCGGTCGAAGCGGCGCTGGCCGTTCCGGTCGAAATTGCGCTCAGGGCGGTTATTATTATTATTATTATTATTAGGCCGGTCGAAGCGCTGGCCGTTGTTCTGGCCGCCGCCTTCGCCTTCCTCACCTTCCTGACGCTGGCCGCCATGGCCGTTCACGCCATTGCCGTTGTACTGGCGCTCGCCCTGCTGCTGGCCACCCTGGAAGTTGACGTCTTCCTCGCCTTCCTCCTCGCCGTCGTCAGCGTCTTCGACGAAGGCGCGGTTCGGCTGGAAGCTGTGGCCGAACTGCTGCGTCATCTGCTCCTGGGCAGCGAGCAGAATGCGATAATAGTGTTCGGCGTGCTGGAAATAGTTCTCAGCCGCAACCGGGTCGCCGGAGGATTGCGCATCGCGAGCGAGCTGGAGATACTTCTCCGCCACATTCTGCGCCGTGCCCCTGACCTTGACGTCCGGGCCGTTCGACTCGTAGCTGCGCTGCAGCGGGTTGGGTGACTTACGATTGCCGTTGTTGCTGTTGTTATTGTTATTATTGTTGCTACGGCCGCGCATGCGCCGGTTCTGACCTGGTCTCATTCGCGTCTGTCTCGCGTTCCGTTCATTCAAAGCAACCTTGAGGTCGTCATGCGCGTCGTGACACGCGGCGGGTTGCGACGCCGTGCGTAGGAAGTTCGACCTGAAAGGGCTCTGCGCCGATATGGGTCTTCACGCGCTCTTTCCAATGGAGCCTTACCGGCTCCCTCTCCGAATGGCTGTCCCGCGCATTCGAAGTCTCGGTCTCGCTATGTCAGTAACGTCGATTCTCGCAGTGATCCGAGGGCTTGGTCTGCTCAGCAGGGCCCAGCCAAAGGTCATGTGCTGTCGACACTGTCTTCAAGACCATGCGTGCATAGCTGGTTTTGCGGCCTGTTCCAAGCAAATTCGCGCAGCTTGCTGTGCACGGCTCACCGACGATGCTCGAAGGCGAGGCCGCGAATATGGCCGCCGAGATCGCGGTGGGACTGAAGATGGTGCAGGCCCGCCTGCTCCATCAATGCGACGACAGCCTCTTCCTGTCCGGCGCCGATCTCCAGGATGGCGAGGCCGCCAGGCTTCAGATGACCGGGCAGGGCGACCGCGAGGGCGCGATAGGCGGTAAGCCCGTCCACGCCGCCATCGAGAGCGAGCAGCGGATCGTACTCGCGCACATTTGGGGCCAGGCCAGCGATCTCGGCGCTGCCGATATAGGGCGGATTCGACAGGATGAGGTCGAAGCGCTCGTCGATCCCGGTTGTCCAGTTGCCCTGACGAAAGGCGGCGCGCTCGGCGACGCCGTTGCGCGCGGCATTGCCCGTCGCGGTCGCGACCGCATCCGGCGACAGGTCGATCCCGAGCCCGGTCGCCTGCGGAAACTCGCGCAAGGTCGCGATCAGGAGGCAGCCCGTTCCGGTGCCGAGGTCGAGCATGCGCAGCTTGTCGTGCCGGCGCGGGGCGAGATGGCCGAGCGCCGCCTCGATCAGGGTCTCGCTATCCGGACGTGGCTCCAGCGTGCCGGGCGAGAGGGCGAAGCTCAGGCCCCAGAACTCGCGCGCGCCGAGGACGCGCCAGAGCGGCTCGCCGGCGAGCCGCCGTGCCAGCGCATAGTTGAGCCTGATGGCGGCAGCCTCGTCGATCGGATCGCCACCGCCTGCAAGGTCTTCGATCAGGATGCGGGCTTCGAAGGTGAAATCGGCGATGCCGCCGCGCTTCAACACGAGCGCGATCGCCTTCCGAACTGCAGACATGCTTTCGCCCGCTGCCGGCAAGGCAACGGGCGCTGTCGTATCAGTTGGTCTGGCGATGCCGGTCAAGCCTGTCCCTGGCCCGGCTCGCGGCCGGTCATCTGCCCTGCATCCCTTCCTGGACGCAGGCGTTGATCTTGATCCGCAAAGCGGACTTGCTCTCCCTAGCGCCGCGATACTGACGCTGGCAATCGCGCCGCGCCTGCGACTCGGTCTTCGCGCCTTGCAGCGTCGCCGGCTGGCCGCTGAGAATCTTCTTCGCGGTCCGCTCCTGCGCACCCGCCGAGGCCGGCACGAAGACCACGGCGGCGGCGAGGGCAATGGCGCTGAACAGGACTTTCATCTCTATATCCTCCCCATGAAAAACGGTCGGTGCGTCCAGAACGCGCGAGAAGGGCGAAGGTTTCACACGCTGCCTTGCTCTGCGAGCAGCTCGGCCTGGCGCTGCGCCGTCAGCGCATCGATGATCTCGTCGAGCACCAGCCCCTGCATCATCTCGTCGAGCTTGTAGAGGGTCAGGTTGATGCGGTGGTCGGTGACGCGCCCCTGCGGGAAATTGTAGGTGCGGATGCGCTCTGAGCGGTCGCCGGAACCGACCTGCGAGCGCCGGTCGGCCGAGCGCTCGGCATCGGCGCGGCTGCGCTCCATGTCGTAGAGCTTGGCCCGCATCAGCTCGTAGGCGCGCGCCTTGTTCTTGTGCTGCGAGCGCTCGTCCTGGACCAGCACGACGACGCCGGTCGGGATGTGGGTGAGGCGGACGGCCGACTCGGTCTTGTTGACGTGCTGGCCGCCGGCGCCTTGGGCCCGCATCGTGTCGATGCGCAGATCCTTCTCGTCGAGGTTGACGTCGACCTCGCTGGCGAGCGGCAGCATGGCGACGGTCGCCGCTGAGGTGTGGATGCGCCCGCTCGTCTCGGTGTCCGGCACGCGCTGCACGCGATGCACCCCGGATTCGTATTTCAGCCTCGCATAGACACCCTTGCCGGCGATTTCGGCGATGACTTCCTTGAAGCCGCCGACCGTGCCCTCGCTCTCGGTCAGGACGTCGACGCTCCAGCCCTTGCCGGCGGCATAGCGCTGGTACATGCGCAGGAGGTCGCCGGCGAAGAGCGAGGCCTCGTCGCCGCCGGTGCCGGCGCGGATTTCGAGGATGACGCCGCGCTCGTCAGCGGCGTCCTTGGGCAGGAGCGCGATCAGGATCTCGCGGGCGCGCGCATCGATCTCGGCCCTGGCCGCGTCGCGCTCCTCATAGGCGAGGTCGCGCATCTCGGTGTCGGTGGCGGGATCGTCGATCAGCGCCAGCGCCTCCTCCAGCCCGGACTGAGCCTTGCGCCAGGCCGTGATCGCCGCGACGACGGGGTCGAGCTCGGCGAGTTCCTTCGACAACTCGACGACGCGGGCCGCCTCGGTCGCATGATTGATGGCGTCGCTCGCCGCGGCATGGCGGGCGACGATCGAGTCGAGGCGGTCTTGCGGAAGCTGGAGCGACATGATGCGGAAACGATCTGAACGGAAAAAGGGGAGGCGTGCGCGATCGGCGGGTGAAGCGTCGCTAGACCGGCACCTTCATCTCGGCGGCGAGTGCGGCGAGCAGTGGGCGCAGGCTGGCGGCGCCATCGGAAGAGGACATCCAGGCATCGAGGCGCTGGCGCGCCTTGCCGGCGTCGAGCGCGCGCAGCATCGCCTTGACCGGGCCGACCGATGCAGCCGACATTGAAAAAGAGCGATAGCCGAGCGCGATCAACGCCAGGGTCTCGATCGGCTTGCCGCCCATCTCGCCGCAGACGGTGACCGGGCAGTCCGCCTTGCCGGCTTCCTCCACGATGTTGCGCAGTGCGCGCAGACCGGCAATGCCGAGCGGGTCGAAGCGATCGGAGACACGCTTGTTCTCGCGATCGGCCGCGAACAGGAACTGCATCAGGTCGTTGGTGCCGATCGAGAGGAAATCCGCTTCGCGCGCGATCTCCGGCAGCTCGAACAGCAGCGAGGGCACTTCGACCATGACGCCGAGCTTCAGGCTGGCCGGCGCCGGGCGGCCGTCGCGCTCCAGCATGGCGAGCTCGCGTCGCACCAGCGTGCGTGCGCGCAGGAACTCGTTCACCGTGGCCACCATGGGCAGCATGATCTTCATGTCGCTGCCGGCGCCGGCCCGCAGCAGGGCCCGCACCTGCGCACGCAGCAGCCGGGGGCGGTCGAGGCCGATGCGGATGGCGCGCCAGCCCAGCGCCGGGTTTTCCTCTTCCAGCCGCTCCATATAGGGCAGCACCTTGTCGCCACCGATGTCGAGCGTCCGGAAAGTCACCGGCCGGCCGTTCGCGACCTTGAGCACGGCATCGTAGAGCGCCTGCTGCTCGGCCGTGGTCGGCATGTGCGGCGCCACCATGAACTGCAGCTCGGTGCGGAAGAGGCCGACGCCGGAGGCGTTGGTTTCTTCGAGGTTGGCCATGTCGACCAGCAGGCCGGCATTGATCTGCAGCTGGATCTCGACGCCGTCCTTGGTCACGGCAGGTTGCGTCTTGAGCTTGCGGTACTGCTCCTGCTTGCGGGCGCGCAGCCGCGCCTTGTCCTTGTAGGCGTTCTCGACGTCGGGCTGCGGCCTGATCTGCACCTCGCCGGCCTGGCCGTCGACGATGACCGCATCGCCCGCCTGGATCAGCGCGGTGGCGTTGGCGATCTCGCCGACCACCGGGATGTTGAGCGCGCGCGCCACGATGGCGATATGGCTGGTCGGTCCGCCTTCCTCGAGCACGACCCCGCGCAGATGCCGGCGGTCATAGTCGAGCAGCGCCGCCGGTCCCATCGAGCGCGCGATCAGGATGGCGTTCTCCGGCAAATCCTCGCGCGTGACGCCGTTGGACTTGCCGACCAGCGTGCGCAGCAAACGGTTGGCGAGGTCGTCGAGATCGTGCAGGCGCTCGCGCAGGTAAGGGTCGGTCTGGCGCAGCATCTTGGCGCGGGTGTCCGACTGCACGCGCTCGACCGCGGCCTCGGCGGTGAGGCCGGTCATCACCACCTCGCGCATGCGCCGGAGCCAGCCCTGGTCGTGCGCGAACATGCGGAAGGTTTCGAGCACGTCGCGATGCTCGCCGGTATGAGCGACGTCGCCGCGCTCGATCAATTCGTCGATGGCGAGCCGCATCGTCGCGATCGCCGCTTCCAGCCGCTGCACCTCGCGGCCGGGGTCCTCGGCGATCAGGTTGGTGATCGCGACGCGCGGCTCGTGCAGCACGGCATGGCCGAGGCCGACGCCGTCGGCGAGCGTGGTGCCGATGCTGTGGATCGGCCGGTCGAGCCCGATGGTCGCGCCGGGCTTCGACAGGGCCTTCAGGCCGCCGGCTGCGATCATCTCGGCCATGATCATGGCCGTGGTCTGCAGCGACTCGACCTCGTCCTCGCTGTAGACGCGCGAGGCCCGGTTCTGCACGACGAGCACGCCCATCACGGCTCCGCCGCGCAGGATCGGCACGCCGAGGAAGGAGCGATAGATCTCTTCGCCGGTTTCCGGACGGTAGGAGAAGGCCGGGTGCGACTGCGCGTCTGAGAGCGCGAGTGGTTCCGCCTCGCTGGCGATCAGGCCGACGAGGCCTTCGCCGGCCCGCATGGTGGTGAGGTGGACCGCCTCGCGGTTGAGGCCTTCGGTGGCGTAGAGTTCGAGCGAGGAATCTTCACGTAGGACATAGACCGAGCACACCTCGGCCACGAGGTTGCCGGCGATCACGACGACGAGCCTGTCGAGCCGCTCCTGCGGACTGACCGGCGCCGCCATCACCTCGCGGAGACGGCGCAGCAGCACGCCCGATCCCCCGAGTGCGCCTCGCATCAACAAAGCCCTCCGCCCGCCTCCACGGCTGTTTCAGCCGGATACCCCCCGCAGACCTGACACCGCAACCGCTGAGTCGCAAGCGCAAGCTGGGTTGACTGCCCCTAGCGCGCTGCTTCTAGCCAGCGGAGGGAGCGTTCGGCAAGGCCTTGCCGCGTGCCGGGCCGCCTTTGTCGTGTGTCGGTCGGGAGGCCTGAGGAGGCATATCCACGCGTGCGGGGTTGGTATTCGTGCCCGATCTGCGTGTATTGCGCAGCGTTTTGGGCCGCCCCGGCGGCACGATGTCGCCGCTGGGGATATCGAGGCCGGAGAGCGCGGCGAGATAGCGCGACGTCCACCAGTCGATGTCGGTCGAGGAGATCGTCGCGTAGAGTCGCTCGAAGCGGCGCTGCCGTTCCGATAGCGGCATGGCGAGCGCGGTCCGGATCGCCTCGGCCACCTCATGGGTGTCGAACGGGTTGACGATCAGCGCCTCGCCGAGCTGCTGCGCCGCGCCGGCGAAGCGCGACAGCACCAGCACGCCGGGGTCGTCGGGATTCTGCGCCGCGACATATTCCTTGGCGACGAGGTTCATGCCGTCGCGCATCGGCGTCACCAGCCCGACCTGCGCTCGCCGGTAAAGACCGGCGAGGGCGCTGCGCGAATAGGCCTTCTTCACCACGCGGATTGGCGTCCAGTCGAACTCGCCGAGCGCGGCGTTGAGTCGGCCGGCGACTTCGTCCGACATCCGGTCGAGCTCGGCATATTCGGGTACGTCGCTGCGCGAGGGCGGCGCGATCTGCAGCAGGCCGACCTCGCTGCGGTATTCCGGATGGTTGCGCAGAAAGGTCCCGAAGGCTTCCAGCCGCTGCACGATGCCCTTGGAATAGTCGAGCCGATCGACACCGATCACCAGCTTGCGGCTGCCGAGAGGGGCGGTCGTCGCCCGCACCGGCTGCGTCGCCGCCCGGACCGACGCCTGGGCGAGTTTGCGGAAACCCTCGACATCGATGCCGATCGGAAAGGCCTGCACCACCGCCTCGCGCTGGCCGGTCTTGACCCGGTTGCCCTCGCGGCGTGCGCCGCAAAGCGCGACCAGCCCGCCGATCAGGTTGGCGACGTCGTTCTGGGTCTGCAGCCCGATGAGGTCGTAGGCCGTCATCGTGCTGATCAGGGTCGACGAGAAGGGCAGGGAGCCGAACACCTCGGCCGGCGGCCAGGGGATGTGATGGAAGTAGCCGATCCGGTTGGCGACGCCGCGCCGGCGCAGCTCGGCCGCGAGCGGGATCAGGTGGTAGTCATGGATCCAGATGACGTCGTCGGGCTTGAGCAGCGGGATCAGCAGCCGGGCGAAGCGGCGGTTGACGCCGAGATAGCCGGCATAATCGGTGCGGGTGAACTCGGTCAGGCCGAGCCGGTAATGCATCAGTGGCCAGAGCGCGCGGTTGGCGAAGCCGAGATAATAGCTCTGGCGCTCGGCCTCGGTCAGGTCGGTGACGGCGTAGCTGACCTTGCCATGCCGCGCCGGCTCCACGCTGGTTGCGGGTTCTGTTTTGGTGGCGCCGCTCCAGCCGAACCAGAGGCCGCCATGCTGTTCGAGCGCCGAGCGCAGCGCGACCGCCAGGCCACCTGCCGCCACCTTCTCGCCCCGTTCGGGCATGGTGACGCGGTTGGACACGACGACAAGACGCATGATGCCTCACTTTTCGCTGACGCTCGCCGCAGAGGCGCGGGAACAGAACGCGCGGGCAGGCGTAATGTTTCGTGTGCACGCCGGCTTTCCCGGCCGGTTCGCGTCGCCGCCGTGACCGGATCATGGCGACCTCGCGCCAAACTGAACCTCGAATGTGGCGATCAGGGGACCATCTCCTATCGCCGCCCTTTCGCCCGCTTCACCCTCTAACCAGGTTGCCATGTCACAGATGCTGAGTCCCGGGTTCGCTGAACCTCCCGCAAAAGCCGCTGCCGTCACCGGGCAGATCGCGCTGTTCCTGGATTTCGACGGAACCCTGGTCGAGATCGCGCCGACACCGGAGGATGTGAAGATCGACCGGCGCCTGCCGGGTGCCTTGGAGGCGCTGCGCCTCCGGCTTGGCGGCGCGCTCGCCCTGGTCTCCGGGCGGCCCGTCGCCCTGCTCGACGAGATGATGACCCCCTATCGTTTCGACGCTGCCGGCCTGCACGGCGCCCAGATCCGTCTCGGCGGCGCCGATGCTCCGCTCGCTGCGCCTTCGGAGGCGCTGCACGCTGCGACGCGCAAGATGGTCCGCTTCGCCAACAGCCATGTCGGCGTCATCGTCGAGGACAAGCGCCAGTCGGTAGCGCTGCACTGGCGACTGGCGCCGTCGCTCGCCGACGAGGCTTTGGTGCTGATGGAGCAGGTCGCCGCCGAGATCGGCCCGTCGATGCGCCTGCAGCGCGGCAAGGCCGTCGCCGAATTGGTTCCGGCGACCGCGAGCAAGGGCGGCGCGATCGACTGGCTGCTGCAGCAGGACGGCTATGCCGGCCGCACGCCGGTCTTCATCGGCGACGACGTTACCGACGAGGACGGCTTCGCCGCGGTCAATGCGGCCTCGGGCCTGTCGATCCGGATCGGCGATGGCCATACCTGCGCCCGTCATCGTCTGGCCTCGCCTACGGCCTTGCATCACGTTCTGCTCGCTGCCGCCGAAGGCGGCGACCTCACGCTCGAAACCTTTCTCCAGAACTGACTTCAGGAACAGGCATGACTGTGACGACCACCGCCTCGCCGCGCGTCGCTTCGCTCGATCTCGGCGTCATCGGCAATTGCTCGATCGCCGCGCTGATCGACCGACGTGCCCACATCGTCTGGGGCTGCTTTCCGCGCTTCGACCGCGACCCCGTCTTCTGCTCGCTGATCGACAACCAGATCGACGACGGCGACGCCATACCGAAGAAGGGCGTCTTCGCCATCGAGATGGTCGGCATGACCCGTTGCGAGCAGAGCTATCTCGACAACACCGCGATCCTGTCCTCGGTGCTCTCCGACGACCAGGGCAATGCGCTGGAGATTCTCGACTTCGCCCCGCGCTTCGTTCGCTATGAGCGCTTCTTCCGGCCGCCGCAGCTGGTGCGCCGTGTTCGCCGCATCTCCGGGCGCCCGCGCATCCGCGTCGTGGTGAAGCCCTGCCTCGGCCTCGGCGAGGAACCGGACGAGATCACCCGCGGCTCCAACCATGTCCGCTTCGTCGGCGCCGATCAGACGATCCGGCTGACGACCGATGCGCCGGTCTCCTATGTGCTGGAGAGCATCCCGTTCGCGGTCGAGAAGCCGTTCTCCTTCTTCATCGGCTCTGACGAGGCGCTACGCGCCGAGATCGAGACGACATCGCGCGAATTCCTCGACAAGACCACCGACTACTGGCGCGACTGGGTCCGCTCGCTCTCGATTCCCTTCGAATGGCAGCGCGAGGTCATCCGCGCCGCGATCACGCTGAAGCTCTGCTCCTTCGAGGAGAGCGGCGCCATCGTCGCGGCGCTGACCACCTCGATCCCGGAGGCACCGGGTACGCAGCGCAACTGGGATTATCGTTTCTGCTGGCTGCGCGACGCCTATTTCGTCGTTCACGCCCTCAATCGCCTGGGCACGACGCGGACGATGGAGGACTATCTCGGCTTCATCACCAACATCGTCGATACCTATTCGGAGAGCGGCGCCGAGCATCTGCCGCCGCTCTATCCGATCACGCGCGGCGGCGAATTGCGCGAGTTCGAGGTGCCGAACCTCGCCGGCTATCGCGGCCATCAGCCGGTGCGCGTCGGCAATGGCGCGGCGACGCAGGTCCAGAACGACGGCTATGGCGCGGTCGTGCTGGCCGCGACCCAGTCCTTCTTCGACCGCCGCCTGATCCAGCCGGGCAAGGAGGCGCTCTTCGCCCAGCTCGAACGCATGGGCGAGCGGGCCATCGCCGTCTTCGACAAGCCCGATGCCGGCCCCTGGGAGCTGCGCGAAAAAGAGGTGGTCCACTCTTTCTCCAGCGTGATGTGCTGGGCGGCCTGCGACCGACTTGCCCGCATCGCCGGCACGCTCGGCCGCGCCGACCGCAAGGAATACTGGCGCGGCGAGGCCAAGCGCCTGAAGGGCATCATAACCGACCGGATCTGGAACCAGGAGAAGGGCCATTTCGTCTCGACCTTCGACGGGAGGGATCTCGATGCGACCCTGCTGCTGATCGCCGAGCTCGGCTTCGTCACCCCCGATGATCCGCGCTATATTGCTACGGTCGAGGCGATCGGCCGCGAGCTCGGTCGCGGCGACCTGATCCTGCGCTACGGCACGGAAGACGATTTCGGCTTCATGCACACCGGCTTCCTGATCTGCGCCTTCTGGTATGTCGACGCACTGCACGCGATCGGCCGCAAGGACGAGGCCAAGGAGCTGTTCGGCCGCATCCTGCAGCGCCGCAACAGCTTCGGCCTGCTCTCGGAGGATGCCGATCTCGAAACCGGCGAACTCTGGGGCAACTTCCCGCAGACCTATTCGATGGTCGGTCTGATCAATTCGGCGATGCGGCTCAGCCGGAATTGGGAGGAGGCGTTCTGACCGAGCCGTCATTCTCGGGCGGAGCGAAGCGCAGACCCGAGAATTTCGTGACGAGAAGGCGATGATTGGAGCCTCATCCTGCCTGAGATGCTCGGGTCAAGCCCGAGCATGACGGGTGAGAGCCTATCCCCGCTTCAGCAAGAACACCGCCTGTGCACCAAAGAGGTTCCAGAACCACCAGGGCGCGCTGACGCCGACCTTGCCACCGGAGACGTCGAGCGCGACGGCGCGTTCCTTTTCCGCGCCGACGGCGTCACACAACGCGACGAAGTCGCGGATCGTGCAGAAATGGATGTTGGGCGTCTCCCACCACGCATAGGGCAGGGAGTCGGTCACAGGCATCCGGCCCATGAAGAAGACTTGGGTGCGCATGCGCCAATGCCCGAAATTCGGGAAGGAGACGATGGCGCGCCGGCCGATGCGCAGCATGTGTTCCAGCACATCGCGTGGATTGCGGGTCGCCTGGATGGTCTGCGAGAGGATGACGTAGTCGAAGCTGTCGTCGGGATAGTCGGCGAGGTCGGTGTCAGCATCGCCCTGGACGACCGAAAGGCCGCGCGCGACGCAGCCGGCGACGCCTTCGCGCGACAATTCGATGCCGCGCCCGTCGACGCCGCGGGTCTCGGCGAGCAGCGACAGCAATTCGCCGTCGCCGCAGCCGACATCGAGCACGCGCGAGCCCGGCGTCACCATCTCGGCGACGAGCCGCAGGTCGATGCGGTTGGTCTGGGTGTCCGCCAGCGCCATGCTCAGATCCCCCTGGCCCGCGCCGCGGCGCCGATGAAGCCGCGCGTCGTCGCGAACAGGTTGGGCTCTTCCAGCAGGAAGGCGTCGTGGCCCTTGTCGCTTTCGAGCTCGACGAAGGAGACCGAGGCGCCGGCTGCGTTGAGGGCGTGCACGATGGCGCGCGAGTCGCTGGTCGGGAACAGCCAGTCCGAGGTGAAGGACGCCACGCAGAAGCGCGTCCGCGTCCCGGCAAAGGCTTTGGCCAGCACGCCGTCATGGTCGGCGCCGAGGTCAAAGTAGTCCATCGCCCGCGTCACGTAGAGATAGGAATTGGCGTCGAAGCGCTCGACGAAGCTGATGCCCTGGTAACGCAGGTAGCTCTCGACCTGGAAATCCGCGTCGAAGGTGAAGGTCGGCGCGCTGCGCTCCTGCAGCTTGCGGCCGAATTTGCGATGCAGCGCCGGCTCCGAGAGATAGGTGATGTGCGCGCCCATGCGCGCGACCGAGAGCCCTTTCGAAGGCCGCGTCCCTTCGTCGAGATAACGGCCCTGGCGCCAGTCGGGATCGGCCATCACCGCCTGGCGGCCGACCTCGTGGAAGGCGATGTTCTGGGCCGAATGCTTGGCGGCGGTGGCGAGCGGCAGGGCGCTGAACACCCGCGTCGGATAGCTCGCCGCCCATTGCAGAACCTGCATCCCGCCCATCGAGCCGCCGGCGACGCAGAACAGGCTGTCGATCCCGAGCGAGTCGACGAGATGCGCCTGCGCCCGCACCATGTCGCGGATCGTCACCATCGGGAAGGACAGGCCCCAGGGCTTGCCCGTCGCGGGATTTGTCGAGGCCGGGCCGGTCGTGCCCATGCAGCCGCCAAGGACATTGGCGCAGATCACGAAGAAGCGGTCGGTGTCGATCGGCTTGCCCGGCCCGATCATCGCCGTCCACCAGCCGCCCTTGCCGGTGACCGGGTTGCGGCTCGCGACATATTGGTCGCCGGTCAAAGCGTGGCAGACCAGCACGGCGTTGGAGCGCGCCGAATTGAGCTCGCCATAGGTCTGGTAGGCGATCTGCCAATGCTCCAGCACCGCGCCGGAATCGAGCTGCAGGGCCTTGTCCGGCCCGAACTGGACGAGCAGGCTCGACGGCTGATTGGCTTCGGCCAGCGGGTCGGCGAGAAGTTCGGGAGCTTGCGTCCGGTTCGGCATTCGGATTTGTCTTGTCGTCCGGTCCGTTCGTAATAGCGGACATTACCGATGGCGCGGCTCTTCCCGTCTGTCAACGCGGCGATGCGTTGCGAACGCTTTGCCAAGCCCCTCGGTGACCGCTAAGAGACCGGCACGATTAAAGAAGTCTGGCCATCATGACGCAAGCCGCTCCGACCACGCTCGCCGACCTGCGCAGCGAGATCGACCGCATCGATGCGGCGATGCACGGCCTGCTGATGGAACGCTCGCAGATCATCGAAACGCTGATCGCGATCAAGAAGACGCAAGTGTCCGGTTCGGCCTTCCGCCCGGGCCGCGAGGCCGACATGATGAAGCGGCTGGCGCTGCGCCATCAGGGCCTGCTGCCGCTCGATACGGTCGAGAGCATCTGGCGCATCATCATCGCGACCTTCACCTTCGTGCAGGCGAACTATTCCGTTCATGCCGACATCTCCGGCGGCGATGCGGCGATGCGCGACAGCGCCCGCTTCCATTTCGGCTTCACCGTGCCGTTCGTCACGCATGAGGATGCCCGCGCCGTGATCGCGGCGGTGGCGGACTCGGCCGGCGATCTCGGCATCTTCCGCATGGACCTGGGCGCCAGCGCCGGCGTCTGGTGGCGCGACCTGATCGGTCCCGCACAGCCCAAGATCATCGCGCGCCTGCCCTTCATCGAGCGGCCCGACCATCCGGCCGGCACGCCGGTCTACTGCATCGCCAAGCCGCTGACCGACGCCGCCGTGCGCGAGATCGTGCTCTACGCGGCTCGCGTCGAGCGCTGGTCGGAGCCGCTTCGCCATGGCCTCGCCCAGCATCTCGCCGAGGTCTCGGCCAGCGCCGCCGACGGCTCGCATCTGGCGCTGCTGGTGGCCGCCTCCGGTGAAACCCCGGTCGAAGCCATCCGCAGCGCACTCGAACCCGCGGGCCTCAAGGAGCTGACCGAGATCGGCAGCCACGCCGCCCGCTTCGCCTTCAAATCCGCCCGCTGATCACTCCTTCAAGGTCCAGCCCCATGGCTCTGCCCGCTCCTCGCCCCGTCCCGCGTCCCGGCGTCCTCGACATCGAGGCCTATGTCCCCGGCAAGTCCTCGGCTCCGGCCGGCGTCAAGCTGCACAAGCTTTCCTCCAACGAGACCCCGCTCGGCCCGAGCCCGAAGGCGATCGCCGCCTATGGCAATCTCTCCGGCAAGCTCGAACTTTACCCGGACGGCTCGGCGACGAAGCTGCGCGAGGCGATCGCCGGCCGCTACGGCCTCGACGCCAACCGCATCGTCTGCGGCACCGGCTCGGACGAATTGCTGCAGCTGATCACCAAGGTCTATCTCGGCGATGGCGATGAAGGCGTGTTCACCGAGCACGGCTTCCTCGTCTACAAGATCGCGATCCTTGCCGCCGGCGGCAAGCCGGTGATCGTGCCCGAAAAGAACCTGACGGCCGATATCGACGCGATCCTCGCCGCGGTGACGCCGCGCACCAAGATCGTCTTCCTCGCCAACCCCAACAACCCGACCGGCACCTATCTGCCCTTCGACGAGGTCAAGCGTCTGCAGGCTGGCCTGCCGCCGCATGTGCTGCTGGTGCTCGACGCGGCCTACGCCGAATATGTCCGCCGCAACGACTATGCTTCGGGCCTAGAACTGGTCGCGACCAGCGAGAACGTCGTGATGACGCGCACCTTCTCGAAGATCTACGGCCTCGCCAATCTGCGCCTCGGCTGGGTCTATGGTCCCGCCCACATCATCGATGCGCTGAACCGCACCCGCGGCCCCTTCAACGTCAATGGCGCGGCGATCGAGGCCGGTGTCGCCGCGATCGCCGACGAGGCGCATATCTCTGCCGCGATAGAGCACAACGACAAATGGCTGGCCTGGACCACGGCCGAGCTGGAGAAGCTCGGCCTCATCGTCACGCCCTCGGTCGGCAACTTCCTCCTGATCCATTTCCCGGCGGCTGCCGGCAAGAGCGCCAGGGAGGCCGATGCTTTCCTGACCCAGCGCGGACTGATCCTGCGCTCGGTCGCGTCATACGGCCTGCCCGATGCATTGCGCATGACCATCGGCAGCGAGGAGGCCAACCGCCTCGTCGTTGCAGCTTTGGCTGAGTTCCTGGGCAAGGCCGCGTGAGCGCGCCCGAGAGCTTCGCGCCGCGCCGCGACGAGCCGCTCTTCGGGCGGCTCGCCATCATCGGCATCGGCCTGATCGGTTCCTCGATCGCGCATGCCGCGAAGGAGCTCAACCTCGCCCGCCATATCGTGCTGAGCGACGCCGACGTTGATGTCCGCCGCCGCGCCCGCGAGCTCGATCTCGGCCATGAGATCGCCGAGACCGCGATCGAGGCCGCCCGCGATGCAGACCACATCGTGCTCTGCGTGCCGGTCGGTGCCTGCGGCGCCGTCGCGGAGGAGATCGCCGGCGTGCTCAAGCCCGGCGCGATCCTGTCCGATGTCGGCTCGGTCAAGCATGCGGTGGTCGAGGCCGTCAGCCCGCATCTGCCCGAGGGCGTGCATTTCGTCCCGGCCCATCCTGTCGCAGGCACTGAGAATTCCGGCCCCGATGCCGGCTTCCCCAGCCTCTTCCTCAACCGCTGGTGCATCCTGACGCCGCCGCCCGGCACGGACGAGGCGGCGATCGCCCGCACCCGCCAGTTCTGGGAAGGCATGGCGGCGATCGTCGAGGTGATGGGCTCGCAGCACCATGACCTCGTCCTCGCCATCACCAGCCACCTGCCGCATCTGATCGCCTACAATATCGTCGGCACCGCCGAGGACCTGGCGGCGGTGACGCAGTCGGAGGTGATCAAGTTCTCGGCCGGCGGCTTCCGCGACTTCACCCGCATCGCGGCGTCGGACCCGACGATGTGGCGCGACGTCTTCCTTGCCAACAAGGAGGCGGTGCTGGAGATGCTCGGTCGCTTCAACGAGGATCTGGCCCTGCTCACCCGCGCCATCCGTTACGGCGACGGCGAGACCCTGCACAAGCATTTCACCCGCACGCGCGCCATCCGCCGCGGCATCGTCGCGCTCGGCCAGGAGAAGGCCGAAACGGAGAAGCTGAAGAAGGGCTGAGTGGCGAGCGCGCTGGTGTCTCCGCGGGATTCCCACAGCCGGGCGTGAATTCGGTGCCTCCGGTGGACTTGTCTGCCTTGTCAAAACGGGGTCGGGCTGATACAGCCCCACCCGTCGCCGCAATAGCTCAGCTGGTAGAGCACCTCATTCGTAATGAGGGGGTCGGGGGTTCGAATCCCTCTTGCGGCACCATTCCCCAACCAGCATTCGCTGACGTCCGCAAACTGGCCAAGACGGCCGGTTTTTTCGTGTTCGGCAGCCGCTGCTCTTTCTTGTGACCGCGGAGAGCCGCAAAAATGTTGGCTTTCCCGTTGGTCCCCTGAGCAAGGCCGACAGATTCGAGACCGGCAGATGGCTCGGCATCGCTGTCAGAGGCGCCAAATCCTCGGGCGGGACCGCGATGCACTCTTGCTGGAATTGCTCTAGGCGTCGGCAACGATAACGCGTCCGACCACGCTCGAAAGCGCAGCCAACGCCGGCAAGGTCTTCGCCTTCTTGTCCGTGACGATGGCGGAAATCCGATCGAGCTCGCAGAAGCGGAAGCGGCTGGTCACACCGATCTTCGAGTGATCGGCGATCAGGACGACGCCAGCCGAGTTGATGACCATGGCCCGGGCGATCTCGGCGGTGTGCTCGAAGAAATTGGTCGCCGCGCCTTTCATGTCGACCCCGAAGGGCGACAGCAGCGCCAGGTCGGCCTTGTAGCGATAGATGTCGTTGATCGTCGATGCGCCGCCGGTCTCCGGCGGTTCATGGACGATCGTTCCGCCGAGAAGAAAGACGCGGCTGCCGGTCCTCTGCTGCGTCGATGCCATGGTCGTCGCAACCTGCAGGGAATTCGTCAGGATATTCAGCTCGGGAACGCTCTTCAGCTCCTCGGCCAACGCCGCCGTCGTCGTGCCCCCGTCCAGGAACAGGGTCTGGCCGCTCTTGATCAGGGTCATCGCGGCCAGGGCGATCGCGCGCTTTTCCTTCAGGCGGACGGTGGAGCGGGCCCCATAGGACGCGTCCTGCTCGGCAGGCATGCTGACCGCCCCGCCATGGACCCGCCGCAGGCTGCCGTCCTGCTCCATCGCCACCAGATCGCGGCGGATCGACTCGTTGGAAACGCCGAACTCGTGGGCGAGCCTCTCGACCGAGACGCCGCCGAACGTGTCGAGAAGCGCGCGGATCCGCTGCTTTCTCTCGCCCTGCCACATGCGGTGCCGTCTCCTGCGAACCGGTTCATTTCACCTCTGGCAAGACCGCTGGCAAGAGTGGCACAACGCCGGGGGTAATAAATCGGTCAAAAATCCACATTGCCACATATATCCACAAATGCTAAGCCGCCTCCAGAAAATTCGGGGGATGGCGGATGCGTGCCGAAGGCGATCAGGCGGAGTGGTTGGCGTTTGCGCTGCGGCTCGCGACGGAAAGCGGGGCGATCCTGCGTGAGACGGCTTCCGTTCGCCCGGATGTCGAGGTCAAATCCGACAGGAGCTTCGTCACGGCGCTCGACGCCCGCATCGAGCGGCGCATGCGCGAGATGCTCGCCGATCGCTTTCCCAGCCACGGCATCATCGGCGAGGAGGAGGCCCCCACCGATCTCGATGCCGATCTGGTCTGGGTGCTCGATCCGATCGACGGCACCGCCGCCTTCATCGCCGGCCTGCCGGTCTACGGCACGCTGATCGCGCTGATGCGGGAAGGCGAGCCGATCCTCGGCATCATCGACCATCCGATCACCGGCGACCGCTGGATCGGCGTCAAGGGCAGCCCGACCACGCATAACGGCCGCCCCTGCCGCACGCGCAACTGCGGAGCACTCGGCAATGCCATCCTGTCCGCCAGCAATCCCGATTTCTTCGAGGCGGAGGAGCTAGCGGCCCTAGACGCCATGCGCGCGGCCACGGCCTGGCGAATCTGGGGCGGAGCCTGCATGAGCTTCGGCCTGCTGGCGAGCGGGCGCACCGACGCGGCCTTCGACACGCGCCTGAAGCTCTGGGACTTCGCGCCCTTCCGCCCGATCATCGAGGGTGCCGGCGGCGTCGTCACCGATTGGGAAGGCCAGCCGATCGACCACAAGACGGGCAAGCGGATCATGGCCGCCGGCGATCCGGCCCGCCATCGCGAGATGCTGCGCCTCGTCGAGAGCGCCATGGGGCGCTGAGCCGACCATATCCGCTCCGAGACGGCGCCGATCCGCCGGAGCTTTCAGTTGAGAGGGGATGACGAGATGGGAATCGCGATCGAGAATCTGGCCGTCTCCTATGGCGGCCAACGGGTGATCGACGGGCTCGAGCTGACGATCGAGCCGGGCAGCTTCTTCACGCTGCTCGGCCCCTCCGGCTGCGGCAAGACCACGCTGCTGCGTACCATTGCCGGCTTCGTGCCGGCCGAGCGGGGGCATATGCGCTTCGGCGGCACGGAAGTGACGCATCTGCCGCCGCACCGGCGCGATATCGGCATGGTCTTCCAGGATTATGCGCTGTTTCCCGACAAGACCGTGTTCGACAACGTCGCCTATGGCCTGCGCGCCCGCAAGCAGTCGGAAAGCGCGATCAAGCCCAAGGTCGAGGCGGCGCTGGAGCGCGTTGGTCTCGGCCATCTCGGCGCCCGCCATCCCGCCGCGCTCTCCGGCGGCCAGCGCCAGCGCGTGGCGCTGGCCCGCGCCCTCGTCATCCAGCCGAAGGTGCTGCTGATGGACGAGCCGCTCTCCAATCTCGACGCCAAGCTGCGCCTGCAGGTGCGCGAGACCATCGTCGAGCTCCAGCGCGAGGCCAAGATCACCACGGTCTTCGTTACCCATGACCGCGAGGAGGCGCTCGCCATGTCCGACCGGATCGGTGTGATGAAGCAGGGCCGGCTCGAGCAGGTCGGCACCCCCGCGCAGATCTACCGCGAGCCGCGTACCGGCTATGTCGCTGATTTCGTCGGCGGCGCCAACATCGTCGAAATCGAGACGGCGGCCCGCCAGGCCGGCGAGACCGGCCCGCTCGCGCTCGACGGCGTCACCATCACGGCGCGTGCCTTGGCAGCGGTCGCAGCCGGCCGCGCCATGCTGGTCGCCCGTCCGGAAGACATTCTCCTCGCCGAGCCCGGCACGGCCGGCACGCTGCCGGGCCGGATCGCGCACCGGCAATATCTCGGCGGCAAGACCAGCTACAAGGTCGCGCTCGACAGCGGCCGCACGCTCGCGGTCGACCTGCAGAGCGGCGCGCATGACCGTTTCGAGCCCGGCGCCGCTGTCGGCCTCGGCCTCGATCCCGCCCGCACGCTGGTGCTCGCGTCATGAGCGTGCAGTTCCGCTCGATCTGGTTCTGGCTCTCCGCGCTGGCGCTGGCGATCCTGGCCGTCTTCCTGCTCTATCCGCTGCTGAACGTGCTGACCGGCTCCATCGGCAGTGGCAGCCGCAACGGCTGGGTGACACTGGCCGGCGATCCCAAGTACTTCGCCGCCATCGTCAACACCGTCGTGCTCGGGATCGCGGTGACCCTCACCACGACGCTGATCGGCGTGCCTCTCGCCTATTTCACGGCGCGCTTCGATTTTCCGGGCAAGGGCATCGTCGCGGTGCTGCCGCTGATCACCCTGGTCATCCCCGAGGTCATCGCCGCCCAGACCTGGCTGATGATGCTCGGCAACAACGGCTTCATCACCCGCTGGCTCGGCGGCCACGGCATCGACATGCCGAGCTTCTACGGCTGGCCCGGCCTGATCACGGTGATGACCTTCACCTATTACACCTACACCTATATCGGCACGCTCGCCGCCATCCGCGGCTTCGACGTCCAGCTCGAGGAAGCCGCGCAGAGCCTCGGCACCTCGCCGGCTCAGTCGCGTCTGAAGGTGATGCTGCCAGTGGTGTTGCCCTCGGTGCTGGCGAGCGCGTTGCTCGTCTTCACCCTGGTCGTCGGGAACTTCGCCACCGCCACCATCCTCGGCAGCCGCGTGCCACTGCTCTCGGTGCTGACCTACCAGGCGGCCGTCGCCGAGGGCGGCTCCGACCCGGTGATGCAGTCGACGCTGGCCACCGTCTCGATTGCGCTTGTGATGATCGTGCTCTTCGTCCAGCGCTGGATCGTGGCGCGCGGCCGCCACGAGGTCACGCAAGGACGCGGCGCCCGCGCCGAGAGGCTGCGCGGCCTGCCCGGCCTCGTCATCGGCCTGTCTGCCGCGGTGCTGGTCATCGTCTCGCTGCTGCCGCTGGGCTCGATCGTCGTCGGCGCCTTCACAGTCTCGCGCGGCCCGGTGATGCGCTGGGGCGAGTGGACCACGGCCCATGTCGAGCGGCTCGTCAGGATCGCGCCCGATCCCGTGATCAACACGCTGCTCTACTCGGCCGCCGCGACCGCGATCGGCATCACCTTCAGCGCCCTCGTAAGCTATCTGATCGTCAAGAAGCGGAACATCCTGACGCCGGCGCTCGACTATCTGACGGCGCTGCCGCTGGCGCTGTCAGGCACGATCATCGGCATCGGCCTGATCATGTCCTTCAACACCGGCTTCCTGCCGCTGACCGGCACTGCCAGCATCATCGTGCTCGCCTATGTCGTGCGCCGGCTGCCCTTCGGCATCCGTAACTCGTCCTCGACGCTCTACAACATCCCCAATTCGATCGAGGAAGCCTCGATCAGCCTCGGGGTGCCGCCGGTGGCGACCTTCTTCAAGGTCGTGCTGCCGCTGATGCTGCCCGCCGTCGCCGCCGCCACCGTGCTGACCTGGACGACCACCGTCGCCGAGCTCTCGGCCTCGATCATCGTCTATTCCGGCGGCCGAGAGACCATGCCGATCCAGATCTACAAGCTGATCGACTCCAACCTGATGGCCCCGGCCTCGGCCTATGGCCTGGTGCTGGTCGCGGTGATCCTGATCCCGATCATCGTCGCGACCCGCGTTTTCAAGATCGACCTGTTCTCGTCGAAGGCCTGAACGGACAGCCAAGCCGGGCCAGCATCGCCTCGTCGCCCGGTTCTCCCAAGGAAGGCGAAAGGAAAGGAACGACCATGACCCATCTCATCGATCGCCGCGCCGTGCTCGCAGGCCTTGCCGGCATGGCGGCTGCTCCCGCTTTCGCCCAGAGCGCCTCGGGCACCGTCGTGCTCTACACCTCCAACAACGCCCAGTCGGTCGATGCCGTGCTCGGCGTCGCCAAGGAGAAGCAGCCTGGCCTCAAGATCAGCACGATCACCGGCGGCTCGGGCCAGCTCCTGCGCCGCATCGAGGCCGAGTCCGCCAAGCCCCAGGCCGACATCTTCTGGAGCTCCAGCGCCAACACGCTCGGCGCCTTCAAGCAGCTGTTCGAAGCCTATGCCTCGCCAGCTGCTGCCGCCATTCCGGCAGTGCTGCGCCATCCCGAGAACCTCTGGACCGCTTCGAACGTCCATCTCGTCGTCGCGATGGTCAACAAGAACCAGCTCGGCGGCAAGCCGGCGCCCAAGACCTGGAAGGACCTGGTCGATCCGGCTTTCAAGGGCAAGATCATCATCGCCGATCCCACCAACAGCTCGACCGCCTTCACCATCCTCTGGGGCGTCGACAAGCTGATGGGACCGGACGGGCTCAAGGCGCTCGCCGCCAACCTGACCGTCTCAAGCGCCGCCTCGACCGTGCTGCGTGCCGTCGGCCAGGGCGAATATGCCATCGGCCTCACCTTCGAGTCGAACGCCTATGCCTATGTCGCCGGCGGCCAGCGCGAGATCTCGCTGCTCTATCCCGCCGAAGGCACCTTCTCGACGCCGGAGTTCCAGGTGCTGGTCAAGGGCGCGCCGGCCGGCGCCGCTGCCAGGGCCGCCTATGACCTGATGCTGTCGAAGGAAGCCCAGATCGCGCTGCTGGAGAACGCTTTCCGCCGGCCCAGCCGCAGCGATATCGACGTCTCCAAGCATGTCGAGCTGCCCGCCATGGAGAGCATCAAGGTCTTCGCCATCGACGAAGACGATGCCGCCGCCAAGCGTGACGAGTTCCTCAAGCGCTGGCAGTCTTACGCTACCGCCGCGAAGTAGTTCGCCTTCCGGAACGGTCGGGCCGCTCATCGGCCCGAAGTCACCTGCCGCTTGCTGCTGGGCGCCTCGTCTACCAGCGCAGGAGCCGCGGGAAGATCAGCGCGCCGATTCCGGTGACCGCCGCGATCGCGATCGTGTACCAGGTTGCCAGGAACGGCGCCGTGTCGTCCGGGCAATGCAGGCTGTAGGCGAGGGTCGCAAGTCCGGCCGAGGCGAGGCCGGCGCAGGCTCCCGTCAGCCTGCCGTCGACCGGTGCGCCGCGACGCGCCAATCCGAAGAGGACGACGAGCGGAACCAGCGCGTAGAGCGGCACCGCGACGAGGCAGGCGCGCCAATAGCGGCCGAAGATCAGCGCGCTCCAATCCGCGAAAGGCGCTTGGAAGAGTGCGGCTAGCGCCCAGAGAGCGATGAGTGCGACCGGGAGAGCAACCAGCGGCAGCTCTCTGCCTGGCTTCAGCCCCGGGCGCAGGCTGCGCTGGAACAGCACGAGCGCGATGCCGGCGACGCTGGCGCCGACCAGCGCCTTGGCGATCACGGGGGGCGTCGACCAGACGCCAGCAAGATCCGGGCGAACACCCAGGACGATCAGGACGAGCAGGGCGGTGAGCGCCAGCGCCGCCAGCGCGCAGAGCCAGGTGGCCCGGCGCAGCCAGCCGGTATCCACCGGGCGGTGGCCCGCGGTCATCACCGCGATCAGCTCATTGGTCTGCATGGTTCTCTGGTCCATTCAGCAGGGAATTCGCTCGGGATCGTCGAAAGGTTACGCGCTGCCTCGGTCATCCCGGCCGCTCCCCGCGCCGGGAGAGGAACTTGGCCATGGCCTGCAATCCGCGATGGATCGCGACCTTGGCGGCGTTTTCGGTCATGCCCGCCGCCTGCGCAGCCTCGGCGACGCTCGTTCCCTGAAGCTTGACCCTGTCGATCAGGGCGCGCGTGCGCTCCGGCAGGGCGGCCATGGCGCGCTCCAGATCGAGCTTCGCCTCTGCCGCCGCACCATCGACCGGCCCGGCGAGCTGATAGGCCTCGTCGTCGAGCGGCAGGTTGGCGACATGGCGGCCGGAGCGGCGCAGATGATCGACGAGCTTGTAGCGTGCGATCGCGTGCGCCCAGGCCGTCACCGGGCTCGCGGCGTCATAGGTGTGGCGGGCCAGGTGCAATGCCAGCAGGGTTTCCTGCAGCACGTCCTCGGCCTCGCTCGCCTCGCTTCGGCCGGCGCGCGCCAGCATCTGCCTGAGATAGCCCCGCAGCCGCACGCTGATCGTGTCGAGGAACAGGCGATAGGCCGCGGCATCGCCGGCAAGGGCCGCGAGGAAGATCGGTCGGAGCCGGGTTTCAAGCTCTTGCAGCGACACGCCTTGCGCTTCTCGCACGGGGAATAATCTGCGTGTCCGTCGCATGGCAGGGGCGGGCTCACAAGCCTGCGAGGGGATGGTGAAGCGCTTGCACTCGTCCGTTACGCTCGCGCGAGGGTGTACGAGCCCTTGCTCTCCGGGAGACGCAGATGGCCAGAAGGCGATGGCTCGCAGGCGCGCTGGCCAGCTTGATCACTGTCGCATCGGCCGGCGCCCAGGAGCCCATCCGGCCGCAATCCGGAGATGCCTGTCCCAGTGATGCGGGCTGCATCGTGGCGAGCGGCAGCTATCGGATCGTCCTGCCGCAGCAAGCCACCAGCGAGCGGCCGGTCGGGGCGATCATGTATTTCCATGGCTATCAAGGCTCGGCCGAGGAGACGATCGCCGATCCCGGACTGCTCGCCGTCGCCCGGCGCCTCGGCGTCGCGCTGATCGCGCCCGACGGAGCCGGGCACAGCTGGTCCTATCCCGGCTCGCCGGCGCGACATCGCGACGAGTTCGCCTTCATCGGACAGGTGCTGGACGATGTCGCGGCGCGTTTTCCCGTCGATCATCGCCGCATCCTGGCGAGCGGCTTCTCGCAGGGCGGCTCGATGGCCTGGTATCTCGCCTGCCGGATGCCGGCGCGGTTCGCCGCCTTCGCGCCGATCGCCGGCGCTTTCTGGGAGCCTCTGCCGGAGCGCTGCGATGGTCCGCGCCCACCGCTGATCCATGTCCATGGCACGAGCGATACGACGGTGCCGCTCGTCGGCCGCACGTTGCGCTCTGGAGCGCGGCAGGGCGATGTCTTCAGGAGCTTTGCGATCCTCGCGCCGGGCGGCTGCACGGCGCCCTGGGCCGAAACCGCCCGCGGCCCTTCCGGAGTACAGGATCTCACCTGTCGCGTCGCCTCCGGCTGCGGCGGTGAGGCCAGGCTGGAGCTTTGCCTGCATGCCGGCGGCCACGGGGCCGATCCGGCCTGGGTCGAGCGCGCCTGGCGGCTGATGATGCCGGCAGGCGAACCTCTCTCCACAGCACATCGCCCGCTCACGTCTCCGTGATCCTGTAACCAAACCGGCCTCCCGCACGATCTCTCTCGCATGGCTGCCGCGGCGGCGAAGCGGAGAGAGATGATGCGCCATGAACGGATAGCGGCGGAGCCGGCGGGCTCCGGCCTCGGGCAACCCGTCACGGGCGCCGATCTCCTGGCCGCGCAACTGGCCGCTGCCGGCGCCACCCACGCTTTCGGCATCCCCGGCGGCGAAGTACTGGCGTTGGTTGACGCGCTCGGGCGCGCCAGCATCCGTTTCGAGCTCGCCCGGCACGAGAACGCCGCCGGCTTCATGGCCGAAGGGCTCTGGCATGCGACCGGCGCGCTGCCCGTGCTGGTCGCGACGCTCGGCCCTGGCGTCGCCAATGCGGTCAACGTCGTCGCCAATGCGCAGCAGGACCGGGTGCCGCTGATCTTTGTGACCGGCTGCGTCGATCAGGCTCTGGCCGAGAGCTATACGCATCAGGTCTTCGACCATCAGGCCGTGCTGCGCCCGCTGGTCAAGGCGAGCTTCCGCATCGCCCCCGGCACCGAGGACCTCGTGGTGGCCAAGGCCGCCGCCACCGCCCGGCGCGGCCGGCCGGGGCCGGTCCATATCGACCTGCCGATCTCTGTCGCTGAAGCCCGCACGGTCTGGCGCGTGGCGCCTGCGCTGACGTCGGCCGTGTCCGCTATCCCCGCCGATCTGCGGCCGGCGCAAGCGCTGATCGCCGCAGCGCAAAGGCCTCTGGTCATTGCTGGGCTCGATCTCGTCGAGCAGCGGGGCGGGGCTGCGCTCGATCGCTTCCTAGCCGCGACCGGCGCGCCGCTGCTCACCACCTACAAGGCCAAAGGACTGGTTCCCGAGGACGATCCGCGCGTGATCGGCGCCGTCGGCCTCTCGCCCAGGGCCGACGCGATCGTCCAGCCGTTGATCGAGGCGGCCGATCTGATCGTGCTCGCCGGCTACGACCCGATCGAGATGCGCCAGGGCTGGCGCAATCCCTGGCCCGCCGGCAAGCCGGTCATCGACATCGTCGCCGAGCCGGTCCAGCACGGCATGCATCATTCCAGTCTGCTGCTGGAAGGCGATGTCGGCACGATCCTGACGCGGCTCACGGACGGGCTTTCAGCGAAGGCGACTTGGTTGGGCGGCGAGCCCGCGGCGATCCGCGGGGCCTTCCGCGCCGCCTTCACCGCTCCCGCCGAATGGGGGCCGCATGCCGTCTTCGAAACCCTGCGCAAGATCGCTCCGGCCGGCACGGTTGCGACTGCCGATTCCGGTGCGCACCGCATCCTGCTCAGTCAGATCTGGAATTGCGACGGCCCGCGCACCCTGCTGCAATCGAGCGGGCTCTGCACCATGGGCTGCGCCCTGCCGCTGGCGACGGGGGCTGCGTTCGGCTCCGGCCGCCCGACCCTCTGCTTCGTCGGCGATGCCGGGCTCGAGATGGTGCTCGGCGAACTAGCGACCTTGCGCGACCTGAACCTGCCGGTGATCGTCGTCGTGCTCGTCGACCGGGCGCTCGGGCTGATCGCGCTGAAGCAGCGCCAGCTCGGCCTGGCGCGTTCTGGCGTCGATATCGGCGAGACCGACTTCGCCGGTATCGCCAGGGCGATAGGCGGGCATGGCGCGACGATAGAGGATCGAGAGACGCTCGCACGCGAGGCTGAGGCAGCCTTCCGACGCGATGGCTTCACGTTGCTGGCCTGCCGCATCGACGCCGGCAGCTATGAGGGCGCCTTCTGATGACCGCGCTCCCTTCCGCGCCGGCGAAGCGGCCTCGCGACGAGCGGCTCGACCTCTTCCGCGGCCTGACCATGCTGATCATCTTCGTCGCGCATCTGCCCGCGAACAGCTGGAACGCCTGGATACCCGCACGCTTCGGTTTCTCCTCGGGGGCGGAGCTTTTCGTCTTCTGCTCCGGCCTCGCCAGCGCGCTCGCCTTCGGCGGCGTCTTCACCCGGCGCGGCCTCTGGCTCGGTACGGCCCGCATCGCCTACCGGATCTGGCAGGTCTACTGGGCGCAGATCGGCCTCGTTCTGGCGCTGATCGCGCTCGCCGCCCTGCTGGATCGTGCTTTCGGCCTCTCCGTCCTCGCGCAGCAATTTTCGCCGCTGCTGGCTGATCCGGAACGCGCGCTGCTCGGCCTCGCCACGCTCACCTGGCAGCCGGACTATCTCGACATCCTGCCGATGTATCTCGTGATCCTTGCGCTGGTGCCGGTGATGATGCTGGGCCGGCGCCTGCACGCCGCATTGCCCTTCCTGATCGCGGTCGGGCTCTACGCGGCAGTCTGGCGGTGGGGGCTCAACCTGCCCGGCAACCCCTGGAACGATGCCGGCTGGTTCCTCAACCCCTTCGCCTGGCAGCTGATCTTCTTCATCGGCTTCTTCATCGGCATGAGCTGGCTGCCGGTGCCGCGGCTCGGCGACCGGCGCCTCATGATCGCAGCCGGGCTCTTCATCCTCGTCTCGGTGCCGCTGTCCTTCTGGGGCATCCTCGATCACTGGCCGGCGGCGCAGGCGATCCGCGACCTGATCATCCCCGCCAGCGAGAAGACCGACCTGCATATCCTGCGGGTGCTGCACTTCCTGGCGCTCGCCTATCTCGTTCTGAGCCTGATCGAGCCCTGGCGCGACCGGCTCGACCGTGGCGCTGGCCATTTCCTCATCCTGATCGGACGGCAATCGCTCGCGGCTTTCCTTGCCAGCGTGGTGCTGGCGCGGCTGCTGGGTACGGTCGCCGACATGGCCGGGCGCAGCGAGCCGGTGGTGGCGCTGCTCAACCTCGCCGGCTTCGCGCTGATCCTCGCCGCCGCGCTTGTCGTCGGCTGGTTCAAGAGCGCGCCCTGGTCGGGTCCGAGGCTCAAGCCCGCCGCGGAGCGGCAGCATGAACCGGCCGCGGCCTCGCTGACAACACGGGTCCGTGAAGCGAGTTGAACGCCGCTTGATCGACCTGCTGCGAACTTCCTGACGAGCGCCTTCACCGGCGCGGCAATGGAGCAGCCCATGTCCTACGCCTTGCATCACGATCTCTCCGGCGACCGCATCACCGTCGCGAACGATGCCGCGCGGCTCGCCTGGAACGATACGCTTGAAGCGCTGCTCGCCCATGCCGCCGCCACGCCCGACCATCTCGCCCGGACGCTCGCAGCCGATCCGGATTTCGCCCTGGCGCATGCCGCCAAAGGGTTGATGCTGCTCTCGCTGGCGCGCAGCGAATTGCTCGGTCCGGCCCGCGATTGCCTCGCCAGGGCCCGCGCGGCGGCGCGCCTGCGGCAGGTCACGCGGCGCGAGGCGATGGTCGTCGAGGCACTGGCGCTTTGGCTCGACGCGGCCCCGCGCCGGGCGGCGGAGCGGCTGGAAGCGATCCTCCTCGCCCATCCCTTCGACGTGCTGGCGCTCAAGCTCTCGCACGGCATCCGCTTCATGCTCGGCGACCAGGTCGAGATGCTGTCGACCTTGCGCCGCGTCGCACCCGGCTTCGGCGAGAGCCATCCGCTCGCCGGCTATGTCCATGGCTGCCATGCCTTCGCGCTGGAGGAGCGTGGCTTCTATGTTGAGGCCGAGCGGGCCGGACGCCGCGCCGTCGCGTTGAGCCCGCGCGACGCCTGGGGGCGGCATGCCGTCGCCCATGTGCTGGAGATGACCGGCCGCGCGGACGAAGGCATCGTCTGGCTCGGCGATGGCCGCGACATCGCCCACGCCAACAACCTGCGCTTCCACATCTTCTGGCATCTCGCTCTGTTCCGGCTGGAACGCGGCGAGACCGGCGAGGTGCTGCGGCTCTATGACGAGGAGATCCGGGCCGAGTCGACCGACGATTACCGCGATATCGCCAATGGCGCCTCGCTGCTGGCGCGGCTTGAGTTCGCCGGTGTGGACGTCGGCCAGCGCTGGGAGGAGCTCGCCGCCAGGGCGGAAGGCCGCGTCCATGATGGCTGTCTCGTCTTCGCCGACCTGCACTATGCCCTGTCGCTGCTCGGCGCCGGACATGCCGCGCAGGCCGAGACAATCGCCCGCGGTTTGATCGCGGATGCGCAGGCCCATCCCAGCGGCGAACGGCGTGACGCGGCCCGCAACGGCGCGCTGGCTGCTTTCGGGCTGATCGCCTTCCACGAGCGCGACTACCGCGAGGCGGCCCGCCTGCTCGGCGCCGCCCGTGACGGTCTGCTCACCGTCGGAGGCAGCCACGCCCAGCGTGACCTGTTCGAGCAAGCCTATGCCGAGAGCCTGATCCGGTCCGGCGAGCACGATCGCGCCGCAGTCGTCCTGCTCGAGCGCCTGGCACGGCGCAAGGGACACAACCGCTTCGCCAGCCGCCGGCTCGAAACGCTCGGGCGGCTCGGAAAGACGGCGAGCGGCCTCGTCGCCGCGCTCGCAGTCGCCTCTACCCCGCTCGCCATCGCCCACTGATCTCACGGAAAGGATACGCCATGACTACCGCGACCATGACCCAGGGCTTCGCGTTGCCCTCCACCCGCACCGTGTTCAACCTCGCCATTGGTGGCTTCGCCGGCCTCGGCTTCTGGGAATTGTTCTCGGCCGTGCCCACCGCCTGGTTCGCCGAATATCCGCTGGAGCCGCCGGAGCTGGTGAAGTCGCTGTTTGCGCACCAGTTTGGCCTGACCCTGTCGACGCCGACCGCCAAGCTGCTGCACTTCGTCACCGGCTTCCTGTTCTATCCGCTCGGCTACTGGCTGCTGACCCGCTGGGTGAAGAGCTTCGGCATGCCGGCCGACGGCTGGATCTGGGGCGTGATCACCTATTTCATCGCGCTCGCCTTCTTCGCGCCTCTGGCCGGGCAGCACTTCCTCCTGAACGACGTGCCGCGCCTGTCTGCCATGAGTCTCGTCGGGCACGCGATCTACGGCTACCTCGCGGCCTATGTCTTCGAAGCGCTCGAAGCGCGCCGGTCCTGAGTGCGGGGGGAATGCCATGCTCGACAGACGCGCATTCATCCATCTCGCGGTCGCGGCGCTCGCCGCCGCGGGCGTCGCCAGGGCTGAAGCGCAAGCGGACACGCCCCAGCCGGTCAATACGCTCGGCTCCTCGGACGGCGTCGCGATCCGCGGCTATGACCCCGTCGCCTATTTTCGCGATGGCGGCCCGCGGCTCGGCAAGCCGGAATTCTCGGTTCGGCATGGCGGCGCCGTCTGGCGCTTCGCCAGCGCCGAGCACAAGGCGCTGTTCGAGGCCGATCCGGAGCGCTATCTGCCGGCCTATGGCGGCTTTTGCGCCTATGGCACGTCGCGCGCTTATCTCGTCAAGATCGAGCCGGAGGCCTGGTCGATCGTCGATGGCAGGCTCTATCTCAATTACGATCTCAGCATACGCGAGACTTGGGCGCGCCGGACGAAGACCTATATCGCCCGGGCTGACGGCAACTGGCCGCGGCTTACGGCGAAGGACATTCGCTGAGGATGGACCGGGCGCGCGGGATCGAGCCGATGCGCGCCCGCCCGCCCTGGATCAGCCGGTAGCCTCCCTGAACAAGGCCTCGGCGGCGGTCTCGGTGAGGGGGACGGGATTGCCGCCGGCGGTCGGGTCGACGATCGCCATCTTTGCCAGCCTGCCATAGTCGATCCCGGTGACGCCGAAGTCCTTGAGCGTCTCGGGCACGCCGAGCTCGCGGCGTAGGGTCACGATCCAGTCGTAGAAGGCCTCGAAGCTTGGCTCCAGCCCGATATAGGCGGCGAGTCGCGCAATCTTCGCCTCGATCGCCGGGCGGTTGAAGGCGAGGACATAGGGCATGAACACGGCATTGGTCATGCCGTGATGCGTGTGGTGCACCGAGCCGATCGGATGCGACAAAGCGTGGATGGCGCCGAGCCCTTTCTGGAAGGCGGTGGCGCCCATGGCGGCGGCGGCCATCATCTGGGCCCGTGCCTCGATATCGGCGCCATCGGCGACCGCGCGCGGCAGGAAGACCTTGCAGAGCCGAATGCCCTCGACCGCGATCCCGTCCGCCAGCGGGTGGAAGCCCGGCGCACAATAGGCTTCGAGGCAATGGGCCAGCGCATCCATCCCGGCGCCGACCGTGACCTTCGCCGGCAGGCCGACGGTGAGCTCGGGGTCGCAGATCACGATCTGCGGCATCATCTTCGGGTGGAAGATCACCTTCTTGGTCTGCGTCGTCTCGTCGGTGATCACGCCGGCACGGCCGACCTCGGAGCCGGTGCCGGCCGTGGTCGGGACGGCGATGATCGGGGCGATGCCGGAAGGGTCGGCGCGCGTCCACCAGTCGCCGATGTCCTCGAAATCCCACATCGGCCGGCTCTGCCCGGCCATGAAGGCGACGACCTTGCCGCAATCGAGCGCCGAGCCGCCGCCGAAGGCGATGACGCCGTCGCTGCCGCTGTCCCGCAGGACCTTCAGCCCGTCCTCGACATTCGCGGCCACCGGATTGGCCTGGACGCGGTCGAACAGTGTGACCTTGAGCCCGTCGGTGCCGAGCTGCGCGATGGCGTCCTTGATCATCGGCAGGCCGGAGAGGCCGGAATCGGTGACGAGCAGCGGGCGTTCGATGCCAGCGGCGCGGCAGGCCTGCGCCAGTTCGCTGATCCTCCCCGGTCCGAAGCGGACCGCGGTCGGGTAATTCCAGTTGGCCTTCAGCGTCACGGGTCGCCTCTTTCAGAACGCAGTGCGGAGATGGAAGGATTTCGGGCGTGTCAGTGTCTCGTAGCCGATAGGGGAGAGCGTCGCCCCGCGGCCGGTGTCCTTGACCCCGGTCCAGGCCAAAGCCGGGTCGAGATAGTCGCAGCGGTTCATGAAGACCGTGCCGGTTTCGATCTCGGCACCGAGGCGCGCGGCGGCGTCCGGATCTTGCGTCCAGAGCGAGGCGGTCAGGCCGTAGGGGCTGTCGTTCATCAGCGCGAGCGCTTCGTCGTCGTCGGCGACCGGCATGATGCCGACGGTTGGCGCGAAGCTTTCCTCGCGCATCAGGCCCATCTGGTGGTTCACGTCGACCACGACCTGCGGCGCCATATAGGGCGTGCCGTCGCGATCGCGGGCGAACAGGCCAGGATCGACCAGCGCCCTGGCTCCTGCTCGCACGGCCTCCGCGACCTGGCCGCGGGCGAAGGTGGCCGCCTCGGCCTTCACCATCGGGCCCAGGGTCGTGGCTTCGTCGAGCGGATCGCCGAGCACGTAGGTCTTGGTCAGCGCGACGAAGCCGTCGACGAACTTCGGATAGAGGTCGCGATGGACATAGATGCGTTCGATGCCGCAGCAGGACTGGCCGGAGTTGAAGAAGGCGCCATCGACCAGGTTCTCGACCGCCTGGGCGAGGTCGGCATCGGCCCGGACATAGGCCGGGTCCTTGCCGCCGAGCTCGAGCCCGAGGCCGATGAAGGTGCCGTTCGCCGCCGCCTCCATCGCCTTGCCCCCATTGACCGAGCCGGTGAAGTTGACCTGGTCAACGCCGCGGCCGGCGATGATCCAGCCGGTCTGGGCATGGCTGAGCGCGAGGTTCTGGAACAGCCCGGCCGGAAGCCTCGCAGCCTCCGCCGCCTTCTGGAAGCGCTCGCCGACCAGCAGCGTCTGGGCGGCATGCTTGAGGATGACGGCATTGCCGGCCATCAGCGCCGGGACGACCGTGTTCACCGCGGTGAGGTAAGGATAGTTCCAGGGCGCGACGACCATGACCACGCCGAGCGGCTCGCGGGCGATCCAGCGCTCGAACTTGTCCTTCGGCTCTGGCCGCAAGGGCGCGAGCGCGCTCCCGGCGATCGCGATCATATGGCGGGCGCGCTCCTCGAAGCCGCGCAACTCGCCGGCGCCGTAGCGGATCGGCCGACCCATCTGCCAGGCGAGCTCGGGAACGATCTCGTCCTTCATCGCCAGCATCGCATCGACGAAGGCGGAGCAGAGCGCGGCTCGGCGGGCGATATCAAGCCGGCGCCAGTCGCGTTGGGCATCGCGGGCGGCGCTCAGCGCCGCGGCGATCGCGGCATCGCTGGCAGCGGGCCTCTCGGCATAGACACGCCCGTCCACGGGCGACACGCAGCGCAATACGTCAGTCATTGTCGGGCTATCCGTCTCAGTAGCGTTCGAAGCCGCGCTTCAGTTCCCAGTCGGTGATGCGGCGGTCGTATTCGAGCTGCTCCCAGCGCGCGGTGTGGACGTAATGGTCGACCACCGCATCGCCCAAGGCAGCCCGCAGCATCGCCGAGCCGTCGAGCGTCAGGGTCGCCTCGCGCAGCGTGTTGGGAATCTGGCGCAACTCCGCCCCACCATAGGCGTCGCCGACGAAGGCCGGCTCCAGCTCGAGTTTCTGCTCGATGCCAGAGAGGCCGGCGGCGATCAGTGCCGCGAAAGCGAGATAGGGGTTCAGATCCGATCCGCCGATCCGGCACTCAATCCGGATGCCCTTTGTGCCGGCGCCGCAGAGTCGGAAGCCCGCGGTGCGGTTGTCGTCGCTCCAGACGGCGCGCGTCGGCGCGAAGGTACCGACCTGCTGGAAGCGCTTGTAGGAATTGATGTAGGGCGCGAGGAAATAGGTGATCTCGCGGGCATGGGCGAGCTGTCCGGCCACATAATGGCGCATCAGCTCCGACATGCCGCGCTCGCCGTTCGGGTCGGCGAAGAGTGGCTTCACCCCCTTCGCATCCCAGAGCGAGGCGTGGACATGGCTGGAGGAGCCGGCGAGGTCGTAGCGCCATTTCGACATGAAGGTGACGGCCTTGCCCTGGGCGTGGGCGATCTCCTTGATGCCGTTCTTGATCACGACATGGCGGTCGGCCATGTCGAGCGCGTCGGCATAGCGGACATTGATCTCGGCCTGGCCCGGGCCCCATTCGCCCTTGGAGTTCTCGACGGGTATGCCGCTCTCATGCAGCCCGTTGCGGATCGCCCGCATCACCGGCTCTTCCTTGGTGGTTTGGAAGACGTGGTAGTCCTCGATGTAGTAGCCGGCCGTCTTCGGATCGCGATAGCCCTTGGCGTGGATCGCCTCATAGCTCTCGTCGAACAGGTAGAATTCGAGCTCGGTGGCGAAGTAGGCCTTGATGCCCATGGCATTCAGGCGAGCGAGCTGCTTCTTCAGCATCCCGCGCGGTGAATGCGGCACGTCCTCATGGCCGTGATGGTCGAGCACGTCGGCGATGACCAGCGCCGTGCCGGGCAGCCAGGCGATGCGCCGCAGCGTCGCCATGTCCGGCTTCAGGACGAAATCGCCATAGCCCTTCGCCCAGTTGGCGGCGGCGTAGCCGGGGACCGGCTCCATGTCGATGTCGCTGGCCAGCAGATAGTTGCAGGCATGGGTCTCGTCATGCGCGCTCGCGACGAAATGCTCGGCGTGGAAACGCTTGCCGATCAACTGCCCGGCCATGTCGACCATGGCGACGATCACGGTATCGATCTCCCCGGCTGCGACCGCAGCCTTCAGGGCCTCGAAGGAAAACGCAGCGGGCATCGGCATCCCTGAAGGCTGGAGCAGCGGAAGCGCAATCGTCGAACGACCAAGAGAAGCCCAGTTGGGCCTGTCCTTGCAACTGTTCTGCGGGCTGTTCGCAGCGATGGGGTGTAGATTTGTTGCCGGCTATAGGATTGACGGTGTCGTCGCTGGCGTCACCGCGGCTTGGACGGCCGGGCGCTTACTCGGGATCGAGCAGGGGGAGGCACGATGCGGGATGGATGCAATGCCGTGACCCGCACCCCCAGGGAACCTTTTCCACCCAACCTCACGTCAGTCTGGCGGCAGTGAAAGGAGCGCGGGAATGGCAGCTCTGTGTGAGCGTGAAATGTCCTGGCCGACACGCAAACTTGGCCAACTGCGCCCAAGCGCGCAGGGCAATGTTTCGCATGGCCAGCAAGTGATGGACGGGGGAGTAGGGGGCGAATAACGCGGAGCCGCCTCAGCTGCCATTCAGGTGGCGGCGTCGTGCAACTGAAGGTTGGGTAGGGAGAATCTGGCCGGCGGAGGGCGCCGCGCCCTCCGCCTTGCCTTGTCTGGCTAGCTCCAGAAGCCTGCCTGGTGGTCGCGCGGAGAGAACGTTTCGCTGACGTCCTGCTGCTGCGCTTCCTGGTTCTCCTCGTGGTCGTGCTCAGTCTCGAGCACACACTCACAATCGTGCCGTTCCAGCATGGATCGCTCCTTTCGAAACGTGGGGAGGTTGCTTCGGCACGGGTTAGATATGAACTATTGCTGCATCGCACAAGCAATCTTAGCGGGTGCGGGATAACCGCCAGCGCATGGAACAAAATCGAAAACGCCTTGAGATCAGCTGCTGCCGGCATCCTGCGGACTGGCGACGGTCGCCGATTGCTGTTCCGCGGCGCGGTCGAGGCAGGCGGCCATCTCCGGCGTGCCCCATTTGAATTTCGAGCATTGCTCGGTGCCGATGGTCAGATTCCTGGCGACGCCGCGCGAGCTGTCGCCCCCGCTGCAGCCGGCGAGAACGATGGCGATTGCCGCGAGTGCTATGCGCATGGTTGTCCCTCCTTCCGAACGGCCGAGTCGAGCAGGCGCATGGGGCGATAATTTGATCGGGCCCGCGCAGGGATGCGCGAGCCCGATTTTGGTGGCGTGAAGTGGCAGGCGGCAAGTCCCTATTTCAGGAAACCAGCCTCGCGGAAGGCCTTTTCGGCGCCCGGATGCAGTGGCACCGGCTGCGTCTTCCAGGCGGTGGCAGGATCGTAGCGGCCCATTGCCTGGTAGATGTTCGCCAGGCGCGGCTTGTTGGCGATGATCGCCTTGGTCATCGCATAGACGAAGTCGTCGGGGAGTTCTGAGGAGACCAGGTAGATGTTGCCCATCGAGGAGACGGAGACATCGGCGCTCTGCAGATCGGGGAAGGTGCCGGCCGGGATGGTGCCCTTCGAATAGCCGAATTTCTCGGTCAGGGCGTTCTGCAGCTCCGCTGGGAAGGCGGCGAACTTCACCTTGCGGCGGCCGTCGACGATCTGGCTCGCCAGGCCCGAGGGGATCTCGCCCGCCGTCCAGAGCACGCTGAACTGGTTGTCGTTGAAGCCCTGGATCAATTCGCCATAGGCCGAGATCACCACCTTGCCGCCGCCCGCGCGGATCTTGGCGAAGGAATTGCCGTAGTGTTCGAGCGCGCGCTGCAATGTCAGGTGCTCGGAGGTCGCGGCCGAGGTCACGCCGATGGTGAGCTTGGAGTCGGCGAGGATCTCGGCGAGCGAGCGTTTCTCCTCCACCGGCACATAGACCATGAAATACACGTCGACGCCGGTCGAGCCGAGCGTGCGCAGCTTGTCGTGCTTCTGCTTGTAGGGCTCCTCGCCCTTCAGCGCCGCGGCGCTGAGGAAGTCGATGCCCATGCCGATCTGGCTGATTCCTGCCTGGATGCGGCTCGGATTGTCCTTGCCGCCGCCGGGGACGATGCGGATGTTGACCCCCGGCGTCGCCTCCATGACCAAGGTCGAGACGCCGGTGGTCTGGGTGAACCAGGCGCCGCCCGGCGAGCCGGAGGTCCATTCGAGGTTCTTGCTCTGGGCCGCAGCCGGCAAGGGCGCGACGAACAGGGCGCCGAAGAGCGCCAGCAAAGAGAGACGCGGGAGAAGGCGTGACATCCTGGAGGCTCCGATCAAGGTGAGGGGTTAAGGTTCAGGCAGTTCGGGCGGCGTCTTCTGCTTCGAACTCGGCGAGCGTCTTCTCGTCGGCGGGATAGAGCCCGACGAGCTGCGCGCCGGCGGCGACGCGCTTCTGCACCCAAAGTTCGAAGCGGTTCTGCTTCTCGCCGCCGGTGGCGATCTCCTCGGCGAGGTTGGGCGGGACGACGAGGACGCCGTCCTCGTCGGCGACGATCAGGTCTTCCGGCCAGATCGCGGCGTCGCCGCAGCCGATCGGATCGCCCCAGCCGGCGAAGCTGAGCCCGCCGATCGAGGGCGGCGAGGCAGTCCCGCTCGCCCAGATCGGCAGGCCGACCTGGCGCAGGCCCGGCAGGTCGCGCACCACGCCGTCACTGACGATGGCCTGGACGCCGTTGAGCCTGAGGCGATCGGCAAAGATGTCGCCGACCGTGCCGGCAGCAGGATGGCCGCGCGCGTCGATGACGATGACGCTGCCGACCGGCGCCGCATCGATCGCGGCCGGCAGCGCGCCGGGCCAGCCATAGCTCGCCGGCACGGCCTTGTCGTCGCGGGCCGGGACGAAACGCAAGGTGAAGGCCGGGCCGCAGAGCGCGCTCTCGCCCACGAGGCGACGCGGGCCGGCGAGGTAGCTCTGGCGCAGGCCATGCTTGATCAGCTGGCTCGACAGGGTCGGCGTGCCGATCGCGGCGAGGCGGGCCTGGATGTCGCTCGTCATCACCGGGCTCAATCGAAGGCCGGATCGACCGGAACGCGATAGGCGGTGACCAGCCGGTTGGTCTCGTTGGCCATGCCGATCACCGCGACGAGCTCGGCGAACATCTCCTCGCTCATCCCGGCCTTGCGGGCGGCAGCCGTGTGGCTCGCGATGCAATAGGTGCAGTTGTTGGTGACGCTGACGGCGAGATAGACCAGCTCCTTGGTCAGCGGATCGAGCGCGCCCGGCGCCATCACCTCCTTGATGCTCTCCCAGGTCCGCTTCAGCGTCTTGGGGTCGCTTGCGAGGTATTTCCAGAAGTCGTTGACATCAGGCAGGTTGCGGCTGCGCTTGATGTCGTCGATCACCGCCTGCGCTTCGGGCGAGGCCTCCTCATAGGAGACCGGCTTCGGCCTGCTGCTCATGCTGCGTTCCTCCCTTGCTCGACTGGCCCGGCGATGTCGCCGAATGTCACCGGTTTCACCGGCATGCGGATGCGCAGATAGCCGATCTCGGCCGGCGACCGTCCGGTCAGGGCGGCCATCGTCTCGGTGACGCTGTGGCCGCACATGCGCCCCTGGCAGGGGCCCATGCCAGCGCGTGTGAAGGCTTTCAGCTGGTTCGGTCCCTGGCATTGCTCGGCGACAGCGGCGGCGATCGCCCCGCGCGTCACCTCCTCGCAGCGGCAGACGAGCGTGTCGTCATCGCCAGGAACGAGGAATTGCGGCGCCGGCCGGTAGAGCGTTTCGAGGAAGGGGCGGATCGCGCTTTCGCGTCGCAGCTTGGCGAAAACCGGCGCGGCGGCGCGCTCTGCCTTGTCAGTCGGCAGGCGGCCGAGATCGGCGCAGGCTGCGAGCGCCGCGATTTCGCCGGTGAGTTCTGCGCTGGCGGCGCCGAGGATGCCGCCGGCATCTCCGGCGATCAGGATGTCGTCGCGGCTCGAGCGGCCCCAGCGATCGCGCTCCGGCCGCCAGCAACGCTGGCTCTCGTCGAAGACATGACGGCAGCCGAACGCCATGGCGAGATTGACGTTGGGGATCACGCCCTGGTGCAGGAAGACCGTCTCGGTCGCGATCTCGCCGCGCGCGTCGCCGGCCTGCCAGCCGATGCTGCGGACGGCGCTTTCACCCTCGATCCGCAGCGCTTCGACATGCCTGACGACCCTGATGCCCGCCCGCCGGATCTCCGCCAGCAGGCCGAGTCCCTTGCGCAGATAGGACGGCGCCACCAGCGCGCCCGGCAGATGGCGCAGCGCCTTTAATCGCGCGCCGCGCGGTGTGGTGTCGAGCAAAGCGGCGACCGGGACGCCGGCGCGGGCATATTGCGCGACGATGAGATAGATCAGCGGCCCGCTGCCGGTGAAGACGGCGCCCGGCGCGGCGCTGGCCGCGGTCTTGAGCAGGATCTGAGCGGCGCCGGCGGTCATCACGCCGGGCAATGTCCAGCCAGGGACTGGGAAGGGCCGTTCCATAGCCCCGCCCGCGACGAGGATCCGCTTCGCCTGGAGGCTCTGCGGTCCGTCCGGTCCGGTGAGGTCGAGCGTGCCCTTCTCTTCCTGCCAGACCAGCGAGCCCGGCCAGTAATCGGCGCCGCAGGCGAGGAAGCGTTCCGCCAGCATCCGACCGGCATGGTAGTCGGGACCGAGCACGGAGGCCGGCAGCGGTGCCGGCTCGGTGATAGCCCGAAAAATCTGCCCGCCCGGAGCCGGCTGCTCGTCGATCACCGCGACGGTGAGCCCATGCCGACGCGCGGTGATCGCGGCGGCCATGCCGGCCGGGCCTGCGCCGATGATGGCGAGATCGACGGTTCCGCTCATGCCTTGCTCCCGGTCGCGGGGAGAAGGGCCGCGCCCTGCTGCGGCTCGACAGAGATGCCGGCGCGGACGCGCTCCTGGCAGGCCTGGCGATTCGGCCGGCCGTCGATGGTGACAAGGCAGTCGAAGCAGACGCCCATCATGCAATAGGCGGCGCGCTCGCGCCCGCCCGTTGGCGTGGTGCGGAATGGCCCGAAGCCCTCGCGCAGCAGCACGGCGGCCAGCGTCTCGCCCTCGGGCGCGCTCACGGCGCGGCCGGACAGGACGATGCCGACTAGAGGCCGGTCAGGCGGCGCGAGTTGCTTGAACATGGAAGCGGGCCGGGGAGAAGGGCAGGGCGATATCGTCGGGCAAGGCGCCGGTGCGGATGGCATCGGCGAGAGGGCCGGCATGGAAAGGGGCGAGCGTCACCCCGCTATGGACCGAGGTCAGGAAGGCCTGCGGATGGCTGATCGAGCGCTGGTAGATCGGCTGCCCGTCTGGGCTCATCACCCTGAGCGCCCCCCAGGCGCGCACGGCCCGGACATCGCGCAGGAAGGGGAAGACGGTGGTGGCGCGCCGCGCCGTGTCCTGCAGGATGGTGCGCGTCGTCGCCTCCTCGAAGCCGGCTTCCTCCGAGGATTCGCCGCAGATCAGCCCGCCATCTTCGGTCTGGCGAATGAAGCTGATGCCGCGCGGCATGAACGGCCGCAATTTCTCGGTGATCAGGATCTGGCCGCGCACCGGCCGCACCGGTGCTTCGAGCCCGAGCTGCGGCGCCAGGCGTGCATTGCCGAGCCCGGCGGCGAGCACGATCCGGTCGGCATGGCCTGCGCCGGCGGCGGAGGTAATGCGGAAGCCCCCGGCTTCCGGCGTGATGCTCTCGACGCGGGCACGCGGCAGATAGCGCCCGCCGCGCGTCTGGAAGGCGGCGAGCAGAGCGCGCAGCAGGCGCAGCGGGTCGACCATGCCGTCGAGCTTGCAGAAGGTCGCGCCGGCGACGCCGTCGCCTAGCATCGGGAAGTCGGCCCGCATCTCGGACAGGCTCGCCCGCGCATAGCTGCTCGGGATCTGCGAGCGTGCCTCGGCCGCTTCGAGTTGGCCGGCGCGCCTGTCGAGTTCCTCCGGGCTGAAGCAGCAGAAGAAGGCGCCGTCCTGCCGGAAGCGCAGGTCGATCCCGGTCTCGTCGGTCAGTTCGGCGGCGAAGTCGCGCCAGCCCAGGGCGGCGCGGCGGGTAAGCTCGGCATAGGGCGGGCTCGCCAGCCCTTTGCCCTGTACCCAGACATTGCCGAGATTGCCGCGGGCGGCGCGATGGGCGATGTCGCCCTCGTCATAGAGCGTCACGCTCGCCCCGCCGCGCACGAGGCCGAGCCCGATCGCGGCGCCGACCAGCCCGCCTCCGACGATCGCGATCTCGGACCCTGCCGCCATGGCGCGTCTCAGCGCTCGTCCTGCCGGAAGCGGCGCGGCCGCAATCCAGCATGGAACCAGTTCACCAGCGACACCGCGTCATAGACCGGCACGCCGAACTTCTCGACGATGTCGGCGCTGTAAGGGGTGAGATTGGTGCATTCGGAGACGATGGCGCCAATGTTCGGATTTTCGCGCAGCAGCCGGCCGGCCGCTTCCAGCACCTCGGCCCGCAAGGTATCGAAGGGCACGCTGTTGTCGCCGTCGCGGATCGAGCGGACGAATTCGCTATCTTGCGGCATGCCGACGACCGGCGTGTCGGCGGCGACGCCGACGCCTTCGAAATAGCGCCCGCTCAGCGACGCCGCGTTGTAGGTGAGGACGCCGACGCGCTTCGAGGCCGGGATCAGGCGTTCGACCATCGGCACCTGCAGCAGAGCGCTGGTCGCGACCGGCACGGAGCAGAACTCGGCGAGCTCGCGCTGGTAGATCGAGAGGAAGCCGCAGGTGGTGGTGATGCCGTCGACGCCCGCGTCGATCAGCTCCTGCGCCGCCGCCTTGAACTTGTCGAGCAGGTCGACATTGTGCAGGTCGGTCATCCGCGCCGGGATCGCGTCATGCACGATGCGGTACTGTACCGGGAAGTCCCAGGTGCCGGCATGGCCGATATCGCCGAGGAAGCGCTCGAAATAGGAGCGCACCATCAGGATGCCGACGCTCACGCCATAATAGGTCTTCTTCCGCTCGTTCAACGCAGTTCTCCTTCGGCATGGCTGACCAGCGCCGGCTTGAGTTCGGGCGCAGTGCCGCGCGCAGTCGCGATGCGGCTCATCAGGATGGTGGCGCCGATCAAAGCGATGCCGGCGAGCCCGCGCTGCCAGACCGGCACGACATAGGCGAGCGAGCACAGGCTGCCGGCGGTGACATAGGCGAGGCGCAGCCAGGCTGGCAGCGGTCCCCAAGTGTAGCCGACGAGTCCGGCCGAGATCAGAATGAGGCCTGTCGACAGCGCGATCGCCGTCGAGATGATGTTGAACAGCGAGCCCTCGAGGATCAGGCCGGGCTCGTAGATATAGGCCATGCCGGTGACGAAGCCGCCGAGCGCGAAGCGACAGGCATACCAGCCGGTCGTCATCGGCGGGGCGCCAGCGATGGTCGCGGCCGCGTCGGCCACCGGCGCGACCGGCGGCGAGGCGTCGGCGAGGACGGCGAAGTAGAAGATGAAGAGGTGGATCGCGATCGGCGTCACGCCATGCTCGGCGATGAGCGGCGCGCCGATCGCGGCGGTGATGATGTAGGCCGGTGTGGTCGGGATGCCGACGCCGAGGAAGAGGCAGGTGCCGGCGATCAGGAGGGCAAGCAGCAGCAGCGAGCCGCCGGCCGCTGCCTTGATCATGCCGGTGAAGGCGAGGAGCAGGCCGGTCGCGGTCAGTGCGGCCGTGATGATGCCGGCCGAGGTCACGGCGACCGCGATCATCGAGATCAGGAAACCGCCATCGCGCAGCGCGATGAAGAGCGCGCGCGGTCCCATGCGGGTGTGGCTGCGCAACGCCGCGACCACGACCGTCGCGATCGTCCCCCAGAATGCAGCGAGATAAGGCGAGAAGCGCATCATCATCATCGTCACCAGCACGGCGAGCGGCAGGATGAGATGGGCGTCGCGCCCGAGGTCGGACAGGCTGGGCAGCATGTGGCGCGGGATCGCGCCGATGCCGAGCTTCTTCGACTCATAGTGAACGGCGGCGAGGATGTTGACGTAGTAGAGCGCTGCGCCCATCGCCGCCGCGACGATGATCGCCGAATAGGGCACGGCGATCATCTCCGACATGATGAAGGCGGCGGCGCCCATCACCGGCGGCACCAACGGGCCGCCGACGCTCGCCGCTGCCTCGATGCCGGCGGCGAAGACCGGCCGGAAGCCGAGCCGCTTCATCAGCGGGATCGACATCGAGCCGGTGACCACGACATTGGCGACGGATGAGCCGCTCATCGTGCCGAACAGGGCCGAGGAGATCACCGCGACCTTGGCCGGCCCGCCGGTGAAGCGCCCGCCGGTGAGGGCGCCGAAATTGCCGAAGAGCCGGCTCATGCCGCTCGCCTGCATCAGCGAGCCGAAGATCAGGAAGGAGGCGACGATGGTCGCGCTCATCACCGTCAGCGAGCCGTAGAGCCCGCTGCCGACCGAGAGGAAGTTGATCTCGGTGATGTGGGCGAAGGGCAGCTCGCGATAATACCAGGCGCCCGGCAGCAGATGGCAGATCGCCATGTAGCCGATCACCGCGACCACGAGGCCGGCGAGCGTGTAGGAGATCGAGCGGCGCGTCGCCTCGACGACGGTCGCGACCATCACCGTGCCGAGCACATACTGCACCGGCGTCAGCGGGTCGATGAAGCTGGTGCGCTCGTAGATCTGCTCCTGGTTCAGGTAGATGTAGACGTTCGGCACGAAGGCGCAGACCGCCAGGATGAGGTCGAGAATGCTCGGCCGGTTCTTCGGCGAGTGCTCGCTCGCCGGAAACAGCAGGAAGACCGGCGGCACGAACAGCGCCAGATGGATCGCCGCGAGCTCCAGCGGCTCGGGATAGCCGGTGCCGGCGAACCAGAGATGGACCAGCACCGCGGCCACCGACCACAGGCCGAGAAGGATGCCTGGAATTCCGTCTATCCGCCGCATCGTTCGTTGCCCCCGAGCGCAGCTGCCATGCCGGACATGCACCGACCGAAACCTGAGGAAGAACGTCGGATTTGACGCGCCCCTGCTTTTGTCGATTGCATGCAATAATCAAGACAGCTAAGTTCCATGTCGTCAATTCTCTTTGACGCGCAATTTTCGGAAAATAATTCTCCGCACCGAACGGATTGTCCGTTCTTGCGGACAACTCCCGGTTGTCTGGAGAGCGGGTATGATCTTGCAGAGAATCGCGGATGCCGGGGGCGGCGCAGGAATGGAGGCGGGAACGTGACGGTGCCGTTCGGCATGCCGATGCTGGAAGCCTCAGCGCGACGGGTCGCGGCTCAGCCGCTGCCCCAGCAGATCGCCGCGCATCTGCGCGAGCTGATCATCCATGACGAGCTGAAGCCGGGCGAGCGGGTCCGCGAGCAGCCGCTGTCGCTGGAGCTCGCCGTGTCACGCACGCCCTTGCGCGACGCCCTCAAGATCCTCGCGGTCGAGCGCCTCGTCGACCTGCACCCGAACCGCGGGGCGACCGTCGCCAATCCGAGCGTGGTGGAACTGCGTGACCTGCTGCGGGTCTATTCGACGCTGGAGGGCCTGGCCGGCCAGATGGCGTGCGAGCGTGCGGAGCAGGACGACATCGACGCCGTCCATCGTTGGCAGCAGGAGATGGTGGGGGCCTTCGAACGGCGCGACAAGCTCGCCTATTTCCGGGCCAACCAGGCTTTCCACCTGCGCATCATCGCAGCCTCGCGCAACGCCTCGCTGATCGAGGTTCACGGCCAGCTCAATCTGCGCCTGCACCGGGTGCGCTATCTCGCGATCATGCAGCGGAAAGACTGGACCTTCGTCAGCAACCAACACGAGGCGATCATCGAGGCGCTCGACAAGCGTGATGGTGCGCTGCTGGGGCGGTTGCTGGTCGAGCATTTCTCCAGCGCCTGGCGCGCGCTGGACCTGCTCGAAGCCCAGCAAGAGAGCACCGCCGCGCCCGCCGCGGCCGAGCTCTAGCGCGGGAGGACGAGATGCTGCCGCAGCCGGAACGACAGACGCTGGCGACCCATTGGGGAACCTATCGGGTGCGTATGGAATCGGGGCGTCCCGTCGCGCTCGATCCCTTCGAGGCCGATCCCGATCCCTCACCGATCGCTTCGGCGATGCTTGCGGCGCGCACCGCCCCGGCCCGCATCCTGCGACCGGCGGTGCGACGCTCCTTCCTCGAGCGCGGCCATGCCGCTGGCGAGGGCGGGCGTGGCAACGAGCCCTTCGTCGAGATTGGCTGGGACGAGGCACTGGCGCTGGTTTCAGGCGAGCTCGACCGGGTGCGCAGCCACCATGGCAATGGCGCGATCTATGGCGGCTCCTATGGCTGGGCCAGCGCCGGGCGCTTCCACCATGCGCAGAGCCAGGTCCACCGCTTCCTCAACACGATCGGCGGCTATACGCGTTCGGTTCAGAATTACTCCTTCGCCGCCGCCGACACGATCCTGCCGCATGTGATCGGCGACCGGAAAGGGCTCGCCAGTGGCCACACGCCCTGGCGGCTGCTGGCCGGCCATGCCGAGCTGATCGTGATGTTCGGCGGCGCCTCGCCGAAGAATGCGCAGGTCTCCTCCGGCGGACTCAGCCGCCACGCTTTGCGCGAGGGCATCCTGGCCTGCCGCGACCAGGGCGCCGAGCTGGTCTCGATCAGCCCGATCCGCGATGACACCGCGTTGGAAGCCGGCGCACACTGGTGGGCGCCGCGCCCGCAATCCGACGTCGCGCTGATGCTCGGCCTGTGCCACACGCTCTTGAGCGAAGGCCTGCACGACCGCAATTTCCTGGCGCGCTGCACCACCGGATTCAAGGAAGTCGAGGCCTACCTAATCGGCGCCACCGACGGCACGCCGAAGACAGCAGAATGGGCCGCGGAGCTCTGCGAGATTCCGGCCGAGGATATTCGCTCGCTCGCCCGCAAGATGGCGGCGAAGCGGACCTTCGTCATGATGTCCTGGTCGCTGCAGCGGGCCGACCATGGCGAGCAGCCCTATTGGATGGCGATCACGCTCGCTGCGATGCTCGGCCAGATCGGCCTGCCCGGCGGCGGCTTCGGCTTCGGCTACGGCTCGGTCAATGGCGTCGGCAATGCCGCGCAGGAGATCACCTGGCCGTCGCTGTCGCAGGGCGAGAACCCCGTCACCGATTTCATCCCGGTCGCGCGCATCGCCGACATGCTGCTTGATCCCGGCGGCGCCTATGATTTCAACGGCGAGCGCCGAAACTATCCCGACATCAAGCTGGTCTATTGGGCCGGCGGCAACCCGTTTCACCATCACCAGGACCTGAACCGTCTGGTCGGGGCCTGGCAGCGGCCGCAGACGATTATCGTGCATGAGCCCTGGTGGACCGCGACCGCCCGGCATGCCGACATCGTCCTGCCCGTAACCACCCAGCTCGAACGCAACGACATCGTCTGCGCCAATCGCGACCTGATGCTGGCCGCCTCGCACAAGGCGGTCGAGCCGGCCGGCGAAGCGCGCGACGACTATGCGATCTTCTCCGGCCTTGCCGCACGGCTCGGTGTCGAGGAGGCCTTCACCGAGGGGCGCGACGAGGAGAGTTGGCTGCGCCAGCTCTATGGGCTGGCCCGCCAGCGCGTCGCCGCGGCCAATCTCGACATTCCCGACTTCGACAGCTTCTGGCGCCAAGGCGTGACGTTCCTGCCGGAGCCGGAGGTCGTGAAGCCGCTGCTGGCCGATTTCCGGGCCGATCCGCAGGTGCACCGGCTCGCGACGCCCTCCGGGCTGATCGAGCTTTTCTCCGAGCGGATCGCAGGTTTTGGCTACGACGACTGCCTTGGCCACGCCGCCTGGCTGCCTTCGCAGGAATGGCTGGGCGCAGAAGCCGCGGAGCACTTCCCGCTGCATCTGATCTCGAATCAGCCGGTGACCAAGCTGCACAGCCAGTACGATCACGGCAGCCACGCCCGGGACAGCAAGATCGCCGGACGCGAGCCGGTGCGCATGCATCCGCAGGACGCCGCGAGCCGCGACCTGAAGGATGGCGATATCGTCAGGGTCTTCAACGAGCGCGGCGCCTGCCTAGCGGGCTTGCGCATCTCGGATGCGCTGCGCCCGGGCGTGGTTCAGCTCTCGACCGGCGCCTGGTTCGACCCGTTCGAGCCGGGCCGGCCCGGCGCGCTCGACAAGCATGGCAATCCGAACGTGCTGACGCCCGACCGCGGCACCTCGCGTCTGGGGCAGGGGCCGAGCGCCCATTCCTGTCTCGTCGAGATCGAAGCCTATCGCGGGCCGCTGCCCGAGATCACCAGTCATGTGCCGCCGGCAATCCTGCCGGCGGGCGTCAAACCCGCCGAATGAGGATGGCCGTGTCGACCACCGAGATCCGCCGCATCGATTCCAATGGCCGCCGCAGCCGCGTCGTCGTCCATAACGGCACGCTGCATTTCGCCGGTCAGGTCGCCGACGATTTCAGCGGCGACATCGGCCAGCAGACGCAGGAAGCACTCACCCGCATCGACAAGCTGCTGGCCGAAGGCGGCAGCGAGCGCCGCAAAGTCCTCAGTGCCACGATCTGGCTCAAGGACATGTCCGACTATGCCGGGATGAACGCGGTCTGGGACCGCTGGATCGATCCCGACCACGCCCCGGCCCGCTGCTGCGGCGTGGTCGAGATGGCCGATCCGGCCATCAGGGTCGAGATCATCCTGACGGCCGCGCAGTGATGGCAGCCGGTTCGGCAACTGGCCTTCGGATGCCGACCGCTCATGCCAGTGATGAGCGCCAGTCGTTCCTCAACGGAGGAACTTGATACCGGCCGGCACGGCGAAGAGCGAGGCAGGCTGCGGCCCGACCACGACATTGCTGTCGCGGATCACCAGCGTGCCTTTCGGATTGCCCTGCTCGTCGGGAATGGTATGCCGGGCCTCGATCAGGACGCCGTCCTTGCGGCAGGTCATCTGCGAAATCTGCTGCAACTGGCCGTTGACGTCGGCGGTGATGGTGACGACGACGGTGCCGTCGCCGCGATCCTGGGAGTTCACCTTGATGTCGCGGCGGCGGTTATGGGGAGGGGCGGGGAGCCGCGAGCCGACCTTGGTCTCCGGATTGAACAGCACGGTACCTTGGCCTGGCCCGTTCATGATCTTGACCTCGGGCCCGACCTGGCCCGAGCTTTCCTCGCGGAGCTTGCCGCCGGAAACGAAGATCTTGGCCCGCAGGGAAGCGTCCGGGCCGGAAATGCTGCGATCGGCGCTGTAGGAGCCGGGCGCGACCTTGACGCATTCATTGGCGGCTGCGGCATGGACGAAGGCGACCGTGCCGCACAGCGCCAGCACGGCAGGAAGTGCGGGAATGTGTCTTGCAATCATGGCTATCCTCATCGCAGGGCTGGGGGCAGGCGCTCGAAGCCCCGCAGCATGACGTCTCCGACGATCCGCGAGACAGAGGTGCCGTCCCGGACGGCCGACAAGGCGGTGCCCGTCGGCAGGTCGGCCTTCCGCTTCGCGATCGCCAATGCTTTGCCGGTATATTGTGACCGAAGATCGGCCTGCGTCAGCACGGTCTGGCCGACGATCGAATCGGCCATGTAATACACCTCGGAGACGGCCCGGCGCAGCACGCTGAAGTGCTGGAACTTGCCCTTGTCGAGATGCAGGATCACCGGCGCCGCCAATTTCGGCAAATCCTCCAGCGCGATCTCCGCACCGGCGGCCTGGAAGCCCAGTTTCTTAGCCGCGAAGATCAGATCGTCGAAGGAGACGCCGTTGCCTTCGCGATTCTTCCACTGCTCGGCGGTGTAGCGCGAGCGGATGATCTCGAGCGCCTCGATCTCGGTGGTCGGTCGGTTCCAGTAATACGTCAGGATGGTGGCGATCGAAGCGGCGCCGCAGGTGAAGTCGGCGGTCTGGCCGACGACGCCGTCGAATCGGCGGTCGAGGAAGGATTTCGGCCGGCGTACCGAGCCTTCCTCAGCCGGAGCCTCCTCGGCCCACACCGGAAGGCCTCCCGCGAGCGAGGCGCACAAGGCGCCGCCGCTACCGAGGAAGCGACGTCGTGTCAGGGCAGGGCGCGGCATGGCTGCCGGCCTCAGAAGCGCTTGCGCAGCGACAACGTGAACGCGGCGTCCGGGGCGTCGTCGGTCAGGCCGAGCGTCACTGCGGGTTCGAGCCAGAAATCCTGCCCGAGCCGCTGGATCAGAGTGAAGCGCGCCGTCAGGAGCTCGTTGACCGAATTGGCGACCGGTACGCCGCCGACCTTCAGCCGCTCGGACAAGGCGCCGTTGAAGGACAGGCCCAGCGTCGTCCGCTCCGAAACCGCGAAGCCAAAGCCCATATTGTAGGTGATGCGGTAGCCGGGCTCGATCTTGGTGCCGTTGAAGGTCTTCGGGATGGCATAGTCGGCGCCGACGCCGAAGAACAGGATCAGCGGGTCGACCGTCTTGAAGAACTGGACCGCACCGCGCGGCACCCAATGGCCGCTCGATTGGTTAAGCGCCAGCGGGTCGGTCGGAATGAGGCCCGCCCGCAGGTTCTGCAGATCGTAGGGCGCATCACCGGTCGGGATCGACAGACCGAGGCTGAGTGCGGCGCCGGGATACCACTCGCCTTCGCGCCAGAGGTTGGCTGAGGCCTGGAGTGAGATGTCGCTGAAGCCGGAGCGGTTGCGGACGATGGTCTGGTTGAACGCGTTGGTTCGGCGCTGCGAGGCGAAATACGGCACCGACAAGGCGAGCTCGACATCGTTGCTGATGCCATAGCGGAATGTCGTGGTCGCGCGGAAGCTGCGATCGTTCTGGACGAAGCTGGTGGCGCGGCCGTAATCGAAGCTCTGCGAGACCTCGAACTTGTTGCTCTGCAGAGTCGGGATGTTGTCGCGCGCCAGGAATGCCTCCTGGGCGACGGTGCTCTTCTGCTGGCCGGGCGGCAGCTGCGCGCCACTCTGGGCACCTTCGGTCGCCGGCGTGCTCGCTGCAGCCTGCTGCCGATCGGCGCCGCGATCCCGCGATCCGGTCGGCTTGGCCTTCTCGCGCTTGCTGACCTCGCCCTCGAGCAGTTTCAGGCGTGCTTCAAGCTGCTGAATACGCCGCTCAAGCAACTCTTCCTTCGATTGAGCAAAGGCAGAAACGCTGGCGGTCATCAGAACCGCCAGCGAAACACCGACTGAACGCGCCGCAAGGCACGCCGTGCGAATTGATGTTCTACGCAACAATCCTAATCCCTATCCACCGGGCAGGCCGGAACCGATTGCAACAAGCCGGATCAGCCGAAGCGATCCGGCCTGTCGGTGGAGTTATCAGGAATTGTAGTACTGATAGTAGTAGGCGTTGTAGAGGTACTGAGTTGCGTAGTAAGAATAGGAGTAAGCGGTGTAGTAATAGCTCGAATTCGAGTAGATATATCCATAATACGCATAATAGTTGGCGTAATATGAATAGTAGTAGCCATAATAACCGTAGTAGTCAGCGTAATAGCCCTTGCCGACGACCTTCTTGTTGGCGTCGGGGGTCAGCACTTTGGCGCTGGCATTGCCGAAGATCTGGGCAGTGTCGGCGGCGGCTGGAGCGGCGCTGAACGCGAGCGCTGCGGCGGAGGCGAGCAACAACTTTTTCATCGAGGGTCCCCTTGCGGTCACGACAGGCGAGAATGGTTCCACCTTGCAATAACTGGGTACACTGCTGACGTTGCGGCGTCAAGCAATGAATCTGATATGAGAAAGACTTCAGTGAGTTTATCGTTCTTTTGGAAAAAGGATGAGCTATAAAAATTGAATTCACCGAAGTCTTATGATTTAAAAATTAAACTAGCAATAATTCCTTTTGCAAAAATGATATTAAATCAAGGTCAATTCGATTTCTTTATTACTAAACTGGATAAATATGCCCTTAGGTCATGAAATTATAAACCTAGGCATATTCTTATTTTTGGACGCAACTCATGTTTTGATCTGAAACGTTGTGTATCGGGCCATGCCAATCATGCGGGCCACGGCGCGACACGGCGAGCAGCGTGCCTTCTTACCCCTCTTCAGGCTCAATCTCGGCGTTGGCCGGTCCGCTTGTTCCGCTCATGGAAAAGATCCTCGGCAGCCTCTGGGATTCGAGTGGGTACTGGCGGACGGGATTGTCCGGTCCGGCAGGCCGCGCCAACTGCGAGCCTTCCCGAGCTGCTCGGAACGAGCTGCAACCCTCGACGAGAGTCTATGTTCCCCTGTGGCGGCGACCATGTCCAGGGGGGCGGGGAGTGCTACTGCGCTTCCAGCACCAGCTCCAGCGTCATTAGTACTGGATTGTCGCCACGCGCGAGCGCGCCTTGCACCATGCCGCCGGTATAGTCGACCAGCGCGATCGCGAGTGCCGCTTCCGGTTTGCCGTCGGTGCCGGGTGCGATGTGTCCGGCCGTGATGGCGATCTCGGTGGCGAAAGGCTCGATCGAGCGCCCATCCGTGAAGCGCGCGCCGATGGTCGAACCGACGCCGCCATGGATGATCGCCTGCCCGATGCCGCGCTCAGCACAGAACGTCTCTAGCGCCGTGAAGACGTCGCGGTTCGGCCGCAGCCGCAGCACGAAGAAGCGGCCGCCTGCTTCCGCGCCCCTGCTCGGTCGCTGCGCTGGCATGAACAGCTTGAAGTTGGTCTCCGGGTCATGACTGGCGACGAAGCCGGCGCCGTCCAGCCCGATTGCGTCGACGGCGATTGGCTCGGCCAGGAAGCTCTGGTCCGGCAGGATATGGCCGCCATTGCGGTTGCCATCCGCCTCGCGCCAGAGCGCATGGCCATGGAAGAATGGGGCGCCGTCGCGCTCGCCGAAGGTCAGGGCACCGGTCTCGATCCGGGTCACGCCATCAGGCCGGAAGGTCTCGCTGTAGAAGGCAGCATGCTCCGGCGTCGCCGAGAGCGCCGGCATCACATAGGCGAAGGGCGCGAGGGGAAGCCCGGCCGGCAGGCGCAGCACGCCGCTGGAAAAGCCCTGCGCGGCGAAGGTCTCCGCGATAGCGTCGAGCAGCAGGCCGGGCTTTAGCTCCAAGGTGAGCTTGCGGCCGCGCGCCTCGGCCCATTGCACCCGCTCGGGCGCGACCGGCCCCGGCTGCTGGATCGTCCTCACGCCGAGGCTCCCGGCGCGCGGACGAAGTCGAGCAGGCCGCGCTTCTCCAGCTCGTCGCGCACCAGGCGCTTGGGCACCTTGCCATAGCCGGATTTCGGCAGTTCCTCGAAGAAGAAGAAGCGCTTTGGCATCTTGTAGCGCGGGATCTTCTCGGCGAGGTAGCTCGCCAGCTCGTTCTCATCGACAGGGCTGCGCGCGACGCAGACCGCGACGCCGATCTCTCCCCAGACCGCATCGGGCACGCCGAGCACGGCGGCTTCGGCGATCGCCGGATGGGTCAGGATCTTCTCCTCGATGTCGCGTGGATAGATGTTCGAGCCGCCGGAGATGTACATGTCTGAGGCGCGGCCGGTGATGTAGACGAAACCCTCTTCGTCCATGTGGCCGAGGTCGCCGGTGCGGAACCAGCCATTGCGGAAGGATTTCGCATTGGCCTCCGGGTTCTCGTAATAGCCGGCGAAGACCGCCGGGCCGATCACGCAGATCTCGCCGGTCTCGAAGGGCTTGAGCTCCTCGCCCGCGTCGTTCTGGATCGCGACCTGGATGCCGGTGCGCTCGACGCCGCAGCTGCCGATGCGCGCCGCCGGCCCATCCTCTTCCTCGTGCAGATAGGTCGGCAGCACGGTGATGTTGCCGGTGACCTCGCCGAGGCCGAAATACTGCACCAGCACCTTGCCGAGCTTGGCGAGCGCCGTCTTCTGGTCCTCGCGATACATCGGCGCGCCGGCATAGATGACATGGCGCAAGCTGGAGTGATCGTGCTGGTCGACGGCCGGGTGCTCGACCAGCATCTTCAGGATGGTCGGCACGGTGAAGATGTTGGTGACCCGGTGCTTTGCGATCAGCCGGAAGGCCTCGTCGATGTCGAAGCGCTCGGTCGGCAGCAGGATCGTCGGCGCGCCGCGGGCCGAGAGCACGAGTTGATGCACGCCGGCGCCATGCGAGAGTGGCGCGACGACGAGCGAGGCGTCCGCCTCGGTCGAGCCCGGTACGAGGTCGGCGAGGTGATTTGTCACCACGAAGCCCATCTGGCCATGGGTCAGCACCGCCGCCTTGGAGCGGCCGGTCGTGCCCGAGGTGAAGAAGAACCAGCAGGGATCATCGCGGTCGACGACGGCGTCGGGTACATGGCTGCCCCGGTGCGCGGCGATCGCCTCGGTCAGCGTCGTCTCGCCGAAAGCGCCGGCACCGATCCGCCAGGTGAATTCGAGCGCCCTGCTATCCTTGGCGACGGCAGCGGCATGATCGGGGAAATCGCCATGGCAGAGGAAGCCCTTGGCGCCCGAGGAGGTCGCGAGATAGGCGACCTCGTCCGGCATCAGCCGGAAATTGGTCGGAACCCAGACGGCGCCAAGCCGGAAGGCGGCGAACATCGAGACGAACATCTCGTCGCAGTTCTTCGAGTGGACGAGGATGCGGTCGCCCTTGCCGATGCCGCGCGCGGCGAGGGCGGCGCAGAGCGCATGTGCTGCCGCATCGAGCTCACTCCAGCTCCATTGCCGCTCGCCCCAGATCAGCCCGGGCCGGTCGCCGAAGCGGCGGGCATTGCGCGTCAGGAAATGCGCGAGGTTCATCACCCGCGTCGTCACGGGCTTCAACCCGCCAGCGGGCTCAGCGTCGGCTGCGCTCGTCGTCATGGCGTCGTCTCCACTGTTCTGATCTCGGCTTGCGCCGGCCTGGCCTGCCGCCGGTCGAGCATGTTGGCGATCCGCGTCTCGACCTGCCGTGCCTCGTGGCGTAGCAGCGCCCCGAGTTCCTCCTGCCGCTGCGGCTGCATGCGCGAATCGATCGCGGCGATGCTGAGCGCCCCGGCGGTGCGCCCGTCCGGGTAGCGTACGCCGACGCCGATGCCCCAGGAATTCGCGACGATGCGCCCCGGATTGAGAGCGAAACCCTGCGCACGTGCGAGCACGATGTCGGTAATCAGCTGCGCCGGCGAATAGGCCGGGTAGCGTGCCGCGAGCACGGCGCGGTTGGCCTCGATCATCGCGCTGGATTCGGCGTCCGGCATCAGCGCCAGCATGGCGAGCGAGCCGGCGCCGACCCCGAGCGGATGCTGGTCGCCGGCCTGGAGGGCGTGAGTGCGCACCGGCCAGGTGCCTTCCTCGCGATGCAGGCAGATGGCGAAGCGGTCGCGCCGGATCGAGAAGAAGCTGGTGTCCTGCGTCGTGTCGGAGAGTGCGTGCAGGCTTTCCATGGCGAGGTCGAGCAGGCCGTGGCGCTGGCCCGAGAGCAGGCCGAGCACGAAGGCCTCCTCGCCGAGATGGTAACGCCGCGTCCGTGCGTCCTGTTCGACCAGGCCGGCCCGCATCAGCGCCAGCAGCAGGCGCCGGACGGTCGGCTTGTTCAGCCGGCTCTCCTCAACGATCTCGCTGAGCGGCAGGCCGGATGCGCTCTCGCGGCCGACAAGCGCCAGCAGTCGCAAGGCGCGGTCGACGCTCTGCGAGCCTGACAGATCGGGCGTCGGCGCGGACTCGGGCTGCATTTCCTCTGCCGTATTGGGTCCATGATGCGGACCTCTCTTCTGCCTTGAAGGTGTAAATGGCGGCGATGCTGATTGCAACAGCGGTCGATCCGTGTATGTTCCAGCCGGAACGAGCGAACAAAATCGCCATAATGTGGACCCGTTGGATCGGCGATGCCGGCAGAACGGGCGGATGGGAGGAGCGGCCCTTATGGCCGAAGCAAGCACGAGCGCAGCCGCCGGCGCACATGCCAGCGATGGCGTCGCCGCGGTCCTGGAGAGCCTCGACCATACCCCCAAGCGTGTCGGCTCGGCGCTGGTGCGCCCGCTCGAGGTCATCGCCGCGATCCTGCTCGTCGCTATCGTCACGTTGCTGCTCGCCGGCGTGACCTCGCGCTATGTCCTGTCGATTCCGGTGGTCTGGATCGACGAGGCCGCCTCGATCTGCTTCCTCTGGCTCGCCATGCTCGGCGCCGCCATCGCGATCGACCGCAACGAGCACCTGCGCCTGACCCTGTTCGTCGGCATGCTGCCGGAGCGTTTGCGCGGTCTCGTCCATGCCTTCGGCCTGCTCGCGGTCGCGACCTTCCTCGCCGTGATGACCTGGCCGGCGATCGACTACGTCATCGAGGAATCCTACGTCACCTCGGCGGCGCTCAACATACCCTCGAGCTATCGCGTTTCGGCCATCGCCTTCGGCATCATCGCCATGCTGGCGCTGGTGCTGACCTATGCAGCCAGGACCTGCACGCTGCGCGACCTCTTGATCTCCGCCGTGGTGATCGGCCTCGTCGCGGCAGCCTTCTTCCTGCTGACGCCGGTGTTCAAGACGCTGGGCTACGTCAATATCGCCATCTTCCTGCTCGGCGTCGTTGGGCTCTGCCTCTTCGCCGGCATCCCGATCGCCTTCTGCTTCGGGCTGGGCGCTCTCTGCTTCCTGTCGTTCAGCACCACCGTGCCGATCTTCGTGATGATCGGGCGCATGGACGAGGGCATGTCGAGCCTGATCCTGCTTTCGGTGCCGATCTTTGTGCTGCTCGGCTGCGTGCTCGACGCCACCGGCATGGGCAAGGCGATCGTCGACTTCCTCGCTTCATTGCTAGGGCATGTCCGCGCCGGCATGTCCTATGTGCTGCTCGGCTCGCTCTTCCTGGTCTCCGGCATCTCCGGCTCTAAGGTCTCCGACATGGCGACGGTGGCGCCGGCGCTGTTCCCGGAGATGAAGCGGCGCGGCTACCAGCCCAAGGAGCTGATCGCGCTGCTCTCGACCGGCGCCGCCATGGCCGAGACCGTGCCGCCCTCGATCGTCCTGATCGTGCTCGGTTCGGTTGCCGGCGTCTCAATCGCCGGACTCTTCACCAACGGCCTCGTCGTCGCGACCGTGCTGCTGCTGGTGCTCGCGATCCTGGCGCGCTGGAAGGCGCGGGGCGAGATGCTGAAAGGCGTGCGCCGCGCACCTTTCACTGTGATCTGGAAGACGGCGCTGGTCGCGGCGCCGGCCCTCGTCCTGCCCTTCCTGATCCGCAGTGCCGTCGGCGGCGGTGTCGCCACCGCGACCGAGGTTTCGACCATCGCCGTGCTCTATGCGCTGATCGTCGGCATCGTCCTCTATGGCGGCATCAGCTGGCGCACCTTTTACGGCATGCTGGTCGAGACCGCGGCGCTCTCGGGTGCGATCCTGATGATCCTCGGCACCGCCTCGGCCATGGCCTGGGCGCTGACCCAGACGGGCTTCGCCCGCGACCTTGCTACCGCGATGTCGCATCTGCCCGGCGGCTGGATCAGCTTCATGGCGGTGACGATCGTTGTCTTCATGATCCTCGGCTGCGTGCTCGAGGGCCTGCCGGCGATCGTCCTGATGGCGCCCTTGATGTTCCCGATCGCCAAGAGCCTCGGCATCAACGACATCCACTATTCGATGGTGGTGGTCACCGCGATGAACATCGGCCTGATGACGCCGCCGGTCGGCATCGGCTTCTACATCGCCTGCAAGATCGGCAATGTCGAACCGGACGAGGCGATGGGCGCGATCTGGCCCTATCTGCTGGCCCTGCTCGCCGGGCTCGCCATCATCGCCTATGTCCCGTCCTTCTCGACGATGTTCCTGTGAGGCACGCCATGTCGTTCCATCATGGCCACCCGTCGTGGCCGTCGATTGCCGGATGGCGAAAACCCGCGCCAGCATGACCGAAACGCCTTCACGCGTCCGAACTAGGCCGCGCTGACCAATGAAGAACCTTCAGGGAGGAAAGACCATGTCCATCTCACGCCGCACGATCCTGCAGGGCGCCACTGCCGCCGCCACGATCGGGACCTTCTCGATCGCCCGCGCCCAGACGCCGGAATTCACCTACAAATACGCCAACAACCTGCCGCTGGCGCATCCGATGAACGTGCGCGCCGCCGAGGCGATGGAGAAGATCAAGGCTGAGACCAATGGCCGGGTCGTCATCCAGATCTTCCCGAACAACCAGCTCGGCTCCGACACGGACATGCTGAACCAGGTCCGCTCCGGCGGCGTCGAGTTCTTCACGCTGTCGCCGTTGATCCTGTCGACCCTGGTGCCGAACGCCTCGGTCAGCGGCATCGGCTTCGCCTTTCCGGATTATGACTCCGTCTGGAAGGCGATGGATGGCGAGCTCGGGACTTACGTCCGCGGCCAGATCGCCAAGGCGAATCTGCACGTCCTCGACAAGATCTGGGACAACGGCTTCCGCCAGATGACTTCGTCCAAGGGGGCGATCACGAGCCCTGCCGACCTCAAGGGCTTCAAGATCCGCGTGCCGGTCTCGCCGCTCTGGACCTCGATGTTCAAGGCCTTCGACTCGGCCCCGGCCAGCATCAACTTCGCCGAGGTCTACACCGCCCTGCAGACCAAGATCGTCGACGGCCAGGAGAACCCGCTCGCGATCATCGCGACCGCCAAGCTGTTCGAGGTGCAGAAGTACCTCTCGCTCACCAACCATATGTGGGATGGCTTCTGGTTCCTGGCCAATCGCCGCGCCTGGGACCGTCTGCCGCAGGACCTGCGCACCATCGTCGCCAAGAACATCGACGCCGCCGCCCTCCTTGAGCGCGCCGACGTCGCCAAGCTCAACGCCGGCCTGCAGGCTGAGCTGACCTCGAAGGGCATGGTCATCAACCAGACCAAGGCCGACGAATTCCGCGCTGCACTGCAGAAGGCCGGCTTCTACGGCGAGTGGAAGGGCAAGTACGGCGACGAGGCCTGGGCGATCCTGGAGAAGGCAGTCGGCGGCAAGCTGGCCTGATCGCATCACTTTCGATGCTTCGTTGCGGCGCGCCTTGAAAGGCGCGCCGCAACTGTTTCAGCTGCCCTTCTTCGCCGCCTTGCCCGGCTCGCTGAAATCGAGCTGCTTCTGCAGGCCGAGCTGGACGACGAAGGCCGGCACCGCTTCCAGTCCCGTATCCTTGGTCTTGCGCCAGGCGGCCGAGGCGGTCGCAGTCATGCCGTTGCCGAGGCCGCGCGCATAATCGAGGCCGATGCTCGAGGTGCGCGTCGTCGAGTCGAGCCCGAGATAATCCTCCAGCTTCTGCCGGACGGTGAGCGAAAGTGCGTTCGTGTCGTTGAAGCGCGCGGTGAGCTTGCCCTCGTGCTGGGTCACCAGATTGACCACGGCGAAGGGCAGGGTGGTGTCCTCGACAGTGCGGCCCGATGACAGGTCGAGCGTCAGCCACTCATAGGGAACGCGGAGCTTGGCCGTATAGAGCAGCTTCTTCTCATTCTCGAACTCCTTGTCCGGGAAGACGATCTGCAACGGCGAGAGCGAGACCTCGAACGTCGCTCCCTTGAGTGCTGTCGAGACGAACAGATTGGGCTGCAGCCGGTAGTTGTCGCGGCGCATGCCGAGATAATCGATACCGTTGGTGAAGCGCGTGCTCGATGTCGTGAAGGAGACGCCGATCTCGGTCTCGCCCTGGCGCCAGGCGATACCCGGCGTGATGCCGAGCGTGGCGAGATTCTCGTCCTGCGGCAGGAAATCGCCGTCAGCGAAGACATTGCGCTCGTTCAGCGCGGCAAGCCGCGCCTCGGCATTGGCGAAGAGCCTGAAGGAGCCGAGGCTGAGATTGAGCCGTTCGCGCCAGGTCAGCGCATTACGGCGGCGCGACCATGTCTGCTCGTTCTCGATCGCGAGCGAGGATTGCAGGGTGAGGTTCTCGCCGATCGCGGTGGCGTGCTTCAGCGTCAGCGCATGCGACCGGCTGGCGGCGAGCTGGCGTGGGTCGTACTGGGTGTCGACCAGCAGAAGGTCGAGCCCGTAACCGTCCTGCAGCGTGCCGCGCAGATAATTCCAGCTCGCGAAGCCGGTGAGCGTCGGACTGCCCTTTTCGCCCTTGCTGTTGGTCGGGCTCGAGTCGAGGCCGCCGCGCAGTCCGACCACTGCTGTCGAGGTCACGGTCTCTGTCGCATCCTCTCCCGCGGCAGCAGGAAAGGCGCCAACCGCAATGCAAAAGAGCGCGAAGACTGAGCTTATAGGACGCATGAACATCACCCCTCTCAATCGAAGATAGGTGATCATGCCTAATCGTCAGTTAATATAGCCAAGATTTCGATCGTATAATTAAGAATAGATCTGATAAAATATATGTTTATCTATGGAGCGCATCAGATTGTATTCGAGTGCACGGCGGTTAACGCTAGCAAGTATGGTTAACAATGTGTTCAGGTTGCGATAAAGATGAAATACAACCAAAACGTGCATGTCGCTTCGACACCCGGAGCGAGTGCAGGGAGAGAAAGATGAAATACGCATTTGTTCTTGCCTCGATCGCCGCCTTCTCGGTCAGCCCCGCCTTCGCCGGCGGTCATGGCGGTTCCGGCAAGGGCGGCGGCCTTCTCGGCAACGTCGTCACCAGCGTGGCCTCGGTCACCACTGCCGTCTCCAGCGTCAAGGTGCTCAACAACGTCTCGGTGCTGAGCGGCAACGGCATCCTCAACGGCAACAAGGTCAGCGTCGGCCGCGGCGGCATCGGGATCGGCAATGGCGGGCATGGCTGCGGCTGCAACTGATCCTGCGATGTGACGACCGGCGATCGCACCGGCATGGAGGAAGAGGGGCCTCGGAGCCCCTCTTTTCATGTGTGTGCTCGGAATGTTGCCTACCTGCCGGGCGGTAGGTTAAGTTCGCGCGCGGGAACAGCGGAGCATGATGGCGGCGATGGACAGTTTCGATGCGGTCGGCGGCGGAACGCTCCGCTCGCCCTATTTCGGCGAGGAGCACGAGGCGCTGCGCGACCAGTTGCGCCGCTTCGTCACGAATGAAGTCAAGCCGCACGGGCTCGCCTGGGAAGAGGCCGGCATGGTGCCGCGGCAGGTGCTGGCCCGCATGGGCGAGCTCGGCTTCCTCGGTATCCGCTACCCCGCCGAATATGGCGGCTCCGAGCTCGACACGCTCGCGACCGTGGTGCTCGCCGAGGAGCTCGGCCGCTCGACCTTCTCGGGTTTTGCCATCACCGCGCTGGTCCATACCGACATGGCCTCGGTCCATGTCTTCAATGCCGGCAGCAAGGCGCAGCGCGATCGCTGGATGCCCGATATCGTCGCCGGCAAGGTGATCTGCGCCATCGCCGTCACCGAGCCCGACGCCGGCTCCGACGTGAAGGGCATCCGCACCACCGCCCGGCGCGACGGCGACAGCTACGTGCTGAACGGCGCCAAGATGTTCATCACCAACGGCGTCCATGCCGATCTCTACTGCGTCGCCGCCAAGACCGATCCCTCGGGCAAGCCGTCGCAGTCGGTCTCGATGTTCCTGATCGAGAAGGACACGCCCGGCTTCCGCGTCAGCCGCGCCCTCGACAAGCATGGCTGGCGTTCCTCCGACACGGCCGAGCTGGTCTTCGAGGAGTGCCGGATTCCGGCCGAGAACTTGCTCGGCGGCGAGGGCCGTGGCTTCTACGCGATCATGCGCAATTTCCAGAACGAGCGCACCGTGATCGGCGCCATGGCGATGGGCGAGGCGCAGGCCGCGATCGAACTGACGGTCGATTATGTCCGCACCCGCACGGCCTTCGGCGCCCCGCTCTGGCAGAAGCAGGCGATCCGCCAGAAGCTCGCCATGCTCGCAGGCAAGGTCGAGGCCGGGCGTCAGCTCGTCCACCATGCTGCCTGGCTCGACGCCAAGGGCTTCGATGCGACGCGCGAGGTCTCGATGGTCAAGGCCTACTGCGGCGAGCTGGTGAACGAAGTGATGTACGCCTGCGTCCAGTTCCATGGCGGCATGGGCTTCATGCGCGAGAGCGCGATCGAGCGCATGGCCCGCGACGCGCGCGTCCAGGCGATCGGCGGTGGCGCCACCGAGGTCATGCTCGAAGAGGTGGCGAAGCGGCTGTGACGGTCGTGACCGGACGCGCCGAGCGGGCAGAGCTGGAGGGCGGCGCGCGCCGCCTGATCCTCGACCATGCGGCGCGCCTGCTGCGCAGCAATGGCTATCACCAGACCAGCCTGCGCGAGATCGCCGAAGCGGTCGGGATCCGCAAGGCCAGCCTCTATCATCACTTCCGTTCGAAGGAGGAGATCGTCGAGGCGGTGGTCAATGACGGCGTCGGCTTCGTCCATGACGCTGTGCTCGCCGCTCTGGACGCGACCGGCAAAGCCGATATGCGTCGCCGGCTCGAGGCGGCGATCGCGGCGCATCTATCCGCCCTGCACGGCCATTCCGACTACACCTGCGCCAGCGTCAAGGTCTTCAGCTTCGGCGAGAACCCCACACCCGAGAGCGTGCGCGCTACCCGCCGCGCCTATGACGATCTCTGGCGAAGGCTGGTCGAGGAGCTTGCCGGCGCTGGCGTCCTGACCACCGGCATCGCGCCCGAACGGCTGCGGCTCTTCCTGCTCGGGGCGATGAACGGCTCGGTCGATTGGTATCGCGAGGGGCGTTTCGATATCGCACAACTTGCCGGCGAGCTCGCGGCACTCGTCGCGCCTTAGGATGCTGATCGCCGGTTCGCTTTAACCTGGCCTTGACCGCTGCCGAACGAGTGTACGGCATGACACGCGACGGCCTGTTTCGATTTGGTGGCGAATTCCGGGATTCCGTCCGCGAGGCGGCGTTCCGCGATGCGCGCTTCGGCGAGACGCTGCGGCAATGTCGGCTGATCTTCCTGATCTCGGCTGTCCTCAACACGCTCTTCCTCGCCAGCGACTGGCGCTTCCACGGCACGCCGCACTTCTTCGTTGCCGTGCCGGCGCGCCTGACGGTCGTCCTTGCCTCGCTCCTCTGCTTTGCGCTGGTGCGCAAGGCGACGCACGTCTCGCAAGCGCAAGGCGTGCTGATCGGCTGGGAGGTCTCGACCGCGCTGATGGTCGCGCTCTTGGTGTCGTCGCGGAGCGATCTTGCCCTCTTCGTCGTGCTGATGCTGCCGTCGATCTTCTATCTGGTCGCGCCGACAATCTTCCGCTGGACGCTTGTCATGGGGCTCGGCTGCAGCGCGCTGATGCTCGCCGGATATCTCGGCAATGGGCCACTGCCCTCGACGCTGCCCGGCCTGATCCTCGTCCTGGTCATGCTCAATTTCGCGCTCGGGCTGGTCGTCGTCCATGGCAACCGGCTGCGCCGGCTCGAATGGGCGGCGACGCAGGCCGAGCGCCAGGCCAAGGACGAGCTCGGCGCCAGCCAGGCGATGATCGAGCGCATCTTCATGGCGGTGCCGATCCCGCTCATCGTCACCTCGCGCGGCGACGGCCGTTTCCTGCGCGGCAACGATGCGGCCAAGCGCTATTTCGGCGACGAGGTCACGCAGGCGCAGGTCCAGGACGTCCTGCTCGATGGCGGCAATCGCCGCGTCATTGCCCGTCTGCTGAAGGACCACGAGCAGATCGAAGGCCATGAGGCGCAAGTCCGCGATGGCAGCGGCGCCGTCCGCGATGTGCTGATCACCGCCACGACATTGCCGATCGGCGAGAACCCGGCCGTCGTCGCCGGCATCGTCGACATCACCGATCGCAAGGCGGCCGAGGCTCGGACCCGCCGCCAGGCGACGCATGACGCGCTGACCGAGCTGCCGAACCGTTTGCTCTTCAACGAGCGGATGCAGCAGGCCCTGGCGCGGATGGCCAGCAAGGGCGGGGCAGTTTGCCTCTTCCTGATCGATCTCGACGACTTCAAGTCGATCAACGACACGCTCGGCCATGACGCCGGCGACGCGCTGCTGATCGAAGCGGCGAAGCGACTCGCCGCCGCGATCGGCCCGGACGAGTTGGTCGCTCGGCTCGGCGGCGACGAGTTCGTCGTGCTCTCGACGCAGCGGCTGACGGGGTTCCAGGCGCTGACTCGGGGCGAGGCGTTGATCGAGGTGCTACGCCAGCCCTGCGAGCATGCCGGCCAGATGATCGCGACGCGGGCGAGTCTCGGCATCGCGCTCGCGCCCGAGCATGATCGCGACGGCGTCGAATTGATGAAGGACGCCGATCTCGCGCTCTACCGGGCCAAGGCGAACGGCCGCAACATGGCGATCATCTACGAGCCGGCGATGCGGGCGGCGATGGCGCGCCGCGTCGCGGTCTGCCAGGGGCTGGCCGGCGCGCTGAAGGACGAGCGGATTCTGCCCTATTACCAGCCGCAAGTCGCGGTCGACACCGGCCGGGTCGTCGGCTTCGAGGCTCTGGCGCGCTGGCGTCATTCCGAGCGCGGGATCATCCCGGCCGCCGCCTTCCAGGAAGGTTTCCAGGATCCCGAGATCGCCGCCGGGATCAGCGACGCGATCATCGCGGCCGTGGTGAGCGATCTGCGCCGCTGGCTCGATGGCGGGCTCGATGTCGGCCATGTCTGCGTCAACCTCGCGGCCAGCGTCTTCCGCGACCCGGCGCTGCCGGAGCGCCTGCTCAGCCAGCTCGCCGCGGCTGGAGTGCCGGCCAGCTATTTCGGCGTCGAGGTCACCGAGACGGTGCTGCTCACCCGCAATGCCGACGAGGCCGAGCGCACGCTGAAGACCCTGCGCGCCGCTGGCCTGCGCGTCGCGCTCGACGATTTCGGCACCGGCTACGCCTCGCTCACTCATCTCAAGCGCTTCCAGGTCGATGCGCTCAAGATCGACCGCGGCTTCGTCAGTCACGTCACCGAGAATGGCGGCGATGCGGCGATCGTGCGAGCGCTGCTCCGGCTCGCCGCGGATCTGCGCCTCGACGTCATTGCCGAGGGTGTCGAGACCGCCGAGCAGGAGGCCTTCCTGAAGGAGCAGGGTTGCCGCTTCGCGCAAGGCTATCGTTACGCCAAGCCTGCCCCCGCCGGCCGCGTGCCCTGGCTGCTGCAGCTGCCGGACCTGCTGCCCAAGGGCGACGCCATGCACGGGGATAGTGCCGCCGCCTGATCTGGCGCACTGGTCGCAGCAGGATTTTCGTGGCGCTATGCCGGCTCTAGAGCATTTTCGAGCGAAGTGGACACCAGTTCGCGTGAAGAAAATGCGACAAGACAGAGACTTAGATCATTTCCGCGATTCGAAGAAACGCGGAAATGATCTAGCGACCGGAGCCTTGCATGCGCGCCTTCTATCATCCCGACCAGTCCAAGCACGATCCGCAGCAATATATGCGCTTCGGCAAGATCGTCGCGCCGAAGGACCTGCCGGAACGGACCGAGCGACTGCTCGCCGCGCTCGCCAAGCACGGCGTCATGCCCGAGCGCTCGGCCGAGCACGGCACGGCGCCGATTCTCGCGGTGCATGACGAGGGCTTCGTCCGCTTCCTGGAGGGGCTGTGGCAGCGCTGGCTCGCTCTGCCCGAGCGCGGGCCGGAGGCCTGGCCCAACACCTTCCCCTATTGGAGCGGCCGGACAGATGAGGATGTCCGCCCACCCTGCCGGCCGACCGGGATCATGGGCCAGCTCGGCTGGTATCTCGGAGACCTCTCCGTGCCGGTCGGCGAGCATTGCTGGCTCTCGACCCTGCGCTCGGCCGAGACGGCGGTCTCGGGCGCCGATGCGGTCCTTGACGGCGAGCGTGCCGTCTATTCGCTTTGTCGTCCCTCGGGCCATCATGCCCGCGCCGACCGCGCCACCGGCTTCTGCTATCTCAATAACAGCGCGATTGCTGCGCAGCGCCTGCGCTCGAAATTCGGCAAGGTCGCGATCCTCGATGTCGATGCCCATCACGGTGACGGCACCCAGCAGATCTTCTATCGCCGCAACGACGTGCTGACGATCTCGGTCCATGCCGATCCGGCGGACTACTACCCCTTCTTCACCGGCTATGCGGACGAGCGCGGTAACGGCCCAGGCGAGGGCTTCAATCTCAACCTGCCGCTCGCCCATGGTGCCGGCGGCGCCGAGATGGAAGCGGCGGTCGATCGCGCCGGTCGCGCCATCCGCGAGTTCGGCGCTGAAGCCCTGGTGATCGCGCTCGGTTACGACGCCCACAAGGACGACCCGATCGGCGTGCTCAAGCTCGACGCCGCCGATTTCGGCACGATCGGCGAGCGGGTGAAGGCGCTCGGCCTGCCGACGCTGGTGGTGCAGGAAGGCGGCTATGCGATCGAGGCGATCGGCGATTGCCTCGATGCGTTCCTGGGTGGGTTCAAGGGATAGCTTCCTTCTCCCACCCATCTCGGGCTTGCCCGAGATGGGCACTCTGGGCGGTGCATGTCGGAAAAATCCGACATGCACCGGGGAGAAGGTCCCGGCAGGGGGATGAGGGCGCTTCGACCGGGTGAGACGAAAAAAGGGCCGCCTACGCGACCCTTCCCTCATCCGTCAGCGCTTCGCGCTGCCACCTTCTCCCCGACGGCAGAAGGAAGATCCGGCTACTCCGCCGCCTCGCGGCGCGGCAGCACCCAGTCCGGGCGGACCCAGTGGCAGGTGTAGCCGGCCGGATAGCGCTCCAGATAATCCTGGTGCTCCGGCTCGGCCTCCCAGAAATCGCCTTCAGGCTTTACCTCGGTGGTCACGCGGCCGGGCCAGCGGCCCGACGCGTTCACCTCGGCTATGACCTCCTCGGCGATCTGCTTCTGCGTCTCGTCGACATAGTAGATGCCCGAGCGATAGCTGGTGCCGAGGTCGTTGCCCTGGCGGTTCAGCGTCGTCGGGTCATGGATCTGGAAGAAGAACTCCACCAACTGCCGATAGCCGATCTTGCCGGGATCGAAGGTGATCTCGATACCCTCGGCATGGGTCCCGTGATTGCGATAGGTCGCATTCTTCACGTCGCCGCCGGTGTAGCCGACCCGGGTCGTCTCGACGCCGGGGAGCTTGCGGATCAGGTCCTGCATGCCCCAGAAGCAACCGCCTGCGAGTACAGCACGTTCCGTCATGTCAAACCTCCTTGATCCCGGCGAGATAAGCATCGAAGCCTGAGTTCGCCATGTCGGTGCGTTTGGTTACGCTTGGCAACGCCTTCATCGGGAGGGCGGCTAGATCACCGCTTCGATCAGGAATGGCCCCTTGCGGCCGAGCGCGCCCTTGAACAGCCTGGCGAACTCCTCTGCCGTCGTGGCGCGGCCGGCCTCGACGCCCATGCCTTTCGCCATCGAGACCCAGTCGAGCGCCGGCTCATCGATATTGAGCATCAGCTTGGCGTTGCGGCCGAAATCGTTGACGCCGACATTGCGCATCTCGCCGTGCAGGATCGCATAGGTCCGGTTGGCGAAGACCACGGTGACGACGTCGAGATTCTCGCGCGCCTGCGTCCACAGGCCCTGCACCGTGTACATGCCGGAGCCGTCGGCCTGCATGCCGATGACCTTGCGGTCGGGGCAGGCGACCGCCGCGCCGATACAGAGCGGAATGCCTTCGCCGATCGAGCCGCCGGTGAGCTGGATATAGTCGTGCTGCGGCGCGCCATGGCAGTCGTAATAGAAGCTGCGGCCCGACGAGACCGACTCGTCGCAGATGATCGCGTTCTCCGGCAGCAGCCGGGTGACGATGGCGCAGACCTTGTCGGCGTCGAGCGCGCCGGCCGGTAGCGCGCTGTCGGTTTTCTGCGGCGCGGCGATGAAGGTGGGTGGCGTCGCCCGTGCGGAGAGCTCGTCGGCCAGTGCCTCGATCGCACCCGGCAGGTCGTCGCCCGGCACGGCCAATTGTTCGACCTGGCAGTTCTCGTGCACCAGCCGGCCCGGCTTGCCGGGATAGGCGAAAAAGCCGACCGGCACCTGGGCACCGATCAGCACCAGCAGGTCGATGTCCTTGAGCTGCTGCAGAGCCATGTCGATCGGATAGAACACTTTCGGGATCGCGACACGGCCGGCACCGCGCTCGATCCGGCCGTTCGACATCTGCGAGAAGATCTGCGCGCCGGTCGCGGCGCAGATGCGCGCTGCCATGTTCATCGGCCCCTCGCGCAGCGCCGAACCGGTCAGCATGATCGCCCCGCGCGAGCCGTGCTTGCGCAGCAGGCCGGCGACCGCGCGGATCTGGGCCGCGTCGACCTGCCTGGGCGCGGGCACTGGCGTCCGCTTCAGCTCCGCCGGCTCGACGCTGCCCCAGGCGCAATCGGCCGGCAGGATCACGGTGGTGACGCCGGGTAATGAAAGCGAGGCGGCGTAAGCCTCGCCGATCGCCGGGCCGACATCCTCAGGCGAGGTGATGCGGCGCACGAACTGCGACATCGGCCGGGCCAGGCTCTCGATGTCGCTGGTCAGCGGCGCGTCGTGCTGGAGATGATAGGTCGCATGGTCGCCGACGACGTTGATCATCGGAGTATAGGCGCGCCTGGCATTGTGCATGTTGGCGAGTGCGTTCGCCATGCCGGGCCCGCAATGCAGCAGCGTCGCCGCCGGTTTGTCGGCCATGCGGGCATAGCCGTCGGCAGCGCCGGTGACCACGCCCTCGAACAGGCCAAGCACGCAGCGCATCTGCGGCTTGCGGTCGAGCGCCGCGACGAAGTGCATTTCGGAGGTGCCGGGATTGGCGAAGCAGACATCGACATCGTTGACCAGCAGCGTGTCGCACAGGCGGTCGGCGCCATTCATCCGGGAAAACCTCTCGATAGCCAAGGGCGCCTCGCGCCGATGCTGCCGAGGGGACGGGATCGCCGCGGGAGTGTCAAACAAGAGAATGTCATTGCTTTCCCAAGCGGCGGTGATCAGCGCGTGCTCCGCTCGGCCGGGATCGGCCGGGCGAGCAGAGTTCGCGCAGAGCCAATAAGCGCAGCGCCTTGACCGGTTTGCATATGCATTTAACGTGATTTGGAACGAAGCTTGCTTTATGGGCGCGATCGGGCTGCGTTGGCCGGGGTGTCCGCTGCAGGCGGGAACAAGTGGGGAAGGGTTCGTCATGACTGGTTTGAAGCGTATCGGGATGCTGGCCGGGATCGGTCTTGCAGCCCTCATGACCGCCGGTGGCGCGCAGGCGCAGACCAAGGTCGCCATCGGCATTTCCGGCTGGACCGGCTTCGCGCCGCTGGTGCTCGCCAAGGAAGCCGGCATCTTCGCCAAGAACGGCCTCGACGTCACGATCCAGAAGATCCCGCAGAAGGACCGCCATCTCGCCATGGCCTCCGGCGCCATCCAGTGCGCCGCGACCACGGTCGAGACCTGGATCGTCTGGGACGCCGCCGGGATCAAGACCAAGCAGATCTTCCAGCTCGACAAGAGCTACGGCGCCGATGGCATGGCCGTGCGCGGCTCGACCAGCTCGATCAAGGACCTGAAGGGCAAGACGGTTGCGGCCTCTGCGCCCGGCACCTCACCCTATTTCGCCCTCGCCTGGATCCTCAAGGAGAACGGCATGTCGGTGAAGGATGTCAGCGTGGTCAACATGGAGCCGGGCCCGGCGGCGCAGGCCTTCATCGCCGGCCAGAACGACGCCGCCATGACCTATGAGCCCTATCTCTCGGCCGTGCGCGAGAAGACCGAGGCCGGCAAGATCATCGCCACGACGCTCGACTATCCGATGGTGATGGACACCTTCGGCTGCACGCCGAAATTCCTCGCCGAGAACGACGCGGCCGCCGTCGCGCTGACCAAGAGCTATTTCGAGGCGCTGGAGCTGATCAAGGCCGATCAGGCCAAGGCCTATGGCATCATGGGCGCAGATGTGAAGCAGACCGGCGAGCAATTCGGCAAGTCGGCCGGCTATCTGCGCTGGTCGGACGCCGCCGGTAACAAGGCTTTCTTCTCGGGTGAATGGCAGGCCTTCACCACCAAGGCGGCCGAGCTGCTGCTGGAGATCGGCCTGATCAAGGCCAAGCCCGAGATCAGCACGCTGGTCGAGACCAAGTACGTCGCCGGCAAGTGAGCGATGACGTCCTGCCGGATGTGCTGACCACTGGCCTGCGTGTCGTGTTCTGCGGCACGCAGGCTGGAGCGGTCTCCGCCCGGCGGGGCGCCTATTATGCCGGCCCCGGCAACAAGTTCTGGAAGACCCTGTTCGAGACCGGGCTGATCTCGCAGCCGCTCGGGCCCATGGATTTCCGGGAGCTGCCGCGATACGGCATCGGCTTCACCGATGTCGCGAAGGGGACGTCCGGACCCGACACGGCGCTGATGCGGCACCATGTCGATAGCGCCGGCTTCCTGGCCAAGATGCGCGACTACGCTCCGGCGATCGTCGCGTTCAACGGCAAGCGTGCCGCGCAGGCTGTGTTGGAAGAGGAGAAGGGCCGCAGGCTCGCCTACGGCCTCCAGCCGTCTCCCCTTGCAGGCAGTCGCGTCTTCATCTTGCCCTCTACCTCCGGGGCGGCCTCCGGCTTTTGGTCTATCGAGCCCTGGCGTGAACTCGCCGCCCTCGTGAAGGAAACAAGTTTCTGACGATGAAACCACTCCAGCCTGTCTCCGCCGGCGCCCGCGTCGGCTACGGCATCGCCTTTTTCGCGCTCTTCGTCGTCGTCTGGTCGGTCGCGACCTTCGGCGGCTATGTGCAGAAGCTCTTCCTCGCCGATCCCCTGACCATGGTCGGCGAAGGCTGGAACCTGCTCGTCAACCACGGCTTCCTGTTCGACATCGGTATGACGATCTGGCGGGTGCTGGGCGGCTTCGTTCTGGCTGTGATCCTGGCGCTGCCACTCGGCATCCTGATGGGTGCCTACAAGCCGGTCGAGGCTTTCCTCGAGCCCTTCGTCTCCTTCGCGCGCTATCTGCCGGCCTCGGCTTTCATCCCGCTGCTGATCCTCTGGGCCGGCATCGGCGAGACGCAGAAGCTGCTCGTCATCTTTATCGGCTCGTTCTTCCAGCTCGTGCTGATGATCGCGGTCGCCGTCGGCGGCATCCGGCGCGATCTGGTCGATGCGGCCTATACGCTGGGCGCCAGCGATTCCTCGGTGGTGCGTCGCGTGCTCCTGCCCAATGCCGCGCCGGAGATCGCCGAGATCTTCCGTCTCGTCCTCGGCTGGGCCTGGACCTATGTCATCGTCGCGGAATTGATCGGCTCCTCCTCCGGCATCGGCCACATGATCACCGACAGCCAGGCGCTCCTGAACACCGGGCAGATCATCTTCGGTATCATCATCATCGGCCTGATCGGCCTGATCTCCGATTTCCTCTTCAAGGCGATCAACCAGCGCCTGTTTCCGTGGGCGCAGGCATGAGCAAGCTTCTGATCGACCAGGTCGGCAAGGTCTTCCCGGCTAGAGGCAAGGGCCAGCCGACGCGCGCGCTGATGCCGACCTCGCTCACTGTCGCCGACAATGATTTCATCACCATCCTTGGCCCCTCAGGCTGTGGGAAGTCGACGCTGCTGCGCATCATCGGCGGGCTGGAGACGGCAAGCGAAGGCAAGATCCTGCTCGATGGCGCTCCCGTCACGGGGCCGGGCGCCGATCGCGGCTTCGTCTTCCAGAGCTATACGCTCTTCCCCTGGCTGAGCGTGGTGCAGAACATCGCCTTCGGCCTGCGCGAGAAGGGCGTGCCGGAGCGCGAGCGTCTCGACATCGCCCGCAAATGGGCCGAGCGCGTTGGGCTTTCCGGCTTCGTCGACCATTTCCCCAAGCAGCTCTCCGGCGGCATGCAGCAGCGCACCGCGATCGCCCGCGCGCTCGCCAATGATCCAAAAATCCTGCTGCTCGACGAGCCCTTCGGCGCGCTCGACAATCAGACCCGCGCTTTGATGCAGGAAATGCTGCTCGGCATCTGGGAGCGCGAACAGAAGACCGTGCTCTTCGTCACCCACGACATCGAGGAGGCCATCTTCGTCGGCTCGCGCGTCGTGGTGATGAGCGCAAGGCCCGGCCGGATCAAGGCCGACATTCCGGTCGAGCTGCCGCACCCCCGGCCCTACACGATCAAGACCACGCCGGAATTCGTCGCGCTGAAGGAGCGGTTGGTCGAGGAGATCCGGGTCGAGGCCGTGCTCGCGGCCGAGGGGCATTGACGGCGTAGGCCACCATACCGGTTGACTCCGCGCCGGTATGGTGGTTCCTTCCTCGCGAAATTGGCCTGACCACATGGCCAAATCGATGCCGTCCGAAACGGATGGCACAGGGAAGGGTCCGGGAGCTGATGCCGCTCGCAGTCGTCGAGTCGCCACGTCTGTATCGGCAGATCGCCGATCAGTTGCGCCATCTCATCGACCAGCATGAATTTCCGGTCGGCAGCCGCCTGCCGCCCGAACGCGAGCTCGCGGAGAAGCTCGGCGTCTCCCGCCCGTCTGTGCGTGAGGCCCTGATCGCGCTCGAGGTTGAAGGCCGCGTGCGTATCCGCATGGGCTCGGGCGTCTATGTCGTCGATCCCGCCCAGGCCGCAGCGCACCTCGCCGGGGCCGGCTTTCCCGTCGAGGGGCCGTTCGAGGTACTCGCCGCGCGCCGGTTGGTCGAGGGGGCGATGGCGGCCGAGGCGGCAGGGCAGGCGACGCCCGCGCAATTGGCCGGGCTCGCCGGCATCCTCGACCAGATGGAGCAGCCCGGTTTGCCGGCCGAGCAGCTGATCGCGCTCGACCGCGCCTTCCATGTCGAGATCGCCGCGATGCTGGGGAACACCGTGCTCGTGCGCTGCGTCGGCGAGCTCTTCGACCAGCGTATGAGCCCGTATTTCCGCCAGCTTGCGCAGTATTTCGAGAACGAGGACTCGTGGCGCTCGGCAGCGCGCGAGCATCGCGCCATCCATGCGGCGCTCGCCAACGGTGATCCCGAGGCGGCGCGGGCGGCGATGTGCGCCCATCTCCAAGCCTCGCAGGAGCGCTTTTCGCAGAGCTTCGGTGACGTCGACATCAAGCGGGCAGGCGAGCGTCAGCGCCGGCCACGCCCGATCAAATGACGCAAGGCCAGACCTTATTCGTGACCTTCAGGGAGGACAGACGATGAAACTGCACTATGCCCTTGCCGCGCTCGCCGCCGGCGCTCTCTTCGCCGGCGCCCCGGCGCAGGCCCAGACCAAACTGAAATGGGCCCATGTCTACGAGACCTCCGAGCCCTTCCACACCGAGTCGGTCTGGGCTGCCGACGAGATCAAGAAGCGCACCAACGGCAAATACGAGATCACGGTCTATCCGGCTTCGCAGCTCGGCAAGGAGACCGACATCAACCAGGGCCTGACGCTCGGCACCGTCGACATGATCATCTCGGGCTCGAGCTTCGCCGCCCGCGCCTATCCGCCGATCGGCGTGACCTACTACCCCTTCATCTTCCGCGGCCCCGACCATCTCCTCGCCTATGTGAAGAGCGACGTCTTCAAGGAGATGGCCAAGGGCTATGAGGAGAAGAGCGGCCACCAGATCCTGGCCGTGACCTATTACGGCACGCGCCACACCACCTCGAACAAGCCGATCAAGACCTGCGCCGACATGAAGGGCCTGAAGATCCGCGTGCCCGACGTGCCGGCCTATCTCGCCATGCCGCGCGCCTGCGGCGCCAACACCACGCCGATCGCCTTCGCCGAGGTCTATCTCGCCTTGCAGAACGGCACCGTCGAGGCGCAGGAGAACCCGCTCAACACCATCGACGCCAAGAAGTTCTACGAGGTCCAGAAGCACATCGTGCTGACCGGCCACATCGTCGACCATCTCAACACGGTCGTCTCCAAGCAGCTCTGGGCCAAGCTCTCGCCCGAGGACAAGAAGATCTTCACCGACGTCGCCCAGGAGGCGGCCGAGCGCGCGACCAAGAAGATCCAGGCCGACGAGACCAAGCTCGTCCAGGTCTTCAAGGACAAAGGCCTCTCGGTCACCGAGATCGACAAGGCCGACTTCCTCGCCGCCGTGCAGAAGAACGTCAGCTTCGAGCAGTACGGCTACCGCAAGGCCGACTGGGAGCGCATCCAGGCGATCAAGTGAGCTGACCTCAGGGCTCGTCATGCTCGGGCTCGACCCGAGCATCTCTTTCAGGAGATTCTCGGGTCTGCGCTTCGCGACGCCCGAGAATGACGCCTGGCACGCCGCCTTCGTTAGAAAAGACATGCCATGACCACGACGCCGGAAGTCCACACCCAAGTCACCAGCGAGGAGATCGCCCACGTCTTCGACGAGGCGCCGCCGCCGGCCGATCTCTCCGGCTACGGCCTCGAGGACTGGGTGACGCTCGCCGCCTTCTGGCTGATGGTCGCCTGCGTCGTGGCGCAGTTCTTCACCCGCTATGTCCTCAACGACAGCTTCGCCTGGACCGAGGAGATCGCGATCTACGCGCTGATTGTCGTCGTCTTCCTCGGCTCCTCGCTCTGCGTGCGCGCCTCCAGGCACATCCAGGTCGACTTCCTCTACCGCTATCTGTCGCATCGTGCCGGCCGGGCGCTCTCCACCGCTGTGGACATCATCCGCATCGGCTTCTTCGCCTATGGCACAGTGCTGGTGCATCGCTATGCCGAGCTCATCCCCGACGAGATGGTGACGACGATCCAGTTCCCGAAATCGCCGGTGTTCTACGCCGTCGTCGTCGCCTTCGCGCTGATGACGCTGCGCTCGATCCAGGTCGCCTGGCAGAACTGGCGCCGCGGCTACTCCGTGCTGGAGCGTCCCTCGGCCTTCGACGGCTCGGAGGCCTGACCGATGCTGATCCTGCTCGGAACATTCCTCGGCCTGATGGTGCTCGGCGTGCCCGTCGCCATCTCGATGGCCGTCGCCTCGCTCGCCTTCATCCTCGTCTCCGGCACTGTGCCGGACGTGATCCTGGCGCAGCGCATGATCGCCGGCGTCGAGAGCTTCCCGCTGCTGGCGGTGCCGTTCTTCATCCTCGCCGGCAACCTGATGAACATCGCCGGCGTCACCGGCCGCATCTATTCCTTCGCCGTCGCCCTCGTCGGCTGGATGCGCGGCGGCCTCGCCCAGGTCAACATCATCGGCTCGGTGATCTTCTCCGGCATGTCCGGTACGGCGATCGCGGATGCCGCCGGCATCGGCACGATCGAGATCAAGGCGATGAAGGATCACGGCTACTCGACCGAGGTCGCGGTCGGCGTCACCGCCGCCTCGGCGACGCTTGGGCCGATCATCCCGCCGTCCTTGCCTTTCGTCATCTACGGCATGATGGCGAATACCTCGATCGGCGCGCTCTTCCTCGGCGGCGTCATTCCCGGCGTGATCATGACGCTGTTCATGATGGCGACGGTCGCGATATTCGCCCGCATCTACAAATGGGGAGCGGACACCAAGTTCTCGCTGCGCGAGCTCGGCTCGGCCGGCATCGAGGTGCTGGTCGTGATGGGCTTCCCGGTCCTGGCCTATGCGCTGGTCTTCGCCGGGCTCGATCCCAACCTCGCCATCGGCATCGCACTCGCCCTGCTGCTGGGCCTGGACTACTACTTCAACTTCTCGGCGGTGATGGCGCTGATGACGCCGGTCATCCTGATCGGCGGCATGACCATGGGCTGGTTCACCCCGACCGAGGCCGCCGCCGCCGCGGTGATCTGGTCGCTGTTCCTCGGCCTGGTGCGCTACCGCTCGATGACCATGCGCAGCCTGACCAAGGCGACCTTCGACACGATCGAGACCACGGCCTCGGTGCTGTTCATCGTCACCGCCGCCTCGATCTTCGCTTGGCTGCTGACGGTCTCGCAGACGGCCCAGCTGCTCTCCGACCTGATCCTCGGTTTCACCCAGAACAAATGGGTTTTCCTGATCCTGGTCAACCTGCTGCTGCTCTTCATCGGCTGCTTCCTCGACACCATCGCAGCGATCACCATCGTCGTGCCGATCCTCTTGCCGATCGCGCTCAAGCTCGGCGTCGATCCGATCCATTTCGGCCTGATCCTGACGCTCAACCTGATGATCGGCTTGCTGCACCCGCCGCTCGGCATGGTGCTGTTCGTGCTCTCGCGCGTCGCCAAGCTCTCGGTCGAGCGCACCACCATGGCGATCCTGCCCTGGCTGATCCCGCTCTTTGCCGCACTGTTCGCGATCACCTTCATCCCTGAGCTGACGCTCTGGCTGCCGCGCACAATGGGCATGATCCGGTAAGGCATTACGGGGGTGGACTGGCGGGAAGCGCCCGCCGCCCCCATTTTTCCTGTCAGGAGGCTGACAGCCGCATGCGGCGAGCGTGGATCAGCTTTGCGCCGAACCCACTGTTACGCTGCCGCGGGTGATTGCCATCTTTGATGGCGAAGGGGCACTGCCGTGAGGTGGCGCCATGCGCAGTCTGATCATGAATATGTTGTCCCGGCTCATTTGCGAGCCGCGGGTTGATGTCGTGTTCGCCGATGGAACGCTCCATTCGGCCGGGCGAGGATCGGCGCCCACAATCAAGTTGCGTATTGCCGACCGTGAGACCGAGTTGAGATTGGCGCTCGATCCCGAGCTCGCTTTGGGCGAGGCGGTGATGGATGGCCGTGTCATCGTCGAGCGCGGTACGATCTACCAGTTGCTCGAAACCCTGATCCGTGGCCTGTCGCGACAGCCCCCCTCCGCTTTCGCGGGAACGCTGACGCGGCTGCGCACGGCTGTACGGCGGCTGAAGCAGCACAACACCCCGGCTTGGGCCAAGCGCAACGTTCATCACCATTACGATTTGAAGAGCGAGTTCTTCCGGCTCTTCCTCGATGCCGATCAGCAATATTCCTGTGCCTTCTTCGAGCGACCGGATGCGACGCTCGAGGAAGCGCAAGCCGCCAAGAAGCGCCGCATCGCGGCGAAGCTGGCGCTGAAGCCGGGCCAGCGCGTGCTCGACATCGGCTCCGGCTGGGGCGGGCTCGGTCTTTCGATAGCGCGTGAGACCGGGGCGAAGGTGACCGGCATCACCCTCTCGGAGGAGCAACTGGCGGCTTCGACCAAGCGGGCGGAGGAGTCGGGCCTGCCGGTCGAGTTCCGCCTGCAGGACTACCGGGCGGTGCCCGAGCGTTTCGACCGCATCGTCTCGGTCGGCATGTTCGAGCATGTCGGCGTCGGGTATTACCGCGACTATTTCCGCAAGGTCCACGAACTGCTTGAGGATGACGGTGTCGCGCTGATCCATACGATCGGCCGCAGCACCCCGCCCGGCGCGACCAACCCCTTCATCGCCAAGTACATCTTCCCCGGCGGCTATATTCCGGCTCTATCGGAGGTCACGGCGGCGGTGGAGAAGGAGGGGTTGATCGTCACCGATGTCGAGGTGCTGCGCCTGCACTATGCCGAGACGCTGAAGGCCTGGCGCGAGCGCTTCCTCGCCCATCGCCAGGAGGCGGTCGCGATGTATGACGAGCGCTTCGCCAGGATGTGGGAGTTCTATCTCGCCGCGTCCGAGGCGAGCTTCCGCCATGACGGCCTCGTCGTCTTCCAGCTTCAGCTCGCCAAGCGGCTCGGCACGCTGCCGATGACGCGCGACTATATGAGCGAGAACGCGCGCGTGGCCGAGGCGGTCGACCGGGCGGCCTGACTGCGATTGAGCTACTGCAATGCCCCCGCTAGGCTCCGGCCCGGCGGGGGCACTAGCGGAGGTCGATCGTGCGATCATCGATGATTGCGCTCGCGGTGGCGGCGCAGATGTCAGCTCTTCCCGCCCTTGCCCAGGAGCGCCAGTCTCGCGACGAGTTCTTCTGGCTCGGCGAGATCAACAAGGCCACGGCCGTGATCAACACGGATGAGGGCCTGCTCGACAAGGCGCTGGCCCCGCGCATTGCGGCCGGTCTCGTCAAGGTGCTGCAGGAGGGGGCCAAGCCGGGCGGCAAGCGACCTTCGACCGTGATCAGCTTCGAGCCGCTGCTGATCGCGGCTGGCGGGCAGGAAGTCACGCTGCTGCATGCTGGCCGCTCCAGCCAGGACATGCACGCCACCTACCGTGCTGCGATCCTGCGCGACGACATGCTGGCGCTCGCCGATCAGCTCAATCGCACCACGGCGACGCTGGTCGGGCTGGCGGAGAAGCACGCTGCGACCACCGTGCCGAACTACACCAATGGCGTCGCGGCCCAGCCGAACAGCCTCGGCCATACTCTGCTCGGTCATGCCGCCGGCCTCGAGCGCGACGCCCAGCGCATCCGCGAAGCCTATGCCAGGATCGACCGTTCGGCGATGGGCACGACCGTGCTCAACGGCACGAGCTGGCCGCTCAACCGCAAGCGGATGGCCGATTATCTCGGCTTCGCGGCGATCGTCGACAACGCCTATGACGCCGGCCAGATCTCCTCGGCTGAGCATCCGGTCGAGGCGGGTGCGATCGTCACCAGCGTCGCCCTTCACGCAGGCGCCTTCGTCGAGGACGTCATGACCCAATATGCCTTCGCGCGGCCCTGGATGCTGCTGCAGGAGGGCGACGGCAACACCTATGTTTCCAGCGCCATGCCGCAGAAGCGCAATCCCGGCCTGCTCAACACTACGCGGCAGCAGGCCTCGACCGCGGTCTCGCTTGCGATGGGGGCCGCGATCCAGGCCCACAACATCACGCCGGGGATGAGCGACCCCAAGGACGTCAGGCCCAACAGTGCGATGGTGAAGAGCGCGGTCACCGTGCTCGCCAACTGGGATCGCATCCTGAAAGGGCTGGTGATCGGCCCCGAGCGGGCGCTGGAGGAGCTGAACAGCGATTGGACCGCCTCGCAGGAGCTCGCCGACCTGCTGATGCGCAAATACAAGCTGCCCTTCCGCGTTGGCCATCACTTCGCCTCCGAGGTCGTCACCCACGCCAAGGATCACGACATCAGGCCGCTCGATTTTCCCTATACCGAGGCCAAGCGGATCTATGCTGCGGCGGTCAAGGGCACGGAGTATCCGGCCGAGCTGCCGATCAGCGAAGCCGAGTTCCGCGCCGCGCTCGATCCCGTCGCGATCGTGCGCAGCCGCGCGACCGTCGGCGGTCCGCAGCCCGCCGAGATGGAGCGGATGCTGGCCTTGGCCAAGGGCCGGATCGCGGAGCAGGGCGCCTGGATCAAGGAGCGGCGCGAGCGGATCGCGGCCTCGCTTGGAAGGCTCGACAAGGATTTCGAGACGCTGCGCGCGCAGGCGCAATAGCGCGCTCGCCCCGCCGATGTACCGATCTCAGCCGGGGGGCCGCCCGACATAGCGGGCGCGCGGGCGGATCAGCCGGCCAGTCTCGTTCTGCTCCAGCGCATGGGCGAGCCAGCCGGTGCAGCGCGCCGCAGCGAAGATCTGGAACGGCGCTGTCTCCGGCAGAACGAGCTTGGCCGCCAGTGCCGACAGCGCGAAGTCGATGTTCGGCTCTTCCCCCGTCAGCGTCGCGATGGCGGTCTGTGCCCGTGCATAGGTTGGCGGCACCTCGAACGCTGCGAACAGGGCTAGCGCCCGTGGGTCGCCGTCGGGATAGAGTGGATGGCCGAAGCCGGGCAGCTTGGCGCCGGTCTCCAGCCTTGCCGCCAGCGCAGTCTCCAGCCCGTCGCGCTCGATGTCCCGCATCAGTGCGAGCACGCGCGGCGCGACACCACCATGCGAGGGCCCTGAGAGCGCTGCGAGCCCCGCCAGCGCGCAGGCGGCGAGCGAGGCGCCGGTCGAGGCGGTGACGCGGGCAGCGAAGGTCGAGGCGTTGAGCTCGTGGTCGGCGAGCAGGACGAGCGCCCGCCGGATCGGCTCGGCGCCTTCTGTTTCACAGCCCCAGGCCCGCGCCAGCCGGGCATGGATCGGCCCTTCGCCCGGCCCACCGGCGATGGCGTCGACCAGCGTGTCGAGCACGGCGGCGGCTTCGAGATAGAGCGCCTTCTTGGCTCGTCCGACCATCGGCCGGTCGGTCGCGGTCCGCGCTGCGATCACCGCGAAGACACGCGCCAGTGGCTCGCCCGGCGGCACGATGCTTGCTAGCGGCGGAAAGCGCTGCGTGCCGCAATCCCAGAGCAGGCGGGCGACATCCTCCAGCTTGGCGCCCTCGGCGAGGCGCGCTGCATCCTGCCCGCGATACCAGAGGCCGCCGTGCTCGATCGTAGTGATGGCGGAGGCGAGCACCGGCTCGCCATAGGCGATGGCATCCTCGGCGATCGCGGCGGGGCGACGGCCGCGCGCCTTGCGATGCTCCAGCCGGGCGACGTCCTCGGCCCGGTAGAGGCTACGCCGGGAATCGCCTTCATCGCCGCGTGCTTCGATCAGCCCGCGGCTGACATAGGCGTAGAGCGTCTGCGGCTTCAGGCCGAGTCGCGCCATCGCCTCCTGTGCCGTCAACCAGTCCTGCATCGCCTCTCCCTCAGATATATTGATTATATTGTTCAAGATTGATTGTTGCAATGCGGGAGCCGATTTTCGAGACGAACGCTTTTGAGGAGTTCCTGACATGTCCGATGGTCTCGATGACGTCGTCGCCGCCCACACCGTGCTCTCCGAGGTCGACGGCGCCGCCGGTCGCCTGGTGATCCGCGGCCACAGCCTCGCCGAACTCGCCGGCCGCACCAGCTTCGAGGAGATGGCGGCGCTGATGTTCGACGGCTTGCTGTCCGGTCTGCCGCAGGGCCGCGAGCTCTCGGTGGCGCTCGGCAAGGCCCGCGCCGATCTCTTCGGCATCGTCGAGCGCACCATGCTTTCGCCCGATCTCGGACCGGTCGAGGCCATTCGCGCCTGGACAGCACAAATCGCCGATGGCGAGGGATCTGAGGCCGCGCTGCACCTGCTCGCTGCGCCGGCGGTCTTCACTGCCGCCGCCGTGCGCAAGCAGCGTGGCCTTGCCCCGATCGCGCCTGATGCGACGCTGTCGCAGGCGGCCGACACGCTGCGCATGCTGCGCGGCGAAATGCCGACCGCGGCCCAGGCCGCTGCGCTCGACACCTATCTCGTCACCGTCGCCGATCATGGCCTCAACGCCTCGACCTTCGCCGCGCGCGTCGTCGCCTCGACCCGGGCCGGGCTGGTCTCGGCCGTGCTGGCGGGGATCAGCGCGCTGAAGGGACCGCTGCATGGCGGTGCGCCCGGGCCCGTGATCGAGATGCTCGATGCGATCGGCGAGCCGGCCAATGCCCGCGCCTGGCTGGAGGATGCGCTGGGGCGCGGCGAGCGGCTGATGGGCTTCGGCCATCGCATCTATCGCGTCCGCGATCCGCGGGCCGATGCGCTGAAGCAGGCGATCGCCAAACTCGGCGCCGATGCCGGGCGCCTGCGCCATGCCGAGGCGGTCGAGCAGGCGGCGCTGGCCATCCTGCGCGAGCGCAAGCCCGGCCGCTCGCTGGAGACCAATGTCGAGTTCTACACGGCGCTGCTGCTCGAGGCGCTCGGCTTCCCGCCCGACGCGTTCACCTGCGTCTTCGCGCTCGGCCGCACCACCGGCTGGCTCGCCCATGCCCGCGAGCAGATCGAGACCGGCCGGCTCATCCGGCCGCAATCGGTCTATGTCGGCCCGCAGCCGAGGCAGGCGGCTTGAAGCTTGCCGCAGCCGTCATGCTCGGGCTTGACCCGAGCATCTCAGGCCGGACGGGGCTCCGACCGGCGCCTTCTTGTCCAGAGATTCTCGGGTCTGCGCTTCGCTTCGCCCGAGAATGACGCCTTGGATCAGGTCTCGGGCGTCAACCGGACTACATAGAGTTCAGCCTCACCGCCGCTGACGACCAGCTCAACACGTCCCGGTGCGCCGAGGATCGCGCTGTCGCCGACAGGAAGCGTTGCCCCGTTCACCTGCCAGTCGCCCTTGCGGGCAACCAACACCAACAGCCCTTCGGTCGCGTTGAGCGAGCCTGCGCCGGAGAGACGCTCGACCCGGTGCCGCCAGCGACCACGCCGGGACATCACATTGAGATCGTCGATCGCCCCGTCGACTAGAACCCCATCGACCGCCCGGTCGGCGGCGAAGGGATAGGGCGCGCTGGTGCGATCCAGTCGCACGCGCTCGCCATCGCCGAAAGCCAATGTGATGCCGGCCCCGGTCAGCACCGACAGGGTCCGGTCGATGCCGGGGAAGGACGAGAACGGCCCGTCCTGCCCGACATGGGCCATGCTGATCCGCCAGTCGAAATCGTTGAGCGAGGCACCCTCCGGCGCGACCGCGATCTCGGTCGTCGTCCCGCCGCCGTTCTTCCACGGCATGATCAGGCAGTCGGCGGCGCGGATGATGCGCATAAAACGGTCCTTCGAATTCCAGCGGCCACCCTTGTCATTCCGGGGCGCCCGAAGGGCGAACCCGGAACCCACGGACGGGGTGCGACGTGATGGTCCGTCTGGCTCGCCCAGTCGTGGGTTCCGGGTTCTCCGTTGGCGCGGAGCCCCGGAATGACATGTGGGGTCAGCCCAGGATGCCGGGCAGGTTCAGCCCCTTCTCCCGGGCGCAGTCGAGCGCGATGTCGTAGCCGGCATCGGCATGGCGCATCACGCCGGTGGCGGGGTCGTTCCAGAGCACGCGCGACAGGCGGGCGGCTGCGTCATCGGTGCCGTCGGCGCAGATCACGACGCCCGAATGCTGCGAGAAGCCCATCCCGACGCCGCCGCCATGATGCAGCGAGACCCAGGTCGCGCCGGACGCCGTGTTGAGCAGGGCGTTGAGCAGCGGCCAGTCGGAGACCGCGTCCGAGCCGTCCTTCATCGCTTCCGTCTCGCGGTTGGGGGAGGCGACCGAGCCGGAATCGAGATGGTCGCGGCCGATCACGACCGGGGCCTTGAGCTCGCCGGTCCTGACCATCTCGTTGAAGGCGAGGCCGAGCCGGTGGCGGTCGCCGAGGCCGACCCAGCAGATGCGCGCTGGCACGCCCTGGAACGAGATGCGCTCGCGCGCCATGTCGAGCCAGTTGTGCAGGTGCTTGTTGTCGGGCAGCAGCTCCTTCACCTTGGCGTCGGTCTTGTAGATGTCCTCCGGGTAGCCGGAGAGGGCGGCCCAGCGGAACGGGCCGATGCCGCGGCAGAACAGCGGGCGGATATAGGCCGGCACGAAGCCCGGGAAGGCGAAGGCGTTCTCCAGCCCCTCGTCCTTGGCGACCTGGCGGATATTGTTGCCGTAGTCGAAGGTCGGGATACCCATGTCCTGGAAGGCGATCATCGCCTCGACATGCTCGCGCATCGAGGCGCGTGCCGCCTTCTCCACGGATTTCGGATTGGCTTCGCGCGCCTGCCTCCACTGGCCCATGGTCCAGCCTTTCGGCAGGTAGCCGTTGACCGGGTCATGCGCCGAGGTCTGGTCGGTGACCATGTCCGGCCGGATGCCGCGGCGGACCATCTCGGGCAGGATCTCGGCACAGTTGCCGAGCAGGCCGACCGACTTCGCCTCGCCATTCCTGGTCCAGCGCTCGATCATCGCCAGCGCCTCGTCGAGGCTCGAGGCCTTCTCGTCGAGATAGCGGGTGCGCAGGCGGAAATCGATCGAGTCCGGGTTGCACTCGACCGCGAGGCAGGAGGCGCCGGCCATCACCGCGGCGAGAGGCTGGGCGCCGCCCATGCCGCCGAGGCCACCGGTCAGCACCCATTTGCCCTTGAGATTGCCGCCATAGTGCTGGCGCCCGGCCTCGACGAAGGTCTCGTAGGTGCCCTGCACGATGCCTTGCGTGCCGATATAGATCCAGGAGCCGGCCGTCATCTGGCCGTACATGGCGAGCCCCTTCTTATCGAGCTCGTTGAAATGGTCCCAGTTCGCCCAGTGCGGCACGAGGTTGGAATTGGCGATCAGGACGCGCGGCGCATCCTTGTGCGTCCGGAACACGCCGACCGGCTTGCCAGACTGGACGAGCAGGGTCTCGTCGGCCTCGAGCTGGCGCAGGGCCGCGACGATGCGGTCAAAATCTTCCCAGGTGCGGGCGGCGCGACCGATGCCGCCATAGACCACGAGCTCCTGCGGGTTCTCGGCGACGTCAGGATGCAGGTTGTTCATCAGCATGCGCAGCGGCGCTTCGGTCAGCCAGCTCTTGGCGCTGAGCTCGGTGCCGGTGGCGGGGCGGATGACGCGGGTATTGTCCAGGCGGGTCATGGCTTGCTCCGTTCGAGCTTGGCGGCAGCGGCGAGCGCGGCCTCGATCATGGCGGACAGGGTGGCTTGCAGGCTGGCGGCCTTGGCCGGGGCGAAGGCCCAGGGCGCGGCCTCGTCGTCGAGATAGGCAGAGAGCGCGATCTCCATCTGGAGCGCGTGCACTTGGGTTGCCGGTTGGCCGTAATGCCGGGTGATCCAGCCGCCCTTGAAGCGGCCGTTGACGACCTGGGTGAAGGCGCTGCCGGCCATCGCCTGCGCTGCTGCGGCTTCGACGGTGGGCGCGGCGCTGGCGCCGGAATTCGTGCCGAGGTTCAGCGTCGGCAGCGTGCCCGGAAACAGCCGCGGGATCACCGACTTGATCGAGTGGCAGTCCCAGAGCAGGCAGAAACCGTGCTGCGCCTTGGCATGCGCGATCTCGGCGGCGAGGGCGTCGTGATAGGGCCGGAAATAAGCCTCGCGCCGGCGGGCGATCTCGGCCTCGTCGGGGGCCGTATTCCAGATCGGCGCGCCGTCGAAGGTGGTCGTCGGCACGAGCTCGGTCGTCGCCTGGCCGGGATAGAGCGAGACGCCGGCCGGGTCGCGGTTGAGGTCGATGACGAAGCGCGATAGCCCGGCCTCGACGATCGTCGGCTGGAAGCGCTCGGCGAAGCCATAGAGCTGGCGCATATGCCAGTCGGTGTCCTCGACCAGTTTGCCGCGCGCATTGAGGTGCGCCGCGACCTCCACCGGCAGGCCGGTGCCGGGATGCGGCATCGACAGCACGAGCGGCGACGAGCCGCGCGTGACGGAGACGGTTCCCGTGCTCATGCGGAGAGCTCCGCGAAGCTGTCGACGCCGGCAGCCTTGCCGAGCGCGCCCGAGAGCACGAGCTCCGTCGCGGCCGCGAGATCGGGCGCGAGGTAGCGGTCCTCGGTCAGCGGTGCGATCTTGGCCCGGATCAGCGCCAGCACCGGCTCCAGCCGCGGCGAGGTCTTGAGCGGGCGATGATGCTCGATCGCCTCGGCCGCGGCCATCAGCTCGACCGCGATGATGCTCGCGGCGTTCTTCGCCATCTCGATCAGGCGGAAGGCGCCGTGCGTCGCCATCGAGACATGGTCTTCCTGGTTGGCCGAGGTCGGGATGGTGTCGACCGAAGCCGGATAGGCCCGCTGCTTGTTCTCGGAGGCGAGCGCCGCCGCGGTCACCTGCGCGATCATGAAGCCGGAGTTGAGGCCGGCATCGCGGGCGAGGAAGGGCGGCAGGCCACTCATCACGGGGTCGACCAGCAGCGCGATCCGCCGCTCGGCAAGGTTGCCGATCTCGCAGGTGGCCATTGCCAGCGTGTCGGCGGCGAAAGCGACCGGCTCGGCGTGGAAATTGCCGCCCGACACGATCTCGCCCGGCCCCAGCACCAGCGGGTTGTCAGTGACCGCATTGGCCTCGATCGCAAGCGTCGCGGCGACGTTGGCGAGAAGATCGCGCACCGCGCCCATCACCTGCGGCTGGCAGCGCAGCGAATAGGGGTCCTGCACCTTGCTGTCGCCGAAGCGGTGGCTCTCGCGGATCTCGCTGCTGGCGATCAGGTCGAGCAGCAATGCCGCCACCTTGATCTGGCCGTGCTGGCCGCGCAGCGCCTGGATGCGCGGGTCGAACGGCGTGTCGGAGCCCTTCAGCGCATCGACCGAGAGCGCCCCGGCGATCAGCGCCGCATCGAAGACGCGGGCGACGCTGGCGAGGCCGGTCAGCGCCAGCGAGGCGGAGACTTGCGTGCCGTTGATCAGCGCCAGGCCCTCTTTGGCGCCGAGCGCGAGCGGCGCCTGGCCGATGCGCCTCAGGGCCTCGGCAGCCGGCAGGATTTCACCCTTCAGGCGGATCTCACCGACCCCCATCAGCGCCGCGGTCAAATGCGCCAGCGGGGCGAGGTCGCCGGAGGCGCCGACCGAGCCCTTGGCCGGCACCACCGGCAGCGCGCCGGCTTTCAGCGCGCCGACAAGCGCCTCGACCACGACGGGGCGTACGCCGGAGGCGCCGCGCGCCAGGCTCGCCGCCTTCATGGCGAGGATCAGCGCGACGACCTCGTCCGGCAAGGCAGGGCCGGTGCCGACCGCATGCGAGAGGATGAGATTGCGCTGCAGCTTGGCGAGATCGTTGTCGGCGATGCGCACGCTGGCGAGCTTGCCGAAGCCGGTATTGACGCCATAGGTCACCGTGCCGGCGGCGACGATGTCGTCGACGATCGCTTGGGCGCCGGCGATCGCGCCGGTCTCGGTCAGGGTGACGGTGGCGCCATCGATGACATGGCGCCAGTCGGCGAGGCGGGCCTTGCCGGGGGTGAGCGAGAGCGTGGTCATTGTCCGTTCCGGATGCGGGTGTGAAGCGGGTTGAAGCCGATGCGGTAGGCGAGCTCGGCCGGGCGTTCGATCTCCCAGATCGCGAGATCGCAGGCCTTGCCGGCCTCCAGCGTGCCGATCTCGTCCTGAAGGCCGAGGGCGAGCGCGGCGTTGCGCGTCATTCCGGCCAGCGCCTCCTCCGGCGTCAGCCGGAACAGGGTGCAGCCCATGTTCATGGTCAGCAGTGGCGAGGTCAGCGGTGAGGTGCCGGGATTGGCGTCAGTGGCGAGTGCGATCGGCACGCCATGCTGGCGCAGCAAGTCGATCGGCGGCTTCACCGTCTCGCGCAGGAAATAGAAGGCGCCCGGCAGGACGACCGCGACGGTGCCGGCCTTGGCCAAGGCGATCACGCCGGCCTCGTCGAGGTGCTCGAGATGATCGGCAGATAGCGCGCCGAAGCCTGCCGCCAGCGCCGCGCCGCCGAGATTGGAGAGCTGCTCGGCATGGATCTTGACGGCCAGGCCCTTCGCCTTGGCTGCGCTGAAGACGCGTGCCGTCTCTTCCGGCGAGAAGGCGATGCCCTCGCAGAATACGTCGACGGCATCGGCGAGATTCTGATCGGTGACCGCATCGAGCATGGGGCCGCAGACGAGATCGATATAATCGCCGGAGCGACCCTTGAACTCGGCCGGCACGGCATGGGCGCCGAGGAAGCTGGTCCGCACACCGACCGGGCGCTCGCGTCCGAGCCGGCGCGCCACGGCGAGCACCTTCACCTCGCTGTCGGTATCGAGCCCGTAGCCCGACTTGATCTCGACGGTGGTGACGCCTTCGGCGATCAGTGCGGCGAGGCGCTTGTCGGCGCTGGCGAAGAGCTCGTCCTCGCTCGCTGCGCGCGTCGCCTTGACTGATGAGACGATGCCGCCGCCGGCGCGGGCGATCTCCTCATAGCTCGCGCCCTTCAGGCGCAGTTCGAACTCATGGGCGCGGTCGCCGCCATAGACCAGATGGGTATGGCAATCGATCAGGCCCGGCGTGATCCAGCGCCCTTCGCAGTCGATCACCTCAGCCTGGCCGATGTTCGAGACTTCGCTGCTCGGGCCGGCGAAGACGATGCGGCCATTGCGGGCGATGACGATCCCGTCCTCGATCGCGCCATAGGGTGTGCCCGTATCGGCCACCATGGTCGCGAGCCGGGCATTGGTCCACACTCGATGGCTGGGGGGAGGGGTCGCCGCCACGTCGCTTCCTCTCGACTTCGTCTGCTTTCAGATTATGCTAGACATTTGCATATGCAAATAGCAAGCTCCATTTGCATATGCAAATGAAAAAAGGACAGCCCGCGTGACCGGAATCACGACCCTGCATCTTGCCCAGGCGCTCCTGCCTGAGGGCTTCGCCGAGAACGTCACGCTGACGCTCGATCATGGAGTGATCATGTCGGTTGCGGCGGGGCAGGCAGCTCCTGTTGGGGCGACACGGCTCGCCGGGCTCGCGCTTCCCGGCCTGCCCAACCTGCACAGCCACGCCTTCCAGCGCGGCATGGCGGGCCTCGCCGAGCGTCGCGGCGCCTCCGAGGATTCGTTCTGGACCTGGCGCGAGGTGATGTACCGCTTCCTCGATCGCTTGAGCCCCGACGATGTCCAGGCGGTCGCGGCGCAGGCTATGGTCGAGATGCTGGAAGGTGGCTTCACTGCGCTCGCCGAGTTCCACTACCTCCATCACGACAAGGACGGCACTGCCTATGCCGACATCGCCACCATGGGCGGGGCGATCGCGGCGGCGGCTGAGGAAACCGGCATCGGCTTGACCTTGCTGCCGGTGCTCTATCGCTACGGCAATTTCGGCAAGGCGCCGGCCGCGCCCGGCCAGCGCCGTTTCCTCAATGACCGCGACGCCTATGCGCGCCTGATCGAGGGCAGCGAGAAGGCGGTCGCCGGCCTCCCCGATGCCCGCGTCGGCATGGCGCCGCATTCGCTGCGCGCGGTGGCGCTCGAAGACCTCAACTGGGTCGCGGAGCTGCGCAAGGATGTGCCTTTGCACATCCACGTCGCCGAGCAGACCCGAGAGGTCGAGGACAGCCTCGCCATCACCGGCCGCCGCCCGGTCGAACTCCTCATGCAGAACGTCGCGGTGAACGAGCGCTGGTGCCTGATCCACGCCACCCATCTCAGCGATGCCGAGCGCGACGCCATGGCCCTCTCCGGGGCGGTCGCGGGTCTCTGCCCGATTACCGAGGCCAATCTCGGCGACGGCATCTTCGACGGCGTTCGCTACCGGGCGAAGGGCGGACGCATCGGTGTCGGCAGTGACTCCAATGTCGAGATCGGCGCCGGCGGCGAATTGCGCGTGCTCGAATATTCGCAGCGCCTGCGCGACCGGCGCCGCGCGCTCTGGGCCGAGCCTGGCATCTCGGCGGGCTTGAGGCTCTGGCAGGATGCCTGCGCTGGCGGCGCCCAGGCCTGCGGCCGCAGCATTGGCGCGATCGCCGTCGGCCACCGCGCCGATCTCGTCACCCTCGACGTCGAGCATCCGGCAATCGTCGGCAAGGCCGGCGACTTCGCGCTCGACAGCGCGATCTTCGCCGCCGCGGCCCTGCCGGTTGCGGAGGTGATCGTCGGTGGAAAGCCTGTGGTCAGCGGTGGCCGGCACATTGACCGCGCCCGCATCGCTGCCCGCTATGGCCAGGTGATCCGCACTCTCCTCAGCTGAACGTCAGGGAGCCATGTCCACCACTCAGATCGACGCCGTGACGCTGGACGGAGCCGGGCCGCTCTACGACCAGATTCGCCGCGCCGTCCGCGATCTGATTCTCGCCGGCACCTGGCCGCCGGGGACATCGGTGCCGCCCGAGCACGCGCTGATGGAGAAGCTCGGCGCCTCCCGCATGACCGTGCACCGGGCGCTGGCGCAGCTCGCTCGCGAGGGGCTGATCCTGCGTCGGCGCCGCTCGGGTACGGTGGTGGCGAGCCCGCCGGCGAGCCACGCCATGCTCGACATCCTCTCGATCCCCGAGGAGGTCGAAGAGCTCGGGCAGGCCTACAGCTATCGCATCCTGCAGCGGCGCGACGGCAAGGCCTCTCGCGAGCTCGCTGCCCGTTTCGAGCTCGGCCGCTCGGCCAACGTCACCCACCTCACTCTGCTGCATTTCGCTGATGGCGCGCCGCATGTGCTGGAGGATCGGGTGATTCACCCCTCGGCTATGCCGCAGGTCGCGGATGAGAGCTTCGCGCAGACACCGCCGGGTGACTGGCTGCTGCAGAACAGCCTGTGGACGCAGGCCGAGCACGCGATCAGCGCCATCGCGGCCGAGCCGGACGAAGCGGAATTGCTGAAGATCGAGGCCGGCTCTCCCTGCCTGCTGGTCGAGCGCCGGACCTGGAACCAGTCCGAGCCGATCACCGCCGTGCGGCTGCTCTATCCCGGAGGCCGCCACCGCTTCGTCGGCCGCTTCGGGCCTTACGGGGCAGTCTGAGGACTGCTGTCGTCATTGCGAGCGCAGTAAAGCAATCCAAGCGGGCACAGAGTTCCGTGGCCGCTGGATTGCTTTGTCGCTCACGCTCCTCGTAACAGCGCGGGAACCTCAGCAGGCGTAGCGGATGCGCCGGCCCCATTCGTCGCGATCATAGCAGATGCGGTCCGGAGACGTCGCATTGCCGATGATCGCGCCGCCAGCACCGCCGATCGCGGCGCCCGCCAGCGCGCCGCCGGCGCGGCCGGTCGCTGCGCCGCCGATCAGGGCGCCGGCACCGGCGCCGATCAATGCGCCGGTGGCGGTCCTTTCCTCGCGCGGCGTGCAGGCGCCGAGCGCGGTCACGGCGGTGGCGACAAGGAGAAGTTTCTTCATCGTCATCGGGATGGTCATCGGGCGTTTCCTTATAATGTGAGGGCGAGGGCCGACGGCGCGCAGCAGCGCCGCTGGCGTTCATCCGCCGCATGAATCGCGTTGCTTGAAGCCGCGTTCGATCGGCTATCAAACCGCACCCGTCCGCATTTGTTCCGTGCATGGGCTGACACGCCGCCCGCGGAGTGTTCCGGATGCCAGGGATGGCCCGTCGCGGCGCTGCCTCGATGACGCTTTTTTTCGCTCGCTCCGGGAACCCGGCCGCTTCCGCGGGGTTGATGGAGCGAGCCGGCCTACGCCGGCTCGTCAGATATGCATGGAGGGATCGATGAGCGCTACGATGACCGCAGCCTCTCACGCCGCCAACCCGCTGATCGCCGGTGCCCGTGTCGCCGGCACCGATGTCTACAACACCACCGGCGAGCATCTCGGCTCGATTTACGACGTCATGCTCGACAAGGCGACGGGCAAGGTTGCCTATGCGATCATGTCCTTCGGTGGCTTCCTCGGCCTCGGCGAGAAATACCATCCGATTCCGTGGAGCATGCTCGACTACGACGTCGACAAGGGCGGCTATGTTGTCCCGCTGACCCGCGAGAAGCTCGAAGCTGCCCCGATGTACGGCGCCGACGGCGAGCCCGATTGGCACGACAAGGAATACGGCAAGCGGGTGCACGATTACTACGGCACGATGCCGTATTGGATGATGTGAGAGCGCGCTCCAGGGCCTGCGTTCCACACAAAGGCGCAACTCGCGGCGGTCGCTATCCCCCCAGCCGGATCGTCGTGATTGCGTGGTGCGGGTCGAAAGGCCCGCACCTTTTTTATGCGCCCAGGCCGATGAGGAGCGGGGAACTTCGGCCGGATCCGCGCGTCATTGAGCGCCGGCTGGGAGCGCTCCCGCCGCGGCGGGGAAGCTCTCTTGTTGCAGCGCCGAGGTCATCATGCACATCCGCTACGGCTACCGGATCGAGCTCGTCTGCGAACAGCCGACCGCCTTGCTCACCCTGCTCGACGTCCACCCATCGCGCCGGCACGATCTGATCAGGCCCGACGAGATGCAGGTCACCCCGCTCCGCAGCTCGGGCAGGACGATCGCCTTGAGCCAGCATCTCGACCCGTTCGGCAACATCTGCCGCCGTCTCGTCGCACCGGCGGGCGGGCTGCGGATCACCTGCGAAGGTCTCGTCCATGACAGGGGCGAGCCTGACGGCGTCGACCTCACCGCGACAGAGGCCGCACCGGCCGACTTGCCGGACGAAGCCCTGCCCTATCTGCTCGGCAGCCGCTATTGCGAGACCGATCGGCTCGCCGACACCGCCTGGAGCCTTTTCGGCCAGGTCGAGCCCGGCTGGGCCCGCGTCGAGGCAGTGACCCGGTTCGTCCACAACCATGTCAGCTTCGGTTACGCGTTCGCCCGCAATACGCGGACAGCGGCGGAAACCTTCAACGAGCGTATCGGGGTCTGCCGGGACTTCGCCCATCTCGCGATCGCCCTGTGCCGCTGCCTCAATATCCCGGCGCGCTATTGCAATGGCTATCTCGGCGACATCGGCGTCGCACCCGACCCGGCGCCGATGGATTTCAACGCCTGGTTCGAGGTCTGGCTCGGCGGGCGCTGGCACACGTTCGACCCCCGTCACAATCAGCGGCGCGTCGGCCGGATCGTCATCGCTCGCGGTCGCGACGCCGCCGATGTGCCGATGCTGACCTCCTTCGGTCCGCACTCGCTACGGCGTTTCGAGGTGATCACCGAGGAAGTCGAGGACGAGCCGTTGCGTGCCGTGGCCCGCCTTGTTCCCGCCAGAAGGGACGTCCATATCGCCGCCTGACATGGCGAAACCGTCAGACCCGTTGCTGGAGCTCGAAACGCAGGCGCAGCCTCGCTGCTTCCGCGTCATCGCCAATGCGCGCGCCGGGGCGGTGCTGGAGGCGGGCGCGGAGAGCTTCGCGCGCAGCATCGAGGCGGCCTTCGATGCGGCGGGTTGCCGAGCTGAGGTTGAGGTCGTCCCTCCACGCCAGCTGCGGGAGCGTCTGCGGGCTGCCGTCGCCGACGAGGCCGTAACGACCGTGGTCGCCGGCGGCGACGGCAGCATCAACGGCGCCTTGCCGGTTCTGGTCGGCTGCAAGCGGCCGGTCGGCGTGCTGCCGCTCGGCACCGTCAACGTGCTCGGCCGCGATCTCGGCCTCATCGGCACGCTCGAAGAGCAGATCATCGCGATCTGCGCGGGCGAGCCGGTCTCGATGGATCTCGGCAGCGTCAACGGCCGGCTGTTCCATTCGATCTCGGGCATGGGCTTCTTCAGCCTGATGGCGCGTGAGCGCGAATATGCGCGCCGGCGCTTCCCGTTCAGCCGTCTCGTCGCCTTCCTCTTTGCGGCGACACGGTCGATCCTGTTCACCCGCTCGATCCGTATCGAGATGGAGATCGCCGGTGAGCGTCGGCAGGTCGAGGCCGATGCGGTCCTCGTCACCGTCAACCAGTTCGACGGCGCCGAATGGCGCCGCAGCCGTCTCGACGGCGGCGAGTTCGAGGTCCACATCCTCGATACCGGCGGCTTGCTGTCGCGCGCCAAAGCGGCGTTCTCGATGCTGACCGGCGGCTGGCGCAATTCGCAGCATCTGGTTTCGTTGACCGGTACGGCCGTGACGATCAACCGTCGCGACAAGCGCCGCGGCCATGTCACCTTCGACGGCGAGGTCGAGCGTCGCGCCAGCCCCTTTACCTATTGCCTGTTGCCGGGCGCACTGCGCGTGATCGCGGCGCGGCCGGCCGAGATCGAACCGCACCCGGCCGAGCACATGTTCCCCTCATGAGGCATTCGATGTTCCTCCTCCAGCCGCGCTTCCTCCTGCCTGTCGCGGCGGCCTTCGGTTTCGTCGGGCTGGCCTTCTATGTCGTCTCCGATGGCGCCGCGGCGCTCGACAGCACCCTGGTCATGCTGTTCCGCGATCCGGCCAACCCGTCGCTGCCGATCGGCCCGGCCTGGTTCCGCGAGATGATGCGCGACCTGACGGCGCTCGGCAGTTTCATCGGGCTCGGCATCGCGACGGTGATCGCGACGCTGACGCTGCGCCTCTGCGGCCATCGCACGCTCGCATTCGGCCTGGTGCTTACCGTCCTGGCGGCAGTGGTGGCGAGCACCTTGCTCAAGATCGGCATCGGCCGCGAGCGGCCGGATATCGTCGAGCACGCAGCATTGACCTTCACGGCGAGCTTCCCGAGCGGTCACGCCTTCCTTGCTGCGGTGGTGCTGCTCAGTATCGCCAGCTTCGCCGGCATCGCCTCGCGCCGCGCCGATATCGCCCGGCTCTGCCTGTGGGTGGCCTGGGCTCTGATCATCGCGATCGGCGTGAGCCGGATCTATCTCGGCGTGCATTGGCCGAGCGACGTCCTCGGCGGCTGGTGCCTCGGAGTGGCCTGGTCCAGCCTCGCCACCTTCCTGACCGGGCGTCTGGCAGCCCGCTCGGAGGTCGATCTCGCCCAGGCCGTCGCATCCCGCAGCGAGCCCGCAGGCTGAGAAGATCGGAACCGGGCGCTGGCGTCAGCGTTGATGAGGGCGCCGTTCCGGCGCATCTGCAACGGAGTTCCTGATGACGCTGTCCCGCAACGCGCTTTTCCTGCTGATCGGCTTGCTCGTCCTCGGCCTGAGGGCCGTCAGCTACGCGCTCTATCAGGAGAAGAAGCAGCCGGAGGGCGTCGAGATCTCGGTCGGCAAGAACGGCCTGTCCATCAAGGAGAAGTGAGCCGGCCGGCCATGCGCCGCGCCGGATCGGACGTCTCCCCTCACGCCGCCTGGAGCGACTCCTCGACGACGCGGTCGCGGCCGGCGCGCTTGGCCCGGTAGAGCGCGTCGTCTGCCTGCTTCAGCAAGTGTTGCAAGGAACAGCCGGACCCGGGGATACCCCAGACGAGGCCTATGCTGACCGTCAGCACCAGCGGCTCCCGTCCCTCGACAGGGACGCGCAGCCGGGCGCAGCCATCGCGCAGCCGTTCTGCCAAAGCGAGCGCTGCGGGTTGCGTCAGACCGGGGACCATTATGGCGAATTCCTCGCCACCGATCCGGCCGAACAGATCATCTCGCCGCAGCAGTTCCGAGATTCGCTCGGCCAGGATCAACAGCACGTCGTCCCCGATCGCGTGGCCGTACTCGTCGTTGATGAGCTTGAAGCGGTCGACGTCGAGCATCAGCAGGGCCACCGGCCGGCTCTCGGCGAGGTTCTGCGCCAGGGCGGCCTCGCTGCGGGCGAGGAAGGCGCGCCGCGACAGCGTTCGGGTCAGGACATCCTGATTGGCGGCAAGATCGAGCTCGCGCAGCAGGCGAGAGCGGGCGGCATTGATTGCCGCCACCATGATCGGCCCGAGCGAGAACAGGGCGACGCCGAAGCGGTGGGAGGTGAGGGCGGTGGCATATTCGGTGGTGCCCGGCGCCAGCGCGGACAGCAGCACCGTGCTTTGCCAGAGGCCGAGCCCGAAGGTCAGCAGCGCGGTCGGGAAGATGCCGTAGCTCAGCGCGCACCAGAGGATCGACGGAACCGGGATCGCGATGGCACTCGTGCCGCCGATCGCTGTGGCGACGAGAATCGAAGCCAGCAAAGTGACGCCCGGAAGGGCCGCCTTCGGCCGCCATCTGCTCGGCGCGGCGCGTGCGCTCAGTCGTTTCACAAGTTCGGCGAGTGGCGGTGCCGTCAGGACCATCGGCAGGACCACGAGATTGCTGGAGAACTCGCTGGTCAGGAAGAACTCGAAGGCCTGCATCGGCGACTGGCCGAAGTAGACGACCAGGCAGCCGCTGCCGATGGCCGAGGCCGAAGCCGCGGCGGCGAAGGCGATCAGCAGCAGGAACAGCAGCGATTGCGGCCGTTCGAGCCGGCGATCCGCTCCGGCGACGTGCTGGAACAGCAGATACCCGACGCTGGCGGTGGTCAGGTTGCCCGCCGTCAGCCAGAGCGTGATGCCGAGGCTGCCGCCCATGGCGAAGTCTGCGGCGAGATACCCTATCGCGGCGCCCGCCCAGCCGAGTGGTCCAGCCCAGCCGGGATTGCGTACCATCACGCCCATCAACAGGGCATTGGCGGGCCAGAAGGTGGAGAGGAAACCGAGCGGACGGGTGAGGTGGCCGAACAGGGCAGCAGTGAAGACGATGCCCGCGACCAGCATCGCTGCACGCCAGGGAAGCAGGCGAGATGGTGCTGCTTGCTCCTGGTTGTGAGCGGGCCGGGAGGGAAAGGCGCGAGCAAGCTTCATTGCCGTCGGAGCAAAGCAGACAAAGGTGAAAGCAAGCTGAAATGGCGGCCATAAACTGTGGCCAACGACCAGCTTTCGGTCCTGCTGCATGCGCTCACGGCGGGGCCCGCATCGCCATTCATCGGGCCATCCTGCATGGCCTTGCCGACATAAAACGGTTAAGACCGGCTCCTCAATTCGGTTTCAATTCGGTTAGGCACGAGGCTTTGCGATGAATGCTCCCTTCAAGAATCTGATCGCCGGTGAATGGACCGGCTCGCAGAACGCTTCGCGCAATATCAACCCCTCCAACACCAACGACGTCGTCGGTGAGTATTCGCAAGGGTCCGTCGAGGATCTGAACAATGCGGTCGCCGCCGCCAAGGCCGCCTTCCCGGCCTGGAGCCGCACCACCCCGCAGGAGCGCTACGAGATCCTGAAGAAGGCCTCCGACGAGATCCTCGCCCGCAAGGAAGAGCTCGGAAAGCTGCTCTCGCGTGAGGAAGGCAAGACCCTGCCGGAAGGCATCGGCGAGGCGACCCGCGCCGGCCAGATCTTCGCCTTCTTCGCTGGCGAGTGCCTGCGTCTGAACGGCGAGAGCATCCCCTCCGTGCGCCCCGGCGTCGGCGTCGAGGTCACCCGCGAGCCGGTCGGCATCGTCGGCATGATCACGCCCTGGAACTTCCCGATCGCGATCCCGGCCTGGAAGGTCGCCCCTGCGCTCGCCTACGGCAATTGCGTCGTGATCAAGCCGGCCGACCTCGTGCCCGGCTCGGCCTGGGCGCTGGTCGACATCATCCAGCGCGCCGGCCTGCCCAAGGGCGTGCTCAACCTGGTGATGGGCCGCGGCTCGGTCGTCGGCCAGGCGCTGCTCGAGCACAAGGATGTGCACGCGATCTCCTTCACCGGCTCGGTCTCGACCGGGCGCAAGGTCGCGGCGGCCTGCATCTCCGGCAACCCGATGAAGAAGGTGCAGCTCGAGATGGGCGGCAAGAACCCGCTCGTCGTGCTCGATGACGCTGACCTCAAGGTCGCCGTCGAATGCGCGGTGCAGGGCGCCTTCTTCTCGACCGGCCAGCGCTGCACGGCCTCCTCGCGCCTGATCGTCCAGGCCGGGATCCATGACCGCTTCGTCGAGGCCTGCATCGAGCGGCTGAAGGGCGTCACCATCGACGACGCGCTGAAGGCCGGCACCACGATCGGCCCGGTGGTCGATCAGAGCCAGCTCGACCAGAACCTGAAATACATCCAGATCGCCCGTGACGAAGGTGGCAAGCTCGCCTGGGGCGGCGAACTGCTCAACCGCGAGAACCCCGGCTTCTACCTGCAGCCGGCGCTGTTCACCGAGACCACCAACGCCATGCGCATCTCGCGCGAGGAGGTCTTCGGCCCGGTCGCCAACGTCGTCCGCGTCAAGGATTACGAGGAGGCGCTCGCCATCGCCAACGACACCGAGTTCGGCCTGTCCTCGGGCATCTGCACGACCTCGCTGAAGTATGCGACGCACTTCAAGCGCAATGCCGAGGCCGGCATGGTGATGGTCAACCTCGCCACCGCGGGCGTCGACTACCATGTGCCGTTCGGCGGCCGGAAGGGCTCCAGCTACGGCCCGCGCGAGCAGGGCGCTTATGCTCGCGAGTTCTACACCACGGTGAAGACCTCCTACACGCTCGCCTGAGCCGGGCCGTCATCCGGGACTATCGGGGCCGCGCTGCAAGCGCGGCCCTTTTCATGATCCATCTGCTCGTGGCGGAGTGCTCTGGTATATGTCTTGCTCGGCTGGCCGATCGGCTTTTCGGAGACAAGACCATGCCAGGATCGCTTCACCGTCGTAGCTTTCTCGCTCTCGCGGCAATGATGTCGTTGTCAGGCCGAGCCTTGGCTGCGGCGCCGAAGGTCGCTGCGCTCTTCGCCGGCAAGGTCGATGACAACGGCTTCATGCAGGCGGGCTATGAGGGCTTGAAGCTGGCGGAGAGCCGGCTCGGCGTTGCGGTCGCTTTCGAGCAGGGCGTTGCGCCCAAGCCAGAGGATCTGACTGCAGCACTGCGCAAGCTGGCGGGCAGCCGCCCCGATCTCGTCATTGCGCATGGCGGGCAGAACAATGCAGCGGCCAAGACGGTTGCAGCGGAGTTTCCTGACATCCGTTTCGTCGTCACTCAAGGCAATGTCACGGGTCCCAATCTCGCGAGTTACGAGGTGCTGCAGGAGCACTCGGCCTTCCTCGCTGGCATGCTCGCCGGCTTGACCACCAGGACCGGCGTCGTCGGCCATATGTCCGGCATCAGGGTGACGCCCGGATTGAAGGGCCGGGCGGCCTATGCCGCCGGCGTGCGCTACGCCAATCTCGATGCGAAGGTCCTGACCAATTTCTCCGGCAACCAGGACGACAATGCGTTGTCGAAGAAGATTGCCTCCGCGATGATCGCGGCCAAGGCCGACATCATCTTCACCATGCTCAACGCCGGGCGCGCTGGTGCGATCGAGGCCTGCCGCGAGGGCGGCGTAAAGCAGATCGGCAATGTCCGCGACTGGACGCTGGTGGTGCCGGATGTCTTTGTCGCCTCGGCCTTTGCCGATGCTGGGCGGGCGCTCTTCAACGCGACGGAGGACCTGGTTCAGGCGCGTCTCGCCGTGGGCCAGATCAGACAGATCGGTCTGGAGTCGCCGGAAGCCGTGCGCCTGATCATTGTCCCATCCGTGCCAGCCGATGTCCGGAGCAAGGTCGAGGCGATGGCGGCCGAGATCGCCGCGCGCCGCTTCGAGGTTCCGACCGAATGGCAGGGTGAGGAATTTCAGAATCCGGCCTGAGCCGGCACCCTCTCAAGCAAACAGCGCCTGCTCCAGCCCGGCGATGCTCGGCAGCAGCAGATGGCTAAGTGGGCGCAAGGTCTCGGCGCTGCCGGCCCCGGTCAGGACTGCGACCCGCAGGCCAGCCCCGGCCGCAGCCGCCATGTGCATGTCATGGCTGGAATCGCCGACGACGGCGACGGCGTCCGCCGAAAGGCCGGTCGCCCTGCAGAAGCCGTCGACCATGCCGCGCTCCGGCTTGGGGCCATGGCCGGAATCATAGCCGCAGAGGAAGGCGAGATGGGGTTCAAGGCCGAAGCGCTCGGCCGTCGCTGCGACTGCCGCCTCGCTGTCGCTGGAGGCTATGCCGAGGACCAGCCCGCGGTCGGTCAGACCAGTGAACAGGGCGGCGAGATCGCAGACCGGCACGGCCGCGACGACCGCGGACCGAAAAAGCGTATCGAGCCGATCGGTCAATTCCAGCATGCCGAACGGAGCGCCGGCCTCGACCCAGGCCTGCGCCACGTCCTCGGTATTGCCCGAGGCGAGCAGGCCGTCGGAGGTGGCGTAGCCGGTCGCGGGATCGACGCCGGCGATCGTCAGCAGCCGCGCCGCCAGCTCGGTGTCGCCCTGGGCTGCGAGCCGGCCGGCGCCGAGATTGGTTGGCGCCCAGCTCGCCTGGTAGTCGATCAGCGTGCCGTCCTTATCGAACAGGACGCCGCGGATGGAAGGACGCGCCATCATGTCGCCGGCAATCATATGACAGGGACCACGTCGACCTTGACGTCGAGCTTCTGGTTGCCCGGGCCGACCAGCACGCCGTCGAGCGGCGAGACGTCGGCATAGTCGCGCCCTGTCGCGGTGACGATATGGTCGTCGGCGACGACGAGATCGTTTGTCGGGTCGAGCCCGATCCAGCCGGTCTCCGGTCCGCACCAGAGCATCACCCAGGCGTGGGTGGCGTCGGCGCCCTCCAATCTGGGCTGGCCCGCTGGCGGGATGGTGCGCAGATAGCCGCTGACATAGGCGGCCGGCAGGCCGAGGCCCCTCAAGCCCGCGATCATGATATGGGCGAAGTCCTGGCAGACGCCGTGGCGATTGGCGAAGGCCTCGCGGATCGGCGTCGAGACCTCGGTCGCCTCGGGATCGTAGACGAACTCCTTGCGGATGCGGGCCATCAGCTCGCTCGCCGCCTCGAAGACCGGCCGCTTCGTCGCAAAGCTCTTGCGGGCATAATCGGTGATCTCCGGCACGGTCGGCGCCAGCCGGCTGGGATAGAGATACTGGGCGGGGGAATCCGGAGAAAGGCTCTGCGCCTGCAATGCGAGTTCGGCGACCTCCTCCCAGCCTCGCGTCAGGGCCGGGAAGGGTGCGACCGCCCGCGTCACCTCGACCCGCGAGGTCATCTCGATCCTGAGTTCGCGATGCGGCTTGGCGATGGTCAGCGTCGTCGTGCGGTTGCCGAAGAAGCAGACGCCGTCGCGCCGCTCGGCGCCGCGCGGCGCCACGGAGAGCTGGCTCGTCAGGACACGCTGGCCGACGCCGTCGCGCGGCAGCACGCGCAGGATGCAGCGGGCAAACGGAACCGGCCGGCTATAGCTGTAAGCCGTGAGATGGCGGATGTCGTAGATCACGCGCTTTCCACTATGCCAGACGCGTCATCCGCGACCGTTCCGGCCTGGAGTTTTGCAGGAAATAGCGCTCGGCCACCGCGTTTGAGAGCCCCATCAGCAATTGCTCGAAATAGAGGATGCCGGTGCGATCAAGGCGGCTGGCTTCCGCCGTGCGGCATTCGGCAGCGAGCTTGAGCGCGAGCCGGCGCGGCTCTTCCAGCATCCCGTCATCGTTGAGGCAGGGCAGGGCTGCGATCTCGGCGTCGAGACGTTCGATCTGGAAGGCGACCGAGCGCGGATTGTAGGGATCCAGCATGACGAGATCGAGCACCGGCTGGAGCGAGGCGCCGAGCATGTAGCGCGAGCGATAGGTGATCTGCGAGTCCGTCAGGTCGAGCAGCGCGTCAAGGCTGTTGCCCGGCGCATCGTTCTCGACGAAATGCCGGGCGAAGCGGCAGGTGGTGACGCCACGTTCAACCCGCCGGCCGATGTCGAGGAAGCGCCAGCCGGCGCCGCGCACCATGTTCTCCTGTGAGAGACCGGAAAAGGCGGCGAGCGACTTCAAGGCGGTATCGGCGATCTCGAAGGCCTCGCCGGCGCTGGTCGGCTTGCCGGGGTCGGCGAGCTGGCGTTGCAGGTCGCCGAACAGACGCCAGGCGTCGATCGAGAGCCGCTCGCGGATGACAGAGACGGTGCGGCGTGCCTCGCGGACGGAGGCGGCGGCGGAGCCGTATTGGTCGAGATCATGCAGGGCCGAGCGCGCCTGCGCCGTGATGGACCGACCCTTGCTGCCCGTCGGCGCCGCACCCCAGGCGACCAGCAGATTGGCGAGCCGCTTGATCGTCTCGGCATGGCCCGGCGCCTGGTCGTCGGCATTGATCAGGCGCCCGAGCAAGGCGCGCACCAGCCTGAGCGTCGCTTCGCTGCGCTCCAGATAGCGCCCGAGCCAGAACAGGTTGTCGGCGGCGCGGCTCGGCAGGATGCCGACGATGCGACGGATGCCGATCCGGTCCGGGCTCGGCAGCAGCGTCACTTGCTCGACCGGCTGGTCGGAGGTCACCCAGACATCGCTGGAGCGCACGCCCGAGCGCATCGTCACGGCGCGCGCATCGCACTCCTCGGAGATGCGGCAGAAGCCGCCGGGCATCACCTGCCAGCCATCGGGCGTCGCGGCGGCAAAGACGCGCAGTGTCATCGGCCGCGGCTCCAGCCGCCCGCCTTGCATCACCGGCATCGTCGAGAGGTTGACCACCTCCTGCCCGACATAGTCGAGCCCGCGCTCGGCGATGCGAGCTCGCAAAGCCTCACGCTCGGCCTTGTCGAGATCGGCGACCAGCACGGTGCCGCCGTCGAGCCCGTCGCCGGGTGCGCGGAAGGCGGCGGAGACGCTCATCTCGTTCAGCCGGTCGAGCACGATCCCGCGCTCGCGCGGTTGACCGCACCACCAGGTCGCGACGTTCGGCAGGATCAGATCTTCCCCGAGGACGTCCCGCGCCAGCCGGGGCATGAAGCCCATCAGCGCCCGCGCCTCGACCACGCCGGAGCCGAGCCCGTTGGCGACGACGACGTTCTCGGCCCGCACCGACTCGACCAGCCCGGGCACGCCGAGCGCCGAGGCGGCATTGAGTTCGAGCGGGTCGGCGAAATCGCCGTCGATGCGCCGCCAGATGATATCGGCGCGCTTGAAGCCGGCGATGGTGCGCACATGCACCAGCCCGTCGCGCATGACGAGGTCGCCGCCCTCGACCAGCAGGAAGCCGAGATAGCGGGCGAGATAGGCCTGCTCGAAATAGCTTTCGTGCATCTGGCCCGGCGTCAGCAGGCAGATGCGCGGCTCGACCCGCCGGGCGCGCGAGACGAGCCCGGCGCGGAAGCCCTGGAAGAAGCCGGCGAGCCGCTCGACGTTCATCGTCCGGAACAGGTCCGGGAAGGCGCGGCCGAGAGCGAGCCGGTTCTCCAGCGCATAGCCCGCACCGGATGGTGCCTGGGTGCGGTCGTTCAGCACCCACCAGCGCCCGTCCGGACCGCGGCCGAGATCGGCGGCGTAGATCTGCAGTTGGCCCGCGCCGGCCGTGCCTTGCACCGGCCTGAGATAGTCGGGGCTGCCGGTGATGGCGGCGGCCGGCAGCGCGCCTTCCGCGATCAATCGGCCGGGTCCGTAGATGTCGCCGAGCACGGTATCGAGCAGTTCAGCGCGCTGCGCGACGCCGGCGGCGATCGTCTTCCACTCCTGCCCGGTGAGTACGAGCGGTGCGTGATTGAGCGGCCATGAGCGCTCGCCGGCGAGGGGATCGCTCTCGTCGAGATCGCCATGGACGCGATAGGAGACGCCGGTGTCGCGCACATGCCGGTCGGCGAGGCCGAAACGGCGCTGCAGCTCGTCGCCGGAGAGCGCCGACCATTCCGCCAGGAACGGCTCCCAATGCGGCCGGATCGAGCCGTCAGGCGCCATCAGCTCGTCATAAGCGCCGGGCAGCGGCCGATAGCCCGCGAGCAGGGCATTGCGGCGCTCGTTGCGCGTCCGCGTCGAACTCGATCGGCGCTGCAAAGCCATCCTTGACCTCAAACCCCCGGCGGGCGGCGCAGGTCGAGGGTCATCGGGAACTCCGGATTGCGCTCTTCTGCGGGAATCGCCAGCGGTCCCGGACTATGGCCGATCGCTTCGAAGCGGGCCAGCCTCCTGGCTTCCGCCTCGTAGGAATTCACAGGCGGTGTCTCGTAATTGCGCCCGCCGGGATGCGCGACATGATAGACGCAGCCGCCGAGCGAGCGCCCAGCCCATGTGTCGACGATGTCGAAGGTCAGCGGTGCATGCACCGGTATCGTCGGATGCAGTCCAGAGGCCGGCTGCCAGGCCTTGAAGCGCAGACCGGCGACGCTGGTCCCGGCGCCGATCTCGGTCATCGGCAGCGCGCGGCCATTGCAGGTGATCACATGCCGGCCGGGTGTCAGTCCGCTTGCCTTGACCTGCAGGCGCTCGACCGAGGAATCGACATAGCGGACCGTGCCGCCGATCGCACCCTCTTCGCCCATGACGTGCCAGGGCTCGAGCGCCTGGCGCAGTTCCAGTTCGACGCCGCCCTGGTTTACCCTCCCGAAGAAGGGAAAGCGGAATTCCTGCTGCGCCGAAAACCAGGCGGGATCGAAGCGGTAGCCGGCCCGTTCCAGATCGGCGAGCACGTCGCGGAAATCCTGCGAGACGATCTCCGGCAGCATGAAGCGGTCATGCAGGCTGGTGCCCCAACGCACGAGCTTGCCTTGTTGCGGCTCGCGCCAGAACCAGGCGATCAGGGCCCGGATCAGGAGCTGCTGCGCCAGCGACATCCGCGCATCCGGCGGCATCTCGAAGGAACGGAACTCGATCAGCCCGAGCCGGCCTGTCGGCCCATCCGGCGAATAGAGCTTGTCGATGCAGATCTCGGTGCGGTGGGTGTTGCCGGAGACATCGACCAGGAGGTTGCGGTAGAGCCGATCGACCAGCCAGAGCGGGACGGCGGGATCGTGCGGGCCGGGTGTCTGCGCCAGCGCGATCTCGAGCTCGTAGAGCTGGTCGTGCCGAGCCTCGTCGATGCGCGGCGCCTGGCTGGTCGGGCCGATGAACAGGCCGGAGAACAGGTAGGACAGCGCGGGATGGCGCTGCCAGTAGAGCACGATGCTCTTCAGGAGGTCCGGCCGGCGAAGGAACGGGCTGTCGGCAGGGGTGACGCCGCCGAGCACGACATGGTTGCCGCCACCGGTGCCGGTGTGGCGGCCGTCGACCATGAACTTCTCGGCGCAGAGCCGCGATTGCCGTGCTTCCTCATAGACGCCGCGGGTGATCGCGACAGCTTCCGCCCAGCTCTTCGCCGGGTGAATGTTGACCTCGATGACGCCGGGGTCGGGCGTGACCTTGATGACGTTGAGGCGCGGATCGTGCGGCGGCGAGTAGCCCTCGATATGGACTGGCTGGCCCGTCTCTTCCGCTGTCGCCTCGATGCTGGCGATCAGATCGAGATAATCCTCCAGCCGCTCGACCGGCGGCAGGAAGACGCAGAGCACGCCGTCGCGCACCTCGATGCTGAGCGCGGTGCGTACCGACTCGGCGCCGAGCTCCTGCTCGACGATGTCCTGGCGCGCGGCCTGCGGCTCGCTGCTCCCGGCCGGCCGCGCCATCTGGACTGGGCCGTCGAAGCCAGGCGGGGGATCGGCGGCACGTGGCGCGCCGGGAGAGCCGGCCGTAGCCGGTGGCAGCGGCCCGCGCGGCTCCAGCGGGTCCTGCGGGTGGATATGCGGATAGGCCTTTGCCGGGACATGCGGCAGCGATCCGAGCGGCAGCCGGAAGCCGACGGGTGAATCGCCCGGCACCAGGAAGAGCTTGCCGCGCCGGAGTTTCCATTTCTCCGAGCGCCAGCGCCGGTCGTCCGCCGCGGCCTGCCAGCGCTGCACCGGGATGACATAGCCGCTCGGCTTGCCGAGCCCGCGCTCGAAGACGCGGACCATGCGAGCGCGCTCTTCAGGGTCGGAGAGCTTAGGGTCGAGCGGATCGACATTATCGGGCAGCTGGCCTTCCTTCACCAGCCAGTGCCCGGTGTCCTCATAGGCGGGCAGTACGTAGTCGGCGCCGAGGCCGAGCCGCTCGGACAGGCCTGCAGCCAGCGTTTCGACCGCAGCCGATGTCGGCACGACCTCGTGCTCGCGGTCGCCGCCCGTCTTGGTGCCGGGCTCGCGCGCGATCAGGGCGGTATTGCGCCAGATCGGCTCGCCATCCTCACGCCAGTAGAGCGCGAAGGCCCAGCGCGGCAGGCTCTCGCCGGGATACCATTTGCCCTGGCCGTAATGCAGCATGCCGCCCGGTGCGAAGCGCTCGCGCAGGCGCCGGATCAGCACATCGGCGCGCTCGCGCTTGGTCGGGCCGACGGCTGCGGTGTTCCATTCCTCGCCGGTCTGGTCGTCGATCGAGACGAAGGTCGGCTCGCCTCCCATGGTCAGGCGGACATCCTGCGCTGTGAGATCGGCCTCGACCTGCTCGCCGAGCGCATCGAGCTCGGTCCAGGAGGCATCCGAGAAGGGCAGGGTGATGCGTGGCACCTCGTGCACGCGCGTCACGCTCATGTCGAAAGCAAACTGCGTCTCGGCATAGCTCGCGACGCCGCTGACGGGGGCGGCCGAGCGGTAGTGCGGCGTCGCCGCCAGCGGCAGGTGGCCCTCGCCGGTGAGCAGGCCCGAGGTCGGGTCCATCCCGATCCAGCCGGCGCCGGGAAGATAGACCTCGGCCCAGGCGTGCAGGTCGGTGAAGTCCTTGTCGGTGCCGCGCGGCCCTTCGAGCGGATCGACGTCCGCCTTCATCTGGATCAGGTAGCCGGAGACGAAGCGGGCGGCGAGGCCGATATGCCTGAGTATCTGGACGAGCAGCCAGGAGGTGTCGCGGCAGGAGCCGGATTTGATCGCCAGCGTCTGCTCGGGCTCCTGCACGCCCGGCTCCATCCGGATGCCATAGGCGATCATCTGCTGGAGACGGGCGTTGAGATCGACGACGAAGTTGACGGTGTTGGTCTTCTCGCGCGGGATCGTGGCGAGGAAAGCGGCGAGCAGCGGCCCGGCTTCTTCCTTGACCAGATAGGGCGCGAGCTCGTCGCTCAATTCGTCCGGATAGGCGAAGGGGAACTCCTCGGCTTCGCTCGCGACGAAGAAGTCGAACGGATTGATGATCGAGAGCTCGGTGACGAGGTCGACCTCGATGCGGAATTCGGTGACCGGCTCGGGGAAGACGTAGCGCGCCAGCCAGTTGCCGTTCGGGTCCTGCTGCCAGTTCACGAAATGCTCGGCCGGCGTGACCTTGAGCGAATAGCTCTTCACCGCCGAGCGGCAATGGGGCGCCGGCCTCAGGCGAATGATCTGCGGGCCGAGCGTGACCGGGCGGTCATAGCGATAGTGGGTCAGGTGGTGCAGTGCGGCGATGATGGCCAAGAGCGGTGGTCCTGCTGTGCCATGAACCGGCCCGGGCTGGCCGCTGTCATTACGATAGCGGCAGGGGCAAGCGGAGCAAGCCCGTTCCTGCGCAGGAATGCGCCGGCAATTCAGGCTGTTGCGCAACAAGAGTGCATGCTGGGCACCATCCCTCGAACACTGCTCCGCCCCGGCTGGACATCGGCCATGATCTGGCCACAGAGTGCGCGCCAACGGGCGCCCCGGAGTGCCCGCAGACCACACAACGGGGATTTTCCATGCGTCATGTAGCGAAATTGATGGCGGCTTCCGCTTTCGCCGCCCTGCTGGCGAGCGCTGCCCAGGCCCAGACGCCCAAAGACACCATCGTGATGGCCAAGCAGATCGACGACATCATCACGCTCGACCCGGCCGAGGCTTTCGAATTCTCCGGCGTCGAGGTCGGCGCCAATGTCTATGACAAGCTGATCGGCGTCGATCTCAAGAACAACAACGCCCTGATCGGCGATCTCGCCCAGAGCTGGACCGTCAGCCCGGACAACCTGACCTACACCTTCAAGCTCCGCCCGGGCGTCAAGTTTCACTCCGGCAATCCGCTTACCGCCGCCGACGTGGTCTATTCCTTCCAGCGTGCGGTCACGCTGAACAAGTCGCCGGGCTTCATCCTGACCCAGTTCGGCCTGACCAAGGACACCGTGCTGGAGAAGGTCAAGGCGACCGACGACCTGACCGTCACCGTCACCGTCTCCAAGCCCTTCGCGCCCACCTTCTTCCTGAATTGCCTGACCTCGGGCGTCGCCGCGGTGGTCGACTCCAAGCTGGTCAAGGCGAATGAGAAGGATGGCGACTGGGGCAATGGCTGGCTCAAGCTGAATTCGGCTGGCTCAGGCGCCTACAAAGTCCGGGTCTATCGCCCGAACGAGCAATATGCGCTCGATGCCAATGAAGGCTGGTACAAGGGCGCGCCCAAGACCAAGCGCGTCATCGTCCGCCATGTCGCCGAGCCGGCCTCGCAGCGCCTGCTGCTGGAAAAGGGCGACATCGACATCGCTCGCAATCTCTCCAAGGACCAGCTCGCCGCGGTCAAGAGCAATGCCAATGTCGAGATCGTCCAGGGCGACAAGGGCTACATCCTCTATCTCGGCCTGAACCAGAAGAACCCGAACCTCGCCAAGCCCGAGGTACGCGAGGCCCTGAAGTGGCTGGTCGACTACGACTCGATCGAGCGCAACATCGTCGAGGGCACCTATAAGGGCCATGAGAGCTTCCTGCCCAAGGGCTTCCTCGGCGCCATCGCGGACAAGCCCTACAAGCTCGACGTCGCCAAGGCCAAGGAACTGCTCGCCAAGGCTGGTCTGCCGAACGGTTTCACCGTCACCATCGACACCCGCTCGGTCAATCCGATCACCGACATCGCCCAGGCGATCCAGTCGACCTGGGCCCAGGCCGGGATCAAGCTCGAGATCCTTCCCGGCGACGGCAAGCAGACGCTGACCAAGTACCGCGCCCGCACTCACGACATCTATATCGGCCAGTGGGGCCCGGACTATCTCGACCCGCACACCAATGCCGAGACCTTCGCCATCAACGAGGACAATGGCGAGGAAGCCAAGTCGAAGACCCTGGCCTGGCGCAATGCCTGGGATATTCCGGACATGACCAAGCTCACCCAGGCCAACGTCCTGGAGAGCGACGCGACCAAGCGCGCCAACGTCTATGGCGAGCTGCAGCGCGACCACCAGAAGGTCTCGCCCTTCGTCATCATGTTCCAGCAGGTCGAAGTCTCTGCCGACCGCAAGGGCATTGCCGGCTGGGTGATCGGACCGACCTCCGACACCAATTTCTACGCTCCGATCACCAAGAACTGAGGCGTTTCGCTAGCGGAACCCGCCGTAGCCCATCATCAGGCTGCGGCGGGTTCTCGCCATTGGCCCCGACCTAATCTGGCCGACGCCCTCCAAGAACAAGAAGAACGGAGCCGACGATGGTTTCCATCACTGCACCGACCCCGCCTGCACCGCCGCCACGCGCCAAGAGTGGTGTCGTTCGCTGGGCGAAGATCCTCGGCCGCGAGCTGACTACGGTCGCGATCACGATCTTCGGCCTGCTGCTGGTCACCTTCCTGATCGCGCGCGTCATGCCGATCGATCCGGTACTGGCCGTGGTCGGCGATCGCGCTCCCGCGGATGTCTACGACAAGGCCAGGCTCGCCCTCGGCCTCGACAAGCCGTACTGGCAGCAATTCGCCGTCTATATCGGCAAGGTCTTCACTGGTGATCTCGGCACCTCCGTGCTGACTGCGCAGAAGGTCACCGACGACATCAAGACCGTGTTCCCGGCGACGCTGGAGCTGGCGACGCTCGGCACCTTGATCGGCGTCGCGCTCGGCGTGCCGCTCGGCATCCTCGCCGCCGTCAACCAGGGCCGCTGGATCGACCAGATCGCCCGCGTGATCGGCCTGATCGGCTATTCGATCCCGGTGTTCTGGCTCGGCCTGATGGGGCTCCTGCTGTTCTACGCCAAGCTCGGTTGGGTTGCTGGTCCTGGGCGGCTCTCGGTCGCCTTCGAGGATTTCGTCACGCCGATCACCGGCATCGTCATGCTCGACGCCGCAATGCAGGGCGAGTGGGAGGCGGTCCGGGATGCTTTCTGGCACCTGATTCTGCCGGCTTCCGTACTCGGCCTGCTCTCTGTCGCCTATATCAGCCGCATGACCCGCAGCTTCATGATCACCGAGCTGCAGCAGCAATATGTCGTGGCGGCGCGGGTGAAGGGGCTGTCGGAATGGCGCGTCGTCTGCGGCCACGCGCTCGGCAACGCCCTCGTGCCGCTCGTCACCGTGATCGCGCTCTCGTACATGCATTTGCTCGAAGGCTCGGTGCTGACCGAGACGATCTTCGCCTGGCCGGGCCTCGGCCGCTATCTCACCAATGCGCTGCTCAACGCCGACATGAACGCGGTGCTCGGCGCCACGCTCGTCGTCGGCGCCGTCTTCATCGCAGTCAACCTGTTCTCCGACATCCTCGGCCGCTTGGCCGATCCGCGAGCGCGCTGAGGAGGATGGCCATGAGCGACCACGCCTCCGCCCCTGTCAGCTGGCATGCCTGGCTGACCACGACCTCGCCGGAATCGCGCCGGCAGGCCAAGCTCGGCCAGCTCTACCGGCAATGGCTCGCCTTCAGGAAGAACCCGGCCGCCGTGGTCGGCCTCGTGATCGTGCTGGCGCTGTTGCTGATGGCCGCCTTCGCGCCGCTGATCGCGCAATACGATCCGCTCGCCCAGACGCTCGACCAGCGCCTGCTGGCGCCTTCGGCCAAGCACTGGTTCGGCACCGACGCGCTCGGCCGCGATATCTTCAGCCGCATCGTCTACGGCACCCGCGTCACGCTGGTGATCGTCATGCTCGTGGTCATCACGGTCGGGCCGCTCGGCCTCTTGATCGGCTGTGCCGCCGGCTATTTCGGCGGCTGGGTCGACACCGTGCTGATGCGCATCACCGACGTCTTCCTCGCCTTCCCACGGCTCGTCCTGGCACTCGCCTTCGTCGCGGCACTGGGCCCCGGACTGGAGAACGCCGTCATCGCCATCGCCTTCACCGCCTGGCCGCCTTACGCCCGTGTCGCCCGTGCCGAGACGATGATCATCCGCAATGCCGACTACATCTCGGCGATGCGCCTGCAGGGCGCCAGCCAGATGCGGATCGTGCTGAAGCATGTCGTGCCGATGTGCGTGCCCTCGCTGATCGTGCGCACCACCTATGACATGGCCGGCATCATCATCATCGCCGCCGGCCTCGGTTTCCTCGGCCTCGGCGCGCAGCCGCCGATCCCGGAATGGGGCGCGATGATCTCGACCGGCCGCGAGCAGATCTTCGACCAGTGGTGGGTCGCGACCTTTCCGGGCCTTGCCATCTGCATCGTCGCGCTCGGCTTCAACCTGCTCGGCGATGGCCTGCGCGACGTGCTGGATGCGAGGTGAGCGCCAAGATGACTGCACCCTCTGATGCACCTCTGCTGACGCTCGACGATCTGCGCGTCGACTTCCATACCCCCACCGGCATCGTCAACGCGGTGCGCGGGCTCTCCTTCACGCTCGGCCGTGAACGGCTTGGCATCGTCGGCGAATCCGGCTCCGGCAAGTCGATGACCGGCCGCGCCATCCTCGACCTGATCCCGCATCCCGGCGTGGTCAGCGCGGAGCGCATGGAGTTCCGGGGCAAGGACCTCACGACCATGGACAAGGCGAGCCGCCGCAAGCTGCGCGGCCGCCACATCTCCATGGTGATGCAGGACCCGAAGTTCTCGCTGAACCCGGTCCAGACCGTCGGTGACCAGATCGCCGAGGCCTATCGCGTCCACCACAAGGCGAGTGCACGGCAGGCCAAGGAGCGCAGCCTGTCGATGCTGGAGGCCGTGCAGATCCGCGAACCCCAGCGCGTCTACGACCTCTACCCGCACGAGGTCTCGGGCGGCATGGGCCAGCGCGTGATGATCGCGATGATGCTGATCGCCGAGCCGGAGATCCTGATCGCCGATGAGCCGACCTCGGCGCTCGACGTCACCGTGCAATTGCAGGTGCTGAAGATCCTCGACGATCTCGTCACCAGCCGCGGCATGGGGCTGATCTTCATCAGCCACGATCTGCATCTGGTGAAGTCGTTCTGCGACCGCGTCATCGTCATGTATGGCGGCAAGGCGCTGGAGACGCTTGCAGCAAGCGAACTCGACCGGGCGCAGCACCCCTATACCCGCGGCCTGCTCGGCTGCCTGCCCGATCTCGATCATCCGCGCGAGAAGCTCGCGACCCTCACCCGCGATCCGGCATGGCTGGCATGACGACACAATTCGCGATCAACATCGACAAGCTCAACGTCTCCTTCGGCGACTCGCATGTCGTGAAAGACCTCTCCTTCGCGGTCGCGCCGGGCGAGAGCTACGGCATCGTCGGTGAATCCGGCTCGGGCAAGTCGACCGTGCTGCGGGTGCTCGCCGGTCTCAACCGCGATTGGAGCGGTGAGGTCGACATCCTCGGCAAGCGCCAACCCAAGATCCGCGACAAGGCCTTTTATCGCGCCGCCCAGATGGTCTTCCAGGACCCTTACGGCTCGCTGCATCCGAAGAAGACGGTCGACGACACCCTGGCCGAGCCGCTCGCCATCCACGGCATCCGCGACGCTGAGGCCAAGATCAGCCGGGCCATGCAGGATGTCGGCCTGCCGACCTCGTTCCGCTTCCGCTATCCGCACCAGCTCTCCGGCGGTCAGCGCCAACGCGTCGCCATCGCCCGCGCCCTCGTGCTGGAGCCGACGATCCTGCTGCTCGACGAGCCGACCTCGGCGCTCGACGTCTCGATCCAGGCCGAGGTGCTGAACCTGCTGCAGGCGCTGCGCCACGAGCGCAAGCTCACCTATATCCTGGTCAGCCACGACCTCGCCGTGGTTGGCCATATGTGCGAGCGATTGCTGGTCATGCAGTTCGGCCGCGGCGTCGAGGAAATGACGGCGGCGACGCTCGCCGCCCGCGCCCCGCAGACGGCCTATGCCCAGCAATTGCTGACCGCGAGCGAGGGTTTTCGGCGGGTCGGCTGAGAAAGGCGTCATGCTCGGGCTCGACCCGAGTTCCCAGGCCGGAGGAGGCACCTGATAGCGCCTTCTTATCCTGAGATTCCCAGGTCTGCGCTTCGCTCCGCCCGAGAATGACGGCGCGCCGCGCCATCCCCGTGCCCAAAGCGTTTGGCAAGCTGCGTGCTTGGTCGCATTGTCGTCGCAGGATTCGGTTCGACTGGCGCGCTTTCCGATCGACCGGGACGGATCGATCGACGAGAATTCGCGCCGACCGCGTGTCAGCCGATCAGGAGTATGCCGCCATGGACGCCATTGCTGAACGCCTGCTGAAGCCGGAGGCTGCGCCGGAGCGCACGCCGGTCCCGCCCTTCGATCTGGTGATCTTCGGCGCCGGTGGCGACCTCGCCTTGCGCAAGCTCTTCCCGGCGCTGGCCCAGCGCAACGAGGAGGGCGTGCTGCCGGAGGAGAGCCGCATCATCGGCATCGTCCGCAAGCAGGAGGATGTCGAGGGCATCCCCAACGAGATCGCCAGCAAGCTCGCCGCCGCCGGCCTGTCGCAAGACCGTATTGCCGCCTTCCGCCGGCGCCTGACCATGGTGCTGCTCGATGCGGTGAAGCCCGAGACCTATGGCGCGCTGAAAGAGGCGCTTGGCGACTCCCAGCGCGTGCGCTCCTTCTATCTCTCGACGCCGCCGGACCTGTTCATCCCGATCTGCGAGAACCTCGCCAACTCCGGCATCCTGACGCCGACTTCGCGCGTCATCCTGGAGAAGCCGCTCGGGCGCGATCTCGCCTCGGCGCGCGAGATCAACGATGCCGTCGCCCGCATCCTGCCGGAGAGCCGGACCTACCGGATCGATCATTATCTCGGCAAGGAAACGGTGCAGAACCTGCTTGTCCTGCGCTTCGCCAACACGCTGTTCGAGCGCTCCTGGTCGAGCCGCGACATCGACAATGTCCAGATCACCGTGGCCGAGACGGTCGGGCTCGAATCCCGTGCCGGCTATTACGACAAGGCCGGCCATCTGCGCGACATGGTGCAGAACCATGTGCTGCAACTGCTCTGCCTGTTCGCGATCGAGCCGCCGAACCAGCTCGAAGCCGACGCCGTCCGCGACGAGAAGGTGAGGGTGCTGAAGGCGCTGCGGCCGATCGTTGGCCCCGACGTCCAGCGTCACACCGTGCGCGGCCAGTACGGTCCGGGTGCGATCGACGGGCAGCGGGTCAAGGGCTACTCCGAGGAGCTCGGCCATGGCAGCGGCACCGAGACCTTCGTCGCGATCCGCTGCGAGCTCGACACCTGGCGCTGGGCCGGCGTGCCGATCTATCTGCGCACCGGCAAGCGCATGGCGCAGCGCTATTCCGAGATCGCCGTCACCTTCAAGCCGGTGCCGCATTCGATCTTCGGCCGTGCCCCCGGTTGCGAGGAACTCTACGCCAACCGTCTGGTCATCCGGCTCCAGCCCAATGACGGCGTGCAGCTCCAGCTGATGATGAAGGTGCCGGGCTCCGGCAAGCTCAAGGTCGTGCCGCGCCAGCTCGATCTACGCTACGAGACTGCCTTCGACGTGCGCACGCCCGATGCCTATGAGCGCCTGCTCACCGACGTGATTCGCGGCGACCAGACCCTGTTCATGCGGCGCGACGAGGTCGAACAGGCCTGGACCTGGATCGACCCGATCCTCGCCGGTTGGCAGGAATACTATCCCCAGCCGCATCGCTATGCCGCCGGCTCCTGGGGGCCGTCACAGGCGATCGGGCTGATTGAGCGCGAGGGCCGCTCCTGGGCCGATCCGGAGTTCGGCGAGTGAGCGCGGCCGGCCCGCTGATCCGCCATCGCTTCGAGACGCTGGCCGACGCCTCGGAGGCGCTGGCCGAGGCGGTCGCGGTCCGGTTGCGCGCGCTTGTGGCGGAGCAGGGCAGGGCGCTTGTCGCGGTTCCCGGCGGGACGACGCCGGCGCGCTTTCTTGTAGCGCTCGGCGCGCATGATCTGCCCTGGGAGCGCATCACGCTGATGCCGACCGATGAGCGCTTCGTCGCGCCCGGCGACCAAGCGTCGAACGAGCGCATGATCCGGGCGACCTTCGCTCCCTTGCGCGAAGGACGGACCCCGTTCGTTTCCTTCCACAATGCCGGCGATGATCTCTCAGCCGCAGCCGCTAGCCTGGACCGGGTGTTGAAGACCCTGCCGCCGCTCGACATCGTCGTCAGCGGCATGGGCGCGGATGGGCACATCGCCTCGCTCTTCCCCGGCCAGACGGCGGCGCTGGCCGCGCCAGCATCGGTCCATGCTGTTGCTGCCAGCCCGCCCGATCTGCCGCCGCGGCTCTCGCTGTCGCCGGCTCGGCTGCAGGGCGCCGGCCATGTCGCCCTGCTGATTTCGGGGCAGGAGAAGGACGAGGTCCTGGCCTCGGCCGTCGAATTGCCGGCGGCTTTCCCGGTCGGCCTGCTGCTCTCGCGTCCGCAGGGGCTCGACGTCTACTGGGCCAAGGCGTAAGCGACATCTTCAGCCCTCATCCTGAGGAGCAGCCGTAGGCTGCGTCTCGAAGGATGGTCGAGACGTCTCCGGAACCTCCTGGAGCATCCTTCGAGACGCGAGCTTTGCTCGCTCCTCAGGATGAGGGCCGAGGGTGAGATCAGGAGAAATGTCGATGTCCATGCCCGCCGAAATCGCCCGCCTCAAGGCTTGCGGCGTCGTTCCCGTCGTCGTCATCGACGAGGCCGGGATCGCCGTGCCGCTGGCGGAGGCCCTGCTCGCCGGCGGCATCGACGTGATCGAGATCACCCTGCGCCGCCCGGCCGCGATGGCGGCGCTCGAAATCGTGGCGAAGAAGGTGCCGGGCATCCTGCCCGTCGCCGGCACGGTGGTGACGCCGGCCCAGGCCGCCGAGGTCCACAATGCCGGCGCGCTCGCCGTGGTCAGCCCCGGCTTCACCGAAAGCGTCGACGAGGCCATGCGCAAGACCGGTTTGCCCTGGCTGCCGGGTGTCGCGACCGCCTCCGACTGCATGCGCGCCGTCTCGGCGGGCCGCCTGACCTGCAAATTCTTTCCGGCCGAGCAGGCCGGCGGGGTCGCCGGCCTCAAGGCGCTCTCGGGCCCGTTCCCGCAGATGCAGTTCTGCCCGACCGGCGGCGTCTCGCTCACCAATCTCGGCAATTACCTCGCCCTACCGCAGGTGATTTGCGTCGGCGGCTCCTGGCTCGTCCCGGCCGATGCGGTGAAGAACCGCGACTGGGCGCAGGTGACGAAGCTCTCGCGGGAAGCGCGCGAAAGGGTCGCCGAGCTGCGCGGCTAATCCTCGTCCCGCACTGCGCTCCAGGCCAGCTCCTGCGTGTAGGTGCGGATGTCGGCTGGCCAGCCCGCCGCTTGCCGGAAGAAGCCGATCTCGTCATTGGCGAAGAGCGCGCGTGTCGCCTCCTCGAAGCCCGGTAGATCGCCGGCGAGCGCGCTCATGAAGCGATAGGCCGCCTCGCGAGCGATGCGCCCTTGCGTCTCGCCGCGATCGCCACGCCGCGCCTCGTCGATCAGGCGTCTCAGTGCCTGCGAAGCGCCGCCCGGTTGCGCCGAAAGCCATTCCCAATGCCGTGGCAGCAGCGTCACCTCGCGTGCGACCACGCCGAGCTTCGGCCGTCCGCGCCCGCGTGGCTCGTCGCCCAGCCGCGCCACGATCTCGGCCGGCGTGCCGCGCAAATCGAGATCGATCACCCGCCCGCTCGTATCGTCGAAGGTCAGCAGCGCGGCTTCTGGGTGGTCGTCGAGGCGCTGCCGCACGGCGAGGGCAACCTCGGCGAGGCGGCCGCGGGCCAGGATGCTGTTGCCGTCGAAGGCGGTCGAGAGGCGGTCGGCGTCGGACATGGTAGATCCCCGAGTGACGCCATTAAATACCCGGATAAAAATACTTGAGTCAATATTGCCCGGGTGATATTTGCGGCGTCTCACACAAGGAGGGCGCGATGCGTCACGAGGACAGGAAGGTCGCGGTCGCGGCCTATAAGGAGCGCAAGGTCGTGGCCGGCATCTATCTGGTGCGCTGCCTTGCGACCGGCGAACGCTGGGCCGGGCAGGCGCCGGACCTATCGACGATCCAGAACCGCGTCTGGTTCACGCTGCGCCATGGCAGCCATCGCGGGCGAAAGCTGCAGGACGCCTGGAATGCGCATGGCGAAGACGCATTCGCCTTCGAGGAGATCGAGCGGCTCGACGAGAAGGCGCTGGAAGCCGGCCACGAACGCGTCATGAAGGCGCGTCTCGCGCATTGGTGCGCGGAATTGGGAGCGGAGGCAGTGTGAAGCCCGCAGGCGTCATTCCCGGGCGGAGCGAAGCGCAGACCCGGGAATCTCGGGCAGGATAGGGCGCCCTTCCGTCCTGAGATGGTCGGGTCAAGCCCGACCATGACGTGCAATCCGCCGTGCCTAGCGCAGCCGCTCCACCACCAGATCGGCGATCGCCAGCGAGCTCGTCAGCCCGGGGCTCTCGATGCCGAGCAGGTTGACCAGCCCCGGCACGCCATGCACCGCTGGCCCGTCGATGCGGAAATCCACGATCGGCTCGGTCGGCCCGTGCAGCTTCGGCCGGATGCCGGCATAGTCGGCGACGAGCGCGCCATCCGGCAGGCCGGGCCAATAGGTCCGGATCGCCGCGTAGAACTTCTCGGCGCGGGCGGGATCGACGACGAGGTCCTGGTCATCATCGACCCATTCGACATCGGGCCCGAACTTGACCCGGCCGGCCATGTCGATGGTGGCGTGGATGCCGAGGCCCGCCGCTTCCGGCACCGGATAGACCAGATGCGAGAAGGGCTGCTTTCCGAGCAGCGAGAAGTAGTTGCCCTTGGCGAAATACTGCTTCGGCACAAGCTCTGACGGAAAGCCATCGAGCTTGCCGAGCAGGCGCGGCGCGTTGTGGCCGGCCGCGTTCACCACGGTGTTCGCGGTATAGGTCGCGGGATCGTCGCCGCCGAAATCGACACTGAAGCCATCCGCCTCCCGTCGCCATGCCAGGATCGGCGTGTTGAGGGCCAGCGAGCCGCCGGCCGCCTCGCACTCGCCGAGTAGCGACAGCATCAGCGCGTGGCTGTCGACCACGCCGGTCTCGGGCGAGAGCAGGGCGACCTCGCAGGTCACTTCCGGCTCCAGCACCTTGGCCTGCGCGCCATCGAGCCAGCGTACCGAGGTCACGCCCGAGGCTTCGGCGCGCGCCGCGATGGTTTCCAGCGCGGGGCGCTGGCCGGCATGGGTACCGACGATCAGCTTGCCGCAGGCTTTGTGCGGCAGGCCGCGCTCACGCAGATAGGCGTAGAGGCGCTGGCGCCCCTCGACGCAGACCCGCGCCTTCAGCGAGCCCGGCGGATAATAGATGCCGGCATGGATGACCTCGCTGTTGCGGGCTGAGGTCTGGGTGCCGATGCCGTCCGCGGCCTCGGCGATCACGACCTCACGGCCGGCGAGCGCAAGCGCGCGCGCCGTCGCGAGGCCGACGACGCCGGCCCCGATCACCAGGCAGTCGATGTCGCTCATGCCGCGCGCTGCGGCATCGCCATCTCGACCAGGCTCGCCCAGTAGGTCATGCCCACCGGAATCGCCTTGTCGTTGAACTCATAGGCGGGGTGGTGCAGCCCGGCTGACTCGCCATTGCCCATGAAGATGTAGGCGCCAGGGCGCTCCTCGAGCATGAAGGAGAAGTCTTCCGAGCCCATGGTCGGCGGCACCGCGGTGTCGATCGCCTCCTTGCCGAAGGTGCTCTTCGTCGCGCTGGTGACGAAGTCGGTCTGGCCGGCATGGTTGAAGGTGACCGGGTAGCCGCGATCATATTCGATGGTGACGCTGAGGCCGAAAGCCTGGCAGGTGCCGGTGACGATCTCGCGCAGGCGCTTCTCGGCGAGGTCGCGCATGTCCGGCGAAAGCGTGCGGACCGTGCCCTTGATCTCGACATGCTGCGGAATGACGTTGAAAGCCGTGCCTGCCTGCAGCGCCGTCACCGAGACGACGAGGGAATCGAGCGGATCGGCATTGCGCGAGGCGATGGTCTGCAGCGAGGTGACGAGCTGGCAGGCGGCGACCAGCGGATCGATCGTCTCGTTCGGCTTGGCGGCATGGCCGCCGCGGCCTTCGAGCTTGAGCAGGAACTTGTCGGCTGCCGCCATCATCGGGCCCTTGCGGATGGCGAACTGGCCGATCGGTAGACCGGGCATGTTGTGCAGGCCGTAGACCTCCTGCACGCCGAAGCGCTCCATCATACCGTCGGCGCACATCTCGCGGCCGCCGCCGCCACCTTCCTCGGCCGGCTGGAAGATCACGATCGCGGTGCCGTCGAAATCGCGGGTCTGCGCCAGATACTTGGCGGCGCCCAGCAGCATGGCGGTGTGCCCGTCATGGCCGCAGGCGTGCATCTTGCCCGCTACGGTCGAGCGATGCTCGAGATTGGTTTCCTCATGGATCGGCAGTGCGTCCATGTCGGCGCGCAGGCCGATGACCTTGCCGGAATCCTGGCCCTTGCCTCTGATCACGCCGACGACGCCGGTGCGCCCGATCCCGGTGACGACCTCGTCGACGCCCCATTCCCTCAGCTTGTCGGCGACGATGCCGGCGGTGCGCTCGACGTCGAAGAGCAGCTCGGGATGGCGATGGAAGTCGCGGCGGATCGCGCTGATCTCGGGTTCGATCGCGGCGATGAGATCGGATTTGGGCATTGTGTCCTCGACAGGTCGCGGCCCTGCGGAAAGCAGGTCGGCAGAAAACGGGTTGCCAGGCGCGCACGCTAGCCCGGAGCCATGTCTCCTGTCCAAGCCGAATGCGGCATGAGGGGTGGGAGGCTGGCGAATGCGTAGCGCCCCGCTGTCCACATCGCTGCGAAAGCGTTAAGAGCCACGCAACCGGAGAGTGTCGCTCCGGGCGATCCCGAGCTGACGAGCGCTGCCATGTCCGAGGCGAACACCATCCGCGATGTCACGATCCCGGAGCTGCCGAACCATTATCGCGGCAAGGTCCGCGAGAATTACGACCTGCCGGACGGCCGCCGGATCATCATCGCCACCGATCGCCTGTCCGCCTTCGACCGCGCCATCGCCTGCATTCCGTTCAAGGGGCAGGTGCTGACGCAGACGGCGCGCTTCTGCTTCGAGCAGACCGCCGACATCTGCCCCAACCATGTCCTCGATTACCCCGACCCGAATGTCGTGGTCGGCCAGCGGCTCGACATCCTCCCCGTGGAGATCGTGGTGCGCGGCTATCTCGCCGGTACCACCGGCACCTCGATCCTGACCATGTACAAGCAGGGTCAGCGGGAGATGTATGGCGCCCGCTTCCCCGACGGTCTCCGGGACAACGAGGCGCTGCCGCAGGCGATCATCACCCCGACCAGCAAGGCCTTCGACGGCGGCCATGACGAGCCGCTCTCGCCGGCGCAGATTCTGGAGCAGGGGCTGCTGACAACGGAGCAATGGGAGACGCTGTCGGACTATGCGCTGAAGCTCTTCGCGCGCGGTCAGAAGCTCGCGGCCGAGCGCGGCCTCATCCTCGCCGACACTAAATACGAGTTCGGCACCGATGCCGACGGCAGGATCATCCTGGCCGACGAGATCCACACCCCCGATTCGAGCCGCTACTGGTTCGCTGGCAGCTATCCCGAGCGCTTCGCGAAGGGGGAGAAGCCCGAGAGCTTCGACAAGGATTTCGTACGCAACTGGGTCGCGGCGCGTTGCGACCCCTATAACGAGCCGATCCCCGCGATCCCGGACGAGCTGATCGAGCAGACCTCGCAGGTCTATATCCGGGCCTTCGAGACGATCACCGGCCAGACCTTCGTGCCGCCGGCGGTCGATGTGCCGCCGCTGGAGCGGATCCGGCGGAACCTGGCGCGTTATTTCTGAGCGGGTTGCGGCTCGGCTGGCCCGAGCCGGCGCCACGGAACAGCCGCAGTGCGCGCGCGTTAATGGTTGACCGTCCTTGTCGCCGAGGGAGGCTGCCATGCGCCGCCTGATCGTTCTTGCCGCTTCGCTTGTTCCCCTGCTCGCCTTCTCCGCCAACGACGTCTCCGCGCAGGCCTTGAGCGGCGGTGCCTTTCCAGGCGGCGGTCCCCGCGTGGGTGGCGCTCTCAGCGGTGGAGGCCGGGCCTTGTCCGGTGGCGGCTTCGGCGGTGGCAATCGTGCCGCCTTGGGCGGCGCAGGCTACGGCTATCGCGGCGGTTCCTACCGCGGTGGCGGCAATTGGGGCTACCGCCCCAACCGCTGGTCTGGCGGCGGCTATTACGGGCGGCGCGGCTATTATGGCGGCGGCTGGGGATGGGGCGGCGGGGCCCTGGCAGCCGGCGCCATTCTCGGCAGTGCCGCAGCCTATCCCTATTACTATGGCGCGCCGTATTACGACGAGCCGGCCTATTATTATTACCGCAGGCCCTATTACGCCGCTCCGGTGTCGTCAGGCATTGGCGACTACTGCCGGACGCCGATCCGGACTTGCCAGTTGATCAATCCGGCCGAGCTCGGCGCGAGCTGCTCGTGCCGGGTCGCCGGCGGGCGGGCTCGCGGCAGCGTCGTTCCTTAGGAGCTGCACGCTAAACGAGCGCGCGCCGTGACCTGCGCTCTTTCCGTCTGCCTCAGACCCCGAATTCCTGCCGCCAGCGCTCGATGTCGTCGAGCGCGACGTTCGAGCCGCACAGCACCAGGGCGACGCGATCCCCCGGCTTGAACTGATCCTTGCGCGCCATCGCGGCCGCGACCGTGCAGGAGGCGGCCGGTTCGAGCAGGACGCGCCCGTTCTGCAACACCCAGACCAGTTCTCTCACGGCTTCCGTGTCCGACACCACGACGATCTCTTCGAGGAATTGGCGCGCTGCCGCCATGGTCCGCTCGGTCGCGAAGGGCGCTCCGAGCGTGCGCGCGATCGAGGTCGGGCGGATCGGTACCGGCTTTCCAGCCTCCAGTGCCTGCGTCATCGTCGTCGCGCCTTCGGTCTCGACGCCATGGATGCGCACGGCGGGGTCCAGCCCCTTCAGTGCCGCGCCGACGCCTGCCGAGAAACCGCCGCCGCCGATCGAGATGAAGACATGGTCGATCCGCCCGCCGGCATCGGCCGCGAGCTCGAGGCCGACCGTGCCATGGCCGGCGATGATCGCCGGATCGTCATAGGAATGGACATGGGTCATGCCCTTGCCCTCGTATTCCTCTGCCTTGGAGAAGGCAGCCAGCGCGTCCTCGCAGAGCTCGACCTCGCCGCCCGCCTCCTGCGTCAGGCGGATGTTGAGCGGTGCGACGTTCTTCGGCATCAGCACCAGGGCCTTGATGCCGAGCATGCTGGCGACCAGCGAGACCGCGATCGCGTGGTTGCCGCCGGAGACGGTGACGACGCCGCGCGCCCGCTCGGCGTCGGAGAGCCCGAGCAGCTTGTTGTAGCAGCCGCGCACCTTGAACGAGCCGGCGAGCTGAAGGCTCTCGACCTTGACCACGGTCTCGACGCCGAGTCGGGCCGAGAGGCCGGCGCTCATGAAGGTCGGCGTGCGCCGGACCTTGCCGGCGATGCGGGTGGCGGCGGCCTGGATATCGGCGAGGGAGACGTCGAAGAGCATGGCGGACTCACGGGGAAGCTTTGCTTGGCCGGCACATGAGCGCGCCGGGCGCAGCCCGGTCAAGCGCGCAGAAGCGATTGACGACAGGCAATGCCAGCGTAGCCTGCCGGCACGGTTCATGCCTCTCGGCCGATTTCTGGAGATTTTTACCCGTGCGATATTCCCCCAAGGAAATGCTGGCCAAGCTGGTGTCGTTCAACACCGAGTCCTGGCGCAGCAATCTCGAGCTGATCCATTTCTGCCGCGACTATCTCGCGGCGCATGGGGTCGAGAGCACGATCGTGCCGAGCCCGGACGGCGAGAAGGCCAATCTCTACGCGACTGTGGGCCCCAAGGTCGAAGGCGGCATCGTCCTCTCCGGCCATACCGATGTCGTTCCGGTCGAGGGCCAGGACTGGAGTTCCGATCCGTGGACGCTGACCGAACGCGACGGCAAGCTCTATGGCCGCGGCTCCTGCGATATGAAGGGGTTCGATGCGATCGCGCTGGCGCTGGTGCCGGAGATGCTGGAAGCGGGCTTGAAGCGGCCCTTCCACATCGCGCTCTCCTATGACGAGGAGGTTGGCTGCATCGGCGCCGCGATCATGATCGACGCCATGGCGGAGGCGGGCTTGAAGCCGTCGGCGGTGATCGTCGGCGAGCCCTCGATGATGCAGGTCGTCACTGGCCACAAGGGTGGCACGCGCATGAAGACGACGGTGCGCGGCCACGCCGTGCATTCGAGCCGCGTCGATATCGGCGTGCCCGCTGTGATGGTCGCCGGCAAGCTGATCGCCTGGCACGATGACGTCATGCAGGAGAACAAGGCGAAGGCTAAAGCCGGCATTGCGTTCGAGCCGCCCTATTCGACGCTGCATGTCGGTGTCGTCGCCGGCGGCACGGCGGTCAACATCACCGCCGAGCATGCCAGCTTCAGCCATGAGGTTCGCGTCATGCCGGGCGACAATGCGGACTATGTCGCGCGCTATCGGGCGAAGATCGCCGAGCTCGAAGGGCCGATGAAAGCGATCGCCCCCGAAACCGGCATCACGATGGAGATCACCTCGCAGACGCCGCCGTTGGCGCCGGAGAAAGACGGGGTGGCCGAGACGCTGTCCCGCCGCGTCACCGGCGACAATGGCAGCCATGTCGTCGCCTATGGTACGGAGGGCGGCCTGTTCCAGGCGGCTGGCTGGTCGACGGTGGTCTGCGGGCCCGGGGATATCGCCCAGGCGCACCAGCCGGACGAGTTCCTCACCGTGGCCCAGCTCGACGCCGGCACCGCCTTCGTCCGTGCGCTGATCACGGAGCTGGCCCGCTGAGAGCGCAGGGCGGGGCGCTTCATTGCAGGCTTTTGCCCCGCCCTTCGCAGCTTCGTGCGTTGCATTAGTTGGATTCGCAACAAAGTTCGATCTGGGACGAAGTCGATCGACCGCACTGGACGCGGGCTTCGAACCGTCATTAATCTGCCGCCTTCGTCGGTCCGCCGCCAAAATAAGCAGGCAGCCGGCACCGCTCCTGGGGAGGAGTGGTTTCTAACCAAACGGGAGCAGTCTCACATGTCGTTCAAGACCCATTGCCTGGCAGCTGTTGCCGCCCTGGCCTTGATGTGCGGGGCTGTGCAAGCCCAGACCTTGCGATACGCCAACCAGGGCGAGCTGAAGTCGCTCGACCCCTATACCGTCAACGAGACCACCACCAACGCCCATCTCGGCCACCCCTATGAGGGCCTGACCGCGCGCGGCAAGGACCTCAAGATCGAGCCGGCCCTCGCCGAGAAGTGGGAGATTTCCGCCGACGGCCTGAAATGGCGCTTCTTCCTGCGCAAGGGCGTCAAGTTCCATGACGGCTCGGATTTCACCGCCGATGACGTGCTCTTCTCGGCCGAACGCGTCCGCGCCACGGGCTCGAACTTCACCACCCGCATCCCGACCAGCGCCAAGTTCGTCAAGGTCGACGACCACACGGTCGACGTGATCCTGACCACGCCGAACCCGATCCTGAACGCGCAGTGGGACACCTGGTACATCATGTCGAAGAAGTGGGCGGAGGCGAACAACGCCGTCGCCCCGACGCCTGCGGCCGCGACGACCCCGAGCCACGCCTCGCTCAACGCCAACGGCACCGGTCCCTACAAGATCGAGAGCCACCAGCCGGGCGTGAAGACCGTCTTCAAGCTCAACGAGAACTACTGGAAGAAGATCGAGGGCAATATCAAGGAGATCATCTTCACCCCGATCTCCTCGGACGCGACCCGTGTCGCGGCGCTGCTCTCCGGCGAGGTCGACGTGATCGAGCCGGTTCCGATCCAGGACATCCAGCGCGTCAACGCCTCCGGCAATGCCCAGGTCCTGACCGGCCCCGAGCTGCGCACCATCTTCCTCGGCTTCGACCAGACTCGCGACGAGCTGCTGGAATCGAGCGTCAAGGGCAAGAACCCGTTCAAGGACGTCAAGGTCCGCCAGGCCTTCTTCCAGGCGATCGATATCGAGACGATCAAGAGCCGCGTCATGCGTGGGCTCTCGACGCCCTCGCCGCTGATGATCGCCCCTGAGCTGTTCTCGACCGCCGGCTTCATCCGCGCCAAGTTCGACACCGAGGCCGCCAAGAAGCTGCTCGCCGAGGCCGGCTATCCGAACGGCTTCGAGCTCGGCATGGACTGCCCGAACGACCGCTACGTCAATGACGGCCAGATCTGCCAGGCCGTGGTCGGCATGCTCGCCCGCATCGGCGTCAAGGTGAACCTCAATGCCCAGCCCAAGGCGCAGTATTTCGCCAAGGTGCTGAAGCCGGGTGGCTACAAGACCTCGTTCTACCTGCTCGGCTGGACCCCCGGCACCTTCGACAGCCACAATGTCCTCTATGACATCCTCGGCTGCCGTGACGTTGCCGGCTCCTCCCGCGGCGAGTCGAACCTCGGCAACTACTGCAACAAGAAGGTCGACGAGCTGACCGACAAGATCCTGGTCGAGTCGGACACCGCCAAGCGCAACGCCATGATCGGCGAGGCCTTCAAGATGACCGTCGACGAGTTCTCCTACATCCCGCTGCATCAGCAGGCCCTGGCCTGGGGGGTGTCGAAGAAGGTGAAGCTCGCCCAGCGCGCCGACAATTCGGTGCTGCTCTACTACGCCACCAAGGAGCAGTGAGGTTTGAAGGGCGCGTAGGCGAAGAGCTCTCGCGCCCTTTCTCCATCTGCAGCACAGACGCCGTCCCGCATGGGGCGGTCTCGTTTTCCTTGTAAGGGCGACCATGCTCGCATTTGTCCTGCGCCGCCTGTTCCAGTCGTTGATCGTGATGCTCGCGGTTGCGCTCATCGCCTTCACCATGTTCCGCTTCGTCGGCGATCCGGTGAACCAGATGGTCGGCGTCGACACGCCGCAGGAGCAGGTCGCGCAATTGCGCCAGACGCTCGGCCTCGACGAGCCGGTCGTCGTCCAGTTCGCGCGCTACATCTACAACGCCGCGCGGCTCGAATTCGGCGTCTCCTACCAGTTCCGCTTGCCAGTGATCTCGCTGCTCGGCGAGCGCGCGCCGGCGACGCTGGAGCTCGCCTTCATGTCGGCGCTGTTCTCGCTCTTGGTCGGCATACCCATGGGCGTCTACACGGCGCTGCGCCGCGACAGCTGGCTGGCGAAGATCTTCCAGACGGTCTCGCTGGTCGGTATCAGCCTGCCGACCTTCCTGATCGGTATCCTCCTGATCTACCTGTTCTCGGTCACGCTCGGCTGGCTGCCCTCCTTCGGGCGTGGCGAGGTCGTCAAGCTCGGCAACTGGTGGACGACCGGTCTCCTGACCGCCTCCGGTTGGAAGGCGCTGATCCTGCCGTCGATCACGCTCGGCCTGTTCCAGATGACGCTGATCATGCGCCTCGTCAGGGCCGAGATGCTCGAGGTGCTGCGCACCGACTACATCAAGTTCGCCCGCGCCCGCGGCCTCAAGACCCGCGCCATCCATTTCGGCCATGCGCTGAAGAACACGCTGGTGCCGGTCATCACCATCGCCGGCCTGCAGCTCGGCTCGATCATCGCTTTCGCCATCATCACCGAGACGGTGTTCCAGTGGCCGGGGATGGGCCTGCTCTTCCTCAAGGCGGTGCAGCAGGTCGATATCCCGATCATGGCCGCCTACCTCATGTTGATTTCCTTCCTGTTCGTTAGCATCAACCTGATCGTCGACCTGCTCTACGCACTGGTCGATCCGCGCCTGCGCGCGACGATCGGGGCGCATTGAGGCCGGTCATGAGCGCGCAACCCGCTTCCCCCTCGAAACAGCCGCCCTCGCTCTGGGCCCGCATCCTCGACAGCGACATCCTCGCGAGCTTCCTGCGCTCGAAGGTGACGATGGTCGCCGCCGTGATCGTGCTGGCGCTGTTCATCGGCGCCTTCTTCTCGCCCTGGATCGCGCCGACCAACCCGTTCGACCCGGCGACCGTCTTCCTCGCCGACGCCAACATCCCGCCGGCCTGGCAGCAGGGTGGCGATCCCAAGTTCATCCTCGGCACCGACGACCAGGGCCGCGATCTCTATTCGGCGATCCTCTATGGCCTGCGCGTCTCGCTGATCGTCGGCCTGCTCGGGGTCGCATTGGCGGCGACGATCGGCATCACGCTCGGCCTGCTCGCCGGCTATCTCGGCGGCCGCGTCGATTCGCTGATCATGCGCATCGCCGACGTGCAATTGACCTTCCCGGCAATCCTGATCGCGCTTCTGATCGACGGCGTCGTCCGCGGTATCTTCAAGCACGCCAACCGCGAGGACACTGCGCTCTATGTGCTAGTGATCTCGATCGGGCTGTCCTTCTGGGTGCAGTACGCCCGCACGATCCGCGGCTCGACCCTGGTCGAGCGCAACAAGGACTATGTCCAGGCAGCCCGCCTCGTGGGCCTGCCGGCGCCTCTCATCATGCTGCGCCATGTCCTGCCGAACGTCATCGGCCCGGTGCTGGTCATCCTGACCATCAACCTCGCGCTCGCCGTCATCACCGAGGCGACGCTCTCCTTCCTCGGCGTCGGCCTGCCGCCGACCCAGCCCTCGCTGGGCACGCTGATCTCGATCGGCAACCGCTACCTGTTCTCCGGCGACTGGTGGATCGTCACCTTCCCCGGCGTGACGCTCGCTATCCTGGTGCTGGCGGTGAATCTGCTCGGCGACTGGCTGCGCGACGCCCTGAACCCGCGGTTGAGGTGAGCCGATGAGCGAGACCGTTCTCTCCGTCCAGGATCTCACTGTCGAGTTCGTCACCCGCCGCGGCACGCTGCGCGCGCTCGACAAGATCTCCTTCGACATCGCCCGCGGCGAGGTGCTCGGTGTCGTCGGAGAATCCGGCGCCGGCAAGTCGGTCACCGGCTCGGCCATCATCGGCCTGATCGATCCGCCCGGCCGCATCGCCGATGGCAAGGTTGTGCTCTCCGGCGAGCGCGTCGACCATCTCCCGCCGGAGCAGATGCGCCGCGTCCGTGGCAAGCGCATCGGTATGATCTTCCAGGATCCGTTGACCAGCCTGAACCCGCTCTACCGGGTCGGCGAGCAATTGATCGAGACGATCCAGACCCATACCGATCTCAACGCTGCGGACGCCCGCAAGCGCGCCATCGCCCTGCTCGACGAGGTCGGCATTCCCGCGCCTGAGCGGCGCATCGACGGCTATCCGCACGAATTCTCCGGCGGCATGCGCCAGCGCGTCGTCATCGCGCTCGCGCTCTGCGCCGAGCCGGAATTCATCATCGCCGACGAGCCGACGACCGCGCTCGACGTTTCGGTGCAGGCGCAGATCATCGCCCTGATCAAGCGGCTCTGCAAGGAACGCGGGACCTCGGTGATGTTGGTCACCCACGATATGGGCGTGATCGCCGAGACGGCCGACCGGGTCGCGGTGATGTATGCCGGCCGCGTCGCCGAGATCGGTCCGGTGCGCGACGTGATCAAGCAGCCGCTCCATCCCTATACGCAGGGGCTGATGGGCGCGATTCCCTCGATCACGGGTGACGCCGAGCGGCTCGTGCAGATCCCCGGCTCGATGCCCAGGCTCTCCAGCATCCCTCAGGGCTGCGCCTTCAACCCGCGCTGCTCCAAGGTGTTCGACCGCTGCCGTGTCAACCGGCCGGAGCTCATCGATGTCGGCGGCCATCAGGTCGCCTGCCATCTCTACGACAAGGCCAAGGCGCCGGCCGGCAAGACGGAGATCGCGGCGTGAGCGACAAAGCCTTCGTCCAGGTCCGCGACCTCAAACGCGTCTTCGACGTCTCCCGGCCCTGGCTCAACCGGGTGCTGGAGAACGCGCCGAAGCAGTATCTCAAGGCCGTCGACGGCGTCTCCTTCGACATCCGCAAGGGCGAGACCTTCGCGCTGGTCGGCGAGTCCGGCTCGGGCAAGTCGACCGTGGCGCGCATGGTCGTCGGCCTGCTGAACCCGTCCGGCGGTACGGTCTCGATCGACGGCGTCTCGATGAACGACGTCAACGTCGCCCAGGAGCGCCAGCGCCTGCGCAAGCGCATCCAGATGATCTTCCAGGACCCTTACGCCTCGCTCAATCCGCGCTGGCGCGTCGGGCGGATCATCGCCGAGCCGATCCACGCCTTCGGCATCATCCAAGGCGATGCGGCGGTCGCAGAGCGCGTTGGCGAACTGCTCTCGCTGGTTGGCCTGCATCCGGACGACAGCAAGAAGTTTCCCCACGAATTCTCCGGCGGCCAGCGCCAGCGTATCGCGATCGCCCGCGCGCTTGCCTCCAATGCCGAGTTCATCGTCTGCGACGAGCCGACCTCGGCGCTCGACGTTTCCGTCCAGGCGCAGATCCTCAACCTGATGCGCGACCTGCAGGAGAAGTTCGGGCTGACCTATCTCTTCATCAGCCACAATCTCGCGGTCGTCCGGCACATGGCGACGCGGATCGGCGTGATGTATCTCGGCCGCCTCGTCGAGGTCTCCGACGGCAAGCAGCTCTTCGCCGCCCCGCGTCACCCCTATACCAGGATGCTGCTCGACGCGGTGCCGGACCTTGCCATGATCGGCAAGCCGCACGAGGGCGTGAAGGGCGAGATCCCGAACCCGATCAACCCGCCATCGGGCTGCACCTTCCATCCGCGCTGCCCGCTTGTCTTCGACCGCTGCCGCATCGAAAACCCGCCGGCGATCGATGGTGTCGCCTGCCATGCGGTGAATGCCGGGCGGGAAGCGGCGTAAGGGGCTTGTTCAGGCGGCGCGCCGGCCGCTTGTGCCGAGCAACTCCCGGCCTTTTGCCGTTACCGTGATCAGCCTGCCCTGCCGTGCGAGATAGCCATGCTCGACCGCGTCCTCCCAGACCGTCAGGCGCGGGCAGGATGTGCGCCAGCTTTCCATGAGATCGGCATGGCTGCGCTCCTCGCGCGCGACCCATTCGACGAGATCGAGGATGAGCGGATCGTCTGCGGTAAGCATCGCGGCCTCGCTTTCCGACCGGGGCGGACGCGCAACGATAGCGCTCCGCAGCGGGCGAGAAAAGCTGCGCCCGCTCACTCTCCAATCGGAACGTTCGGCGCCTTCGGCCGTCGCCCGAGTGGCGCCACCGGCCGCTCGGTGCGGTACTGGCCGCGCGCGATCGCGGTGAACAGCAGCGCGACGGCGGTCAGAGTCATCAGCCACCAGGTCTGGAACGAGGCGAAGCCGAGCGCCGCCAACGCGAAGGCGGTGACATAAGCCGCGACACCGCCGGCGGCGAGCGCGCCCGGCATCCGGCCGGCGGCGCTGACCGCGAAATAGAGGCAGAGCGCCGCCGTTGCCGCGCCGACCAGGCCGAGCTCGTACCAGGTCTCGAACAGGATGGTGGTCGGCACCTCCAGCGGCAGCGCCCCGGTGGTGCGTCCGCGCAGCACCGTATCGAGTCCATGGCCGGTGATCAGCTGCACCGGCCGGCTCGATATGATGTCGGCCCAGATGTCGAGGCCGACGCCGACCGTGCTGAACACCGCCGGCGAGAGCCGGAAGAACGGCAGCAGCAGGAAGGGCAGCAGCGGGGCGAGCAGCATCAGCCCGGCCATGATCCCGCCCATCAGCCGCGCGCCGACGATGCGGTTGGCGCTGACCGCGCCGAAGGCGATCGCGCCGCACAGCATCGCCATCGCTTCGCCGTCTTCGATGCGCGAGAGCGCAAGCAGCCCGACGACGAGTGCCAGTCCCAGCGCTGTCAGCCCGCGCTCGCGCGACAGCAGCCAGGCGAGCGCCGGCCAGGACATGATCAGCACGACGCTGATGCCGCGCTCGACACTGCCGGCGGCGTCGGCGGCGCGTGAGTCGACCGGGCCGAGCGCTTCGGTCAGGAGCAGCCCGAGCGCGAAGATCGCAGCGGCGCCGGCGCCGAGCGCAGCGAGGTTGAGATTCGAGGCGCGCATGCGCTCGGGCAGCGCCGCCGCGCCGGCGAAGCCGAGTGCCACGGCAAGAAACAGGTTGGCCGCCTTTTCAGTGGCCGAGCCGGTATAGGGGCTCCAGATCAGCGAGAGCACGGCCCAGCCGACCAGCGCCCACAGCGTGACGCCCGCGCGGCTGAAGATCGCTGCCCTGATGTTGCCGGCAAACCAGCGCGGCGCCTCGATCAGCGCAGCGATCGACAAAAGGATCACCCCGATGGGCACCAGCACGACGGCGGCGCGGCGCGAGACCAGCGAGGCCAGCGGCAGGGCGAGCGCCAGCGTCGCAAAGCCGATGCGGCGCAGCAGCAGCGCGGCGTCGGTTGCAGGGTCGAGGGGCGTCTGGGCGTTGGGGCGGATCATGGGCAAGCAGGTACTCGGCGAGCCGCGCCCGGCCAGGATGCCGGGAACAGCCCACGTCACCCTAGCGCCTGCCTCAAGCTTCGACTGTAGGTGCGCTGCAACACTGGCAAAGCATCTCATGCAGTTTGGAACACCTAAAGTTCACTGGCCGTGAACGCCGTTCCGTGGGATGAAGGCAGACGATGACTGCTCCGCTTGCCGCGATCGTCTATTCCTCGGGCTTCCCCATCGACGAACTGATGGCGGAGGTCGCCGATACCCTGAAGCGCGAGGCCGTCCGGCTTGGCGGCGTCGTCCAGCACAACAATGGCGACTGCATGAGCGGCTGCGCCAGCATGGCGCTCGAGGACCTTGCCTCCGGCCGGCTCTTCCCGATCAGCGAGGATCGCGGTGCCGGCTCGGCCGGCTGCCGGCTTGACGCGGCCGGGCTTGCTGCTGCCGGTGCCGCCGTCTCGGGGGCGCTTGCCGGGCCGGTCGACCTCGTGATCGTCAACAAGTTCGGCAAGCAGGAGGTGCTAGGCCAGGGGCTGCGCGCCGAGATCGCCGCCGGCGTCGTCGCCGGCCTGCCGCTCTTGACCGCCGTGCGCGATGACATGCTCGCCGCCTGGTCCGAGTTCGCCGGCGAGGACTGGCAGCGCCTGCCGCCCGAATCTGCCGCGGTGACGGGCTGGGCGATGGCGGCGCTCCGCCAGCCGGCCTGAAGGCTCGCAAGGAAGCATCCCGTGCCTGTTGGCAGCGATTTTCTCGACGATTATCTGATCCGGCCCGACCCGGCCGCCGCGCGGCTCGGCGCGACGGTCACCGGCATCGACCATAGCGGCGCCCGCGTCGAGACCCGCGTCGTCACCGAGCGGGCGTTGACGCTCTACCTGAACAGCCAGGAGATCGTCACCATGATGACGATCGGCGACCATCCCGAATATCTCGCGCTCGGCTATCTCCTCAACCAGAACATGCTCAGGCGCGGCGACCCGGTCGAGGCGGTCGACTACGACGAGGAGCTCGAGGTCGTGGTGGTGCGCACGCCGGAGCGCACCGATTTCGAGCAGAAGCTGAAGAAGAAGACGCTGACTTCCGGCTGCGCACAGGGGACGGCCTTCGGCGACCTGATGGAGGCGATCGACGAGATCGTCTTGCCCAAAGCCGAATTGCGCACCGGCTGGCTCTATGCGCTGACCCGCAAGATCAACACCACCCCCTCGCTCTATCTGGAGGCCGGCGCGATCCATGGCTGCGTGCTCTGCGAGCGTGACAAGCCACTGGTTTATATGGAGGATGTCGGCCGCCACAACGCCGTCGACAAGGTCGCCGGGTGGCTCTTCCGCCACGAGGTCGATCCCGGCAAGATGATCTTCTACACCACCGGCCGGTTGACCTCGGAGATGGTGATCAAGACCGTGCGTATGGGCATCCCGATCCTGGTCTCGCGCTCGGGCTTCACCGAATGGGGCGTCGAACTCGCCCGCAAGGCCGGCCTCACTTTGATCGGCCGCGCCCGCGGCAAGCGTTTCCTGGCGCTGGCCGGCGAGAATCGCATCATCTTCGACCAGGACCCGGACAGCGTCGAGGAGGAGGGCGGCAAGCATCGTCGCAAGGGGTCCGGCGATGACTGATCCCGGCCCGCCGACCCTCGGCCTCCTGCTCGCCGGCGGGCTTGCCCGTCGCATGGGGGGCGGCGACAAGCCGCTGCGTACGATTGCCGGCCGTACGATCCTCGCCCATGTAATCGAGCGGCTGGCGTCGCAATGCGACGGGCTGCTGCTCAACGCCAATGGCGACCCAGCGCGTTTTTCGGAGTACGGCCTGCCCGTGGTCGCCGACAGCGTGCCGGATTTCGCCGGGCCGCTCGCCGGCATCCTCGCTGGGCTCGACTGGCTGGCCGCGAACCGGCCGGGCGCGGAGTGGCTGGTCAGCGTCGCCGCCGACACGCCTTTCATCCCGCGCGATCTGGTGACGCGGCTGCATGCGGCGCGTGCGGAGGCGAATGTCCCGTTCGCCTGCGCCGCCTCGGGCGGTTGGACCCATCCGGTGATCGGGCTCTGGCCGGTCGCGCTGCGCGAGGAACTGCGCCATGCTCTCACCGTCGAGGACGAGCGCAAGATCGACCGCTGGACGGCGCGCCATGGCGTCGTTTCGGTCGAATGGCCGGTCACACCGGTCGACCCCTTCTTTAACGCCAACCGGCCTGATGATCTCGCCGAGGCCGAGCGGCTCCATGCCGCGCTGGGTGATGCTTGATCGGGGGCAGCGCCGCCCCTAGATTCAACTGATAAGCGAAGCTTATTCGCCTGCCTCTGGGGGAAGTCGCATGAAGTCCTTTGCCATCGCCGTCGTCTTCGCCGCCATCGCCGCCTACGGGGCGAGCCTGGTGCTGGCGACCTATCAGCGCCCGGTCGACGTCGCCTACGCGACCAGCAGCGTGCGGCTCTGAAGCTCAGCTTCAGCCTTCCAGCAGCTTTTTCAAGCGCGCGAGATCAGATGCGACCCATTCGGCATCGCGCGCAAACTCGTCATCAGTCATCTCCGGACGCCTGAACAGCGTGAACACCACCTCGCTGCCGCTGCCATTCGGCAGCGCGCGCATCGGGTTGTGCATCGGCGCGCCGTTGTCGGGCACCACGGCGTGGTCGAGCACGCCGTAGCGGTTGGGCTCGCTGAACATCACCCGCATCGGCCCCATCGGTGTCTTCGCGCGATAGGTCATGCCCTCGACATGGCTGAACTCAGCCCCGAGCCCCTCCGCCCATTTCGGGAAGTTCATGGGATCGGCGAGGAAGCCGTAGACCTCCTCGATCGACCGGTCGATCGTGATGCTGATATGGCGCGTTGGCAGGATGGGCATGGTCGCGTCTCCATAGTTTTCACTTAGAACATAACATGAACAAAATTATCTGTCATCGCGGATCGGTGATGGGCCGTGCGCGAGCTCGCCGCGGATCGATCAAGAATCCGCCGGTTTCGCCCGCCCTCTATTCCAGCGGCGACGGATCAGGAGATTCGACATGAAGCAGACCATCGGCTTGGGCCTGGCGATTTTCGTGCAGCACGGGCGTGAGCAGGAGGCCGCGGATTTCTACAGCGAGGCCTTCGAGGCGCGGCAATTCAAGACACACAGGATCGACGGCGAGCTCGCCGGGGTCGAGATGCTCATCGGTGGAACCCGTGTTTCCGTCGCCGGTTCCAATCCGCGCCGCGAGGAGGAACCGTCCTATGGCGGCCCGTTCTTCCCCAAGGCGGCCGGGGCGGTCAGCATGACGATCCTGCTGACGGTTCCCGATATCGAGACCTGTTTCGCGCAAGCGATCGTTGCTGGTGCCGCGCTGCGTGACCGCGTCCAGACCGATACCGAAGGCAGGCGGGTCGCCTCGCTCTTCGATCCGTTCGGCCATATCTGGATGCTGACGGAGCGAGAGGCGGAAGCCGAGAGAGCGTCTTCCGACCAGCTCGTGGCGCAGGCGGATAGGCCTGGTATTTCGGCGCTTCGGGCCTAGCGGTTGGCCTTACTCGATCACGATCCGCGGTGCGGCCCGCGCCGGCCCGGCGAGGCCGGCCTTCACCTGCCGCGCCAGGGCGACATAGGCCTTGGCATGGGGGCTGTCCGGGTCGCTCGCGACGATCGGGCGGCCGCCATCGGAGGTCTCGCGGATCGGCATGGCGAGCGGGATTTCGCCGAGGAAAGGCACGCCCTGCCGCTCCGCCTCATGCCGGGCCCCGCCATGGGCGAAGATGTCCGAGCGGTGGCCGCATTCCGGGCAGATGAAATAGCTCATGTTCTCGACGATGCCGAGGATCGGCACCTCGACCTTCCTGAACATGGCGACGCCGCGGCGGGCATCGAGCAGCGCAAGATCCTGCGGCGTCGAGACGATCACGGCGCCGGCGAGCGGGGTCTGCTGGGCCATGGTGAGCTGGGCGTCGCCGGTGCCGGGCGGCATGTCGACGACGAGCACGTCAAGCTCGCCCCAGGCGACCTCGCGTAGCATCTGGGTGATCGCCGAGATCACCATCGGCCCGCGCCAGATCATCGGCGTTTCCTCGTCAATCAGGAAGCCGATCGACATGATCTTCAGGCCATAGGCCTCCATCGGCGCGAGTGTGCGGCCCGAGACCAGCCGCGGCTTGCCGGTGATGCCGAAGATTTTTGGCACGGACGGGCCGTAGATGTCGGCATCGAGCACGCCGACCTTGAGGCCGAGCGTCGCCAGGCCGACGGCGAGATTGGCGGTGGTGGTCGACTTGCCGACACCGCCCTTGCCGCTCGCCACCGCGATGATCTGCTTGACGCCGGGAATGCCGGCCGCCTTCGGCACCGGACCGCCGGGTGCAGGCTGGCCATGCGCCTGTCGGCGCGCCTCGGCCGCTTGCGAGGGCGCGCGCCCCGGCACCTTGTCGGCAGTAAGGCCGACCAAGACCTGCGTTACGCCGGGAATGCCGCCGATCGCGCTTTCGGCCGCCTTGCGCACGGGCTCCATCGCGCCGGCTTCGGTCGCATCGATGCCGATCGCGAAGATCACCTTGCCGTCGTTGATCAGGATGTCGCCGATGCGGCCTGACGCCGCCAGCGATTGCCCGCTCGCCGGTAGCTTCACCAGCTCGAGCGCGCGCAGGATGTCGTTTTGCGAAAGGGCCACGATCTGGGCTCCGATTGTTGCGCGACGCTAGGCCGCGGCCTTGCGGATGTGGAAGACCAGCAACTCGCCCTCGCGGCTGCTCAGTTCGATCGCGTCCCCGGTCTCGCGCGTCAGGTTCGGGATGTCGATCGCCGCCATCGGGTCGGTGCATTCGACCAGGAAGAGATCGCCGGGAGCCGCGCTTTTCAACGCCTTGCGCACGCGTAGGGCGGGGAGGGGGCACTTCAGGCCGCGCAGATTGAGCGGGATGGAAGACATGGGCGAAGGCCAATCGAACGATGTTGCGCTTCATATGATGGCTTTTCGCGTGGGAGCAACAGCACCTATCCTTCTCCCCTCGGGGGAGAAGGTGTCTGCGAAGCAGACGGATGAGGGAAGTTATGCGCCGACGCCTTTCATGCCCTCATCCGTCAGCGCTGCGCGCTGCCACCTTCTCCCCCGAGGGGAGAAGGGTTCGCCTGGCAGTCCTCGCGCTTGTCCTTGCAACAATGCCTGCTTCCGCTCAGGAACTGCGCGGCCATGGTGGGCCGGTACGCGCTGCGGCCGTCTCGGCCGATGGTACGCTGGCGCTGACCGGCTCCTTCGACCAGTCGGCGATCCTATGGGACCTCGCCCGCGGCAGCGCGATCAAGGTGCTGCGTTTCCATCAGGGCGCGGTCAATGCCGCCATCACCGTGAACGGCCTCGGCTTCGCCACGGGCGGCGAGGACGGCAGGATCGCACTCTGGCGCGGCGATGCGCCCGAGCCGGCGAAGGTCATCGAAGGGCACAAGGGGCCGGTCGCGGCGCTCGCAATCTCGCCGGAAGGGCAGCACCTCGCCTCCGCCTCCTGGGACGGGACGGTGCGCGTCACCGCTCTGGCCGACGGCGCGGCCCGGGTGCTCGAAGGCCATCAGGGTCCGGTCAACGGCGTCGCCTTCGCTCCGGGCGGCATGGTCGTCTCCTCCGGCTATGACGCGACCTTGCGGCTTTGGCCGGCGGATCGCGGGGCGCCGTTGATCGTCACCACGCCGGCGCCGCTCAACGGCGTCGTCGTCGCGCCCGATGGCGAGATCGTCGCCGCCGCTGCCGATGGCCGCCTGCGCCTGTTCGGCCCGGACAGCGCCCAGCGCGCCGAGATCGTCGTCGGCGACACCCCGCTGATCGCACTCGCAATCTCGCCCGACGGCGCCACGATCGCCGCCGGCGGCCTGCGCGGTCAGGTCGCTCTGATCGACCGCAAGGCGCGCAGCATCCGCGCCACGCTGGTCGGACCTGGCCTGCCGGTCTGGTCGCTCGCTTTCCTGCCGGACGGCAAGCATCTCCTGTCCGGCGGCGCCGACCGGCTGGTCCGGCGCTGGAACGCCGTCACTGGCGAGCATGTCGGGGCGGTGGTGCCGCGGGCCGGCGAGGATGCGCTCGCCGGCTTCCAAGCCGAGCGGGGCGCGCAGGTCTTCCGCGCCTGCGCGGCTTGTCACACCTTGACGCCGGCGGATGGCAATCGCGCCGGTCCCACTCTGCACGGCATCTTCGGCCGCCGGATCGCCACAGCGCCAGCTTATGCCTATTCCGACGCGCTCAAGGGCATGGACATCGTCTGGAGCAAGGAGAGCGTCGCGAAGCTGTTCGAGATCGGCCCGAACGCCTACACGCCCGGCACCAAGATGCCGGAGCAGACCATCGGCTCGGCGGAAGACAGGCAGGCGCTGGTCGACTGGCTGGAGAAGGTGACGCGCTGAGCTAGCCCAGCGGATCCTCGCCTCGTTCCGCCCGCTCGCGCAGATAGTCGTCGGTGGTGCGCACCGGCGGGCGCTGCGGCGAGAGGTGCGGGTCGAAGCTCTCGTTGACCACGGCCTCGACCCGGCAATCCTCGCACATGCGCAGGATCGAGGCGCGCTTGGCGCCTTCGCCAGCGAACATCCAGTGCTTGTTCTCGAGCTTGGCCGCGATCTTCTCGATCGTGCTGCGGACGCCGAACGGCTTGGCGCAGGCGATGCAGTGGAACGGCTCCTCCTGCTTGACGATCCGGCGGCCGCCCTTCCAGGCGTCGAAATCGACGCGTGGCTCCAGCGTGATCACCTTTTCCGGGCAGGTCGCGGAGCAGAGCCCGCACTGCACGCAGAGGTCTTCCTGGAAAGTGAGCGTCGGCCGCTCCGGGTTGTCGCCGAGTGCGCTGACCGGGCAGGCGGAGACGCAGGCGAGGCAGAGCGTGCAACCCTCCGTGTCGACATGAACAGTGCCGAAGGGCGCGCGCGGCGGCATCGCCACGTTTGCCACGGGCGTCGGCGCGGCGGCGTGCAATTCGCCGATCGCCTGGCGCAGCAGCGGCCGGCCGCTTCCCATCGGCCGGAAGCGGGCGGGCTGCGCGGCGCTCGTTCCGGGCGCGACCTTCGACAGGGCGGCGGCGAGCGCGTCGGGATCGTCGGTCTCGATCAGCGCGGCGCGGGCCTCGCCATAGCCGAGCGCGCCGGCAAGAGCATTGGCGTAGTCGAGATTGCGGGTGAGACCGGACAGATCGTGCTTCGGCTTGGCCCGGCCGAGCACGCGGATGGCCGACGCGCCGAAGGCGAGCGCAGCGGCGAAGCTTTCCAGTCCGAGCTGCGTGATCTCGTTGACACGCAGGGGCAAAACCCGCGCCGGCAGACCGGCGCCGTGGCGGGCGAGCGCCTCGATCAGGGGCTCGCCATGGTCGCCGTCGTGCAGCAGCACGACCGGCTCGCGCCCGCCGGCCTCGGCATAGGTGACGAGCAGCGTCCGCAGCTTCCGCAGCAGCGCATCGGCCGGCGGCAGCGCGTAGGTCACCGCGCCGGTCGGGCAGACGGCGGCGCAGGCGCCGCAGCCGGCGCAGATCTCAGCGGAGATCGCGACATGGTCGCCGGCCGGGGTGATCGCGCCGGTCGGGCAAAGTTCGAGGCAGCGCGTGCAACCGGCTTTCTGCGAGCGGGCATGGGCGCAGAGGCCTTCGTTCAGGGCGATATAGGCCGGCTTGTCGAACTCGCCGAGGAGCCCGCTCGCCTGGAAGGCGAGCCGCTCGACCGCGGCCGCATCGCGTGGATCGGCGCGCAGATAGCCGGCGCGGAGGTCACCGGCCGGGAAGAGCGGCGTGCCGCCAGAGACGTCGATCACGACATCGCATTGCGAGACCGCGCCATTGCGCGGCGCCTCGAAGATGAGCTTGCCGCGCGAGGACGGGCTCGGCGCGGCATAGTCGTTGACGGTGAGCTCGAAGGCGCCGAGCCAGCCGCTCGCCTGCGCGATCGTGCCCTTCAGCACCGGGAATTCGTCGCTGCGCGGTGGCGCGATCTCGCTTGGGCGCGACAGCAGCACGGTGACGTCGAGATGCTCGGCGAGCCGATGCGCCAGCGTGATCGCGATCTCGTCGCGGCCATAGATCAGCGCGACGCCTTTGCTGGTCAGCGTGGTGAAGGAGGCCGGCGGCATGGGTTCGCTCGCCGCGGCGAGCAGGGCGGCCATCTTCGGGCCGGCGGCCCTGGCCTCGTCCGACCAGCCGGCCTGTTCGCGGATGTTGGTGAAGATGAGATCGCCGGTGTAATCGAGGTCTGCAGCGATCTCCTCAAAGAGCGGCGCCTCCTGCGTGCAGGCGACGGTGATTGCATCGCTCTTAGCCAGCATGGCGTGGAAGCGTTCGACCTGGCTGCGGCAGAGGTGGCGATGCTCGCTGACCGCAGCACCGCTGCAGCCGCGCCGGATCGCCGCGCCATCGAGCGGCATCGTGTCTTCGCACGAGCAGACCATCAGCGTGCGGGCGACATCGGTCATCGAGCAGGCATCCTCAAGATCGCAGCAGCGTCTTTGGTCGCGCTTGCGATAATCTCATCTTATATGGAATTGGAATGGCTCCAAAGAAGCAAGCCTTCCTTGGGATGAGACGTTAGGCGGCGGGTGATGGCGGCAGGGCCGATCAGGCAGGACGATCTCAGGCGCGAGCCGGTGCTGCCGCCGGGCTTTTCGCTCGTCACCCTGCGTGAATCCGGCGATGCCTTCGCCCATGCGCAGGCGATTGCGGCCGAGGCTGGCGCCGCGACTTTGGTCTGGGTGCGACGTTTCGACATCGTCGAGTTCGCGGTGGTGCTGGAGCCCGATGCCATCCTCGCCGAGGCCCGGCTCGCCCACTACCTCGCCATGAACGCGCTTGCCGATGCGCTTGCCGTGCATTCGCCGCCGGAGCGGCCGGTGCTGTTCCGCTGGCCGGATGCGCTGACCTATGATCTCGGCCTGATCGGCGGCGGGCGCCTCGGCTGGCCGGCTGGTTGCCCGGAAGGGCAGGTGCCGGATTGGCTCGTCTTCGGCGCCATGGTCCGGGCGACCACGATGTCGCCCTTCGAACTCGGCCAGACCGGCGTCGGCATGGCCGAGGAAGGGTTCGAGGAGGTCGATGCCGTCGACCTGATCGAGGCCTTCTGCCGCCATCTCATGCTCGGTGTCAGCCACTGGCAGGAGGAGGGAGCTAAGGCGGCGGCGCGGCGCTGGCTCGATCGGCTCGAAAAGGTGGTTGGCGTCCGCCACGGCATCGAGCCGAACGGCGATCTGATCGCGACCTCGCAGTTTGGCACCGAGCGCCGGAGCATGGTCGAGGCTCTGGCCAGGATCGACTGGCTCGACCGTGACAGCGGAGCGCCGAAGCTGTGAGCGCTCTCAAGCTCCCCCGCGCGATCCGGCTCGATCCGTCGGACAGCTTCGTCTTCCGCAAGGCGGCAGAGGCCGGCGAATGGCTGGTCACCGGCTCCTTCCTGTTCACGCCGGAAAGCGTCGCTGAACTCGACACCAAGGGCCGCGTCGCCTTCCGCTCCGGCTTCCTCGGCATCGACAGCTTCGGCTGGAGCACGCTTGCGGTCGTCACCGAAGTGACGGTGGAGGAACGCCAGGAAGCGGTTGCCCAGCTTGCGACGCAACTCGTCGACAAACTCGGCGCGCCCGATCTCGCGGCCGCGCGGGCTGCCGCGGAGGAGGAGATCGCCTTCGCCGCCTCGCTCTGTGATCATCCGGCGCAGACCTTGCTCGCTTTGCATCGCACGCTCGATGATGGCGAGATCCGCGAGCGCTTCCGGACCTTAATGCCGCGCGGCGATACGCCGAAGGATGCGTTCCGCGCCTTCGAGTTCGTCGAGACCGATGGCGAGGACGAGCCGCAGGAGCAGGTCGACCTGATGCAGTTGATCAAGGACGCGCCGCGATGACCCATTTCTGGGCGAGCTCCGGCCATCTCCTGCTCGACCGCGAGGAAGGCGGCGGGCTCGTCGTCACCGATGATTTCCTGAAAGCCTATCTGGCGCGGCCGGAAGTGCTGCCGCCGGAAGAGGCCTGCGCAGCCGAGCGGGCGCTGCATGCCCGGCTGATGGCGCAGCCGCAGGCGGGGGTCACAGAACGCGAGGTCGCGGCCATCGCCGATGCCGATGCGCGCGAGAACTGGCGCTTCCTGCTCGGCTGGCGCGGGCGGCTGCTGGCGGCGCCGACCTTGCAGGGCGCCTATGCCGGGATCATCCGCCGCGGCGTCTCCGGCATTCCGCCGGTGTTCCTCGACCAGCTCGTCCACGTCATCCTGCGGGCCGGGCTCGACGAAGAGAGCGACCCCTTCGTGGTGCGCGCCGCCGAATGCCTGTTCCGGCCGCAGCGCGTCACCCTGCACGAGAACACGATCCTGCTCGCCGATGCCGAGATGATCGAGGGGCACGAGACCGACCGGCATGCCTCGCCCTTGCTCGCCATGCTGGGCGGTCCGGCCGTGACCTCGCTCGATATCCTCAAGCAGGCGGATGCCGACCGCTATTGGCAGCGCTCGGACGCTTTCGACATGGTGCTCGATTTGGGCGGCAAGCCCTCGGGCCGCGTCGCGCTCGGCAAGGCGATCGCGCACTGGATCCGGCAGATCCATGGTTTCGAGGTCGCGATTGAAGCCGTCGAGACTGTCCGCGATGCCGATTGGCGCTGGTTCGTCGGCCTCGATGCGCAGGCGACGGCGATCGGCAATGCACTCTGGAAGGGCGAGGCGCTTGATGAGGACAAGGCCTCGCGCCTGATCGCGCTCTATCGTCTGACATTGCCACCGGAGGTGCCGGTGCTACCGGCGGCCAAGGGGGCACCCATCTATCTGATGTTGGCAATGGACGGCGACCGGACCGTCCGGATGAAGCCGCAGAACCTGGTGACCGGCCTGCCACTCGCCGTGCACGAGATGGTGAACTGAGGACGAGGCCATGCAGCAGCATCACGAGGTCGGTGTCGTGGTCGAGCGGCGCAAGCTCGATTCGCCCTGGGCCGACCATGCCTGGGCGCCGATCGCGGTGCTGCCCGAGCCGCCGCCGCTCGCGCCCTGGAGCCGGCTCGCCGGCGATGACAGGCGCGAGCGGTTCTATCTCGGTTCGGCCGTGCTGACCTTGCATTCGGTCGACACCGCCCATTTTCGCGAGAACTTCGCAACAGGCCAGGCCAGGCTCTGGGTCTCCGTCAGGCCGACCGGGATCGAGCCGGCGCTGGAGCTGGTCGGCGTCACCGCCGATCCGTCCGAGGGCGAGGTCTTCCTTGAGAATGTCGATGATATCGTCGAGGCTGTGCCGATGCCGGCCGCGATTGCTGAGGCCGTGCTCGCCTTCTTCGAGGTGCATCATGTCGAGCGCGAATTCGTCAAGCGCAAGAGGACCGAGCATGATCCGCGCAAGGGCGGATTGCGGCCGCGCCCGGGCATCGATCGCGGAGAGGATTGATGTCACGCCCCGATGACGAGGATCAGGGCGAAGGGTTTCTCGGCCGCTGGGCGCGCCGCAAGAAAGAGGCGCAGCAGCCGGCTGTGCCGGTTGTCACAGAGTCGCCAGTTCAACCGGTTGTCTCGGCTGACCCCGCTGCGCCTGCACCAGAGCCCGAGATGGTCGAGCCGCCTTCGCTCGATCTCGTCGACAAGGATTTCGACCTCGCTCATTGGCTGAAGCAGAACGTACCCGAGGAGTGGAAGCTCAAGGCGCTGCGGCGCGCCTGGGAGAGCGATCCGATGATCTCCAGCTATCTCGACCCGGCCCGTGACTACGCGCTCGACTGGAACACGCCGGGTGGCGCGCCGGGCTATGGGCCGCTCAGCGAGTCGGACAATGTCGAGGAGATGCTGGCCAACATCTTCGGCAAGCCGCCCGAGCCGGTTGCCGACCCGACCGAGGCGGTGCGTAACGACGTCGCAGTTGTTCGACCTTCGTCTAATGACGAGAGCGGGTCTGATTCTGCTGCGGCGCAGCAGGGTTTGGCAACGGCGGCTGACGATCCCCAGCCGGTGCGGTTGAGCGACGAGGGTGTTTCCCGAAAATCTACTGAAAATGCTGCTGAAACAGGTGGTTCTTCAGGCGGCAATTCTGTTGCAGCGCAAAAAACACCCGAAATTCCACCGTCCCAGCAACGCTCGAGACGACGCGGCGGCGGTGCGACACCGCTCTGAGCTTCAGTTCAGAACAATTGCAATCTAGAACGATAAGGTCTCATTATCACTGCATGTTCCGGCGCCTCCAGGCGTGCCGGTGCGGGATTGGAGACGCCTTCGTTCATGCGGGACCAGGCTCTGGAGCGGGCGATCGAAGCGGCCGGCGGCGTGCGTGCGCTGGCGCGGGCGGTCGGCGTCTCGCAGCCGGCGATCTCGACCTGGAAGCGCGTCCCGGCGGATCGCGTGCTTTCAGTGGAAGCTCTGACAGGGGTCTCGCGAAACGACCTTCGACCTGACCTCTATCCGCACGAGCCGATCATCATCGAGGCCCCTGCGCCTGCGATCGACGAGATCGACGCCGCCCGCGCCGAGGAGTTCGAGCTGATCGGTGCGCTGCTCTGGCGTGCTCCCACAGCCGAGACGCTGGCCGCCCTGCAGGGCCTGCGCGGCGACGCCTCGCCGCTCGGTATGGCCCATCTGGCGCTGGCCGAGGCGGCCGCCGAGGCGAGCCCCGAGCAGGTCCGCGACGAGTTCTTCCAGCTTTTCATCGGCGTCGGCCGCGGCGAGCTCCTGCCTTACGCCTCCTACTACCTCACCGGCTTCCTGCATGAGCGCCCACTGGCTCTGGTGCGCGAGGACATGGGCAAGCTCGGTCTCGCCCGGGCCGAGCGCGTCGGCGAGCCCGAAGACCATATCGCCGTGCTGATGGATATCGAGGCCAAGCTGATCCGTGGCGAGGTCTCGGGCGAGGGGGTCGACGAGGCCTCCTTCTTCGCCCGCCATATCCGGCCCTGGGCCGACCGCTTCTTCGCCGATCTCGAAACCGCCGAGACGGCGCGCTTCTACCGCGCCGTCGGCCGGGTCGGCAGCCTCTACCTTTCGATCGAGACGCAGGCCGCGAGCCTGCCCGCATGATTTACGGCACGGAGGAGACGACGATGTCGCAGAAGAGCAAGGAGACGGCTCTCGACCGCCGCAACTTCTTCAAGGCGCTCGGCGCCGGCGCGACGGTGGCCGTCGCTCCCGTCGCGATCACGCCTGCCGCCGCCGTCGACCCCGGCAAGGACGAGACGAAGGCGCGCTATCGCGAGAGCGAGCACGTCAAGGACTTCTACCGCGTCAACCGTTACTGAGGAGGCGGCGTCATGCTGATCAAGCGTAAATCCGCCGACGTCCAGCGCGGCCGCCTGCAGAGCGCCCTTGGAGGCCTCGCCTCCGGCGTGATGGATCGCCGCTCCTTCCTGCGCCGCTCCGGCCTGGTCGCCGGCGGTGTCGCGGCCGCTGGCGCGCTGCAGATCGGCGCCGTTCGCAAGGCCGAGGCCGCCGAGCTCGGCCCGGCCACCGGCACCAAGGTCGTCAAGAACATCTGCACGCATTGCTCGGTGGGCTGCACTGTCCGCGCCGAGGTCAACAACGGCGTCTGGGTCGGCCAGGAGCCGGCCTGGGAAAGCCCGATCAATCGCGGCAGCCATTGCGCCAAGGGTGCCTCGGTGCGCGAGCTCGTCCATGGCGACCGCCGCATCAAGTACCCGATGAAGCTGGTCGACGGGCAATGGCAGCGCCTGTCCTGGGACCAGGCGGTCAACGAGATCGGCGACAAGATGATGGAGATCCGGGCCAAGTCCGGCGCGGATTCCGTCTATCTGCTCGGCTCGGCCAAGTTCTCCAATGAAGGCTCCTACCTGTTCCGCAAGTTTGCAGCCTTCTGGGGCACCAACAACGTCGACCATCAGGCGCGCATCTGCCACTCGACCACGGTCGCGGGCGTCGCGAACGTCTGGGGCTACGGCGCCATGACCAATTCCTACAACGACATCCGCAATTCGAAGACCGTGCTGTTCATGGGCTCGAACGCGGCCGAGGCGCATCCGGTCTCGATGCAGCACATCCTGACCGGCAAGGAGCAGCAGCGCGCCAACGTCATCGTCTTCGATCCGCGCCTGACCCGCACTGCGGCGCACGCCACCGATTATGTCCGCTTCCGCTCCGGCACCGACATCGCGGTGATCTGGGGCTTGATGTGGCACATCTTCAAGAACGGCTGGGAGGACAAGGCCTTCATCGCGGCGCGCGTCCACGGCATGGACGACGTCCGCAAGGAGGTCGAGAAATACGATCCCAAGACGGTCGAGGACATCACCGGCGTCCCCGGCGAGCAGATGAAGCGCGTCGCCCAGACCTTCGCCACGGTGAAGCCGGCGACCTTCGTCTGGTGCATGGGCGTGACCCAGCACTCGGTCGGCACGGCCAATGTCCGCGCCATCTGCACGCTCCTGCTGGCGACCGGCAATGTCGGCGCGCGCGGCACCGGCGCCAACATCTTCCGCGGCCACTGCAACGTCCAGGGCGCGACCGACTTCGGCTTGGATATCTCGAACCTGCCTTGCTATTACGGCCTGGTCGAAGGCGCCTGGCGCCATTGGGCCCGCGTCTGGGGCGTCGATTACGACTATTTCGTCTCGCGCTTTGACGAGGTTCCGGCCAAGGGCGGCCGCGCTGCACGCACCCGCAAGCAGAACATGGAGACCTCTGGCCACACCTCGACCCGCTGGTTCGATGCAGCCAATCTGCCGGCCGAGCAGGTCGATCAGAAGGACAATCTCAAGGCCATGTTCGTCATGGGCCATGGCGGCAACACCATCCCGCGCATGCCCGATGCCGTGAAAGGCCTCGAGAAGCTTGAGCTGCTCGTGGTCTGCGATCCGCACCCGACCAATTTCGTCTCGCTCGGCGGGCGCAAGAACGGCACTTACATCCTGCCGATCTGCACCCAGTTCGAGACCTCGGGCTCGCGCACCTGCTCCAACCGCTCGGTGCAATGGGGCGAGAAGGTCGTCGAACCGATCTTCGAATCCGCCAGCGACTATGCGGTCATCTATAAATTCTCGCAGAAGCTCGGCTTCGCCACCGAGATGTTCCGGCCCTACGAGATGGTTCAGGGCAAGATCGGGCTGGAGCCGACGGCTGAATCGATCCTCAGGGAGATCAACCGCGGCGGCTGGTCGACCGGCTATACTGGTCAGTCGCCCGAGCGCCTGAAGCTGCACATGGCGAACCAGGACAAGTTCGACATCGTGACGTTGCGCGGCGCCAAGGGCTCGCCGGTCGAGAACGATTTCTACGGCCTGCCCTGGCCGTGCTGGGGCACGCCCGAATACAAGCACCCGGGCACGCACATCCTCTACAATACCTCGCTCGCGGCCAAGGATGGCGGCGGCACCTTCCGCCCGCGTTTCGGCCTCACCCGCGAGCGCACGTTGCCCGATGGCAGCAAGGTCGAGGACACCCTGCTCGCCGAGGGTGGCTCCTACTCGCTGAACTCGGACATCAAGGATGGCTACCCCGAGTTCACCATGGGGGTGCTGAAGAAGCTCGGCTGGGACAAGGACCTGACGCCGGCGGAGCTGGCGACGATCTCCTGGATCGGCGGCAACACGATCGACACCGTCTCCTGGTCGACCGACCTGTCGGGCGGCATCCAGCGCGTCGCGATGGAGCATGGCTGCGTGCCCTACGGCAACGGCAAGGCCAGAGCCAATGCCTGGAATCTGCCTGATCCGGTGCCGGTCCACCGCGAGCCTATCTATTCGCCGCGCGTCGATCTCGTGGCGAAATGGCCGGCCAGGCCGGACGAACGCACGCTGCGCATCCCGAACCTGCACACCTCCGTGCAGAAGGCGGCGGTCGAGAAGGGCATCGCCAAGTCGTTCCCGATCGTGCTGACCTCCGGCCGCCTCGTCGAATACGAGGGCGGCGGCGAGGAGACGCGCTCGAACAAGTGGCTGGCCGAGCTGCAGCAGGACATGTTCGTCGAGATCAACACGGCGGATGCGGCCGAGCGCGGCATCAGGGACGGTGCGATGGTCTGGGTCACCGGCCCGGAGAACAACTCCAAGGCCAGGGTCAAGGCGCTGGTCACCGAGCGGGTCGGCAAGGGCGCGGCCTTCATGCCCTTCCATTTCGGCGGCTTCTTCCAGGGCGTCGACCAGCGCGGCAACTACCCCAAGGGGCTGGATCCGATCGTGCTCGGCGAGTCCGTCAACACGATCACCACCTATGGCTACGACCCCGTGACCGCCATGCACGAAGGCAAGGTCACGCTCTGCCAGATCGCGGCGGCGTGAGGAGGAACTGAACCATGGCCCGGATGAAATTCCTCTGCGACGCCGACCGCTGCATCGAGTGCAACGCCTGCGTCACCGCCTGCAAGAACGAGAACGACGTGCCCTGGGGCATCAACCGCCGGCGCGTCGTCACCATCAATGACGGCAAGCCCGGCGAGCGCTCGGTCTCAATGGCCTGCATGCACTGCACCGACGCGCCCTGCGCCGCGGTCTGCCCGGTCGACTGCTTCTACACCACGGCCGATGCGGTGGTGCTGCACAACAAGGACCTGTGCATCGGCTGCGGCTACTGCTTCTACGCCTGCCCGTTCGGCGCCCCGCAATATCCGAAGGTCAGCAACTTCGGCTCGCGCGGCAAGATGGACAAGTGCACCTACTGCTCCGGCGGACCGGAGGTCGACCTCTCGCCGGCCGAGTACCAGAAATACGGCTCGAACCGTCTTGCCGAAGGCAAGCTGCCGCTCTGCGCCGAGATGTGCTCGACCAAGTCGCTCCTCGCCGGCGACGGCGAGGTGATCGCGCAGATCTACAAGGAACGGGTGGTCAAGCGCGGCTACGGCTCGGGAGCCTGGGGTTGGCAGACGGCCTACCGGGAAACCATCACGATCTGAGCTGGGGGAGGGGGGCGCATCACGACTCGAAAAGGGTCGGGTGCGTTTCTCCCTAGGTCGATACCGCCTTCGCAAAGGATGCCGCCATGTCGCTCCGCGCTCATCTCCGCTTCCTGGTCACGGCGCTGCTACTGGCCGTCGCGGTCGGCTTTGCTCAGCCCGGCACGGCCCAGCAGGTCAATCCGACCGCCGACTCGGTCAAGGAAAAGCAGTTCCTCGACGCGCTGAAGGGTAACCCCTCGGCCGAGTTGCAGGGCCGCATCACGATTCCCGACACCAAGGCGGCGACGCTGGAGCGGCCGGCAGGGCGCGAATGGCGCGCCTTCCATCAGAACACCATGACCAAGATCGGCGCGGTTTCCGTGCTCGGCATGCTGATCGTGCTGATCGCCTTCTACCTCATTCGCGGCCGCATTCGGATCGAGAGTGGCCCGTCCGGGCAGACCCTGACGCGCTTCAACGGCTTCGAGCGCTTCATGCACTGGCTCACCGCCGCCTGCTTCATCGTGCTGGCGCTGTCGGGTCTGAATGTCACCTTCGGCAAGGCGCTGCTGCTGCCGCTCATCGGCCCGGAGGCCTTCACCAATATCTCGATCGCGGCGAAATGGGCCCATAACTATCTCGCCTGGCCGTTCATGCTCGGCATCGCCCTGATGCTCCTGGTCTGGATCAAGGACAATATCCCGTCGATGATCGACGTCCGCTGGTTTGCGGCCGGCGGCGGCATCGTCGGCAAGGGCCACCCGCCGGCGAAGCGCTTCAATGGCGGCCAGAAGATCGTGTTCTGGACCGTCGTCCTCGGCGGTGCAGCGCTCTCGGTCTCCGGCATCTATCTGCTCTTCCCCGCGACGGCCGGCGGCGTGCTCAACCTGCAATTCTGGAACGTGGTCCACGGCATCGTCGGCGTGCTGATGATCGCCGCTATCCTCGCCCACATCTATATCGGCACCGTCGGCATGGAGGGCGCCTTCGACGCGATGGGCTCCGGCGAGGTCGATCTCAACTGGGCCAGGGAGCACCATTCGCTCTGGGTCGCCGAGGAGATGAAGAAGGGGCACGTCCATGACGGCAAGCTGCAGCCGGCGGAGTGAGCTTTTGCCGCGCTTGACCGGCTGACGGCATTTGCACGATGACAGCCGGGCGCGTCTCGCGCCCGGCTTTGTGTTTTTGAGGATGTCGTTGTCGATGCGCGTGATCGGACTGGCGGGCTGGAGCGGAGCCGGCAAGACGACGCTCCTCACAAAGCTGATCCCGGAGTTCAATCGCCGCGGCGTCAGGGTCTCGACGATCAAGCACGCCCATCACGCCTTCGATCTCGACACGCCCGGCAAGGATTCCTGGGCGCACCGGCAGGCCGGCGCCTCCGAGGTGCTGATCTCCTCGGCCAAGCGCTGGGCGCTGCTGCACGAATTGCGCGACGAGCCGGAAGCGGCGCTGCCGGAGCTGCTGGCGCGGCTGTCTCCGGTCGATATCGTTCTCGTCGAAGGCTTCAAGCGCGATCCGCATGCCAAGCTCGAGGTCTACCGCGCCGCCAATGGCAAGCCACCCTTGCATCCGGACGATCCGAGCATCGTCGCGATCGCCAGCGACACCGCCTTTCCGGATGCCGGTCGCCCGGTGATCGGGCTCGACGACGTCGCCGCCATCGCCGATTGTCTCTTCGCCAATGCGCAGCCGCTCGACGCGGTGCTGGCCCGGGTGAAAGAGGATTTCTGACGATGGCGCAGCTCAGCGCGGATGCCGACGCCTTCGGGCCGATGCTGACGATCGAGCAGGCGGCCGAACATGCCGCCGAGCGCATCGCGACGGTGACCGGCATCGAGGCGATCCCGCTCGCTGTGGCAGATGGGCGCGTGCTGGCCGCGGATGTCGTCGCGCCGCTCGACCTGCCGCCCTTCTCCAATTCGGCGGTCGATGGCTATGCCGTCCGTTTCGCCGATCTGGCGGCCGGGGAAACGCGGCTTCCGCTCTCGGGCCGGGTTGCGGCCGGCGCCGACGCCGCCGGCGTCGCGACGGCGGGAATGGCCGTGCGCGTCTTTACCGGCGCGCCGATGCCGGCGGGTGCCGATACCGTCTTCATGCAGGAGGACGTCACGCTGAATGCCGGCGCGGTCATCCTGCCGCCAGGGCTGAAGCGTGGCGCCAACGCCCGGCCGGCGGGCGAAGACCTGCCGCGCGGCCACGTCGCGCTCGCCGCCGGCCGGCGCCTGCGCCCACAGGATCTGGCGCTGCTCGCCGCGCTCGGCTTGACCGAGGTTTTAGTGCGCCGCCGCGTCCGCGTGGCGATCTTCTCGACCGGGGATGAGCTCAACGAGCCTGGCACGGCACTGCCGCCGGCCGGCATCTACGATGCCAATCGCAGCCTGCTGCGCGCGCTCGTCGCCCGCGCCGGAGCGGAGATCGTCGATCTCGGCATCCTCAAGGATGAGCCGGAGAGCCTCGCCGCACGACTGCTCCAGGCTGCGGAAAGCTGCGACCTGATCCTGACCTCGGGCGGCGTCTCCACCGGCGAGGAGGACCACGTCAAGGCGGCGGTCGAGCGCGGCGGCGAGCTCGCCTTCTGGCGTGTCGCGATCAAGCCCGGCCGTCCGGTGGCGATGGGGCTGGTCGCCGGCACGCCCTTCATCGGTCTCCCCGGCAATCCGGTCGCGGTCTTCGTCACCTTTGCCTTCGTTGCCCGCACCGTGATCGCGCTCCTCTCGGGCACGCAGCCGATCAGGCTGCCTGGACTGCCGGTCAGGCTCGGCTTTCCCTACAAGAAGAAGGCGGGTCGGCGCGAATATGTCCGTGTCTCACTGGCCTTCGGGCCGGACGGCATCGCCGTGGCGCGCAAGCATCCACGCGATGGCGCAGGCGTGCTGACCTCGCTGACCGAGACCGACGGGTTGGTCGAGCTCGCCGACGAACTGACGAGCGTGGCGGAAGGCACGATCGTGCCCTTCCTCGCCTATGAGATTCTGACGGGCTGAAGCATCGGGCCGAAAAGTGGAATCCACTTTTCGGAGCAACCTGATGCCCAATCCAGAACTCAGTCGCGTCGGAAGATCACCGTCGCCAGCCAGCCCAGCAGCAGCGCCACCGTGACGGTCGCCAGGCCGTAGAGAAGCGGCCGGTCATGCGCGGCCGAGGTCATGCGCTGTTCCGCGCCGGTCTTCACCACCTCGAAATTGGTGGTCTGGCGCGCCAGGATCGAGCCGCCGGCATAGAGCAGGACCTCGACCTCATAGGGGCCGGTCGGCGCGATCGCGGGAATCTTGATCTGCGAGCTGAACAGGGCCGGTGACAGGAAGGTCACGCCTCGTTCGTCCAGCCCATAGAGCTGCTTGCCTTCGAGCGTCCGGATCAGCGCTTCGCGAAAGCGGGCGATATCGAGCTCGAAGTCGAAGCCCGTCGGTGTGCGCTGCGCATTGGCCAGGCCGATCTTGTCGCGCCGCGCCGCCTCTTCCGACAGGATCTCCTTGATCGGCCGGTTGGTCGCGACCGAGAGATAGATCGAGCGGTCCGGGAAGCGGCGCTGGGTGCGGTTGATCCAGAGCGGGCCGACGCGCTCCTTCTCGCGCACGATCAGCATGCGCCGCGGGCCGCGGACGGTGACGACGATGTCGTAGGGGTCGGCTCGCGCGACGGAACGGCCATCGCGCTCGACCAGGCCGAACACCGCTAGCTGGTCGCCGGTGAAGTTGGAGGCGATCGCGATCCGGTGGGTCGACAGGGCCGCGATCAGCGCCTCGGCCTTCGCGGGGAGGGCAGCGAGGGCCGCGAGGCAGGCCGCTATGAGGGCGAGCGCCGCGCGTCTCATCGCTGCGCTCCTTCCGGCACGACCACCGAATAGGGCTCGCTCGGAGGCAGGAAGAGCTCGACCGCGAAGCGCAGGCCGACCGACAGGATCAGCAGCGCCAGCAGCAGCCGGAACGACGAGACGTTGAGGTTGCGCGCTGCCCGGCCGCCGAACTGCGCGCCGATGACGCCGCCGACCAGCAGCAGCATGGCCAGGATGATGTCGACCGACTGGTTGGTGACGGCGTGCAACACCGTCGCGCCGGTCATGGTGACCAGGATCTGGAACAGCGAGGTGCCGACCACCACGGCCGGCGGGATGCGGAAGAAGTAGATCAGCGCCGGCACGAGCATGAAACCGCCGCCGACGCCGAGCACGGCGCCGATGAAGCCGATGATCACGGCGAGCGCCGCGATCGGGATCACGCTGGCATAGAGCTGGGAGCGCGGGAAGCGCATGCGCAGCGGCAGGCCCATCCAGGGCGGGTGCGAACCGGCCTCGCGCAGGCGGCGGGCCGGCTTGCCCCTGCGGTCGCGCAGCGCGGCGCGCACCGCGTCGAACAGCATCAACCCGCCGATACAGGTGAAGAGCGTGACATAGGCCAGGGTGATCACCAGCTCGAGCTGGCCGAGCCGCCGCATCGAGTTGAAGAACAGCACGCCCAGGATCGTGCCGACTATGCCGCCCGAGACCAGGATGCCGCCGAGCTTGAAGTCGAGCGCGTTGCGTCGCCAGTAGGTCAGCACGCCCGTCATCGATGAGCCGGCGACCTGCGCGGCGACGGTCGCGACCGCGACGGCCGGGGGGATGTCGAGGAAGATCAGCAAGGGTGTCAGCAGGAAGCCGCCGCCGACGCCGAACAGGCCGGAGATGAAGCCGACCGCGCCGCTCAGCCCGAGCACCAGGAAAATGCTGATCGGCAGTTCCGCGATCGGGAGATAGATCTGCACGCTTCCAAACCTTGCCGGCCGTCGATGCCATCCCATGTCGGGCATGAGCCGCAAAAGTGGATACGACTTTTGCGACGAGAACATGCCCGACGTGCTGAGCCGGCACGAATTTCTGCTGCTCGGCCGCGACCGGCCAAACGGAAATCACGCCGTAGCGGTGATGCTACAGCGGAAACCTTTTCAATTTGTGCAGTTTTGAGTGGCTTTCGGTGCAGGTCCGGCCTGCACCGAAAGCTCAGCCGCGGCTCGGCTTGGCCGGCTTTTTGGCGGCGACCGGCGGCTCGTCCCAGCCCTTGGGCGGCTGCGTGACCTCGTTGGCGTTCGCTTCCAGCGGCTTCGGCTTCCAGCTCTCCGCCGCTGCCTTGGCGGCGGCGAGATCACCGGCCGGCAGCCGGCTCGCCACTTCGTCGCGCTTGCGGCCGGCATCCTCGTCGCCCTGGGCGGCCGCGATCGCGAACCAGCGATAGGACTGGCTAAGATCGGCCGGAGCGCCGAGGCCGCGGCCGAGCAGGATGGCGAGGTTGTACTGGCTGTCGCGCACGCCGTGCTCGGCGGCGCGGCGGAACCAGTCGGTCGCCGTGGCATAGTCCGGCTTGCCGCCGGCACCCTCGGCGTAGAGCACTGCGAGATTGTGCATCGCCTTGGCGTTGCCGCGCTCGGCGGCGCGCCCATACCAGACCTTGGCCAGCGCCGGGTCGCGATTGGTGCCGATGCCCTTCTCGAACATGTTGCCGAGGCGGAACTGCGCCGGCCCGAGACCGGCGACGGCGGCGCGCTCGAACAGGCGCAGCGCCAGCTTCGGGTCGCGGTTGCCGGGGCCGTCGGCCGCCTGGGCCGCGATCTGGTAGACGGCGCGGGCGTCGCCCGCGAGCGCCGCCTTGCGCAGGCCGGTAGTGCCCGCGGTCGGCGGCAGCTCGCCGATGCCGGTGACGGTCTCGACCGCCTCGGACGGGCTCTGCAGCGGCAGCGAGGCCACCATGGAGGGCACGGAGGCTGCCGGCGGCGGCGACTCGGCACTCGCCGTCTGGGCCGGCGCGGGAACGGCGGCTTGCGCCGGCGTCGTGCCGATCTGCAGCGGCGGCAGGGCCGAGCTCTGGTCCTTCACCGGCGGTGCCGCCGGCTCGGTCGGGGCCCCTTGCGGGGCTGGCTTGGCCGCAGGAGCTTCGGCGGGGGCGGGCCGGGTCGTTTCGGTCCGGCTGCTGCTCTCGTTCACCACCTGCTTCTTGGCGCTGCCCTGCTGGCTGCTGGAGAAGACCTGGGCGGCGCCGATCGCGAGAACCAGCGCGGCGAGGCCGAGCAGCAGCGGCCGCCGGCGCTTTTCGAGAATCTCCTTGAGGCGCCCGCTGCCGGAGGCGGACTTGGCCGCCTTGCCGGGCTTGGTCGTCTCGGTCGCGGCCGGGTTGGTCGCCGCAGCGTCGCTGGCGGCCTTGGCAGAGCGACGCGCCGCGGCGATCAGGCTCTGGCGGACGGCCTGCGGATCATTGCCCTGTGGGGCGGGTGCCTCGGGACGCGGCCGGCCGGAGCCCGGCTCCAGCGGCAGGTCGAGCCCGCCGGTGCGCGGCAGGCGCGTCTCGGCGGCGAAGCGCTCGGCCATCGGGATGGCGGGAGCCACCGCCCTGATCTCGTCGGCGGCAGCGGGAGTGCGCACGCGCGGCGTGGGTGCGCCACCGCGCCGGTCGTCGCCCAGCTCGGCTTCGAGATCCCCGAGGCGACCGATGATGGTCTCCAGCGTCCGGTGCACGGCGCCGATCGCATCCTGGGTCTCGCGTCCGGTCGAGACATGGGTCTCGCGCAGGCCGCTCATCAGGTCGCTGAGCTCCGACAGGCTGGCGCCGCGAGACGGCGGCAGGTCGGCCATGGCGGCGCGCGCCGCGCGCTCGGCCGCTGCTGTGGTGTCCTCGCGCATGCCCTGGAGATGGACGACGAGGTCCTGCAGCGTCCGCTCGATGCCGTTTTCGGCCGAGCGGGTCGCGGCCTGCTGGTCCAGCCGCTGGGTCAGGCCGGCGATCTGGCGCTCGAGCGCATCGAAGGAATCGGAGCCGGCGCCGGGCCGGCCGGCCTCGTCGATCTTGGCGGCGAGGCCGCGCAGCATGTCCTCGACCGGGCGCATATCAACCCGGGCGAGGGGCGCGCCGCCATCGTCCACCATCTGGGCGAGCCTGCTCGACGCGGCGAGCTGCTCGACGCGATCGGTCAGCGTCTCGATCCGGTCTTCGAGCCGGCTTGGCGGCCGGTCGGCCAGGTCTTCGAGCTTGATCACCAGCGATTCGATGCGCCCGGCGAGCTCGTTGGAGGCCGGCCGGCCGATGGCGTCGAGTTCGCCGAGGCGGGCGACGAGCTGGTCGACCTGCCCGTCGATCACCGAGGTCTTCATCGTCGGCAGCGAGTCGAGCTTCTGGGCGAGCGATTCGACCTGGCGCGACAGGGCCAGCAGCGGGGCGCTGTCACCGGTGCGCTCGCGCAGGCGATCGGTGTGCAGGCTCTCGCGCACATCCTCGATCGCCAGCGACAGGCTGCGCAGGTCGCGGGTGTCGTCGCGCAGGCGCCCGACATCCGAGGTCAGCGCGTTGAGCTGCAGCGACAGGTCGTCGAAGCGCCGGCCGTCCGGAGTGGAGACGATCTCTCGTAACTCGGCCAGTTCGTTCAGGATCGGAGCGATCATCTGGCGGTCGCCGCCGCGTGCGGCGAGCGCATCGACCTTGGCGGCGAGATGGGCGACTTCGAGCTCGAAGCGATTGTAGCTTTCCTGTGAGCGTCCGTCGGACAGGCGGCTGATCTCGGCCTCGATCCGCGCCAGCGGCTTCAGGACGGGGTCGAGCCGTTCACGCCCGTCGAGGCGGTCGAGCCTGGCTCCAAGCTCGCTGATCGCCCGTTCGAGCGGCTTGTAGGCGGCGCGCTGCTCCTCGACCCGCATCGCCGGCTGGGCCGGGGCGATGCGATCGTTCAGCTGGCGCAGATCCTCGCGCAGGCTCGCGAGCGTCGGTGCGGCGGTGGCAGGGCGCTCAAAGGCTGCAGCGGCAGGGCGCTCGAAGGCTGCGGCGCGCGCATCGCCGTCGAGGGCGCGCTGGCGCGAGCGGATGTCGGACACGGCGGCGGCGAGGCCGTCGCGGCTGAGCACGACGGGGCGCGTGGCTTGCGGCGGGGGCGGGGGTGGCACAGCCGGCCTGCGGCTTACGTCCTCGGCCCGGCGTTCGATGTCGCTGAGGCGGGTGCCCATCGTCTTGATCGCGTCGGCGATCACGGCGGTGGCGCGCTCCTGGCGCTCGACCGTGGCGCGCTCGCCATGCGACAGGCGGCCCTCGGTGCGCTCCATCCATTGCGCGATCGAGTCGAGAGCGCTTGCGGTGCGCGCATTGCTGTCGCGCGTCAGGCGCTCGGCCATGGCGGCCTGGGTTATGAACGCGTCCATGCGGTCGCGCGTGAACTCGGGTCTGGCTGGGGCGGCCTGCGGGGCCGCAGCCGTCTGCATGCCGCCCTGGGAGAGGCGGGCAAGGCGCTCGGAGAGCGCGGCGATGTCCTGCTCCTCGGCGTCCTGTGCGACGGTCTCCGGCTCCCCGGCCTCTTCGCGAATCTTGTTGTCGAGCCACTCGCCGAGCGTCATCCCGGCACGGCGCGCGGCCGCCTTCGCCGCGTCGCGTGTGCGCGGATCGACGCCCTTGACGCTCCAGGGCAGGCTGGTCGCCATGTCACGCTCGCCTCGAGGGGCAATCTCGACCAAAGGCGCTCGCAGCCCCCTCAGGCGGCGGCGCCTTTGCGATCTCGGCAATCATGAACATCGGGTTGATGCGAACGATACTGGAGACCACGGCAGCGACTTTTGGCCGTCACGGTAAATAGAGCGTTAAGATCGCGGGGCCGGACGTTAATTTTCTGGAAACGCCTGTCGGGGGAGGTTGCCCGGGCCGGGCATAACGGTAACTTACCCCCGGCCGGCAGCTAACGACGTGACGTAAGGGAGCCGTCGCGCCTACATTGCCGGCAACGCAGGGGCGCCCTCCAGTGGGTAGCCGTCCCCGCTTCGCAACCTTAAGGATCAGACATGCCGCGCCAAAGCTCAGCTCTGGCGGCCACACCAAGTCACGACGGCCGCTCCGCCTCCCCGCAGACCACGAATCCCGCCGAAGCCGATGGCTTCACCATCAGCGACCTCGCCCGCGAATTCGGGGTCACCCTGCGCACGCTGCGCTTTTACGAATCGCGCGGCCTGCTTGCGCCGGCCCGTTCCGGCCTGACCCGGATCTATTCCGGGCGCGACCGCGCCCGGCTCGCTCTCATCCTCAAGGGCAAGCAGCTCGGCTTCACCCTGGTCGAGATTCGCGCCATGCTCGCCAACGAGGAAGGCAAGGAGCTCAAGGGCAAGGAACCGTCCGCCTCGGTCGGCGGCCTGCAGCTCAGCCGCAGCCAGATCGCCGAGCAGCTCGAATTGCTGCGCAGCCAGCGCACAGAGATCGAGACCGCTATTGCCGAGCTCGAAGCCACGCTCGCGCGCCTCGACGCCTGAAGCCGCCCGGTCCTGAGACCGGCAGCCGCTACGATCACGATGCCCCGAACCCTCGCCGGTTCGGGGCATTTTTCGTTTGCACGTACCGCGTGCGGCGCGCCAATCTCTCCCGACTACGCTGTCCGGAAGAAAAAGTGGGCTGGCCCCTTGGCAAGCTGCGACTAGATAGTTTATATATGAACTATCTCGAAGCGCCGCTGTCATATCGAGCCGGCAAGCTTCGTCACGAAGGCTGCACGAAACGCCAGGGAGGGATGCGATGCCGGTCTACAAGGCGCCTGTCGAGGACACGCTGTTCCTGCTCAACGACGTCTTCCAGTTCGAGCGCTACAACAACCTCCCGGGCTTTGCCGAGGCGACGCCGGACCTGGTCGAGGCCGTGCTCGGCGAAGGCGCCAAGCTCTGCGAGGAGGTGCTGCAGCCGATCAACCATTCTGGCGACCAGGAAGGCTGCAAGCGCAATGCCGACGGCTCGGTGACGACGCCGAAGGGCTTCAAGCAGGCCTATGAAGCCTACGCCGCCGGCGGCTGGGTCGGGCTCGCGATGGATCCCGAATACGGCGGCCAGGGCCTGCCCTACACGCTCGGCGCCATCATGAACGAGTTCTCTTCGTCGGCGAACATGGCTTTCGCCATGTATCCGGGCCTTACCATGGGCGCTATGGCCGCGCTCTATGTCCACGGCTCTGACGAGCAGAAGCGCACCTATCTGCCAAAGATGGCCGAGGGTATCTGGTCGGGCACGATGAACCTGACCGAGCCGCATTGCGGCACCGATCTCGGCCTGATCAAGACCAAGGCCGTGCCGAACGGCGATGGCTCCTATGCTATCACCGGCACCAAGATCTTCATCTCGGCCGGCGAGCAGGACATCACCGAGAACATCATCCATCTCGTGCTCGCTCGCATTGAGGGCGCCCCTGCCGGCGTCAAGGGCATCTCGCTCTTCGTCGTGCCGCGCAACGAGGTCGGTTCTGACGGATCGGTCGGCGCGAACAACCACGTCTCCTGCGGCTCGATCGAGCACAAGATGGGCATTCACGGCAACTCGACCTGCGTCATGAACTATGACGGGGCCAGGGGCTGGCTGATCGGGACCGAGAACAAGGGTCTCAACGCCATGTTCGTGATGATGAACGAGGCCCGCCTCGGTGTCGCGATCCAGGGGCTGGCCCAGTCCGAGGTCGCCTATCAGAACGCCGTCGCCTACGCCAAGGACCGCCTGCAGGGCCGGGCGCTGACCGGTTCCAAGAACCCCGACAAGCCGGCCGATCCGCTCTTCGTCCATCCGGACGTGCGCCGCACGCTGATGTCGATCAAGGCCTTCAACGAGGCCGCGCGCGCCTTCGTCATCTGGAACGCGATCAAGTCCGACGTTGCTCACCGCTCCGGCGACGATGCCGAGCGTCAGGCTGCCGACGACCAGCTCGGCCTCATGACGCCGGTGCTCAAGGGCGTGCTCACCGATGTCGGCTTCGACAATGCGGTGAAGGCCCAGCAGATGTATGGCGGCCATGGCTACATCGCCGAGCACGGCATGGAGCAGTTCGTCCGCGATGCCCGCATCGCCATGATCTACGAGGGCGCCAACGGCGTGCAGGCGATGGACCTGGTCGGCCGCAAGCTTGGCCGCGACGGTGGCCGCGCCATCATGGCCTTCTTCAACGAGGTCGGTGCCTTCGTGAAGGAGAACGAGGGCGACGAGGCGCTGAAGCCGCTGCTGGCCTCTCTCCAGGTCTCGCTGAATCACCTGCAACAAGCGACAATGTGGTTCATGCAGAACGCGCTCGCCAAGCCCGACAATGCCGGCGCGGGCGCACATGACTACATGCACCTGCTCGGCCTGGTCTCGCTCGGCTATATGTGGGCGAAGATGGCCAAGGTCGCGCAGGACAAGCTCAAGGCCGGCGCCAATGGTGCGACCGAGCGCATGAACGCCAAGCTCGTCACCGCCCGTTTCTTCATGGAGCGTTCGCTGCCTGAGACCGCCGCGCATCTGGCGCGGATCACCTCCGGCTCCGACACCACCATGGCGCTGAGCGCCGAGCAGTTCTGAACGTGAATCTCAGCCCGGGCTCTGGCCCGGGCATCTCTTGCAGAATTGCCTCGTCGTGAAATGGTCGGGCCAAGCCCGGCCATGACGGCGGGGACCGAAACGAGCCGCAATTGCGGCCAGCCCGGGAGGCCTTGATGGCTGAAGCCTTCATCTACGATCACGTCCGGACGCCGCGCGGCAAAGGCAAGGCCGATGGTTCGCTCCACGAAGTCACAGCGATCGAACTGGGCACGCAGACCCTGCGCGCCCTCAAGGAGCGCAACACCCTCGACACCAAGCTGGTCGAGGACGTCGTCTTCGGTTGTGTCGATCCGGTCGGCGAGGCCGGTGCCGACATCGCTCGCACGGTTGCGCTGAAAGCCGGCTACGGCAAGGAAGTGCCGGGCGTGCAGATCAACCGCTTCTGCGCTTCGGGCCTCGACGCGGTGAACCTCGCCGCGGCGCAGGTCATGTCCGGCCAGAAGGAAATGACGATCGGTGGCGGCGTCGAGAGCATGTCCCGCATCGGCATGGGCGCCTCGGGCTTCGGCATCGCGGTCGACCCATCCGTCGCGATCGACACCTATTTCATGCCGCAGGGCGTTTCGGCCGACCTGATCGCGACCAAATACGGCTTCTCGCGCGACGATGTCGACGCCTATGCCGTGCGCTCGCACAAGCGCGCCGCGGCCGCCTGGCAGGCTGGCCACTTCAAGAACTCGGTGATCCCGGTCACCGACGTCAACGGGCTGATCATCCTCGACCGTGACGAGACCATTCGTCCGAACACCGACATGCAGGCGCTGGCCTCGCTCAAGGCCTCTTTCGTCCAGATGGGCGAGATGGGCGGCTTCGATGCGGTCGCGACTGCGGCGCATCCGGATGTCGAGTTCGTCAACCACGTCCACCATGCCGGCAATTCCTCGGGCATCGTTGACGGCGCCGCTGCCGTGCTGGTCGGCTCGAAGAAGGCCGGCAAGGCCGCGGGTCTGAAGCCACGCGCCCGCATCAAGGCCTTCGCCACCACCGGCTCCGATCTAGCGCTGATGCTGACCGGCCCGGTCGACGTCACCGAACTGGTGCTGAAGAAGGCCGGGATGAGCGTCAAGGACATCGACCTGTTCGAATTGAACGAGGCCTTCTCCTCGGTCGTGCTGCGCTATCAGCAGGCCTTCGACATCGACGACGCCGTGCTCAACGTCAATGGTGGCGCCATCGCCATGGGTCACCCGCTCGGCGCCACCGGCGCAATGATCCTCGGCACCGTGCTCGACGAGCTCGAGCGCACCAACAAGCAGACCGCTCTGGTCACGCTCTGCGTCGCCGTCGGCATGGGCGTCGCCACTATCATCGAACGGGTTTGAGGAGAGAGCCGATGAACCTCGTCAATTTCCGCTTCGAGACCGACGCCGACGGCATCGCCACCCTGACCTGGGATATGCCCGAGCGCTCGATGAACGTCATCACCCCGCAGGTGATGGAAGAGCTCAACCAGGTCGTCGACAAGGTCGCGGGCGACGAAGCCATCAAGGGCTGCGTCATCGTCTCCGGCAAGGAAGCCTTCTCCGGCGGCGCCGACCTCACCATGCTGCAGGGCCTGCGCGACCTCTACGTCAAGCTCGCCAAGGAGCAGGGCGAGCAGATCGCGATGCAGCGCTTCTTCGACGAGAGCCGCAAGCTCAGCCAACTCTACCGCAAGCTCGAGACCTGCGGGAAGCCGTTCGCGGCGGCGATCCATGGCGTCTGCCTCGGCGGCGCCTTCGAGCTCGCGCTCTCCTGCCAGCTCCGCGTCGTCTCGGATGATGCCTCGACCCGCGTCGGTCTGCCCGAGATCAAGGTTGGCCTGTTCCCCGGCGCCGGTGGCACCCAGCGCGTCTCGCGCCTGATGCAGACCGGCGACGCGCTGCAGATGATGTTCAAGGGCGACCAGATCAAGGCGCTGCCGGCTCGCAATATGGGCCTCGTCCACGCCGTCTTGCCGCGCGACCAGATCGTCGCCGCCGCCAAGGAATGGTTGAAGGCCAATCCGCAGGCCAAGCAGCCCTGGGAGGACCCGAAGTTCAAGCTGCCCTCGAACAAGGTCCACTCGCCGGCCGGCATGCAGATCTGGCCGCCGGCCAGCGCGATCTATCGCCGCGAGACCAACGACAACTACCCGGCCGCCCGCGCCATCCTCAGCGCGGTCTATGAGGGCCTGCAGCTGCCGATGGACCTCGCCCTCAAGGTCGAGAGCCGCTACTTCGCCAAGATCCTGCGGACGAAGGAGGCGGCCTCGATGATCCGCTCGCTCTTCGTCTCGATGCAGGAACTCAACAAGGGTGCCCGCCGCCCTGCCGATGTGCCGCCGAGCAAGCTGAAGAAGGTCGGCGTCGTCGGCGCCGGCTTCATGGGTGCCGGCGTCGCCTATGTCACGGCATTGGCTGGCCTGGAGGTTGTGCTGGTCGATCGCGACATCGAGGCGGCCGAGAAGGGCAAGGCCTATTCGCACAAGCTGGTCACCGACCAGATCACCAAGGGCCGCGCCAAGACCGCCGATCGCGACGCGCTGCTCGGCCGCATCAAGGCCTCGGCCGACTATGCGGACCTCAAGGGCTGCGACCTCATCGTCGAGGCGGTGTTCGAGGACCCCAAGGTCAAGGCCGAGGTCATCGCCAAGGTCGAGGCCGTGGTCGGCCCCAAGACCATCTTCGGCTCCAACACCTCGACGCTGCCGATCACCGGCCTGGCCGAGCACAGCGAGCGCCCGAAGAATTTCATCGGCATCCACTTCTTCTCGCCGGTCGAGAAGATGCTGCTGGTCGAGATCATCATGGCGAAGAAGACGGGCAAGAAGGCGCTCGCCTTGGCGCTCGACTTCGTCCGCGCCATCAAGAAGACGCCGATCGTCGTCAACGACACCCGCGGCTTCTACGCCAATCGCTGCGTCGGCAACTACATCCGCGAGGGCCACCTCATGCTGATGGAAGGCGTGCCGCCGGCGATGATCGAGGCTGCCGGCAAGCAGGCCGGCATGCCGGTCGGCCCGCTCTCGCTCAATGACGAGGTCGCGGTCGATCTCGCCTACAAGGTGCTGAAGGCGACCAAGGCCCAGCTGGGCGAGGCTTCAGTCGATCCGGCGCAGGAGAAGCTCCTCAACGAAATGGTCGAGAAGCATGGCCGCCTCGGCCGCAAGAACAGGAAGGGCTTCTACGATTATCCGGAAGCCGGCCCGAAGCGGCTCTGGCCCGGCCTTGCCGAGCTCACCAAGAACAAGCTCGAGCCCGAGCTGATCGACATGGAGGAGCTGAAGCACCGCCTCCTGGTCACGCAGGCGCTCGAAGCCGCCAAGACCTATGAGGAAGGCGTCGTCACCGATCCGCGCGAGGCCGATGTCGGCTCGATCATCGGCTTCGGCTTCGCGCCCTATAGCGGTGGCACGCTCTCCTATATCGACAATATGGGCGCGGCCGCCTTCGTGAAGCTCTGCGAGGGGCTGGCGAAGAAGCATGGCGAGCGCTTCAAGCCGAACCGGCTTTTGAAGCGCATGGCCAAGACTGGCGAGAGCTTCTACGGCAGCGCCGAGAAGAAGGCCGCGGCCTGATCAGGCGAAGAGCCGCTCCCTCAGGAGCGGCTCCAGCCAGTCGGCGAAGACCTTGAGGCGGCGCGACAAATGCTGCCGGTGCGGATAGAGCAGGGCGACCGGCATCGGTTCCGCCCTGTGCTCCGGCATCACCTCGACCAGTTCGCTCGCCTTGAGATGCGCGGCGACGTCATAGGCCGGGATCTGGATCAGCCCGAGCCCGGAAAGGCAGCAGGCGATATAGGCCTCCGCACTGTTGACGGTGACCCGGCCGGCCATGGCCCGGCTGTGCGGCCGCTCGCCCTCCAGCCATTGCCAGTCCTCGACCGTGCCAGTCGAGGGCGAGGCGTAATGCACGGCCTCATGCGCTGAGAGGTCCTCCGGGCTTTCCGGCATCCCAACTCGCTTGAGATAGGCCGGGCTCGCGACATTGATCAGCCTGAGCTCGCCGAGATTGCGCGCGATCAGGCTGGAATCGCTGAGTGGCCCGACCCGAAGCACGCAGTCGACGCTGCCTTCGACCAGATTGACGGCGCGATCGGTGACACCGAGTTCGATCGCGACATCCGGATAGCGTGCCAGGAAATCGGGCAGGGCCGGAGCGATGATCAGGCGGCCGATCCGGCCGGGCACGTCGATCCTGAGCTTGCCGGCCGGCCCGTCGCTGGCGCTGCGGAACAGCGTCTCGGCTTCCTCGACATCGGCGATCAATCTCAGGCAGCGCTCATAAAAGGCGAGCCCGTCCTGCGTCGGCGCGACATGGCGGGTCGTGCGGTGCAGCAGCCGCGTCCCCAGCCGGTCCTCCAGCAGCCGGATCGCCGCCGAGACCGAGGAGCGCGGCTGGCCGAGCGTCGCCGCCGCCCGCGTGAAGCTGGCGCATTCGACGACGCGGGCGAAAGTGGCGAAGAGCTCGATCCGGTCCATGGCCGGGACGATGCGATTGTTCGCCCTGGCTGACAAGTCATGTCAGCCTATCCGGCTTTATCAGAACAATTGGCTGGTTACCTTGCTGACGAGGCGAGCAGGGCTCGCAGCGACAGCAGGAGACCAGGCCATGGCCGACCACAGCATCAAGGGCAAGACCGTCATCATCGCCGGGGGTGCCAAGAATCTCGGCGGACTGCTCGCTCGCGATCTCGCCGCCCACGGCGCCAGGGCGGTCGCCATCCATTACAACAGCGCCGCGACCAAGGCCGATGCCGACGCGACGGTGGCCGCCGTCAAGGCTGCGGGTGCCGAGGCGGCTGCCTTCCAGGCCGATCTCACCACCGCCGGCGCTGTCGAGAAGCTGTTCGCCGATGTGGTCGCCGCGCTCGGCCGGCCGGATATCGCGATCAACACCGTCGGCAAGGTGCTGAAGAAGCCGATGGTCGAGATCAGCGAGGCCGAATATGACGAGATGGCCGCGGTGAACTCGAAATCGGCCTTCTTCTTCCTCAAGGAGGCCGGCAAGGCGCTGAACGATAACGGCAAGATCACTACGCTGGTGACTTCGCTGCTCGGCGCCTTCACCCCGTTCTATGCCGCCTATGCCGGCATGAAAGCCCCGGTCGAGCACTTCACCCGCGCCGCTTCCAAGGAGTTCGGCGAGCGCGGCATCTCGGTCAGCGCGATCGGGCCCGGCCCGATGGACACGCCCTTCTTCTATCCGGCCGAAGGCGCCGATGCGGTCGCCTATCACAAGACGGCGGCGGCGTTGTCGGCGTTCTCGAAGACCGGGCTCACCGACATCAAGGACATCGTCCCCTTCATCCGCTTCCTCGTCTCGGATGGCTGGTGGATGACCGGCCAGACCATCCTGGTCAATGGCGGCTACACGACGAAGTGAGGTACCGGTCGGCCATTCGTCCCGAGGTGGCCGACCGCTTTCCTTGCTGAAAGCTGAAGCATTCATTCAGCTCCCGTCTATCCTCGCAAGGATATCAAGGCGGCACGAGCGGGTTTCCCGAGTTGAGGAACGGCGCATGCACATGGCGATGGTGATCGGTGGCGGCGTGGTCCTGCTCGGGCTGTTCCTGCTGTTCGGCAAGCTCTGGGGCGGGGCCGAACCGGCATTCGCGACGGCGGCCAGGCTCTTCGTGCCAGCCTGGCTCGCGATCTCGCTGGTCAACATGTGGGTCGGCGTCACCAAAGCCGGCTATTCGGTGCGCGAGGAATTGCCGATCCTGGCTGTGGTCTTCGTCGTGCCGGCGGCTCTCGCTTTGCTCGTCGCCTGGCGTGTCGCACGCTGAGGTGGCTGCCGTGCGGGCGGCCATGGTGGCTCACCCAGACAACTCAGGTCTTTCCCCTATGGTCGCTCTGAGCGGCATGGGACTAGACTCGGCTGGCTTTGGACCGGGGAAAACTTGAATTCATGCCTGTGCGGCCGATTTTGAACTTTCCCGATCCACGTTTGCGCCTCCCTGCAGTGCCGGTCACGCGCTTCGATGCGGATCTGCGTGCGCTTGCCGAAGACCTGCTCGACACGATGCGGGCAGCGCCCGGCATCGGCATCACCGCGCCGCATATCGGCGTGTCATCGCGGCTCGTCGTGCTTGAGCTGACGCCGGGCGAGGTCCGCGTCTACGCCAATCCGGTGCTGGACCAGGTTTCGCGCGAAACCATCCGCCATACCGAGGGCAGCGTCTCGATGCCGGGCGTCACCGACGAGCTCGAGCGCCATGCCCGTATCCGCGTGCGCTATGTCGATCTCGACGGGAATGAGCGGAGCGAGGACGCGGACGGCCTGCTCTCCGTCTGCCACCAGCATGAGATCGACCAGCTCGACGGCATCTTCTGGATCGACCGTCTGTCGCGGCTGAAGCGCGACAGGCTGATCGCCCGCTACAACAAACTGCAGCGGGGGTGAGTGGTCTGTCGGCTACTGCGCCAGCGCGCCAAAGACGAATTCGTTCGTCAGTTTGACCGGCAGCTGCCAGTTGCCGGGCTTGTTGTAATTGCCCGCGGTGACGGCGACGACGACCTGCTGTTTGGGAGCGACGACGAGGCGCTGGCCGCCATTGCCGAAGGCGCTGTACCAGGGCTCGCCGGAGCGGTCCCGGCCGAGATACCATTGGTAGCCGTAGCCCAGTCCGTCCTTGGTCTGCGTGCGTGGCGTCAGGCTCTGCTCCAGCCAGTCCGCTGGCACGATCCGCCGGCCGGCATGGCTGCCCTTGTCGAGCAGCAACTGCCCGATCGCCGCGAGGCCGCGCGGATGCAGGCGCAGGCCCGATGCCGCAGCTTCCCGACCGTCGAGGCCGTTGGTCCAGCTGAAGCGATCGATGCCGAGCGGCGCGAACAGCCGCTCACGCGCGAACTCGCCGAGCCGCTTGCCGCTGCCTTTGGCGACGAGATGACCGAGCAGGGCCGTCGCGCCACCACTATAGGTCCAGGCCTCACCCGGCGGACGAGCGATCGGCCGGTCGAGGATGAAGCGGTATCGGTTCGGGGCGTTCTCCATCGCGATCTCGCTGTTGCGCGGGTCGCTGTAGGGCAGCGACTCGTCCCAGGCGAGGCCCATGGTCATGGTCAGGACATGCTCGATCTTGAGCCGCTGCCGTTCAGCGTCGCCAGCGAGATCGGGATAGCCCGGAAAGCTCGCCAGGAGCGGCGCGTCGGGCTTCGGAACCAATCCGTCGGCCAGAGCGATGCCATAGACGAGGCTGACGATGCTCTTCGACACCGAGCGCAGATCATGAAGCTCGTCGGCGTTGAAGCTGACGACGCCGCGGCTGTCGCCCCAGATTTCGTCGACGCCGGCGAAATAGTGCTCGATCGCGATCCTGCCGTGCCGCAGCACGACGAGCCCGTGCAATCCGCTGAGCTCCCCGGCCGCGAAAGCCTTTTCGATGCGCTCGCTCGCATCGGGCCGGAAGCCAGCCTCTGCGAGCGATGACGTCTGCCAGGCGCGCCCCGACACCTGCGCGGCCGACGGAATGGCCGTCAATGCCGCGCCGGCACCTGCCAGGAAGGCGCGTCGGTCCATGGCGTGTGGCGGCTAGTTCGCCACAGCCCGGATCACCCGCTTGAGCTTGCCGATCAACTCGTCGACCTGGCTCTCCGTGATGATCAGCGGCGGCGAGAAGGCGATCGTGTCGGCGGCGGTACGGACCATCAGGCCCTCTTCGCGGAACAAGCGATCCATCGCCTCGAAGGCGCGCTTGCCGACACCATCAGCCCGTGGCGCGAGATCGACGGCGCCGACCAGGCCGAGCGTGCGGATGTCGACTACGTTCGGCTCGCCCTTCAGGCTCATCACCGCATCGGCCCAGCTATCCTCCATCGCCCGAGCGCGCTCGAACAGGCCCTCCTCGCGATAGATGTCGAGCGCTGCCAGCGAGGCCGCCGCCGCCAGCGGGTGGCCGGAATAGGTGTAGCCGTGGAACAGCTCGATGACGTTGTCGGGGCCGTTCATGAAGGCGTCGTAGATGTGCTTGCGCACGATCACGCCGCCCATCGGCACCGTGCCCGAGGTGACGCCCTTGGCGAAGGTGATCATGTCCGGGATGACGCCGTAGCGCTCGGCGGCGAAGGCGAAGCCGAGGCGGCCGAAGCCGGTGATGACCTCGTCGAAGATCAGGAGGATGCCGTGCTTGTCGCAGATCTCACGCAGGCGCTTGAGATAGCCCTTCGGCGGCGGCAGTGCCCCGGTCGAGCCGGCCATCGGCTCGACGATCACGGCGGCGATGGTCGAGGCGTCGTGCAGGGCGACGACACGCTCGAGATCATCGGCGAAATGCGCGCCGTATTCAGGCTCGCCCTTGCTGAAGGCCTGCTTCTCGCGATCATAGGTGTGGGAGATGTGGTCGGTGCCGGTGAGCAGCCCGCCGAAGAACTTGCGGTTGTTGACCATGCCGCCGACCGAGATGCCGCCGAAGCCGACGCCGTGATAGCCGCGCTCGCGGCCGATCAGCCGGGTCTTCGAGCCCTTGCCCGAGACGTTCCAGTAGGCGAGCGCGATCTTTAGCGCCGAATCCGCCGCTTCCGAGCCTGAGCCAGCGAAGAAGACATGGTCGAGATCGCCCGGCGCCAGCGCCGCGATCCGGGCCGCCGCCGCGAAGACCTTGGGATGGCCGTATTGGAAGGACGGGGCGTAGTCGAGCTCGCGCGCCTGCGCCTGGATCGCCTGGATGATCGGCTCGCGGGCGTGGCCGGCATTGCAGCACCACAGGCCGGCGGTGCCGTCCATCACCGGCTTGCCCTCGGGCGTATAGTAGAACATGCCCTCGGCCCGGGCGACCATGCGCGGGTTCTGCTTGAACGACCGGTTCGCCGTGAACGGCATCCAGTAGGCTTCGAGATCGTTCGGGGAGCTGATGGCGCTCGGCGCAGAGGTCATGATCCGGTCCCGTTTTGGGTTTTAAGGCTTCCTCAACCTAGCAGCGCGGTCGGGGCTGTAAATCCATGTCGGCTCGGGGCATGCCTGCGTCCGGCGAGCGGCGGCCTGCCGCTCGGGGCAGGTGACGTTACGTCGTTTCTGGCGTAGTCTGAACAAGGGGGTAACACTGGACTACGCCCCAATGACTGTAGGCGTTGCCGGTCGGGACGGAAGCGGGACGATCGCGCCGGAGGATATCCGCGCGCAGCTCGACCGCGTCGTTGCGTCTGACATCTTTCGCAGCGCGCCGCAGCTGATCGCCTTCCTGAGCTATGTCGTCGAGCAGGCCCTGGCCGGCCGCGCCGCCGAGCTCAAGGGCTATACAATTGCTGTCGAGGCGTTCGGACGCCCGCCCGAGTTCGACCCGCAATCTGACCCGATCGTGCGCGTCGAGGCGGGGCGCCTGCGCAAGGCGCTCAATCTCTATTTCGCGGCCGAGGGCGTGCGCGATCCCGTGCGGATCGCGATTCCCGTCGGGGCCTATGTGCCGAGCTTCACGCGGCAGGGCTTCCCGGAGCCCGAGGCTGCAACCGCAAGCTTCGAGCCTGCGCAGCCCGCAGCAGTCGCTGGCAGGCGATGGCGCGCATGGGCCTATGCGGTTGCCGCGCTGGTTCTGACTGGCGCGATCGCGTTCACCGCCTGGCATCCGGCCGGGACCGGGCCGGAGCTGGGCGTCGCCGTCTCGAGCGGGGACGTGCAGGCGCCGCGGCCCGCAACCTCCAATGCGCCCGACCAGTCCGCTTCGGCGCAGCCTCCCGAGCCGGTCGCGGCGCCTGCGAGCCTGCCCGTGATTGCCGTGGTGATCGCCGGAGACATCGTCGATCCCGCGGTCGAGGATGCGGCGCGGCTGTTCATGCGTCATCTCGTCGACACCATGGCGCGCTTCGACGACCTGCTCGTGGTCAAGACGCCGGGTACGGCGCTGCGGGCGGAGGAGGGGGCCGATTACATCCTGTCCCTCAATACGTCGCGAGCCGGCGACAAGGTCGAGGGGTTCGTGCGGCTGAGCGCGGCAAGGGATGGGCGTGTCGTCTGGACCACCTCCGGCTCGCGCAGCCTGGCGGCCGTGAGCGACGGCACGGAACTGCGCCAGCTGGCGCAGAGCGTGGCGATCCGGCTGGCTCAGCCCTTCGGCATCCTGCATGCCGATCTCAGGCTGGCCACGCTGCCGCCCGGGATCGGCTGCATCTACCAGGCGCTCAATTTTCGGCGGCATATGAGAGCGGACGATCATCTCGCCGCACGCAACTGCCTCGATGCGCTGGTCGCGCGCGATCCCGACTTCCATCCGGCCTGGTCGCATCTGGCCTTGCTCACGGCGGATGAATACGCCTCCGGTTTGAACGCGCGCTCCGGCTCGCCGCTCGACCGGGCCCTTGCCGCCGCGGTCACTGCCGTGAGGCTGGCGCCGGCGAGCGCGCGCGCGCATCAGGCCCTGATGGAGGCGCAGTTCCTGCGCGGCATGACCGAGGAAGCGCTCAAATCCGGCCGGGAGGCGATGACGCGCAACCCCTACGATCCCGACATCATGGCCGATCTCGGCGCGCGCTACGTCCAGCTCGACCGGGCGGCCGAGGGTTTGCCCTTGCTCGAGCGCGCAGCTGCGCTGAGCAATGGCCGGCCTTCCTGGTATGATGTCTTCCTCTACTTCGCGGCGTATCTCACCGGCGCGAACAAGCTCGCGGAGAGCCAGGCGTCCCTGATCAAGGCGGAGGAGACGCCGCTCGCTTTGGTCGCACGTGCCGTGGCGAGCGCCGCCGCGGGTGATCGGGACGGGCTGGAGGAAGCCTTGCGGATGCTGGGCCAGGCCGAGCCGCTCTTTGCTCTCGATGCGCGGCTCTACCTGACCCGCAAGGGCTTCTCCTCGCCGGTCATCGACCGCATCCTGGCCGCGATCGGCCAAGCCGGGCTGCAGTTGCGATAGACCGGGAGCAGGGGATACCGGCAAGGTTCGGTCGCGCAATCCGTCGATGGGCCTCGCAGTTGCTGAATCCGGCCGCTATTCTGTGGCTGTCGCAGCTGATTCGTAGCGTTGCGTTGTCCCTCAACCCCTTGCGCGATTTCAGCCCTTGGCTCGCACCCGCCTCAGCGCTCTCTCTCCGGCCGCCAGCGGCGTCGTCGGCTTTTCGCTGGGCGCCGCCGCGATCCTGCTCCTGCCGGGCAATCTCGCCAATGCGTTGGGATTGCTCAGCGCCGGGCTCGGTTTGGCCGGAGCGTCAGCCTTGGCGCGCCGCAACACGGCGCGCGAGCGCGAGCAACTGCTCGCGGCGATCGGCGAGGTCAAGGTTCGCCTCGCGACCAACGCCATTCGCGTCGACTCGATGGCCAAGCGCCTCGATCAAATGCCGATGGGCGAGGCCGACGCCGCGCCGGCCAAGGCGATGCTCCACGAATTGACGGCCGAGGTCGGCCTGCTCGGCGATCTCCTGCAGCAGGTCGCGACGACATTGGGCGAGCATGACGACCAGCTCAGCCGGATCGAGGGCCGGCTCGCCAACCCACCGCCGCAACCGGCGCGGATTGCAGCGCTGGTCCCTGAACGTCCCGAGTTCCGCGCTCCCGAGCCTCTGGTCGCGACACGGCAGGACCCGGCCGAGGCGGCGCAGCGCCGCGCCGCCGAGGAGCGCGCCGCCCTGATCAGCGAAGCTCTGGCGAAGGGGCAGGTGGAGGTCCATCTCCAGCCGATCGTCAGCCTGCCGCAGCGCCGGACGCGGGGATATGAAGCGCTCGTCCGGCTGAGGCTCGACGAGAAGACGCTGCTGCTCCCTTCCGAATTCCTGACCACGGTCGAGGGTCGCGGCTTCGGCCCGACGCTCGATGCGCTCGTGCTGACGCGCGCCCTCGCCATCGCCCGTCATCTCGGCAGCAAGCCGGGCGAGCTCTTCGTCTCCTGCAATTTCAGCGCGGCGACCTGGGGCTCGTCGCGCGCCTTGGCGGCGTTGTCGCGCATCCTGGAAAAATACCACGACCACATTGGCAATCTCGTCATCGAGGTGCCGCAGCGCGTCTTCCGGGCGCTGGAGCCGGCGAGCCTCGGTCTGCTCGGCGCCATGTCGGCCAATGGCGTGCGCTTCGCGCTCGACCATGTTGCCGATCTGCGCTTCGATCCGGTCTCGCTGCATGATCGCGGCGTGCGCTTCGTCAAGGTCTCGGCGGCGCTGCTGCTGGCCGAGGCGCGCGGTGGCAAGCTCGCCGACATCGCGGCGGGCGACATCGCGGTTCAGCTCGCGCGCGGCTCGATCCAGCTCGTCGCCGAGGAGGTCGAGGACGATCCGATGGTCGCCGACATGCTCGATCTCGGCATCGCTTTCGGTCAGGGCATCGTCTTCTCGCCGCCTCGGCCGGTCAGGCCCGAAGTCTTCGCCGAACCACAGTCGGACGCTGGGTCGACACCGGTGCCCGCCGTTGCCATGGCGCCACCGGCCTCCGCTGAAGTGGTCGAGCACCCTGCCATGGCACCGCCGGCGGCTGTGAAGCGCGTGCCTTTCCGCGATATCCTGCGCCGCGCCACTGCCTGAGAATTCTCTCACGGCGGAAGCGCTGGCCTGTGCCGGCGAAGCCGCGTAAACAGGCCGCGCCTGTTCGTGGGAGCTTTCAGCCGTGCCGTCATCGACCCGCCTTCTGTCCGGGGTTGCGCCCGTCATCGGCCAGTACGAGCTCTGCCTCTGCGACATCTGGGGCGTGGTCCATAACGGCGTTGCGCCCTTCGTTGCCGCTTGCGATGCCTTGGCCCGGATGCGCGCTGGCGGCGTCACTGTCGTGCTGGTCTCGAACGCACCGCGCCCGCGCTCGGAGATCGCCGTCCAGCTCGGCAAGCTCGGCGTGCCCGGCGACGCCTTCGACGCGATCGTCACCTCCGGCGACGTCGCGCGCGATCTGATCGCCCACCGCGCCGGCGAGCCGCTCTATCATCTTGGCCCGTCCCGCGACCTGCCGCTGATGGCAGGGCTCGACGCGCCGCGCGTCGGCTCTGCTGAGGCGCATTACGTCCTGTGCACTGGCCTGTTCAACGATGAGACGGAGACGGCCGAGAGCTATGCCGAACAGCTTGCGGATTTCGCTCGCCGCGGTCTGACGCTGATCTGCGCCAATCCGGACCTCGTCGTCGATCGTGGCGGACGCATCGTGCCCTGCGCCGGCTCGCTCGCCGTCGCCTATGAGAAGCTCGGCGGCGAGGCGATCTATGCCGGCAAGCCGCATGCGCCGATCTATGACCTCGCCATCCGCATCGGCCAGGAACTGCGCGGCGAAACGGTCGAGAAAGCGCGCATCCTGGCGATCGGCGATGCGATCCGCACCGACATCGCCGGCGCTGCGCAATATGGCCTGGCTTCGCTGATGTGCGTCGCCGGCATCCATGCCGGCGAGATGGCGGGCTTGTCGGAGGAGGCGCTGCAGGGCTGGTTCGGCCGGCAGAGCCATCGGCCCGACTACGCCATGCCGCATCTGGCCTGGTGAGGCGAGCGGTGCAGCCGAAAACTCACGCCGCGCAGGCGGCCTCGATCTTCGATTTCAGCGTCTGCGCGTTGAACGGCTTGACGATGTAGTTGTTCACGCCGGCCTTCTTGGCGGCGATGACGTTCTCGGTCTTCGATTCCGCCGTGACCATGATGAACGGCGTCTCGGAAATCGCGTCCTCGTTGCGAACCTGGCGGAGCAGTTCGTAGCCGGTCATCGGCTCCATGTTCCAGTCCGAGATCACCAGCCCGTATTTCTTGTCGCGCATCTTGGCGATCGCGGCATTGCCGTCGGAGGCGTCGTCGACATTCTCGAAGCCGAGCTGCTTCAGGAGGTTGCGGATGATCCGCACCATCGTCTGATAGTCGTCCACCACCAGGATCGGCATTGACGGGTCGACAGCCATGACGGCGCTCCAATCCAGTAGTCAGCAGGGCCCAACGGCGCCAGCGCGGGGCCGCTCTCGCAGAGCAGCGACCTTGGGTCAATTGTGATAGGCGCTCGGCGTTTCAAAGCCGTTAACCCGGTCGCTGAGTGACCTTGCGGCATACGACCTTCGGGGGATGCCGGAACAAGGCAACAGGCACCAAAGTTCAATGGTGCGGTGCAGCGAGGTGTGAGAGGCTGCCTGCTCGATTCCGGATTCAGACGGCCTTGGGCCGTGCTGCAGTTGCGAGAGCCGACCGATGATGGCGAGCACGCTCTATCAAGTCCATGCCTTCGAGGATCTGGTCGTCGGCCAGCGCGAAAGCCTGATGCGCACCGTCATGGAGCGTGACATCTCGCTCTTCGCCGACCTCTCGGGCGATGCCAATCCGATCCATCTCTGCGACCGCTATGCCGCCTCGACCAAGTTCGGCCAGCGCATCGCCCATGGCATGCTGACGGCGAGCCTGGTCTCGGCCCTGCTCGGCACGCGCCTGCCGGGGCCGGGCGCCGTCTATCTCTCGCAGACGCTCAACTTCCTGGCGCCGGTGAAGATCGGCGACGTCGTCACCGCCCGCGTCGAAGTGGTCGAGCTCGTGCCGGAGCGCCGCCGCGCCCGGTTGTTCTGTGAGTGCCTGGTCGACGGCAAGGCGGTGCTGGAAGGCGAAGCCTGGGTGGCGCTGCCGCGCGCGGCGCAAGCCTGAACCGGCCTTGACGCTTCCCGTCGCTTGGGGCCAAACACGGCGCTAGCCGGGGCGTCCCGGCGTCGACCTTGCGTTCCATGACCTCATCCCCCGAGGCGGCGCGTTTTCGTGCACTGCCCGCCTTCACCCTCGAACCCGGCAAGCCGGTGCCGGCCGATCTGCGCGGCCGGGTGCTGGCGCTCGGCAATTTCGACGGCGTCCATCGCGGCCATGCCGAGCTCGCCCGCGTCGCCGGCGAGATGGCGGCGCAGCAGGGGACCAGCGCCGCGGCGCTGACTTTCGAGCCGCATCCGCGCACGGTTTTCCGGCCGGAACAGCCGGTGTTCCGGCTGACGCCGGAGCCGATCAAGGTCGTGCTCCTCGCCAGCCTCGGGCTCAGTCCAAGCTTCGTCGTGCCTTTCGATCGCGTGGTCGCCGCCATTCCAGCCGAGGCCTTCGTCGATGACCTCCTGCTCGGCCAGCTCGGCGCCGCCGGCCTCGTCTGCGGCTATGATTTCCATTTCGGCAAGGGTCGCACCGGCTCGCCGGAAATGCTGCAGGCACGCGCCGGCCATGCCGGTATTCCCGTCGCTGTAGTCCCGCCTTTCGCCTTCCAGGGCGAACCGGTCTCCTCGACGCTGGTGCGCACTGCGCTCGAAGCCGGCGATGTCGGCCATGCCGCGGCGCTGCTTGGCCGTCCCTGGTTCGTGCGCGGCGAGGTCGCCCATGGCGACAAGCGTGGGCGCGATCTCGGCTATCCCACTGCCAACATGCATCTCAGCTATGATTGCCGCCTGCACTTCGGCATCTACGCGGTTCGCATGAAGATCGACGGTGCCTGGCATAACGGTGTCGCCAGCTTCGGCAGCCGGCCGACCTTCGACGACGGCGCGCCAAAACTCGAGACCTTCGTCTTCGACTTTTCGGGCGATCTTTACGGCAAGACGGTCGACGTCGCCTTCGTCGCCTTCCTGCGCGGTGAGGCGAAATTCGATACGCTCGACGCGCTGATCGTCCAGATGGATGCCGACAGTGCAAGCGCGCGCGGCATCCTGGCGGCGACGCCGGCCTTTCTTCCGTGACCACGCTTTGCTAGAAGCCGCTGATGTCCGCTCTGCACCTCGTTTCGCCCCTGCGAATTACCGGCCCGGCTGCCGCCCTGCGCTGACCGCGCGGGCGCTTGCGCAGGCCGGGACGACGATCGCTTCCCCGTGACATCTCAAGGATGGGCGCCGCACCGCATGCTGAGCCGCCATCCGCACTGCCGAGCCGGATCATGACCGACAAGACCGCCGAGAAGCCCGAGACCACCGATTATTCGCAGACCCTGTTCCTGCCGCAGACGGAATTCCCGATGCGCGCCGGCCTGCCGCTGCGCGAGCCGGAACTGCTCGCCCGCTGGGCGAAAATGGACCTCTACCGCAAGCTGCGCGAGGCTGGGCAGGGCCGCGACCGCTTCGTCCTGCATGACGGCCCGCCCTATGCGAACGGCAACATCCATATCGGCCATGCGCTCAACAAGGTGCTGAAGGACCTGGTGACGCGCTCGCAGCAGATGCTCGGCTACGACTCCAACTACGTCCCGGGCTGGGACTGCCACGGCCTGCCGATCGAGTGGAAGATCGAGGAACAATACCGCGCCAAGGGGCTGAACAAGGACGATGTGCCGGTCGTCGAGTTCCGCAAGGAATGCCGCGTCTTTGCCGAGAAATGGGTCGATATCCAGCGCAACGAGTTCAAGCGCCTCGGCGTTGAGGGCGACTGGGACGATCCCTACCTGACCATGGCCTATGGCGCCGAGGCGCAGATCGCCCGCGAGATCATGAAATTCGCCGAGAACGGCATGCTCTATCGCGGCTCCAAGCCGGTGATGTGGTCGGTGGTCGAGAAGACCGCTCTGGCCGAGGCCGAGGTCGAGTACGAGGAGCACACCAGCGACACGATCTTCGCGGCGTTCCCGGTGCTCGGCTCGGGGCCGCTTGCCGGCGCGTCGGTGCTGATCTGGACGACGACTCCCTGGACCATCCCCGGCAACCGCGCGATCTCGTTCCACAACAAGATCGGCTATGGCCTCTATCGCGTCACGGCCGCCCCGGAGGGCAACTGGGCCAAGGTCGGGGCGCGCTATGTGCTGGCCAAGAACCTCGCCGAGGCGCTGTTCAAGACCGCCAAGGTCGAGGCCTACGAGCTGGAGCGTGACGTCACGGCCGCCGACCTCGCCGGTCTCGCCACTGCTCACCCGCTGCGCGGCCAGGGCTACGACTTCGACGTGCCGCTGCTCGACGGTGACCATGTCACCGACGATGCCGGTACTGGCTTCGTCCACACCGCGCCCGGCCATGGCCGCGAGGACTTCGACGTCTGGATGGCCAATGGCCGCATGCTCGCAGAGCGCGGCATCGAGACCCGCATCCCCTATACCGTCGACGCCGATGGCCGCTTCACCAAGGAGGCGCCCGGCTTCGAAGGCGCGCAGGTCATCACCGACAAGGGCGAGAAGGGCAATGCCAACGAGGTCGTGATCAAGGCGCTCGCCGCCACCGGCAACCTCGTCTCGCGCGGGCGCCTCAAGCACCAGTATCCGCATAGCTGGCGCTCGAAGAAGCCGGTGATCTTCCGCAATACGCCGCAATGGTTCATCGCCATGGACAAGCCCTATGGCGATGCCGGCGCGCCTGATCCGGCGGCGCCGGCCCCGACCGCCGGCGGCAACGCCGACACGCTGCGCAACCGCGCGCTCACGGCAATCAAGCAGACCGAATGGGTCCCCGCTGCCGGCGAGAACCGCATCAACGGCATGATCGCCAACCGGCCCGACTGGGTGGTCTCGCGCCAGCGCGCCTGGGGTGTGCCGATCACCGTCTTCGTCGACAAGGAGAGCAAGGAGATTCTAGTCGACGAGAAGGTCAACGCCGCGATCGCCGAGGCCTTCGAGCAGGAGGGCGCCGACGCCTGGTTCACCGACACCGACGGTGCGCGCTTCCTGAAGCCCTATGGCTACGACCCGGCGAAGTACGAGCGTGTCGTCGACGTGCTCGACGTCTGGTTCGATTCAGGCTCGACCCATGCCTTCACTTTGGAGAAGCGTGCCGATCTCAGGACCCATCGCATCGTCGACGGCGGCCGCGACAAGGTGATGTATCTCGAAGGCTCGGACCAGCATCGCGGCTGGTTCCATTCGAGCCTGCTCGAAAGCTGCGGCACGCGCGGCCGCGCGCCCTTCGACGTGGTGCTGACCCACGGCTTCTGTCTCGACGAGAAGGGCGAGAAGATGTCGAAGTCGAAGGGCAATGTCACCGCACCGCAGGACATCATCAAGGACAGCGGTGCCGATATCCTGCGGCTCTGGGTGGCGGCGGCCGACTATTCCGACGATCTGCGCATCGGCAAGGAGATCCTTAAGACCTTCGTCGAGACCTATCGCAAGCTGCGCAACACCATGCGCTGGATGCTCGGCACGCTCGCCCATTTCGACGAGGCGATCCGCGTCTCCGACCCGGCCTCGATGCCGGAGCTGGAGCGGTTGATGTTGCACCGCCTCGCCGAGCTAGGGCCGCAGGTCGAGGAGGCCTACCGGACCTACGACTACAAGAAGGTCGTGAACCTGCTCTCGCAGTTCATGAACACCGAGCTCTCGGCCTTCTATTTCGACGTCCGTAAGGACGCGCTCTATTGCGATCCGCGCTCCAGCCATGTCCGTAAGAGCGCGCTCACCGTGGTCGACCATCTCTTCCGCTGCCTGACGACCTGGCTCGCGCCGATCCTGGTCTTCACCGCCGAGGAAGCCTGGCTCGACCGCTATCCGCAGGTGAAGGACGGCAACGGCTCGGTGCACCTGGAACTCTTCGCCAAGGCGGATGGTGCCTGGCTCGATCCGGAACTCGCCGAGCGCTGGGCCAAGGTCCGCCGCGTGCGCCGTGTCGTCACCGGCGCGCTCGAACTGGAGCGTGCCGGAAAGCGCATCGGCTCCTCGCTGGAAGCCGCGCCGGTCGTTCACATCGCCGACCCCGATTTGCGCGCGGCGCTGAGCGGACTCGACCTCGCCGAAATCTGCATCACCTCCGGTGCGCGGATCGCGGACGGGGAGGGGCCGGCGGAGGCCTTCCGCCTGCCGGACGTGCCCGGCGTCGCGGTGGTGCCGGCGCGCGCTTCGGGCATCAAATGCGCCCGCTCCTGGAAGTATTTCGATCCGGCGACGGCCGAGCCCAGCTTCCCCGAGGTAACGCCGCGTGACGCCAAGGCGCTGCGCGAGCTCGGGCGCGCTGCGTGAGCGCGCAGACGCCATCGCTGCGCCGCCTCGGCGTCTGGATCGTCGCGCTGACTTTCGTGCTCGACCAGGCGCTGAAGCTCTGGCTGCTCTTCGGCCTGAGATTGGCCGAGGAGGGGCCGTTCCAGCTCGCCTCCTTCCTGGAGATCGTGCTCGCCTGGAATCGTGGCATCTCCTACGGCCTGTTCCAGCAGTCGACGGATATCGGTCGCTGGGCGCTGGTCGTGCTCTCCGTCGTTGCCGCGGTCTGGCTCTGGCGCTGGATGTGGCGCAGCGATGACAGGCTGACGGTGGTGAGCCTTGCGCTGATCATCGGCGGCGCGCTCGGCAACGGGCTCGACCGCATGGTCTATGGCGCCGTCGTCGACTTCGTGCATTTTCACGTCGGCAGCTTCAGCTGGTACATCTTCAATATCGCCGACGCGGCGATCGTCTTCGGTGTGCTCGGTCTGCTCTGGGAATCGCTGAGGCCGGGGGCGGGGCGTTCCAAGGCGGCTTGAGCGCGTCTCCGCGGCGCTCGCAAACAGGCCGGCCACAGCTCATTTACGGCAATCCGGCAAAAGGGCTCCCGATTTTGCCGGATATGGGTTAAAAGGCCCGCCATGCTTTCGCCGCGTCGCTCAGGCAAGACGCCGGCAGGTATCGGTATGGAGAGGTGAGATGGCTTATCGGATCCGCGCTTCGCGCATGCTGCTCGCCGGCGGCCTGCTGCTGGCGACGACCCCTGCTTTCGCCCAGGAAGGCATGCTCTTCAAGAATCTGGTCGATGGCATGGGCCTGTTCGGCCGCGACAAATCGGACATCGAGTATAAGCAGCGCGCCCCGCTGGTCGTGCCGCCGTCCTCCACCTTGCCGAAGCCGCAGGAAGTTGGCGCCAACCGCAGCGCCGCCTGGCCGGATGATCCGGACGTCGCCCGTCGCAAGGCCGACCGCGACAGCTCCAACATCCTGTTCGCGACCACCGAGGCCTACCGCGCCAACACCAGGCCGTTGATGTCGCAGGAGGAACTGCGCCGCGGCCGCGTCAACGGACGCGGCAACGGGCCCGAAGGCATCGTTCCCGACCACAATACCGGCAACAACCAGATCGAGCCGATCCGTATCGGCCGCGAGATGGCGGCACGTCAGGCGCAGACCGATACCTCCAATCTCGAATTTGGCACCGAGCCGTCCCGCCGCTATCTGCATGAGCCGCCGACCGGCTATCGTCGCCCGGCCGCGACGGCCGCGCTCGGTCCGGGCGCATCCGGTCCGCGCGAGGACAAGCAGGCTGTCGGCCAGCGCGAGTTCCTCGTCGGCCAGAAGGTCTACGAAAACCAATAGGCTGCATGCCATTGTCCTGCGCTGCGTTGGTTTTCTGCTGCAGCCGGACTATCTAGAGCACAAGCCTCTTCCCCGGCTCGGGCCCATGCGGGCCCGAGCCGGTTCGTTTCTGGACCTCGCGATCTGCAGGAGCTTTTCAAGGTCATGACGGTGCACACCGCTCCCGCCAATACAGCCGCCAGCCAGATCGAATCCTATAGGCTTGCCAACGGGCTCCAGATCGTGGTCGCGCCCGACCATCGCGCCCCCGTCGTCACCCATATGGTCTGGTACCGCAACGGCTCCGGCGACGATCCGACCGCCAAGTCGGGCATCGCTCATTTCCTTGAGCACCTGATGTTCAAGGGCACGGCGAAATGGCCGGCCGGCGAGTTCTCGAAGATCGTCGCGAGCTATGGCGGCCAGGAGAACGCCTTCACCTCCTATGACTACACTGCCTATTTCCAGCGCGTGCCGAAGGAGCACCTGCGCGCGATGATGGACTACGAGGCCGACCGGATGACCGGCCTCGCTTTCGACGAGAGCGTGGTTGCGCCCGAGCGCGACGTGGTGCTGGAAGAGCGGCGCATGCGCGTCGATGCCGATCCGGCCGCACAGCTCGGTGAGGAGTTCTCCAGCGCACTCTATGCTCACCACCCCTACGGCACGCCGATCATCGGCTGGGAGCACGAGATCGAGGAACTCTCGCGCGACGATGCCTTTGCCTATTACCAGCGCTTCTACACGCCGGAGAACGCCATCCTGGTCGTTGCCGGCGACGTTGAGCCGGCCGAGGTGCTGCGCCTCGCCCAGGAGACCTATGGCGTGATCCCGGCCCGCGGCGAGGCGCCGCGCCGCAAGCGCCCGGCCGAGCCGGAGCCGCGCGCCGCACGGCGCGTAACGCTTTCCGACCCGCGCGTGCAGCAGCCGTCGCTGCGCCGCGCCTGGCTGGCGCCGACCTATGTCTCGCCGCAGCGTGACGAAGCCTTCGCGCTCGAGCTGGCGGCCGAGATCCTTGGCGGCGGCACGACCTCGCGGCTCTATCGCAGGCTCTGCGTCGAGCAGGAGCTCGCTGCCGGCGCCGGCGCCTATTTCATGGGCTCGATGGTCGACCGCTCGGCCTTCCAGCTCTCGGTCAGCCCGCGTCCGGGTGTCGAGATGGCGGCGCTCGAAGCCGGGCTCGATGCGGCGCTCGCCGCCTTCATCGCCGAGGGACCGACCGAGCTGGAGCTCGCTCGCGCCCGCACCCGCCTCGTCGCCGAGACGGTCTTCGCCCGCGACAGCCAGTCCTCGCTCGCCCGCATCTTCGGCTCGGCGCTCGCTGTGGGTGAGAGCGTCGAGGACGTGCTGCTCTGGCCGCAGCGTATCGAGGCGGTGACGCGCGAGCAGGTCGTCGAAGCGGTGCGGCGCTATCTCCGGCCCGATCGCTCGGTTACCGGCCTGCTGCTGCCGGCCGCTGCCTGATATCGCGCTTGAAGCCATGATAGGCGGGCGCAGGTCCGCCGCCGAGGATTGCCGATGACCGTTTCGCTCGCTCCCACCGCCGCCACTCCCGGTCCGTCCCTTGCCGTCCAGCGCGTCACCGCCGCCTGCGGTGTCGAGGCCTGGCTGGTCGAGGAGCACAGCCTGCCGCTGCTCGCCCTCGACTTCGCCTTCGACGGCGGCGCCAACCGCGACCCCGCCAATGCGGCCGGCAGCGCCAATCTCGTCTCCGGCCTGCTCGACGAGGGAGCCGGCGATCTCGATGCCGAGGCCTTCCAGGGCCGGCTCGCCGACCACGCCATCAACCTTTCCTTCGATGCCCGCCGCGACGACTTCCACGGCCAGCTCCAGACGCTGTCGCAGCATCGCGAGGTCGCCTTCGAACTGCTCGGCCTGGCGCTCAACGCGCCACGCTTCGACGCCGATGCGGTGGCGCGGGTCAAGGCACAGGTGATCGCCGGCCTGCAGCGCCAGGCGCAGAACCCGGATGTGATGTGCCGCAACGCGCTCTTCGCCGCGGCCTTTCCCGGCCATCCCTATGGCCGGCCCGAGCGCGGCGACGTCGCCAGCGTCGGCGGGATCGAGCCTGCGGCGCTGAAGGCGCTGACGCAGGGCCTCTTCACCCGTGGTGGTCTCAAGGTCGTCGCGGTTGGTGACATCACCGCGAGCGAGCTGGCTTTGCGGCTCGACGCTCTCTTCGGTTCACTGCCGGCAGGGGCACCGCGTGTCGAGCCGGCAGCGCCCTTGCCGGTCGCAGGGCTCGGCCAGACGCATATCGTCGATCTGGACGTGCCGCAGACCGTGCTACGCTTCGTCGGCCCCGGCCTGATGTGGGACGATCCCGATTTCATCGCCGCGACCGTGCTGAACCATATCCTCGGCGGCTCGGCCTTCACCTCGCGTCTGTTCATGGAGGTGCGCGAGAAGCGCGGTCTCGCCTATGGCGTATCCTCCAGCCTGATGCCCTTGCGCCAGACCGGCTTCCTCGTCGGCGGCACCTCGACCCGCAACGACCGGGTCGCCGAGTCCATGGCGGTGATCCGCGAGGAGATCGCCAAGCTCGTCACTGAAGGGCCGAGCGAGCACGAGGTCGAGGAGGCCAAGCGCTATCTGATCGGCTCCTATTCGCTGCGCTTCGACACCTCGCCGAAGATCGCTGGCGAACTGCTCGGCCTTGCGATTCGCGGCGAGCAGCCGGACTTCGTCGAGACCCGCAACCAACGCTTCGCCGCCGTGACGCTCGCCGATGTCCGGCGCGTCGCGCAGCGTCTGTTCGGCGAGGGCAAGCTGCTCGTCCAGGCCGTCGGCCGGCCGGTCGGGCTGGTCTGACGCTCCCGGCCGAGGAGCTCTCATGAGTATTCGCCGCCTCGATCCCGTTCTGGTCGATCGCATCGCCGCCGGCGAGGTGATCGAGCGGCCGGCCGCGGCGGTGAAGGAATTGGTCGAGAACGCGATCGATGCCGGTGCCGCCAGCATCGCCGTCACCATCCGGGCCGGCGGGCGCGAACTGATCCGCGTCGTCGACGACGGCATCGGCATGAGCCCGGAGGACCTTGCCCTCTGCGTCGAGCGCCACGCCACCTCCAAGCTCCCCGATGGCGACCTCTTCGCCATCCGTTCGCTCGGCTTCCGCGGCGAGGCCTTGCCCTCGATCGGCTCGGTCGCGCGCCTGTCGATCACCTCGCGTCAGCGCGATGCGGCGCAGGGCTGCGCCCTCGTGGTCGAGGCCGGCGCCAAGGGGGCGGTGCGGCCGGCTGCGGCTGCGCCCGGCACCCGCATCGAGGTCAGCGACCTCTTCATCTTCACCCCGGCCCGCCTGAAATTCCTGAAGAGCGACCGGGCCGAGGCGCAGGCCGTCTCCGACATGCTGCGGCGGCTCGCCATCGCCCATCCGGACGTGCGTTTCTCGCTCGAAGGCGAGCATGCCGGCGCCTTCGACTGGCCGGCTGAGCCGATCGGTTCCGATGGCCATCTGCGCCGCCTTGGCCGCGCGCTTGGCCGCGACTTCCCCGAGAACGCCTTGCCCGTCGAGACCGAGCGCGAGGGCGTCAGGCTCTCGGGCTTCGCTGGCCTGCCGACCTTCCATCGCGGCACCTCGGCCGGCGTCCATATGGCGGTCAATGGCCGCCCGGTACGTGACAAGCTGCTGCTCTCGGCGGTGCGCGGCGCCTATGCCGACGTCGTGCCCTCTGACCGGCACCCGGTGCTCTATCTCGACGTGCTCTGCGATCCCGCCGTCGTCGACGTCAACGTCCACCCGGCCAAGAGCGAGGTCCGCTTCCGCGATCCGGCGCTGGTGCGCGGCCTCGTCGTCTCGAGCCTGAAGGCGGCGCTCGCCGGCGCCGGCCACCGCGCGACCACCACCGGCGGCGCCCGCACGCTCGACGCCTTCCGCGCCGTCTTTTCAGGGGGCGGCTTCGGCAATGGCGGCCCGGCGACGATCCAGCGCCCGAATTTCGGTAGCGTCGCCGACTGGCGCATGCCCGAGGCTCCCGCCCAGCCGCTGCAGGCCGGTTTCGCCGATCTCGCCATGCCCTCGGCCGATGCGCGCGCCCATCTCGCCGAGCCGCCGCAGGATGCGCTCGACCGGCCGCTCGGGGCCGCCCGCGCCCAGGTCCACGGCACCTATATCGTCGCGCAGACCCGCGACGGCATGGTCATCGTCGACCAGCACGCCGCGCATGAGCGCCTGGTCTATGAGCGGCTCAAAGCGGAGCGGGCGAAGAGCGGCATCATCAGTCAGCCCATGCTGCTGCCCGAGGTGGTCGAGCTCGATCCGGTCGACGCCGACCGGCTGAACGCGGCGGCTCCGGATCTCGCCTCGCTCGGCCTCGTCATCGAGAGCTTCGGCCCCGGCGCCGTGCTGGTGCGCGAGGCGCCGGCCGCGGTTGCCGGCGGCAATCTCCAGGGCATCGTCCGCGACGTCGCCGACGCGCTCGCCGAGCATGGCGATGCCGGCTCGCTGGAACGGCGGCTCGACCATGTGCTGGCGACGATGGCCTGCCACAACTCGGTCCGAGCTGGCCGCCGCCTGCGGCCGGAGGAGATGGACGCGCTGCTGCGCGAGATGGAAGCGACGCCGAATTCCGGCCAGTGCAATCACGGCCGGCCGACCTATGTCGAATTGAAGCTCAGCGATATCGAGAAGCTGTTCGGGAGAAGGTGAGGGACAGTCCAAGTCACGTGGGCTTGGATTCGCCGGTATCGAGAAAATAGAGGGTCATGCCGGCATCCATGGCCTGTGGGTACCATTTCGAGTCTTTGATCGCCTGAATCTCTCGCCGAGCGGACGCATAATCGACGGCGAGGTTTGCTTGTGCGGCGGAAAGTCGGACCTGCATATTAGGATGGCCGAACAATCTCATGAGTTCACACCTTTGATCGCCGGGCCGCGACTTGAGCTCCATTTCGAGGTCGTGGACTCGCCAGACCAGGCGATTGACGCGTGCCTGCTCCTCGCGCTCCATCGCATCGTATTGCTGGATGCAGAGGCGTTCGAAGAGGTTGACGATCTCGGCGTTCGACAGGGATTTCAGGTTCTTTTGCTGCGTCATTTCAGGACCCCGATTTCACGCAATGCTTGGTGCCCGACGCTGACATGGTCGGACCAGTCCTTCCCGCGCAGATAGTTCCGTGGTGTTTGCATGCCGAAATTCTGGTTCGGTTTATTGTACCAGCCCGTGATCTCATGATGCTTGTATTTCGGTGCGCTGACGACGTTGTCGGCGCCGTCGATCCGCGAGCGTGAGAAGCCCTCGCGATCGCCCGCCCCTTGCTCGACGATGTGGTGGTCCTCATAGCCCGGGCGCCTTTTGCCAGCATTTTGCTGGAGCTCTGAAAGCGTCTTCGGCGCGTCCTGATAGGACGTGATCGATGGGATTTCAGAGTAATGCTCGGCAGCTTCAATTACTGTGATTAGGGCACCGATCGGGCCAGCTCGCCGCAGTATTTGCTTCGCCAGCTCCTTGGCGGCCTGCGTGCGCGAGGCTTTGTCCTTCGGCGGCTCCTTGGGAGGTTCCGGCGGGTCGAGCGGCGGGCCACCATTGTCGCCGATGCCGGGCTGCCGGCCTTGGGCATAGTCGTCAACATAGATCCATTGTCCACCGCCCGGCCCGCCTCCGGGCGCGCGTGGCTGATCGGGATTGAAACCGGCCTTCTCGACGAACTCTTGCAGGCGGGCGAAGGCCGCCATCATGCGCTCGCCGGCGATATGGCAGGCCAGCGCGCGGACGCTCAGTGGTCTTGGGCGAGCTGATTGGGAAAGCGAGTGTTTGGGAAGCATCCGTGCGCATCTCCGCGACGGACACGGAGATTAAGCGCGAAAATCGGGCCGGGGATAAGATTGCATTCTATCCCCGCTCGTCAGAGCAAAGGGCACTTCCGCCTCAGGTAATCCGCAGAAACCGCACCTGCGTCTCGCCATAGTCGCGCCGGTCGAGCTCCTCGAAGCCTTCGGGCAGCGCGATCTCCACTCCGGCGGCTTCTTCCAGCAGGACGAGAGCATCCTTCGCCAACCAGCCGCCTTCTCGGGCCGAGGCGAGGGCTTTTTCACCCAGGCCCTTGCGATAGGGCGGGTCGCAGAAGACGAGGTCGAACGGCGCCATGCCGGTGATCGGGCCGAGCCTGGTCGCGTCGCGGCGGAAGATGCGACTATAGCCGGCGAGCCCCAGCGCCATCTGGTTCTCGCGGATCAGCCCGCGCGCCTCGGCCCCGTCATCGACCAGGAGCGCGAAGGCGGCGCCGCGCGACAGCGCCTCGAACGCCATCGCGCCGGTGCCGGCGAAGAGATCGAGCACGCGCGCCCCGTCGGCCGCATCGCCATGGCCATGCGCCAGCACGTTGAACAGCGATTCCCGCAGGCGGTCCGAGGTCGGCCGGATCGCGCCGATGCCCGGCTTCGGGCTGGCGAGAGACCGGCCGCCGAAGCGCCCCCCGACGATGCGCATCAGGCGGTCTCTTGCATTGTGGGCATGATGTAACCCGAAAACCGGGTCCCACTTTTCGGCATCATGCCCGCCTCAGCCGCGACGATCACGCCCGCCGCCAGAGCGCGGCGGACCGGACCGCGGCGGACCGGAGCGCGGTGGGCGCTTGTCGCCACCTGGGCGCGGGCCTCGTCCGCCCGGCCGATCGCCGCCCGGCCGGTCGCCGGTCGGCTTGCCGCGAAAGGGGCGGGCAGGGCGTTCGTCGGCACCAGCGCCGGCGCCTGGCGGGCGCTTGCCGCGCGGCGACTTGTCGGCCCAGTCGCCGCTGCCGCGCCAGGGTGCTTCACCGCCGCGATCGCGACCGAAGCTCTCCTCGCGTGGCGCACGGCTTGGACGCTCGCCGCGTGGTGCGCGCGCCGGCCTGTCCTCGCGCGGCTGGTCGCCAGGCTTGGCGGCGATGCGCTCGACCTTGACGCGTCGGCCCTTCGGATCGGCGATCGCCTTGTCGCGCACGCGGGCGACGGTGCCGGTGGCCTCGCGCGCCTGCCGTTCTTCCTTTGGATCGGCGCCCCGGCGCGGTGGCGCCTTGCGCTCGCGCTGCGGCTCAGCCTCGACATCGCGCCAGACGCCGCGCGTCCACGGCTTGTCGCCACGCAGCGGGCGGGCCTCCTCGGCCTGCTCCTCGCGCGGACGGCGGCGCGGCCGGTCGTCGCCGGCGGGGGCGGGCCTACCGCGGGTGAGTCGGTCGTCCGATCGGTTCTCGTCGCGCCGCGGCGAGTCGAAATCGACGCCGGCCTTGGTCATCAGCTCGGTGCCGAGCTGGTCCTTCAGCACCTTGGAGCGAACCTCCTCGGCCTCGCCCTCGGGCAGATCGCCGAGCTGGAACGGGCCGAAGGAGACCCGGATCAGCCGGTTCACCTGCAGGCCGAGATGCTCCAGCACCGTCTTGACCTCGCGGTTCTTGCCCTCGCGCAGGTCGACGGTCAGCCAGGTGTTCGCACCCTGCTCGCGCTCGAACTGGGCGATGACCGGCCCGTACTGGACGCCGTCGATGGTGACGCCGCCCTTCAGCGTGTCGAGCTGGCCCTGGTTGACCTGGCCGAAGGCGCGCACGCGATAGCGCCGGAGCCAGCCGGTCTCGGGCAGCTCCAGCATGCGCGCCAGCCCGCCATCATTGGTGAGCAGCAGCAGGCCTTCGGTGTTGATGTCGAGCCGGCCGACCGAGAGCACGCGCGGCAGGTCTTCCGGCAGCGCATCGAACACGGTCGGGCGCCCCTCCGGATCATGGTTGGTCGTCACCAGGCCGCGCGGCTTGTGGTAGAACCAGAGCCGCGTGCGCTCGCGCGCTGGCAACGGCTCGCCATCGACCAGAACGACGTCGTTCGGGCCGACATCGAGCGCCGGGCTCTCGATCACCTTGCCGTTCACGCTGACGCGGCCTTCCGCGATCAGCGCCTCGCTGTCGCGGCGCGAGGCGACGCCGGCGCGGGCCATCACCTTGGCGATGCGCTCGGGCTCCTGCGGCGCGGCCGGAACCGAGACGGCCTCGGCGATCTCGGCGGCGTTGCGATGCGCCCGGTCGGGGCGGCTGCGGGTCGGATTGCTGCCACGCGGCGCATCGAAACGCTTGCCACCGCCGAAGCTGCGGCTCTCGCCACGCTCCTCACGGCGAGGCGGCCGGGCAGCGCGGGGGGCGTCGCCGCTACGCTCGCGGAATGGACGTTCGCCGCGGTCCCGCGGCGGCCGGCGCTCCTCGCCGTCGCGCGGACGGAACGACCGCTCGCCGCCTTCGCGAGGCGGCCGGGACGGTGCGCCGTCGCGGGCGGGGCGCGCCGCACGACGCTCGTCGTCACCGCGCCCGCGGAAGGGACGGTCTCCATCGCGCGGTGGGCGCGACGGTGCGCCGTCCCGAGAAGGACGCTCGAAGCCGCCGGGCCTGTCGCCGCCAGTCCTGTCGCGACTTGGCCGGTCGCCATCGCGCGGCGGCCGGCTGGCGCGGCGCTCGTCGCTGCCACGGTCGCGGAATGGCCGCTCGCCGCCCTCGCGCGACGGCCGCTCGCCGCTCGGGCGCTCGCGGAACGGCTTCTTCTCGAAGCGCGGCGCCGCCGGGCGCTCACCCTCGCTGCGGCGACGCTCGGCACCTTCAGCGGGCGCGCGCCGGGGGCGTTCCTCGCCATCGCGCGAACGGAACGGAGGCTTGCCAGCGCCGCCACGGCCGGGCGGCCGGCCGCCGGGCCCGCCGCGTCCAGGGCCGCCATCGCGTCCGCCGCCGCGGCCGCCGGTTCCGCCGCCCTTGCGCGGGCCGCGGCTTTTCTGGTTGTTGTCGTCGCTCATGGTGGCTCCTGAAGCCGGATCATCGCGGACCGGGTTGCGAAGCGATCCGGGACGGCAGCGGCTCTTGAATCTGGTATTAGCCGGCGCTTGTAGCAGGCGATTTCGCCCGCTGCGAGCGGCAATGATGGGGTTCGATGGGATCGATCGACGCAAAGCAGGTCGAGGTTACGCCGATGGCGCTGGCGCTCGCCGAGGCGCGCGCCGCGGCGGAGCGCGGCGAGGTGCCGGTCGGGGCGGTGGTCGTCCGGGGCGGTGAGGTGCTGGCGAGCGCCGGCAACCGCACGCTCGAACTCAAGGACCCGACCGCCCATGCCGAGACATTGGCGATCCGGCTGGCCTGCGAAGCCATCCAGTCGGAGCGGCTGATCGATTGCGATCTCTATGTCACGCTCGAGCCTTGCCCGATGTGCGCCGCGGCGATCTCCTTCGCAAGGATCAGGCGGCTCTATTTCGCAGCCTCCGACCCGAAGGGCGGGGCGGTCGAGAACGGTGTCAGGCTCTATCGCAGCCCGAGCTGCCATCACGCGCCCGAGGTCTATGGCGGCCTGAGCGAGCGCGAGGCGGCAGAGCTGCTGCGCGATTTCTTCCGGGAGCGGCGCTGATGGCGGAGATCATTCGCGCCGCGAACCCAGCTGACGCCGACGCCATCGCCGCGCTCAACCGCGCCGCCTTCGGTGGCGGGGACGAGGTCGGCATCGTCGAGCGCCTGCACAGCGATGGTCTCGTTGCCGTCGAGCTGGTCGCGGAGCAGGGCGGTGCGCTGATCGGCCATATTCTGTTGAGCTGGCTGCCGACGATGATGGACGGGCGCGCCGTGAAGGCCTTGGCGCTGGCGCCGATGGCCGTTCGCCTGGAATTGCAGAAGCAGGGCATCGGCGGTCGGCTGATCATGGCGGCGCTGGATGAGGCGCGGGCTGCTGGCGCCGAGGCGGTGATCGTGCTCGGCCATCCCGATTATTATCCGCGCTTCGGCTTCTCGGCGGCGCTGGCACGGAACCTCGCCTCTCCTTTCTCGGGCGAGGCCTTCATGGCGTTGGAACTCGTGCCGGAAGCCCTGGCGGGGCAGCAGGGCTCGGTCAGCTACCCGGCGGCGTTTGGGCTGTAGTCGGCCGGTCCGCCCGTATGGCCGCCGAATTGCGCGCGAATGCTTCAAGGAGCGGTGTCAGCACTTCAAGAAAGAGTATTTGCGTCACTTTCAGGAATTTTTGAGAGTAAAGATAAAGTAAATTGTCTGGTATTGGAATTCGAAACGCCTAGTTCGATCGATCTAACTCCGATGGGGCAGAGGCGTTTCGAGTTGATGGATCAAGGCGTTGCTGGTGATTTTCGCCATGTTTTTGCCTTGTATCATCCGTAGGTCGCCGCTGCACTGCTCAGCCAGACCAAGGAATGGTGGCTTGAGCCTTCCATTCCCCAAAGTCGGTAAATCTCCATTATGCGTAAAGTTGCGTTGGCTGCGCTGTCCGCGGCCTGTTGGTCTGTGTCCCCCTCCTTCGCCGCCGATACCCATCTCGCGATGATCTCGTTCCAGCCCCAAGTGAAGGGTCTCGGCTGCCTGAAGCCCGAAACCCTCGGCATGATCAAGGAGCTCACCGCGAAGATCGGCCCGATCCAGATCACCTCGACCTGCGGCGGCCGCCACGCCCGCAACTCCCAGCACTATCGTGGCAACGCCATCGATTTCCGCCCGCTCGCCACCTCGCCACGCAACGCCGCGGCCGTTGCCAAGAAGATCGAAGCCGTCGGCGGCGTCGGCTCCTATTCGAACGGCCTCGTCCATGTCGATGTCGGTGATCGCGAGATCGCCTGGTACGGCCACAAGCGCAGCCGTCGCCTGGCTTATGCGGGGCGTGGGCGCTAGCTCAGAGCCACGCCCGGGCAACAAGATAACCACCGAGCGCCAATAGTCCGGCGAAGAAGCAGAGCTTGAAGGTCGCCGGCGAGATGCGCTGGCGGATCGCCTGGCCGAACCACATCCCGGCCAGCGCCGGCAGGAGCGCCAGCAACGAGGCGCTGGCGACCTTGAGATCGAGCGCGCCGGCGCCGACCAGCCCGAAGGATAGCGCGATGGTCGAGACGATGAACGACAGGCCGAGCGCCTGCACCAATTCGTCCTTGTCGAAGCCGAGCGCCTGCAGATAGGGCACGGCCGGCAGCACGAAGACGCCGGTCGCGGCGGTGGCGGCGCCGGTGATCACGCCGACCAGCGGGCCGAGCCAGATCTCGGCGTTGGCGGGCACGCGCAGCTTGGCGGCTTTCAGCCCGACCAGCGCATAGAGCACCAGCGCGATACCGAGCCAGAGCGTTGCCGAGCCGTCCTTGGCCTTCTCCAGCAGCCCAGCGCCGGCCCAGGTGCCGACGCAGGTCCCGGCCAGCATCGGCCAGAGCCGGATCGCGATCGCCTTGAGCTTCGGCCCGGTGAGCTGCCAGCTATTGGTGACGAGGTTGGGAATGACCAGCAGCGCCGCCGCCTGCGCCGGCGCCATCACCACGCCGAGCACGCCGACCGCGATCGTCGGCAGGCCGAGCCCGATCACGCCCTTGACGAAGCCGGCGAGCACGAAGGTCGCGGCGATGAAGGTGAGGAGCGTCGTCTGGTCCATGATCCTGCCGATCCTGATTGCGATGCCGCGACTTGTGGCAGTCCTGACCCTGGCTGTCGCTCTTCGATGCTACGGTCTCCGCCGTAGCGTCCTTGCTTGCCTCAGCGGGCGCGGACGTCATCATGGCAGCCACAATGGAGACGTCGAGCCATGGCCATGCACGGACCCTATCTCGCCGAGATCGCCCATCTGATGGGTGATCCCGCCCGCGCCAACATGCTGCATGCGCTGATGGACGGACGCGCGCTGACGGCCAAGGAGCTCGCCTTCCTCGCCGGCGTCGCGCCGCAGACGGCGAGCGGCCACCTTGCCAAGCTGATGCAGGGCGGCCTGCTCGACGTCGCCGCGCAAGGCCGCCATCGCTATTATCGCCTGGCTGGGCCGGAGGTCGCGACCGCATTGGAAGGGCTGATGGTGCTCTCCGGAGGCCAGGCGAATGGCAGGCGATTGCCCTCGCGCATCAGTGCCGACCTCGCCCGTGCCCGGACCTGCTATGATCATTTCGCCGGCCGCTTGGGCATCGCGATCCATGATGCGCTTTTGGCGGGCGGCCATCTCACCGTCGCTGATGGCGGCTATGGGCTCAGCCGCTCCGGTGTCGCGCTCTTCGCCGGGCTCGGGATCGATCCGGCGACGGCGAGCAAGGGCAGGCGCGCCGCGCTGCGTCCCTGCCTCGACTGGAGCGAGCGCCGCCCGCATCTCGCCGGCTCGCTCGCGGCAGCGTTGGCCTGCCGCTGCTTCGAGACGGGCTGGGTGACGCGGATCAAGGACAGCCGAGCCGTTGTCCTGACGGAGAAGGGGCGCGCGGCGCTGGAGGCCGGCCTGCCCGGTTTCCGCTGCGACGAGCCGGAGGCGGTCACGCCGCCCGTTCGAGCGCCTCTGACAGCCTCCGCTTGACCTCTTCCTTCGCCGGCTGGGCGGCCTCGAGGATCGCCTGCCAGCGGAAGAAATCGAGCCCGCCAAAACCTTCGCCGCCGGCACGGATCAGGATGTCGGGCGGCTGGCGCTCGATCATGCGCTGGACCAATGCCCGCGTCAGGATCTGCGAGACGCCGACCATCGCCTCCAATGGCTCGGGCACGCGGCTGTCGCTGACGGTCGCCGGCGCACTGGTGTCGACCGCGAGCACGAGCCGGCCCGGTCCGAGCAGACGGTCATAGGGCAGGGGATTGATGGCGCCGCCATCGATCAGCACGCGCCCGCCGATCGTCACCGGCCGGATCAGCCCGGGGATCGCCAGCGAGGCGGCGACGGCTGGCGTGAGCGGTCCGCTGCCGAGGACGACCTCGTCATGCAGATGGTAATCGGTCGCCACCGCGAGGAAGGGGATGCCGAGCTCCTCGAAGCGATCAGGCACGGCCTGTGGCCAGAACAGGTCGAGCAGGCGCTCCCCGTCGATCAGCACGGGATTGCCGAGGCCGCCGCGCCAGAGATCGGCGATCTTGCCGATGCGCGCTTCGAGCAGCCGGGCGATCACCCGGGCACGGTCGCGGAAGCTCGCCTCGACATGGGCGCGCAGGTCGCGTCCGGAGAGGCCGGCGGCATAGGCCGCGCCGACGATCGCGCCCATCGACGAGCCGGCGATCAGCGCCGGCTTCAGGCCGAGCTCGTCGAGCGCCTCCAGCACCGGGATATGGCTGAGCCCGCGCGCGCCGCCCGAGCCGAGCACGAGGACGAGCTCGGGCTGTGAAGAGGCTCTGTTCGTCGCTGGCAGGGCTGAAGTCATGGCGAAAGGCGATCCGCTTCTGGGCATGTCGAAAGCACACCCCCTTCATAGTCATCCCGGGCGACCGAAGGGAGACCCGGGATCCATGCCGGAACCTTTATTGGTGAGGCTCAGGCATGGATCCCGGATCTCCGCTGCGCTTCGTCCGGGATGACCAGCTTGTTTATGAAAGCGGTTGCGCCAGGAAAGGTTTCACTGCCGCGAGGGTGTCCTGCGGATTCTCCTCCGGCAGGAAATGGCCGCTGACGATCGCCTGACCCTCCGCCTGCGGTGCGAAGGTCTCGCGCCAGATCGCGAGTGGGCTCGCGCCCTTGGCCGGGATGCCAGCCTCGCCCCAGAGCACCAGCACCGGGCAGAGGATCTTTTTGCCCGCCCCGAGATCGGCCTTGTCGTGATCGAGATCGGTGGTCGCGCCGGCACGATAATCCTCGCAGGCGGCATGGATGCGCGAGGGGTCGTCGAAGGAGTCGACGTAGGCGGCCATCGCCAGCGGGTGGAAGGCCTCGATCTTCTTGGCCCGCGTCCAGCTCGCGATCGTATGGTCGAGCCAGCCGGCGGGGTCGGCCTGGATCAGCTTCTCCGGCACGGGCTCGGGCTGGGCGAGGAAGGTCCAGTGATAGACCTGCATGGCGCGCGCTGCGTTCATGCCCTCCCACATCGAGACGGTCGGCAGGATGTCGAGCAGGACGAGCCGCTCGACCCGGCCGGGATGGTCGAGTGCGAGGCGATAGGCGACGCGGGCGCCGCGGTCATGGCCGATCACCGCGAAGCGGTTGAAGCCGAGCGTACTCATCGCGGCGACGATGTCTTCGCCCATGCCACGCTTGCCGTAGAGCGCCTTGCCGTCATCGCCATGCGGAGCGGCCGACCAGCCATAGCCGCGCAGGTCCGGGCAGACGACCGTGTGCGTCTTCGCCAGTTCGCCCGCCATCTCGTGCCATTCGGCGTGGGTCTGCGGGAAGCCGTGGATCAGCACCACCGGCGGCCCTTCGCCGCCGACGCGGGCGAAGATCTTGCCGACCGGCCCGTCGATCCAGCGCGCCTCGAAACCGGGAAAGAGGCTGTCGATATTGGTCATGGCCGCTGCTCCTGTGACGGTACGGCCGCGGCGATGTCCGTCAGGCCGAAATCCTCGCCCTTGTAGAGCAGAGGCGCGTTCAAGGATTTGGCAAGAGCATAGGAGAAGCAGTCGCCGAGATTGAGCTTGGCCGGGTGGCGGCCCTTGCCGAAGCGCAGGAAGGCCTTCGCGGCAATTGAGGCCTGGGCTGGATCGACAGGAGCGATATCGATGGCGAAATCCGACAGAGACTGCGTGAAGCGCTCCAGAGATAGCCCGGGTGCTCGCGTCGAAAGCACCATGACGCACTCCACGAAGCTCATGGCCGAGCAGATATTTCGAGGGCTGAAGCTCAACCGTTCCAAGAACGATCGAGCTTCCGGCTCCTCAAGCAAAATTGCAACGATGACCGAGCTGTCGACGACGATCGTGTCTGCTGTCACGAGGGCAGGCCGTTCTCGTCATAGCCGATGATCTCGTCATCGGTTCTCGGATCGTCGACCCGATAGGTCCGGATCTCGGCGAGAAGTTTCTCGACCTTCTCCAGATCGATCCGCCCCTGCTTCGGCTTGGGCAGACGCGCAAGCCGTTCCTCGGCTGCCGTTTTGACTGCGTCGGTGATCGTCTCTCCGGTCCGAGCGGCGAGCTCTCTTACGATCCTGTCGGCGTCGGGATCCTTGATCAGGATGGCCATGGCATCCTCGTGTATATATCGATTGCTAGTTCGATATATACAACGCGCCGATCGCTCTGTCAGCCTTCGCGCTCGCGCTTGATCGCCTGCCAGCCGATATCGCGGCGGCAGAAGCCGCCGGGCCAGTCGATCAGGTCGACAGCCGCGTAAGCCTTGGCCTGCGCCTCGCTGACGCTCTTTCCGAGCGCGACGATGTTGAGCACGCGCCCACCGTTGGCGACGATGTCGTTGCCCTTCGCCTGCGTGCCGGCGTGGAAGACCAGCACATCCTTTTCGGCGGCAGCCTTGTCGATGCCCTCGATGACGCTGCCCTTCTCGGGCGTGCCGGGATAGCCCTTCGCCGCCATCACCACCGTCAGCGCGACGTTGTCGGACCAGCGCAGGTCGATCGCATTCAGCACGCCGTCGCGCGCGGCGAGCAGGGCCGGCACCAGATCGCTCTTCAGGCGCGGCATCAGCACCTCGCATTCTGGATCGCCGAAGCGGGTGTTGTATTCGATCAGCTTCGGGCCGTCGGCGGTGATCATCAGCCCGGCGAAGAGCACCCCTTTGAACGGCGTGCCGCGCTGGTTCATGCCGGCCAGCGTCGGCGCAATGATCTCGGTCATGACCTGCGCTTCCATCGCCTTGGTCATGACCGGCGCCGGTGAGTAAGCGCCCATGCCACCGGTATTCGGGCCGGTGTCGCCGTCGAAGGCGCGCTTGTGATCCTGAGCCGAGGCGAGGGGCAGAGCATGCGCGCCGTCGCAGAGCGCGAAGAAGCTCGCTTCCTCGCCGATCATCCACTCCTCGATCACGACCTCGGCGCCGGCAGCGCCGAGCCCGCCGGAGAACATCATCGCCAGCGCCTCATTGGCCTGCTCGACCGTCTCGGCCATGACCACGCCCTTGCCGGCGGCGAGCCCGTCGGCCTTGATCACCAGCGGCGCGCCGGTCTTCGCGACATACGCCTTCGCCGTAGCCTCGTCGGTGAAGCGGGCGAAGGCCGCGGTCGGGATGCCGAACTCGGCGCAGAGCTCCTTGGTGAAGGCCTTCGAGCCCTCGAGCTGCGCTGCCGCCCTGGACGGGCCGAAGGTCTTGATCCCCGCGGCTTCGAGATCGTCGACGATACCGTCGACCAGCGGACCCTCCGGCCCGACCACGACGAGGCCGACGCCCTGCAGCTTGCAGAAATCGGCGACGGCGCGGTGATCGGCGATATCCAGCACGACATTGTCGCCGCATTGGGCGGTGCCGGGATTGCCGGGGGCAATGAAAAGCTTGTCGCAGAGCGGGGAGGCGCAGATCGCCCAGGCTAGGGCATGCTCGCGCCCACCGGACCCGATCAGAAGAATGTTCATCGCATCTCTCCGCTTGCTCAAAGGCGCAATAGCTGCCGCGGGCTGACGGAGCAACGCTTCTGCTGGCGTCCTCGTGCCGCTAAGTTCGCGCCATGGACAACGAATCGCCTCAAGCCCCCGGCAATGCTCCCGAATGGTCAGTCTCCGACCTCTCCGGCGCGCTCAAGCGCACGTTGGAGGATGCCTTCGGTTTCGTGCGCGTACGCGGTGAAATCTCCGGCTATCGCGGCCCGGTCGGCTCCGGCCACGTCTATTTCTCGCTGAAGGACGCCAACGCCAAGATCGACGCGGTGATCTGGAAGGGCGTCTTCGGCCGGCTGAAGACCAAGCCCCAGGAAGGGCTCGAGGTCATCGCCACCGGCAAGATCACCACCTTCGCCGGCAAGTCGAGCTACCAGATCATTATCGATTCGCTGGAGCCGGCCGGCATCGGCGCGCTGATGGCGCTGCTGGAGGAACGCCGCAAGAAGCTCGCGGCCGAGGGCCTCTTCGATGCCGGTCGCAAGCAGCTCATCCCGTTCCTGCCGCGCGTGGTCGGCGTCATCACCTCGCCGACCGGCGCCGTCATCCGTGACATCCTGCACCGGCTGGAGGAGCGCTTCCCTCGTCAGGTCCTGGTCTGGCCGGTGCGTGTCCAGGGCGAGAGCAGCGCGGCCGAGGTCGCCAACGCGATCGCGGGCTTCAACGCGCTGCCCGAAGGCGGGCGCATTCCGCGTCCGGATGTGATCATCGTCGCGCGCGGTGGCGGCTCGCTCGAAGACCTGATGGGCTTCAACGAGGAGGTGGTGGTCCGCGCCGCCGCGGCCTCGCTGATCCCGCTGGTCTCGGCGGTCGGCCACGAGACCGATGTGACCCTGATCGATCACGCCGCCGATCTGCGGGCGCCGACGCCGACCGGCGCGGCTGAGAAGGTCGTGCCGGTGCGGGTCGAATTGCTGGGGCAGGTGACGGATCTTTCCCGGCGGCTCTCCGGAGCGACGCTGCGCCTGTCCGAGCGTCGCCGCAACGATCTGCGCGCGCTCGCCCGCGCCCTGCCGACGCCCGAGAATCTGCTGGCCGCACCGCGTCAGCGGCTCGACCTCGCCGCTGCCAAGCTCGGTCCGGCGCTGGCGCGCAATGCTCGTGCGTACGAGCAGCGTCTCGCCCAGCTCGACCGCCGCCTCCACACGCAGTCGCCAGCGGCAAAGCTCAAGACGCATGCTGCGAAGCTGGATGGTCTTGCTAAGCTCCTCGCGGCTGCTCGCGACAAGATCTTTCTGGTCGAGCGCAACAGGATCGCCAGAGCCCGAGATAATCTTCATTCCGTCCATACACGGGCGCTGCCAGCCTTCGCCCGCCAGATTCAGCGCCGCCGCGACCGGCTCGACAGCGTCTGGGCGCTCGCTGCGTCGTTAGGGCCGCAGGCTGTGCTGGCGCGCGGCTATGCGCTTGTGCGCGACGAGGGCGGCAATCTGCTGCGCAGTGCTGCGGCCGCTCGGCCGGGATTGGCCCTCCAGGTCACGCTCGCCGATGGCAGCTTCGCTGCGATCGTGCCGGGCGGGGCTGTTCCGCCGCAGGCGCCGCGGCAGCCGACCCGCAAGGCGGTCGGCGGGAGCGGGCAGGGCGATCTGTTCTGACATTCCGAAAACCGGTCATTCACCACCAATTTGGATGAATAGCGTCCCGTTCAGATAGCGTTCAGCTAGAGCTGGCTAATCGCTGCCTGATAGCGGTTGGGGGAATGTTCCTTGATGCTCGCCGGTTTCCGGATACGCCTTGCTTGTGCCTTTGCCATGCTTGCGCCTCTGGGCCTGCAAGTGCAGCAGGCGAATGCGACCGAATTCGTCTGCAGGCCGTCGACGCTGACGCGCGATGCCGCCGATCTCGCTTCCTCCTGGAGCAGGGGCAGCACCCCCTTGCGCATTCTCGCCATTGGCTCGTCCTCGACCGAAGGCATCGGCGCCAGCGGCAAGGACAAGACCTACCCGGCCCGGCTCGGCGCGTTGTTGCGCGAAGGCCTGTCAGGCCGCTCCATCGAGATGGTCAATGCTGGCATCGGCGGCGAGACGGCGCCGCAGACCTTGTCGCGCCTCAAGGCCGCGTTGTCGGAAGGCCGCTACGATTTGGTGATCTGGCAGGTCGGCACCAACGACGCCGTGACCGGCGGCGATCTCGGCACCTTCCGCCAACTCGTCGCAGACGGCATCGCCGCCGCCAAGCAGGCCCGCACCCGGCTCGTCATCCTCGATCCGCAGTTCTATCCCGGCATCAAGGAAACGGCGCGTTATCGTGCCTATGTCGACGCCATCGCCGAGGTCGCCAGGGCGCAGGCAGTCCCGGTGCTGTCGCGCTATCAGGCGATGCTGAGCTGGTATCAGCGCGATGCGGACGGCTTCATGGCCGCGCTCGCCGGAGACCGGTTTCATATGAGCGATGCCGGTTATGGCTGCCTGGCCCAGGACATCGCCCGCTCACTCCTAGGTGACAGGCCGGCTGCGACGCTCACGGCCTCGGCACGCTGAAGTTTGACAGGCCGCGGCTCGCCGCAGCTTCACCTGCCCATCAGGAAGGCCTTGACCCGCTTGATCGCGTCCGCGCGTGCGGCTGGGTCGGTGCCGATCGTGACCTTGCCGGTCCCGGAGGCCGAATAGGCGACGCCTTCCTTCTCGCGCCGGTCGAGGCGCGGATGGTCGAAATCATGCACCGCGCCGGGATAGAGCACGAGCTCAACCGGCTCGCCGCGGGCGCGGGCGGCCTTGGCGAGGAAGTCGCAAGGGGCGGGCGGCGTCCAGTCGTCGGCATCGCCCATCAGGATTAGGGTCGGCAGCCTCGCCTCGAAGCTGCCCGACTCCGATTGCAGCCGGCAGCCGGGATAGAAGGCGACGGCGCGAGCGAAGTCCGGCTGGCGGTCGGCCGGCCGACGGTCTTTGCGGATCGCGGCGAGGACGCTGGAGCCGCCTCCCGACCAGCCGAGCAGCGCGATCGCATCGCGGCGGACATCGGGGCGGTCCTGCAGCCAGCGCCGCGCCGCCATCGCATCGCCGACGCGTTCGCGGCTGGCGCGGATGGTGACGTCCTTGACACCGCATTGCGAACCGAGCCCGCGCGAGCCGTAGCTGTCCGGCATCAGCACGATCAGTCCGGTCTCGGCCAGGCGCTCGCCCCAGTCGCTGTGTCGCATCGAGAGCTTCTCGGGCTCGCGCCAGAGGCCGCCACAGCCATGCAGCGCGACGACAGCGGGAAACGGCCCCGGGCCCGTCGGGCGGAACATCACCCCATCGAGCTGATAGTCGTCATGCGGGATGCGGACGCGTTCATAGCCGCCCGCCATCGCGGGCGCCGCGAGCAGGGAAACAAGACCAATCGCCAGCAAGGTGGCGCGGGTCAGGCTGGACATCATCGCAACTGACGCTATCACAGAAAGACCATGCTGGAACAATGCGTGGTTTCAGAAATGGTTGCGTCAAGCTGCAACCTGTACGTTAACCTGCTGTCGCTCGATCGCCCGACCCCGTGATGAACATCAACGAACGTCTGCCCCCCTCAGGATCGGAAGCGCTGGTCGATTACGGCCATGGCGAGTTTCGGGTCGTGCGCCCCGGCGCCTTCGTCCGCTGCGCCGTCACCGGCGCCGCGATCCGGCTCGAGGATCTGCGCTACTGGTCGGTCGACTGGCAGGAGGCCTATGCCTCACCCGAGGCGGTGCTATTGCGCGTACGCCGAGCCGGCCGCACCTGAGCGGGCCTTTGCGAGGGCATTGCGCAGCAGCGCGTTGAGCGCTGCGTCATCCTCGAAGACGAGCGTGACCGGCACGCACAGAAGGAGCGAGCGCTCGGCCGCCGGCCAGAGCGGCGCGAGCTTGACCATGTCCTTCTCGGTGACGGCGATGCGGCAGGCCTTCGTCTTCGCATCGGCGATCAGCGCCGCGACGTCAGCATCCGAATAGGCATGGTGGTCGCCATAAGCACGCTCGCCAGCGAGCCGTGCACCAGCGGTGCGCAGTGTTGCCGCGAATTTCTCGGGCCGGCCGATGCCCGAGACCGCCAGCACCGACAGGCCGGCGAGCTCCGCCTGAATGTCGATCGGCGGCACGAGCTTCGCCCGCAGGACGCGCTTGCCGACGGTGAGCGCCTGCGCGGCGACATGGTCGCCGGCCGCTCCTTCGCCGATGACGACGAGGGCATCGGCCTGCCCGAGTTGCCCGGCGAGCGGTGCGCGCAGCGGCCCGGCCGGCAGGCAAAGTCTGTTGCCGACGCCGACGGCGCCATCGATGACCGCCAGTCGCAGGTCCTTGTGCAGCGACGGATTCTGCAGCCCGTCATCCATCAGGACGAGGCTGGCGCCGGCCTCGCGCGCCAGCGCAGCGCCAGCTGGCCGTTCGCGCGCGACGATCGTCGGCAGCCGCGCCGCCAGCAGCAGCGGTTCGTCGCCGATATCGACTGCACCGTGCCGGTCCGGCTTGACTTGCACCGGGCCGGAGAGCCGCCCGCCATAGCCGCGCGTCAGGGCGAATGGCGTCTCGCCCATCGCGGCGAGCCGGGATGCCAGCGCCAGCGTGGTCGGCGTCTTGCCAGCGCCCCCGGCGACAAAGTTGCCGACGCAGATCACCGGTATGCCGGCTTCGGCACCCGGACGGCGCATGCGCTTCAGCGTGATCGCGCCATAGAGCACCCCGAGCGGTTGCAGCAGCCGGGCGAGGGCGGATGGCGGCGCGCGCCACCAGAAGCCCGGGGCGCGCATCAGTCCACGCTCTCGCGCTGGCCGATGGTGGCGCGCAGCAGCAGCGGCTCGATCGCCTGGACGGTCCGCTCCAGCGCGCCGCTGAGCTCGGTGCTGGTGCGGGCTGCGGCCCGGGCGGCCTGGCGCGCTGCGGCGGGGTCGCTGAGCCAGCGGTGCACGGCCTGGGCCAGTTCCTGCCGGTCGGCGACCTCTATTGCGCCACCGCCGGCATCGAAGGCGGCGAAGAGGTCGGCGGATTTATGCACGAGCGGACCATGCAGCAGGGCGCAGCCGAGCTTGGCCGGCTCGATCGGGTTGTGGCCGCCGATGGGGGCGAGCGAGCCGCCGATGAAGGCGACCGGCGCCAGCCGGTAGAACAGGCCGAGATCGCCGAGAGTGTCGGCGATGTAGAAGTCGATGTCGCGCTCAGGCAGGTGGCCGAGCGAGCGCCGGGCGCTGGCGACGTCGTTGGCCTGCGCCAGGGCCTCGACCTCGCCGCCGCGATCGGGATGGCGCGGCACGACGATGGTGAGGAGCTTCGGCAGATGCGTCCTGACGCCGAGATGGGCGGCGAGCACGTCCTCCTCCTCGCCCGGGTGGGTCGAGGCGGCGACCCAGACCGGCCGGCCGGCGGCGAGGCCATCAAGTAAGGCAAGCGTATTGGGATCGGCCGGCGGGGCGGGGACGTCGAATTTCAGGTTGCCGGCGATGCTGACGCGTGGCGCGCCGAGCTGGGCGAGGCGCTGCCCGTCCTCTTGCGACTGCGCCAGGCAGCGGTCGAAGCCGGAGAGCAGATAGCGCGAGGTCTGCGGGAACTTGTACCAGCGCCGGAAGGAGCGCTCCGACATGCGCGCATTGACCAGGACGAGCGGCACGCCGCGCTTGCCGGCCTCGATCATCAGGTTCGGCCAGATCTCGGATTCGCAGATCAGGCCGAGATCGGGGCGCCAATGGTCGAGGAAGCGGCGCATATAGCGCGGCACGTCGAGCGGCAGGAACTGATGGATCGCCCCAGCCGGCAGGCGCTGCGCCAGGAGCCGCGCCGAGGTCACGGTGCCCGAGGTCACCAGCACGGCGAGCCCGCGCCGCTGCAGCCGCTCGATCAGGGGCAGCAACGTCACCGTTTCGCCGACGCTGGCGCCGTGCAGCCAGACCAGCGTCTTCGTCGGCCGCTCGACGCTCGGATGGCCCCGCCGCTCGGAGAGGCGTGCCGGGTCCTCCTTGCCGCGCCGGCGTCGCCAGAGCAGCAAGCCGGCGGCCACCGGCTCGAGCAGGGCAGTGAGCGTCCGGTAGGCCTGGATGATGAAGCTGCGGCCGATCATGCGGCGTTGGCCTTGGCCGTTGCCTTGGCAGCCTGGATTTCACGCAAGTCGGCGCCGGGATCGCGCGCGCCGATCAGCGCATAGGCGCGCTCATGCACGGCGTCGAGCCCGGCCTGGACGGCGAGCCGCGCCGCCTCGCAGGTCGCCTCATCCGCCTCACGCGCAACCCAGACCGGATCGCCGACGACGATGGCACCGCGCCCGAAGGGCAGGCCGATCGAGGCGCGATCCCAGCTGTTGAAGTCGATGCGCCGGCTGGTCACCACCGCGATCGGATGGATCGGCCGGCCGGAGGCGCGTGCCAATTGAACGATGCCGGGGCCGCAGATGCGGGCGCGCTTGGGAATGTCGGCGGTCAGCACCATGGTGTCGCCGGCGGCGAGCCGGCGGACCATGGCGAGGAAGGCCGGCGCGCCACCCTTCTCGCGGACCTTCTTGCCCGAGGCGCCCGAGCCGCGGATCGCACCGATGCCGAGCTCGCGCAGCGCGACGGCGTTGAAGCCGCCATCGCCATGGCGCGAGACCAGCGAGCAGGACGGCATCCATTCCGGCCGGGCGAACGGGATCATGACATGCTGGCCGTGCCACATCGCGATGATCAGTGGCAGCTCGCCGCGCACGCGTTCATAGACGTCGGCCGGCTCGACGGCGAAGCGGTTCGTGCGCCTGACCAGGCGCAGATAATAGGCGAGGCTGCGCCCGAGCGCCTCCTGCGCGAACTTCGTCTTGAGCAGCGAAAATCCCATCGAACCGGACTGTGGTGCCTTTCAGATCAATTCTGAACCGTCGAGGGATCGAGCAGGCGATGCAGGTGGACGACGAAATAGCGGGTCTGGGCCTGATCGACGGTCTGCTGCGCCTTGGACTTCCAGGCCGCATGGGCGGCGGCGTAGTTCGGGTACACGCCGACGATGTCGAGCTTGGATAGATCCTTGAACTCGACCCCGTCGAGCGAGCTCAACTCGCCGCCGATCACGAGGTGCAGCAGCTGTTTGTTGTCCTGGCTCGTGCTCATCGTTCGTCTCCGACCGGTGTCCTGAGGTCTGTGTCGAAAGCAAGCTGGAGCAGCGCCGGATTCGCTCCGACCTGCCTCGCCTGCGCTTTTGCCGTGCGATCAGATAAGCCATCAGCCGCGCGCGCGCGAGGGCCGATTGCCAACAAATTGCGGTTATTTCCGGCAGCTTTCGCCCTGGCGCTGCTGCAGCGGCGTCGCGCCGCGCTTCAGCTCCGCTGCGGCTGGCTCTCGCGCAGCCGGCGCAGCGCCTGCGCGAGTGGTGCTGCGAGGCCGGTTCCCGATGCCATCAGCATGCCGTGGACCGGTATCTCGCGGTTATAGCCGAGGGCCTCGCCATCGGAGGTCGTGACCTGCCCGCCGGCCTCCTTCAGCACGAGATCGGCGGCGGCGAGATCCCAGTCGCGCGCATCCGGTGAGACCAGCCCGGCATCGATCGTGCCGTCGGCGATGCGGGTCAGCCGCAGTGCCAGCGACGGAATCTTGTCCGCGGCGACGAAATCCTCCTGGCGGGCGAGCGCGTCGAGCATCGGTTTTGGGCCTGCGATGCGGGCACCGGCGAGCGTCGTGAGCCCGCTCGCGCGGATCGACTTGCCGTTGCTGTGCGCTCCACCGCCGCTGATCGCCGTATAGGTCGTCGGCCCCGCCGGCGCGTGCACTACGCCGAGGACGGGACGCCCCTCGTCGAGCAGGGCGACGCAGACCGCCCAATCGGGCGAGCCGGCCATATAGGCGCGGGTGCCGTCGATCGGGTCGACCACCCAGACGAAGCGGCGTGACAGGCGGATCGTGTCGTCGGCCGTCTCTTCCGAGAGCCAGGCGGCCTCCGGCAGCAGCGCCGCGAGGCGCACATGCAGGAAGGTGTCGACGCCGATATCGGCCTCGGTCACGGGCGAGCCGCCGGCCTTCGACCAGGTCTTGGCGGCGGTCTTCGCGCCGGGGCGGAACAGGTTGAGCGCGAGTCCGCCGGCCTCTCGGCAAGCGGCCTCGACGGCGGGCAACAAATCCCCGGCGATGGGTAAAGGTGTCGATGTCATCGGGCTTCGTTACGGCCTTGCGGGGCGGCTGAACAAGGAAAAAGCCACCATTGCGAGAAAGATTCCGTCAAGCATCAACCGGGAAACCGGCCGGAAGAGGGCGGAAAACCGCCCCGTCACCTTTGTTTAACCCTCCAGCTTAAGCGCTCGGACAATCCTTCCGGCCACTCTCCTCCCTGCAAAGCACGAGAACCCCGCATCGACAGAGGGTTCCGGGCAGCAGGGATTAGAAGAGAGGCGTTAAAACCGATGGCCAGCGTCACGCCGGCTGCTGGGGAGGTTGGCTGCGCGCCCGCCTTCCCCAGCAGCGCACATAATCAGAGCGGACAGCCCTCGCAGCCGGCGCTAGCGCCGCAGCAGCAAAATGGTCCACGCATCGAGCGCGTCGGGCCGGTGCGCATCTTGCGCGGCGGTGCCGGCTGGCGCGGTATCGCGCTGCGCCTGGCTGGCGGCGCGATCGCCGACGATGACCGTTTCCAGCTTGCTCTGACCGCGGGCGATGGCCGTTCGGTCGTGGTCGCCGTGCTCGATCAGGACGATGCCATCGCTGTCTGGCGCGATGCCGGCCGCACGAGCGGCCTGCCGTTGCTGCTCGAAACCAGCGACGGCGTGATCACCGAACCCTATCCGCAGGTCGGCCGGGTCGCGCTCGGCGCGGTCCGCATTCGCCGCCGGCATGCCCTGCTCGCTGGCCGCCGCCCGCGCTTCCTGACGCGGCGCAAGACCGGCCGCCTGCCGGAGCGCCCCGTGGTGATCCGCGGCGAGATCTTGTCCTAGAGCAGGATGGCTTAGCGCAGAAACACCGCGTCGTTCCGGGCTCGATCCTTTGGATCGCCCCCGGAACGACGGTGTGGTTCAGCCTCTAGAACGCGAACTTCACCAGCGCATCGAGCGCGAAGCCGGCCGCGAGCAGCAGGCCGGCATGCCAGTTCGACCGGAACAGCTTCAACGCCGTGGGCCCGTCTGCGCCGGCGATGCTGTGGACCTGCCAACCGAGGTGCAGCGCGAACAGCGCCACCCCGATGAAGGCAACCGGACCCGCCCCCGAGAACCAGGCGGCGACGCCGGCGAGCGCGATCGTCATGCCATAGCAGAGCCCGACCGCCTGCTGGGTGAAGGCGCCGAAATAGCGGGCGCTCGACTTGATCCCGGCGATGACGTCGTCCTCGATGTCCTGCATCGCGTAGATCGTGTCGTAGCCGATCGTCCAGAACACTGCCGCGGCATAGATCAGATAGGCCGGCGCATCCAGGCGCCCGAACACCGCGCTCCAGCCGACGAGCCCGCCCCAGGAGAAGGCGAGGCCGAGCACGAATTGCGGCATGTTGGTGATCCGCTTCATGAACGGATAGATCGCAACGATCGCCAGCGAGGCGATGCCGGCGATCACCGTGAAGCGGTTGAATTGCAGCAGGATGACGAGGCCAACGAGGGACAGCCCGACCATGAAGGCGGCGGCTTGCTTCGGGCTGACCTGGCCGGAGGGCAGGGGACGGCCACGGGTGCGCGCCACCTGCGCGTCGAGCTTGCGGTCGACGATGTCGTTGAAGGTCGATCCGGCACCGCGCATCACGATCGCGCCGATCAGGAAGAGCAGGCAGTGCCAGAGGTTCGGGACAGGCAGTTCGGCCGCGATCGCGGCGAGCCCGGCTGCCCACCAGCACGGCAGCAGCAGGAGCTGCCAACCGATCGGGCGCTCGATCCGGGCGAGCTTGAGATAGGGCCGAAGGGGACGCGGCGCTTTGGTATCGACCCAATGCCCGGTTAGAGCGTCGGGAAGCGGCGCGTCGGCAAGTGGAGGCGAGGGCGCCATCGTGGCGCCGGCCGTATCAGAGCGCGCCCTGCGGCACGCGCATCGGGCCGCCGGTGATGGAATCGCTACCGCCGAACGGGTTGGCGCCCTGTTGCTGCTGCGCCTGCTGCTGGGCGCGGCGCTGCATCTGCGCCTGCTGCTTCACCGCATTGCAGGCCTGGCCGCGGATGGCGCCGGCCTTCTCATTGTCGGCCTTCATGCCATCGACGAAGCTCGCCGGAATCTGGCACCAGTCCTGGTTGGCGGAAGCGAACTTGATCAAGGTGTTGCCGTTGCCGACCAGCCGGCCCAGGATGCCGCAGGCCTGCTGGGGCGTCATCTTGCGCTTGGCCTTCGCGTTCGCGTTGAGCTGCCCGACGATAGACTGGCGCTCCTGCATGAGCTTCTGGATATTCTCGCAGCCCGAAGGCGCTTGCGCCAATGCAGGCTCGGCCAGGGCCAGCCCGGCCAGTGCCGCCGCCAGCTTCAGGGTCGCGTATCGCCGCATCATCCGCTCCGCTCTTGTCCCATCACCCACGCCCGTCCCGGCGTCGCGGGCCTTTCCATAACAGTGAGAGCCATGCGCCAACAAGCGCCGGCTCGTAATTCACCGAGATTGCTTGCTGATAGCGTGGGATTGTGGCGACTTTCGCGCCATTACGACGGGATCGGATTCGAAGAGCATGCGGGATTTCACCAAGCATCGGCTGTACAGCGAGGCGCCGTTGGCGGCGGGCGCCGTACTGGAACTCGCGCGTGACCAGGCCAATTACCTGCTCAACGTGCTGCGGTTGCGCAGCGGCGACACCATCCTCGCCTTCAACGGCCGCGACGGCGAATGGCTCTGCGCGATCCGGGCGGAAGGACGCAAGCAGGCCAGCTTGGAGGCGCTGAACCAAACCCGCCCGCAGCCGCCCGCGCCCGGTCTCGTCTACCTTTTCGCGCCGCTGAAGCATGCGCGGCTCGATTATATGGCCCAGAAGGCGGTCGAGATGGGGGCGGGCGTGCTTCAGCCGGTGCTGACCCGCTTCACCCAGGTCTCGCGGCTCAATCTCGACCGACTCGCCGCCAATGCGGTCGAGGCGGCCGAGCAATGCGGCATCCTCGCTCTGCCGGAGATCAGAGCAGAGCAGCCGCTCGCGGCAGCGCTGGCGGCGCTCGAGCCGGAGCGGCTGCTGGTCTTCTGCGACGAGGCACAGGAGCCGCAGAGCCCGATCGCCGCCTTGCAGAGGGCCCCGCATGGGCCGGTCGCCCTGCTGATCGGCCCGGAAGGCGGCTTCGACGAATCGGAGCGCGCTCTGATTCTCCAGCGCGAGCGGGTGCTGCGCCTGTCGCTTGGCCCGCGCATCCTGCGAGCGGACACTGCGGCGGTGGCGGCGCTCGCCGTCGTGCAGGCGACATTGGGCGACTGGTCCGCCGGATAACTCCGCAACTTGCGTGCTGTGGGTTCCTCTCCCGCTGCTCGGAACGCGACGGCCGCTTCCGCGTTTAGGCGTGGAAACTGCGCCGCTGGTCGCAGTTCCGACTCATTGACTGGCAGTCTGGCGCCGCTGCTTCGCTCCGGGGCGGCCCGCCACGGGGGAGAGACATCATGGTGAGCAGCGCCTACCGCTTTGGCATCGAGGAAGAGTATTTCCTGTCCGATGCCGGAAGCCGCGGCGCCGTGCGCAAGATCGCACCGCGCTTCATCGAGGCGGCGCAGGCTGCCTTTCCCGACGAGTTGCAGCGCGAGATGCTGCAATCGCAGATCGAGGTGGCGACGCCGGTCTGCGAGAGCATGACCCAGGCCCGCCATTCGCTGCGCCGGCTGCGCTCGGGGCTCGCCGGGATCGCACGCGAGCACGATATGCTGCTGCTCGCCTGCGGCACCCACCCGAGTGCTGTTTGGGCTCGCCAGCGCGCCACCGAGGCCAAGCGCTATGACGGCATCATGCGCGACCTGCAGATGCTCGGCAGCCGCAACCAGCTCTGCGGCCTGCATGTCCATGTCGAGGTGCCCGACGAAGACCAGCGTATCTCGATCATGGTCCGGATGCTGCCTTTTCTGCCGCTGCTGCTGGCACTCTCGACCTCCTCGCCCTTCTGGCAGGGGCGGCGCACCGGGCTGATGGGCTACCGGCTCTGCGCCTATGCTGAATTGCCCCGCACCGGCCTGCCCGAGCTCTTCACTGACGCCGCCGACTACCGCGCTTATGTCGACACCATGGTCGCCGCCGGCGCGATGCGCGATTCCAGCTTTGTCTGGTGGGCGATCCGGCCTTCGCATCAGCATCCGACCTTGGAATTGCGCGTCGCGGACAGCTGCACACGGCTCGACGACACACTCGCCATCACCGCGCTCTATCGCTGCCTTGTGCGCCATCTCGCCCGCAAGCCGGGGCTCAACGCCGACCTGACCGCCGCCTCGCGCGCGCTTGCCGGCGAGAACATCTGGCGCGCCCAGCGCTATGGCGTTCATGGCGGCTTCGTCTGTGAGAAGCGTCGCGCCATGCTGCCGGTCGGGCAGGTGCTGGATGAGGTGCTCGATCTCCTCGACGAGGATGCCGCTGCGCTCTGCTGCGGTCTCGATCTCGCTCATTGCCGCACCATCGTCGCCGGCGGCACCAGCGCCGACATGCAGCTGGCGATCTTCGAGGAGGCCCGCGCCGGTGCCGGCGGCCAGAACGCCGGGCTCGTCGCCGTCACCGACTGGATCGCCGCGCAGACGCGTGCGGATGACGCGGATGACGACCAGTTCGCACCGAAAGGTGCAAATCTGCTGCGCGGTGCCGCCTGACGGCTTCGTGATCATGCGTTGATGCAAGGTCGGCAAGCGCCTGCACGCGTTTGCAGTCGTTGTCGGATGATCGCCGCTCGCCTATTGCTGGCGCTCCTCAGCGCATGGCGCGGTGGAGCGCCAGCTCCCGCCGCCCGTGCCGCACTTAGATCCGGCGCGTTGCCCGGCTGCCAGATCGGCAGGCGGCGCGTCGGTGCACGCATGCCGGAGCGCCCATGGCCCGCGACGTATCCGATTCGACTCCGATCAGCTCGAAGGCCGAACTCGTCGGCTGGATCGCGCAGGGTGAAAAACCGGCTTCCGAATTCAGGCTCGGCACCGAGCACGAGAAGTTCCCGTTCTATCGCGACGATCTCAGCCCGGTTCCCTATGAGGGCGCTGCTGTCGGCCGCAGCGGCGGCATCCGGCAATTGCTGGAGGGCATGCAGGCACGCCTCGGCTGGGAGCCGATCCTCGATGCCGGCCACATCATCGGCCTGGCCGGTCCCGAGGGCGGCGGCGCGATCTCGCTGGAGCCTGGCGGCCAGTTCGAGCTCTCCGGCGCGCCGCTTGCAAATGTGCATGAGACCGCCAGCGAGCTCGACCAGCACCTCGCCGATGTGAAGGCGGTCGCCGAGCCGCACGGCATCGGTTTCCTGCCGCTTGGCCACTCGCCGCTCTGGACCCGCGAGCAGACGCCGATGATGCCGAAGCGGCGCTACCAGATCATGAAGAACTACATGCCGAAGGTCGGTACGCGCGGCCTCGACATGATGTTCCGCACCTGTACCGTCCAGGTGAATCTCGACTTCGCCAGCGAGGCCGACATGGTGCGCAAGCTGCGGGTCTCGCTCGCTTTGCAGCCGCTGGCCGCGGCGCTCTTTTCCGCCTCGCCCTTCAGCGAGGGCAAGCTCAACGGCTTCCAGTCGATGCGCTCCGAGATCTGGCGCGACACCGACAATGCCCGCTCCGGCATGCTGCCCTTCGCCTTCGACGAGGGCATGTCCTACGAAGCCTATGTCGACTGGGCGCTCGACGTCCCCCTGTACTTCGTCAAGCGCGGCGACACCTATCACGACGTTGCCGGCGCCTCCTTCCGTGACCTGCTCGCCGGCAAGCTCCCGCAATTGCCGGGTGAGCGCGCCACCATGTCGGACTGGGTCAATCACCTCGGCACCCTGTTCCCGGAGGTGCGGCTGAAGCGCTATATCGAGATGCGCGGCGCCGATGCCGGCCCGGTCGAGATGCTGAACGCGCTGCCGGCCTTCTGGGTCGGCCTGCTCTATGACGACGCTGCGCTCGCGGCCGCCTGGGACTTGGTCAAGGGCTGGAGCGCCGAAGAACGTCAGCAACTGCGCGACACCGTGCCGAAGGCCGGGCTCAACACCAAGATCGCGAACCGTTCGCTGCGTGAGCTCGCCCGCGAGGTGGTCGAGCTGTCGCGTGCAGGTCTCGCTCGCCGGGCTCGACTCGACGACAAAGGCCGCGACGAGGCGATCTATCTCGAGCCGGTCATCGCCATCGCCCAGAGCGGGCGCACGCTCGCCGAGCGTCTGGCAGTGCGTGAGCAGGGGGCCTGGGGCGGCAAGGTCGAGCCGGTCTTCCCGGAGCTCGCGCTGTAGGCGCTGAAGGCGAGCGGGACATTCGCCGGTGATCGCGTGTTTTGCGCTTCGGATTAACCAATCGTCCGGAGTTTTGGGCTAATCTGGCGGGTATGGAACGCTTTTCCGCCCTGGCCCTTGAATTCCTGCGCGACCGCCGCGGCGCGACTGCGCTCGAATATGGCTTCATCGCGTTCTTCGTCTCGATCGCGGCGATCGCGACGATCCGGCAGATCGGCCCGCTGCTGAACGCGAAATACGCCAGCATTCTGCCTGGCCTCCAGTAGGACACTCCTGCGCGCGCCTGTCGTGGCGCGCCGATCTTGCACGCCTGTGCTGCGGTTCTCCGTTCAGTTTTGATCGCATTTCACCACATCGCCGAAGGGTCGTGCGGCCAGGCGGGCTTTCCCAGAGACTGCAGCGACAGTCACGGGTTCTGGAGCGGTTTTTCAATCGCCCGTGCCTAGTGCCCAGCCTCGTCTCAGGCTGTCGCCTACTCCGCCGCCACCTTGAAGCTCTGCAGGTTGTCGAGGCTCTGGATGATGTGCTCGGCGAGCGCGTTGGACAGGATCGAGGGGTCGTGCCGCGTGCGCAGCAGGCCGATCTTGCAGGAGGGCAGGGTGGAGAAGCCCTCTGCCGGGCCCAGGATGCGCATGCCCGGCCGGACCGCGCTCTCCGGCAGCACCGAGACGGCCAGGCCCGCTACCACCGCGGCGCCAACCGCTGTCGAGTTCCAGCTGGCATAAAGCACGCGGAAGCGCCTTCCCTTGCTCTCCAGCGCCTCGACCGCCGCCTGACGCCAGTTGCAGGTCGGGCGGCCCAGCGCCAGCGGCAGCGGGTCTTCCTCGTGCACGCAATGGCGGGCCGAGGTCACCCAGAGCAGCGGCTCGATCCGGATGATCTCGCCCTGGCCGCGGCCTTCGACATGGGTGATGATCGCAAGGTCGATGTCGCCGCCGCCGATCCGCTCCGCCAGCATCGGCGTCGGCTCGCAGACCACCGTGACCTCGGTGCGCGGATTGGAGCGGGCGAAGCGCGCCAGGATCTCCGGCAGATAGCGGTCGGCATAGTCGTCGGGCACGCCGAGCCGGATGCGGCCCTTCAGATCTGCCTCGGTGAAGCTCGCGACGCATTCGAGGTTGAGTCGGACGATGCGGCGGGCATAGTCGAGCAGGCGCTCGCCATCCTCGGTCAGCTTGGCATGGCGTCCATCGCGGCCGAAGAGCGGGCGGCCCACCCGCTCCTCCAGCCGCTTCATCTGCATCGAAACGGCCGATTGCGTCTTGAAGACGATCTCGGCGGCGCGGGTGAAGGAACCGGTGTCGGCGATGGCGACGAAGGTCTTGAGCTGATCGGCGTCGAGCACATGGGCCATGGCCGGCCTCCTCCCAGATGTTCATCAAGATCGGTTGTGTTTAGTATCATAACCATTCGTTTGGCTGATGGCCAGCGTGGAGTTATGGTTTGGGCATTCTCCCGCCGATGCCGATTAGTCCGGTTCTGACGGGAGGCGAGTTTCCACGTCCAACCCCGAGGAGGCTGTCATGCTGGTCATGACCTTCGTCACGAAGACCTTGTCTGCCGTTTCCGGCGGCGCGGCGCGTGCTGCCGCTCATTCGGTCACGGGCACGAAAAACCTGGTGCGCGCTTTCCTGCACCGCCGCGAGGTGATGCGCCTCAGCGAGCTCGACGAGCGTGGGCTCAAGGACATCGGCCTCGTTCGCTCCGATATCGACGGCGCGCTCGCGGTCTCCTGGCTCAGCGATCCGTCGAGCGTGCTGCAGGATCGCTCGAACCAGCAGCAGGCGGCTGCCGTGAGCCGGCGAGAGGCCGGGGTTCGACGGCCCGTGGTGATCAAGGCCGCGACGCGGCCGAGTGCGAAGGACATCAAGATCGCGTGCAACGCCTGACCCCTTGGCGTGACGCGTCCCTGCGGGCGGTGGCTTCGGCTGCCGCCCTTTTTTATCCCGGAGGGTGCAGCCTGGTCTGCAATCGTTAACCGGCCTGCGCGTCACGTAACGCTTCATTCAGCAAGTTCGATCACATTTGCGCCGCATTGCGCCGAGTACGGCGCCCCAATCCCTCGCCCCGGGGTTTTCCATGCGACGCTTTCGCTTCCGCCTGCATGACCTGAGGATCCGAACCAAGATCGCCATTCCGATGCTCGTCATGGGCGCAATCGGCATCGGCTCGGCCGTCTATGGCGCGCTCGAATTCGGCAGGATCGAGAAGACCTACGCCGATCTCGTCTCGCAACGTGCCAGCGCCATTCTCGATTCGGCCCGCGCCACCGCCTCGATGGGCGAGATCGTCGGCAATCTCTACCAGGCGATCGCCTATCCCGAATTCATGAAGCAGAACGCGACCAGCATCGAGGAGGTCAAGACCGCCTACGCGGCTTCGCTGCAGGCGCTGGTCGAGGCCAAGATCAGCTTCCCGCAGCGGGCCGAGAGCTTCGACGAGCTGAGCCGCCGCCTGCAGGCGACCAAGTCCGACATCGATCAGATCGTCGCCCAGGCTGCGCGCGACGAGGATCTGCCGGCGCTCTCGATCATGTCGCAGCTCGACAAGACGATCAGCGGGATCGTCGAGGCCGCGGCCAAGCTCAATGACGAGATCAAGAAGGATACCGATGCGACGTCGGAAGCGTTGGCCGTCGATGCTCGGCGCGTCACGCTGGTTGCGATCGGGCTCAGCATCGCCGGTACCTTGCTCGGACTGATCGGCGGCGCCCTTCTGACCGCCGGTGCGATCACGCGTCCGCTGGAGCGGCTCAAGCTTCGTATGGGCCAGATCGCCGATGGCGACTACGCCGTCGAGGTCGAGGGCCAGAACCGCAAGGACGAGGTCGGCGAGATGGCGCGCGCCGTCCAGGTGTTCAAGGAGAACGGTCTTGCGGTCCAGCGTCTCGAAAGCGAGACCGAGGCCAGTCGCACCACGACCGAGCGTCAGCGTCTCGCCGCTGAAGCCGAGCGCAGTGACGCAGCTGCCCTGCAGCAGCGTCTCGCAGCGGAGCAGGCGGTCGTGGTCAAGGCCCTCGCCGAAGGGCTGACCCGGTTGTCACAGGGCGATCTCGGCGCCCGTGTCGAGGAGGAGGTCGCGGCTGATTATGTCGCGCTGCAGCAGGACTTCAATAGTGCCGTCGGCCATCTCGCGCAGACGATCGCGACGATCCAGGCGACCTCGGTCGATGTCGGCAATGCGGCGCGCGAGATCAATTCGGGCGCCGACGATCTCTCGAAGCGCACCGAGGAGCAGGCCTCCTCGCTCGAGCAGACCGCTGCCACCACCGAGCAGCTCGCCGCTTCGGTCAAGGCCTCGGCGCAGGCTTCGCGGCAGGCCGTTCAGCTCGCCAATGAAGCGACGGACGTCGCCGCGAATGGCGGGATCGTCGCCGGCCAGGCGGTCGATGCCATGGCGCGGATCGAGCAGACCTCGCGCAAGATCTCCGACATCACCTCGGTGATCGACGAGATCGCCTTCCAGACCAATCTGCTCGCGCTCAACGCCGCGGTCGAGGCGGCCCGCGCCGGCGACGCTGGCAAGGGCTTCGCCGTCGTCGCCTCGGAGGTGCGCACGCTGGCGCAGCGTTCAGCCGACGCCGCCAAGGACATCAAGGGCCTGATCGGTGAATCGGGCGTCGAGGTCGAGCAGGGCGTCGGGCTCGTCCGGGCTGCCGGCGAAGCGCTCAGCCGGATCGTCGAGGCCTCCAGGAAAGTCGCGGCCACAGTCTCCGACATCTCTGCCGCGGCGGCCGAACAGGCCAACGGCATCGACGAGATGAGCCAGACGGTCGCGCATATGGACGAGATGACCCAGCAGAATGCCGCGCTCGCCGAAGAAAGCGCGGCCTCCGCGACCTCGCTCAGCGGTCAGATCGGACGGCTCAACGAGCTTGTTGCGAGCTTCCGCACTGGCGGCGGCCCCGCTCTGGCCAATACGCAGGCCGCTGAAGATGCTTACGAGTGGGACGAGCGCCGGCGCGCCTGACGATAGCCGACATCACGGAAATTGATCGACGGCGGCCTCAAGGCCGCCGTTCGTTTATTTCTCAGGCCTTGCGCTGGCCGCCGCCGAGCATGGTCTCGAAGATCGAGCGCAGCGCGTCCTGCTGACTCGCCTGGACCTGCCGGCCATGCTCGAACATCTGGTTGAGCGCATCGAGGCCGATCGAGCCGGGGCTAGCCTCGCCCGCTGACTGGGGAGCCTGTTCCGGCTCGGGTTCGGGCGCCGGCTGGGGGCTGCTCTGCGGGGCCTGCTGCCCCTGCGCGCCGCCACCGAACATGCCGCCGAGGATCTGGCCGAAGATGTTGCCCATGTCGGCCGGCATGCCGGGCATCCCGCCGCCGAAGGGACCGCCGCCCTGCGCCTGCCCCGCTTGAGGGTTCTGCCCGCCGAAAAGCCCGCCGAGGATCTGTCCCCAGGGATTAGCTGCATTCGGCTGCGGGGCGGGGGGCTGCATGCCCGGCATCTGGCCGCGCATCATTTCGGCGAATTGGCCGAGAATGCCGCCAAGCCCCTGATTGTTCACCGATTTGAACAACCCGCCCATCAGGATCGAGGCGATCACCGGCAGCATCTGCTTCAGGATCGCCTGGCCGACGCCGCTGGTCGCCGCCGCCTGCGCCGCGACGGCATTGGCGACCTCCTTCGAGCCGAAGAGCTGGCTCATCACGTCCTGGCCCATCGGCATCGCCCGGTCGGGAATGCCGTCGCCGTCGCTGTCATACATCTGGCCGAAGGGCGTCGCGGTCATCATCTGGGCGAGGTTGCCGAAGGCGTAGGGGTTCTGGGTCTGGCGCTGCAGCCCCATCGAGAAGGCGGGCAGCAGCGCGTCGAGCGCCGCCTGCGTCTGCTGCATCGAGAGCCCGTATTGCCGCGCCAGGTTCTGCATGGCCTGGCCGTTCTGGGCCGACTGCATCATCTCGAACAGGTTCATCATGGCGCGCTCCCTGGCGGGACCAGCCCGCTCATCCACCGGGAAACGATAGCAGCCGCCTGCCATCAGGCAAGCGACGACCTTGCCGCGGCTTGCGCTGCGCCTTCGAGCCGGGCGATGCCACGATAGGCGGCAACGAGCGCGATGATGCCGAACAGCACCGCGCCCAGAGCCGCGCCGGCGAGCGCGCCCTTGGGACCTGCATACTGCGCGCCCAGCCAGGCGAGCGGCACCGTGCCGAGCGTGGCCCGGCCCCAGCTGAACAGCGTCGAGTAGAACGGCATGCCGAGATTGTTGAAGGCGGCATTGGCGACGAAGAGCGCGCCGACGAAGAGCCACATCGGCCCGGCGATCAGGCAGAAGAAGGCGACGAGCTCGGCCGTCTCGCCGCCGGTGCCGAACAGCGCGGCGATCTGGTGGCGCAGCAGTGCCAGCAACACCGCCACCACCGCGACATAGGCCGCAGCAAAGCCGAACGCATCGGTCAGCGCCCGGCGCATCCGGTCATAGCGCTGTGCGCCCCAGTTCTGGGCCAGGATCGGCCCGACCGCGCCCGACAGCGCGAACAGCACGCCGAAGGCGACCGGCACCAGCCGGTCGATGATCGCGCTCGCCGCGATCGCCTGGTCGCCGAAACGGGCGATGATGCCGAAGAAGCAGGCATTGGCGATCGGGTTGGCGAGATTGGTCAGGATCGCCGGCGCCGCGATCGCGAAGGTTGGCCCGACATCGCGGCGCAGCGCCGCCAAGCTCGGGCGCGCGATCATCTTGTGGACGCCGATCACGCTCTGGAAGCCGATGACCAGGAAGACGATGCGCGAGAACACGGTAGCCCAGGCGGCGCCGTCGGGACCGAGGCCAAGGCCGAAGATCAGCATCGGGTCGAGCCCCGCGGTGACGATGCCGCCGGCCAGGGTGACATACATCGCCCGCTTGGCGTCGCCGACCGCGCGCAGGATGCCGGACAGCCCCATGCCGAGCGCCATCAGCGCATTCGAGGGCAGGGTGATCCACAGGAACGAGGTGGCGACGGCCAGCGATTCGCCGTGGGCGCCGAGCTTGGGCAGCAGCCAGGGCAACAGTGGCAGCATCAGCAGGCTGACGGCTAGGCCGCAGATGGTCATGGCTGTCAGCGTCGAGCCGGCCATCCGGCGCGCGCCCTCGCGGTCGCCGGCGCCGAGTGCCCGTGCCGTCAGCGCGGCAACCGCGATCATCAGCCCGACATTGATGGAGACCATCAGGTAGAGCACGATCGTGGCGTAGCCGACGCCCGCCGTCGCTTCGGGCCGGCCGAGGCGCGAGACATAGAGCAGCGACAGGAAGTCTACGACGAAGATCGCGACCAGGCCGACCGAGGCGGTCGTGGTCATCACCGCGACATGGCGCAGCGTCGAGCCCGAAACGAAGACAGCCTGTTGCGGCTTTTGCGGTGCGTTCACTCGGCCGGCTCCCCGACCCCGCCGACCGCGACCTCGGCGCCGCCATCCTCGATGACGTCCTGCGTTTCCTTGGTGAGCGGCTTCGACTTGCTCTTCGGAGCGACGATAGGCTCGGGCGTGACGCGCGGCACCTTGTCGATCCCGGCGGCGATGCCCTCGCTGAACTGGATCTCCATGCGCTGCGCGTCGCGGTCGCGCACATGCTCGATCACGAAGCCGGCCTCCTCATAGCTGAGGCCGAGCGCCTCCAGCGTCACCCGGCCGAAGCCGAGCGCCGATTCGAAGGTCTCGCGCATCTGGTAGTCGACGTCGGCGCGCATCAGGTCCATCGCATGGACGCGGTCATAGGCGCGGGCATGGATGCGCGCGGCCGGGAATTCGACCTTGGCCATCTCGACGATGCGCAGCGCCGCCTGCCGATCGTCGATGCAGACGCAGATCACCTTGGCCTTGCCGGCGCCGGCGGCGCGCAGGACGTCGAGCCTGGTGCCGTCGCCATAATAGATCTTGAAGCCGAACTTGTTGGCCGAGCGGATCCGCTCGATATCGGAATCGATGATGGTGACGTCGAGATGCTGCAGCAGCAGCGCCTGCGTCACCACCTGGCCGAAGCGGCCGAAGCCGATCACCAGCACCGAGGGCGCCACCCCGTCGAAGGTCTCCTCGATCTCCTCGGCCGGCGGCGCGTGGGCGGCGAGCCAGATGTCGATCAGCTTGGCGGCGACCGGTCCGATGAGCATGCTGAGCGCGGCGATCGCTGTCGCCAGCGCGCCCTGCTTCTCGTCGAGCAGGCCGAGCGAGGCGGCGAGCGGCAGCAGCACGAAGGCGAACTCGCCGGCAGGGGAGAGCAGGGCGCCGGCGCGGATCGCCTCGGTGGTCGAGGAGCAGGACGCCCGCAGGATCGCCGCCGCCGCCGCGATCTTGAACAGCACCAGCAGCGGGGCCGCCAGCGCCAGCAGCAAGGCGTTCTCGGCGACCAGCTTCAGGTCGATCGACATGCCGACCGCCATGAAGAACAGGCCGAGCAGCACGCCGCGGAACGGCTCGATATCGGCCTCGAGCTCGTGCCGGAAATGCGAATCCGCCAGCAGCACGCCGGCGAGGAAGGCGCCCATCGCCATCGAGAGCCCGACCTGCTCCATCAGCAGCGCAGCGCCGAGCACGACGAGCAACGCGGCCGCGGTCATCACCTCCTTGGCGCCGGTCTTGGCGAGCAGCCGGAAGAACGGGTTCAGCGCATAGCGGCCGGCGAGCACGACGACTGCGATGGCGAGCAAGGCAAGGCCGAGGCCCGTCAGCGCCTTGGTCGAGCCGCCGCCATGGGCGGCCTCGGTCGTCGCCAGCAGCGGCAGCAGCGCCAGCATCGGCGCGATCGAGATGTCCTGGAACAGCAGGATGGAGAAGGAGCGCCGGCCATAGGGTTCGGCGCCGTCGCCGCGCTCTTCGAGCAGTTGCAGCGCGATCGAGGTGGCGGAGAGAGCAAGCGCCAGCCCGACGGCCAGCGCACCGGCAGGACTGAGCCCGAGCTTCCAGGCGACGGCGCCGATCACCGCGGCGCTCAGCAGCATCTGCGCGAAGCCGGCACCGAGAATGTCCTTGCGCATCGAATAGAGCCGCGCCGGCTGCAATTCGAGCCCGACCAGGAAGAGCAGCAGCACGACGCCGATCTCGGCGGTGCCGCGGATCGCATCGGGGTCCTTGATCACGGCGAGCGCCGAGGGGCCGATGGCGATGCCGGCTGCCAGATAGCCCAGCACCGCCGACAGGCCGAAGCGGCGGAACAGCGGCACCGCTACCACCGCCCCTGCGCAGAAGGTCAGGATCGGCGGCAGATAGCTGGCATGCGAGGCGGCATCGGCCATGCAGGAACTCGTGCTGAAACGAAGGGGCCGTGCGTAAGGCAGATGGCCGGATGCGTGCAATGTAGGGCCTATCCCTGCATCCTGCGAGGGGCTGCCGCGCATAGCCTACGGCACTGCGTCGTCGGGCTTCCTTGACATCGCCGGCGCCAGACAGAAAAGAAGGCGCGATCCCTTCGGAACCAGCACCCCAGTGACCGCCAAGCCGCCGCTCGACATCCTGCTCTGTGCCCCGCGCGGCTTCTGCGCCGGCGTGGTCAGGGCGATCGACGCCGTCGAGAAGGCGCTGGCTCTGCACGGCGCACCGGTCTTCGTGCGCCACGAGATCGTGCACAACAAATACGTGGTCGAGTCGCTGAAGCGGAAGGGCGCGGTCTTCGTCGCCGAGCTCTCCGAGGTGCCCGATGCGACCCGGCCGGTGATCTTCTCGGCCCATGGCGTGCCGAAATCGGTGCCGGCGGAGGCTGAGGCACGCCAGTTCTTCGCCATCGACGCGACCTGCCCGCTGGTCACCAAGGTGCATCGCGAGGCCGAGGTCCATCACAAGCGCGGCCGGCACATCCTGCTGGTTGGCCATGCCGGCCATCCCGAGGTGATCGGCACGATGGGGCAATTGCCGGACGGCGCGATCACGCTGATCGAGACGCTCGAGGACGTCGCCCGTCTGACCCCGCCCGAAGGGCGGGACCTCGCCTATGTCACGCAGACCACGCTCTCGGTCGACGACACCCGCGAGATCGTGCAGGGCCTGCAGGCGCGTTTTCCCGCGCTGATCGCCCCGCACAAGGAAGACATCTGCTACGCCACCACCAACCGTCAGGAGGCGGTAAAGCGCGTCGCGCCGCTGGTCGACGGGCTGATCGTGGTCGGCTCGCCCAACTCCTCGAACTCGCAGCGCCTGCGCGAGGTCGCCGAGCGGGCCGGCTGCCCGGTTTCTCGCCTGGTGCTGCGCACCAACGAGATCGACTGGTCGCTCTTCGGCGGGATCCGACGCCTCGGCATCACCGCCGGCGCAAGCGCGCCCGAGGTTCTGGTCGAGGAGATCATCGACGCCTTCGCCGAGCGCTACGAGGTCACGGTCGAGACCGTCTCGACCGCCGATGAGAGCGTCTTCTTCCCGCTGCCGCGCGAATTGCGCGAGCCGACCCCGAACGCAGCAGAGTAAAGAGCGCGTGGCCGTCTATACCGAAGTGCCCGATGACGAGATGGCTGCCTTCGTGGCCCGCTACGGCATCGGCGACCTGCTCTCCGCCAAGGGCATCGCCGAGGGGGTCGAGAATTCGAACTACCTCGTCCACACGACGCAGGGCTTCTACATCCTCACCCTCTACGAGAAGCGGGTGAATCCGGCCGACCTGCCGTTCTTCATCGAGCTGATGCAACATCTCGCCAGGCGTGGGCTGAATTGCCCGGTGCCGGTGCTCGACCAGTCCGGCCAGGCGCTCGGCACGCTCTCCGGTCGCCCTGCGGCGATCGTCAGCTTCCTCGACGGGCTCTCGGTGCGCCGCCCCGGTGCCGGCCATTGCGGCGAGGTCGGGCGCGCGCTCGCTCTGCTGCACCGGGCCGGCGCGGACTTCGCGATGACACGCGTCAATGCGCTCTCGGTGCCGGGCTGGCGCCCGCTCGCCGAGCAGGCCGGGGCCGACGCCGACAAGGTCTCGCCCGGGCTGGCGCGGCGGGTCATGGCCGAGATCGCGGTGCATGAGGCCGGCTGGCCCAAAGACCTTCCGGGCGGCGTCATCCATGCCGATCTCTTCCCGAACAACGTCTTCTTCATCGGCGAGAAGCTGTCGGGCGTCATCGACTTCTATTTCGCCTGCACCGACGCCTATGCCTACGACCTCGCCATCTGCCTGAATTCCTGGTGCTTCGAGGTCGATTCCTCGTTCAACCTGACCAAGGGCCAGGCGATGCTCGCCGGCTATGAGAGCGTGCGCCCGCTGGGTGAAGCCGAGGTCGCGGCCCTGCCGGCGCTCTGCCGCGGCTCGGCACTGCGCTTCCTGCTGACAAGGCTGGTCGACTGGCTGAACGTGCCGCCGGGCGCGCTGGTCAAGCCGCATGATCCGCTCGAATACGACCGCAAGCTTGCCTTCCACCAGCGCGTCTCTGATGCACGCGAATATGGGCTGCGCCGATGACCGACCCCGTCGAGGTTTGGACTGACGGCGCCTGCTCGGGCAATCCGGGCCCCGGCGGCTGGGGCGCGATCCTGTCCTACAAGGGCAAGGAGCGCGAGCTCTCCGGCGGCGAGGCGCTGACCACCAACAACCGCATGGAGCTGATGGGCGCGATCTCGGCGCTGGAGACGCTGACCCGGCCCTGCACCGTCGCGCTCCACACCGACAGCCAGTATCTGCGCCAGGGCATCACCAGCTGGATCCATGGCTGGAAGAAGAACGGCTGGAAGACCGCCGACAGGAAGCCGGTCAAGAACGAGGAGCTGTGGAAGCGCCTCGACGCCGCGCTGAAGCAGCACAAGATCGAGTGGAAATGGGTCAAGGGCCACGCCGGCGACGAGATGAACGAGCGCGCTGACGCGCTGGCGCGCGCCGGCATGGCGCCGTTCAAGCCGGGGCGCTGAGCGGGCGGCGGATTGCTACCCTAAGGGCAGTTGTGGGTCGGAGGCAGAGATTGGGGCCTCTGATCAGTCTCGTGCCCCACGTGGAAGAGGCCTTCCCGTTATGGCTGTGACGTAACCCTCGCTCCAATGATCCTTCCCAATCTCATAGGGGTCGATCACGAAGCCTTCTCGTGCGTCGCGGAAGCCCTCTAGCACTGCGGTCCGTGCTTGAGCCTGTTGGGCGTCGGCCAACGATGCGTAAACACCAATGAGCTTGCTGTCGGTCTCGCCTTCCCCGAGATCATGCGTGTGGAAGAGCAGAAATACGTTCGCCATCTACGCATGCCCGGAAGCGGAGTATCGCAACCGCGTATCATGTCGTGAAAGCAGCGTCAGCTATAGACCGGAGGCGGGATCATCAGACCGGTATCCCGTTCTCTCCTGTGACATAGCTAAGTGCCTCCTCAGCGCCAGCCCAGCCCCGGCGCGACATGCTTCAGGATCGCCTCGATGACATGGGCGTTGTAGTCGACGCCGAGCTGGTTCGGCACCGTCAGCAGGAGCGTATCGGCCTCGGCGATCGCCTCGTCCCGCTTCAGCTCGTCGATGAGCTTGTCGGGCTCGGCCGCGTAGCTGCGCCCGAAGATCGCGCGCGTGCTGTCGTCGATATAGCCGATCGAATCGTCGCTCTCATTGCCGCGGCCGAAATAGGCGCGGTCGCGCTCGTCGACCAAGGCGAAGATGCTGCGACTGACCGAGACGCGCGGCTCGCGCGTGTGACCGGCCTCTTTCCAGGCCTGCCTGAAGAGGCGGATCTGCTTGGCCTGCTGGATGTGAAAGGGCTCGCCGCTCTCGTCGGTCTTCAGCGTCGAGCTCTGCAGGTTCATGCCACGCTGCGCCGCCCAGATGGCGGTGGCGTCGGAGGAGGCGCCCCACCAGATGCGCTCGCGCAGACCTTCGGAATAAGGTTCCAGCCGCAGCAGGCCCGGCGGATTGGGGAACATCGGTCGCGGATTGGGTTGCGCGAAGCCCTCGCCGCGCAGCACGTCGAGGAAGACCTCGGCATGGTGGCGCGCCATGTCGGCGTCGCTCTGCCCCTCCGCCGGCTGGTAGCCGAAATGGCGCCAGCCATCGATGACCTGCTCGGGCGAGCCGCGGCTGATGCCGAGCTGCAGCCGCCCGCCGGCGATCAGGTCGGCCGACCCCGCATCCTCGGCCATATAGAGCGGATTCTCGTAGCGCATGTCGATGACGGCGGTGCCGATCTCGATGCGCCTGGTCCGGGCGCCGACCGCGGCCAGCAGCGGGAAGGGCGAGCCGAGCTGGCGCGCGAAATGATGCACCCGGAAATAGGCGCCGTCCGCGCCCAGCTCCTCGGCTGCGACGGCAAGGTCGATCGACTGCAGCAGCGTGTCGCCCGCCGTGCGGGTCTGGGATTGCGGCGAAGGGGTCCAGTGTCCGAAGGACAGGAAGCCGATCTTTTTCATCGCGTGACGCCTATGAACCACCAAATGCGCGGAGCCGGCCCGCGACAGGAAAACGCCCGAGCGGCCATCACCGCCGGGCGTGCGTGTCCCTCATATAGGCGCGGTCCTCGGCTTCGCTCTGGCGCTCATGCACAGACACGAATGCCGCGATGCAATCTCGGCAGTAATAGTGTGTTTGCCGCCGCTCAGCCCAGCGGTTGGCGGTAGACGATGAAGCCGGATTTCTGCGCGACCTTGTCGTAGAGTTCCTGCGCTTGCAGATTGCTCTCATGCGTCTGCCAATAGACGCGGAAAAGACCTTGCTTTTCTGCCATCTGCCGGACGGCCTCGATCAGCTTGCGGCCGACGCCGTGGCCGCGCGCCTCCTCGCTGGTGAAGAGATCCTGCAGATAGCAGATCTCCTTCTGGCTCCAGGTCGTGCGGTGCAGCACGTAGTTGACGATGCCGAGGGCCCGGCCGTCGCGCTCGGCGATGAAGCCGCCCATCGGCTCCTGGCCACCCGTCAATCGGGCGAAGGTCGTGTCCGTGGTTTCCCGCGTCAGTGACGATTTGTAGAAGGTGAGATAGCCCTGCCAGAGCGGCTCCCAGGCGGCGCGGTCATCGGCCGTGAGCGGGCGGATGCTGATCTCTGACATGGCGGGGCGTCTCCTCGATTTTGCCGGGAGGCTAGCGATGGCCGCGGGCGCTGTCTCATGACAAGCGCAGATCGGATCGATCGGATTTGGTGCTGAAAAACAAAAGCCCGCGCCGGAGGCGCGGGCTCGAAGGCAATAGGAGCCGAAATTGCCGCTCAGAGCTGGTTCAGCAGCGCCTCGGCGCCGGAGAGGTCGGCCTTGCCCGGCGCTTCCTCGACGTTGAGCGTGGTGACGACGCCGTCGTCGACGACCATCGAATAGCGCTGCGAGCGGGTGCCGAGGCCGAAGCCCGAGCCGTCCATCGACAGGCCGATCTCCTTGACGAAATCGGCGTTGCCGTCGGAGAGGAAGGTGATCACGCCGGCGCCGCCGGTCGCCTTCGACCAGGCGTCCATCACGAAGACGTCGTTGACGCCGGTGACGAAGATCTCCTCGATGCCCTTGGCCTTGATCTCGGCGGCCTTGTTCACATAGCCCGGCAGATGGTTCTTGTGGCAGGTCGGCGTGAAGGCGCCCGGCACCGCGAAGAGCACGATCTTGCGGCCCTTGAACAGGTCGTCCGTGGTCTTGGCTGCCGGCCCGTCGGCCGTCATCACGCGAAACGTCGCCTGCGGAAGCTTGTCACCGACCTTGATCGCCATGTCCGTATCTCCTGCATGCGGCAGCGCGCCGCCCGCGGGCAGGGTTACGGCTTCGCGCTGCCGATGTCGAGTTCGAGCCGCGTCTCCACCGATTGCGGTTTTCCACGCACGGTGATGATCAGGGGGGTCGGGCCGGTTGTCCCCTTGGGACGCTCGACGATCTTGAGCTTCGCCGCGACGGTGCCGTCCGGCTGCGGCATCAGCATCGGCCGGCCGAAGGACCACATCCCGGCGCCTTCGACGAAGACATCGTCGACCGAGCCGCCGTCGGGGGCCTTCAGCAGCAGCTTCACCGCGGCGTCGCTATGCGTGACTTCCAGGATCGACAGGCGGTCATCCGTCGCGCCCAGCTTGACCGCGTGCGGAATCCGGGCCTCGAACTGCTCCAGCCGTGGCGAGGTCACCGAGGTGACGCCCGGTTCCAGCCAGAGCCGTGCCTCGCCCTTGGCGGGAACGCAGATCTTGTCGCAGACCGCATAGTCGAGCTTCAGCACCACGGTGACCGGCCGCGCCGGATCGATCGGCTGGACCGAGACCGGCACAACCACCTCGCCGACATAGCCGATGCCGGATCCGGCGCCGTCGTCGAAGCGCTCCGGGGTCGGCCAGCGCACGTCGAGCCCGCCGACATTCTCCGAGCCGCTCCAGTCGAAGACCGGCGGCACGCCCGCATCGCCGGGGCTGCGCCAATAGGTCTTGAAGCCTGGCGACATCGTGATCTCGACGCCGACGCGCTGCTTGCCCGAAGGCGCAGTCGCGCCCGCGATCAGGCGCATCGACGAGTACGCGGCTTTCGACCACGGCGAAACCGCGGCGTCCTGGGCGGAAGCCGGGGTGCCGAGCACCAGCGCGGCGAGGAAGGAGAGGGTCGTGACCGTTTTCACGTGGTCTGATTTAGGCGATCCAGCCGCATTTTGCGAGGCCGATACCGGCGCTGTGATCCGGGACCGATATTGCAGCCAAGCATGGCCAGCTTTGCGCCAGCATTGCGGCGAGGGCGGACCGGCATCCCGGAGAGACATCCGGCTAAGCCCGAATATCCTGGCTCGCGCGCGAGCCAAAAGTGTTCCCACACCGGCCGAACATGTCTTAGCATGGCAGCCATGAATCTCGGATCGAACCAGCGCGTCAGCGGCCGCAGCTATCTCGACGGGCAGTGCCTGATCGCCATGCCGGGCATGAGCGACCAGCGCTTCGCCCGCAGCGTCGTCTATCTCTGTGCCCATTCCGAGGACGGCGCGATGGGCATCATCGTCAACAAGCCCGCCGCCGACACGCGCTTTCCGGAACTGCTCGTCCAGCTCGACGTCATCCCATCCGACCAGGCGATCCGCCTGCCGAGCCAGGCCGAGAGGATGAGGGTCTTGCGCGGTGGCCCGATGGAGACCAAGCGCGGTTTCGTCCTGCACAGCGCCGATTTCTTCCTGGAAGCGGCGACGCTGCCGATCGATGACGGCATCTGCCTGACCGCGACGCTCGACATCCTGCGCGCCATCGCCGTCGGGACCGGGCCGGAGAATGCGGTGCTGGCGCTCGGCTATGCCGGCTGGGGGGCGGGGCAGCTCGAATCCGAGATCCAGTCCAATGGCTGGCTGCATTGCGCCGCCGACGAGGCGCTGCTCTTCGACGACGCGCTCGACACCAAATACGCCCGCGCGCTCGGCAAGCTCGGCATCGACCAGGCCTTCCTGTCGAAGGACGCTGGGCACGCGTGACATGCGTCATGCTCGGGCTTGACCCGAGCATCTCAGGCCGAAAGAGGTTCCAACAGAACGTCCTCGTCAGGAGATTCTCGGGTCTGCGCTTCGCTCCGCCCGAGAATGACGTCGCGGCTTACGCCGCCTCGAAGGACGAGCTCGACGCTCCCACCAGCCGCCGCGCCTCGGCCGCCGTCATCGGCTGGCCGAAGGTGTAGCCCTGCGCGTACTGGCAGCCGAGCTGGTAGAGCTCGATCGCATCCGATTCGGTCTCGGCGCCCTCGGCGACCACGTCCATCTGCAGGTCGGCGGCGAGCTGGACGATCGAGCGCAGGATCACCGGCGGCTTGCCGTTGCCCATCTGGCGCACGAAGCTCTGGTCGATCTTGATCGTGTCGAACGGGAAGCGCTGCAGATAGGACAGCGAGGAATAGCCGGTGCCGAAATCGTCGAGCGACAGGCCGGCGCCGAGGTCGCGGATGCGGCTGAGCATCTGCGCCGCATATTCCGGGTTCTCCATCACCAGGCTCTCAGTGATCTCGAGCTTGAGCGTGCCCGGCAGGACCCGCCGGCGCGCCAGCACCGCCTTGACGTCTTTCAGCAGGTCGTGGCGCAGCAGCTGGCGGCTGGAGACGTTGACGCTGGCGAATATCGGCGGCTCGACCTCGAGCGCGGCCTGCCAGGCGGCGAGCTCGCGCGCGGTCCGGTCCATCACATAGACGCCGAGATCGACGATCAGCCCGCTCTCCTCGGCGATCGCGAGGAAGTCCTGAGGCAGCAGCCGGCCCTCGCGCGGATGGTCCCAGCGCATCAGCGCCTCGAAGCCGGCGATGGTGCGGTCCTCCAGCCTGACGATCGGCTGGTACATCACCTGGATCTCGCCGCGCTCGATCGCCCGGCGCAGGTCGCTTTCGAGCGCGAGACGGTCGTTGCGGTCGCTGCGCATCGCCGGGACGAAGACCTCGACGAGGTTACCGCCCTGGTTCTTCGCATGCGCCATGGCGAGCTCGGCGTTCTTCAGCGCGTCGTCCTTGCGCGCCGTCGGCGTGCCGTCGAACAGGGTGAGGCCGATCGAGGGCGTCAATACGATCTCGCGCTCGGCGAAGGTGATCGGCGTCGAGACGGCGCGGCGGATCAGCTCCGCCAGGGCCAGGATGCGCTCGGGATCGCTCTCCGAGACGATGATCATCGCGAAGATGTCGCCGCCGATGCGGGCCAGCGTGTCCTGCGTCCGCAGCAGCCGGCCGAGGCGGCGCGCCAGCGTCAAGAGGATCGAATCGCCGGCCGAGAAGCCGACCGATTCGTTGACCTGCTTGAAGCGGTCGATGTCGATGACGATCACGGTCGGGCGGATAGCGTCATCGGCGCGGCTGAAGCCGAACACGGCGGTGAGCCGGTCCTGGAACAGCTCGCGATTGGGCAGGCCGGTCAGGTTGTCGTGCACGGCATCGTGCAGCATGCGCTCCTGGGCGGTGCGCTGCTCGGTGACGTCAGCGAGCGTGCCGATGACGCGGATGACCTCGCCATCGGAGCCGATCACCGGCCGGGCCTTTAGGCTGAACCAGTGATAGGCGCCATTGGCGGCGCGCAGGCGGAAATCGAGTTGCAGCTTGCCGCGGCGCTGCTCGATCACTGCGTCGAGCGAGACGCGGTAGCGGTCGCGGTCGGCGACATGCATGTGCTCGAGCCAGCGTGCAGCCGAGCCTTCGAGCGCGCCCTTGGACAGGCCAAGCAGGATCTCGGCCTGTGGCGAGACGAAGATCTTGTCGGCCGAGACGTCCCAGTCGAAGACGAGGTCGCCCGAGCCGGAGAGCGCGAGCGCGCGCCGCTCGGTGTCGGAGACCAGCCCCTGCGCCAGCGCGCCGCCGGCGAAGGCGTGTTGCACAACGGTGAAGCCGATCAGCAGCACGATCAGCACGAGGCCACCGATCAGGGCGGGCGGCACGAGGTCGCGGGTGACTTGTCCGATCACCGTGAAGCTGGCCGCAGTCACCCAGACCAGCAGCAGGAACCAGGTCGGGATCAGCATCACCGCCCGTTCATAGCCATGGGTGGCGAGGTGCAAGATCAGCACGAAGCCGATCGTCGCGACGGCCGCGATCGAGATGCGGGCGATGCCGGCTGCCATCGGCGCATCGAACACCGCAAGTCCGACCAGCCCGGCGAGGCCGAGGATCCAGACGATGGTGATGTGGCTGTAGCGCACATGCCAGCGCGACAGGTTGAGATAGGCGAAGAGGAAGACGACCAGCGTCGCTGCCAGGACCACTTCCGCGCCGGCGCGGTAGATTCGCTCGATCGCAGGCGTCAGCGGGAAGATGCGCTGGAAGAAGCCGAAATCGAGGCCCGCATAGGCCAGCACTGCCCAGGCCAGCGCCGCCGCGGCGGGGAAGATCACCGCGCCCTTGACCACGAAGATGATGGTCAGGAACAGCGCGAGCAGGCCGGCGATGCCGATGATGATGCCCTTGTAGAGCGTCAGCCCGTTGGTCTTCTGGCGATAGGCCTCCGGCTCGAACAGATAGAGCTGCGGCAGGTTCGGCGATTTCAGCTCGGCGACGAAGGTGACGGTGGTGCCGGGGTCGAGCGTGATCTGGAAGATGTCGGCGTCAGGCGCTTCCTCGCGTTCGGGCCGCAGGCCCTGGCTCGCGGTGATCGCCTCGATGCGGCGGTCGCCGAGATCGGGCCAGACCACGCCCGAGCCGATCAGGCGATGGAAGGGCGCGACCAGCAGCCGGTCGATCTGCTCGTCGGAATCATTGGTCAGCGCGAACACGATCCAATCTGGTCGCGCTCCGGATTCGCGCGCCCGGACGGCGATGCGCCGGACGATGCCGTCGGCTCCCGGTGCGGTCGAGATCTGGATGACGTCGCCATCGGCTTTGTTGCGCTCGACCACGTCGGTGAGGTCGAGCACGGGCACGTCGAGCGGCACGCGCTGTGCCTCGACCGCCAGTGCCGGCCGCAGCAGCGAAAGCAGCGCCAGCATCAGGAGGCCGAGGACGGCAATGCCGGACCGGAGGAAACGTGGTGTCGCTGACAAGATGGGCTCTGCGGGAAACTCTTCAGGCGTGACGGTCAGTGGTATCGGCGCGACGTGGCGAGGGCAAGGCAATGCCGGCCTGTTCACAGCTTGCGATCGGTTTCGGCAGGGCGGCGCAGCTCGGAGGCAAGCATGCCGTAGAGCAGGTGATCGGCCCAGGCGCCGTTGATGCGCAGATAGCCGCGCGCCTCGCCCTCCCGGGTGAAGCCGACGCGCTCCAGCAACCGGCGCGAGGGCTCGTTATGCGGCAGGCAGGCGGCTTCGACGCGGTGCAAAGCGAGTTCGGAGAAGGCGAAGTCGAGCGCGCCGCGCACCGCTTCGGTCATGTGGCCCTTGCCGGCATGGCGCTGGCCCATCCAGTAGCCGAGCGTGCAGGCCTGGGCGACACCGCGCCTGACGAGGCCCAGCGTCAGCCCGCCGAGCACCGCCTCCGAGCGGGCGTCGAGGATGAACAGGGAATAGGCTTCGTCGGTCGCGATCTCGCGGGCCGCGCGCTTCACCCGCAGGCGGAACGAGGCTCGGGACAGGTCGTCTTCGGTCCAGACCGGCTCCCAGGGGGTGAGGAAGTCGCGGCTCTCCATCCGCAGATTCGCCCAGGCCGAATAGTCGCCGGCGAGCGGGGCACGCAGGATCAGGTTCTGCGTCCTGATCAGCGGCCGCGCCGGCGGGTCGGTGGCGAAGCGAAAGAGGGCCATCGTCGTCAGGCGGCTCGCGCCAGCAGCGCGCGCAAGGCCGTCGCCGGGGCAAGACCGTCGAGCGGGCCGACGGCAGCGACCGTGACCACGCCGTCGAGCAGGCCCTGACCGGCCGCCCGCACATCGGCGAGGCTGACCGCGTCGAGCCGGCGCGCCAGCTCCTCGCGCGGGATCGCCCGGCCGAAGACCAGCACCTGTCGCGCCATCTGCTCGAGCTTGCCGCCAGGGCTTTCGAGCGAGGCCAGCAGGCCGACTTTCATCTGCGCCCGGGCCCGGGCGACCTCGGCCTCGCTGACGTCGCGAGCGGCTTGGGCGAGGCAGTCGAGCGCGACCTCGACCAGCTCGCCGACATCCTCCGGCGCGGTGCCCGCGCTGATGCCGAAGACGCCGCAATCGGAGAAGGGCCAGTGGAACGCGTCGACCGCATAGGCGAGGCCGCGGCGCTCGCGCACTTCCTGGAACAGGCGCGATGACAGGCCGCCACCGAGCACGGCCGAGAAGATCTGCAGCGGATAGTGGACGCCGTTGGTGAACGGCTTGCCGGGGAAGCCGAGGACGATATGGACCTGTTCCTCGTCGCCATCGATGCGGGCTTCGCCACCTTGATAGGCAGCCGGCGTGCGCGGCGCGGGCGCAGCAGCGGGCCGTGCCGGCAGCGCTGCGAGCGCCTGTTCCGCCAGGGCGACCAGCTCGTCATGGTCGACCGCACCGGCTGCGGCCAGCACCATGTTGCCAGCATGGTAGTGCCGGTCGAGATAGGCGCGGATCGCGTCGGGCGTGAAGCTCTTCACCGTCTCCGCCGTGCCGAGGATCGGCCGGCCGAGCGGCTGCTCCGGGAAGGCAGCCTGCAGGAAGCGGTCATAGACGAGATCGTCCGGTGTATCCTGCACGGCGCCGATCTCTTGCAGGATCACGCCCTTCTCACGCGCCAGCTCCTCCTCGGTGAGCGAGGGCTGGGTCAGGATGTCGGCGAGGATGTCGACCGCCAGCGGCAGGTCCTGGCCGAGCACGCGGGCGGTGTAGCAGGTGTATTCGACCGATGTCGCGGCGTTGAGGTCGCCGCCGACGCTCTCGATCTCCTCGGCGATCTGAAGCGCGGTGCGCCGGGCCGTGCCCTTGAAGGCCATGTGCTCGAGCAGATGGGCGAGGCCGTGCTCATGCGGCAGCTCGTCCCGTGCGCCGGCACCGATCCAGATGCCGAGCGAGACGGTCGAGGCATGGGCCATGTGCTCGGAGACGATGCGCAGGCCCGACGGCAGCGTCGTCAGGCTGACGGCCGGGTCGTGGCCAGCCTCGCCTGGTTTCACGGGCTTCTCGATCTTGGCCTTGAGCGTCTTGGCTACCGTCATGCCGCGGCACTCCTGACGGCCCGTGCCCGCTCGGCGATGAAGCGCTCGAGCTTGCCTTGGTCGTTCGGCAGCAGGCTGAAGCGCTCCTTGCGCTCCATCAGGTCGGCGAGATGTGCGGGCAGGGCGGGTGTGATTCCACTCGCCGCCGCGACGGCCGCCGGGAACTTGGCCGGGTGGGCCGTCCCGAGCGCGATGACCGGCGTGGCCGGATCGGCTTCGAGCAGCTTGCGGGCGGCGGCGACGCCGATCGCGCTGTGCGGGTCGAGCAGATAGCCGGCCTCGCGCCAGGTGGTGCCGATCTCGGAAGCGATGGAGGCCTCATCCTGCGAGACCGCATCGAAGTCGGCGCGGATGCGGGCGAGCGGCTCGGCTGCGATCTCGAAGCGGCTGGACTGTGCCAGCGACTGCATCAGCCGGCGCACGGCGGCGCCGTCGCGGCCATGCGCCTCGAACAGCAGGCGCTCGAAATTCGAGGAGATCTGGATGTCCATCGAGGGAGAGGTCGTTGCCGCGACCCCGCGCATCTCGTAGACGCCGATCTCAAGCGTGCGCGCCAGGATGTCGTTGCTGTTGGTGCCGACCATCAGCCGGGCGATCGGCAGCCCCATCTGCTTGGCGATCCAGCCGGCGAGGATATCGCCGAAATTGCCGGTCGGCACCGCAAAGGAGACCTGCCGGTGCGGAGCGCCGAGCGCAACCGCTGCGGTGAAGTAGTAGACGACCTGAGCTGCGATGCGCGCCCAATTGATCGAGTTGACGCCGGAGAGGCGCAGTTCGTCGCGGAAGGCGTGGTGGTTGAACAGGGCCTTCACCAGGTTCTGGCAATCGTCGAAGGTGCCCTCGACCGCGATGGCGTGGACATTGTCCGCCTCGACCGTGGTCATCTGCCGGCGCTGCACGTCGGAGACGCGGCCATGCGGGTAGAGGATGAAGACGTCGACGCGTTCCAGCCCCTTGAAGGCGTCGATGGCCGCACCACCGGTATCACCCGAAGTCGCGCCGACGATGGTGGCGCGTTCGCCGCGCTGGGTCAGCACATGATCCATCAGCCGCCCGAGCAGCTGCATTGCCACGTCCTTGAATGCGAGCGTCGGGCCGTGGAAGAGCTCGAGCGAAAACAGGTTGTCGCCGAGCTGGACCAGCGGGCAGACAGCCGGATGGCGGAACGTGCCATAGGCCTCGCCGATCATGGCCTTCAGCGCATCGGCGGCGATATCGCCATCGGCCAGCGCACCGATGACGCGCTCCGCCACCTCGGCATATGGCTTGCCGGCGAAGCTCGCGATCTCCTGCGTGCCAAAGCGCGGCAATGTCTGCGGCAGATAGAGGCCGCCGTCACGGGCAAGTCCGGCGAGCAGCGCGTCGGCGAAGGAGAGCGACGGCGCTTCGCCGCGGGTCGAAATATGCAGCACGATGATGGTCTCTGATGTCGTGCTGATCCTATAGGCCCGTTGGCGGGGGAGGGCAAAAGCAAAGGCTGATTAGCCGCTCTGCGTCGGCCTCCGCGCCTGCCAGACATAAGCGCCGAACACCCCGATCAGCGTCAGTGCCAGCCCCCACCAGGTCAGCGCATATTGCAGATGGTTGTCCGGGATGCGGGCGATCAGCTCCTTGGCATCGACGCCGGCCGGCGGGGTCAGCCCGTCGCCCTGGCGTTCGCCTTCGAGATAGAACGGCGCCGCTGCGGGCAGGCCGAGAGATGCGGCAATCGCTGCGGGGTCTCGCGTGTAGAATTCGCGTTGCTGTGGCAGGTCGGCGGGGGTGAAGCTGTTGCGAGCCTCCGGGATGCGCAGGAAGCCGGTGACGGTCGCCTGGCCGCTCGCCGGCGTGATGGCGCTAAAGCGCGCCTCGGGTACGAAGCCGCGATTGATCAGGATCGTCGCGCCGTCTTCCAGCCGAAAACCCTGGAAGACCCAGCGGCCGAAGCCGGAGAGCTGGCGTGAGCCGGGCGGACCGGCCGCGATGGTTGTGCGGACGCCGGCGATGCCGTCGAGATAGCTGCCTTTGGCGACAGCCCTTGTGAGATCGACAGCCGCGAGATCGAGCCGCGGCCAGTCGCTCGCCGGCGGCAGCGGGGCAGCGGAACCTGCGGCTTGCGTCTCCAGCCGCGTGATGAAAGCGCGCTTCTCGTCCATGCGCTGCCATTGCCAGGCACCGAGATAGAAGAGCACGCCGACGCCGATGATGGTCAGGAGCGCCGGCAGCAGCAGCTTTGGCCGGCTCGTGGACGCAATCTGTTCGCTCACTTCTTCAACCTGCCTTCCTCGGCCTTGTGGGCATATTGCAAGGCGACTGCGAGCCCCTTCATCGGCCTGAGCAGCCCGAGGCAGGTGACGAGCGCCAGCGGCAGCCAGAGCAGGAGATGCAGCCAGATCGGCGGGGTGTAGGCGATCTCGACATAGAGCGCGAGGCCGAGCACGAAGAAGCCGGCGATCAGCATGATGAACACCGCCGGCCCGTCGGCCGAATCGGCGAAGGCGAAGTCCAGCCCGCAGGCGGCGCAGCGCGGCTTCAGCTTGAGATAGCCGTCGAACAGCTTGCCCTCGCCGCAGCGCGGGCAGCGGCCGGTCAGGCCCGTCGAGTAGGGCGAGGGCGGGGTGATCTGCGGCTGCGCCATGGCGGTCTCCTTAAATGGAAAGGGCGGCCTCGCGGCCGCCCCTTTGAAGGTTCGCGGCCGCTTCCGGCCCGAAATTCAGTGCGCTGCCGGCGCTCCGGCGCCCCAGACATAGATCGAGGCGAACAGGAACAGCCAGACCACGTCGACGAAGTGCCAGTACCAGGCGGCGAACTCGAAGCCGAGATGCTGGTCCGGCTTGAAGTGGCCGAGATAGACGCGCCACAGGCAGATCGCCAGGAAGATCGTGCCGATGATGACGTGGAAACCGTGGAAGCCGGTCGCCATGAAGAAGGTCGCGCCGTAGATGTTGCCTTTGAAGGCGAAGGCGGCGTGCGAGTATTCGTAAGCTTGGCACAGCGTGAACAGGATGCCGAGGATCACGGTCAGCCACAGGGCCTGCTTCAGGCTCTTACGGTCACCCTGGATCAGGGCGTAGTGCGCCCAGGTCACGGTCGTGCCGGAGGTCAGCAGGATCAGCGTGTTGAGCAGCGGCAGGTGCCAGGGGTCGAAAGTCTCGATGCCCTTCGGCGGCCAGTGACCGCCGGTGAATTCGGCGCGGGCGTACTGGATGTGCTCGCCGGTGAACAGGCTCGCATCGAAATAGGCCCAGAACCAGGCGACGAAGAACATCACCTCGGAGGCGATGAACATCATCATGCCGTAGCGGTGGTGCAGCTGCACCACGCGGGTGTGATGCCCCTCGCGCTCGGCCTCACGGGTCACGTCCATCCACCAGGCGAGCATGGTGTAGAGCACGCCGAGCAGGCCGACGCCGAAGACCAGCGGGCCGACGGTCATGCCGGCGACCGGCAGCGCCTTCATCCACATCACCGCGCCGATCGCCATGATGGTCGCGCTGGCGGCGCCGACGATCGGCCACGGGCTCGGATCGACGAGGTGGTAGTCGTGGTTCTTGGTATGGGCCCCGGCCATCGTGCTCAAGTCTCCGCGTCCGTAGAAGTGCAGCGCTTGTCGCGCAGCTTTATAGTTTCGATTGGTTGCCGTCACCCTTGCTTTCCGCCACCGGCTGCCCGTTCTTCGACGGGAAATAGGTGTAGGACAGGGTGATCGATTTCAGGCTGGCGAGCTCGCGGTTCAACTCGATCTCGGGATCGATGTAGAACACGACCGGCGCTTCCAGGGTCTCGCCGGGCTGTAGCGTCGTCTCGGTGAAGCAGAAGCACTGGATCTTGACGAAATAGGCGCCCGACTGGTTCGGCTGGACATTGTAGGTCGCGATCCCGGTCATCGGTCGCGAGGACGTGTTGGTGATCTTGTAGAACACCGTCTGCGTCACGCCGACCTGCGCCCTGATCTCCGTCTTCTCCGCCTCGAAGCGCCAGCCCAGCGCGGGCGCAACATTGGCGTCGAACGCGACCGAGACGATGCGCTCGCTGGTCTTGCCGGTGGCGGCAGTTCCGACCATCGGCGTGCCGGCGAAGCCCGTGACCTTGCAGAACAGGTTGTAGAGCGGCACGGCGGCGAAGGAGAGCCCGGTCATGGCGAGCACGGCGGCGCTGCAGGCGAGGACGGTACGGCGGTTGCGGGAAGCGGCGGTCATCGCGTCACAGCGGCCGGTTGAGGATCGCCGGCCCGGTCTTGGCCAGCGTCACGATGAAGAAGAAGACCACGAGGCCGCCGAGCACGAGCGCGAGCGCGATCGAGCGGCGATTGCGCCTGGCCATGTCCTCCGGAGAGAACGCCGCCGGCGGCTGCTTCTTGTCCTGCGGGTCCTGGCTCATCCCAGCACCTTGGGCAGGGCCCACATCAGGCCGAGGCCGTTCTCGGCCAGCAGCACGGCGAAGAGCAGGAAGAGATAGAGGATCGAGAAGCCGAACAGCGCATAGGCCGCCTTGTTGGCCGGCTCGCCCTCGGTGACGTGCAGCACGCGCAGCGACAGGCCGATCATGGCGAGGCCGGTGACGACCGAGACGATCAGATAGATCAGCCCGCCGAAGCCCATCAGCGCCGGCAGCACCGCGACCGGGGCCAGCACCAGCGTATAGGCGACGATCTGGCGGCGGGTCGCGGCCGGACCGGCGACGTTCGGCAGCATCGGGATGCCGGCGCGGGCGTAGTCTGATGACTTGACCAGAGCGAGCGCCCAGAAATGCGGCGGCGTCCACAGGAAGATGATGGCGAACAGGACGATTGAGGTCAGGCCGAAATCGCCGGTGACCACGGCTTCGCCGATCATCGGCGGGAAGGCGCCGGCGGCGCCGCCGATGACGATGTTCTGCGGCGTCGCCCGCTTCAGCCACATCGAATAGACGACGGCGTAGAAGAAGATCGTGAAGGCCAGCATCGCGGCCGAAAGCAGATTGGCGACGAGGCCGAGCACCAGCACGGAGCCGATCGAGAGCGTCAGGCCGAAGGCGAGCGCCTCGGATGGCAGGATGCGGCCGGCGGGGATCGGCCGGTTGGCGGTGCGCGCCATCACCGCGTCGATATCGGCGTCCCACCACATGTTGAGGCAGCCCGAGGCGCCGGCGCCGACCGAGATCGCCAGCAGCGCGGCAAAGCCGATGACCGGATTGACCGCTCCTGGCGCCGCGACCATGCCGCCGAGCGCCGTCACGATCACGAGGAACATCACCCGCGGCTTGAGCAGCGCGAAGAAGTCCTGCGCCTCGCCGGGGGAACTCAGCGAGACGCCGTCGTCAGCCTGGGTGATCTGATCGAAGGCAGCAGACATCGAAACTCGTTCACTTCAACGTTCTAAGACACCCAAACCGGGTGTCGCTTGCGGGATCCGCCCGTCTCCGGAACGCCCTGGATCAGGCGCTCGGGGGAGGGGCGGCGGCGGGCGAGAGGCCCGCCGCCGGTGTGTTCAGTGGTCCGAGCCGGTGATGCGCGGCAGCGTCTCGAACTGGTGGAACGGTGGCGGCGAGGACAGCGTCCACTCCAGCGTGGTCGCGCCTTCGCCCCACGGATTGTTGCCGGCGAGCTCCTTCCTGGTGAAGGCGACGACGATGCCGTAGAGCCAGACCAGCAGGCCGGCCGCGAAGATGTACGAGCCGATCGACGACCAGAAATGCCAGCCGGCGAAGGCGTCGGGATAGTCGACATAGTGCCGCGGCATGCCCGAGAGCCCGAGGAAGTGCTGCGGGAAGAACAGCAGGTTCGCGCCGATGAAGGCAATCCAGAAGTGCAGGCGGCCGATCCAGTCCGGGATGATGTAGCCGCTCATCTTCGGGAACCAGTAATAGAAGCCCGCGAAGATGCCGAACACCGCGCCGAGCGACAGCACGTAGTGGAAGTGAGCCACCACGTAGTAGGTCGCGTGCAGCGAGCGGTCGAGGCCGGCATTGGCCAGCACCACGCCGGTGACGCCGCCGACAGTGAACAGGAAGATGAAGCCGATCGCCCAGACCATCGGCGCGGTGAAGCGCAAGCTGCCACCCCACATCGTCGCGATCCAGGAGAAGATCTTCACGCCGGTCGGAACCGCGATCACCATCGTCGCGAAGACGAAGTAGCGCTGCGTGTTGAGCGACAGGCCGACCGTGTACATGTGGTGGGCCCAGACGATGAACCCGACCACGCCGATCGCGACCATGGCGTAGGCCATGCCGAGATAGCCGAAGATCGGCTTCTTCGAGAAGGTCGAGATGATGTGGCTGACGATGCCGAAGGCCGGCAGGATCATGATGTACACTTCGGGGTGGCCGAAGAACCAGAACAGGTGCTGGTAGAGCACCGGATCGCCGCCGCCGGCCGGATCGTAGAAGGTCGTGCCGAAGTTGCGGTCGGTCAGCAGCATGGTGATCGCGCCGGCGAGGACCGGGAGCGCCAGCAGCAGCAGGAAGGCGGTGACCAGAACGCCCCAGGCGAACAGCGGCATCTTGTGCATGGTCATGCCAGGCGCGCGCATGTTCAGGATGGTGGTGATGAAGTTGATCGCGCCCAGGATCGAGGCCGCACCGGCAACGTGGAGCGACAGGATGCCGAAATCGACCGACGGGCCGGGATGGCCTGCCGATGAGAACGGCGGGTAGATCGTCCAGCCTGTGCCGACGCCCTTGGCGCCAGGGGCGCCCTCGACGAACATCGAGATCAGCAGCAGGATCAGGCCCGCGACCGTCAGCCAGAACGAGATGTTGTTCATGCGCGGGAAGGCCATGTCCGGCGCGCCGATCATCAGCGGCACGAACCAGTTGCCAAAGCCGCCGATGACGGCGGGCATGACCATGAAGAAGATCATGATCAGGCCGTGACCGGTGACGAAGACGTTGTAGCTCTGGCCGTTGGCGAAGATCTGCAGGCCCGGCTGCTGCAGCTCGATGCGCATCATGATCGACAGGAAGCCGCCGATCAGGCCCGCGATGATCGAGAAGATCAGGTAGAGCGTGCCGATGTCTTTATGGTTGGTCGAGAGCAGCCAGCGGCGCCAGCCCGTTGGGGTGTGGTGCTCGTGGGCGTGGGCGTCGTCATGCCCGTGGGCGTGGGGAGCCGCGGTAGCCATGAATTTCGTCTCCTCCTGCGAATGCGCTTCGCGTGAGTTCTTTCAAGAATGTCGGGTTCAGCGAGCCGCTTCGGCGACTTTGCTGGTGGCGTCGGCAGCATTGGCGAACTTCTGCTTCGCTTCCGCGAGCCAGGCCGTGTAGCGCTCCTGGCTGACGACGCGGATGGCGATCGGCATGAAGGCGTGGTTCTGGCCGCAGATGAACGAGCACTGGCCGTAGAAAATGCCTTCGCGATCGGCCTTGAACCAGGTTTCGTTCAGGCGGCCGGGGATGGCGTCGATCTTCACACCGAAGGCAGGCAGCGCGAACTTGTGGATGACGTCGGCGCCGGTGACCTGCACGCGCACGATCTTGCCGACCGGCACGACCGCTTCGTTGTCGACGGCGAGCAGGCGCGGCGCCTCGGCCTCGGCGATCTTCTTCGACGAGATTGCCTCGGCGCGCTGCTTCTCGTCGAGCATCAGCGAATCGAAGCCGAAGCTGCCGCCGTCCTGCGGGTACTCATAGGACCAGTACCACTGCTTGCCGGTGACCTTCACGGTCATGTCGGCCTGCGGGATCTCCAGCTGCAGCTTGAGCAGGCGGAACGAGGGAATGGCGATCACGACCAGGATCAGGACCGGGACGATCGTCCAGGCGACCTCGAGCAGAGCGTGGTGCGTCGTCTTCGAGGCGACCGGGTTGCGCTTCTCGTTGAAGCGCCAGGCCACGTAGATCAGCAAGCCCAGCACGAAGAGCGTGATGATGAAGATGAGGACGTTCACCCAGTCATGGAACCAGTGGATGAACGTCATCACCTCGGAATTGGCCGGCTGGAGATTCAGCTCCCAAGGCTGCGGCATGCCGTTCTGGGCCGATGCGACGGCCGGCGAAAACGCTACCAGGGCAGCAGCAAGGGCCGCCAGCGCGTTCCTGAGAGGAGTGGTCACAAATCGCATCGGTCCGACATAGCTCCTTTGATGCCGCGCGATCCGCCTTCGTCAGCTTAAGACAGGCGCGCGCCGGGGCGGCCACGTCTGACCGGCCCGGTTCTTCGGCATTGCGATAAATCAAAGATCACGCTTGCGCCAGTGGGGCAATGACAGGCTGTGACGCAGCCCGTGCGGCATAAGTACGCGACGAGCGCATGGGCGCCGGGCGGTCGATCTGCGCTGTTTGCAGGGAGTCTGCCGCGCGGACGCACGTGATCCTTCGCCTTGACAGGAATCGGGACGCATGGTCGGAACGCATTCTCGCGTGGCGGGGGCGCCGTTTCGGTGTGGGTGTGCGCACATTCCCACACCTGTAAGGAGAGGATGACAGGGATGCGCTCATTGATCGGTCCCGTGGCCGCGGCGCTTGCCGTCATCGGCTGCGGCTGGCTCTCGGCTACGCCGGCCCATGCGCAAGGCGCGGTACGTTCCACGCATGGCGATTGGCAGATGCGCTGCGAGACGCCGCCCGGCGCCAAGGCCGAGCAATGCGCGCTCGTTCAGAACGTCGCCGCCGAGGACCGCCCGAATCTGACGCTGCTCGTCATCGTGCTGAAGACGGCCGACCAGAAGAGCCGTCTGCTGCGCGTCGTCGCCCCGCTCGGCGTGCTGCTCCCCTCCGGCCTCGGTCTCAAGATCGACGACAAGGATATCGGCCGCGCGGGCTTCGTGCGCTGCCTGACCACCGGCTGCGTTGCCGAGGTGGTGATGGACGATACGCTGCTCGGCCAGCTCAAGACTGGTAAGAGCGCCACATTCATCGTGTTTCAGACGCCGGAGGAAGGGGTCGGAATCCCGGTTTCGCTCAACGGATTCGGCCCTGGTGTGGAGGCTTTGCCGTGATTGATCGCTTTGCTGGCCGCTTCGGTCGGTTCGCTTTGCCTGCCGCTCTGGCGCTCACGCTCGCCGGCTGCGGTTCCTCCGGCTCGTCGGGCTCCGGCGAGCCGAGTTCCGCGCAGAAGCTCGGCAATATCCTGATGTTCCAGTCGACCACGCCGCCGCCGGTCAATCAGCTGCCGCAGGACGACGAGGTGAATTTCATCTGCCCGCAGGTCATCATCTCCGATGGTGGCGCGGCGATCCGCGCCCAGTCGGGCCAGGACAGCGGCAGCCTGCGCAGCCAGGTCTCGATCAATACCGTCGCGCGCGAATGCACGCCCATCGGCAAGGATGGCGCCTTCACTCTCAAGGTCGGCGTCGAAGGGCGTATCCTGATCGGACCCGCCGGCAGCCCCGGCAGCTATGGCGCGACGCTGTACACGCAGGTGATGCGCAACAACCAGGTGATCGCGCGCCGCAGTGCCCGCGTCGGCGGCGCCATCCCCAGTGGCCAGACCGGTGCCGATTTCTCGCATGTCGAGAGCAACATCTCGGTTCCCGCAGGGTCCGGCGAGGTCGAGATCATCGTCGGCCTGAATCCGGGCGGCGGAGGCGAGCCGGCGCGGCGCCGGCGCAGGTAGGCGGCACGCTGCCGAAAATTCACGCGGGCGGGCCAATTGACTCGGCCCCTCGCTCGTCTATTGCTGGCTCAGCCGCATCATCCCCGCGGGAGAGACCGGGACCGGACTCGTCCGGACCCGGCGCCGAAGGCGCAACCGCCCCGGAAACGCTCAGGCAAACGGACCGCGTGGGAATTGGCGCTCTGGAAAGTGGCGGGCCTTTGAGGCTCGCCCACCGACGGGGGTAACTCGCCCAAGGCTTTAAGCCTGGCGGGGAAATCTCTCAGGTCCCGAGACAGAGGGGGCGCGCTCCGGACGAATCCGTCCGGGGCTCGCGCTCGACTCTGGAAGGGATGCCATGGCTGCCGAAGCCGAGACTGCAAGCACCGAGCCGCTGCTCAAGACGCCGCTGCACGCCCGCAATGTCACGCTGGGCGCACGCATGGTGCCGTTCGCCGGCTACGACATGCCGGTGCAGTATCCTGCCGGGATCATGGCCGAGCACAACTGGACGCGCGAGAACGCCGGCCTGTTCGATGTCTCGCATATGGGCCAGGCCTTCCTCGTCGGTCCCGACCACGAGACCACGGCCCGTGCGCTCGAAGCGCTGATTCCGGCCGACATCGTCAACCTGCCGCCGGGCAAGCAGCGCTATTCGCAGCTGCTGAACGAGGAGGGCGGCATCCTCGACGATCTGATGGTGACGCGCTCGGCCGATCCGGACGAGGACGGCGCGCTGCTGCTCGTCGTCAACGCCGCCTGCAAGACTGAAGACTACGCCCATATCGAGGCGCGTCTGCCGGCCAATGTGAAGCTGGTCAAGGCCGAGCATCGTGGCCTGATCGCCCTGCAGGGGCCGAAGGCGGAGGAAGCGCTGGCGGCGCTCAATCCCGAGGCTGCCGAGATGGGCTTCATGACCTTGCGCACGATGAAGCTCGGCGGCGTCAAGGCCAATGTCAGCCGCTCCGGCTATACCGGCGAGGACGGCTTTGAGATCTCCGCCGCGGCCGATCGCATCGGCGAGATCTGGGATGCGCTCCTGCTCGACGCGCGCGTCAAGCCGATCGGCCTCGGCGCTCGCGATTCGCTGCGGCTGGAAGCCGGTTTGTGCCTTTATGGCCATGACATCGACACGACGACCTCTCCCGTCGAGGCGGCGCTCAACTGGTCGATCCAGAAGCGCCGGCGCGAGGAGGGCGGTTTCCCGGGGGCGGCCCGCATCCAGCGCGAATTCGCCGAGGGCGTCTCGCGCGTCCGCGTCGGCCTGCTGCCGGAAGGCCGGGCTCCGGCCCGCGAGGGCGCGGATATCGCGACCGCTGACGGCACCATCGTCGGCAAGGTCACCTCGGGCGGCTTCGGCCCGACCCTGAACGGCCCTTGCGCCATGGGCTATGTCGCCAAGGAGCATTCCGCTCCCGGCACCAGGCTCGATCTTATCGTGCGCGGCAAGCCGCTGCCGGCGACCATCGCCGCAATGCCTTTCGTCCCCAACCGCTACAAGCGCTGAACCCACCTGTTTCGTCGGAGGAAACCATGGCCGAGACCCGTTACACCAAGGACCACGAATACATCCGCATCGAGGGTGACACCGGCACCGTCGGCATCACCGACTACGCCCAGGGCCAGCTCGGCGACGTCGTCTTCGTCGAGCTGCCGACCGTCGGCAAGGCACTCGCCAAGGGCGGCGAAGCTGCTGTCGTCGAAAGCGTCAAGGCGGCCTCCGAGGTCTATGCCCCGGTCTCCGGCGAGGTCGTCGCCGTCAACAGCGAGCTCGAGGCTGCGCCCGGCACGGTCAACGAGGACCCGGCCGGCAAGGGCTGGTTCGTCAAGCTGAAGCTGACGAACACAGGCGAGCTCGACGGCCTGCTGAGCGAGGCCGAGTACCAGGACTACGTCAAGACGCTCTGACCCTCATCGAGTCGTCCCGGACAAGCCGCGTAGCGGCGCTGATCCGGGACTCATGCCTGAACGGTTCCGGCATGGGTCCCGGGTCTCCCTCCGGTCGCCCGGGACGACCACGCAGCTTTTGAACGGTCCCAGGCCGTATCGAAGAACGGAACCTCCATGCGCTATCTTCCCCTGACCGAGACCGACCGCGAGGACATGCTCGCGCGCATCGGCGTACCCGACGTCGACGCGCTCTTCTCCGACGTGCCGAACGGCAAGCTTCTGAAAGAGCCGCTCGACCTGCCCCGAACCAAGGGTGAGCTCGAGGTCGAGCGTATCCTCGGCAAGATGTCGGCCAGGAACATCGCGGCCGGTTCGGTGCCGTTCTTCGTCGGGGCAGGGGCCTACAAGCACCATGTTCCCGCGACGGTCGATCACCTGATCCAGCGCTCGGAGTTCCTGACCAGCTACACGCCCTACCAGCCGGAGATCGCCCAGGGCACGCTGCAATACCTGTTCGAATTCCAGACGCAGGTCGCGGCGCTGACCGGCATGGAGGTCGCCAACGCCTCGATGTATGACGGTTCGACCGGCACCGCCGAGGCGGTGCTGATGGCGCACCGCGTCACCAGGCGGCGCAAGGCAGTGCTCTCCGGCGGCCTGCACCCGCATTATACCCAGGTCGTCGAGACCCTGTCGGAAATGGCGAATGACGAGGTCGTGGCGTTGAAGCCCGACGTCCGCGCCACCGAGGACATCCTCGCTGCGATCGACGATAGCGTCTCCTGCGTCGTCGTGCAGTCGCCCGACGTCTTCGGCAATCTGCGTGATCTCAAGCCTATTGCCGACAAGGCACATGCCCATGGCGCGCTGCTGATCGCGGTCTTCACCGAGGTCGTCTCGCTCGGTGCGGTCGTCCCGCCCGGCGCCCAGGATGCCGACATCGTCGTTGGCGAGGGCCAGTCGATCGGCAATGCCCTGAATTTCGGCGGCCCCTATGTCGGCCTTTTCGCCGCCAAGTCGAAATATATCCGCCAGATGCCGGGCCGGCTCTGCGGCGAGACCGTCGACGCCGACGGTCGCCGCGGCTTCGTCCTGACGCTCTCGACCCGCGAGCAGCACATCCGCAGGGACAAGGCGACCTCGAACATCTGCACCAATTCGGGCCTCTGCGTGCTGGCCTTCACCATCCACATGACGCTGCTCGGCCAGGCCGGCCTGACCCGGCTCGCCGAGGTCAACCATGCCAATGCGGTGAAGCTCGCCGACGCGCTGTCCGGCGTGAAGGGGGGCGAGGTGCTGAACGAGAGCTTCTTCAACGAATTCACCGTGAAGCTCGCCAAGCCGGCGGCCGAGGTGGCCGAGGCGCTCGCGGCCAGGGGCATCCTCGCCGGCGTGCCGGTCTCGCGCCTGCTCCCGGGCGCCGGGCTCGACGATCTCCTGATCGTCGCCAATACCGAAGTGAACACGGATGACGATCGGGCGGCCTTCGTGGCGGCGCTCGCGGAGGTGCTGTGATGCTGAACCGTCAGGGACGTCCTAGCCAGGCTGGCGAAGCTTCTGCCGAGGTCCATGAGACCTTCACCGGAAACCGCGCGCTCCAGCAGATCGAGCCGCTGATCTTCGAGATCGGCCACCACGAATCGACCGGCGTCGACATCGACAAGCCGGCGCCGTTCAAGAGCCGCCTCGGCAAGCATGCCCGCCAAGGCGAGATCGGCCTGCCCGGCCTCTCCGAGCCGGAGGCGATGCGCCATTATGTGCGCCTCAGCCAGAAGAATTACGGCATCGACACCGGGCTCTTCCCGCTCGGCTCCTGCACGATGAAGCACAATGCCCGCCTCAACGAGAAGGTGGCGCGGCTGCCCGGCTTCTCCGACGTGCATCCGCTGCAGCCGGTCTCGACCGTGCCGGGCGCGCTCGACGTCATGCTCGAACTTGCCCGCTATCTGATGACGCTGACCGGCATGCCGGCGGTGGCGCTCTCGCCCAAGGCCGGGGCCCATGGCGAAGCCTGCGGCATGATGGCGATCAAGGCCGCGATCGCCGCCAAGGGCGAGGGCGCGACCCGCACTGTCGTGCTCGTCCCTGAATCGGCTCACGGTACCAACCCGGCGACCGCCGCGCTGATCGGCTTCTCGGTGAAGGCGGTTCCGGCGCGTCCGGACGGCACCGTCGCGGTCGAGGACGTCAAGGCGCTGCTTGGCCCCGACGTCGCCGCGATCATGCTGACCAACCCGAACACCTGCGGCATCTTCGAACCGCAGATCGTCGAGATCGCCGCGGCGATGCATGAGGCCGGCGCCTATTTCTACTGCGATGGCGCCAACTTCAACGCGATCGTCGGCAAGGCGCGCCCGGGCGATCTCGGCGTCGACGCGATGCACATCAACCTGCACAAGACCTTCTCGACCCCGCATGGCGGCGGCGGCCCGGGTGCCGGCCCGGTCGTGCTGTCGGAGCGGTTGGCGCCCTACGCGCCGGTGCCGTTCATCCATGTCGAGGGCGGCAAGTCGCGTCTCGTCGAGCACAAGGGCGATGCGCCTGATGGTAACGACCCGTTCGGTCGCATGACCGCCTTCCATGGCCAGATGGGCATGTATGTCCGTGCGCTCGCCTATATGCTCAGCCACGGCGCCGACGGCATGAAGCAGGCCTCGGAAGACGCGGTGCTGAACGCCAACTACATCCGCGCCGGTCTCGCCGACCTGATGTCGCTGCCCTTCCCGGATCACCCCTCGATGCACGAGGCGCTGTTCGACGACGAGTGGCTGAAGGGCACCGGCGTCACCACGCTCGACTTCGCCAAGGCGATGATCGACGAGGGCTACCACCCGATGACGGTGTATTTCCCGCTCGTCGTCCACGGCGCCATGCTGATCGAGCCGACCGAGTCCGAATCGAAGGCCTCGCTCGACCTGTTCATCGCGACGCTGCGCGACCTCGCCATCGCCGCCAAGGGCAATGACAAGAGCCGCTTCACCGCAGCTCCGCACCATGCCCCGATGCGCCGCCTCGACGAGACGAGGGCCGCGCGCCAGCCGGTGCTGAAATGGGAAAAGCCCGCGCCGGTGAAGGAAGCGGCGGAGTAAAGGGCCTCAGGGCTGCTCGATCCAGGGATCGAGCAGCCGCAGGCCGAGGCGATCGAAGTCCCGGATGTTGCGCGTGACGAGCGTCAGGTCGCGCATCCGGCTCGTCGCCGCAATCAGCCCGTCCATGGGCTCGAGATTCGCACCGTTTCGGCGCGACCACGCCATGAGGTCGCCCCAGGCCAATGCGATGTCGTGAGCGATCTCGATGATGCGACCGTCGAAGCGCTGCGGGAGGTCGGCGCCGAGCCACGTTTCCAGCGCGTCGCGCCGCTTCCCGGTTGGCAACAACGCGATGCCGAAGCGTATCTCCGCCAGGGTGATCACGCTGATGAAGAATTCGTTCTGGGGCTTCTCCAGAATGAACTGAGCTACATTCGGAGAGAGGTCCCGCTTCGCGAGCTCGGACACCACGTTGGTATCGAGCAAGAAGCTCAAAGGTCTACCTTCCGAAAACCGCCTTTGAAGCGTTCAATCTCGATCCCACTGTCATAGAGCGGCGAGTTCTGGAAGAACTCGACGAGCGTGCCCTTCGGCGCCGTCTTCTTTTCCCACTCCTCGACCGACACCAGCACCGCCGCCGGCTTGCCGTTGCGCGTCACCGTCTGTGGTCCCTCGGATTTCGCCTTGTCGATCAGTTCCGAGAAGCGCGCCTTGGCGTTGGCGACGGTCCATGTTTCCTTAGGGATCGCGGTCATGGAGGCCTCCGCAAAAAAGTGACTATCATGACCATATAAGTCAGAGCATGGCTTCGGCAAGGCTGCTGCTGCCCTTTCGTCACCTGAGCCGGCTGCCTTAAGTCTTCCTTGACCATATGCGAGGGAAGCTTCCGACGGCGTGTATCCTCGCGCCTTGGAAGCTCGCCCATGTATCGCGTTCGTCTTCGCCATATGCTCGCTGCCGCAGTCTCCTTCGCGGCGATGCTCTCGGCCTCCCGCGCCGAGGAACCGGGCTATGGTCCCAAGACCTATGACCGCACGCTCGAGGCGCTGATCACGCATGAGGATATCGCCGGCCGCGGCGGCTGGCCCAGGATTCCCAATTCGGCGAGCGCGCTGAAGCCCGATTCGCAGGGGCCGGATGTCGCGCTGTTAAAGCAGCGCCTGATGCTGAGCGGCGACCTGCCGCCGGATGCGTTGCCGGGCGACGTCTATGACGCAGCCGTCGTCGCCGCGATGAAGCGCTTCCAGCGCCGCCATGGCCTCTCGGATCTCGGTACCGTCGGCCGCCTCACCCTGAAGGCGCTGAACGTGCCGGTGGAAGTGCGCCTCAACCAGCTCACGGCGACGCTGGAGCGGCTCAAGGGCAACGGCTTCAGCTTCACCGGTCGCTACGTCGTGGTGAACATCCCCGGCGCCAGCGCCGAGGCCGTGGAGGGTGGTGTCGTCCAGCGCCGCCACCTTGCCATCGTCGGCCGGCCCGACCGGCCCTCGCCGGTGCTCCAGGCCAGCATCACCTCGGTCAACCTCAATCCGTACTGGACGGTGCCGATGTCGATCGTGAAGGCCGACATCATCCCGCATATGCGCAAGGATCCCGGCTTCATCGCCAAGTCCAACATGAAGCTGCTCGGCGCCGAGAACCGTGAGATCGACCCGGTGAGCGTCAACTGGGCGAGCCTGAGCAACCCCTATTTCTATGTCCGGCAGGAGCCGGGGCCGACCAATTCGCTCGGCCAGCTCAAGATCGACATGCCGAACAGCGAGGCGGTCTACATGCATGACACGCCGAAGAAGTCGCTGTTCCGCAACGATGTCCGCTTCAATTCCTCCGGCTGCGCCCGCATCGAGGGGGTGCGTGATCTGGCGGCCTGGCTGCTCGAAGGCACCGAGTGGAACCAGCCGGCGATCGAGGCCGAGATCGCCAAGGGCGAGCGCAAGAACATCACGCTGAAGAAGGCCGTGCCGGTCGCCTGGGTCTACATGACCGGCTGGCAGGACGCCGAGGGGCTGGTGCAGTTCCGTGACGACATCTATGGGCTCGACACGCCGCAGGGCATCGTCACCTCGACGATCCAGCCGCGCCGGCCCAAGCCGAAGCCTGCTGCCGTGCCGACGGCGGCTCCGGCGACGGCGAAGCTGCCTCAGCCCGTCGTCCGGCCGGCTGCGCCGAAGGCTGCCGCGGCTCCCGTCGTCGCGCCGCGTCCGGCGCCTCCGACGGCCGTCGCCATCCAGTAAGGTCGCGCGCAGCATTTCTCGTTCCGGGAGATCAAATGAAAACGCCGCGGTCCGAAGGCCGCGGCGTTTTCGTTTCTCGTGATGACGCTGTCGGCTCAGTTGAGCTTGGCGCGGACATCCTTGAGACCGGCAGCGATCAGGTCGGCACCGGCCTTGCCGGCGACCTGGCCACGCAGGATGACCTCGGCGGCGCGCGTCGCAGCCTCGGCTGCAGCCGCGCGGACCTCGGCGGTGGCCTGTGTCTCGGCCTGCGCGATCTTGTCCTGCGCCGACTTGGTCCGGCGCGTAACGAACTCCGCCAGCTTCTCCTCGGCGTCCTTGGCGAGGCGCTGGGCCTCGTCCTTGGCGTTGGCGATGATCGCCTCGGCCTCGGCCTCGGCGGCCTTGCGCTTGCCTTCGAACTCGGCGAGCAGCAGCTCGGCCTCGTGGCGCAAGCGGCGGGCCTCAGCGAGCTCACGGGCGACGAGCTCACCGCGAGCGTCGAGCGCGCCGGTGAGGCTCTTGAGAGCACCCATCTTCACCGCCATGGCGAGGAAGATGACGGTCGAGACGAGGACCCAGAAGGTCGGATTGCTCAACATGGTGCTCAGCCTCCCAGCGCGGTCTTGACCGCCTTGGCGGCGTCGGCCGGGGCCGGAGCCGTGCCGGTCAGGTGGCTGACGATGGCGCCGGCCGCGTCGGCGGCGATCGCATCGACATGGCTCATCGCCTCGATCTTGGTGGCGACGATCTTGGCCTCGGCATCGGCGAGCTTGGCGGCGAGGTCGGCCTCGACGCCCTTGCGCCGCGTGGCGCTGTCGGCGTTGACCTTCTCGCGCGTCTCCTGCGCGATCGCCTGCGACTTGGCGCGGGCTTCGGCAAGGGACTTCTCATAGGCCTGGCCGGCCTCTTCAGCCTTGGCTTTCATCGCGGCCGCCTCGTCGAGATCGTTGCCGATCTTGTTGGCGCGGTCCTCGAGGATGCCGCCGAGACGCGGCACGATGACCTTGGCGGCGAGCCAGTAGAGGAAGCCGAAGGTAATCGCCAGCCAGAGCAGCTGCGAGGCGAAGGTTTCGCCCTGGAAAGGCGGGAAGCCGCCGCCATGGGCGGGAGCCGCGCCGCCATGGGCGGTCGTTCCGGTGGTCGTGGCTGGCGCTGCCATCACTGAACCTCATCCGGCCGCACGAGCCCGGACGGTTCGCACGGCGATATGGGAAGGGAGGCGGGAGCCTGCCGCGTGACGCCCTATGAGGGCCGTCGCCTGCGGCAGGCTCGGGTAGTGTTCGCGATCAGACCGCGAAGAGCAGCAGCAGCGCGATCAGCAGCGAGAAGATGCCGAGCGCTTCGGTCAGCGCGAAGCCGAGCAGCAGGGTGCCGCGCTGGCCATCGGCCGCCGACGGGTTGCGCAGGGCGCCCGAGAGGAACTGGCCGAAGAGGTTGCCGAGGCCGATGCCCGCGCCGGCCATGCCGAGGCAAGCGAGACCAGCGCCGATGTACTTGGCTGCGACGGGATCCATGGAAATGCTCCTTAGGGGGATAGTTGTGACAGTTGAGGGGTGAACTTTAAGATCAGGGCCGCTCAGTGGCCCGGATGCAGGGCGTCGTGCAGGTAGATGCAGGTCAGCACGGCGAAGACATAGGCCTGCAGTCCGGCGACCAGGAATTCCAGCGCGATCAGCGCGACGGTCAGCACGAGCGGCAGCGGCGAGAGGATGGCCCAGCCGCCGGCGAAGAGCAGCGTCGCCACGAAGCCGGCGAAGATCTTCAGCGCGATGTGGCCGGCCAGCATGTTGGCGAAGAGGCGGACCGACAGGCTGATCGGGCGCGAGACGAAGGAGATCACCTCGATCGGCACCAGGATGATTAGCATCAGCGGATGCACGCCCTTGGGCACGAACAGGCCGAAGAAATGGGCGCCGTGCTTGGCGATGCCGTAGATGATGACGGTGAAGATCACGAGCGCGGCGAGCGCGGCGGTGACGACCAGATGGCTGGTCACGGTGAACGAGCCCGGGATCATGCCGAGCATGTTGCAGACCAGCACGAACATGAAGAGCGAGAACACCAGCGGCATGAACTTCATGCCGTCATGGCCGGCCGAGTCTTTCACTGTGTTGGCTACGAACTCGTAGCCCATCTCCGCCAGCGATTGCAGCCGGCCCGGAACCAGCGAGCGGTTGCGCGTGCCATAGACGAACAGCAGCACGATGATGGCGACGGCGGCGACCATGAACAGGGCGGAATTGGTGAAAGCGATTTCGCTTCCGCCGATCTTGCCAAGAGACACGATCGGTTTGATCTCGAATTGTTCGATCGGACCAGCCATCTGTCGCCCTTGTTCCTGCCATAAGACGGCCCCTTTCGGGACCGAGCCTCAGTTCTGCGCGCTCGACTTATCGTCAGTGCGCGATTTCATCAAGCCCGCTGCGCGCACGACGTTCATCACGCCAGCGCCGAAACCGAGCATCAGCAGGACGATCATCCCGAAGGGCGCCGTCCCCAGCCATTTATCGACGGCCCAGCCGAGCCCGCCGCCGACGATGATGCCGGCAACGAATTCCGTGGAAAGCCGCATCGCCTGCCCGATTCCGCTGGAATCGGCGGATGTGCTCTCGCGCCGGATTTCGGCTTCCGTCTGGTTGGTCGCACGCTTCAGGCCCACATCGAGGGATTTGAGCCGGCTTTCCAGGCTCGCATCCTTGTCTGCAGGCCGCCCCGGGCCCGAACTCTTTCCGTCCTGGCCCGTCATTGCCGCTCGACCGCCGTCATGACACGACCCCTCCGTGCTCGGTCCCCTGGAGAACCGGACAATACCGGAATTGTCGCTGATTTGCGCTGCCTGATCAGCCGATCCGGAACCGGATCGTCGTGGCGTGCGCTCATCGGATTGCCGATCGTTCCGTGCGATGAAAAAAGCCCCGCCACCCGGAAAAATCGGGCGCACCATATTGACGGGGTCATATGGTGTCAAGCTGAGTGAGAAGCCATTAATGCCTTGAAAAATAAAATGATTTTAGACTGACGCAGAGGGTTGGGGACGATTCTTGTGCGCCGCGGCAATAATGTCAGACCGCCTCGCGGATGCGCTCGGCCGTGGCGAGGTCGACCGAGACCATCTGGCTGACCCCGCGCTCGGCCATGGTGACGCCGAACAGCCGGTCCATGCGGGCCATGGTGATCGGGTTGTGGGTGATCAGGATGAAGCGCGTCGCGGTGTTGCGCGCCATCTCCTCGAGCAGGTCGCAATAGCGCTCGACATTGGCGTCATCGAGCGGGGCGTCGACCTCGTCGAGCACGCAGATCGGCGAGGGGTTGGTCAGGAACACCGCGAAGATCAGCGCGGTCGCGGTCAGCGCCTGCTCGCCGCCGGAGAGCAGCGTCATCACCTGCGGCTTTTTGCCCGGGGGGCGCGCGATGATCTCGAGCCCGGCTTCGAGCGGATCTTCCGAATCGACCAGCGTGAGATCGGCGGTGCCGCCGCCGAACAGGACCCCGAACAGGTGCTGGAAATGGCCGTTGACGATCTCGAATGCGGCAAGAAGCCGCTCCCTTCCTTCGCGGTTGAGTGCCCCGATCGCCTGGCGCAGGCGCCGGATCGCCTCGGTCAGGTCGTCGCGCTCGGTCGCAAGGCCGCTGCGCTTGCCCTGGACTTCGCTCAGTTCGTCGTCGGCGCGCAGGTTGACCGCCCCCAGCCGCTCGCGCTCGGCCTTGAGCCCGCCCAGCCGGCGCTCGACATCCTCTGCATCCGGCGGCGTGTCGCCGATCTTCAGCCCGGCGAGCTGATGCAGGTTTGCGACTTCGGTCTCCAGCCCGTCGACGATCTGGCGCACCACGTCCGCGAGGCGCTGGCGCGCTGCCTCCAGCCTGGCCTCGGCGCTCGCCCGAGCCTCGCGGGTAGCCGACAACGCTTCCAGCGCCGTGCGAGCCTGCCGGTCAGCCTCCGCCTGCGCGACCTCGCCAGCGGCGAGCTTGTCGGCGGCGGCGCGGCGAGCCCCCTCCGCAGTCTCGATCTCGGCGAGGAGCCGGCGGCGCTCGACCAGGAAAGTGTCGGGTGCTTCCAGCAGCGCCTTGTGCTCGGCCGCCGTCGTCGCGATTCGCCGGCGTGTATCGGCGGCGCTCTGCTCACTGGTGGCAGCGCGCTCGCGCCAGGCGCGCAGATCTCCTGCGATCGCTTCGCGCCGGCGGCTGCGCAGTTCGGCCTCGCGCCCCTGGGTCTGCACCCGCGCCCGCGCTTCGGAGGCTGCAGCGCGCCGCTCGCCCAGTTCGGCCCGGGCGGCGAGCAGGGCGCTTTCCAGTTCGGGCGCCGGGGCGAGGCCCCCCAGATCCTGATTCGTGGCCTCGGTTTGCGCCTGCGCATCGGCGATGTTCTGGCCGAGCCTGCCGATCGCCTCGGTCAGGGCCGAGCGGCGCGCCGCCGTCTCGCCGGCTTTGCGCTCGGCCTGGGCCAGCCGCTCGCGAGCCTGATCGAGGCTGCGTCTGGCCTCGCGGATCGCCTCCAGCGCCTTCGTCTCGGACTGCGCGGCAGCTTTGGTGCGCTCGCTCGCCTGGTCGAGGCCATCACGCGCCGCTTCGGACGCTTCGCGCGCTGCCTGCGCCTCGCGTTCGAGATCGCCGAGGCGGTTCTTCTCGGCGAGCCGGCGGGCGGCAGGCGAGGGCGCTTCGGCGGCGCTGGTGAAGCCGTCCCAGCGCCAGATGTCGCCCTCTTGCGAGACCAGCCGTTGGCCCGGCAGCAGCTTAGGCCGCAATCCAGCGCCATCCGACCGGGCGATGACGCCTACCTGGCGCAGGCGCCGCGCGAGCGCTGCCGGCCCGCGGACATGTCTGGCGAGCGGCTCGACGCCATCGGGAAGCGCAGGGTCGCTTTCGCCACTGCCAGTGTCGGACCAATGCGCCGGCGCAGCCGGATCGGCCGAGGCGTCGAGGTCGTCACCAAGCGCTGCGCCCAACGCGGTCTCGTAGCCCTTGGCCGCCGCGATCGAATCGAGGATCGCCGGCCAGCGCCCGCCGGCCGCCGGAGCGAGCAGCTTCTGCAAGGTGCGGACTTCGGTTTCGAGGCGCTGCGCCTTGCGATCGGCCTCCGCGACCGGCCCGCGTAGCCGCGCTTCCTCCTCGCGGACAGTGGCGAGGGCGCTGCGCGCGACGCCCGCGGCGGCATCCGCGCTTTGCATCGTGGTATCCGCGGTCGCGACCATCGCGCGTAATCCGTCGAGCGAGGCGGCGGTACCGTCGGCATCGAGCGCTGCCTGGTCGCGCTGCAGCCGTTCGCGCTCGCTGGCATGGCGAGCCTCGCGCTCATTGGCCTCGCGTAGGGCCCGTTCGAGCGCACCACGCCGGGCGGCGAGCTCGGAGAGGCGCGCCTGCACGGCGGCGTGCTCTGCTTCCGCCGCTGCCAATGTTTTTTCCGCCTCGGCGAGTTCGGCCGCCGCAGCCTTGCTGCCACCGGCCGCAGCCTCGCCCTCCAGCCGCAGGCTCTCATCCTCAGCCGTCAGGCGCGACAGGCTGTTGCTCGCGTCCTTGCCGAGGCTGTCCTGCCGGGCGAGATCGCTCTGCAATTCGGCGAGCCGCTTGGCCAGTTCTTCTGTGCGCTGTTTGGCGCGCCGATTCTCGGCCTCGATCTCGTCGAGACCGCGTTTCAAGCGCACGAGGGCGGCTGCCGCAGCGGCCTCGCCTTCGCGCAGCGTCGGCAGCACATGCGCTGCGATCGCCTGCAACCGGGCCGCTTCCGCCTGCACGCCCGTCTTGTCGGCGACCTCGCGCACGGCCGCTTCGAGGGCGCGTTCGGCTGCCGCTTCCTGCGTGCGCGCCTCGTGATGGGCGATCAGCGCCAGCACGGCCTCGGCCTTGCGGATGTCGCTGGCGAGGTTGCGATAGCGCGTCGCCTGGCGCGCCTGGCGCTGCAAGGCTTCGACCTGGCCGTCGATCTCGGCGAGCACGTCTTCCAGCCGGTTGAGATTGTCCTCGGCGCCCTTGAGGCGCAGCTCCGCCTCGTGCCGGCGGCTGTGCAGTCCGGCGATGCCTGCGGCATCCTCCAGGATGCGCCGGCGCGATTGCGGCTTGGCCGAGATGATCTCGCTGATCTGGCCCTGTCGCACCAATGCCGGCGAACGGGCGCCGGTCGCGGCGTCGGCGAAGAGGAGCTGCACGTCGCGGGCGCGCACCTCCTTGCCGTTGATGCGGTAGGTCGAGCCTTCCTCGCGCTCGATCCGGCGCGTGATCTCGAGCACCTCAGCCTCATTGAAGGCGGCGGGCGCCTTGCGGTCGCTGTTGTCGAGGGTAAGCGCGACCTCGGCCATGTTGCGGGCCGGGCGCTCGGACGAGCCGCCGAAGATGACGTCGTCCATGCCAGAGCCGCGCATGTTCTTGAACGAGCTTTCGCCCATCACCCAGCGCAGGGCTTCGACGAGATTGGACTTGCCGCAGCCATTGGGGCCGACGATGCCGGTCAGCCCCGGTTCGATCTGGAATTCGGCCGGTTCGACGAAGGTCTTGAAGCCGGCGAGCTTGAGGCGCGTCAGCTGCATCGACGCCTCGCTTCTTCTCCCCTCGGGGGAGAAGGTGTCTGCGCAGCAGACGGATGAGGGCGGTATGACTGGGTGAGACGAGGGGAGGCTGTAGCTGTCCTTCCCTTATCCGTCAGCGCTTTGCGCTGCCACCTTCTCCCCCGAGGGGAGAAGGGCAGGCGCGCGTCAGCTGCCGAGCAGCGGCTCGAGGATCTTGTCGAATTCGGCGAGGCTGAGTGCACCGGAGCGCTTCTGCCCGTTGATGAAGAAGGTCGGGGTGGAGTCCACGCCAGCCTTGGACCCACCTTCCTTAACCTGCGTGACAGCGTCGTAAATGTCCTGACGTTTCAGGCAGGCCTCGAAAGATTCCTGTGTGAAACCGGCCTGCTTGACCAGGCTCGAGAGCGCATCGACCGGCTTTTCGGTGAAGGCCCAGTTGCGCTGCTGCGCGAACAGCAGGTCGGTCAGCGGATAGTATTTGTCGGTGCCATTGCAGCGCGCCAGCATGAAGCCCGCCGTGGCCAGCGGATCGAGCGGGAACTCGCGCAGCACGAAACGCACTTTGCCGGTGTCGATGTACTTGGCCTTCAGCGCCGGCCAGGTCTCCTTGTGGAAGGCGGCGCAGTGGCTGCAGGTCAGCGAGGCGTATTCGATGATCGAGACCTTGGCGTCGGCGTTGCCGAGCCAGACGTCGCCGAGCGGGTTGGCAACGCCGGGAAGCGTCTGGGCCGAGGCGCCCTGGCTGGCGAGAAGCGGCGAGAGGGCCAAGGCGGCGGAGCCGATCAACACCTGACGGCGGCTGGTCATGAGACAATCCCTGATGGCGAAGCAATTGCTGCGGACCATAGTCGCCATCAGGATTGTGGCAAGATCGGTTCGCTGGTTCCCGCTCACGAAGCCGTGTCGTCGCCCGCGGCCTGGCGCCGCTGCGCGATGCCGCGCCCGAGCCGCGTCAACGCCTCGCGCAGCTCCACATTTTCGACGCCCGCGACCTGTGCCTCGATCCGCGCCAATACGGCGGGGTCCGGCGGCGGGGCCGGTTTCGGCGCGGGAGGCAGCGCGACCGGTCCCTGCTTCAGCACCAATTTACCGACGGCGCGCCAGCCGAGATGGCTGTTGACCCGCTCCAGCACGAGAGGCCCGAGCTGCTGCATCTCCAGCGCGAAGGCACCTTCGACGCGCACCACCAGCGTCGCCGGGTCCGAGAGCTCACCCGGCGCGCTACGACGCCGCGGCCAGTCGATCTTGAGCGGCCGCGTGCGTTGCGCCAGCCGCTCGCCGACGATCTCCGGCCAGAAGGAGACGACCGAGCGCCCGGCGAAGCCTTGGGCGGCGAGCGCCGGCGCGAGGCAGTCGTCGATCAATTCGGCGAGGGGTTTTGCGGGCATGGGCTATTTTGCGACGGGAGCCGTGCGGCGGCAAGCAGATCAACCAGCCGCCCTGTGGGCGCGCCATTCCGCTGCGGTGATCTCCCAGATTTCCGCCGGATGCTCGCCGGAGACGAAGCTGTGCGTCTCGACACCGACCATGCGCATGCCGCTACTCTGCGATATCCGGCGCGAAGCGATGTTCTCCACCGCTTTCGGCGCCCGTAGCAGATCGCGCCCGAGCACCTCGAACCAGAAGTCGGTCACGGCGACGACCGCCTCGCTCATCAGGCCCTGGCCGCGCCATTCGGGCGCGATCCAGAAGCCGCGATTGTTCTTCTCTCCAATCAAAAGGCTGATGACGCCGATCAGCCGCTCGGGCTCGGCCTTTTGGCGCAAGCTCCAATGCCATTCCGTGCCCGCGGCCATACCGGGCAGTGCCACGGTGCGCAGGAAGCTCTCTGCGCCATCGGGCGGATAGGGCCAGGGGATGTGGCTGGCGAGGAAGCGCACGATCTCCCATTGCGGAAAGATCGCCTGGATCGCAGGCGCGTCGTCGAGTGCCAGCGGCTTGAGCAGCAATCTTTCGGTTTCGAGGCTGGGAACGATATTGGCCATGATCGACAGGATTAGCCGCAATTGTTCAGCGGGTCAGCCAGCGAAACGCCCGCTTCAGGAAGGCACGGCCATCGGTTCTGACCGGGGTTCCGTGCGCCATCAGCACCTTCTCGGCAGGCCATGACAGCAGCCGCTCGGCAGCTGCTCGGGCCGCCTTCCTGTCGGTGAAGGCGAGGCGGAACTTCCTCGGCACCGAGGGTTCAAAAGCGAGCATCAGGTCCCACTTCGCGATGAGCGCGCGCCAACCGCGGAACCAGCGCGGCGGGAACTGCTGCAACAGGTCGGTGAACAGCACCGTGCCGCTCTTGGCATGAAAGAAGACGACTTCGGTCGTGATCACATTGCCCGCCATGACGATGTGAGCGATCTCGCTCGTCCAAGGCAGGATCGCCTCATCAGTGACCTCGGCATCGAAGGCGAGGTCCCTGCGCTTCTGCTGCAATCCCGGCGCGGCATAGAGGCGAGCCTCGGGATAAGCCTGCTTCCAGCTCGCGATGAACAGGTCATGCAGCGAGTTGGGCGTGACGAGATGGCGGACGGAGCCGAGCGATGCGAGCTCCGTCTTGAGTTCGTCGCTCAACGCGACCGGCGACCAGACGAACAGCTCTCCGTCAGCGAGGCGGATCACAGCCATGCGCGTCGGGTAGTTGAACCCGAGCGCCGCCGTCACCTGGGGCCCGCTCGCGATCCAGATCTCGGGACCGAATTCTTCCAGCTTCGTCATTACGACGCACCGACTCATCCAGCTTGTGAAAGATTCGTGCCGGCCGCGGACATTTGTATGACGGCTCATACAGAGCTTGCCTGACTGGCTCGACGCATTACACCCGGAATCATGGACGCTTCCGTTCCCCAGCCCCGCGCCGCCGATCTCCTCGCCTGGTATGACCGGCATCGCCGCGTCCTGCCCTGGCGGGCGCTGCCGGGCGAGCGGGCCGACCCTTACCGCGTCTGGGTCTCCGAGATCATGCTGCAGCAGACCACGATCGCGGCGGTGAAACCCTATTTCGAGCGCTTCATGGCGCGGTTCCCGACCGTCGAGGCGCTGGCGGCGGCGCCCTCGGAGAACGTCATGCAGGCCTGGGCCGGGCTGGGCTACTACTCCCGCGCCCGCAATCTCCATGCCTGCGCCCAGACGGTCGCACATCAGCATGGCGGCCGCTTTCCCGATACCGAGGAGGGCCTGCGTACCTTGCCGGGCATCGGCGCCTATACGTCGGGAGCCATCGCGGCGATCGCCTTCGACCGGCCCGCGGTCGCGGTCGACGGCAATGTCGAGCGGGTGATCACCCGGCTCTTCGCGATCGAGGGCGAGATGCCCGGGGCCAAGCCGCTGATCCGCGAGCGGGTGCTGGCTTTGCTGTCGCATGAGCGACCCGGCGATTTCGCGCAGGCGCTGATGGATCTGGGCGCGACGATCTGTACACCGCGCTCGCCGGCCTGCGGGCTCTGCCCCTGGCGCGAGCCTTGCCAGGCGCGCATCGCCGGCACGCAGGAGAGCTTTCCGCGCAAGGCGGCTAAGAAGACCGGCAAGACCCGCTATGGCGCGGCCTTCGTCGCGATGCGCGAGGATGGCGCCGTGCTGGTCCGCACCCGGCCGGTCAAGGGGTTGCTCGGTGGCATGGTCGAGGTGCCTGGTGGCGACTGGCGGGCGGATTACGAGGTGGATGACGCCCTGCGCGATGCGCCAGTGTCGGCGAAATGGCGCCGGCTAATGCTGCCGGTCCGCCACGTCTTCACGCATTTCCCGCTGGAGCTGACGATCTTCGCCGGGCGCGTCCCGCTGGAGACGCAGGCGCCGGACGGCATGCGTTTCACGCCGTTCAACAGGCTGAAGGAAGAGGCGTTTCCGAACGTCTTCCTGAAGGCGCTCGAGGCCGGGCTGGAAGAGCTGCAGCGGCCTTAGGCCGCCGCCATCTGCGTCCTGATCTCACCGCGCAGGACATCGAGCAGCATGGCTTTGCCGTCGCGCTCGACATGCCAGAAGGTCCAGCCATTGCAGGCTGGCAACCCCTGCGCCAGTGCGCCGACCTTGTGGATCGAGCCGACGGCCGGGCCGAGCACCAGAGTGCCATCGGCGCGGATGGTGGCGCTGTGACGGCGCTTCTCGTCGAAGACGCGCTCGCCCGCCTTGACCAGCCCGGCTTCGACCAGGCTGAGGAAGGGCACGCGCGGCTCGCTGCGCTTCGACGGCGCCGTGGCGAAGGCTTCCGGCGGCAGCGGCTGAACCGCAGCGATGCGCTCGCGGGCTGCGTTGGCGTAGACCTGCTCGCGCTCGATGCCGATGAAATGCCGGCCGAGTGCCTTGGCGACGGCACCGGTCGTGCCGGTGCCGAAGAAGGGATCGAGCACGACGTCGCCGGGATTGCTGGCCGAAAGCAGCACGCGGGCGAGCAGTGATTCGGGCTTCTGGGTCGGATGGACCTTGGCGCCCTTGTCGTCCTTCAGGCGCTCATCGCCGGTGCAGAGCGGCAGATACCAGTCCGAGCGCATCTGCAGGTCGTCATTGCCGCCCTTCAGTGCCTCGTAATGGAAGGTGTATTTGGACGCTTCGCCGCGCGCCGCCCAGATCAGCGTCTCATGCGCATTGGTGAAGCGGCGGCCGCGGAAGTTCGGCATCGGATTGGCTTTGCGCCAGACGATGTCGTTCAGCATCCAGAAGCCGAGATCCTGCAGGATCGAGCCGACGCGGAAGATGTTGTGATAGGAGCCGATCACCCAGAGCGCGCCGTCCGGCTTTAGCGCGCGGCGGCAGGCGGTGAGCCAGGCGCGGGTGAAGGCGTCGTAATCGGCGAAGGAGGCGAACTTGTCCCAGTCGTCGTCGACGGCGTCGACGAGGCTGTCGTCGGGCCGGCGCAGATCGCCGCCGAGCTGCAGATTGTAGGGCGGGTCTGCGAAGACAAGGTCGACGCTCCCGGGGGGGAGGGCCTCTATCGCGGCGACGCAATCGCCCACGATCACCTGGTCGAGCGGAAGCTCGCGAGGGAGTATCTGAGAGTGGAGAAGGCTCTTGGCCTTCATCCGGGCCCCCAGCGCGGGCCGTCCGGTACGCGAAACCTGAATCCGGACGGGAGCGCTGGCGGTCCCGGTACGCGAGGTACTCATGACGCCAAGACCGTTACGCAACTTCAACAGTCGCGATCCTGGCCGGTCAGGGTAAAGGGCGGGTTTCCAGGTTGAAAAAAATGCGTCCCATTCTGGGGCTGCAGATTTTGCCTAGCCCTTTGAATATGTTTGGGAATTCGTAACGGAAGTTAAGGAAGGGTAAGCGGCGCCTGGCTGCCGTTGGGGCAAGCGTCATGCTCGGGCTCGACCCGGGTATCTCGGGCCGGAAGAGGCTCCGGTTGCCGCCTGCTCGTCATGAGATTCTCGGGTCGGCGCTTCGCTCCCCCGAGAATGACGAGCCCGGTCGTCGCCGCTATCTCGTCCAGACACCCTTGATCGGCGCGAAGGAATAGCGGTGCGCAGGGCAGGGACCCTTTTCCTTGATGGCGGCGCGGTGCGCGGCCGTTCCGTAACCCGCATGGCTGGCGAAGCCATAGGCGGGGTAGGTGAGCGAGAGCCGCGCCATCATCCGATCGCGCATCACCTTGGCGACGATCGAGGCCGCGGCGATCGAGGCGATCAGCCCGTCGCCGCCGATGATCGCCTCGCAGCCGCAGGCCAGCGCCGGCGGATCGTTGCCGTCGACCAGGACGAGATCGGGCGATAGCGGTAGTGCTCCAACCGCGCGCCGCATGGAAAGCAGCGTCGCCTGCCGGATGTTGATCGTGTCGATCTCGGTCGCCGAGGCGCTGCCGACGCCGACAGCAAGCGCGCTGGCGAGGATTAGCACGCAGAGCTCTTCCCGGCGTTGGGCGCTGAGCTCCTTCGAATCGGCGAGTCCGTCGGGGATCGCCGAGGGGTCGAGGATGACGGCGGCCGCGACGACCGGGCCTGCGAGCGGACCGCGCCCGACCTCGTCCACGCCGGCGACGCGGGCGCGCCCGGCAATCATCGCGGCCTGCTCGCGGCTGAAATCGGCGGTCATGGCCCGGCTATGCCAGATCGTGGCCTGAAGGTCTGCCGGAATTGCATCTTGTCCACCAGCCACGATCCATATCCAACCGGTCATCCCGGGCGGACGTAGTCCGACCCGGGATCCATTCCGGAACGGCTCAGGCATGGATCCCGGACCTCCGCTTCGCTGCGTCCGGGATGACATCCGTGGGTATGCGGGATCAGAACAAGCTCAACTGCGCCTTCTCCTTCTCCGGCTTGACGAAGAGGTCGGTGCGAAGCCGCAGCCGCGTGCTGTTGAAGCCGAGCCGCTCGGCCGCCATTTCGAAGCGCCTGCCGATCATCCAGGCATAGGGGCCGGAGCCGACCTGGCGCTGGCCCCAGGCGGCATCATAGTCCTTGCCGCCGCGGGTCGAGCGGATCAGCGAGACGACATGGCGCATCTTGTCGGGGTGATGCGTCACCAGCCAGTCCTGCACGATGTCCTTCACCTCGAGCGGCAGGCGCAGCAGCACATAGCCGGCCTCGCGAGCTCCCGCAGCCTTGGCGGAGTCGAGGATGCGCTCGATCTCATGCTCGTTGATCGCCGGCACGATCGGCGCGACCAGCACCGTCACCGGAATGCCGGCTTCCGACAGCTTGCGGATCGTCTCGATGCGCTTGGCCGGGGCGGCGGCGCGCGGCTCCATGTTGCGGGAAAGCTTAGGATCGAGCGTCGTCACCGAGAGCGCGACCTTGACCAGCCCCTTTGCCGCCATGGGCGCGAGGATGTCGATGTCGCGCTGCACCAGCGCCGATTTGGTGACGATGCCGACCGGGTGGTTGAACTTCGCCAGCACCTCGAGGATCGAACGCATGATCCTGAGCTTCTTCTCGATTGGCTGGTAGGCGTCGGTATTGGTGCCGATCGCGATGGTGCGCGGCTGGTAGCTCGGCGAGGACAGTTCCTTCTCAAGCAGCAGCGCCGCATCGGGCTTGGCGGTCAGCTTGCTCTCGAAGTCGAGTCCGGGCGAGAGGCCGAGATAGGCATGGCTCGGCCGCGCGAAGCAGTAAACGCAGCCATGCTCGCAGCCGCGATAAGGGTTGATCGAGCGGTCGAACGAAATATCCGGGGAGTCATTGCGTGTAATGATCGTGCGCGGCTTCTCGACCGAGACTTCGGTCTTGAACGGCGGCAGTTCGCCGAGCGAGCCCCAGCCATCATCCTCGCTGATGCGCTGTTCTGCCTCATAGCGGCCGCCGGGGTTGATCGTCGCGCCGCGTCCGCGCCGTCTGTCAGGGTCGATCTGGCTGCCGATATGGGCGAGCGGATCGACCGGCGCGAGCCGCACCGGTGCCGAGACCGTGCCCGGCTCGCTGTCGCGGCGCTTGAGCGGTTGCGTCTTGGCTGAGGGTCTGGCCTGCAGCATGGCTTCGTCTCCTCGGCGGAATCGGATGTTCCGAGACCAAGGAATGTGAACATATAGAGAACGAAAGGCAAGTGACAGGATTGCGACATGTTGCACTGCGTCATAAGCTGATCGCTCATGATCACTGCCGTCATCTGGGCCAATCGTGACGCCGAGGCGCTGGCCGCGACCTTGTCCGTGCTGATTCCAGCGGTCGCCAAGGGCGTGATCGGCCATGCCGTGGTGGTCGACGATGGCGACGACGCCGCGATCGCGCGGCTCGCCGATGAGACCGGTGCGAGCTACGTCAAGGCCAAGGCCGGCGAGGCCTGGTCGTCAGGAGTCGCCCAGGCGCGCGGCGACTGGGTGATCCTGCTTGAGGCCGGCGACCTGCCCGAGCCGCAATGGACGCCGAGCATCGAGCGGCATCTGTTGACCGCAGCGGCTCGGCCGGCGCTGATGCCGCTGCGCGGCATGGCTGCGGCGCTGCGCGAATGGGGCGCGGTCTCGCTGCGCTCGCGCGGCGTCAGGGCGGGGCTGCTCGCGCCCAAGAAGCAGATCCTCTCCGGCCGGCTGGCGCGTGCGCCGCGCCGGCTTACGGTCCGCCGCGAGCGCGCCGAGCTCTGAGGCTCAGAGCTGGTTGGTGCGGAAGGTGTCGCAGCTCTGCATAGAGCCCGATTTGAAGCCGGTGTTGAACCAGCGGGTACGTTGCGCCGACGAGCCGTGCGTGAAGGAATCCGGCACGACCACGCCGCGGCCCTGCTGCTGCAGCTTGTCGTCGCCGATCGCCGAAGCTGTTCGCATCGCCTCGTCGATGTCGCCGGCCTCGATCCGGTCCATCGCCTGGAGGTTGTAGGCCCAGACGCCGGCGAAGCAGTCGGCCTGCAATTCGACGCGCACCGACAGCGCATTCGATTCGCGCTCGGAGATCCGTTGGCGCAGTTCGTTCACCTTGGGCAGGATGCCGAGCTGGTTCTGGATATGATGGCCAATCTCGTGGCCGATGACATAGGCATAGGCGAAGTCGCCGCCGCCGCCGAGCTTGCGCTGCATCTCCTGGAAGAAGGAGAGGTCGAGATAGACCCTCTGGTCGTTGGGGCAATAGAACGGCCCCATCGCCGACTGGGCCGTGCCGCATCCCGAGCGATCGACCCCGCTGAACAGCACCAGCTTGGGCGGTACGTATTTCCGGTTGGCCTGCTGCGGCAGCACCTTCGTCCAGATGTCTTCGTTCTGCGCCAGCACGGCCGAGATGAACTTGCCCATCTCGTCCTGCGGCGGGCCGGCCGATTTGCGCTGCTCCTGTGTCGGCGCGCTGCGTCCGCCGATGCCGCCGATCATCTCGGCGCCGCCGATCAAAAGGCGTGGATCAATGCCGAGCGCCCAGCCGAGCAGGCCGAGCACGACCATGGTGCCGATGCCGATGCCACCGCGACCGCCGGGAAGGCCGGCATATTCGCCACCACCACCGCCGCGCCGATCCTCGACGTTCTCGGACTGGCGGTAATCTTCCCAACGCATGTGCGAACCCTTGTTGCAGCGCCGCCAATGTCGGCGAGGACGCGGCGGAACTCAAGCGTTGCCGTTAGCCCGGCCGCGGCGAGCGGCTATTTCGCTTCGCCGCGCGATACGTCGGTGATCATGCGGGCGAGCAGATAGAGCCGGGGCACGATCGAATCGAGCGCGACGTACTCGTTCTGATTCGAATGAGAGCCAAAGCCCCTGAGGCCGAAGCCCTCGATCACCGGCCCCTTGGCTTGAAGCGCGGCATAGGCTGCGTCGGTTCCGCCGCCGCTTGCCCTTTCGGCGATGGTCAGCGGGCGGCCGATCTCGCCGAAAACGCGCTTGGCATGCGCGCCCAGGTCCTTGCTGGCCTCGGTCGGCGCCAAGGGCGGGCGCCCGCGGGTAAATGTCGCCTCCACCACCGTGTCGGGGATGAGCTTGTTCTGGATGCGCTCCTTCACCGCGGCCTCGATCAGGTCGAAATCGGCCATGCGCAGTGCCCGCATGTCACCTTGTGCCTTCGCCTCGGCCGGAATCGCGTTGCTGACCGAGCCTGCGGACGCGAGCGTCCAGTTCAGCTTGAGGCCCATCTCCGGCTTGGAGAGATCGCGCATCTGCAAGATCTGGTGGGCGAGCTCGTACAGCGCGTTGCGGCCCATTTCAGGTGAGCTGCCGGCATGCGAGGCCCGGCCGGTGACCTTGAGCTGCACGGAGCCGACGCCGCTGGTGGCGAGGCGGAGCGTGTCCTGGCCGATCCCGGAGCCTTCGCAGGAAAACACTGCGTCCTGCTCGGCCGCGAGCCTGGTGATCAGCGCCCTGGAGCCGGCCGAGCCGATCTCCTCGTCGCCGTTGATGAGCACGGTCAGCGTGCCATAGTCCCTGGCCGCGAGCGTGTTGAGCAGCGCGACGGTGTGGAGGATCAGGGCGACGCCATGCTTGTCGTCGGCGATACCGAGGCCATAGGCCTTGTCGCCCTCGATCCGGAAGGGCTGCTGGGCCAGCATGCCCTTGGCGTAGACCGTATCCATATGCGCGAGCAGCAGGATCTTCCTGGTGCCGCTGCCCTTGAAGCGGGCGAGCGCGATTTTGGCCGGCGATCGTGTCGGCTCGGCCGAGTCGATCAGCTCCGTCTCGCCACCGAGGGCTTTCAGGCGCTCGGCAATGAGGCTAGCGATCGTCGCAAGTCCCTGGGCATCGCGCGACCCTGACTCGATCGAGACCAGGGCCTTGAGCGTCTCGAGATAAGCGGGCTTCTCGGCTTCCGCCGCGTCGAGGACCGGCTTCTGCGGCGCCGCCAGGGCTGGGACGGCAGCCAGCATCAAGATGCCCACCGCTGCGCGACGCAATGTCTCGATCCCGCTCATGGCTTGATCCCGCTCAGGCTTGCTTCCTTCTGCCCATCCTACGTGTGGGTGGCCTCAATGATAACCGGCATCGGCCTTCACCTTGCCGCGGAAGGTCCAGTACACGAAGGCCGTGTAGAACAGGATCATCGGCAGCAGGAAGCTGACGCCGATCAGCACGAAGACATGCGAGGCCGGCGCTGCCGCAGTGTCCCAGATCGTCAGGCCGGGCGGCACCAGATAGGGATAGTTCGAGATCGCAAGGCCGAGGAAGCAGAGCAGGAAGATCGCGATCGTGAAGGCGAAGGGCGTGAACTCATGCGCGCCATGCAGCCGCTTCCAGGCCATGTAGCCGCAAAAGGCGGTCAGCACCGGGAAGGGCCAGAGCAGCACAAGGTTCGACGGGGCGAACCAGCGCTCGGCGATGCGCGGATGCGCATAGGGCGTCCACAGCGAGACCACCACGGCGAAGGCGAGCAGGCCCAGCAGCAGCGTCCTGGCCTGCCGGCGCGCCCGCTCGGCCACCGGCCCTTCGGTCTTGTAGACCAGCCAGGTCGCGCCGAGCGTGGCATAGCCGATGACGACACCGGCGCCGCACATCAGCGTGAACGGGGTCAGCCAGTCGAGCGGGCCGCCGGCAAACTGCTTGTCGACCACCTTCACGCCCTGGAGCAGGCCGCCGAGGATCAGCCCTTGCGCAAAGGCCGCCACCGTCGATCCTGCCCAGAAGGCGAGGTCCCATATCCTGTGATGGGGCTTGGCCACCCAGCGGAACTCGAAGGCGACGCCGCGGAAGATCAGCGCCAGCAGCATCAGGATCACCGGGATGTAGAAGGCCGGCATGATGACGGCGTAGGCATAGGGGAAGGCGACCCATAAGCCGCCGCCGCCGAGCACCAGCCACGTTTCGTTGCCGTCCCAGAACGGCGCGACCGAATTCATCATCTGGTCGCGCTCGCTTTCGTCCCTGGTCGTCGGGAACAGGATGGCGATGCCGAGGTCGAAACCGTCGAGCACGACATAGAGCATCACGGCGGTGCCGATCAGCCCGGCCCAGATCACGGGGAGATACCATTCCATCTCAGGTTCTCCTCAATTCGCCGGCTGGATCTTGTCGTCGCCGGGGTGGCCGTCGCCGAAAATGGCGGAGGCCGGCGCCTGCGCGGCCTTGAGCGGCCGCTTCGAGGGCTGTTCGGGCGGGTCTTCCGGGCTGATCTCGTCCGGCCCCTTGTCGATCAGGCGGTTGATCAGGGCGATGCCGGCGGCGAAGACGACGCAGTAGACGAAGACGAACAGCGCCAGCGAGATCGCGACCTCCAGCGTCGTCACCGGCGAGACTGCGTCCTTCGAGCGCAGGATGCCGGTAGCGAGCCAGGGCTGGCGGCCGACTTCGGTAACGAACCAGCCCGACAGGATGGCGAGGAAGCCTGCCGGCCAGCTGTATTGGGCGAGCCAGAGCCAGCTGCGCGTCTCGAAGACGGCGCCGCGCTTCCACAGCCAGGCGCCGACCCAGCCGAAGACGATCATCAGCGTGCCGATGCCGACCATCAGGCGGAAGGCGAAGAAGGGGATGAGCACCGGCGGGCGGTCCTCGACCTTGAAATCCTTCAGGCTCGGAAAGAGCGCGTCCATGCTGCCATGGGTCAGCAGGCTGGCGACGCCGGGGATCGCGATCTCGAAACGGTTGAGCTCCGCCTTCTCGTCCGGCCAGGCGAAGAGCACGAGCGCGCCGGGCTTGGAGGAGTCCCAATGCGCCTCGATCGCGGCGAGCTTGGCCGGCTGGTAGATCGCGGTCTGCTTGCCGTGGAAGTCGCCGATCACGGCCTGTAGTGGCGCGGTCAGCGCGATCATCAGGATCGCCATGCGCACCATCGTCCTGGCCGATTCGGTGCGGTGCCCGGCGAGCAGATGGCGCGCCCCGGTCGCCAGCACGACGAAGGCAGTGGTGAGGTAGGCCGCCGTCATCATATGCGCGAAGCGCAAGGGGAAGGTCGGGTTGAAGATGATCTTCAGCCAGTCGACCGGGTAGGCGATGCCGTCGCGGACCTCGTGCCCGGCGGGGTACTGCATCCAGCTATTGGCGGAGAGGATCCAGAAGCCGGAAAGGGCGGTGCCGCCGGCGACGATCACGGCCGAGAGGAAATGCAGCCAGGGCGGCACGCGCTTCCAGCCGAACAACAGCACGCCGAGGAAGGAGGCCTCGAGGAAGAAGGCGGTGAGCACCTCGTAGCCGATCAGCGGGCCGATGACGTTGCCGACCGCGACAGAGAACCGGCTCCAGTTCGTGCCGAACTGGTAGGACAGCACAATGCCGGAGACCACGCCCATGGCGAAGGACACGGCGAAGATCTTGGTCCAGAACCGGGCGAGGAGATGGAATTTCTGGTCGCCGGTCTTCAGCCACAGGCCGAGCAACGTCGCGATATAGGCCGAGAGCCCGATCGTGAAGGCAGGGAAGACGATGTGGAAGGAGATCGTGAAGGCGAACTGGATGCGTGACAGCAGAAAGGCGTCGATTTCCATCGCATCGCTCCGGCGTGCCGGCCACGGATCGCCATGGCCGAATGACCCTGCTGGTTGCAGCGTCTACTTTGCACTCGGAATAATCAAGGCGATGCGACAGGGCAGCCGGTGCCGATGCCGCAGTGGCATCGCGCCGCTGCGTCAAAGCGCGGCGAGGGCGGTCTTGAGCGCGCGCAGGTCGCGCCAGGCCAGGCGCTTCTGCAAGGGCTGGCGCAGCAGGTAAGCCGGGTGCAGCGTCGCGATCGCCCGGATCATGCGCGTGCCGGTGTCGTATTCCATCCAGCGCCCGCGCGAGGCCAGGATGCCGGAGACGCCCAGCAGCCCCTGTGCCGAGGGGCCGCCGATGCAGACCAGAACATCCGGATCGACCAGTTCGATCTGGCGCTGGATGAAGGGCAGGCAGATCGCGACCTCCTGCGGCGTCGGCGTGCGGTTGCCGGGCGGCCGCCAGGGCAGGAGATTGGCGATATAGACGTGCTCCTGCCGGTTGAGCCCGATCGCAGCCAGCATCCGGTCGAGCAACTGTCCCGAGCGGCCGACGAAGGGCAGGCCGATCCGGTCCTCGTCGGCGCCCGGCGCCTCGCCAACGAACATCACCTTCGCGGCCGGGTTGCCGTCGGCGAAGACGAGGTTCTTGGCGGTCGCCTTGAGCGGGCAGCCCTCGAAGCTCGCCAGCGCGGTCTTGAGCGCGTCCAGCGTCATCGCCTCGCGTGCCAGCGCTCGCGCCGACAGCGCCGCCTCGTCAGGCGGGGTTGCCGCAGCCACGGCCACAGGGCGCCTGACGGGTTGCTGCACAGCGCCCGCTGACCGTGCGACAGGCTGTCGCGCCGGTTCCGGTGCGGCTGCGAAATGGTCGTGCGGCGTCTCGTCGAGCGCCTCGGTCACGCCCATTTCGGCGTACCAGGCGATCAATTCAGCTGCGGAGACGGCGTCGAGCGACATGAGCGCGAGAATAGAGCGGCGTTCGGAACGAAGCGAGCCCTTCGCTGTTGCAAAATGAACGGGAGCCCCGGATAGAGGAATTCCAATCAGCCTTGCGGCAGCGCTTGGCGGGTTGATCAAGATAGTTCATATATAAACTATCTAACGAGACATAGCCGGCGCGGGGTGGAGGGCAGCATGGATCTGAAGGAAGCGCAGAGCACGCCGCGCGAGAGCATGGACTATGACGTCGTCATCGTCGGCGCCGGTCCCGCCGGGCTCGCCGCCGCGATCCGGCTGAAGCAGCTCGACGAAGCCATCTCGGTCGTCGTGGTCGAGAAGGGCTCCGAGGTCGGCGCGCACATCCTCTCCGGCGCGGTCATCGATCCGAGCGGCCTCGACAAGCTCCTGCCCGACTGGCGCGAGGACGAGGCTCGCCCGCTGCATACGCAGGTGACCGAGGACGTCTTCTATTTCCTCGGCCCGGCCGGCGGGGCGCGCCTGCCGAACTTCGCCATGCCGAAGCTGATGAACAATCACGGCAACTTCGTCGGCTCGCTCGGCCTGGTCGCAAAATACCTTGCGGCGCGAGCCGAGGCGCTCGGCGTCGAGATCTATCCCGGCTTCGCCGCCGCCGAGCTGCTCTACAATGAGGACGGCTCGGTCGGCGGCATCGCTACCGGCGACATGGGCATTGCCAAGGATGGCACGGTCTCCGACCGCTTCACCCGCGGCATGGAATTGCGCGGCCGCTATACGTTGCTTGGTGAGGGCGCGCGCGGCTCGCTCTCCAAGATCGCGATCAAGCGCTTCGCCCTCGACGAGGGCCGTGAGCCGCAGAAATACGGCATCGGCCTCAAGGAAATCTGGCAGGTCAAGCCGGAGAAGTTCAAGAAGGGGCTGGTGCAGCACTCCTTCGGCTGGCCTCTCGACATGTCGACCGGCGGCGGCTCCTTCCTCTACCATTTCGACGACAACCTGGTTTCTGTCGGCTTTGTCGTCCACCTCAACTATACGAACCCGACGCTCTCGCCCTTCGACGAGTTCCAGCGCTTCAAGACGCACCCGATGATCCGCGACGTCTTCGAGGGCGCCAAGCGCCTCTCCTATGGCTCGCGCGCCATCACCGAGGGCGGCTGGCAGTCGGTGCCGAAGCTGACTTTCCCGGGCGGGGCGCTGATCGGCTGCTCGGCAGGCTTCGTCAACGTGCCGCGCATCAAGGGCAGCCACAACGCCATCCTGTCGGGCATGCTGGCGGCCGAGCATCTCGTGCCGGCGCTGGCGGCAGGCCGCTCGCATGACATGGTCGACGGCATCGAGGACAGCTGGCGCGCCTCCGAGATCGGGCGCGACCTCAAGCTGGTGCGTAACGTCAAGCCGCTTTGGTCGAAGCTCGGCACGCTCGGCGGCGTCATGCTCGGCGGCATCGACATGTGGCTGAACCAGCTCTTCGGCTGGTCGCCCTTCGGCACGCTGAAGCACGGCAAGCCCGACCACGCCACGCTGAAGCCGATCGGCATGGTCAAGCCGATCGTTTACCCCAGGCCCGACGGCAAGATCTCCTTCGACAAGCTCTCCTCGGTCTTCCTCTCGGCGACCAATCATGAGGAGGACCAGCCGGCGCATCTGAAGCTGACCGACCCGAACGTGCCGGTGCTGCAGAACCTGCCGATCTATGGCGAGCCGGCGCGGCTCTATTGCCCGGCCGGCGTCTATGAGGTGGTCTATGCCGATCCGGAGAAGCAGTCGCTGCCGCGCTTCGTGATCAACGCGCAGAACTGCGTTCACTGCAAGACCTGCGACATCAAGGACCCCGCCCAGAACATCACCTGGACGGTGCCGGAAGGGGCGGGCGGTCCGAACTACTCGAACATGTGATCGCGCTGGCAGCCGGTTCGCGATGAGCGCTTGAAACGTGAAAGGCCGCGCGGCTTGGACCGCGCGGCCTTTTTCATTGTTCAGCCCTGAAAAGGCGACGAATCAGCCCTTGCGGACGATTGGAGCCGGCTTCTCGGGTTCCTTGGTGGCGCAGCCGCCGGCAATGCCGGCGAGCGTGAGAACGGCCGCCAGCGCGAGCGAGACCTTCTTCATCTGGGAGCACCTTTGACGAATCGCCGCGAACGCGCGGCGGAACGAAGACTACGCCTGAAAAATTGACCGAATCTATCGTGTTCGTGGGAGAGCCGGGCGGCCTGTGACTTTTTCACGTCAGCGTGACAGCGATGACGCAGCAGGGGGCGCCGCTCTTGTCGGCAAGCCCGGAAACGGCCATGTTGGCGGCCTAATCGTTCAGGTCACGGTCCCGTCGACGGACCAGTCCCCGGCGACCGGGGCGGACCGAGGAGAATGTCGAACGTGACGTTTCAGATCAACGGCCGTAGCGCCGCTCTTGTGCTGGCGTTTGTCGCAGGTTTGCATGTCGGCGTGCCGGCACTCGCGCAGGCGCGCCCGGTCGAGAAGTTCGAGCCGGCCGAGAGTCTTGAAGGCAATTACCTGGCGGCCGTGGTAGCCGGCTCGGCCCGGGATCTTGGCGCGGCCTCGATCTATCTGCGCGAGGCGATCCGGAACGATCCGCAGAACAGCGAACTGCTCGAGCGCGGCTTCGTCGCCTTCCTCGCCGATGGCGCGATGAACGAAACGTTCCGCGCCGCTGAGAAGCTGATCCAGCGCGACGCCACCAATGGCCTCGCCCAGCTCGCGCTCGGCGTGCGTGCGCTGAAGCAGAAGAACTATGGTGCCGCCCGCACCCAGCTGCAGCGCGGCGGCCGTGGCCGCTCTGCCGACATCACCGCGACCCTGCTCGCCGCCTGGGCTTACTCGGGCTCGGGCGAGACGAATCGCGCCATCGACACGCTGGAGCGTCTCAAGGGCGAATCGACCTTCGATCGCTTCCGCGATTTCCATGCCGGGCTGATCCTTGACATCGCGGGGCGCCGCAACGAGGCGAATCGCCGCCTCAAGGCGGCCTATGATGCCGAGAAGACCAATCTGCGCCTCGTCGATCTCTGGGCGCGCCAGCAGGCGCGCGCTGGCGATAGTGAGGCGGCCCTGGCGACCCTGAACGATTTCGAGCGGAGCGTCCGCCCGAACCATCCGGTGGTCCGCGACGCCATCGCCAAGATCGGCAGCAAGGAGCCGCTGCAGCGCATCGTCGGCAACACCCAGCAGGGCGCCGCCGAAGTGCTCTACGGGCTCGCGAGCGCGGGCATTCTTCAGGGCGACGAGGCGACCGCGCTGCTCTATCTGCGCTTTGCGGTCCATCTCGATCCCGGCCACGACCTCGCCGTGCTGACGCTGGCCGATATCCTGGAGCGCGCCAAGCAGACCGAGGACGCCGTCCAGGTCTACCGGCGCATGCCGGAGAACTCGCCGCTGCGCCCTGTCGCCGACATCCAGATCGGGCTCGGCCTCGAGCAGCTCGGCAAGACCGACGAAGCGGTCAAGCATCTCGAGGGCATCATCACGGCCCGCCCCGACGACATCGAGGCGATCTCCGCGCTCGGCAACATCTATCGCTCGCGCAAGCGCTTCGAGGAGGCGGCCGCGACCTATGACAAGGCGGTCGCCAAGCTCGGCACACCGAGCCGCGCCAACTGGGACATCTTCTATTCGCGCGGCATCGCCTATGAGCGTATCAAGAAATGGCCGCAGGCCGAGGCCGATCTGCGCAAGTCGCTGGAGCTGATGCCGGAGGCACTCGGCCGCGAGCGCGCCCTGGTGCTGAATTATCTCGGCTATTCGCTGGTCGACCAGAACCTCAAGCTCGAAGAGGCGCTCGGCATGCTGCGCCGTGCCGTGGAGCTTCGCCCGCGCGACGGTTACATCATCGACTCGCTCGGCTGGGCGCATTACCGGCTCGGCCGCTATGACGAGGCGGTGACGGAGCTGGAGAAGGCGATGGAGCTGCGCCCGTCCGACCCGGTGATCAACGACCATCTCGGCGACGTCTACTGGAAGACCGGACGCTATCTCGAAGCGCGCTATCAGTGGAACTATGCCCGCGATCTCGGGCCGGAGCCGGAGGATCTGACCCGGATCCTGCGCAAGATCGACAAGGGTCTGGAAGACCCGGCGCCCTCGGCCAATGCGGCCGAGCCGAAGAAGGATGGCGGCTGATCCTTGTTTGCCAGACTGGCGACCCGCGCCCCGGCCAAGGTCAACCTCTCCCTGAGCGTCCTTGGCCGCCGCGCCGATGGCTATCATGAGCTCGACAGCCTCGTCGCCTTCGCCGGTGTCGGCGACGAGCTCAGCCTGACGCCGGGCGAAGCCGGAGAGCTGCAAATCTCCGGCCCCTTTGCCGCCGGTCTCTCGACCGGCCCGGACAATCTCGTCCTCAAGGCCGAGCGCGTGCTTCGCGAAGAGATCGCCGGGCTGCGCTCCGGCCGCTTCCATCTCGTCAAGCGCCTGCCGGTCGCCTCGGGCATCGGCGGCGGCTCGACCGATGCCGCTGCGGCCCTGCGCCTGCTGGCGCGACTCAACGACCTGCCGCTCTCGCACCCGGCATTGCTCGCTGCCGCTGGCCGGATCGGCGCCGATGTCCCGGTCTGCCTGGAGGCGCGCGCCCGCGTCATGCGCGGCGTCGGCGAGCGGCTCGGCCCGGTGCTGAGGTTGCCGCGCTTGTTCGCGCTGCTGGTCAATCCTGGAGTGGCTGTCGAGACGGCGCCGGTGTTCCGTGCGTTGGGGCTCCAGTCGGGGCAGGGGCATCCGGGGGGCGTTGAGCCGTTCCAGGCGAACGCCTCCGCGCCCGCAACATCGGCAGCCCTGATCACCGCGCTGGCCGCCACCGGCAACGATCTCGAAGCACCGGCCCGCGTCGTCGCGCCGGCGATCGGCGAGGTGCTGTCGGCGCTGTCAGCCTCGCCGGGCTGCCGGCTGGCGCGCATGTCCGGCTCGGGCGCGACCTGCTTCGCCGTGTTCGACGATTGCCGCGCCAGCGCTGCGGCTGCCAAGCGTCTGGCGCATGGCCGGCCGGATTGGTGGCTGAAGCCGACTGTGCTGAGATAAGCGTCACAACTCGCCCGGAGGGCGCATCATGACGCTGGCTTCCTTCCTTGCCTATGTCGGTGTCGCGGCGCTGGTGATCTGCACGCCGGGGCCGGATACGGCGCTGACCATCCGCAACACCTTGTTCGGCGGCCGCGCCGGCGGTGTGCTCACCGCGCTCGGCGTCGCTACGGGCCTGTCGATCTGGGCGCTGGCGACCAGTCTCGGTCTCGTCGCGCTGCTGGTGGCGAGCGAGCCGGTCTTCCGCGCCATTCAATACGTCGGCGCCGCCTATCTGATCTGGCTCGGCGTCATGGCGCTGCGAGAGGCCTTCCGCCGCCAAGGGCAAGCCTCGTCCGCGACGGCCGAGCTGCCTCCGCCGCGTCAGCTAGCGCCTGCGATCGCTTACCGGCAAGGGCTGATCAGCAATCTCGGCAATCCCAAGATCGCGGTGTTCTTCGCGAGCCTGCTGCCGCAATTCGCGGCCGGCAGCGGGAGCTTCAGCACGCTGTTCCTGCTCGGGCTGGTCTTCGCAGCGATGACGCTGCTCTGGCTTTCCGCCTATGCGCTCGTCGTCGCCAAGGCCGGCGACGTGCTGCGGCGCTCGCAGGTGAGGCGCGTCATCGAGGCGGTGACCGGTGGGCTCCTGCTGGCGCTGGGGCTTAGGATCGCGGCTGAGCAGCGCTGACGGAACTCAGTGCGCTCGCGCCACGCAGAAATCGACGGCGTCGTTGAGCGCTTGCTTCATCGGTGATGACGGGTAAAGGCCGAGCGCGTCCTTCGCCATCTTGGCGTAGTGGCGGGCGCGCTCGATCGTGTCGGCCAGCGCACTGTGCTTGCGCATCAGGGCCTGCGCATCAGCGAGATCGCTCTCGCGGACCTGCCCCTCCTGCAGGGTGCGACGCCAGAAGGCGCGCTCCTCCTCATTGCCGCGGCGGAAGGACAGCACCACCGGCAGCGTGATCTTGCCCTCGCGGAAGTCGTCGCCGACGTTCTTGCCGAGCTGGCCCGCGGAGCCGCCATAGTCGAGCGCGTCGTCGACGAGCTGGAAGGCGATGCCGAGATTGAGCCCGTAGCTGCGGCAGGCAGCGGCTTCGCCCTTGGACGAGCCGGCGATCACCGGCCCGACCTCGCAGGCCGCGGCGAAGAGCTCGGCGGTCTTGCCGCGGATCACGGCGAGGTATTCGTCCTCGGTCGTCTCGGTGTTCTTGGCGGCGGCGAGCTGCATCACCTCGCCCTCGGCGATGACGGCCGCGGCGGTCGAGAGGATGTCGAGCGCCCGCAACGAGCCGACCTCGACCATCATCTTGAAGGCCTGGCCGAGCAGGAAGTCGCCGACCAGCACGCTCGCCTCGTTGCCCCAGAGCATGCGGGCGGCCGCCTTGCCACGGCGCATGTCGCTCTCGTCGACGACGTCGTCATGCAGCAGCGTCGCCGTGTGCATGAACTCGACGCTGGCCGCGAGCTTGACATGGCCCTCGCCGCGATAGCCGCAGAGCGCTGCCGTCGCCAAGGTCAGCATCGGCCGCAGGCGCTTGCCGCCGGAGGAGATCAGATGGTTCGCGACTTCCGGGATCATCGTGACCTCGGAGCCGGTGCGCGACAGGATCATCGCGTTGACGCGTTCCATGTCGGCGCGCGTCAGCCCGACCAGCGGCTCGATGCCGCCCTGGCTGGTGTCCTTGTCTTCGAAAGCTACGACGACGCCCACGCGCAAACTCCGGCCTCATTCTCGCGCATCCGCGCGCCCATGCCCTTGCCACAAACGTCGCATGCGTGGCCAGCCCCGGCAATCCTTTCGCGACGCAGCAGTTTGACGCTGCGCTGCCGTTCTGACCCGGGCTATGCGATCTTTCCTGTTGCGCCGGGCCGGCCTCGTGGGCTCCATGACGGCATGCACGAACTCGTCCGCTCCAATGATCTCGTCCTGCTCGGCGCCATCGAGGCGCTGCTGGCCTCGGCCAATCTCGACTGCCTGATCGCCGACCAGCACATCAGCTCGCTCGAAGGCATGATCGGCGCCTTTCCGCGGCGCCTGCTGGTGCGCGAGCAGGACAGCAAGCGCGCCCGCGCCTTGCTGGTCGAAGCCGGCTATGGCGGCGAATTGCGCCATGAACAACCCTGAGAATAGCGCTGAGGCACCCGGTCTCGGTGAGATCGGCGAGGATCGGCTGCTCGGCGGGCGCCTGTGCCTGCTGCAGCCGGTGAAAGGTCATCGCGCCGGCTCGGATGCCGTGCTGCTGGCCGCCGCGATTCCGGAGCTGGATGCAGGACCGCTCGCCGATTTCGGCGCTGGCGTCGGCACGGTCGGGCTCGCCGTCGCGCTACGCCAGCCGGGGTTGGAGGTCGTTCTGGTCGAGCGCGATCCGGAGCTTGCGGCGCTCGCGGCTCGCAATGCCGGGCTCAATAACCTGGGCGGCCGGGTGCGCGTCGCGGTCGGGACGATTGGTGAGCGCAACAGCGATCTTGCCCGTGAGGGGCTGGCGGTAGCATCCATGGCCTGGGTAGCGATGAATCCGCCCTTTTTCGAAGCAAGCGAGGTCCGCGCCTCGCCAGTTGCCAATCGCCGTGCGGCGCATGTCGCCGGACAATCCCTGGACGACTGGCTGAAGACGGCGCGCCATCTGCTGAAGCCGGGCGGCGGCGTCAGCATCATCCACCGCGCCGAAGCTCTGGGAGCGATTCTCACTGGGCTGGAGACGGGTTTCGGCGCGATCGAAATCCGCCCGATCCATGGGCAGGCCGAGCGGCCGGCAATCCGGGTGATCGTCTCGGGCCGCCTCGGCAGCAAAAAGCCGGCAGCGTTGCTGCCGGCTTTGGTTCTCAACGGCGCGGATGGGCGCTTCAGCGCCTTCAGCGAGGCGCTCCATCGTGGCGAGGCCGTGCTCGCCTAGAGTTAAGCTCAGCGGCAGATGCGGCGCTCGCGCACCACCCAGCCCCAGCCGTCCCAATAGCGGACCGGGCGGACATAGCAGCGCGGGCCGTAATAGCCGCCGCCATAGCCGTAGCGCGGTCCACCATAGCCATAGCGTGGCCCACCATAGCCGTAACGCGGGCGGCCATAGTAACCGCCGCCGCCCCAGACATGAGGGCCATAGCCGCCGCCCAGCGCCTGCGCCTCCGCCGGTGTGGCGGTGACCGCACCCATGCCGAGGCCGGCCACACCGAGCGCGGCCGCGGCGGAAAGTCCAAGAACAAGTTTGCGAAGCATGGTTACCTCCTTCGCTGATAGGCCCGGCCTGTGCCGGGGCAATCGGGCATCATCGTGGCGGCCAGTTAGCGGTCGCGGGGCTGAACGGGGCGTGGCCGCGCCGTTCAGCCTGTCTTCATGAAGCCAGGTGGCCGTCAGCGGCAGACGCGCACCGGGCGGATCACCCAGCGGCGGCCGTTCCAGACGCGCTGGTCGACGATGCGGCAGCGTTGCCCATAGTGTGGGCGGCCATAGCCCGGCCGCGGGCGGACATGCGGACCGCCGCCCCAGCCGGGATTGCTGTAGCCCGGCGCCGACGGATGCCGGCTGCCACTGCCGGGATAGGGATAGCCGCCGCTCAGGGCCTGGGCATCGGCCGGAGCTGCCGTGATGGCGCTCACGCCGAGCGAGGCGGCGCCGAGCACCGCGGCGGCCGAGAGGCCAAGGAAAAACTTGCGAAGCATATCGTATCCTTCTTCATGAACGGGGCCGGCCTGTGGCGCGGCGATCGGGCGTCATTATGGCTGCCGGCTGGCCTCGGGGCCTGACGGCGCGTGCCGCCAGGCCCTTCGAGGGGCTATCGCGTCAGCGGCAGACGCGCACCGGGCGGATCACCCACCGCCAGCCGTTCCAGACGCGCCGGTCGACGAAATAGCAGCGCGGACGATAGACCGGGCGGCCATAATAGCGGCGCGGGCCATAATAGGGCCGGCCGTAATACTGGACCTGCTCGATCTGGCCGGTGGTGGCCGGGACGCTGCCGGCCGCGATCGGCGCGGCATTGGCCGGGGCGACGGCGAGGCCGGTGAAGAGAAGGGCGCCGGCACCGAACAGGGCGGCGGCGATACGATTCGACAGCATTGTGTACTCCTGCTTGTCGCGTCGGCCCGTCTCAAGCGCTCGCCCCGAGCGCCGCGGACCGTTCGATAGGGCGACAATAGCCGCCTCTATATGAACGCGATGCTTGCCGAAGGGTTCATGGGTCATTCATTGCCAGGAGCAATTCCTGCAGAACTGTGCAGCGGTTCTGCGGCTGGAATTGCGCCCACCGGCGAGACGACGCATCTCTGGCGACAGTCCCGGGACATGCCGTTGCGCTTGACCATGAGCGTCGCCAGCCCCTAATCACGCCGCATGTTTCTCGACAATTTAAAAGGCTGATGCCCTTGGCCGCGTCCTCCGATCCGTTGAACCCGACCCGTTCCTTCCAGGGGCTGCTGCTGACCTTGCAGCGCTTCTGGGCCGAGCGCGGCTGCGTCATCCTCCAGCCCTACGACATGGAAGTCGGCGCCGGTACCTTCCACCCGGCGACGACGCTGCGCGCGCTCGGGCCCAAGCCCTGGAAGGCGGCCTATGTCCAGCCCTCGCGCCGGCCCAAGGATGGCCGCTATGGCGAGAACCCGAACCGGCTGCAGCACTATTACCAGTTCCAGGTGATCCTGAAGCCGTCGCCGCCGGACCTGCAGCAGCTCTATCTCGACTCGCTCAAGGCGATCGGCGTCGATCTGGCCCTGCACGATGTCCGCTTCGTCGAGGACGATTGGGAGAGCCCGACGCTCGGTGCCTGGGGCCTTGGCTGGGAGTGCTGGTGCGACGGCATGGAAGTCAGCCAGTTCACCTATTTCCAGCAGGTGGCTGGCGTCGAATGCGCGCCTGTCGCGGGTGAATTGACCTATGGGCTCGAGCGCCTCGCCATGTATGTCCAGGGCGTCGAGAACGTCTACGATCTCAACTTCAACGGCCTCGAAGGTGAGGACCGCGTCTCCTATGGCGACGTCTTCCTGCAGGCCGAGCAGGAGTTTTCGCGGCATAATTTCGAGTACGCGAACACCGAGACGCTGTTCCGCCACTTCAGCGATGCCGAGGCCGAGTGCAAGGCGCTGCTCGCCGCCGGCGACGCGAGGGAGGACGCCAATTCCGCCCAGCACAAGCTGGCCTTGCCGGCCTATGACCAGTGCATCAAGGCGAGCCATGTCTTCAACCTGCTCGATGCACGCGGCGTGATCTCGGTCACCGAGCGCCAGAGCTACATCCTGCGCGTGCGCGAGCTCGCCAAGGCCTGCGGCGCCGCCTGGCTGAAGACCGCCGGCGGGGGAGCGAACTGATGCCTGATCTCCTGCTCGAACTCTTTTCGGAAGAGATCCCGGCCCGCATGCAGCGCAAGGCGGCGGACGACCTGAAGAAGCTCGTCACCGATGCGCTGGTCGAGCGCGGCCTGACCTATGAAGGCGCCAAGGCCTTCGCGACGCCGCGCCGCCTCGCGCTCACCATCGCCGGCCTGCCGGTGCGCGGCCGCGATTTCCGCGAGGAGCGGAAAGGGCCGCGCGTCGGCGCGCCCGAGGCTGCGGTGCAGGGCTTCCTCAAGGCTGCGGGACTGGCCTCGCTCGACCAGGCAACGATCGTCAGCGACCCCAAGAAGGGCGACTCTTATGTCGCCGTGATCGAGAAGCCGGGGCAGGAGACGGTCGCGGCCATCGCCGAGATCGTGCCGGCGGTCATCCGCGCCTTCCCCTGGCCGAAATCGATGCGCTGGGGCATGGCTTCGGCAGAGAGCGGTTCGCTGCGCTGGGTCCGCCCGCTGCACTCGATCCTCTGTACCTTCGGCGCCGAGACCGAGGATCCGGAGGTCGTGCCCTTCGAGGTCGACGGCATCAAATCCGGCAACGTCACCTATGGCCATCGCTTCCATGCGCCCGGCCCGATCACGGTCAAGCGCTTCGACGACTATGTCCCGAGCCTGGAGCGGGCCAAGGTGGTGCTCGACGCCGATCGCCGCAAGGAGATCATTCTCGCCGACGCCAGGAATCTCGCTTTCGCCGCGGGGCTGGAACTGGTCGAGGACGAGGGGCTGCTGGAGGAGGTCGCCGGCCTCGTCGAATGGCCGGTCGTGCTGATGGGCGATTTCGAGGAGCGCTTCCTCGAAATCCCCGGCGAAGCGATCCGCGCCACCATCCGCGCCAACCAGAAATGCTTCGTGCTGCGCGATCCCAATAGCGGCGAACTCGCCAACCGCTTCATCCCGGTCTCGAACCTGATGGCCAGCGATGGCGGCCTGGCGATCACCGCCGGCAATGGCCGCGTGGTGCGGGCGCGCCTCTCTGACGCCGCCTATTTCTGGCAGACCGATCGCGGTCCGCTGCCCGATCTCGACACGTTGAAGGAGAGCGCCGACAAGCTTGGGCTCGATCTCGCCAAGCCGCTCGACCAGCGCATGGCGAAACTCGACAAGCTCGGCGTCGTCTTCCACGCCAAGCTCGGCACGCAAGGCGAGCGCGTCCAGCGCATCGCCGCGCTGGCGAAGGAACTCGCCCCGATCGTCGGCGCCGATCCGGCGCTGGCCGAGCGCGCCGCCAGGCTCGCCAAGGCCGACCTACCGACCGAGATGGTCGGCGAGTTTCCCGAGCTTCAGGGGCTGATGGGGCGGAAATACGCCGAGTTGCAGGACGAGCACGCCTCGGTCGCAGCGGCCATTGAGGAGCACTACAAGCCGCTCGGCCCCTCCGACCGCGTCCCGAGCGATCGTGTCTCAGTCGCAGTGGCGCTCGCCGACAAGCTCGACACGCTGGTCGGCTTCTGGGCGATCGACGAGAAGCCGACCGGGAGCAAGGACCCCTATGCGCTGCGCCGCGCGGCGCTGGGCGTGATCCGGCTGGTGGTGGAAAATGGGGTGCGGTTGCAGCTTGGACCTATCTTGAAGTCTGCGACTGTCCCGCAAGTTCATCGACTGGCGTTAGAGTTTTTTGTGCCGATCAGCGAAGCGATTTCCAGCGCAGCGCTTGCTGTCGGGAATGCGGATGCTGCAGAGCGAATTCTTGCATCGCTCGATCAGGTGGATGACTCGGCAGCTAAACAAGCAACTCTGGAGAGAATGAATAATGTTCTCTCTGACCTCCTCTCCTTCTTCCACGATCGCCTGAAGGTGATGCTGCGTGATCAGGGCGCGCGGCATGATCTGGTCGATGCGGTGCTGGGCGAGGGCGCGTCGGCCAATGACGACCTCTTGCTCATAACCCGTCGTGTCGCCGCGCTCGGCCGCTTCCTTGACACCGAAGACGGCAGGAACCTGCTCGCCGGCTATCGCCGTGCCGCCAACATCCTCAAGGCCGAGGAGAAGAAGGACGGCGAGGGCGCCTTTGCCGGCAAGGCCGATCTCCAGCTCATCGCCGATGCCGGGCTGATCGAGGAGAAGGCGCTCGCGGTCGCGCTCGCCCAGGCGACGCCGAAGGCGGAAGCCGCGGTCGCTGCCGAGGACTATGAGGGCGCCATGGCGGCTCTCGCCGAGCTCCGGCCGGCGGTCGACGCCTTCTTCGACAAGGTCACGGTCAACGATCCCGATCCGGCCCTGCGCGCCAACCGCCTCAAGCTCTTGAACCAGCTGCGCGAGGCGACCCGCGCCGTGGCGGATTTCGGGCGGATCGCAGGGTAACCAGGCGTCATGCTCGGGCTCGACCCGAGCATCTCAGGCCGGAGGGGGCTCCATTGGCGCCTTCTCGTCATGAGATTCTCGGGTCTGCGCTTCGCTCCGCCCGGGAATGACGCGCCCTGTCAGTCATGCTCGCCCTTGTGGCGAGCATCCACGTCTTGAACACCGGCTTCGGTTGGTGGAGCGAAGACGTGAATGGTCGGGACAAGCCCGACCATGATGGCTTTCCCAATCCCTCAACCATCTCCCCTTCCGGAACTTTTTCCCCGGGCTCGACGTTCTCTTCTCCGAGGCCGCTGCCTGCGAACGTGTCGCAGCGAGCACCTCGGGGGGCCGGCTTTCGGCCGCGATAAGAGGATTTGAGCCATGGGCCTTTTGATTTCGCTCTTGATCACCGTCCTGGTGATCGTGCTTGTGCTTTATCTGGTGCGGATGCTGCCGGTTGACGGCAACGTCAAGAACATCATCCAGATCATCGTCATCATCATCGGCATCATCTCGTTGCTGCGTTATCTCGCAGTGTTCTAGCCAAAGGGGCCGCCGTCATGCTCGCCCCGTGGCGAGTATCCATGCGAACATCGCCCGTGACCGGCGAGGACATGGATGGTCGGGACAAGGCCCGGCCGTGGCGGTGGTGACGTCTTCAACCGGCAATTGACGAAAATGCTGCGCTGATCCAGAATCTCAGCGGTCCAGAGGGCCCCGGACGCGAACCGTCCCGGGGCCCTTTCCCGTTCGAGCATGGCCGCAGCCATGGTCGACAGATCGAGCGATCGCCGCGATGACTTCGCAGAACCGCACCAGCCATATCCGCCTGACCTCGCATCCCGAGCCCGGCAACGCTTCGACCCGTTTCCCGATCCAGTGGGGTGCCGGCACGCCGGCGGAGCGAGGCCCCGTCATCGCCTCGACGACCAATCCGGCCGACCGCAACGTCATCGGCGCCCATGGCGGCTCCTATTCGGTCTATCGCGCGCTCGCCATCTCCGCCCGCGCCATGAATCCGGCACAGCGCCCGGACCTGACCAACACCCATCCGACCTCCGACATCCTGCCGCAGCCGCAATGGTTCGATCCCGGTCGGATCGTCTCGCTCGATCCGTTCGGCCACCGCGTCGCCCAGGATTTCGGCAAGTGGATCGGTGAGGGTATCGACATCCGCCCGACCATCGCGGTCACCAAGGCGCGGCTCAACCTGCCCGAGATCCTCGCCGCCATGGTCGGCCACCGGCTGGCGGCTGATGGCGCCATCCTGCACGGCTCCGGCGACATCAGCGTCACGAAGATCGCGGTCGATCCGGTCTGGCACCTGCCGGGGATAGCCGAGCGCTTCGCCACCAGCGAAAACGAGTTGCGTCGCACGTTGTTCGAGCAGACCGGCGGGATGTATCCGGAGCTGGTGACGCGGCCCGACCTCAAGGTCTTCCTGCCGCCGATCGGCTCGATCACGGCCTATGTCATCGGCGAGGTCTCGGCGATTTCCGATCCGAAGAAGACGCTGGCCTGCCGCGTCCATGACGAGTGCAACGGCTCCGACGTCTTCGGCTCCGATATCTGCACCTGCCGGCCTTATCTCGTGCATGGCATCGAGGAAGCCGTGAAGGAGGCGCAGAACGGCGGCGTCGGCCTGATCGTCTACAACCGCAAGGAGGGCAGGGCGCTCGGTGAGGTCACCAAGTTCCTCGTCTACAATGCCCGCAAGCGCCAGGAAGGCGGCGATTCTGCCGCGACCTATTTCGAGCGCACCGAATGCGTCGCCGGCGTGCAGGATGCCCGCTTCCAGCAATTGATGCCGGACGTGCTGCATTGGCTCGGCGTGAAGCGGATCGACCGGCTGATGTCGATGTCGAACATGAAATACGACGCCATGGTCGAAAGCGGCATCGAGATCGGCGAGCGCGTCGCCATCCCGCCCGAGCTGGTCCCGCCGGACGCCTCGGTCGAGATCGAGGCCAAGAAGGCGGCGGGCTACTATTCGCCGGACGGCGCGCCTGGCGACAATGCACTCAAGGCCACTGTCGGCCGCGACCTTGAAAAGTTCTGATCCCGCCTATGCCTGACACCAATCCCGAAGCCGTCCGCCAATTGCTCAAGCCGGTTGCCGTCCGTGAGCGCGCGCAGGAGATGTTGCGGCTCGGCCTCGAGGGCCGGCTGGCGCATTTCAGCGTCCATCCCGAGCGGCTGCCGGCCTGCGCCGCTTATGTGCTGGAGACGATCCGCCAGAACTATCCGGCGCTCGACATTCCCTTCCATGCCCGCTGGCGCCATTTTATCATCGCCGGCATGGATCGCTGGCAGCTGCTCGATGCGAAGGCGCATTTCCCCGACGCCCGGGCGAGGGGCCGCGCCGCCTATGATCTGGCTGTCGTCAGCGTCCTGCTCGATGCCGGCGCCGGCGCCGACTGGCGCTATCGCGATGCGGTGACCGGCCAGAGCATCGGCCGCTCGGAAGGGCTGGCCTTGGCCTCGCTCGACATGTTCGCCGCCGGAGCCTTCTCCAGCAATCCGGCCGAGCCGCTGCGGGTGGATGTCGCTGCGCTCGAGCATCTCGACGTTGAAGCGCTGGCGGCCGGCTTCCAGGTCTCGGACGGCAATCCGCTCATAGGGCTGGGAGGCCGCGCCGCGCTGCTCAACCGCCTCGGCGAGGAGCTGGAGAAGCATGGGCTGACCCGGCCCGGCGACCTGTTCGACCGGCTGGTCGAGGCGGCCGAGGGCCGTTCGATCCGCGCCGCCTATATCCTCTCGCAGGTGCTCGAGGTGCTCGGCGGCATCTGGCCCTCGCGCCTGAGCTATGCCGGCATCGCACTCGGTGACAGCTGGAAGCACCCATTGATCGCGCCGGGCGAGGTCACGGCCGGCATCGTGCCCTTCCACAAGCTGTCGCAGTGGCTGAGCTATTCGCTGATCGAGCCGCTGCAATGGGCCGGTATCCAGGTCGTCGGCATCGACGATCTCACCGGCCTGCCGGAATACCGCAATGGCGGGCTTCTGCTCGATCTCGGCGTGCTCGAACTGAAGGACTCTGCCGATGCGGCGCGTGGCCATGAGGTCGGCTCGCAACTGGTCGTGGAGTGGCGGGCGCTGACGGTTGCGCTGCTCGACAAGATCGGCGAACTGGTGCGGGCCGAGCTTGGGCTGAGCGCCGAGCAGTTGCCGCTGGCCAAGGTGCTGGAGGGCGGCACCTGGGCCGCCGGCCGCCGCATCGCCCGCGAGAAGCGCGAGGATGGCGGTCCGCCCTTGACCATCGTCAGCGACGGCACGGTATTCTAAGACCAGAAGAAGACGAGGGGGATCAGGATTGCATGGCCACGAGCGCTAACGGCGTCACCGTCGTCGACCACCCGCTGGTGCAGCACAAGCTGACGCTGATGCGCGAGAAGGACCGCTCGACCAAGAGCTTCCGCCAGCTCTTGAACGAGATCGGCATGCTGCTCTGCTACGAGGTCACGCGCGACCTGCCGACCGAGATGATCGAGATCGAGACGCCGCTGCAGAAATCGATGCAGCCTGTCATCTCCGGCAAGAAGCTGGTCTTCGCGCCGATCCTGCGCGCCGGTGTCGGCTTCCTCGACGGCATGCTCGAGCTCGTTCCCGCCGCTCGCGTCGCCCATATCGGCCTCTATCGCGATCCGCAGACGCTGCAGGCGGTCGAGTATTATTTCAAGGCGCCCTCCGATATCGCCGACCGCATGATCGTGGTGATGGACCCGATGCTGGCGACGGCGAACTCGGCGGTGGCGGCGGTCGACCGGCTGAAGGAGCGCGGCGCTAAGGATCTGCGCTTCGTCTGCCTGCTTGCGGCGCCGGAAGGCATTGCCCGCATGCGCGATTCCCATCCGGATGTGCGCATCTGGACGGCGGCGATCGACGAGCGCCTCAACGATCACGGTTACATCGTCCCCGGCCTCGGCGACGCCGGCGACCGGATGTTCGGCACGCGTTGACGTCTCAACCTTGCAGATTTGGCGATATGCCCCTATCTTGTAGGCATATCGCCAAGGAGCATTCTCATGGTTGCCCTGACTGCATTGGATGTCGTCGGCGGCCAGGCGGCGCTGGGACGCCCCGCGGTCAGCAGCCGCGACCTCATCGCTGCCGTACGGCATGGTTTTCCGGTGCGGACGATTGAGCACGTGATCGAGAGCGGCCGGATGACTCTGGCCGAGATCGACGAGCTCGTGCTGCCGCGCAAGACCTTGAGCCACCGCCGTAAGATCGGAACGTTGACGACCGAACAGTCCGACCGGCTGATGCGCGCCGCGCGTGTCATCGCGGAAGCCGAAGTCACGTTCGGTTCGCAAGGCAAGGCGGCCGCCTGGCTGCGTCGGCCGACTACGGCGCTCGATGGTGAGAAGCCGCTGGCCCTGCTCGATACGGGGGAAGGCGCGGCTCAGGTCGAAGCGTTGCTCGGCAGGATCGCCCACGGCATCGCTGCTTGATGCGGGTCTGGCGCGTTGCTCGCGCGCCTTTCGCCGACCTGAGCGGCGAGGGGGCGCGGCTCTACGGTGGGCGCTGGAATTCGCCGGGGCGTCCCGTCGTCTATGCGGCTGAGAACCCGGCACTCGCCATCCTCGAGGTGCGCGTCCATCTCGATCTCGCGCCTGAACTGATCCCGGACGATTATGTGCTGATCGAGATCGAGACCGGGGCAGCGTCGATTAGCGAGGGCGAGATGGTGGAGGAACCGAGATCGCTCGGCGATACCTGGCTGGCCGCGGGCGAGAGCGCGCTTCTCAGGGTGCCGTCTTTCATCGCGCCGCGCAGCGCCAATGTCCTGATCAATCCGCGTCATCGTGATGCCCCAGCGATCGCGATCGTCGGGACCCAGCCCTTCGATTTCGACAGGCGGCTCTGGCTGCCGCTGGCTCGCTGACGAGAAAAAAGCCCGCCCCGTTGCCGGGGCGGGCCTTGCGATCCGGAGTGGTTGCCCAGGCCGCGATGGCGCGAGCAACCTGCGGATCTGCCTGGATCATTCGATGATCTGCACCACACGGCGGGTCTGCGGCTCGACCAGCACGGCGCGGTTGTTCACCACCGTGTAGCGATAGCCGCTGGCGCGCTCGCCGAACTCGGCCGGCACCTCGCGATAGACCACGCCCTGCTGCGGCAGAACGGTGCCGACCGCTACCGGCTCGGCATAGGCGTAGGACGGGACGCGCTGCTCGACCACATAGGTGCGGAAGCGCGGGGCATTGTCGCCGATCACCGCACCAGTGAAGCCGCCGACCACAGCGCCACCGACGCCGCCGACGACTGCGCCGACCGGGCCGCCGACCACGGCGCCGCCGACAGCACCCGCGGTCGCGCCGCCGACGATGCCACTGGCCGCGCCGCCCTGGGCGCCGTCCGGATTCTGGGCGAAAGCCGCCGCCGGGACGATGGCGAGGGCGGTGACGAGAGCAAGCTTCTTGAACATGTCCGTTCTCCTTCCAGAGTGGAAACCTCGGGGAAGGAAACGGGCAAGCTCTGCCTCAGGTTCCGCACAGGCGGTCACGAGCTGTGAACGATCGTGACAAGCCGCTAGGGGTTTCCCTGCTCGAACAAGGCGTTGGCGTCGATCACGAGCTCGATCCCGGCGGCACGGAAATCGTGAACCTGGGTGCGCTGGGGCGTGCGACCGGGATTGTCGAACAGCTCGTTCACGGTCGCTTCCTCCGACAGGAACAGGAAGTCGGCGTGGCTGCCGTGCTCTGGATAGGCGTCGATCGCGTGCCAGGTGCCGCGATGGAACAGCACACCTTCGCCGTCGAGCCGGAAGGCACGCAGCGTCTCGGGCGCCGGCGGGGTGTCGGAGGGCTCGGCGACCACGATGATGGCGGACGGCCCGCCGAGCGGCTGGCGCGCCTCGGTGACATGCAGATGCCGCTCGATCAGGGCGACCACGAAGGGGCGCGCATGATAGCGCACGATCTGCAGCCGAGGCCGGCTTTCGGCGGCGAAGGGCTGGATCCAGATGTCATAGCCTTCGCGGCCGGTATCGCGTCCGTCAGCGGGACGGAGCACGCGGCCATAGGGAGCGAAGGCTTCGGCTGAGATCGGCGAGACGGGCAAGGTGATGCGGCGCATGTCCACATCGTAGTGTGTCGCCGTCAAAAGAAAACGGCGGGCCCGAGGCCCGCCGTCTGCAAGTCTATGCGTCAGGCGCTTACTGCTTCGGCGCGGCGGCGAGCACCGGCGAGAGCTTGTCCGCGTCGCGCTTGATGATCGCAGCGAAGCCGGCCGGGGTGCGCTCTTCCTTGGTCGGCAGCACGGTGCCGAGGTCGAGTAGGCGCTTCTTGACGGTCTCGTCGTCGAGCGCCTTGCCGAGCGCGTCGACCAGCTTGTCGACGGCCTCCTTCGGCATGCCCTTCGGCCCGGCGATGCCGTTCCAGGCCTCGATCTGGTACTCGGGCAACCCGGCTTCCGTGGTCGTCGGGACGTCGGGCAGCGCCGGCGAGCGCTGTGCCGAGGCGATGGCATAGGCTTTGATCGTGCCCGCCTTGATCTGCTCGGCGACGCTGACGATCTGATCGCACATGAAGTCGACCTGACCGGAGACCAGGTCGTTCAGAGCCGGGCCGGTGCCGCGATAGGCGACCGAGTTCAGCTTCGGCACGCCGAGCTGGCCCTTGAGCAGGGTGCAGGTCGTCCACGACACCGAGCCGACGCCGGCATGGGCCTCGTTCACCTTGTCGGTGTTCGCCTTCACATAGGTGACGAACTCCTTGAGGTCCTTCGGCGCAAATGCCTTCTTGGCGACGATCAGGATCGGCGTGCCACCGGCGAGGCCGATCGCCTGCATGCCGTTTATCGGGTCGTATTTCAGGCCGGGATAGGTCGCCGGAGCAGCCGAGAAGGTGCCCAGATGTCCCATCGAGATGGTGTAGCCGTCCGGCGCAGCCGTGAGCGCACGGGCGATGCCGGTGGTGCCGCCGGCGCCGGCGACGTTCTCGACCACGATCTGCTGGCCGAGCGTCTTCGACATGTTCTCGCTGACGATGCGAGCGATGATGTCGGTCGGCCCGCCGGCGGCGAAGGGCACGATCATGGTGATCGGCCGCTCCGGGTATTTGGACTGGGCCTGCGCCGGCAGCGTGAAGGCGAGCGCTGCAGCAAGACCGAGTACGAGCTTCTTCATGATCAATCTCTCTCCCTGGAAACGATATGGCGAGGATGGCAAGGCGGGGCTGGCAGGCAACCCCGTCATTCGGTGAAGACCTCGTCGCGCTTCTTCGACATCGACGGCAGGAGCGCGATCACGAGGATGACGACAGCGACCAGCAGCAGGCCGGCCGAGATCGGCCGCTCCAGGAAGGTCATGAACGAGCCGCGCGAGATGATCAGCGCCTGGCGCAGCTTCTCCTCCATCAGCTTGCCGAGCACGAAGCCGAGCAGCATCGGGGCCGGCTCGAAGCCGAGCTTGATCAGGAGGTAGCCGAACAGGCCGAACAGCGCGGTGAAGGCGACGTCGACCGGCTGGTTGTTCACCGAGTAGATGCCGATCGAGCAGAAGATCAGGATCGCCGGGAACATCAGGCGGTAGGGCACCTGCAGCAGCTTCACCCAGACGCCGACCAGCGGCAGGTTGATGATCAGCAGCATCAGGTTGCCGATCCACATCGAAGCGATCATGCCCCAGAACAGGTCGGGGTTCTTGGTCATGACTTGCGGGCCGGGGATGATGCCGTGGATGGTCATCGCGCCGACCATCAGCGCCATCACCGCATTCGGCGGGATGCCGAGGGTGAGCAGCGGGATGAAGGCGGTCTGCGCGCCGGCATTGTTGGCCGATTCCGGCCCGGCGACGCCCTCGATCGCGCCCTTGCCGAAGCGCGAGGGATCCTTGGCGAGCTTCTTCTCGATCGTGTAGCTCGCGAACGGCCCGAGCACCGCGCCATTGCCGGGCAGGATGCCGAGGATGCCGCCGATGAAGGTACCGCGTATGCACGGCGCCGCCGACTGCTTGATGTCGTTCCAGTCGGGCAGCAGGCGGCCGATCTTCGACTTGACCACGTCGCGCGCTTCCGGGGTCTCCAGGTTGCGCAGCACCTCGGCGAAGCCGAACACGCCCATCGCCAGCACGGCGAAGTCGACGCCGTCCGAGAGCGGCGGGAAGCCGAAGGTCATGCGCTCCTGGCCGGTCTCAAGGTCGGTACCGACGGTCGAGAGCAGCAGGCCGAGCATGATCATGCAGAAGGCCTTGAGGATCGAGCCGCGCGCCAGCACGACCGCGAAGCACAGGCCCATCACCATCAGCGAGAAGTATTCGGCCGGGCCGAACAGCAAGGCGAGCCGGGTCAGCGGCGCGCCGAGCGCGGCGATGATCACGGTCGCGACGCAGCCGGCGACGAAGGAGCCGATCGCAGCGGTGCCCAGAGCGACGCCGGCACGGCCCTGCTTGGCCATCTGGTGGCCGTCGAGCGTAGTGACGACGGCGGTGGCCTCGCCCGGGATGTTGACCAGGATCGCCGTGGTCGAGCCGCCGTACTGCGCGCCGTAATAGATGCCGGCGAGCATGATCAGCGCGCCGACCGGGTCGAGCCCGAAGGTGATCGGCAGCAGCATGGCGATGGTGGCGACCGGGCCGACACCGGGCAGCACGCCGATCAGCGTGCCGACCAGGCAGCCGACGAAGCAGAGCGCGATGTTCTTCAGCGTCAGCGCGACGCCGAAGCCGAGCGAGAGGTGGGCGAGCATTTCAGCCATGGATCAGATCCCCAGCAGCCAGGGTGCCAGCGGGATCGGCAGACCCAGCGCGTATTTGAACATCAGGGCGCAGCCGATCGTCATGGCGATCGCGAAGATGATCAGTTCCTTGGGCTTCACATCCTCCGCCGCGAGGCCGGAGATGATCACGACCAGCGGGCCGGAGACGAGCATGCCGAGCTGCGGCACCTTGAGCGGGCCGATCTCGAAGCCACGGATGGTCAGGCCGAACGCGACCGCCGCGCCGAGCACGAAGATGACGCCGCGCCAGGACCAGCCGGCGAGCTTCTCGCCATTGTAGCGCAGCGAGTTGAAGGCGAGCACCGCGCCGAGGCCGGCGCAGATCCAGGCGAAGGCCTTGGGCAGCATGCCCGGGCCGATCTGGCGCAGCGTCCCGGTCGGAAGGTCGCTCGACAGGATGAGGGCCAGCCCGGCGAGCGCGATCATGAACAGGCCGGCGGCCAGGTCCTGTGTCGAACGGACGCGCCAACCTCGCGCGGCCTCGATCTTGTTCAGACTCATCAATGTCCTCCGGCTCGGGTGGTTGCTGTGCGGATGGCAGGCTTTTTGCCACGCCCGTTGACGCTGAACGGCAAGACGTGGCCCTCGTCGATAAGGGTCACGCTCTCGCGCAGAATGGCGAGGAAGTCGTCGCGGGCGGCGAGCTTCTGGTGCGGCCGCCAGGCAACGCCGACGAGCGCGCCGGGCGGCGGCGGGTCGAGCAGCGCGCCGCGCAGGCGCCGCATGGTGACGCCCGGGAAGCTCAGCCGCGAGACCCAGTCCGGCGCCAGCGCCATGCCGAGGCCGGCCGCGACCGCGGACATCATCGCTGGCTTCTCTGTCGCCTCGATGGTGACGTTGGGCACCGCCCCGACGCTCTCGAAATAAGCCATGACGAGGTCGTAGGCGAAGGGGCGGATCCGCTTCGACGGCACGACGAAGGGCTCACCGACCAGGTCCTGCATCGTCAGGAATTCACGCGCCGCAAGCGGGTGGCTCTCGCTCAGCACCACGATGGGCCGCTCGACGCGCAGGATCTCGAAGGCGCAGTCGGTCGGCTTGCGCGGCGGGCGCAGCAGAGCGAGGTCGAGTTTGCCGGCCTCCAGCATCTGCACCAGCGGCGCCGTCATCGCCTCGACGAACTTGATCTCGATGCCGGGATGGCGCGAGCGGAACGTCACCAGCGCCTCCGGTACGAAGCTGGACGAGGCTGCGTCGATCGCGCCGACTCGCAAGACCTTGCTCGAGGCCAGCGACGCCTCGCGCACCGAGCGCGATGCGCGTTCCATCCGGACGAGGATGGCCTTGGCCTCTTCCAGCATGATCAGGCCGGCGCGCGTGAGCGCGACCTGCCTTGTGGTGCGCGTCAGCAGGCTGACGCCGAGCTCGTCCTCGAGCGCGCTTATCTGGCGTGAAAGGGCTGGTGGTGCGAGGCCGAGCCGCTCGGCCGCCCGGCCGAAGTGCAGCTCTTCCGCCACCGCGATGAAACATCGCAGCTGCCGCAGGTCCATGGTTGTCGCGCTCCCCTCTGGCGTATCGTTTTTTGTGATATCTGCCAGTTGTTTCGGTTATGCCCTTTAGCGCTATCCGCCGGTTTTGCGACCCTAGAGCAATTCATAATTTATTGGCAACAAAGCCCGGCGCCGAAAAAGCGGCGTCCACAGAGGTGAACGCCGCTTCGAGCCCGATGATGCGGTAATGAATTGATCGTTTGGAGCTTGTGAGCGCCCGGCCGCGGCTTCGTCAGGCTGTTGGCGCGTCGGCTTGCCTGGCGCTCCACAGTGCGGCGACCCGGCCGTCGATCAGGGCTAGTCCGACGAAGATCGCGGCCATGCCGGCGAAATGGCGGGGCAGCAGCTCTTCGCCAAGAAGCCCCGAGCCGAGCAGGATGGCGCTGACCGGGATCAGGAAGGTCACCAGCATGACGTTGCTTGGTCCCGCAGTGCGCATGATCCGGAAGAAGATGATGTAGGCCAGCGCCGTCGAGATCAGGGCGAGGCCGACCGCCGCCAGGATCGCCTGCTGCGAGGGGACCGGCAGCGTCCAGGGCGGGTGCAGGAAAAAGACGATCGGGACGATCATCACCGTCGAGGCCGTGAGCTGCCCCGTAGCTGCGACGAGCGGCGGCATGCCGCGGAAGCGCCGCCCGAACAGGCCGGAGAAGGCATAGGAGACCGCGGCGAGGATGCAAGCGAGCTGCGCCGTGAGGTTGGAGCCGAGGCCGCCGAGCACATCGGGACCCATCAGGATGCCGACGCCGATCAGGCCGGCGAGCACGCCGCCGAGCTTCAGCCCGGTCGCCTTCTCATTGGCGAAGCAATGCATCACCAGCACGGCAAAGACCGGCGTGGTCGCGTTCAGGATCGAGGCGAGGCCGCTGGCGATCTGCTGCTGGCCCCAGAGGAACAGGCTGAACGGGATCAGGTTGTTGAGGATGCCCATGCCGAAGAAGGCCAGCCAGACGCTGCGGCCGACCGCCATCGAGTGCCCGGTGATCCGCACCACCAGCAGCAGCGCCAGCGCCGCCAACCCGACGCGCACCTGCACGACGGCGAAGGGGGGCCATTCCGCCACGGTGATCTTGTTGAAGAAGAACGAGCCGCCCCACAGGATCGAGAGGGCGACCAGCAGGAGCCACTCGGTGGGGCCCATGCGGAGCGAGGGAGCGGAGGTCGGCTGTGTCATGGCGCAATCTGTCCTCGCAGGGCGGGTCATCCTGCGTCAGTAGGTGGCCGGGCCGGGCCCAGCCACCCGATTTCCGCCAAACGCGTCAGGCCGGCTCCGCATCGCGCGCCGCCCACATCGCCTTGAAGGCGGGGCGCTGGTGCAGCTTGTCGAGCCAGGTCTTGACGTTCGGGGCGGCGTCGAAGAGCTGCGTCGCCGGCTTGGCGTAGCGGATGACCTCGGCGACATTAATGTCCGCGACGGTGAAGCGCCCGCCCATGACATAGCCACCGCCGCCCGCCAGGGCCTTGTCGAGTACGGCGAATGGCGCGGCCAACACCTCGAGCGCCTTGCTGACGAGGGCAGGGTCACGCTTCTCCGGCGGATAGGCTGCGAGATGGTAGGTCAGGTTGAGCGCGTTCGTCTCGCATTCGGTCGCGGCCCAGAGCGCCCACATCGCGGCGAGCCCTTCCTCCTGGACGTCCTTCGGCGCGACCGGCCCGCCATGCTTGCGAGCGAGGTAGAGGTTGATCGCCAGCGATTCGTGCAGGACGAAGCCGTCATCGTCGATCGACGGGACATGACCGTTCGGGTTGACCGCCATGAACTCGGCGCTGCGAGTATGGATCGGCGCGCCCGGGGCGTTGGGATCGGGCAGGCGATAGACCTGGATCACCGGCACATGCTTGAAGGTGATGCCGAGCTCGTTGGCGAGCCAGACATTGCGCGTCGCGCGCGAGCGATAGCAGCCATAGATGGTCAGGGACATGAGCAGGATTCCGGCGAGCGGGGAGGAACTCCGAATCCAGCGGATGCGGAGAAGAAAATTCTATAGCATCGGACCGAAAAGTGGAATCCACTTTTCGGACAAATCCGATGCGATAACAATGTGCTAGATCATCGTGACCGCGTCCGGTCAGACGCGCGATGATCTATGAAGCTCAGCCCAGCTGACGCAAGGTCTCACGTGCGATGATCAGGCGCTGGATCTCGGAGGTGCCCTCATAGATCCGGGTGATGCGGGCGTCGCGCGCATAGCGTTCGACCGGGAAGTCGCGGCAATAGCCGGCGCCGCCATGGATCTGGATCGCCGTATCGGTGCAGCGATGCGCCGCCTCCGAGGCGAAGAGCTTGGCCATCGAGGCCTCCTTGGCGAAGGGCTCGCCGCGATCCTTCTTCGCTGCCGCGTCGAAGATCAGGAGGCGCGCCGCGTGCAGGTCGAGCTCGCGGTCGGCGATCATCCACTGCAGGCCCTGGAAGTCGGAAATCGCCTGCCCGAACTGCTTGCGCTCGCGCGCATAGGACTTGGCCGCGTCCATCGCGGCGCGGGCGATGCCGAGCGAGACCGAGGCGACGCCGATGCGCCCGCCGGCGAGCTCGCCGACCGCGACGCGGAAGCCATCATTCTCCTTGCCCATCAGATTGGCAGCCGGGATGCGCGCACCGTCGAAATGGATCGTATTGGTGGCCGAGCCGGTCTGGCCCATTTTCTTTTCGGCCTTGCCGATACTGACGCCGGGTATGTCGGCCGGCACCAGGAAGACCGAGATACCCTTGCCCTTCGGCACGTCGGGGTCGGTCACGCCCCAGACCACGAAGAGCCCGGCATATTCACCGGAGGTGATGAAGATCTTCTGGCCGTCGAGCACATAGGTGTCGCCGTCGCGCCGGGCGCGCAACTTCATGCCGGCGGGGTCGGAGCCCGCCCCGGCTTCGGTCAGGCAGAAGGCACCGGCGGGATAGCTCCCGTCGGCCAGCTTCGGCAGATAGGTCGATTTCTGCGCCTCGTTGCCGACGGCCTGGATGACTTCGCCGACCATGTTGGTCACCGAGGTCGTGACCGCCGTCGAGGCGCAGGCGGCGGCAAGCTCTTCCAGCGCCAAGGCGAAGGAAACGGTGCCGGCCTCGGTTCCGCCGAACAGGCCCTTGACGTTGAGCGCCATGAAGCCGTTCTCGGCGAGCAGCTTGAGGTTGGCGAGGAACTCCGGTCGGCCTTCGCCGCGGTCGAGCCGCTCGGCCAATGGCGCCAGCCGGTCCGTCGCGAGCTTGCGCGCGCTCTCGCGGATGAGTTCTTCTTCTTCGCTGAGCGCGAACTGCATGGGGATGCTCGCCGATCGGGGGCCGGATGGCAACTCTAGAGCGGGCCGCGCCGCACGCCAATGTGCGGCCCCGCTTTCCCCGGCGTGCGCATTGAGGCGCTACCCGCGCAGCAGGCCTCAGCTCGCCAGCACCCGTTGCGGCGGGAAGGTGACCTCGACCAGCGTGCCTTCCTTCTTGACGCTGGTGATAGAGAGCGCCGCGCGATTGGCTTCGACCAGCGCCTTGGTCAAAGGCAGACCGAGGCCGGTACCTCCCGATCTGCGCGTCGTCGGCACCTGCCGGAACGGCTCCAGCGCCAATTTGATCTCGTCATCGTCCATGCCGATGCCGGTGTCGCGGACCCGCAGGATCGCCTCGCCCTGATCGCCGAGCGCGGTCGAGACGATCACCTGCCCGCCGGCATCGGTGAACTTCACCGCATTGGAGAGCAGGTTGATCACGATCTGGCGCAGCGATCGCTCGTCGGCGACGACCGGCGGCAGCTTCGGCGCGAGGCCGGAGCGCAGCACGACGCGGCCGCGCTGCGCTTCCGGCTGCAGCAGGTTCACGGCGGACAGCGCGATGTCGTTGAGGTTGACGCTACCGAAGTCGAGGTCAAGCTTGCCGGCCTCGATCTTGGCGAGGTCGAGCAGGTCGTTGACCAGGCTGATGACGTAGCCGCCCGACAGGTGGATGTCGCGCAGATATTCCTTGTAGCGCTCGTTCTCGATCGGGCCGAAGCGCTCCTCGGCCATCACTTCGGCAAAGCCGATGATCGCGTTGAGCGGCGTGCGGATCTCGTGGCTGATCTTGGCGAGCACGTCGGATTTCTGCGCGCTCGCCTTCTCGGCGGTCTTGCGCGCCTCGACCAGCTCACCCTCGGTCTTCTTCCAGGCGGTGATGTCACGCAGCACCGCGCAGAACTTGCTGTCCGGCCCTTCGGCGATGCGGCCCATGGTCATGAACAGCGGGATGCGCCCGCCCTGGCGCACACGGCCGATGACCTCGCGGCCATCATTCATCAGCGAGGCGACGCCGCCGCCGATCAGCCCGTCGAGATAGTCGAGGGCCGGCGAATGGCTCTCCGGCGCGAAGAGCAGCGTGAAGAGCTCGCCGGCGACCTCGCGCTGGTCGTAGCCGAACAGCGCTTCGGCGCTCTTGTTGAGCGACAGGATGCGCCCGCGCCCGTCGACGGTGACGACGCCATCCGTCGCGGTGTCGAGCATCGCAGACAGCTCGGAGACGCGCGCGTCGTTGGCCTGTCCCTCCAGCCGCAGCTGCTCCACGCGGGACGTGGCCTCTTCTTCTTCCGCCGCGAACTCGGCCGCGAGCTCCTGCTCCTCGGCCTCCTCGGGCGTCAGCATCTTGAGGTCGCCGCCCGGCACGCTGTTGCGGAAGGCCATGAGCGTAGCCGCTTCGCCCTGCCAGCTCACGCTGGAGAGCCGGCCGTCGACGCTGATCAGCCCGCCCCTGCGGTCGACCAGGATCATCGCGCCGTCGCTGTTGTGACTCAGCCCCCTGATCAGCTTGCTGACGCCGCCAGCTGCAGTGAGATCGTCGAGGTCGGCGTAATCCAGCAGGTCGAGCAGGGTGCGGTTGGCGTAGAGCGCCGTTTCGTCGCGATTGACCAGCACTGCGATCGGGAGTCGATCCAGAATCTCGGCATGGGCGTTGGCGATGCGGGGGCGCCCTTCCGAAGCTGAGGGCGGCACCGGCGCAGCAGTCGCCGGAACCGAGGCAGACGACTCTTCCTTAGTGTCGCTCGTCTCCTTCTCCCGCACGCGCAGTTGCGCCGCGACCGGCAGGCGCGGCCCGCCTGGCTCGTCCTCCTCGCCGGCGATGCGGGCGCCGAGCGCCTTGGCGATCTCGCGGAAGGCGTTGCGCTCGGCCGAGGAGAGCAGGGTCTTGGACGGCTCGAGCACCGGGCGCACGGCGGCCAGATGGCCATTCCGCAGCGGCACGACATTGGCCGGCGGCGCTTCGGGAGCCGGCGGCGGTTCGCTGGCCTCTGCGGCCTCGCCACCGTCTTCGGCTTGCTCCGTCGTGGCATCGTCATCCGAAGCCCTGGGCTCGGCCGGCGCGTCTTGTGCTTCTACGGCTTCTTCCGGCTCGGAGGACGCTTCAGCGGTTACGTCCGCATTAGCCGGCACGCCGTCAGTCTCGTCTTCACGGGCCTCTGCCCGGGCCGGCTCAATCGGCGCCGCCTCGGCAGCTTCGGTCGAAGGAACTGCGGGCGTGGGGGCTTCCACGACAGCCGCGACCGGCAGCTCTGCCGCCGGGATATCAGCCTCCGGAGCCACGGAGGCGACGTCCTCTTCAGGCGCTTCCCGCTGCGGAAAAGCCTCGTTGGCGGGCGAGCGGGTGAGGCCGAAGCCGCGGAAGCCGGCGGGATTGCGTTCGCCGTCGAACAGCGGGAAGCCGGACAGCTCGACGCGCGCCCCTTCGCCCGGGGAAACGCGCCAGAGCACGGCCCGGCCGCTCCAGGTCGAGGAGGTCGCGAGGCGTGTCGCCAGGTCGCCCTCGAGATCGACGATGTCGCTCGCGAGTAGCGCGGGCCAGTTGCGCCCCTGAGTCGCGCTCGCGGCCTTCGGGCCGACCAGCGCGGCGAAATCCTGCGACAGGCTGACCAGCGTCCCGTCGAGGTCGCTTTCCCACAGGAAGCGCAGATTGGCGCGGCGTGGCTGCTCGGGTGATTCGGCAACGGTGTCCGCCATGACAGGCGTCGTTGGGGGCGCGGCAGGGGGCGGCGCAGCAACCGCCGTCGGTTCGTCCTTTGGCACGGTGATGCCGAGGCGGCGCAATTCGGAGGCGGTGACGCCGATGGCCAGCGCCAGGCCGGAGCCGGTCTCGATGCGCTTGCAGCCGCAGGTCACGAGCCCTGCGAGGGAGGCGCCAAGCCGCAATCTTTCAAGTCTCAGCGCCGTCGGTGAGGCGAGCCCAGCGGCAAGCAGGCGCAAACGCTCGCGCGTCGCCGCGGGAAGCTTGTCAGCTCCGCCGAATGTGCCGAGCAGCGCCCGGCCGCCGGCGTTGGCGAAGACCGGGGCATCGCCGCCGGCTGGCCAGAGCAGCAGTGCGCCGTCACGGGCAAAGCCCGCGAGTGCGGGATCCTGCGCCAGGGCGCCGGTGAGGCCGTTCCAATCCTGTCCGGATTCGCTCATCCTGCTCCGCTCTGCCTGCTGGCGACTCCAGCCCGCGCGAATATGCCTAACAAATCTTTAATAACCGCGCGAGCGGGGTGAATCCATGCGGGAACCCGGCCTCTCCCCTGACGTTTCAAAACAGCGTTAATATGCCCCCGCCGCCGTCTCGGTGGCGGCATTGTCATTGCACTGCAATAATGATATTGCAGTGCACAATAGAAGCGCGGCGCCGGAGACGGTGCGGACGCTTGGCTCGGTCGCAGGAGGACCTACCATGGACGGCAAGCTTCCCTACGAAGTTCCCACCGAGATGCGCGATTTCGCCGAAAAGAGCGTCGATCAGGCTCGCAAGGCCTTCGACGGCTTCATCGGCGCCGCCCAGAAGGCGGTCGACAGCGCCCATGGCTCGGCTGAGACGGCCCGCGTCAACGTCCAGGACATGACCAAAAAGGCGATGTCCTATGCCGAGAACAACATCGCAGCCGCCTTCGATCTCGCCGACAAGCTCGTCAAGTCGAAGGACATGAATGAGGTGCTCCAGCACCAGTCCGAGTTCCTGAAGGCGCAGGTCGCCGCGCTGCAGGCGCAGCTCAAGGAAGTTGGCGCAAGCGTGCAGGATGTTGCCAAGAAGACGGCCGAGACCGCCGCCAAGGCGACCAAGCTGAAGTGAAGCCTTGAGCGCCGCGGGCGCGGAGCAGGCTTTCACGACCAAGCGGCCGGGCCGGTGCGTGACTCTTCGATGGGGTGAGACTCACCTCGCTGGAGTTCGCTCGTGCCCGGTTGCATCTATCGCGCAGGCATGTCCTGCCGAAACCGTGAAGGAGAGATCCGATGGCTAAGCAGACGATCCCCGGCAAGGCGCCGGTCAGCCTCGCGCCGGTCAAGGCGCTGAGTGAGCCGAAGCCGGTCGCGCCGGTCGTGCAGGCTGCACCCGTCAAGGCTCCGGAGGCCAAGCCTGTGGTAGCCCAGCCTGTGGAAGCCAAGCCCGTGGTCGAAGTGAAGCCCGTCGCTGCTCCGGTCGCGGTTGCGCTCGCTCCCAAGGTCGAGGCGCCCGCCGCCAAGGTCGAAGCCAAGCCCGCTGCCGCTGCTCCCAAGCCCGCCGTCCCGCAGCCTGTCGCCCAGCCGGTGGTGAAGCCCGCCGCTGTCGTTGTCGCCGCGCCTGCAGCGAGGCCTGTCGTAAAGCCCGCTGCCGAACCCGCCAAGCGTGTCGCCCCGCAGAAGACCAAGATCGCGAAGCCGGCCGCCAAGGTCGCTGCTCCGGCGCTTAAGGCCGCTTCTGCCAAGGTCGCTGCCGAGCCGGTCAAGGCGCAGCCTGCTCCCGCCAAGGTCGAGCCTGTTGCTGTGAAGCCGGCTGCTCCCGTTGCGGCCAAGGTCGCCGAAGCCGTTCAGCCCGCCAAGCCCGCTGCGACGCCTGTGGCTATCGTCTCCGTCGTCGCCAAGCCGGCCGAGGCGCCGAAGCCGGTTCCTGTCGCAGCTCTTCCGACTATCGCCTGGCTCGAGCCGACCCTGGCGTTGACGCGTGCCTTCGGCACTGTCCAGGCCAAGGTCCTCGACCATGCCTGCGCCGAACTCAAGGCGACGCTGGACGAGGTCGAGACCCTGGCGCGCACACAGAGCGCTGCGGACGCGGTTGCGCTCCAGGCCAAGGCCTTCCGCCGCAGCTACGAATCCTTCGCGGCCCATCTCGGTGATCTCGCCGCGACAGCGCGCCAGGAACTGCCGCGCCGTTGATTTTGAAAGCCGGCGTGGTTTTCCACGCGCCGGCCTGTATTTGCCGTTGCATTCGGCGAGGCGTGGCACTAGGTTCCGCGCCGTCGCCGGACCGCTTCCAGGCGTCGCGACATCAGGCGCAAGCCGTGCAGCCATAGCTCAGTTGGTTAGAGCGCTAGATTGTGGATCTAGAGGTCCCCCGTTCAAGCCGGGGTGGCTGTACCATCTTCCTCCTCCATTCCGTTTCTTCCCGAGATTGCGCGTCTGCCCCGCGCCGGCCTAGTTTGCCGCGCCACGCGGCTTTGAGCCGCCCGCCTCGGGAGCCCCTCCATGCCCAGCAAGATCGATCTCCTCAATCCCGCTTCGCTCTCTCCCCCGACCGGGTATTCGCATCTCGCGATCGTCGAGGCCGGCAAGCAGGTGCATGTCTCCGGCCAGGTCGCGTTCGATCCGATGGGCAAGGTGGTCGGGGAGGGCGATATCGCCGCCCAGGCCGAGCAGGTCTACGCCAACCTCACCGCCGCCCTGGCCGCCGCCGGCACCGACTTCACGAAAGTGTTCAAGCTGGTGACCTACGTCGTCGGCCTCAGCACCGAGAAGGCGGTCGCCGTGCGCAAGGTGCGGATGAAATATCTCGGCGACGGCCCGTTTCCGGCGAGCACCATGGTCGGCGTCACCGCCCTCGTCGATCCGCGCCTGCTGATCGAGATCGAGGCGATCGCGGCGCTGGATTGAGGTGCCGTCGCCAAGGGCTTGCGGCAGGGCAGGCCGCTCGCCATATCTTGCTTGCGCGGTTGGGTTCGCCTTTCGCGTGCGGGGTGCTGCGCAAGCGGGCTCCGATAGTTCCAGAGGCGCCTTTTCAAGGGCTTCGTGATGACGCGTCCGCCTAGCCTGTCGCATCCCTTCCTGCTCGGCTTCGACGATATCGAGCGGGCACTCGACCGTGTCGCCAAAGGCGCCGGCGATGGCTATCCGCCCTATAATATCGAGCGCATGCCGCGCACGGAGGATGAGCCCGACAAGCTCAGGATCACGCTTGCGGTGGCCGGGTTCTCGCGCGACCAGCTCGAGATCACGCTGGAGGAAAACCAGCTGACCATCCGCGGCCGTCAGGTCGACGACAAGACGCGGCATTTCCTGCATCGCGGCATCGCCGCGCGGCAGTTCCAGCGCTCCTTCCTGCTCGCCGACGGCATGCAGGTCCTGGGGGCTGATCTCTCGAACGGGCTGCTCGCGATCGATCTGGCCCGTCCGGAACCGGAACGGCTCGTCCGGCGTATCGATATCATGAGCCGCGACTAGGCCCCTGAGGGCTACAGAAGGTCTTTACGAGAGGGCATGCGGTTTGCCTTCCGTTCATGATCAAGGGTGCACAATCTAACCGCCTCGCACTGCTCTGAAGGAGGGCGCGATGACTGAGACCAGAAACAACCCTCTGACCACGGCCGAATTCGCCGCTCTCGGCAACGGCCAGGTCGCCTATCTCAAGCCGATCATGTCGGATGAGCTGGCCCGCATCTTTCCGCAGGCGCCGGATATCGAACCCGGCCTGCAGCTCTTCGCGCTGCTCGCAGCCGATGGCGCACCGATCCTGGTGACCGATTCCCGCGAGGCCGCGACGGCCAACGCCTGGGAGCACGATCTCCGGATGGTCAGCCTGCACTGACCCGAAACGTCTATGCCGTCGCGGGCGCGATGCCCTCGACGGCGGTGACCAGGCGCGCGATGTCCTCCGGCGTCGAGAGACGATGGTCGCCGTCCTTGATCAGGGTCAGCACGACCGGATCGTGCGGCAGATGCTCGACGAGCTTGAGCGCCTGGCCATAAGGCACATCGGGATCCTTCATTCCCTGCAGGATATGGACGGGGCAGCCGGTTTCGAGCGGATGCCCGAACAGGAGATGGCTCCTGCCGTCCTCGATCAGCGCCTGCGTGATCGGCATCGGCTCCGGCGAGTACTCCGACGGCCGCTGCCAGACGCCGTCCCGGATGATCGTCTCGCGGATCGCCTCCGGCATCTGCGCCCACATCAACTCCTCGGTGAAGTCGACCGCTGGCGCGATCAGAACGAGGCCGGCGGGCTGCAGGTCCGGGGCGGTCTTGCGCAGCTTCAGCGTCGTCAGCAGCGCGACCCAGCCGCCCATGGACGAACCGACCAGGACGGCGGGATCTTGCGTATGGGCGGCCAGCACCGCCTGCGCATCCTCGATCCAGTGCGACATCGTCCACTGCGCGAACTCGCCGCCCGATTCGCCGTGGCCGGCATAGTCGAAGCGGATGAAGGCGCGCCCGGTGCGCTCCGCCCAGGCGGCGAGCGCCTCGGCTTTGGTGGCACGCATGTCCGAGCGCAGGCCGCCGAGCCAGACCACCGGCGGACCCTTGCCGGCCTGCGTCAGCACCGCGATTTCGCGGCGTTCCGCGCCGGTGCCGACGTTCAGAAATTGCGGCTGGGGCCTCGTCACTTTAATCTCTCCTGTGATGAACCGGGCGAAAGCAGGTATAACCCTGCTGCAATCCCGCCCGATTTTGTGATCATCACGACCCCGATAGCATCGGCGAGTCGCCAAGCAGAAGGCCCTTTCGAATAGTGAGCACCTCCCTGCGTTCCGGCGCGCAACTCTCCCTGCCGTCGACCGAGACGCATCCGCTGGCCGGGCGCACCGTGCTGCAGATCATCCCGGAGCTGGAAGCCGGTGGCGCCGAGCGCACTGCGGTCGACATCGCTGCCGGGCTGACCGAGGTCGGCGCGCGGGCGCTGGTCGCGACGGAGGGCGGGCGGCTCGTCGCCGAACTGCAGGCCAAGGGCGGCATCTGGCTGCCATTTCCGGCGGCGGCCAAGAACCCGGTCTCGATGCTGCTCAACGTGCGCACCTTCGCGCTGCTCTGCAAGCGCGAGCGGGTCGAACTCGTCCACGCCCGCTCGCGGGCGCCGGCCTGGGTCGCGCTGGCGGCGACGCGGGCGCTGAAGCTGCCCTTCGTCACCACCTATCACGGCTCCTACAATGCCCGCTCGGTGGTGAAGAACCTGTACAATTCGGTGATGGCGCGCAGTGACGTCGTCATCGCCAACTCCGGCTACACGGCCGACCTGATCCGCGCCCGCCATCCCTTCGCCCGCGATCGCATCCGCGTCGTCCATCGCGGTACCGATTTCTCGGCCTTCGCGCCGTCGGCGGTGAGCCCGGAGCGGATCAGTGCTCTGCGCAGCGCCTGGGGCGTCGAGCCGCATCAGCGCATCGTGCTGCTGCCTGGCCGGCTCACCGGCTGGAAAGGCCAGAAGGTGCTGATCGAGGCGGCGCGCCAATTGCGCGATGCCGGTGATGAGGACACTGCCTTCATCCTAGCGGGCGATGCGCAGGGTCGCGACGGCTATGTGCGTGAGCTCGACGACGCCATTGCCAGGGCCGGGCTCGAGGGCCGCGTCCGCCGCGTCGGCCATTGCTCGGACATGCCGGCCGCCTTCCTGGCGGCGGCCGTGGTGGCAGTCCCCTCGACGGAGCCGGAAGCCTTCGGCCGTGTCGCGGTGGAGGCGCAGGCCATGGGCACGCCGGTCGTCGTCTCCAATCTCGGCGCCGTGCCGGAGACGGTGCTGGCTCCGCCCCAGGTCGCGCCGCAGGAACGATCGGGCTGGCATGTCCTGCCCGATGATGCGGCGGCACTCGCGCAAGCCCTGCGCGAGGCGCTGGCGCTGCGCCCCTCCGCCCGCGATGCGCTGGCGCGCCGCGCCCGGCTGCATGTCGAGCGCCACTTCTCATTGGCCTCGATGGTCAATGACACACTCGATGTCTATTGCGCCCTGCTCGGGCGCTGAAACCGCCTGATCCATTGACAACGCTTCGCGTTGTGCAATGTGTCTCACCAACGGCGCGACGAGCGCCATTCACAGGAGAATACAGCCATTCGTCGTCCCTTCCGTGCCGCACCAGCCCCCGTCAAGGACGGTCCTCGCGCCAACCGCGACATCCGTGGCGTCCGCGACGTCCAGCTCATCGACGATACCGGCGCCAACCGTGGCGTGGTCTCGTTCTTCGAGGCGCTCAAGATTGCCGAGGACGCCGGTCTCGATTTGGTCGAGATCGCCCCCAATTCTGTGCCTCCGGTCTGCAAGATCCTCGACTACGGCCGCTTCCGCTTTCTCGAGCAGAAGAAGGCGTCCGAGGCGCGCAAGAAGCAGCGCACCATCGAGATCAAGGAAATCAAGCTTCGCCCCGGCATCGACAAGCACGACTACGACGTGAAGATGAAGGCGATGCACGGCTTCTTCGAGGAGGGCGACAAGGTGAAGGTCACCCTGCGCTTCCGCGGCCGCGAGATGGCGCACCAGGACCTCGGCGTGAAGGTGCTGGAGCGCGTCAAGGTCGATACTGTCGAGGTCGCCAAGGTCGAGAGCGACTGGCAGCTCGAAGGCCGCCAGATGGTCATGGTGCTCGCGCCCCGATAAGGCGAGGCTTGCGCGCCTTGCCCAAGGGGCCGCACCCGGACCTGCCTTTCACAAAGCCCGGCCGTTTCGGCCGGGCTTTGCCATGTCGGTGGCGTCTAGCTGACGGAGCGGATGATCTCGCGATAGGCCGTCTCGGGGAAGGCCTTCAGCGTTTCCGAGCGGACATTGCCGAGCATGGCGAGCCGCAGGCAGAAGCGCGCCTGCACGGCATCGTCCGGTGCCTCGCAGATAACGACCATGTCGTGCTTGCCCATGGTCATGAAGAAGGCTTTGAAATCGCCTCCCATCTCCTTCAGCGCCTGCTTGGCCGTATCGAGACGAGTCGGCGAATCCTTGAGGTTGCGTGCGCCCTGGTCGGTCCAATTGAGCAGCATGATGTAGGTCGTCATCGCGCTTCTCCCCGAAAGGCCCGGCCTTTCGTCGGAAGCTGCCTACGGCGGCCCGCTTGTCGCCGCGCGGTTCCGGATGGGCCGTTGACCATCCGCCGGGCCTATCCCGTCAATCTAGCATGACGGGCCGGTACCGGGCAGGGCCTATCGGCCAAGCAGACGCTTGAGCTTCCTGACGGCGCTGTCCGGCGTCGTTAGCACCGGCTTGCCCGTCGCCTCCGCGACTGCCGATGCGGCGCGAGCCAGGCTGAACTGCGCCAGAGCGATCGCATCGCACTCCGCCAGATCGCGCGCCGCAAGCGCCGCCAGCCGGTCGTGCTCGGCCCCGTCGCCGCGATCGAGCGCGGCGAGCGCGCCTTCCGCCAGTTTCGGCGTGACCGCGAGCGATCCCGGAAACTCCGGCGGCATCGACTGCAGCGTCGGTCCGAAGCTGGCGAGCAGGCCGATCCGGCCGCCGATCGCCATGGCTTCCTCGATCATCGCCTCGTTCGGCTTCAGCACGGGCAGGGGAGACAGCGCGCGTTGCGCCGCCTCGATGCAGGGACCGAAGGCCGAGCAGGTGAAGAGGATGCCATCGGCGCCGGTCGCCCGCGCATAGCCGGCGAGGCTGAGGAAGCGCCCGGTCATCGCCTCGGTGATCCGCCCGTCGCGGGAAAGATCGGCCGAGAGGCTGTCGTCGAGCAGGTTCATCAGCGTGACTTCTGGCCATAGCCGCGCGAACGCCGCCTCGATCGGAGGCGGCGAATGGCGTAGCGCATGGATCAACGCGATCCGCATGGGCAGGTCCTACCGGATCGGGTGCGGGTATTGCAGACCGCCACGCGAGGCGAGGTCGTTGAGCCCGCGCTTCAACTGCAGCTTGGAACCCCCGCCGACATTGCGCTCGAAGCTCTCGCCGTAATTGCCGATATGCTTGATCACGCGATAGGCCCAGTCATTGCTCAGGCCGAGCCCCTCGCCGAACTTGCCTTCGACGCCGAGTAGCCGCTTGATCTCGGGATTCCCAGACTTCAGCTGCTCGTCGACATTGGCCTTGGTCACACCGAACTCCTCCGCGTTGAGCATGGCGTAGTGCACCCACTTTACAAGCGCGACCCAGCTCTCGTCGCCGCGCTTCACCGCCGGGCCTAGCGGCTCGCGCGAGATCAGCGTCGGCAGCACGACGAAGTCGTCGGGTTTGGAGAATTTCAGCCGCTCGGCGGCGAGCCCGGAAGTGTCGGTGGTGAAGGCGTCGCAGCGCCCGGCCTCCAGCGCCTTCACGCCCTCCTCGTTGGTGGCAAAGCCGATGATCTCGTACTTGAGTTTGTTGGCGCGGAAGAAGTCGGCGAGGTTGAGCTCGGTCGTCGTGCCTTGCGTCACGCAGATCGAGGCGCCCTCGAGCCCCTTCGCCTCGGTGACCCCGAGCGACTTGCGCACCATGAAGCCCTGGCCGTCGAAATAGTTGATGATCGGCCAGGACATGCCGGCCGAGGTGTCGCGCGACATCGTGTAGGTCGCGTTGCGGGCGAGCATGTCGACCTCGCCGGACTGCACCACGACGAAGCGCATCTGCGGCGTCGTCGGGATGAACCTGACTTTGTTCGGGTCGTTGAAGATCGCCGCGGCGACGGCGCGGCAAAGGTCGATGTCGAGCCCGTCCCAGCGTCCGTCCGACCCCTGGATGCCGAAGCCGGGCAGGGCGATATGATTGCCGCAGATCAGTTCACCACGCGCCTTGACGCGGTCGAGCGTGCCGGTCTGGGCGCTGGCCACGCCGGCAAAGCCGAGCGTGGCGAGTCCGGCGAAAGCCAATTGTTTCAGTCGTTTCATGATCGTTCCCCTGTTGTGGAAGCACCGGGCTCTTGCCGGCCCGGATCGTGGTGAACCTTCAGGCCAATCGGGCCGAGGCCAAGCTCGCATCGAGCGCGTCGCCCAGCCGCTCGACGATGGTGTCGACGGTCGCAGCGTCGATGATGAAGGGCGGGGCGAGCAGGACATGGTCGCCGGCGGTGCCGTCGGCGGTTCCGCCCATCGGGTAGATCAGCAGTCCGCGCTCCTGTGCCGCCTGCTTGATCCTGGCGTTGAGTTTGAGCGCCGGGTCGAAAGGTGTCTTGGTCGAGCGGTCGGCGACGATCTCTACGCCCCAGAAATGGCCGCGCCCGCGAATGTCGCCGACATGGTGATGATTGCCGAAGCGCTCGCGCAGGCGCTGCTCCAGCCGCGCACCCTGCTTGCGGACATTGGCGAGCAGGTCGTCGCGCTCGATCACTTGCTGCACCGCCAGCGCGGTGGCGCAGGCAAGGGGATGGCCCACGTAAGTCTGGCTGTGCGGGAAGACGCCCGAGCCCTGCCTGACCGCCTCGACGACCCGCTTCGACGTCAGCATCGCGCCGATCGGCGCATAGCCGCCGCCGAGCCCCTTGGCGATCGCCATCAGATCGGGCGCGATGCCTTCCTGCTCGCAGGCATGGAGCGTGCCGGTGCGGCCCATGCCGCTCATGACTTCGTCGAGGATCAGCAGCACGCCGTGGCGGTCGCAGATCTCGCGGATGCGCTTGAAATAGCCGGGCGCGGCCGGCACCGCGCCGAGCGTCGCGCCGACCACCGTCTCGGCGACGAAGGCGCAGACGGTCTCGGGCCCGAGCTCCAGGATCTTGGCCTCGAGCTCGTCGGCGACGCGAAGCGCATACTCCTCGCTGGTCTCGTCGGCGCGCCGGCCGCGATACTCATAGCAGGGCGAGATATGATGGCCCTGCATCAGCATCTGCTCGAAGGGAGCACGATCCTTCATCCGCCCGCCGACCGAGAGCGCGCCGAGCGTGATGCCGTGATAGCTCTGCTGCCGCGAGATGAAGTTGACTCGGCTTCTCTCGCCCTTCTCGACGAAATAATGCCGGGCCATCTTCAGGCAGGCTTCGATCGCCTCCGAGCCGGAGCTGCAGAAATAGACCGACTCCATTCCGGGCGGTGCCCGTGCGATCAGATGGTCGGCGAGCTCCTCGGCCGCGTCGGTGGTGAAGAAGCTGGTATGGGCGTAGGCGAGCTTGTCGATCTGCGCATGCATCGCCGCCAGCACGTCGGGATGGCCGTGGCCGAGGCAGGAGACGGCAGCGCCGCCCGAAGCGTCGATATGCTCGCGCCCGTCGCGGTCGCGCAGCACCATGCCCTCGCCGCCGGTCGCGGTCGGATAGGTCTTGCTCAGCATGCGATGCAGGATGTGGCTCATCGATGGCCTCGCCTGATTGATCGGGGAGTGAGGAAGGTGCCGGCCGCGTCGAGCGCGGCCTCGTGGCGGGCGATCGCGTCGAGCGCGGCCTTGCCCTTGCGCGCCGTCATCAGCGCCGCCAGGCATTCGACCGCGGCGAAGGCCGGCGTCATCGTGTGGAAGAAGGACGGTGTCTCGGTCCGCACCAGCAGAGCGACGTCGGCGATGGCGGCGAGGGGAGAGAGTGCGCTGTCGGTCAGCGCCACCACCTTTGCACCGCTCTCCCTGGCGATCTCCGCAGCCTGCACGGTCTGGCGCGTATAGGGCGCGACCGAGACGGCGAAGAGCGCATCGCCGGGTCCGATCCGGCGCAGCGCATCGATGCCGCGCCCGCCGGCACCGTCGGCCAGCACCGAGCTCGCCCCGATCAGGTCGCGGATGTAGTCGAGCATGAAGGCGGCCGGGAAGGCCGAGCGCAGGCCGAAGCAGAACACGGTTTGCGCCTCGCTCAAGAGGTCGGCGGCCTGCTCGAAGCGGGCGAGCGCCTGTGGTTCGCGCAGTGCTTTCAGATGCTCGGCCAGCGCCGCGAACATGTCCTGCGCGATTGCGCTCGGACCTTCCTCGCCATGGCGCTGCATCAATTCGCCGGCCCGGCCGGCAAAACCCTCCGGCCGCCGCCGCAGGGCTGCCGCATGGGCGGCGCGCAACTCGTCATAGCCCCTTAGCCCGAAGCGCTGCGCCAGCCGGGTGAGGGTGGCCGGCGACAGGCCGGCGCGCTTGGCCTGCTCTCGCGTGGTCAGCAACGCGACATCGGCCGGATGATCGAGCACCCAGCGCGCCGCCGCCTGCAATTGCTGGGGCAACTGCTCGAAGCTCTCGGTGAGGCTCGCCGTCAGGCCGGGCTTGTCCATGCGCCAGACCTTAGCAGGGAAGGGCAATGAATGAAACATAGCGATTACAGTGATTAATATGAAACAATTGTTTCACAAACGGGGAATGCGAGGGATGGCTCGGTCAGCGCCTGGCCAAAACGACGATCCAGGCTTGAAGAGGGGTAGGCTTCGGCATCCATCACGGTGTCATCCCGGACAAGCCGCGAAGCGGCGCCGATCCGGGATCCATTCCGGAGCCTCACCGATAGAGGTTCCGGAATGGGTCCCGGGTCTCCCTCCGGTCGCCCGGGACGACTCGTATTTATGGGAAAGCCGACGAGGTCAGCTCCGAACCAGCAGCCCGTCGAGCATGAGGTTGAAGGCGTCGATCGCCTTGCGCGAGATCGCTTCCGGCTCGGGGGCGTTCGCGATCCATTGTGCCGCATATTGCGTTGCTCCCGCGATCAGCCTCGCAGCCGCTTCGGGATCGATAGGCGCGATGACGCCGGTCTCGGCCAGCTTCGTCAGGCTTTCCGTCATCGAGCGGATGCACTCGCTCAGCGTGGGCCAGTCCCAGGGATCGCCGAGGACCGCCGGGCCGTCGCGCAGCATGATGCGCTGGATTTCAGGGTCGAGCGCCAGCTCGATATAGGCGGTGCATTCGTCGCGGAAACCGGTCCAGGGGTCGCCGGCCTTCGCCGAGACCGCCTGCATATGGGCATTCATCTCGCCGTCGATCTCGGTGATCACCGCGACGAGCAGGCCCTTCTTGTCGCCGAAATGATGGTAGAGCGCGCCCCGCGTCAGCCCGGCCGAGGCGGTGAGATCATCCATCGAGGTCTGCGCATAGCCGACCGTGCCGAAGGCGGCGCGCGCCGCGGCGATCAGCTTGGTCCGCGTCTCGGCGATCATCTGGCTGCGCGGCTTGCGCATCGTCCATGTTCCTTTCGCATACGGTGCGTATGTGAATTGACATACGTTGCGTATGTAATTACTCATGTCACATACGCAACGTATGTCAATCACGCTTTGATGTGACGGAGACGTCCATGCCTAACCCCTATCGCGAGATTTTCCGGGCTCCCGGCTCGATCGGCTTTTCAGCCGCCGGCTTCCTCGCCCGCATGCCATTCTCGATGCTGACGATTGGCATCGTCACCATGCTCTCCCAGGCGCGCGGCCAGTATTGGCTTGCCGGTGGCGTCGCCGCGACCTTCGCGCTGTCCAATGCGCTGATCGCGCCGCAGATCTCGCGGCTGGTCGACCGCCATGGTCAGAGCAAGGTGCTGATTCCCGCGACGCTCGCGACCATCGTCGCGCTGATCGGGCTGATGCTAGCGACGCGCCTCGAGGCGCCGATCTGGGTGCTCTTCCTCTTTGCCGCTCTCGCCGGACTCGAGCCGAGCATGATGGCGATGGTGCGTGCCCGTTGGACCGAGATCTATCGCGATACGCCGCATTTGCGCACCGCCTTTGCCTTCGAATCGGTCATTGACGAGGTCATCTTCATGCTCGGCCCGGTGATCTCGATCGGCCTGAGCGTCATCTGGTTCCCGGAAGCCGGGCCGCTTGCGGCAACGATCATGCTCGCTGTCGGCATGGCCCTGTTCGTGGCGCAGCGCGCGACCGAGCCGCCCGTGCACGCGCAAGGCGTCGACGCCAGCAACTCCGCCATCCGCCTGGTGCCGGTGCAGATCATCGCGCTGCTGATGGTTGCGCTCGGCGTCGTCTTCGGCACGGCCGAGGTCACCGCGGTCGCCTTCGCCGAAGCGCAGGGCAACAAGGCGGCGGCGAGTCTGGCGCTCGCGGCCTATGCCGCCGGCTCCTTCATCACCGGCCTCGTTTTCGGCGCGCTCCGCCTGCGCATGCCGCTCGCCACGCAATTGCTGCTCGCGATCGGGCTTGCCGCGGCGACAACACTGCCGCTGCTGATCGTCTCGTCGCTCTGGATGCTGGGCATCGTGCTCTTCATCGCCGGCGCCTCGATCTCGCCGACCGTCATCGTCGCGATGGCGCTGGTCGAGCGGCATGTGCCAGCTTCAAAGCTGACCGAGGGCATCACCTGGGTGATGACCGGCATGGGTATCGGCATGGCGGCGGGGTCGGCCGCCTCCGGTTGGCTGATCGACGTCTATGGCGCGAGCACCGGCTTCTACGTCTCGGTCGCCGGCGGGTTTTCGGCGCTGGCGATCGTCACGATCGGGTTCTGCCTGATCGCCGAGCCGCGGCGGACGGTGATGGCATGGACGGGCTGAAGGCAAACCGCAACGTAAAGTCCGTCTCACAAAAAAGGGCGGCCTCCCGGAGGAGGCCGCCCGATCTGTTTGCAGGTAAGCTCAGCGGATCGGCGGTGCGTATTGCAGCCCGCCCTGCGACCAGAGCTTGTTGACGCCGCGCGGCAGCGGGTTGCGGCTCTGGGCGCCAAAATGCCGCTCGAAGCTTTCGCCGTAATTGCCCACCGCCTTGACGATCCGCACCACCCAGTCATTGCTCAGGCCGAGCGACTCGCCGAACTTGCTCTCGGCGCCGAGCATGCGGCGCACTTCCGGATTCTGCGAGGTCTTCGCCAACTCCTCGACATTGGCCCGGGTGACGCCGAGCTCCTCGGCATTGATCAGCGCGAACACGGTCCAGCGCACGATGTCGAACCAGGCCTGGTCGCTCTTGCGGACCCATGGACCGAGCGGCTCCTTTGAGATCACCTCCTGGAGCAGGATGTGCTCGTCCGGCTTCTGCAGCTTGTTGCGCGTGCCGGCGAGCGAGGAGAGGTCGGTGGTGTAGGCATCGCAGCGCCCGGCTTCATAGGCGGCGACCGTCTCTTCCAGTGTCGCGAAGGCGACGGTCTCGAACTTGAGGTTGTTGGTGCGGCCGTAGTCGGCGAGGTTGAGCTCGGTGGTGGTGCCCTGGGCGACGCAGACCGAGGCGCCATTGAGCTCCTTGACCGTGTTCACGCCGAGCTTCTTGCGCAGGATGAAGCCCTGGCCGTCATAATAGTTCACCGCCGTGAAGCTGAGGCCCTGGCCGATGTCACGGCTCAGCGTCCAGGTGGTGGTGCGCGCCAGCACGTCGATTTCGCCCGATTGCAGAGACACCAGGCGGTTCTTGCTCGACAGCGACAGATATTGCGCCTTGTCCTGGTCGTTGAAGATCGCGGCCGCGAGCGCGCGGCAGACATCGGTGTCGAAGCCGTTCCAGACACCCTTGCCATCCTGCAGCGAGAAGCCCGGCACGCCTTCGCTGGTGCCGCAGACGATATGGCCGCGTGCCTTGATCCGGTCGAGGGTCGACTGGCTGCCGCCCTGGGCGAAGGCGGAGACGGCGGAGGCGGCGACGAGCGCAAGGCCCGCTGCCAGGCTGAGGAGGGGTGTCTTCACGGTGAGTGTCTCCGGGCGGGAAAGCGGCTGCGATGGTCGGAAATAATTACGGTTCTATGACGATTTTCAAATGATAGATGTCCGCTGATGCGAGGCATGCCATCGAGGGGCGGTTTTCCCCGCAACTGCAAGCTCTTGCCAGCTCCAGGCTTTTCTGTCATAGGCCCCACCTTCGATCGCCCGGCTGATAAGGGCTGCCGTGGCGGTCGTACTTTGCTTCCCAAAGCAAAATTGAAGCGGCGCATTGTTCGCGCTCGCGACCTATGAGGAGCTGAAATGCCCAAGATGAAGACTAAATCGGCCGCCAAGAAGCGGTTCAAGGTCACCGGAACCGGCAAGGTGCTCTACGCCCAGGCCGGCAAGCGTCACGGGATGATCAAGCGGACCAACAAGCAGCTCCGCAATCACCGTGGGACGAACGTTCTTTTCGAAGGCGATGCCGCCAACGTGAAGAAGTACTTCCTCCCCAACGGCTGACGTCCCCTAACTTTTCCGGAGATCAAACATGGCTCGCGTGAAACGGGGCGTTACGTCCCACGCCAAGCACAAGAAGACATTCAAGGCCGCCAAGGGATTCTATGGCCGCCGCAAGAACACGATCCGCGCCGCCAAGGCGGCCGTCGATCGGTCGATGCAGTACGCCTATCGCGACCGCAAGAACAAGAAGCGCACCTTCCGCGCGCTCTGGATCCAGCGCCTGAACGCTGCGGTGCGCGAGCACGGCCTGACCTATTCGCTGTTCATCGGCGGCCTCGCCAAGGCGGGCCTCGAGCTCGACCGCAAGACCCTGTCGGCCCTCGCCATCGACGACGCCGCCGCCTTCGCTGCGGTGGTCGAGACGGTCAAGGGCGCGCTGGGCGCCGAGGCCCAGGCCGCCTGAGTGATCTGACCTGATCGGAATACGAAAGGCCGGCGGAAACGCCGGCCTTTTGCTTTTCGCGGCCGCTTGGTCGCGCGCGTCACGGTTGTGTTGCGATCGCGTGCTCCCTTCCTGCGGGGAGGATCGCACCATGCTCGAGATCTCGAATTTCGTCGCCGACGACCGTCTCGCCAAGGACATCGCTGCCGGCCGCAAGCTGAAGCGCCCGGCCCAGGACCCGCAAAGCCTGGCCGAGCAGATCGTCCATCGCACGCGCGCCGGGGCCGGCGTCGACTTCGACGTCTTCGAAGCCCTGCTCGGCGAGAACGACCTCGTCGAGATCAACTATCTCGAGCGCGGCCTGCTCGCGGCCCGGACCGTCTGCCGCATCAACGTGCCGGCGCCGGTCGGCGACGGCAGCGAATGGGGAACCGGCTTCCTGATCGGCCCGCGCCTGCTCCTGACCAACAACCATGTCATCGGCTCGGTCGAGGAGGCGATCACGGCGACGGTCGAGTTCGGGTATGAGCTCGACGGGGAGGGCCGGCTGAAGCGGCCCACCCGTTTCCGCCTGACGCCGCAGGACGGCTTCGTCACCAGCGACAGGAATGTGCTCGACTACACCGTCGTCGCGCTGGCGCCGGCGAGCGAAGATGGCGATGTCGCGCTCGCCGATCTCGGTTTCCTGCGCCTCGATCCGCGCACCGGCAAGACCGAACTCGGCCAGTACGCGACGATCATCCAGCACCCCGATGCCCGGACCAAGCGCATCTCGCTGCGCGAGAACAAGATCGTCAAATATGGCGATCGCGCCGATCCGACCCGCGACAACTTCCTCTGGTATTCCTCGGATACGGCCCCCGGCTCGTCCGGTGCACCGGTCTTCACCGATGCCTGGCAGGTGATCTGCCTGCACCATGCCGGCGTCCCCGATCGCAAGATTGTCCAGGGGCAGGAGCATTGGGTGCTCGCGGACGGCACCACGGCACCTGCGGCGCTGGCCAGGCGCCTCCCGGCCGATAAAGTGCATTGGCTGGCCAATGAAGGTGTCCGGATTTCGAAACTGATCGCTGATCTGGAGCGGCAGTCGAAACTCGACGGCTTTGTCCGCTCGCCGCTGATCGTCGATCTGATCGCCGACGCCACCGGCGTGAAGACCTTCGCCGGAACCGTGCCGGCGCAGAGCATCATAGGGCCACCGCTGATCGCTGGGCCGGCTATCGCGACGATCGCTGCTGTCGCCGCCGAGGCGGCGGTGCTCGAGGCTGCGCGCAGGCCGACCCGGCGTACCCATCCGGTTTCCTTTTTCGACGGGCGGCGTGGCTACGAACCGGACTTCCTGCCGACGCGGATCCCGCTGCCGACTCTCGGCCCGGCCGCGCTACGCCATGGTGCGCCGGCCAAGGTGGCGGGCGCGGCGGACGATGTGCTGCGCTATCTGCATTTCTCCGTGGTCCTGAATGGCGCCGAGGATCGCAAGCTCGCCTTTTACACGGCGGTCAACATCGACGGGACGCGTTGGACCAATCTCGACCGCGGCAACGACGCCTGGTTCTATGATGGCCGCATCCCGGAGGAGTTGCAGAACGGTGACGAGCTCTATGGCAACGAGCCGGTGCCTCGGAAGAACTATTTCGACCGCGGCCATCTTGTGCGCCGGCTCGATCCGGTCTGGGGCGGCATCCGAGAGGCTAAGCTGGCGAATGACGACACCTTCCACTGGACCAACTGCTCGCCGCAATATTGGGGCTTCAACCAGGGCGCCGACCTCTGGCAGGGTCTCGAGAACTTCCTGCTCTACAACACCGACGAGGAGAATGTGCGGGCCTCCGTCTTCTCAGGCCCGCTGCTCCGCTCGGACGACGAGCTTCACCGCGGTATCCGCATCCCGCAATTCTACTGGAAGGTGATCGCCGTCGCCGACAAGGCCGACAAGCTCTTCACGAGCGGGTACATCGTCAGCCAGCAGGATTATGCGCTCGACATCCCGTTCGAGCAGCTCCCCGTCGGTCCAAACAGCACGAAGCCCGGCCAGAACTTCCAGGTGCCGGTGACCAAGATAGAGGCCGACACCGGCATCGTCTTCGCCGACGCCGCCCGGCAGGCCGATGTCTATACCGGCCCGGCAGTCGGCCGCCGGCTCCGCACTGTCGCCGACATCCAGCACCCACGGCGATAGAGGGCAGGACGGAGCCGTTCAGGTCTGCACCTTGCCCACCGCCTTCGGCGTCCAGCTCTCGCCGGCGCCATCGACGATGCGCTGATAGGCCTCCTCGGGGCTGTCGGCATAGCAGAACAGCTTCAAATCCTCCGGCCGGATGAAACCGGCATCGGCCATCCGCTCTAGATTGATCAGCCCCTGCCAGTAGGCGCTGTCGTAGAGCACGATCGGCACCGGCGGCATCTTGCCGGTCTGCACCAGCGTCATGATCTCGAAGAGCTCGTCGAGCGTGCCGAAGCCGCCGGGGAAGACGACCAGCGCAGCCGCCCGCATGGCGAGATGCATCTTGCGCATCGCGAAATAATGGAAGCGGAAGGTCAGGTCCGGCGTCGACCAGGCATTCGGATCCTGCTCATGCGGCAAGGTGATGTTGAAGCCGATCGAGACCGCGCCGGCCTCGGTGGCGCCGCGATTGGCGGCCTCCATGATGCCGGGCCCGCCGCCGGTGGCGATGACATGGCGCTTGCCGCCATCCTTGCCGTCGAGCGCACCGCCACGTTCCGAGGCGATCCGGGCGAAGCTCCGCGCGGCCTCGTACCACGGATTGCCCTCGCGCACCCGCGCCGAGCCGAAGACGACGATGGTCGAGACGATGCCGCGGGCGCGCAAGGCATCCTCGGCCTTCTGGTATTCGAGCATGAAGCGCGCCCCGCGCATCGAGTCGCCGAGGAGGAAGTCCTGGTCGAGTGCGGCGATCCGGTAGGAGGGCGAATTCTTCTGGGCGCTGTTGTCGGGCATGCTCGTCTCCCGGCTGGCGTGTCCGTCGGACCGGGTGTGGTCGAAGGATCGGGAACGCGCCGACTCAATCGGCTCTATCTGGCCCAATTCCGTGCGATCACGACAGGTATTTGCGCAGCACCGCCGTCATGCGCTCCGGCGAGGTCCCGTGCGGCAGCAAAGTCAGGAAGCGGCCATCGGGACCCATCAGATAGGTCAGCGAGCCATGGTCGATCGTGTATTCGCCAAGGCCGTGATGCGCCTGCGTCAGCTTGCGGCGGTGAACCTTGTAGGCCTTCGCGGCGGCGGCGACCTCGACTTCGCTGCCGGATAGTCCGATCAGCCGTGGGTGGAAGTTGGCGACGTAGGTGGCCATCACGGCAGGCGTGTCGTTGATAGGATCGACGCTGATGAACAGCGGCGTGATCCTTTCGGCGAGCAGGCCGAGCCCATCGAGGGCTCCGGCGATCACCGGCAGGTCGACGGGGCAGGTGTCGGTGCAGTGGGTGAAGCCGAAATAGACCAGCATGAAGCGGCCGCGGAAGTCGGCGTCGGTGACGCGCTTGCCGGTGTGGTCGGTCAGCGCGAACGGGCCGCCGAACTGCGCCGCCAGCGGATCGGGCGCTGCGCTTGCGGTCGGGGAGGCGGGCGCCGCCTTGTGGTCGTGGCCGAAGGCTCTCGTCGTCAGCGTCATGCCCAGCCCGACGAAGAGGTTTCGGCGTGTAATACGTGCGCTCACGGCTTCGGTTTCGGCTGGAGACCCTTGATGCCGAACGGCCCGTCCGCGGCGATGATCCGGTTGGCCTCCGGATCGGCGCGCCACCATTCCTCGGCCTTGCCGTTCTTCGCCTCGAACTCGGTCTTGAAACGCTCGGCCGCGATCCAGTCCTGCCCGGCGTTCTCGCGCAGACGCTGGACGAAGAACAGGGTCACCGCTGGGTTCTCGATCAGCAGGCCGTCGGCCTCGATCTCGCGGCCGCAATAGGGTGCAAGGTCGCTGGTCGCCCCGGCGAAATCGATGTTCGATTTCGCCACCAGCCTGAATGTGCCGTCGGCGAGCAGCAGACCCAGTTGCCGTTTGCCGCCGCCGCAATCGGGCGCACAGCGGCCCTTGAGCTGGCAGAGCGCATCGACGACGCGGCCCTTCAGTACGGCCTGCTTCTCATGAGGGATGTTCCAGGGCTCTGCAGCGAGGGCGGGGCCGGTAGCCAGGCCCGCAGCGATGATCAGTGCCTTGAGGCTGCCGCGCATGGCTTCAGTTCCCGAACGGCTGGATGCCGTGTTCCTCCTGCGTCATGTTGATGACGCCCTTGTCGTCGGCGATGCGATCGACCAGCAGGTACTTCACCCCGTCGCGCTCCAGCAGCTCGCCATCGACCGTGACCTCGTGCGTCGCCATCTTTGCCACGCGCGGATTTCCGGCGCTGTCCTCGTCGTCGCCGATCTTCAGGATCAGGTAGAGATTGCCGCCGGCGTCGCGGATCGCGACCGGAATGCCGCCGAGCGCGCACCAGATCGCACATTGATGATGTGCCGTGCCCCTGGCGAACATCAGGCCGCTGATCGTGCACCAGCTGTCGCTGATCTCGCCGGTGATTGTGACGCGCTGGCCGCTCTGCTGGGCGGATGCCGGTGATGCGGCAGCGAATAGGCCGGCAAAAGCCGTGGAAAGAAGCACGCGCCGCCGAGCTTGAGACAAGATTGTCATCTTTGCACGCGATCCCGGATTTCGGGTGGCATTTCCGTGCTGGCGAGATGCTTTGCCAGCACGATTGCCCCTAGCCTCTCCGCCGCCGACACCATAGAAGATGCCTCGCAAACGGACCAGAGCAGGCATGAACGACATCGACACTCTTCGCGATTCACTTGTCGGTGAGATCGAGGCGGCCGGCGACGAAACGGCGCTGGAGCAATTGCGCATCGCGGCGCTCGGCAAGTCCGGCTCGGTTTCGGCCCTGCTGAAGACGCTCGGCGCGATGACGCCCGAGGAGCGCAAGGAGCAGGGGCCGCGCATCAACGGCCTGCGCGATGTCGTCCAGCAGGCGCTTGCCGCCCGCAAGGACGCGCTCGGCGAGGCGGCGCTGGAAGCGCGGCTCGCGAGCGAGCGGCTCGACATCTCGCTGCCGGTGCGCGAGGGCCCGGAGGCGCGCGGGCGCATCCACCCGATCAGCCAGGTCATCGACGAGATCACCGCGATCTTCGGCGACATGGGTTTCTCGGTCGCCGAAGGCCCGGACGTCGAGACCGACGATCTCAACTTCACCAAGCTGAACTTCCCGGTCGGCCATCCCGCCCGCGAGATGCACGACACCTTCTTCTTCGCGCCGGATGCAAATGGCGAGCGCAAGCTGCTGCGCACCCATACCTCACCGGTCCAGGTGCGCACGATGATGTCGCAGGAGCCGCCGATCCGGGTGATCTGCCCGGGCCGGACCTACCGCATGGATTCCGACCAGACCCACACGCCGATGTTCCATCAGGTCGAGGGCCTCGTCATCGACAAGAAGACCCATTTTGGCCACATGAAATGGGTGCTGGAGGAGTTCTGCAAGGCGTTCTTCGAGGTCGAGGGCGTCAAGATGCGCTTCCGCCCGTCCTTCTTCCCGTTCACCGAGCCCTCGGCCGAGGTCGACATCCAGTGCTCGCGCAAGGACGGTGAGATCCGCTTCGGCGAGGGCGAGGACTGGCTCGAGATTCTCGGCTGCGGCATGGTCCATCCGAACGTGCTCAGGAATTGCGGGCTCGACCCGGACGTCTACCAGGGCTTCGCCTGGGGCATGGGCATCGATCGCATCGCCATGCTGAAATACGGCATGCCGGACCTGCGGCCGTTCTTCGAGGCGGATGTCCGCTGGCTGTCGCATTACGGCTTCCGCCCGCTCGACCTGCCGACCCTGACCGGCGGGTTGACCTCTTAAACCTCACCCTGAGGGGAGACGCATGAACGGCGCGCAATGGGCTGGGCTGATCGCGGCGCTGATGGTCGCCGCCAATCTGCTGTGCTTGGCCGTCGCCTTCGTGCGCCTGCGCCGCAAGCAGGCACCGTCGCGCCTGCAGAAGCTCGCGCCGCCGGTGACGATCGTGCGTCCGGTGCGCGGCATCGAGACCTTCAGCCGGGAGACGCTGACCTCCGGCCTCGAGCTGGATTACCCGGTCTATGAAACGATCTTCTGCGTCGCCGACGGCCATGATCCGATCGTGCCGCTGATCGAGGAACTGATCGGGGTCTATGGCGCTGATCGCGTCCGCCTGATCGTCGGCGATGTCGCCGTCAGCGCCAATCCCAAGCTCAACAACTGCATCAAGGGCTGGGAGGCGGCGCGTCACGACTGGGTCGTCCTCGCCGATTCCAACGTGCTGATGCCGAAGGACTATGCCCAGCGGCTGATGGCCTCCTGGCGCGAAGACACCGGCCTTGTCTGCTCGACGCCGGCCGGCTCGCGGCCAGGCTGCTTCGGCGCCGAGGTCGAGTGCGCCTTCCTCAATACCTTCCAGGCGCGCTGGCAATATGCCGGCGAGGCGCTCGGTTTCGGGTTCGCCCAAGGCAAGTCGATGCTCTGGAACAAGCCCTTTCTCGACGCCAATGGCGGCATCGCCGCGCTGGCCGCCGAGATCGCCGAGGATGCGGCTGCGACCAAGCTGGTGCGCAAGGCCGGCAAGCGCGTCCATCTCGTCGGCCAGCCCTTCGAGCAGCCACTCGGGCCGCGCAACCTGCGCGACGTCGTCCAGCGCCAGTTCCGCTGGGCGCGCCTGCGCCGCGTCACCTTCCTGCCTTTCTTCGCGCCGGAGATCCTGGTCGGCCCGCTGGTGCCGGCCGTGCTTGCCGCCTTCGGCGCACCGGCCTTCGGCTTTTCCGCCTGGCAGGGCGTGCTCGCCGTGCTGGCGCTCTGGTATGCCGGCGAGATTGTGCTGGCCAGGGGCGTCGGCTGGTTCGTGAACTGGCGCACCCCGCTCGCCTATCTGGCGCGCGATCTCGCTTTCCCCGGCATCTGGGCCTATGCCTTCGTCGCGCGCGAAGTCAGCTGGCGCGGCAATGCCATGAAGATCAAGGCCGATGGCGAGGACGAGCTCAATCAAGCCGTCCCGGCGCTCTCGGCGGTCAATATGCGTAGCGACGGAAGACCATGAAGTTCACCCTCTCCTGGCTCAAAGAGCATCTCGACACCACCGACACGCTCGACACCATCACCGAGACGCTCACGCGTGTCGGCCTTGAGGTCGAAAGCGTCGAGGACAAGGCCAAGGCGCTCAGTGCCTTCACCATCGCCTATGTCATCGAGGCGAAGCAGCACCCGAATGCCGACCGGCTGCGCGTCTGCATGGTCGACACCGGCTCGGGCGAGCCGGTCCAGGTCGTCTGCGGCGCGCCCAATGCCCGCACCGGCATGAAGAGCGTGTTCTCACCGCCCGGCACCTATATCCCGGGCAAGGACATCACCCTCGGCAAGGGCGTGATCCGCGGCGTCGACTCGAACGGCATGCTCTGCTCGGCCGCCGAGTTGCAGATCTCCGAGGACCATGACGGCATCCTCGATTTGCCTGAGGACGCGCCGCTCGGCCAGCCCTATGCGACCTATGCCGGCCTCGACGATGCCGTGATCGAGATCGCGGTGACGCCGAACCGCGCCGATGCGCTCGGTGTCGCCGGCGTCGCCCGCGACCTCGCCGCCGCCGGCCTCGGCACGATTAAGACCACGCCGGTCCAGCCGGTGCGCGGCGCCTTCCCATGCCCGGTCGCGCTCAAGCTCGATTTCGCCGAGGAAGACCGCAATCTCTGCCCGGTCTTCGCGCTCAGGCTGGTGCGCGGCGTCAAGAACGGCCCGTCGCCGGAATGGCTGCAGGCGCGCCTGCGCGCCATCGGCCTGCGCCCCATCAATGCGCTGGTCGACATCACCAACTTCATGACCTTCGACCGCAACCGGCCGCTGCACGTCTTCGACGCCGCCAAGGTCAAGGGTGACCTCGTCGTCCGCCGCGCCAGGGATGGCGAGGAGGTGCTGGCGCTCGACGGCAGGACCTATGCGCTGACCTCCGACATGGTCGCGATCGCCGACGACAACGGCGTCGAATCGATCGCCGGTGTGATGGGCGGCGAGCATTCCGGCTGCGACGAGACCACCACCGACGTGCTGGTCGAAAGCGCGGTGTGGAACACGCTCAACATCGCCCGCACCGGCCGTGCGCTCGGCATCAACTCCGATGCCCGCTACCGCAACGAGCGCGGCATCGATCCGGACTTCACCCGTCCCGGCCTCGACATGGCGACGCAGATGATCATCTCGCTCTGCGGCGGCGAGCCCTCCGAGGTCGTCGTCGCCGGCGACCTGCCCGACAGCCCCGGCGCCATCGACTTCCCCTGGTCCGAGGTCAAGCGCCTGACCGGGCTAGACCTGCCCGTGGTCGAGATGAAGCTGGCGCTGACCTCGCTCGGTTTCCACGTCTCGGGCGCCGGTGACCGCGTCAAGGTCGCGCCGCCGTCCTGGCGCGCCGATGTCGAGGGCAAGGCCGATCTGGTCGAGGAGATTCTGCGCATCGCCGGGCTCGACCGCGTCGCTCCGGCGCCGCTGCCGCGCATCAAGGGCGAGGTGATCAAGCCGGTGCTGACCGTGCTGCAGAAGCGCACCCGCGCGGCGAAGCGCCTGCTCGCCAGCCGCGGCCTGGTCGAGGCGGTGACCTGGTCCTTCATCTCGCATGATGCCGCCAAGCTCTTCGGCGGCGGCTCGCGCAAGCTCGTGCTCGCCAACCCGATCGCGGCCGATCTCTCCGACATGCGGCCCTCGCTGCTGCCGGGGCTGATCCGCTCGGCGCAGGCCAATGCCGACCGCGGGTTCAGTGACGTCGCCCTGTTCGAGGTCGGCCAAGTCTTCCAGAGCGACGAGCCGGAGGGCCAGCTCATTGCCGCCGCCGGCCTTCGCCGCGGCACGGCCAGGCTCGAGGGGGCCGGCCGCCATTGGGACGGCGGCGCCAAGCCGGTCGACGCCTTCGATGCCAAGGCTGACGTGTTCGGCCTGCTCTCCGGCCTCGGCGTGCCGGTCGGCGGTCTGCAGATCGTCGCCGGTGGCCCGGCCTGGGCTCATCCCGGCCGCTCGGCCACGCTGCAGTTCGGTCCCAAGGTCGTGATCGGCGCTTTCGGCGAGGTTCACCCGCGCGTGCTCAAGGCGCTCGACGTCAAGGGCCCGCTGGTCGCCTTCGAGATCCATCTCGATGCGCTGCCCCTGCCCAAATACAAGCCGACCAAGGTCAAGCCAAAGCTGGCGCTCTCCGACTTCCAGCCGGTGACGCGCGATTTCGCCTTCATCGTCGACAAGGCGGTGGCGGCCGGCGAGATGGCCAAGAGCGCCCAGAATGCCGATCGGGCGCTGGTCTCGGATGTCGGCGTCTTCGACCTCTACGAGGGCACGGGCGTCGAGCCGGGCAAGAAGTCGGTGGCGCTGGCGGTGACCTTGCAGCCGACGCAGAAGACGCTGACCGACACCGAGATCGAGGCCGTCGCGGCCAAGATTGTTGCCGAGATGAGCAAGCGCTACGGCGCGGTGCTGCGCGGGTAAGGAACGTCATGGTCGGCCTTGAGCCGACCATCTCAGACCGGAAGAGGCGCCTTCCAGCGCCTTTTCGTCATGAAATTCCCGGGTCTGCGCTTCGCTTCGCCGGAGAATGACGTCCGGGGGCAGCCAGCGCCGCTCCCGTTATTGACCAGAATTATGAAATAATCGGCGCACGAAATCGTTTGAAAATCCGGGTATCGGCTCTGATTGTTGCAATCTGAGAGGCCTGATGTCGCTGGTCGAGCTCCCTGTCGCGGACGATCTGTTCCCCGGTTTCCAGCTGCTCGACGTCACGACGTCAGGTGCGCGCATCCGCGTTCGCACCGGCGGGGAGGGGCCTCCGCTCCTGCTGCTCCACGGCTATCCCCAGACGCACATCATGTGGCGGCGCGTGGCTCCGCAACTGGCGCAGCGCTTCACACTGGTCTGCCCGGATCTGCGCGGCTACGGCGATTCGCAGAAGCCGCCGAGCGCGGCTGATCATGCGCCTTATTCCAAGCGCGCCATGGCGCAGGATATGGCCGAGGTCATGAGCGCGCTCGGCCATGAGCGCTTTTTCGTCGGCTCGCATGATCGCGGCGCCCGCGTCGCGCATCGGCTGGCGCTCGACCATGGCGGGCGGGTGTTGAAGCTGGCGACGCTCGACATCGCGCCGACGCGCGAGATGTATCGCGACACCACCGACGCCTTCGCCCGCGCCTATTGGCACTGGTTCTTCCTGATCCAGCCGGCACCGATGCCGGAGCGCATGATCGGCGCCGATCCCGAGTTCTATTGGACCAGCCGGCGCGCCTCGGACATGAGGCTGTTCGAGCCGGCGGCGCTCGCCGAATATCTGCGCTGTTTCCGCGATCCCGCGATGATCCATGCCAGCTGCGAGGATTACCGAGCCGCGGCGACGATCGACATCGCCCATGACGATGCCGACGCCGGCAGGAAGGTCTCGTGCCCGCTGCTGGCGCTGTGGGGCGATCGCGGCGCCGTCGGAAAATGCTTCGATGTGCTGGCGCTCTGGCGCGAGCGCGCGGAAAACGTCCAAGGCCGGGCCCTGCCGGGCGGGCATTATCTGGCGGAGGAGATCCCCGATCTCGTCGTCGCCGAATTCTCGGCCTTCTTCGGAGAGAACACATGAGCCGCACCAATCGCGTCTACCGCATCGCCGCCATCGCCGGTGACGGCATCGGCAAGGAGGTCATGCCCGAGGGCCTGCGCGTGCTCGAGGCGGCCGCGAAGAAGTACGGTTTCGAGATCCAGCTCGACGAGTTCGATTTCTCCTCCTGCGACTACTACGCCAAGCACGGCAAGATGCTGCCGGACGACTGGAAGGAGAAGATCGGCGGCCATGACGCGATCTTCTTCGGCGCCGTCGGCATGCCCGCCCAGGTGCCGGACCACATCTCGCTCTGGGGCTCGCTGCTGCTGTTCCGCCGCGAGTTCGACCAGTACGTCAACCTGCGGCCCGTTCGCCTGATGCCGGGCGTGCCCGGCCCGCTGGTCGGCCGCAAGCCGGGCGATATCGACTTCTTCGTCGTGCGCGAGAACACCGAGGGCGAGTACTCCTCGGTCGGCGGGCGGATGTATGGGGGCACCGAGCGCGAGATCGTCATCCAGGAGACGGTGATGAGCCGCGTCGGCGTCGACCGCGTGCTGAAATATGCCTTCGAGCTGGCGCAGCGCCGGCCGCGCAAGAAGCTGACCTCGGCGACCAAGTCGAACGGTATCTCGATCACCATGCCGTACTGGGACGAGCGGGTGAAGGAGATGGCCAAGAACTATCCGGACGTCGCCGTCGACCAGTACCATATCGATATCCTGACCGCGCATTTCGTGCTCAATCCCGATCGCTTCGACGTGGTCGTCGCCTCGAACCTGTTTGGCGACATCCTCTCCGATCTCGGCCCGGCCTGCACCGGCACGATCGGCATCGCCCCGTCGGGGAACATCAACCCGACCGGCGAATTCCCGTCCTTGTTCGAACCCGTGCACGGTTCGGCGCCGGACATCGCCGGGCAGGGCATCGCCAATCCGGTCGGCCAGATCTGGTCGGGGGCGATGATGCTCGATCATCTCGGCGAGCACGAGGCGGCCAAGGCGATCGAGGCGGCGATCGAGCGCGCGCTCGGCGATGCCCGTACCCGCACGCGCGATCTCGGCGGTAGCCTAAAGACTGAGGCTGCCGGCAAGGCGATCGAGCAGGCGCTGGGTTGACGACGACGCTGGCGCTGACCACAAGCAGTGGTCGGCGCCGAAAAGACGTAAGACTAAAGGAGGGGGATAAGGTGCCCGATCTGACATTCTCACTGCTCGACCCGGCGCTCTGGGGCAAGCTCTTCGAGATCATCGCGCTCAACATCGTGCTGTCGGGTGACAATGCGGTGGTGATCGCGCTCGCCTGCCGGGCGCTCGCCCCCGAGCAGCGCGCCAAGGGCATCGCGCTTGGCGCCGGCGTCGCCGTGCTGCTGCGCGTCGTCTTCACTGTGCTGATCGCCTCCCTCCTCAACATGCCGTTCCTGCACATCGTCGGTGCGCTGCTGCTCGTCTGGATCGCGGTCAAGCTGATCATCGAAGACGGCGAGAGCGACGAGAACGCGGTCGCCGCCAGCAGCAAGCTCTGGAAGGCGGTGCAGACCGTCGCCATCGCCGACATCGTCATGAGCCTCGACAACGTGCTCGCCATCGCGGCGGTCGCCAAGGACTCGATCCCGCTGCTGGTCGGCGGCCTGATCATCTCGATCCCGCTGATCGTGCTCGGCGCCTCGCTGATCACCTCGCTGCTGACCCGCTTCCCGATCCTGGTCTGGGCTGGTGCCGGCCTGCTCGGCTGGGTCGCGGGCGAGATGTTCGAGACCGATCCCTGGCTGATCGGCAAGCTCGGCGAGACGCTGGCGCACCAGCTCGAATATCCCGCCGCGATCCTGGGCGCCGTGCTGGTGCTCGGTCTCGGCTATTTCCTCAAGCATCGCCGGCCAGATCCGGCCCTCTGACACAGGGACTGACCGACCTATGGATTTCTCGTCATCGACCTTCTGGGTGTCGCTTCTTCAGATCATCTGGATCGACCTCCTGCTCTCGGGCGACAACGCGGTCGTCATCGCGCTCGCCTGCCGCTCGCTGCCCGAAAACCGGCGCAAGCTCGGCATCTGGCTTGGCGCCGGCGCTGCCGTCGGCCTGCGCATCATCTTCGCGCTGGTCGTCAGCTATCTGCTGGCAGTGCCTTTTCTCAAGGTCGTCGGTGGCGTCCTGCTGTTCTGGATCGCGATCAAGCTCGCCATGGGCGAGGAGGAAGCTCATAGCGATATCGAAGCCAGCGACAATCTTTGGCGTGCCGTCCGCACCATCGCCATCGCCGATGCGGTGATGAGTCTCGACAACGTCGTCGCCATCGCGGCTGCGTCGCGCGGCCATGCCGAGCTCTTCATCTTCGGCCTGCTGCTGACGATCCCGCTGATCATCATGGGCGCCCAGCTCCTGACCAAGATCATCGAGCGCTATCCGATTATCGTCTGGCTCGGCGCAGCCCTGCTCGGCTGGATCGCGGCGGAGATGATCCTCGGCGATGCTGCTGTGCTGCGCTGGCTGATGACGGTGGTCCCGAGTTGGGTCGTCACGGTGCCGCTCGACGTCAATCCGGTCGGGCTTGCGCCTGCGAGCATGCCGCACTACGCGGCCGCCGCTCTCGGCGCTCTGTTCGTCGTCGTCGTCGGTTATGCGCTGAAGAAGAAGCCGGTCGACCAGCCGGGCTGAAAGATCAGGCTCGATCGAGAACAATGAACGCGGCGGCCATGCTCTCATGGCCGCCGTTTTTCATGAGCCGGACCAAACCGCTTGCGGTGCGGTTGGTCTGCTCGTCGGTCACGGCGAAACGTTCGGCGTTATCGAGGCGGACTGCGAAGCTCTCGGGTGCGCGGGCGAAGCCGACCCCGAGTGCTTTCACATAGGCTTCCTTGGCGCTCCAGAGCTGGGCGAAGGCCGGCGGCCGGGCAAAGGCGGGCAAACCCTCCAGCCAGCGCCGCTCTTGCGGATGCAGCGCGGCGAGCGGCGGCTCGCTTGCGGGGGCGACCTGCTCGACATCGACACCGACCGGCCCGTGCGCCAGTGCAATCGCGACGAGACCCGAGCGTGTCGCCAGCGACAGGTGCAGACCGGTGCCGCGCGGGCGAAGGATGAGCGGGCGTCCCGCCGGCTCATGCCCGATCTCGACAGCATCCTCCTTTAGACCGAGTTGGTGCGCCAGAACCTTGCGGGCCAGCGAACGCCGCAACTCCGAGCGCTCCGGCAGATTGGCGGGCCGCGCTTGTGTCGCGATCAGCCAGGCCGCTGGCAGGGCAGGAGCAGTCTGATCGATGGAGGAGAGCCAGAGCATGTCACGATGCTAGTGCACGCTGTCGCGCCCCGGAAGCACACGGCTTTGGCTTGCCTTGCGCGACGCTCATGGAGGCCCGGAGCTTGCAAGGCGTTGACGTGAGCCCATGAAACCGGTTCGAGGACGCATGCCTTCCGACGACAACTCCGAGCCGCAACCTGCGGCCCAGCTCACCCTTGCCGGCATGCGGCTCGGCCTGCGCCGCGTCTCCGTGCTGATGCCAGGCGTCGTCGTCTTCGCCGTCGCCTTCGGTGCTGCCGCCTCGGCCAAGGGCCTCAGCCTGTTCGAGGCGGTGCTGATGAGCGCGCTGGTCTATGCCGGCGTCTCGCAGCTCGTCGCGATGGAGCTCTGGCGGCCGGAATGGACCTGGGGCGCGATCGTCGCGCTCGCCTTCGTGACGGCGACGGTCAACGCCCGCACCATCCTGCAGGCGGCGTCGCTGCAGCCCTGGTTCTCGCGCTATCCCTGGTTCGTGACCGCCTTCCAGCTCTCCTTCTTCACCGATGCCAACTGGCTGGTCGGCACGCGCTATCATGGCGAGGGCGGACGTGACGTCGGTGTCGTGCTTGGCGCCGGCCTTGCGCTCTGGGTCCTCTGGGTCGCCATGACGATCCCTGGCTACCTCCTCGGCACCCTCGTCGCCGACCCCCGCAAATACGGGATCGACATGGTCATGCCGATCTTCTTCGCGGCGATGATCGTGCCGCTCTGGCGCGGCAAGCGCGCGGCGCTGCCCTGGATCATCGCCGGCATCGTCGCGCTGGTCACCGCACGGCTGGTCGACGGCTATGCCTTCATCATCGTCGGCGCGCTCTCCGGCGCCGTGGCGGGAGCCTTGCTCGATGACCCTGCCTGAACCCGGAAGCTGGGGCCCCTATCTCGCCATCCTCGGCATGGCGCTGGCAACCTATCTCTGCCGCATCTCCGGCGTCGTCCTGATGAGCTTCATCCCGCTGACACCGCGGGTGCGGCGCGGGCTTGCCGCCCTGCCGGGCTCGATCGTGGTCGCGACCGTCCTGCCGCTGATCGAGCGGCTCGGCCTCGCTGCCGGACTCGCTTTGCTGGCGGCGATCGCCAGCATGGTGATCAGGCGCAGCGAACTGCTGGCGCTCGTGACCGGCATGCTGGTCGTCTCGCTGATGCGGGCAGCAGGCTTTTGAGGCCTGGGCGCGATCGCGCAGGCCTGTGAGCGAAGCTGCGCCTGCCGCCGCGATCCATCACCGGCTACGATCGCATCCATCACAGCAATCGTTCGTCGGCATGCGGCCGGCATGTTGACGTCGTCCTGCCTGCGGCAGACGGTGCCGGCCAGAAACTCTCACCGATCGGAGCGCATGATGGCCTGGTATTCGCAGACATGGACCTGGTTCGACGGAGAGTGGCGCGAGGGTAACCCCGGCATCATGGGCCCGCGCACCCACGCCGCCTGGCAGGCCTCCCAGGTCTTCGACGGCGCCCGCCATTTCGACGGCGTCTCGCCCGATCTCGACCGGCATGCCGCCCGCGTGAACCGCTCCGCTCTCGCGCTCGGCCTGAAGCCGACCATGTCGGCCGAGGAGATCGTCGCCAAGGCCGCCGAAGGCGTGAAGAAATTCACTGGCGGCGCCGCGCTCTACATCAAGCCGATGTACTGGGCCGAGGCCGACGGCCCGTCGACCATCATCGGCGACCCCGAGTCGACCCAGTTCGCGCTCTGCCTGTTCGAGGCGGCGATGGGCGATCCCGGCAAGGGCTTCTCGGTGACCAAGGGCGCCTTCCGTCGCCCGACCCTGGAAAATGCGCCGACCGACGCCAAGGCCGGCTGTCTCTACCCAAACAATGCCCGCGTCCTGCGTGAGGCCAAGGGCAGGGGCTTCGACAACGCCCTCGTGCTCGACATGCTCGGCAATGTCGCGGAGACCGGCACCTCCAACATCTTCCTCGCCAAGGACGGCGTGGTGAAGACGCCGGCCCCGAACGGCACCTTCCTGAACGGCATTACCCGCCAGCGCACCATCGGCCTCTTGCGCCAGGCCGGCGTCACCGTCGAGGAGACGACGCTGCGCTATGAGGATTTCGAGCAGTCCGACGAGATCTTCTCGACCGGCAACTACTCGAAGGTGATCCCGATCTACAAGATCGACGATCGCGAATTGCAGCCCGGCCCGATGTTCCGCAAGGCCCGCGAGCTCTACATGGACTTCGCCCACAGCAAGGGCGCCTGAGGCCAGATGGCCCGGCTCGCCACCCGCCTGACCGAGCGCCTGGGGATCGACCATCCGATCCTGTCGGCGCCGATGGCTCTGGCGGGCGGTGGGGCGCTCGCCGCCGCAGTGACTCGCGCCGGCGGCCTTGGCCTGATCGGCGGCGGCTATGGCGACAGCGGCTGGCTCGTGACGCAATACGCCGCTGCCGGCAACACCCGCACCGGCTGCGGCTTCATCACCTGGTCGCTGGCGAAGCAACCGCATCTGCTGGGCGAGGTGCTGGCGCATCGACCGGCGGCGTTGATGCTCTCTTTCGGCGATCCCACGCCTTTCGCCGGCGAGATCGCTGCGGCCAGTGTGCCGCTGATCTGCCAGTGCCAGAGCCTTGCCCATGTCCGCACTGCGCTCGAGGCAGGTGCGGCGATCATCGTCGCGCAGGGCGCCGAGGCCGGCGGCCATGGCCATAGCCGCGGCACCCTCCCGCTCGTGCCGGAGGTCGCCGACCTCTTGGCGCGTGAAAGTCCAGACACTCTGCTGCTTGCCGCCGGCGGTGTCGCCGATGGGCGCGGTCTTGCCGCGGCGCTGATGTTGGGGGCCGACGGCGTCCTGGTCGGCACGCGCTTTTGGGCGAGCCGCGAGGCGCTGGTCCATCCCAACCATCACGCGGCGGCGGTCGCGGCGACAGGCGACCAGACGGTGCGCTCGGCGCTGCCCGACATCGCCCGCCGGCTCGACTGGCCAAAGCCTTTCGACATCCGCGTCAGTGACAACGCCTTCATCGCGACATGGCGCGACCGCGAGGCTGAACTGCGAGCTGCGATCGAGGATGAAGCGCCGGCCTACCGCGAAGCCTTCATGGCGGGCGATCCGGACAGGGCGGCAGTGGTCTTCGGCGAGGCGGCAGGTCTGATCTCGGATATCTCGTCGGCGGGCGAGATCGTCGCGCGCATGGTCGACGAGGCGGCCGGCCAACTGAAAGCTGGCGCGAGACTGATCGCAGGCTGAATTAGCGCAGCAGTCGCCACAGCCCGGCCGACCTCAGCCCACCGAGCGCCACCACGCCATAGATGCCGGTAGCCACCAGGCTGAGGATGGCGAGCGCAATCAGCCGCGGTTCGTAAGGGAACCGGATCAGCAGTCCATAGAGCGGTTCGGCCAGCAAACGGGCGACCAGCGCGGCAAAGCCGGCAGCGACGCCGACGATGATGATCAGCAGCGGCAGGGCACGATCGGGATTCGTCCAGCCGCGCTTCAGGGCCAGGCCATAGAGCGCGCCGAGATTGATCCAGGCGCCGCAAGCGGTGGCGAAGGCAAGGCCCGGTGCGCCATGGCTCTTCCAGAGCAGCAGCTTCAGCCCGACATTGGCGGCGATGGCGGCGAGCGAGACCAGCATTGGTGTAGTCGTGTCGCCGCGTGCCTGGAAGCTCGAGACCTGGGCCCGGATCAGCACGATCGCCGGCAGGCCGATCGCATAGGCGAACAGCACGGCCCCTGCAGCCTGCGTCGCCGCATCGTCGAAGCGGCCGCGCTCGAACAACGCCGCGACGATCAGCTCGGGGATGGCGAGGAAGGCGGCGGCGAAAGGCGCGGCCGCGACGAGGGTGAGCGCGATCGCGCGGTTCTGCGCCGCCTCCGCTTTGGCTTCGTTGCCGTTGGCGATGGCGCGGCTCATCGTCGGCAGCAGCACGGTGCCGACGCCGATCGCGATCACGCCGAGCGGCAATTGGTAGAGGCGCTCGGCATAGTACAGCGCCGAATAGGCGCCGGCCGGCAGCAGCGACGCGATGATCGTGTCGGCGAAGAGGGCGATCTGCACGCCGGCCGAGCCGATCACCGCCGGTCCGAAGGCCTTGAAGAAGCCCCTGACCTCACCATCGAGGCGCGGCCGGGTCAGCGCCGCCGAGACACCTGCCTGCCGCGCCGCGATCCAGAGCAGCAGCCATTCCAGCACGCCGGCGACGGCGACGCCCCAGGCGGCGGCATGGGCCGCGCTCGGGAACAGGAAGGCGACGAAGAGCGCCCCGATCAGGCAGATATTCAGCAGGATCGGCGCGGCCGCCGCCGCCGCGAAGCGGTCGACGGCATTGAGATTGGCCGAGAGCAGCGTCACCAGCGTGACGAAGAGCAGATAGGGGAAGGTGATCCGCGTCAGCGTCACCGCAAGGTCGAAGCGCACGGGATCGCCAGCGAAGCCAGGCGCCAGCAGCCGGACCAGCTCCGGCATGAACGGGATGGCGAGCCCCGCCAGGACGATCTGGACGATGAGGTTGAGCGAGAAGACGCGGTTCGAGAACTGTGCCGCGGCGGCTTCGCCAGACTGCTCGCGGATGCGGCTATAGGCCGGGATGTAGGCCTGGTTGAAGGCGCCTTCGCCGAAAATGGCGCGGAAATGATTCGGCAGGCGCAAGGCCACCGAGAAGGCGTCCATCAGCCCGCTCACGCCGAGCGTCGCCGCGAGCACGGTGTCGCGGAGGAAACCGGACAGCCGCGAGAGCAGCGTGAAGCCGCTGACGGAGAGGATCTTTCTCAGCATCGCGCCACTCGGGCCCGCCACGGTCGGCAGTCTCCTTTGCAGGTAGCCGCATAGCTGCGTCGCGGGAGATGGTCCAGCACCGGACTCGCTATGACGCCTACCCGATCCCCGGCGGCAGCACATTGCCGCGCGGATGGGCGTTGTCGTGCTTGTCGAATCCAACCCGCTCGCCGACCAGATAGAGCGGCCGGCGCTTCACCTCGGCGAAGATGCGCCCGACATATTCGCCGATCATCCCGAGCGAGATCAGCTGGATGCCGGAGAAGAACATGATCGAGACGATCAGCGAGGGAAAGCCCGGCAGGTCGGTACCGAAGAGCAGCGTCCGGACCATGAAATACAGGCCGGTCAGGGTCGCGACGATAGCGATCAGCACGCCGAGCCAGGTCGCAATCTTCAGCGGCACGGTCGAGAATGAGGAGATTCCATCGAAGGCGAAGCTGAACAGCTTGCGGAAGCGGAACTTGCTCTCGCCATGGGCACGGTCGGCGACCGCGAAGGGCACGCCCGTCGCCGGGAAGCCGACCCAGGCATAGAGACCCTTCGAGAAGCGCGCCCGTTCGGGCAGAGCCCGCAGCGCCTCGACCACGCGCCGGTCGAGCAGTCGGAAGTCGCCGGCCCCTTCCGGCAATTCGGTCTCGCCGAAGCTGGCGAAGAGCTTGTAGAAGGCCTTGGCGAAATTGCGCTTCAGCGGGCTCTCGCCTTCGCGGTCGGTGCGCTGGCCGTAGACATTGAGGAAACCCTCGCGCCATTTCGCCAGGAAGGCGGGGATCACCTCCGGCGGATGCTGCAGGTCGGCATCCATGATCACCACGGCGTCGCCATTGGCATGGTCGAGCCCGGCGGCGATCGCGACCTCCTTGCCGAAATTGCGGCTGAAGGAGATGGCATGGATCCGGCTGTCCTGCGCGTTGAGGGCCCGTAGCGCCGCCAGCGTGCCGTCGCGGCTGCCATCGTCGACGCAGACGATCTCCCAGGAGGCGGCATTAGCGTCGAGGATCGGCTCGAGCCGTGCGATCAGCGGCGCGAGATTGTCGGCCTCGTTGTAGACCGGCACCACGATCGAGAGCTCCGGCCGCGGAGCGAGGGCCGGCATCGTGGTGGAGGCGGAGCTGGGCGCAATCGCGGACAAGGCTTTCAGGACCTTCGTTGCTCGGCTAGGGCTGTGGAACCAACCGCAGGCTCCATATACCAGCGCTGATGAATAGGGGGTAACAGCCGGCATGACCCGCAGCTTCGTGCTCTGCGCCGATGATTTCGCCATGACCGAGGGCGTCAGCCGCTCGATCCTGGAGCTGCTCGCCGCCGGCAGGCTCTCGGCCACCGGGGCTATGACCAACCGGCCGCACTGGCCGCGCCTCGCCGGCGAGCTTGCAGCCTTCTCCGGCCGAGCCGATCTCGGCCTTCACCTCAACCTGACCTGCGCTGCCCCGCTCTCGGCCATGCCGACTGTCGCGCCATCGGGCACCCTGCCGAGGCTCGGCGGGCTCGCGCCGCTGGCGCTGCGCTCCGGCGCGGCGCGTGCCGAGATTGCGGCCGAGATCGCCCGCCAGCTCGACGCCTTCGAGCAGCATCTCGGCCGGGCGCCTGATTTCGTCGACGGCCACCAGCATGTCCATGTCCTGCCCGGTGTCCGCCATCAGGTGCTCGATGCGCTGGCGGCCCGCTATCCCGCCGGCTCGGTCTATCTGCGCGACCCCAGCGATTCGATCGCGGCGATCCGGGCCCGGGGCATCGCGGTCGGCAAGGCGCTGACCGTGGCGGGGCTCGCCATGGGACTGCGCCGGTCCGCAGTCCGACGTGGCATCCCGACCAATCGCGGCTTCTCTGGTTTCTCGCCTTTCGATCCCGAGCGCGATTTCGCTGACGATCTCGAGGCCTTCCTCGTTCAGCCGGGGCCGGCGCATCTGGTGATGTGCCATCCCGGCCATGTCGACGACGAGCTCGTCGCGCTCGATCCTGTCGTCGCGACGCGCCCGCTCGAGCATGCCGCGCTGATGGCGTTCGCGCCACCGGGGCTGCGGATCGGTCGTTTCACCGACTCTGGCCGGCGTTGATCCTGTCGGGTCGCGTGCAGGATCGCCGCACGCAATCGAAAATTTACCCCATTCGTTCACCCTGCGGAGTGACGGTCCCGACAGCCTGGGGATGTCGGTGTCTGGAGTTCGCGGAAGATGAGCGTGATGGCCTGGTTTCAATCGCGGGCGCCGCGATCGCATGTGGCCGCGCCGCAGCTCGGCCAGGTCGAGAGGGTGATGCGCTCGCTCAGCAGCCAGATCGCTGGGGCTGCGGTCGCCATCGTCGCAGTTGCGATCGTCTTTGTCGTCATCGCTGCCGCCCGCTACAACGAAGCCAAGACGCGCGGCGATCTCGAGCAGAAGATGATGTCGCTGACAGCGATGATCGTCCATGCCTCTCCGCCGCTGATCCTGGCGCGCGACACCGTCACCTTGACCTACATCCTGGAATCGCTGAAGCGCGATCCCGATTTCGACGCGGGTTTCGTCGCCGATGACCTCGTCGCGCTCGCCTCTGCCGGTCGTAGTGACGAGGCGCGGCTGTCGCTGACCCCGAACAAGCTCGGCCGGGAGCTCGGGCGCGAAGCCTGGGACCTGCTCGCCGAGAAGGACACCCTGCGGCTCGAGGACAAGACCTATGTGACGCAGCTGCTCTCGGTGAAGGTCGGCGGCTTCAAGAAGCAGATCGGCTACGTTGCCTTGCGCTTCGACAAGACCCGGCTCGTCGCCCGCTCGGCCTGGGAGCAGTTCCTGACGATCGGGATCGGCATCGCCCTGCTCGTCGTGCTCGGGCCGCTGCTCTGGATCTCGCTGTCGCGGACCATGCGGCCGCTGAAGAGCATGACCCGCGCGATCGTCGGCATCTCCGATGGCAAGCTCGACACGCCGATCGACGCGGTTGGCCGCCAGGACGAGATCGGCGCGATCGCCAGGGCGCTCGGCGTGCTCAAGCTGCGCCTCGCCGAGCGGGCGAGCCTGCAGCAGCAGCAATTGACGACCGAGGCTGATCGCCATCGTCACCAGAAGCATGTCGAGGAGGCCATCGCGCTGTTCCGCGGCGAGGTCGGCGTCGCGCTCGAGGCCTTCAAGAGCAATGCCGACCGGATGGGCGAGGCTTCGGACGGCCTGGCGCGGGTCGCGGCGGAGTCGTCTGAACGCGCCGCCCGCGCCGCCCAGAATTCGCACGGTGCGTCGGCCAATGTCGAGAACGCCGCCCAGGCGGCCGAGGAAATGGGCGCGGCGATCCGCGAGGTCGAGTTCCAGATCCGCCGGGTCCGCACCGAGATCGTCGAGGCGGCCTCGGCATCCCGCGACACGGCCGGCTCGGTCCAGGCGCTGGACGAGACGGCGCGGGCGATCGGCGAAGTCGTCAACCTCATCCGCGACATCGCCGCGCAGACCAATCTCCTGGCGCTCAACGCGACGATCGAGGCGGCGCGTGCCGGCGAGGCAGGTCGCGGCTTCGCGGTGGTCGCCGCAGAGGTGAAAAGCCTGGCCTCCCAGACCGCCGACGCCACCGATCGCATCGTCAGCCAGGTCGGGGCGATCCAGGGCGCGACCACCGAGGTCGTCGACGCGATCCAGAACATCGCCACCCGCATGGGCGCGATCGAGAGCTTCGCCAATTCGGTCGCGACCTCGATCGAGCAGCAGGCGATCGCTACCGGCGAGATCGCCAGCGGCGTCGCGATGGCGAGCACCTCGGCCCTCTCCGTGTCGAGTGATCTCAGCGTGCTGGCCGACAGCGTCGAGGAGACCGGCCGGTCTGCCGAGCAGGTCCGCCAGGCCGCCGGCGAGGTCTCGGCCCAGGCGATGCGGCTCGATTCGACAGTCGACCAGTTCCTCAAGCGCGTCGCAGCTTGAGCGTTGGCCAAACGAAACGGGGCCCCGCAGGGCCCCGTCCGTCTTCATCGATCGAATGTGACGATCAGGCCTTGGCGCCGTCATAGAGCTCGGCGACGTAGTCCCAGTTCACCAGGCTCTCCAGGAAAGCCTTGAGATAGTCCGGGCGGCGATTGCGGTAGTCGATGTAGTAGGAGTGCTCCCAGACGTCGACGCCAAGGATCGGCGTGCCGCCATGCACCAGCGGGCTCTCGCCGTTCGGGGTCTTGCTGACGGCGAGCTTGCCGCCCTTGACCTCGAGCCAGGCCCAGCCCGAACCGAACTGGCCGACGCCGGCGGCGACGAAGTCTTCCTTGAACTTGTCGACCGAGCCGAAGGAATCGGTGAGCGCCTTCTCCAGCGCGCCCGGCAGCTTGCCGCCACCATTGGGCTTCATCCACTTCCAGAAGTGGAGGTGGTTGTAGTGCTGGCCAGCATTGTTGAACACGGCCGGGTTCTTGCCGTAGGAGCCCTTGACGATCTCCTCGAGCGACTTGCCCTCGAATTCGGTGCCCTTGATCGCGTTGTTGCCGTTGTTGACGTAGGCGAGGTGGTGCTTGTCGTGGTGGTACTCCAGCGTCTCCTTCGACATAAAGGGCTGGAGGGCGTCATGCGCATAGGGAAGATCGGGCAGGGTAAAGGACATGGGGCCTCTCCTTGGGCTGTCGAAATCGCGACGTGAGAATGGCTGCAATGACGCAACGCATGGGCAATGTACGCCCGGCGGAACACCCCGCCATTCGCCTGTTAGTTAAGCCGCCCGGTTCGCAGCGGCAACCGCCATAGCCCGAGAATTCCGGCACGGCCGGCCTGCGTTCCGTTGGAAGGGCCGGCGCAGGCCGTTTGGTTGGCAATACCGGATGGTATCGATAGGTTAACCGCCGAGGCGGCAAGCTGTCGCAGCTCGTCTCGCCCCAAAGGAGCAAGCGTTGGTCAGGCTTTTCGTGGTTCTCGGGTTCGCCCTGCTGGCGGGCGGTGCCTATGCCATCGTCGATGGCTGGCCATATCGCGTCCTGGAGCGTGGCTTCACTGAGGTCATCCTCGGAGGACTGTCGATGGTCGCGGGCTTGATCCTGCTCGCGCTCGCGGCGGTTCTCGCCGAGGTCCGCCGTCTCAAGGGGCTGGTCAGCGGCGCCATGGCGGCGGTGGCGCTGTCCGAGCCGCGTGTCGCCGAGCGTCCGGTGCCGGCTACGGCGCCCTCGCGTCCGGAGCCCGTGCTCGAGAAGGCACCGGCGTCCGACGCCGGGTCTGTCGGCATCGCGACCACGCTGGCGGCCGGAGCCGGCGCTGCTGCAGTGGTCGGTGCGCTGACCAGCCTCGGCAAGGCTGAGGATAAGCCTGACGAGAAGAATGCAATCGAGGCGGCGGACGAAGACGACAAGGCAGAGGGCGACGAACGGCCCCGTTCCGATCGCGCCGAGCTGCCCTCGACTGTCGTCGCCGAACCATCCCAGGCGCCCGTCGCCACGGCCGGCGACATCGATGACTGGCTTTTGCCGCCGGTCGCGCCGGTGCTCGATATCGCCCCCGCGGATGTTCGCCCAAACGAGCGAGACGAGAGCAGGGAGGCGGACGAGAAGGCCGAGGACGCGCAGGACAAGCCGAAGCACCTGGACACCGCCGATATCGACGAGGCCTCGCATCCGGCTGACGAGAAGGTCGATGACATCGCCGAACCTGATGCCGCGGTGGATGAGCCCGAAGCCGGGCAGGACGAGGACGAGCGCGACGATGCCTCCAAGCTGCAGGCCGCGCCTGCGACGAGCTCTGAGGAGCAGCTGTGGTGGCCGCGCATCGATCACTCCGCGCGGTCGGAACCGTCTTCATCAGTCGACGACGAATTCAACGCGCTGCGCGATCAACTCGCCGGGGTCGTCAATGCGCCGGAGGTCGAGCCGCCGCGGCGCGACCGTGATAACGTCGATACAGCCGAGAGCTGGATAGCGCCGCGGGCCTGGCCGCCCGTGACGCAGCCGCGCGATCCCGGTGCCCTGAGCGAGGTCGAGGCCGAGGCCGCCGACAAGGTGCCGCCGGAGGAGGCGAAGGGCGAGCCCACGCCCCTGGTGGACGAGGCTTCGCAGTCCGAACCGGAGCCGGAACTGGCCGCCGAGCCTGCCATCGCAACGATGGACGAGTCGCCTGTCGAGAAAACCGAGCCATCAGCGGCGGAAGCCAAGCCTGAGGAAGCAAAGCCGAACGAAGAGCCTGCGGCGTCCAACGAGGGCGTGATCGGCGCCTATCAGGTCGGCGAGACGCAGTTCACCATGTTCGCCGACGGCTCGATCCATGCCCGCACGCCGGATGGCGACTATGTCTTCGCCTCGATGGACGAGTTGAAGACCTATCTCGCCAGCGAAAAGGACAAGCTCGGCGCCTAGAGCATTGGACCGAAACGTGGAATCCACGTTTCGGTCCAATCTGATGCTTAGACAAGGAGCTGGATCGCCATTTTGCGTCCGATAGGACGCATCGCGATCTAGCTGACGCCTTCCGCCTCGTCGGTCTTGCCCCAGCCGCCGCCTGCCGCCGTGATGGCGAAGGCATAGGCGAGGGCGGTCTCCTTCAGCGAATCGAAGCGTCCGGCCGCCCCGGCATGGCCGGCGTCCATATTGGTGTGCAGCATGATCGGGCCGCCGCCGGTCATGGTCGCGCGCAGGCGCGCCACCCACTTCGCCGGCTCCCAATAGGTCACGCGCGGATCGGCAAGACCGCCCGTCGCCAGGATCGGCGGATAGGCCTGCGCCTTGACATTGTCATAGGGCGAATAGCCCAGGATCGTCCGGAGGGCGGCGAGGTCCCGGATCGGGTCGCCCCATTCCGGCCATTCCATCGGGGTCAGCGGCAGGCTCTCGTCGAGGATGGTGTTGAGCACGTCGACGAACGGCACCTCGGCGATGATGCCGGCGAACAGCTCCGGTGCGAGATTGGCGACTGCGCCCATCAGCATGCCACCGGCGCTGCCGCCCTCGGCGACGATGCGGCCGCGGCTGGTGAAGCCCTCGGCTGCGAGCATTTCGCCAGCGGCGATGAAGTCTGTGAAGCTGTTGGGCTTGTTCTGGCGCTTGCCGTCGAGATACCAGCCCCAGCCCTTGTCGGTGCCGCCGCGGATATGGGCGATGGCGTAGACGAAGCCGCGATCGACCAGGCTGAGCGGACGCGTCCGGAACGAGGCGGACATCGCCGCGCCATAGGAGCCGTAGCCGTAGAGCAGGCAGGGCGCCGAGCCGTCGAGCTTGAGGTCGCGCCGATGCAGCAGCGAGACCGGCACCCTGGCGCCATCCTCGGCCGTCGCGAAGATGCGGCGCACGACATAGGCCTCGGCATCATGGCCGGACGGCACCTCCTGGCGCTTCACCAGAGTGCGCTCGCCGGTTGCGAGGTCGTAGTCATAGGTCTCGGCCGGCCGCGCCATCGAAGCGTAGATGAAGCGCAAGCGGTCGGTTTCGAACTCGTAGCCGGCGTCGACGCCGAGCCCATAGGCCTCTTCGTCGAAGGCGATGCTGCTTGCCGTCTCGCTCTTCAGGTCGCGGATGACGATGCGCGGCAGCCCCTCCTCGCGCTCCAGGCGGATCAGCCGGCCAGCGAGGCAGATATGGCTGAGGATGAGCCGGCCGCGCTTGTGCGGCACGAGATCGACCCAGTTGGACGGCGAGGGATCGCTGAGCGGCGCACGCACGATCTTGAAGTCTTCGGCGCCGTCGGCATTGGTCAGGATCAGCAGCTCGTCGCCGTGATGCTCGACGCTATACTGGCGTCCCGCCAGTCGCGGCGCGACCAGCCTGGGCTTGCCCGCCTTGTCGGCGAGGTCGACAAGGCTCACCTCCGAGGTCTCGTGGTCGCTGCTGGAGATCAGCAGGAAGCGCCGCGACTGGGTCTGGTCGATATCGGCGAACAGGCCGGGATCGGTCTCCTCATAGAGCAGTTCGTCTTCGCTCTGCGGCGTGCCGAGCCGATGGCGCAGCACACGCGTCGGGCGGTGGTCGTCATCGAGAGCGACATAGGTGAAGGCGCTGGAATCGGCCGTCCAGATCATCTCGCCGGAGGTATCGGCGATCGCGTCCGGCAGCTCCTTGCCGGTGGCGAGGTCACGCACCCGGATCAGGAACAGCTCCGAACCGGCTTCGTCGGCGCTCCAGGCCAGCAGGCGATGGTCGGGGCTGTGCTCGGCGTCGCCGAGATCGAAGAACTCCTTGCCTTCGGCCAGCGCGTCAGCGTCGAGCATGACCTGTTCGCGGCCGGGCTTGCCGCCTTCGCTCGCCTGTGGTTTGCGGCAGATCAGCGGGTGCTCGCCGCCACGCCGATAGCGGCTGTAGTAGAGGAACGGTCCGTCCGGCTGCGGCGGCTCACTGTCATCTTCCTTGATGCGCCCGCGCATCTCCTTGATCAATTCGCGCTGGAGTGCCTTCGTCGGCGCCATCAGTGTATCGCACCAGGCGTTCTCCACTTCGATATGCTTGCGGATCTCGGCTGGCAGCGTATCGGGGTCGCGTAGCACATCGCGCCAGTTCTCGGCGCGCAGCCAGGCATAATCGTCGTTCAAGGTGACGCCATGGATGACGCGGCTCTGGGGGCGGACCGCGGCAATCGGCGGCGAGGCGACCTTGCCCTGGCTAGTCATGCTTGGTCTCCGGACTCGGTTTGATCATTTCCAAAGAGGCGATCCATATAGGGATCGCGCTATCTCTGCGGTTGACGACAGGTAGAGGTCGGGGTGGACACTGACAAGGACAACCTTTTGGCGCAAATGCTGCAGCGCAAAGCGTCATGGTTACGATCTGAGCTCACAAAATAAGCAATAATATGTCTCAACGAATGTATTCGAATCCTTGTCATGCCACTTGCGATATTGAACTGCATGGCTTAGACGAATGCCGCTGGTCCGTTTTGCATGATTCTATTCCGGCGGAAATTCGACCGTTCGTCGGCGGCGATCAGGGAGGGCGCTTGCGCCTGGAAACAGAGCTGGGCGCAGTCACCGCTATGACCGGTCAATATAACAATGGAGCAACGCCATCATGGCTGACCAAGACGGTTCCGATTTCATCGAGCTCACGGCAGATATCGTTTCCGCCTACGTGTCGAACAATTCTGTCCCGGCATCAGACTTGCCGTCGCTGATCAGCGACGTTCACGCCGCCCTCAATCGTGTTGTCGGCGGTGCCGCTCCGATTGTTCCGGTCGAGGCGCCGAAGCCTGCCATCGCGGTGAAGAAGTCGATCACGGCCGACTATCTGATCTGCCTGGAAGACGGAAAGAAGTTCAAGTCGCTCAAGCGTCATCTGCGCACGCAGTACAACATGTCGCCCGAGCAGTATCGCGAGAAGTGGGGCTTGCCGCCCGATTATCCGATGGTCGCGCCGAACTATGCCGAGGCGCGCTCGCAGCTTGCCAAGAAGATGGGTCTGGGCCAGCAGCGCCGCAAGCGCCGCTGAGGCACAGCGGACCAAGCTGTATCATCGCCCATGCAGTGAAGCCGCCGGATTACCCGGCGGCTTTTTCTTTTGGGAGTTTGTGACCTGCGAGCCGGGCCGGCTCCGACCCAAAAATGTCAGGAGCCTGTCGGGATAGTCGACTTCGTGCTTGTGGCGAAGGGTGATAGGAATATATACCTCTAAGCGTCGCGGTTGAATTCGGGGAGGCGATGCCCGCAATGGAACATATCATGAACATTCTGATTGCCAAGCGGCCAGACGTGATACGGTGGAGCGCGCCGGCGAGGTTGGTCGAAGCCGCCGTCTGCGGCGCGATGGGCCTGCCCGCCGGGGCGCTGCGGACCGGGCGCGGCCAGCGCCGGATCGCTTTCGCCCGCCAGCTCGCGATGTACCTGACCCATGTCGGCTTCGGCCTGACCTTGACGCAGGTCGGCGCCTGCTTCGAGCGCGACCGTACCACCGTGCGCCATGCCTGCGCCCTGGTGGAGGACCGGCGTGATCAGCCGGCCTTCGACCTCGCGGTATCAGCGCTCGAGACCGGTCTGGCGCACCTCGCCTTCGGGCTGCAGCTGGGTTTCGCCTCGGAGGCTGCATGATGAGCGCTGACGATCGCAACCAGTCGCCATCCCGCCTGCTGCGGCATCTAAGCGAGCCGGGCGCCTATGGCGTCGACTCCCCGCTCGGCTGTGGCCGGATCGCGCTCTATCGCCGCGGCGCCGGCGGAACGACGCTCGGGGCCGGCTATGTCGAGGCCGCCGAGGCGCAGGCCCTGGTCGAGGCCGGCTTCGCCTGCTGGGTCACGCAAGCGGGCAAGCGGCGGTTGCGCCTTGCCGGCGCCGAGCCCGGCAGGCCGCGCGCGACCACGACGGTGATGGTGGACGGGGAAGCGCAGCAGGTCGTGCTGGACGAGCGCGAGAGCCCGCTGCTCTGGCTCCATCGTCGTCCCGGCAAGGATGGGGCGCCGCAGATCTCGGCAGCGGAGTTTGCGGCCGGCGAGCGCTTCCGTGCCGATCTGACCCTGGCGCAGATGCTGCCGCGGGTGACGGTCAACTGGGATGCGGCCCTTGCCGCCGGCACCCATGCCCCGACGCGCGGGCCGGCTGATGCCTCCGATTCCAGTTTGGCGGCGCGCCAGCGCGTGCGCCTCGCCTGCAAGCGCCTCGGCCCCGAATTGTCAGGCCTGGCGATCGATGTCTGCGGTTTCCTCAAGGGGCTCGACCAGGTCGAGCGCGAGCGCAAATGGCCGGCGCGCTCTGCCAAGGTCGTGCTCCGGCTGGTGCTGTCGGCGCTGGTCGAGCACTACGGGCTCGGCGCAAAACAGGAACGACCGGCGAGCCATGCCTGGCGCGCGCAGGGTGCGCGCCCGACGATCCAGGCGCCGGAGCGCCTCGATTAGGTGAGCGCCGCGCGGGCGTCGTTCTTGATCCGCTCCATCATGGCGCGCACGCCGTTCGAGCGCTGCGGCGTCAAATGGGCAGCAAGGCCGAGGCGCTCATAGATCGCGAAGGCGTCGGTGGCCAGGATCTCCTGCGCCGTGTGGCCGGAATGGATGGCGATGGCGAGCGCGACCAGCCCCCGCACGATATGGGCGTCGCTGTCACCACGGAACGAGAGGCGCGTCGCCTCGCCGGGGCCGCCTTCGCCCTTGGTCTCGAGCCAGACCTGGCTGGCGCAGCCGCGCACCTTGTTGGCGTCGTTGTGCGCTTCGTCAGGCAGGGGCGCGAGCGTGCGCCCGAGCTCGATCAGGTAGCGATAGCGATCGTCCCACTCGTCGAGCAGCTCGAAATTGGCGACGATCTCGTCGAGGCTCTCGCTCATGAATTCCGCTGTCGGCCTCCGGCTCACCCGCCAGCCCTGGGGCGGGGATGGCGAAGCTCTTCGGCCTGCCGCGCGGCGAGGTCAAGTCTCAGCGGTGTCGCGGCGACGTTTCGCTGCTGCGGGTTGCGGCGCTTGCGGCCAGGGCAAGCACCCGGGCGCGGGTCTCCGGTTCCAGCCCGGCCAGGACCTCCGCGGCTTCGCGTATGCTGGCGGCGCCTTGCAGCGCCGCCTTGGGATCGATCTTGGCGAGGATGGCGATCGCCGCCTTCGCATCGACCATGAGCGCATCGGGCTCGCTCTTCGTGCCGTACACGGGCGAGTTCAGCGCGATCACGCCGACGATCGCCATGCTGCGCAGAAGATAAGCCATCTTTCGTCCCCATCCGGTTCCGGGCTCCCCAGCCCTCGGATGAGCGAACCATAGCGCCTGGGTCGAAAGATCAGGTGTTGGCGACAGCATCGATTTGAATCAAAGGCGGGATATCGTCTTCAGCTTCCATTCACCTTGCCGCGAACAACAGCTTGGCATCGGGAAGCCTGCAGCGGACCGCGCAATTCGTTGAAAAGAAATGGCTATTTCTACGATCGCCGGCAAAGGGTCCGGTTTCCGGCGCTCTCGCCTTAAGCCCCGCTTAAACGGCAGCCGCGAGGATCGGCTCAACAAGGCGAGGCGAAAGTGCCGACGGCCGGCAGAGGTGCGCGTTGCGGTTTTCCAGTTTGATGACGGCGGTGAGGGCGCAGGTCGCGGCGATGGTCCATCCATCGGCGCTGGCCGATTCGCTCGAGCGCATGCGTCATGAGCGCTTCATGCTGAGCAGGCTCGCCGCTTCGGTCGCGGCGCTGAGCCTGATGCCGGCCTATATCGCCTGGCGCGGCCGCATCGGCGCGCTCGAACTGCTCGTGCTCGTCGCCATGGCGATGCCGCTGCTGGCCGTGTTCCTCCTCTCTCGCACCGGCCGGCTCGATCTCGCGCATTGCCTGTCCGGCGCGGCCCTGACCTTGCTGGTCACCACGCTCGCCTGCCTGACGGGAGGCGCTGCCTCGCCGCTGCTGCTCTGGCTGGCCGCGGTCCCCGCAGAAGCGATGTTCTTCGGCTCCCGGCCCTATGTGGCGCGTGCCAGTGCGCTCGCGGTGATCGGTCTCGGCGTCGTCGTCGCCCTGCAGGGAACCGGGGTGATCGCGGAGCCGGCATCCTGGACCTGGCAGGCGATGCCCATCTTCGCCGCCGTCGCGATCCTGCACGCGGCGCTCATTACGGTCGGCTTCCTCTATCGCCGCGACGACGAATTGCGTGAGCACCGGGCTTCCGATGCGCGGGCTCGGCTGATGCTCGAGCATGTCGGCGATCTCGTCACCTGGCATGACGCGGCCGGTTCCGTCGTCTTCGCCAACGAGGCTGCCCGCAACCTGACCGGAGCCGAGCCCGCGGGACTCTTCGGCCGCGGCCTGTTCGAGCGCGTTCACATCGCCGACAGGCCGCTTTTCCTGAAGGCGCTGAGCGATGCCGCTCATGGCAGTGGCCGGGCCAGCGCGTGCTTTCGTGTCCTCTTCGTCCCGGCGGGAGCGGATGGGCGCGCCAATGCGAGCCCGGTCGTCCGCTGGCTCGACCTCAGCGCCCGGCGCATCGAGCAGTCCGGCCCGCATGGCGCCGCCGCCGTCGTCTGCGTCAGCCGCGACGTCACCGACCGGCATGCGATCGACGAGGAGCGCGAGCGCAATCGGGTCGAAGCGGTCAAGTCGAGCGACGTCAAGGGCCAGTTCCTGGCGACGGTCAGCCATGAGCTGCGCACCCCGCTTAATGCCATCATCGGCTTTTCGGAGATGCTGAGCGGCGATCTCGCGGTTTCGTTCAGCCAGGCGCAGCGTCAGGAATACGCCAGGATCATCCATGATTCCGGGCAGCACCTGCTCGACGTGGTCAACACGCTGCTCGACGTCTCGAAGATCGAGAGCGGCGCGATGACGATCGAGCAGGATGCGCTCGATATGGCCGAGCTCGCCGAGGATTGCTGCAATGTCGTCGCGCTCAAGGCCGGCAGCGGCACGGTCGCGCTCGAACGCGTCGTTGGTCCGGACCTCCCGCAGCTGCTTGGCGACCGGCGCGCCCTCAAGCAGGTGATGCTCAACCTGCTCTCGAACGCGATCAAGTTCACGCCGCCCGGTGGGCGCGTCACGCTCGCTCTGGTGCGCGATGGCGGCATGATCGACCTCTCGGTTTCCGATACCGGCATCGGCATCGCCGCCACCGATCTGCCGCGGCTGGGTGATCCCTTCTTCCAGGCCAAATCGTCCTACGACCGCGCTCATGACGGCACCGGCCTCGGCCTGTCGGTGGTGCGCGGCCTCGTCGGCCTGCATGGCGGCACGCTCACCATCGAGAGCGCGCCGGGCATCGGCACCCGCGTTGGCGTGCGCCTGCCGATCGGCGGCGTCGCCGCCGCGAGCGAGCCGGCCCGTATCGCGACCTTTGCCCGCGCCCCGCGCCGTGGCCTCGACACCAAGCAACCCGTTCGTCTGACCGCCTGACCCGAGAGCTCAAGACCCATGTCAGCCACGCTTGCCGCCCGTGCCCGCTCCGATGCGACGCTGTCGATGCCTGTTCGCCGCCCGGCCGGCCGCCGCGCCGCGCCGTCGATGCCGGCGCGGCTGCTGCGCTGGTTCGTCCGCCGTCCGGGCCGGGGCTTCATCGTGCTGCTGTTCGCGGCGGTCTCGGTGCTGATCGTCCTGAATGCGGTGCTGTTCCAGAAGGGCCGCCACCCCGCCCCGATGCTGTCGCCGCCTTCGCAGTCTGCGGCGCGACCGGCCGAACAGCGCCGCGTCGAGACGCCGGTCGTCGCCGAGCCCGCGCCCGCCCCGCAGGCGGTGATGCCGCCGGCGCGGCCCGGCACCCTGGCGCCGGCCGCTCGTGACGCGGCGCCGCGCCCGCCGGCACCGGTTGCGCCCGCCCAGCAGCGCCAGGCCCAGGCGGCGCCAGCCCCGGCACGTCCGGCTCCCGCTGCCCAGCCGGTGGCGCGCGATCCGATCGCGGACCTGATCAACGGCTCCGACATCCGCCCGCCAGCAGACATTAAGGGCCAGCGGCGCTAGAGCATTTTCGAGCGAAGTGGCGGCCGGTTCGCGTGAAGAAAATGCGACAGAACAAGAAGGCTGAGAATGTCCGCGCTTCGGAGAGGCGCGGACATTCTCAGTCCTGCGAGGGCCGATCTTGCCACGCCTGACCAGTGATTTCTGGGTCTCGGCCTATCTGCGCCAGGCTGCGCATGACGGGTTCGTCGCGGTGCTGCGCCGGCGCGGCGCACGCGAAGCCGGCGCGATCTTCGTCAAGCTCGACCGATTGGACGGTACCGCGGTGCTCTACGGCCCGGCGCCGCAGGCGCTGGCGGACGAGGCCGGCGCTCGGCGCTTCCAGCTCGTGCTCGATGCCGATCCGCTCGCGATCGAGGACCGTGTCGAACGCGAGGTCCGCTTCGACAGCGATCTCTGGTTGGTCGAGATCGAGAATCGCGCTGGCGATGCGCGCCTCGACATCGTCGAAAGCTAGCGCTCAGTCAGCGCCGCCGCCGAGCCTGCGCCTGACCTCCTGAACGATGCCGCGAACCGGCGCCCGCTCGGCGCCTGGACGGGCCGGGGTGCCGCTGGGGTCCATGGCTGGCTGCAGGACGCCGGAGCGGGCACTGCGTGGCGCGATCCCGCCGATCTGCTGGGCGAGCCGGCGAGCCACCGCCGGCTGCAGCGCCCGCATCAGCTCGACTAGCGCGAAGATGCGCTCGACCGAGCGGGCAGCATCGTCGCCGAGGCCGATCAGGAAGCGCGTTGCATCCTCAGGGGCCGCTCCGCAGCCGATCAGCGCCAAGGCCGCAAGCTGACGGGAGCCATCGTTCGCCATTGCCGTCGCGAAGCGCGCATCGCCGCCGAAGGCGTCCGCCAGCGCGGTGAAGGCGTTGTGTCGGCCAGAGAGCGCTGTCGCGATCAGAGCGGAGAGCTGCTCGCCGGGGAGCGTCGCCGGGCGTGGTGAAGGCGCCAGCGCCTCACGGGCCGTGGCGGCGTCGATCATGGCGAGGCGCTTTTCCAGGCTCGCTTGCAGGAAGAGCGGCGTCAGCTCCGACACGGGCAGATCGGCCCGTGCCAACAAGGCAGCGCCGAGAGCCGGCGTGCCCACCGCGCGCGGCAGCAGCAGGTCGAGCGCGGCATGGGGCAGCGATGCGGCCCCGTTCGCGACCAGTGCCGCATCGATCTCCGCGCTGTCGCAGCCGGCGAGTGCGATGCTGGCGCTACTGGTCAGGTCGCGCCGGCCGGCGAGGGCGGTCCTGGCCTCATCATCGCCTTCGTCCGCGATCTCCTCGATCTCGGTCGTGCTGAGCGGCATGTCATGCTTGATCAGCGCGGCCAGCACCTCGTCCCCGCGGTCGCGCAAGGCAGCGAGCACCTCGCGCGGTGCATGCGGCCAACTCGCGAGCTTGCGGGCGAGGATCGTCGCCGTCGCCTCGTCGACCACGGGGATCAGGGCCTCGGCCATGGCGCGGAAGGCGTCCATGTCCTCCGGAGAGGGGCTGGGCGTCGCCAGGAGCAGATCGGTCTTCACCCGCAGCGCGACCTGGCGCAGGTCGAGCCCGCCATCGCTGGCCAGCCTGGCGAGTTCGGCAAGGTCTGTGGCGATGCGGGACGGCATGGGCGATTCTCGTCGGCGAACTGCACTTTTGCGAAACTTATCCCCGATGCGTTAGCACGGCGTTAACCATGATGGCGCTTGATGATCTTGAGGATGGCTGGCGTGGTTTGTGCAGGCGGCTATCCAGCTTCCGCGTTATCAGCGAATTGGGCGCAGGCGCCAGCAAGGGAGGCGCATCATGGCAGACGTCATTCCTTTCGCGCCGCGCAGGCGCTCAGCCAGCCAGGGGACCGCAGCGGCGGGCCCGTTCGGCCAGATCCTGTTCTTCACCGGCGTGCGCTACGAGCGCCAGCACGAGCCGGCCACGAGCAAGCCGCCCCGGCGCCCGCGCCCTGCCGGCCGCGGTGAGCGCGAGACACGGCGCAGGCGTCCCGGGTGAGAGCTGTCGTCGTCCCGGCGGCGCTGTCCTGCCTTCTGCTCGCCGGCTGCTCGACCACAGGCGACCTCGGCCGGCCCCGCCCCAACATCCTCGCCGACAAGATCGCGCCGGCGATCGGCGATTGGAGTGCGCGCTTTCGCGGCGAGGCCTCGTCCTGGTTCCACCTGACGGATGACGAGGAGCAGTTGCGGGCCCGCGCCTGGCGACTCGTCCTGCCTGCGCATGAGCGCAGCCATTTCGACCGGGAGGTCTCGAAGCTTGCCCACGCCCGCATCCTGCCGGTCGAGGCGCAATCGAACGATGTCTCCGCCTATCACCGCGCTTTGACCTCGGGCTCCTTCGCCTCGCAGGCCTCGCGCTACAATCGCCTGGGCGAGGACGCCAATGGCGACCGGCTGCTGCTCGGCCAGTTCCGCGCCAACGCCTTGCGCGTCATCAATGCCGACCGCGCACGCCTGCGCGTCCTCGACGCCTCGCAACAGGTGTCGCCCGAACAGCGCGATTCGGCCGCCCAGCGCGTCGCCGAGAACGAAGGGTTGATGCTCTGGGTTTGCGAGCGGGCGCGCTTCAGGCTGAAGAGCTATCGTTTCTCGCTCGACAATCTGGTCGTCGAAATGCCTTCGCGCGAGGCGATCCGGGCCGAGCGTGCCATCATGGGCATGGAGAGCGAGCTCGGCCCTGCCTGCAACCTGCCGCTGATCGGCGTCTTCGGCGGCAAGGGCGATGGAGCGCCGCCGCGCGCTCCCGTCGTCTACAAGGGCTAGCGGCCGGTCGCCGGAGGCCTGCCCTTCGATTGGTCGAAGGCCTTGTCGTTCCGTGCTGCGAAAAATGGTTCCCATCTCCCGCGCATTGGGTCTAGCCTGCCGATCATGAGCCGGCGATCGGTGGGGGATCGCATGTCAGTGATGCAAATCAGGTTCGCAGCTTCGGCCGCCGCGGAAGCGCCTTCCGATCCGCCCGTCGATCATGGCCATCGCCATGAGGCCGGCGTCATCGCGTCGAGCGTCTACGCCCATGGCGTGCGCGTCGCCGACATCCCGGTCGAGGAAGCCGGAGAATGGTCCCGCAAGGACGGCCATGTCGTCTGGATCGGGCTATTCGAGCCGGAGGCTGCGCTGCTCAAATGCGTGCAGCAGCAGTTCAACCTGCATCCGCTCGCCGTCGAGGACGCGACCAACGCCCATCAGCGGCCGAAGCTCGAGCAATATGGCGACGCGCTCTTCGTCGTCGCCCGCACCGCCCAGATGGTCGACAAGCGCATCGCCTTCGGCGAGACGCACATCTTCATCGGCCGTGGCTATATCGTCAGTGTCCGGCACGGCGCCTCGACCTCGTACACATCGGTCCGGCAGCATTGGGAGACCTGCCCGACCTCGCTGGCCAAGGGCGAGGACTTCATCCTCTACGCCATCCTCGATTTCATCGTCGACAATTACATGCCGGTGCTCGAGGCGATCCATGACGAGGTCGAGGAGATCGAGGACAAGGTCCTCGCCAGGCCGATGACGCGTGCCGACATCGAGCGCCTTTACATGCTCAGGCGCGACCTCTTGCGCCTGCGCAATGCAGCCGGTCCGCTTGTCGACGTCTGCCAGCGCCTGACCAATGGCAGCGTGCTGCAGGTCCGCCCGACGCTGGCACCGATGTTCCGCGACGTGACCGACCATGTCCGCACCGTGCAGGAGAAGATCGACAGCCTGCGCGAGGTGCTGGCTTTCGCCTTCGAGGCGAGCCTGCTCGTCGGCCAGAGCCAGGAAAATTCCATCACCAAGCGGCTCGCCTCCTGGGCGGCCATTCTTGCGGTGCCGACGGCGGTCGCCGGCATCTACGGCATGAACTTCAAGAACATGCCGGAACTGGAGATGCATTACGGCTACTACATCGTCCTTGCCTTCATCGTCACCGCCTGCCTGACACTGTTCTGGCGCTTCAAGCGCAATGGCTGGCTTTGATGGCGGCGATATCGCGCCCTTTCGATGGTCCGGCCAGACACGCCGAGATGCGCGTCATTGACATCGGATACTGCAAGTTGAACCTTCTGGTTGTGATCGGCCGGCTACGCCGATAGGCGCGCCGGCGGGCACTGCATTGCTGACCTTGGACATGAGGGAGCGAGACAATGGCAGCCGCGGCGGAAACCAAGAAACGGCCACCGATCACCATGTACGTGCTGATCGGCATGATCCTCGGCGTCATCGTCGGCTATATGTGCAATACGAACTACCCTGACCCGAAGGTCGCCGGGCAGATCGCCGACAACATCAATATCATCACCACCGTGTTCCTGCGGCTGATCAAGATGATCATCGGCCCGCTGGTGCTCACGACCCTGATCGTCGGCATCGCCCATATGGGCGACACCTCCTCGATCGGCCGTGTCGGCATCAAGGCGCTGGGCTGGTTCATGGTCGCCTCGCTGATCTCGCTGGCGCTCGGGCTCATCCTGGCGAACCTCCTCCAGCCCGGTCACAATATAGGCCTGCCGCTGCCGGATGTCGGCGCCGCGACCAATCTCAAGACCTCCTCCTTCACGCTGAAGGATTTCATCACCCATCTCGTGCCGAAATCGGTGGCCGAGGCGCTCGCCACCAACGAGATCCTGCAGATCGTGGTGTTCTCGCTCTTCGCCGGCGTCGCGCTCGCCTCGATGGGCGAGACCGGCAAGGCCCTGACCGAGATGATCGATCAGATGGCCCATCTGATGCTGAAGATCACCGGCATGGTGATGTATTTCGCGCCGATCGCGGTGTTCGCCGCCGTCGCTTCGACCATCACCACCCAGGGGCTCGGCATCCTCGTCACCTTCGCCAAGTTCATGGGCTCGTTCTATCTTGGCCTGTTCTTGCTCTGGGGGCTGATGGTTCTCGTCGGCTTCCTGATCCTGGGGCCGAGCGTTGCCAGGCTCGTCAGCCTGGTCAAGGAGCCGTTCCTGATCTCCTTCTCGACGGCGAGCTCGGAGGCGGCCTATCCGAAGATGCTGGAGGCGCTCGACCGCTTCGGCGTCAGCCGCAAGATCTCCAGCTTCATGCTGCCGATGGGCTATTCCTTCAACCTCGACGGCAGCATGATGTACTGCACCTTCGCCGTGCTGTTCATCGCCCAAGCCTATGGCATCGAACTGTCCTGGGGCACGCAGATCTCGATGATGCTGCTGCTCATGCTGACCTCGAAGGGCATGGCCGGCGTGCCGCGCGCCTCGCTGGTCGTCATCGCCGCGACCCTGAACCAGTACAACATTCCCGAAGCCGGGCTGCTGCTGATCATGGGCGTCGACCAGTTCCTCGACATGGGCCGCTCCGCCACCAACGCCGTCGGCAATTCGATCGCGGTGGCGAGCGTCGCCAAATGGGAGGGGCAGCTCGGCGAGCCGGTCGACGATCCGGCTGTCGCCGGAGCTTCGGCAGCTCTCGCCGGGCAGGCTGCCTGATCCGGCAGCCGCTCATCCCGGGATCACAGGGCGGCCATGGCGGCCGCCCGAAAGGAGCGACGATGCGACGGCTCTTTGTCGGCCTGATCGCCGTGTTCGGGTGCCTCGTCGGGGCCGCAGCCTCGGCGCAGACCCAGTCGAATGCGCTCACCGGCACGCTGAAGAAGGCGCGCGATGCCGGGGCGGTGACCATCGGCTATCGTGAGGCCTCTTTCCCCTTCTCCTATCTCGACGCCAGGCGCGAGCCGATCGGCTATTCGATCGATCTTTGCCGATTGATCGTCGATGCGATGAGCGACGAGCTCGGCCGCGAGCTGCAGCTGAAATGGGTTCCGGTGACCTCGGCCTCGCGCTTCGACGCGCTGACCAGGGGCGAGATCGACCTCGAATGCGGCTCGACCACGCAGAATCGCGAGCGGCAGGCGATCGCAGCCTTCTCGCCGGTGACCTTCGTTGCCGGCACCAAGCTCATGGTCCGCAAGGATGCCGGCATCCGCTCCTTCCGCGATCTCAGCGGGAAGACCGTGGTCGTGACCGCCGGCACCACCAATGAGAAGGCGATGAACGATCTCCAAACGCGCTTCAAGACCGGCGCCACGATCGTCACCACGCCGGACCATGACCAGTCCTTCGCGCAGTTCATGGCCGGCAAGGCCGACGCCTATGCCGGTGACGACATCCTGCTCTACGGCATGATCGCGCGCGCCAAGGCCGAGGACAAGGTGATGGTCGTCGGCGATTTCCTCTCCTACGACCCCTACGGCATCATGTTCCGCCGCGACGATCCCGCGATGGCGGTCCTGGTCGACAAGATGTTCCGCAGCATCGCCGAAAGCCGCGAGCTCGAGCACAGCTATAACCGCTGGTTCATGCACAAGCTGCCGGGCGGCGAGCGCCTGCGCCTGCCGATGAGCGCGCAGCTCGAATCGCTCTTCGGAACGCTGAGCGCGAAGCCGGACTAATCTGCGAGTCCGCAGGCGACGCCGGTCGCCTGCGCTTCCGCCTCGCTGCGGTCGAAGGCGCGGCGGACCACCACCCGGGCGACGACGAGCCCTTGCTGCGACGGTGAGACCACGCGCAGCTCCCGCGAGGTCTCGCCTTCCTCGTCATTGGCCAGCCGCTCGTCGAGCTGTTCCTGCGTCATCACCACGAATTCGAGCACGCCGCGGATCGCGGCCCGGTCGGTGATCGCATAGGCGACGCCGCCGCCGCGGCGATGGACGGTGAGGCCGAGCGGCAGCGAGCCGGTGCGCGCCACGACGCGCAGTGGCCCGGCCGAAAGATCGTAGCTGCACACCGCCGCGACGCTGTTGGGATCGCCATCGAGGATGGCCGGCAAACCCGCAGGTGGCGGCGTAACCAGCTCGGCGCGGCCGTTGGCGCCGAGCGCGGCATAGACCGTGGCCGCGTCATGTGCGGCCAGGGCCGGGATGCGCAACACGGTGACGATGTGGACGATGCCGGCGAGCAGCAGGCCGGCCAGGGTCAGCAGCGCGAACCGCAGAAGGCCACTGCCGAGGCGCGCCAGAAAACGGCGCGGCGCGCCTGCGCGGGCTGGGAGGGGCGCCGCGGCCGGCACCTTCAGGCTATCGTCGATCGCGCTCACCGGCAGTCGACCCTGGTGATGCGGGGCAGGGTATCGGGCCTGAGCTCGCCGGCATGGCTCGAAATCGGCGTGTCGTAGAGGCGCAGGCGCAGCTGGAAGCGCCCTCCTGCCGGCAGGGGCAGCCAGTTGCCGGTCTCGGGCGTCGTCGCCAGCGCGATGCGCATGCCGCCGCGCTCGCCGCGGATGATCTCGGCATCGGTGAAGCTTTCGCGCTCGATCGGCAGCTGCAGGGGCCGGCCCCTCGGATCGGCGACGCCGAGCGACCAGCCGCGCGCCGGCGGTGTCGCCCCGCTGACGAGATAGCGGCAGCGCGCATCGAGCGCCTGCCCGGCGTCGTCTTCACCGGCGATCAGCTCCAGCCCCTCGCCGGCGCCGAGCGGCAGGTGCACGCCGCGCGCCAGATAGGCCCGCATATAGGGATCGATGTCGCGCGCGCCGCTGTTCGGCCAGCTCGTCCAGGCGCCGACCTGGGCGCGGCCGAACCAGGGTCGTTCCGCCACCGCATAGCGGGCGGAGGTCAGGCCGAGGCCCGCCCCGAGTGCGATCACATAGGCCAGCGGGAGGATGCGCATGGAACGATCCGGGGCCGCATGAGTAGCATGCTAGCGTATGGCGGTGAGGCCGGACGCGGCCTCGCGGGCCCCGACCTGGACGGAAGCCCGGGCGGTCCGCGGCACCTCGACCGCCTTGAACATCGCGCCGACCGAGGAGAGGACCTCGAAGGATTTGCGCGGCATATGGCCGGCGCTGGCGCGCGCCGCGGCGGCCGGGTCGGTGGCCTTCGCCACCGCCGCCTTGGCGTCGCCCGGCTGCGGCGTCACGCCCGGGATCGGCTTCAGCTCGATGCCCTGATGCGCGAAGGCCATGATCTCCTTCCAGGTCATCGCCGGCAGCGAACCGCCGGTCATGTTGTTGGTCTCGGAGGAATCGTCGTTGCCGAACCACACCGCGCCGACGAGGTTGCCGGTGTAGCCGACATACCAGGCGTCCTTGTAGCCATTGGTCGTGCCGGTCTTGCCGGCACTGACGACGCCGTCGAGCGCGGCGCGCCGGCCGGTGCCGGCCGTCGGAACGGTCGAAAGCATCTGGTTCATCTCGAAGGCGACCTGCGTGCTCAGCACCTGCGCCGGCTGTGGCTCGTCGCGGTCGTGGCGGTAGATCTCCTCGCCGGCCGAGTTGCGGATGTCGAAGGCGGCATAGGGCTTGGCGCGCTTGCCGCCACTGGCGAAGACGGCATAGCCGGCGGCCTGTTCGATCACGGTGACCTCGCCGGCGCCGATCGGCAGCGAAACCGTGTCAGTCAGCGGCGTGGTCAGGCCCATGGCGCGGCAGGTCTCGACGATCTTCATCCGGCCGATTCGGGCGGCGCGGGCCTCGTGCGTCTCGCCGGTCGCTTTGCCGATCGCGATCGACATCTGCACCGGGATCGTATTGATCGACTTCGCCAGCGCGACCGTCAGCGGCATCGAACCGGCATAGGAGCGCCCGTAATTATTCGGGCACCAGTTGCCGATGCAGACCGGCCGGTCGGTGACAACAGTGGTCGGCTTGTAGAGCCCGGCGCTCATCGCCGCCGCGTAGACGTATGGTTTGAAGGAGGAGCCGGGCTGGCGTAGGCTCGATGTCGCCCGGTTGAACTGGCTCACGCCGTAGTCGCGCCCGCCGACGATGGCGCGCACTGCCCCGTCCGGGTCCATGATCACCGCCGCCGCCTGCCTGGCGCGATAGGCCGGCCCGTGCTGGCGCAGGATCGACTCGACCGCCTCGTCGGCGCGCTTCTGGATCGCCGGGTCATGCGGGGTCTTGACCGTCAGCACCCGCTCCGGGCCGAGCTTGCCGTCATCGGCGAGCTTGCGGATCTCGTCGAAGGCCCAGTCGAGATAGTAGTCGGGGCTGGCATCGCGCTTGCGGTCGATCGGCGTCGCCGGGTTGCGCCGGGCGGAATCGACCTGGCCGGCGGTCATGAAGCCGGCATCGACCATGGCGTTCAGCACATCGTTGGCGCGCGCCCGCGCGGCCGGCAGGTTGACATGTGGTGCGAACTTTGTCGGCGCCTTGAACAGGCCGGCGAGCATCGCCGCCTCCGCCAGCGTCACGTTCTTCACCGACTTGCCGAAATAGTATTCGGCCGCCGCCGCGACGCCGAACGTGCCGCCGCCCATATAGGCGCGGTCGAGATAGAGCTTCAGGATCTCGTTCTTGGTCAGCCGGTATTCCAGCCAGAGCGAGAGGAAGGCTTCCTTGATCTTGCGATCGAGCGAGCGCTCATTGTTGAGGAAGAGGTTCTTGGCCAATTGCTGGGTCAGCGAGGAGCCGCCCTGGACCACGCCCGAGGCGCGGGCGTTGACGGTGATCGCCCGGAAGGTGCCGATCACGTCGATGCCGAAATGGTCGTAGAAGCGCCGGTCTTCGGTCGCCAGCACCGCCTTGAGCAGGTGGTCGGGGAATTCCTCGAGCTTCAGCGAATCATCGTGGCGGGCGCCGCGATGGCCGATCTCGGAACCGTAGCGGTCGAGGAAGGTGACGGCGAAGACCTGGTTCTTCAGCGCCTCCTCGCGCCCTTCGCGGAAGGCGGGGATCGCCAGCATGAGCATCACGATCGCGCCGGCGATGCCGACGTTCAGGCCCTCGCTGGCGAATTCGGCCGCGAGCCGTTTCGGGCCGCTGACGGTCAGCCGGTCGGTGATGCTGCGGATGCGTTCGTAGATCTCGCCGGCGCGGTGGCCGGCCGCATAGAGCGAGGCGTCGATCCACGAGTCGGCGCTCAGCGCGAGGCGCTTGAGACGGGTCGTCCAGCTCGCTTTCCTGAACTCCATCACGGTCGTGGGGCATCCTGAGCCTGCCGCGGGCGCGCGTCCGCGGTGTCCCGGACCGGCCGGCGAAGGCCAGGCCCGATCTCAGAAGGTAAGAGCTCGGGGCCGGCAACGGAAGAGGGCGATGGTGCGACTGCACGGCAAAAAGGGCATGCCGCGGGTTGGTCAGCCCTTCGTTGCCAGCACCGCGAAGCGCGTCGAGGAGGCCAGCCGGAGCGCGTCGTGCAGGGCGGCGTTGCGCTGCTGCGCCCTGACCACCTGCGCATAATCGGCGGCTTCGATACGGGCGAAGCCGGCCTGGCGCAGCATCGTGCCGAGCCGCTCGAAGCTCAGGCCGTCGCGGAAGAAGAAGCGCTTGGTGATCGAGTCGAAGGCGTCGCGATCGGCCGCGTGCGGGGCGGCGCCGGCGCGTTCGCGCAGGAATGTCGCGGCGCGGTTCAGCATCTGCTGCAGCCACGAGCGGTTGATCCAGTCGCCGTCGATGACGAGCAGCTTGCCACCGGGCTTCAGCACCCGGAACCATTCGGCGAAGGCCGCTTCCGGGTCGGTCAGCGTCCAGACCAGATGGCGGGTCACCAGCGCATCATAGGTCCCGTCGTCGTCGAGCAGGCGCTCGGCATCGCCGGCGAGGATACGGGCCTTGTCGCCATGCTTGGCGCGGGCGCGGGCCAGCATCTCCTCGGAGAAGTCGAGTGCCGTGACCTTGTGGCCGAGCGAGAGCAAGGCGCGGGTGATCTCGCCGGTGCCGCAGGCGAGATCGAGGACCTCGCGCGGCTCCGCGCCGAAGGATTGCCGCAGCAGCGACTGGAAGGCGGCGAGCTCGGCGTCCGACTTGATGGCGTGGCCGACCTGCTGGTCGAAGCTGGCGGCCCGGCCGGACCAATAGGTCCGGATCTCCTCCTTGAGGGAGTAGTTGGCGCCCGGGGTAGGAAGGCCAGGGGAAAGGCTGCTGTCTGACATCGGCGGTTCGCCAAGTTGAACTGAGAGGGTGTTATTCCGCTGCCTGGGCAGGGGCAAGCTGCGCATCGCCGCGGCTGCGCCTGCGGGCGGAGCCGTGGACAACGATGAAGGGAGTCTCGCCTTCGTTCGCCTCGACCCGCGCGACGACGCCGTAGACCTCTTCGAGCAAAGCCGGCGTGATGATCTCGCGCGGGGCGCCGAAGGCGGCGAGCCGGCCCTGCGACAGCACCATCACCTTGTCGGCGATGCGCAGCGCCTGGTTGAGGTCGTGGATCGCGATCAGCACGCAGATCTGCCGCTCGCGCGCCAGCCGGCCGACGAGGCTCAGCACCTCGAACTGGCGGTGCAGGTCGAGCGCGCTGGTCGGCTCGTCGAGCAGCATGATCTCGGGCCGGCGCACCAAGGTCTGGGCAATCGAGACAAGCTGGCGCTGACCGCCCGAGAGCTCGCCGAGGCCGCGGAAGGCGAGGTCGGCGATGTCGAGCGCGTGCAGGGCCTCGTCGATTGCGGCGAGCTCGTCGTCGCCAACGCCCCAGGAGCCGCCCTGCTTGCGGGCGAGCAGGATCGATTCGTAGACGGTCAGCACCGCGTTCACCGCAGTATCCTGCGGCAGGTAGCAGGGCGTCTTGCCGGTCGTACTTTCGACCTGGATCTTGCCGGCGCCGGGGATCAGTCCGGCGATGCGGCGGAACAGGCTCGACTTGCCGGCGGCGTTGGGGCCGATCACGGCGACGACCTCGCCGCCGGTCATGGTCGGCGTCGTGATCCCCGAGAGGATCTGGCGCTTGCCATAAGCGACGCCGACATCGCGGAGTGTCAGGCGCTTCACCATGAGCGTTTCCGGCTTGTCAGGATCAGGCTGAAGAAGAACGGCACACCAACCAGCGCGGTGACGATGCTGATCGGGAAGATCAACCCGGGGATCAGCGACTTGCTGACCACGGATGAGGCCGAGAGCACGGCCGCGCCGGCGAGCGCCGAAGCCGGCATGAAGAAGCGCTGGTCCTCGCCGATCACCATGCGGGCGATATGCGGGCCGACCAGGCCGATGAAGCCGATCGTGCCGACAAAGGCGACGGGGACCGACGCGAGCAGGGCGACGAGCAGCATGGTCTCGAGCCGCAGGCGCTTGACGTTGATGCCGAAGCTCGCCGCCTTCTCGTCACCGAGCCGAAGCGTCGTCAGCGCCCAGGCCTGGCGTGCGAACAGCGGGATACAGACGACGAGCACGGCCGAGGTGATGGCGAGCTTGTGCCAGTTCGCCTTGGTCAGCGAGCCCATCATCCAGAACACGACGGCCCCGAGCGCCTGCTCCGAGGCGAAGAATTGCAGCAGTGCCAGCAGGGCATTGAAGGTGAAGACCAGCGCGATGCCGAGCAGCACCACCGTCTCGGTGGTGACGCCGCGGCGCTGGCTCAAAAGGTGGATCAGCAGCGAGGCGCCCATCGCCATCACGAAGGCGTTGAGCGGCACGACATAGTCGATGGCGAGCGGCACGATCGAGACGCCGAAAACCAGCGCCAGCGCGGCCCCGAAACTCGCTGCGGCCGAGATGCCGAGCGTGAACGGGCTGGCGAGCGGGTTGTTCAGGACGGTCTGCATCTGCGCGCCGGCGATCGCGAGCGCGGCGCCGGTGACGACCGCCATCAGCGCAACCGGCAGGCGGATGTCCCAGATCACCACCCGGACGGCTGCCGGCGCGGTCGAGGGCGAGAGCAGCGCGTTGACCACCTCGCTCACGCTGTAGCGGGCCGGGCCGAGCATCAGGTCGACGATCAGGCAGGCCAGCAAAACGGCGGCAAAGCCCGCAAGGATCAACTTGCGGCGCAGCGCCAGCGCCCGATAGGCGTCGCGCCCCTGGGCGCTACGCGAGACCTCCGCTTGCTGGGTCACAATCTCGTCCACGCTGGCGGGGGCGAGGCTCATTTGCCCGCCTCGAGCGAGACCCAGAGGCCGGGCTCATAGGGCAGCGGCAGGAAGCGCTCGTGCAGCACCTTCATCGTCGCGCCCGGGTCGAGGTCCTTGAACAGCTCCGGATGCAGCCATTTCGCGATCTCCTGGATCGCCACGAATTGGTAGGGGCTGTTGTAGAACTGGTGCCAGATGCCGTGGACGCGGCCGTTCTTGACGGCGGCGGTCTGGGTGAAGGCCGGGCGCTTCATCAGATTGGTCAGCTTGCGGCGTGCCTCGGTCATATCGGCACCGTAGCCGAGGCCGACCCAGTTGCCGCCCGGGACATAGCCGTCCCAGTTGCTGCCGGTGACGATCACGACATCGGGGTTGGCGGCGACGATCTGCTCGGCATTGACCGTGCCGAAGGTGCCGGGGATCAACGGCGTCGCCAGGTTCCGGCCGCCGGCGAAATCGACCATCTTGCCGAAGTTCTCGTTGCCGAAGGACATGCAGCAATCGTCGGAATAGCCGCCGGCACGCTCGACCATGACGAGCGGGCGCTTCAGGTCCTTGGCGCCGGCGAGGCGATCGGTCACGATCTTGATCTGCTCGGCGCGGAATTTGATGAAGTCCTCGGCGACCTGCTCCTTGCCGAAGAGCTTGCCGATCAGTCGCATCGACGGCTCGGTGTGCTCGAACGGCTTCTCGCGGAAGTCGACATAGACGACGGGGATGCCGACCGAGGCGAGCTTCTCGACCAGCTTAGCCTCGTCGCTGGCGATCTTGGCCTCGATGTTGAGGAAGAGCACGTCGGGCTTGAGCGCGATCGCCTGCTCGATGTCGAAGGCGCCTTCCTTCATGCCGCCGAAGGTCGGTAGCTTGGCGATCTCGGGATAGCGCTTCGCATAGGCGCGAAAGGTCTCGGGATCGGCCTTGCCGAGATCGTCGCGCCAGCCGACGACGCGTTTGAACGGCTCGTCCTTGTCGAGCGCGCCGACGAAGTACATTTGCCGGCCTTCGCCGAGGATGATCCGCTTGACCGGAGCTTCGACCTCGACCTTGCGGCCGACGATGTCGGTGACGGTCACCTTCTCGGCCAGCGCGGGCAGGGCCGCCACGGTCAGGCCTGCGGTGATGGTAAAGGCGCGCAGCAGATGTCGGCGGGTCAGCATCGAAACGGCTCGTGAGCGAGGGAATTCTTCTTCCCGTTAGGACGAACCGTGTATTGGGTCAATTTTCATAGATTATAACTTCTCTAAGTATAGATTAGAATTGATATAAGAAATGGCGACCGCTAATGGCCGCTGGCCGCCGTCGCGGATGGGGCGAGTTCCGATTGCTGATGCCCGATTGCCGACGATCGCCTCCAAGGTGCATAAGCGGCCATGGCCGACGCAATGACCGACAGCACGCCCTTCTGGCGCAGCAAGACGCTCGAGGAGATGACCGAGGCGGAGTGGGAGTCGCTCTGCGACGGCTGCGGTCGCTGCTGCCTGGTCAAGCTCGAGGATGACGACACCGGCAAGATCCACGCCACCGATATCGGCTGCCGCCTGTTCGACGCCGCGACCTGCCGTTGCCACGACTATGCCAATCGCTCGAAGACGGTGCCCGACTGCGTCACGCTCACGCCCGAGGCGGTGCGCACGCTGCCCTGGCTGCCGCCGACCTGCGCCTACCGGCTGCTCGGGGAGGGCAAGGACCTGCCCTGGTGGCACCCGCTCGTCTCAGGCGACCCTGAGACCGTCATCGCGGCGGGCGTGTCCGTCAGGGGCAAGGTCCACGCCAACGAGGACGAGGTCGCCGAGGAGGAGATCGTCGAGCGCATCGTCGCCTGGCCGCTGCGCTGGCCGAAGGCGGCACGCGGCAAGGGCTGACCGGCTAGGGACGGCAACCGCGCCGCTTGACTACCTGAACCGCAAATTCTCGCGCGACAGCTGGTCGAGGCTGGTCACGCCCATCAGCTTCATGCCGCGCTCGACTTCGGTCTTGAGCTGGCCCAGCGCCCGCTCGACGCCGGGCTGCCCGGCCGCCGCGAGCGGGTAGAGGTAATAGCGCCCGACGCCGACGGCTTTGGCGCCGAGCGACAGCGCCTTCAGCACATGGGTGCCGCGCTGGATGCCGCCATCCATGATCACGTCGATCTTGTCGCCGACCGCGTCGACGATCTCGGCGAGCTGGTCGAAGGCGGCGCGCGAGCCGTCGAGCTGCCGGCCGCCATGGTTGGAGAGGATGATGCCGGTGCAGCCGATCTCGACGGCACGCTTCGCGTCCGCCATCGACATGATGCCCTTCAGGCAGAACTGGCCGGACCAGAGCCTGACCATCTCGGCGACGTCGTCCCAGGTCATCGCCGGGTCGAGCATCTCGGTGAAATAGCGGCTGATCGACATCACGCCACCGCCCATGTCGACATGGCTGTCGAGCTGCGGCAGGCTGAATTTCTCGTGGGTGAGGTAGTTCAACGCCCATTGCGGCTTGATCGCGAACTGGGTGATGCCGGCAAGGTTGAGCCGGAACGGGATCGAGAAGCCGGTGCGCAGGTCGCGCTCGCGATTGCCGCCGGTGATGCTGTCGACGGTCAGCATCATCACATTGACGCCGGCCTCCTTGGCGCGCTCCATCATCGCCCGGTTCAGGCCGCGATCCTTGTGGAAGTAGAACTGGTAGACCTGCGGGCCGCTATGGGCCTTGCGCAGCTCCTCGAGGCTGATCGTGCCGAGCGAGGAGACGCCGAACATGGTGCCATAGCGCGCTGCCGCCGCGGCGACGGCACGCTCGCCCTGATGGTGGAAGAGGCGCTGAAGGGCTGTCGGCGAGCAGTAGAACGGCACGGCGAGCTTCTGGCCCATCACGGTGACGGACGTATCGAGGCTGCTCACGCCGCGCAGGACGCTCGGAACGAGGTCGCAACGCTCGAAACTCTCGGAATTTCGCCGCAGAGTGACTTCATCGTCGGCCCCGCCATCGATGTAGTTGAAGATCGGGCCCGGCAGCCGCTTCCTGGCGAGGGTGCGGAAGTCATGGAAATTGTGGCAGGCGTTCAGGCGCATTGTTTGCTTCGGTGTCGTTCTGGCAAGGCGAGCGTGGCGCTGGCGACCATCGGATCGGCGGCGGTCGTCGCTGCTCGAAAGGCGGGAGCGGTACCCTATCGCGCGGCGATGGCCTTGGCCATATTGCGCGACCGGTCGCCAGGTCGCCCGGGATTGTCGGGTGGGTGGGCTGACTCCACCGCATGATCATTGATTGTTCATCCGGTTTTCGGCATGACCACCCCCGCACCCGGTGCGCTGCAACAAGCGGGCACCGCAAATGCGAAACCAGGCGGACCCGCCGGCGTTGATGTCGGCGACAACGTTGGGAAAGGCAGGCTATGGCAGGGCAGAAGTGGGTCTACACCTTCGGCGACGGCAAGGCCGAAGGCGAGGCGGGCATGAAGAACCTGCTCGGCGGCAAGGGCGCGAACCTGGCCGAGATGAGCAATCTGGGGCTTCCGGTGCCTCCGGGCTTCACCATCACCACCGAGGTCTGCACCTGGTATTACGACAACGGCAAGAGCTTCCCGGCCGAGCTCGATGGGCAGGTCAAGGACGCGCTCGCCGGCATGGCCAGGCTGACGGGCAAGACCTTCGGCGACCCGGCCAACCCGTTGCTGGTCTCGGTCCGCTCCGGTGCGCGCGCCTCGATGCCCGGCATGATGGACACCGTCCTCAATCTCGGCCTCAACGACGTCACCGTCGAGGCGGTCGCCAAGGCCTCGGGCGATGCCCGTTTCGCCTATGACAGCTACCGCCGCTTCATCACCATGTACTCGAACGTCGTGCTCGACATCGACCACGGCCATTTCGAGGAGGCGCTCGAGGACTACAAGGAGCGCAAGGGTCTCAATCTCGACACCGACCTTACGGCCGATGACTGGAAGGTGCTGGTCGGCAAGTACAAGGACATCGTCAGGAAGGAGCTCGGCTCCGACTTCCCGCAGGACCCGCAGCAGCAGCTCTGGGGCGCGGTCGGCGCCGTCTTCTCCTCCTGGATGAACGCCCGCGCCATCAAGTACCGCGAGCTCAACAGCATCCCGGCCTCCTGGGGCACGGCGGTCAACGTCCAGTCGATGGTCTTCGGCAATATGGGCGAGACCTCGGCGACCGGCGTCGCCTTCACCCGCAATCCCTCGACCGGCGAGAACGCGCTCTATGGCGAGTTCCTGGTCAACGCCCAGGGCGAGGACGTCGTCGCCGGCATCCGAACTCCGCAGGACATCACCGAGGCGGCCAAGGCCGCTGCCAAATCCGACAAGCCTTCGATGGAGAAGGTGATGCCGGAGGCTTATGCCGAGCTCTGCCGCATCTACGGCATCCTCGAAAAGCATTACCGCGATATGCAGGACATGGAGTTCACCATCCAGGAGGGCAAGCTCTGGATGCTGCAGACCCGTTCCGGCAAGCGCACCGCCAAGGCAGCGCTCAGGATCGCGGTCGAGCTCGCCCGCGAGGGCCTGATCACCGAGACCGAAGCGGTTGGCCGCGTCGAGCCCGGCGCGCTCGACCAGCTCCTGCATCCGACGATCGACACCAAGGCCGAGCGCCGCGTGCTGACCGCCGGCCTGCCGGCTTCGCCCGGCGCTGCCGCCGGCGAGATCGTCTTCACGTCCGAGGCCGCCGAGCTGGCGAAGAAGGCCGGCAAGAAGGTCATCCTCGTCCGCGTCGAGACCTCGCCGGAGGATATTCACGGCATGCACGCCGCCGAAGGCATCCTGACCACGCGCGGCGGCATGACCTCGCATGCGGCGGTCGTGGCGCGTGGCATGGGCAAGCCCTGCGTTTCCGGCGCCGGCCAGATCCGCGTCGACTACACCAAGGGTACGATGACCGTCGGCCCGACCACGCTGAAAGCCGGCGACTTCGTCACCATCGACGGCAGCAACGGCCAGGTGTTGCTCGGCGAGGTCAAGATGCAGCAGCCCGAGCTCTCCGGCGACTTCCGGACGCTGATGGGCTGGGCCGACAAGGTTCGGCGCCTGAAGATCCGCGCCAATGCCGAGACGCCGCGCGACGCCAAGGCGGCCCGCGAATTCGGCGCCGAGGGCATCGGCCTCTGCCGCACCGAGCACATGTTCTTCGATGCCGGCCGCATCCTCGCCGTGCGCGAGATGATCCTGGCCGAGGACGAGAAGGGCAGGCGGGCCGCGCTCGCCAAGCTCCTGCCGATGCAGCGCCAGGACTTCGTCGAGCTCTTCACCATCATGCAGGGCCTGCCGGTGACGATCCGCCTGCTCGATCCGCCATTGCACGAGTTCCTGCCGCATACCGACGATGAGATCGCCGAGGTCGCCTCGGCCATGGGCACGACCGTCGACAAGCTGAAGCGCCGCGCCGCCGAGCTGCACGAGTTCAACCCGATGCTCGGCTTCCGCGGCGTGCGCCTCGCGGTCGCCTATCCCGAGATCGCCGAGATGCAGGCGCGCGCGATCTTCGAGGCGGCCGTGATCGCCGCCAAGGAGACCGGCCACCCGGTCATGCCGGAGGTGATGGTGCCGCTCGTCATGGGCGCGCCCGAGCTCGACCTGGTCAAGGGCCGGATCGATGCGATGGCGGAGGCCGTGAAAAAGGAGAGCGGCACGGAGCTCACCTATCAGGTCGGCACCATGATCGAACTTCCGCGCGCCGCGCTGCGGGCGGAAGAGATCGCCAAAAGCGCCGAGTTCTTCTCCTTCGGCACCAACGACCTGACGCAGACTACGCTCGGCATCAGCCGCGACGACGCCGGCTCCTTCCTCGGCTCCTATACGGCCCGCGGCCTGCTCGAATCCGATCCCTTCGTGACGATCGACCAGGACGGCGTCGGCGAGTTGGTCAGGATCGCGGTAGAGCGCGGCCGCAAGGCGCGCCCGAATATCAAGCTCGGCATCTGCGGCGAGCACGGCGGCGACCCCGCCTCCATCGGCTTCTGCGAGAGCGTCGGGCTGGATTATGTGTCCTGCTCGCCCTTCCGCGTGCCGATCGCGAGGCTTGCTGCCGCGCAGGCGGCGCTGGGGGCGATCAAGGCCAAGGACGCCTGAGAAACGGGAGGGCGCGATCCATCATGGCGGCACGCGCCCTCACCACCATCGGCTTCGATGCCGACGACACGCTCTGGCAGAACGAGCAGTTCTTCCGGCTGACGGAGGACCGTTTCGTCGCGCTGCTCGGCGAGCATGGCGAGGCGGCCGAGATATCCGGCAAGCTGCTCGAAGCGGAGAAGCGCAACCTTTCCTTCTACGGTTTCGGCATCAAGGGCTTCACCCTCTCGATGATCGAGACCGCGCTCGAGATCACCCGTGGCCAGGTGCCACCGGCGGTGATCGGCGAGATCCTCGCCGCCGGCCGCGAGATGCTGAGCCATCCGGTCGAGGCGCTGCCGCATGTGCAGGACACGCTCGCCGAGCTTGCCGGCCGCTATCGGCTGGTGCTGATCACCAAGGGCGATCTCTTTGACCAGGAGCGCAAGCTCGCCCAGTCAGGGCTCGGCGATTTCTTCGACGCGGTCGAGATCGTCAGCGACAAGAGCGCTGCGACCTATGAGAAGCTCTTCGCCCGCCATGGCGACGGGCCGGGGCGCGCCATGATGGTCGGCAACTCGCTGAAGTCGGACATCGTACCGGCGCTCGCCGCCGGTGCCTGGGCGGCGCATGTCCCGCATGAGCTGACCTGGGTGCTGGAGCATGCCGAGGAGCCGGTTGGGGAGGTCCGTTTCCGCAAGCTGCCTGATCTCGGCGGGCTGGTCGATCTGGTGCGCGAGATCGGCTGAAGCGCACGCCAAACGCGGGAGCAAGCATGCCAGACGATCCGGTCGAACGCCTGCGCCGCATCTGCCTTGCTCTACCCGGCGCCAGCGAGAAGGAGGCCTGGGGCGACCCGACCTTTCGGGTGCGCGAGCGCATCTTCGCCATGGTGAAATCTGGCGATGGCCGTTGCTCACTCTGGTGCAAGGCGCCGGACGGCAGCCAGGAGATACTGGTCGGCGCCGATTCCCGACGCTTCTTCGTACCGCCCTATGTCGGTCACAAGGGCTGGGTCGGCATGCGTCTCGACGATGGTCCCGACTGGGACGAGGTCGCGGCGATCGTGGCGCGAGCCCACACTCTGACCGGGCCGAAACCGCGGCTTCGCCGGGGCTAATGGCCCCTTAGCTGGACCAGCCTTGCAATTTGTGCTAGCTCCACCGATGTAAGACGAGATGCGGCCGGTTCTGGCCAATCCTCCGCGCGGGTATTCCGACCGGCGGGCCACTTCAGATCCACCACACGTCGATACAAGACCATGGCAAGGCGTCCGCGCGTCCGGCCATGGGTTCCACGAATACGCGGATCTGAAGTGCAAGGATTAGTCCCGATATGAACAAGGGCACCGTCAAGTGGTTCAACGCCACCAAGGGCTACGGCTTCATCACCCCTGAGGCTGGCGGCCCGGACATTTTCGTCCACATCAGCGCCGTCGAGCGCGCCGGCCTGCGCGAACTGCGCGAAGGCCAGGTCGTCTCCTACGAGCTGATCGCCGATCGCAAGACCGGCAAGTCCTCGGCTGGCAACCTCGTCGCCGGCTGAAGACGCTTATCGGGCGGGCCATTAGCGTCCGCCCGTTTTCAACACGCGAGCCTTGAGGCCCGCGACACACGACATCCTCCGGCGCAGTGGCTAGCGGTTCGCCGGGCGGAAAGAGACCATGCGTAGACCGAGACGGTATGTCGAGGCGCTTCCGTTCACCACGTGCGCCCCATTTCGTTCGGCTCAGAAAGACCTGATTTGACCAAATTTACCGACCTCGGCCTGGCCGAGCCGCTTCTCAAAGCGCTCGCCGCCGAAGGTTATGAGACGCCGACGCCGATCCAGGCGCAGGCGATCCCTTCCATTCGCGATGGCCGTGACCTGCTCGGAGCCGCCCAGACCGGCACCGGCAAGACTGCCGCCTTCTCCCTGCCGATGCTGCACCGCCTGCTCAACCAGCCGCGGCGCATGCAGCCGCGTTCGGTGCGCGCCCTGATCCTGTCGCCGACGCGTGAGCTCGCCGCCCAGATCGAGGCCAGCATCCGCACCTATGCCCAGTTCACCTCGCTGAAGTCGACGGTGATCTTCGGTGGCGTGCCGGTCGGCAAGCAGATCCGCGCGCTCGGCCAGCATGTCGACATCCTCGTCGCGACCCCTGGCCGCCTGCTCGACCTTGTCGACCAGCGCGCCGTCTCGCTGCGCGAGATCGAGTTCCTGGTGCTGGACGAAGCCGACCAGATGCTCGACCTCGGCTTCATCCACGCGCTGCGCAAGATCGCGACGCTAATCCCGAAGCAGCGCCAGACCCTGCTGTTCTCGGCGACCATGCCGAAGGCGATCCGCGAGATCGCCTCCGCCTACCTGACCGACCCGGTCGAGGTCGCGGTCGCGCCCGTCGCCACCACGGCCGAGAAGATCGAGCAGCGCGTCATCTTCACCGAAGCCGGCCAGAAGCCGGCCTTGCTGGCGAAGACCTTGAGCGTTCCGGAGATGGAGCGCGCCATCGTCTTCACCCGCACCAAGCACGGCGCCGACAAGGTCGTGCGCCAGTTGGAGCAGGCCGGCATCAACTCCGCCGCGATCCATGGCAACAAGAGCCAGGGCCAGCGCGAGCGTGCCCTCGGCGCCTTCCGCGACGGCGAGTTGCGCATTCTGGTCGCGACCGACATCGCGGCGCGCGGCATCGATGTCGACGGCATCAGCCATGTCGTCAATTTCGACCTGCCGAACGTGCCCGAGACCTATGTCCACCGCATCGGCCGCACTGCGCGCGCCGGCGCCTCGGGGCTCGCGATCGCCTTCTGCACGCCGGAAGAGCGCGGCGATCTCGCCGCGATCGAGAAGCTGACCAAGATCGCGCTCACCCCGGTCGGTGACGTGCCGCATTGGGATGGCCGCACCCCGAAGAAGCCGCCGCAGAATCGTGGTGGCCGCGGGCAGGGGCGTCCGCAGAACGGACAGCAGCCGGGTCAGGGTCAGCGCCGCGACGGCCGGGGTGCGCAGGGCCGCAATGGCCAGCGCCCTGAGCAGGGCGAGCGTCAGGAACAGCGCCGCGAGCAGTCCCGTCCGAGCCAGCCGCGTCAGCAGCAGGCGCGTCCGGAGCAGCAGCGTCATGAGCGTCCGGCCCAGCGCCAGGATGGGGGCGGTGCACGAAAAGACGCGACTTCCGGCAAGGAAGGGCTTGGCGGCGTCGCGTTCTTGCAGCAAAGAACGGGACAACGACGCACCGGCGGCGGCGGGCGGCGCCCGAACTGACAGGCACCGTAACCGCTGGGGCTAAGCCGGAAAGGCTTGGCCCCGCGCCGAGGACAAGACGAAGGATCAGCGAATGGCGAAAGAAGAACTGCTCGAATTCGACGGCACCGTGGTCGAGGTGCTCCCGGACGGCAACTACCGGGTGAAGCTCGACAATGACCACGTCATTCTGGCCTATGCGGCCGGCAAGATGAAGAAGAACCGTATCCGTACCATCGCCGGCGACCGCGTGGTCGTGGAGATGTCGCCCTACGATCTCGATCGTGGCCGGATCAACTTCCGCCAGAAGACCGCCAGCCCCGGCCCGATGCCGCCGCGGCCGCAGAACTTCCGTCGGCGCTGAGCTTACGATGCGTTTCAGCCGGCCCGAGCAATTCTTCGCCGCGGCCGGCATCGGCCTTGGTGCGCTCGCCTCGCTTGCGGTCAACACCGGCTGGATCGCCAGAGGGGGGACCTTCCCGCCCTTCGTCTATGTGCTGCTGGCGCTCGCTTTGGTGGAGGTCGTCGCTGGCTTCGTGACGAAGCAGCCGCCCGGCACCCTGTTCTCCATGCCTGCCCGCATCCTGGCCTTCGCCCTCGGTATCGGCGTGCTGATTCTGCTGACCGGCGGCTTGGCCTGAGCCTCCTCCGTCATTCTCGGGCGAAGCGAAGCGCAGTCCCGAGAATCTCTTGACGAAAAGGCGATGGCCGGCGTCTCTTCCGGTCTGAGATGCTCGGGTCAAGCCCGAGCATCACGGTCACTTCGCCCAGGCTTGCAGAAAAAAAGCCCCGGCCGAAGCCGGGGCGAAAGGTGTCTGTACGTGGTGACAGGTACTACGAAGAAAACTCGAAAACTCAGTAGCCGCCCTTGGCCCAATGCTGCGAGCCGGGGCTGACAAGGACCTGGCGCTGGCGCGTCGCATACTCGGCCGGCACGGTCTCGTGCTCGACCCGCGAGGCGCTGATCATGACGCGGCGGCTGCGCTGGCCATAGACGGCCGGAACGACGTCGTAATCGACCGAGGCCGGCGACACTTCGACGGTGCGCTGCTGATAGCCGTACTGCGCGGGGACATGCACCCAGCAGCCGGTCGTCTGGCCGTAGGCGTCGCGGGTGACTTCCCAGCGCTTGGTCGCCGGCGAGATCAGGACCTTCTCGGAGACAGTCCGGTACTGGGCCGGGATATGGCGGGCGACGCGGCGCTCCGGCTGGATCACCACCTGCTCGGTGACGGTGTCGTACTGCGCCGGGACGACCCGCGAGAAGGTGCGCTCGGGGCGCACGACATAGCTTTCATCGACGGTGCCGTAGACCGGCGGGGTCGAAACCAGCTTGTAGCAGGAGCCGCTGCCGCACGAGCTGACCGGCGCCCGGTAGCAGGAAGAACTGCTGCAGCCGCCGGCGAGCGCCGGAGCGGCGAGGCCCATCAGCGCCGTGGTGGCGAGAGCCGAAAGTGAAAAAAGCCTGAACGTCATAGCTGACCCCAACCCTGCGTTGCGCAACACTGCCGCCGCGTCGTTGGAGTAAGAAAGCCTGAGACGATCTATGAAGACAAGGTTAACTGCAAAACAAGGTAAAATTAACCAATTCTGCCTGAACGGAAGCAGTCCCGTTGTGACCGTCGCGTCGGGTGCGCTGCCCAGTATTCAAGGCTTTCAATGCGGGCCGGCGCAGTAGCCGGCCAGCACCGCCGGCCTTGTCTGGAAGCAGCTTTCCGGTCGGCCGTCAGTCGATCGCGCCGCGCTTCATGCCGAAGCCTTCGATATAGCAGCTGCAGGACGAATTGGCTGGCGCCGGCCTGGCTTCGCACGAGCCGCGCGAGGTCACGCAGGTATCGCCGAAGCGCTGGCGGCGATAGGGCCGCTCATAGCCATAGCGCGGGCGGTCGTAGCCATAGGGTGGCGGCGGCCGATCGTAATCGTAGCGCGGCGCCGGCCGGTAGGGATCGTAATACTGGGCGTTCGCGCTGGTTGTGGACGAGATGGCCGCTCCGATGAGGGCCGCGATGGCGAGCGTCTTGAACATCGTGCCTGTACTCCTGTTCTGCGCGAGGCCAAAGCCAAGGGCGGGATCGTCTGAGAAGGATAGGGGACAGCGATGAACGGAAGCTGAGCGTCGTCTCCGGCGCCCATAGGCAAGACCCGCCGGCGCGAGCCGGCGGGCCAGATGGAGTGCCGGCTCGCAAGCGGCGTGCTTAGTGCCAGGTCTGGCGGCCGTACCAGTCGTCGACATCGGTCCGGACCTTGTCCTTCTCGATCCCGTAGCGCTCCTGGATCTTGCCCTCGAGCTGGTCGCGCTTGCCGGCGATGACGTCGAGATCGTCATCGGTCAGCTTGCCCCATTGCTCCTTGACCTTGCCCTTGAGCTGCTTCCAGTTTCCTTCGACGCGGTTCCAGTCCATTGGACGCTCCTCGTGTTCGTGATGGGTATGCTGGAGGAACGCGCGGGCGGCGGAATGGTTCGGCAGAAAAAGCTGCGCCACCGGCAAATGCCGGCTCTGCGATCGCCTAGGAATGGTCCCCGCCACGAGCCACCAGGCGCGCGCGCAGGCGTGGCGCTGCCCAGTCCAGGAAGGCGCGGACTTTCAGGCTGCGCAGGCCTCCTTCCGCATAGGCGAGGCTGACCGGCAGCGGCGCCGGGGCGAAGTCGTCCAGCACCGCTTCGAGGGTGCCTTGCCGGAGTTCGTCTTCGACCTGATAGGACAGCACACGCACCAGGCCGAAACCCGCCAGCGCCGCATCGATGGCCGCGACCGTCGAGTTCACCGAAAGCCGCGCCCTGGGCTCCTCGCCGAGGGCTGGATTGTCGCCGCGATAGCGCCATTCCGGGGTGACCGAGAAGCCGCGGAAGGAGATGCCGTCATGGGCCCCGAGGTCTTCCGGCGTCCGCGGCCTACCGCGGCGGTCGAGATAGGCCGGGCTGGCGCAGATGACGCGGCGGACTTCGCCGACCTTCGTCGCGATCAGCCCACCGGCGTCGAGGTGGCCGATCCGCACGGCGACGTCGATATGCTCGTCGATGAGGTTGATCTGCCGGTCTTCGAGGTGGAGTCTCAGGGAGATCTCCGGGTTCTGCTCCAGGAAGGCGAGGGCGACCGGCATGACATGGCGCTGGCCGAACAGCGTCGACGCTGTGAGGCGCAGTTCGCCGCGAGGCGCGCTGTATTCACCGGCGGCGATCCGCTCGGCCTCCTCGACCTGTTCGAGGATGCGCTTGCTGGCTTCGAGATAGGCCAGGCCGGCCTCGGTCAGCTCAGTCCCGCGCCGCGTGCGCAGCATCAGCCTGGCCCGCAAATGCATTTCGAGATCGGCGATCTTGCGGCTGACGGTGGCGAGCGGCATGCGCAGCTTGCGCGCGGCCGCCGACAGGCTCCCAGCCTCGACCACCGCGAGCAGCACCGCCATGGCGTCCAGGCGGTCCATCAGGTTTCCATAATTCGGGAGGGTATCTCCATGGCCTGTCCATAGCACCCGATGATCGGGAGGACTACGTCGTTGTCCATGAAGGCGCCGCTCGTGGCGCCTCGCGCTCTGACGAGCCCAGGAGTTCACGATGACCGGTCTTTCACGCAGGGGATTTTCGCTCGGCCTCCCGGCCCTGGCGGCAGCGGGCGCTGGCTTGCCCGCGGCCGGCCTGGCACAGGCGCCGGCAACGGCCGAGCGCGCGCTGCCGCCGCCCTTGGCGCAGCTCAGGATCGGCCGCTTCAAGGTGACGGCGCTGAGCGACGGCTATGTCGACATGCCCTATGAATACTTCCCCGGCCGCTCCGCCGCCGAGGTCGAGGCCCTGGCGAAGGCGCAGTTCTCGGCCCGGCCCGGCGGCGTCAGGATGATGTTCAACCAGTACCTGATCGAGGACGGCAGCAATCGTATCCTGATCGATGCCGGCCCGGGCGGCACCATCGGCCAGTCTGGGAAGCTGCCGGCGGGCTTAGCCGCACTCGGCCTCGACCGCGGCAGGATCGACGCCGTGATCGTCACCCACATGCACCAGGACCATATCGGCGGCCTCGTCTCCGGGGATCAGGCCAATTTCGCCAAGGCCGAGATCTATGTCGATCGGCGCGAGCTCGCGCACTGGACCGACCCGGCGACCCGCTCGGCCTCGCCGTCCTATCTCCAGAACGGCATCAAGCTCTCCGGCGAGGTCGCACGCCTCTATCCCAAGCTGCAGGCCATCGACGGTGAGCGGGAGATCATACCCGGCGTCTCGATCGTCGACCTTGCCGGCCACACTCCGGGCCATATCGGCGTGCGCATCGCCGATGCCGGCCAGAGCCTGATCATGGCCGGCGACATGCTCTTCCCGGTGGTCCATCCGGCGGGGCTCGACGTGAATTTCCTGTTCGAGCAGGACCGCCCGGCAGCGCAGGCGATGCGCACCCGCTTCTTCCAGCGCGCTGTGGGCGAGGGCGCTCTGATCGCCGCGACGCATATGCCCTTCCCAGGGCTCGGCCGCGTCGTCGCCGATCAAGGCCAGTATCGCTGGCTGCCGGCCGCCTGGGCCTTCCAGGACTAGAGGGCGTTGTCTCAGGAATATCAGCGAGGCCGGGATCAGTCCTGGCCTCGTGCTCTTGCGGGGAGTGGAGCCGGCCCCGACGCAGCTAGAAATCGACGATCCGCTAAAATGCGAGCTAAATCCGTATCAGTTGGCCAATGGGGCGCGGGCTAGAGGAAGAGCATCACAGCCCAGAACAGGCCATGACATACTCAGCGCAAGACATCACGAACGCCCTCCTGCGGATCAAGGAGGACGGCTTTGTCCTCGACAACGATGCTTTCGGCTATGCCGCGATCAGATGGGACGTCCGCCGGCTGAAGCGCGACCTGCGCGAGGCCGGCTATGCCGGCGCCGAGCTGGCGCAGGGCCGGATGATGAACGAGGGCGAGTCGATCTGCTGGCTCTACAACCCCGACGCCGTCGCCAAAGACAACGTCGATCGCCTCGCTGCGGCGCGGCACTCGGCGCTCTACGGCGAATAGGCGCTCGGGGTGATCGAGCTGGGCTCGAGCCCCGCCAGTGAGAGCACTGAGGGCGCCACGATACGGCCCTGACGAGCGTCGCCGGCGCCTATCGTCCCCGCTGTGCGCAGCCGGGCGTCGCGGCTTCCTGTTCGAATGCGTCCGCTTGCCCTTCATAGGCGCTCGCCATGGCGGCCAGGCGGGCTGCACCCTCGCTGTCCCGGGCGGTATCGGCCCAGCGGCGGCACATCAACGCTTTCACGCGCAGGGCCTGAGCCTGCCGAACTCTGTCGTGGTCCATGGCGGCGCTCCAACACACCAGATCACCCTGCAGCTTGCGGCCGTCAGAACCGAAAACGCTTCTATCGCGGGAGTGCTCACGCGAGCCTGAACAGCTTGAGACAGTTTACTGTCCAAGCAGGCTTTTGGATGCACAGGCCGAAATCAAAAACGCCTCGATCTGCTGTGACGCAGCTGTTCGTCGTCTTTGAAGTCACCTTACTAGTTGATCGGTAAAGTGCCACAGCATGTTATTGGCAGCGTTAATGGCGGAGCCAAGAAGCAACGGTCCACGAATATTAATCATAATTTCTGTTGAAATCTGCGAAGAGCGCCGAATCGATATAAGGCTCTCGCGGAGAAAAGACACCCGGTCGATCAAGCAAATAGACTCCGCGCGTGTCGCTTGGAGATCGTCGATATCAGATGAATGAGTGCGCTTGAGCACTCAGGATGATAGTCAATGATTGCCGTGTCGGACAGTTGGACAACGCGTTGACTATGTCTGCCCCGGTCGCAGCTTGTAGAAGACGTGCCGGCCGATCGTGTCCATCTTCTTCAGCTTCCGCGCCCAGTACGGCCGGACATAGTCGGCGTGGTAGTGGGTGGAGGCGCCGACTTCCGCCAGATAGGTCGTGCCGTCATAGACCTCGCGGGCGATGCGGACGGCGTCGCGCCAGGGGCCGGGCTCGGTGATGCGCAGCGACTTGCCCTCGCAGGCGAAGGTGAACTGGCAGGCGAGGTGGCGGCTGGCGTTCTGGTAGACCGCGCCGCAGACCGTGTTCGGGTAGAGCCCGCTCTTGACCCGGTTGAGAACCACCTGCGCCACCGCGGCGCGGCCCTGCTCGCCTTCCGAGCGCGCCTCGAAATAGACGGCCTCGGCCAGGCAGCGCTGCTCCTTGGCCATGTTCTCGGGCGCGATCAGGCTGGTGTAGATCTGCTTCTCGCTGGGATCGACGGTGCGCAGGTCCGTGGTCGTGCCACGCTCCGACTTGGCGATGCGGCTACGCGATTTCGGCTCGGCAGCGACGGGCGCCATCTGCATCGGTGTGGCGGAGGCCGCTCCGGCGAGGCCGGTGGCCGTCGGCGTGTTGGAGGACTGACCGAGCGCTGTGGAGACGGATGGCGTCGAGCCGTCGAGGTTTTCCGGAGAGAGTTCGCCATGGCGCGGCGAGCCGAGGCTCTTCGGAACCGCCGTCGGTGAGGAATCCGACAGGGCGGGGTCAGTGACGCCTTCATCGCGCAGGAACGGTTCGAAGCCGAGCGGCGGCTCCTCCGGGCTTTCCTGCGCTTCGAGCGAAAAGCCGCCCGAGATCAGCCCGGGCTGGGTGTCGCCGAAAACGACCTGTTCGAGCTCGCCGGGCGGGCCGTTGCGGGTCAGCGTCGGACGCAGGGGCACGATCGGATCGCCCTTGCTGCTGCGGTCGACCTGCGGGAAGGCGCTGGCGGTGCGCTTCATGTCCTCGCGCGGCTGGCGCGGATCGATCGCGAAGGTCCGCTCGGGTGTCTCGAAGGAGAGGCGTGCCGGCTGGATCAACCTGGCATAGGCGCGCTCCGGCATACGGAAGGCGCTGGCAGCGACCAGTAGGGACGGGCCCTCCGCGAGTTCCGAGAGCGCACCGGGCGCGGTGCGGGGGATCAGCGAGCCCGGCGGGCCGAGGACATCGGGTTTCTGCCCGGCCGAGGCGGTGAAGGAGACCAGCATGCCGGCCGAAAGCGCCCAGGGAGCGACGGTCGCCAGCGCCCAGCGCAGCTTCTGCCAGCCCATTCGCTTCGATCGCCGACGCAGACGCAACTGACCCAGGCCCTCACACCAAGAAGACGAAAGACGAGTGGCCGCGAATCCGATGATGCAAATTCGCGACAGTTGGATAATCCCTTGTCAGGGTTGAAAGGCGGTTAACGGCCGTCCGCTCGCATCGGCGGCTCTCCGCCAAAAGACAGCTTTCCCGATCGGGGATTTGTCCCGTATGCTGCGCCGCAACAAAGGGAGAGAGACATGAATGCTGCCGTCCTCAAGGCCGATTCCGAAGCCAATGCCGTCGCGCTGATCGCCGCCGCCTTGCCCGGTTTCGAGGCTCTGCTGGAAGAGGCAGTGGCTGCGGTCAGGCAGAAGGTGCTGGTCGAGGGCCGCATCTCCTCGGCCAAGCTGGAGCAGGAGCAGCACGCCGCCCACGGCCTTTCCTGGCTCGCCACCTATGTGACGGGCCTGCGCGAGCTCAAGGCCTACGGCGAGCGCCTGCAGGCCGAGGATCGCTACGGCGCGATCGAGGATTACGCGATCCGGATCGGCGCCGGCGAATACGCCGCCCAGATCTTCGGCGGCATCCCGATGAGCCAGGGTGAGATCGTCCGCCTGCCGACGCTCGGGCTTTCGGCAAAGGCCGTTGCCGCCGCCTGCTCGGACGCAGCCGAGCAGCTGATCGCCGAGGGCAACACACCGGAGAACCGCGCCCGCTTCGTCGCCTTGTTCAGCCAGAGCCAGGGCCTCGCCAGCGTCGGCGATCCCGGCCTCGACGAGACATTGGAAGCGATCCGCACGGAGATGCGCCGGTTCTGCGAGCAGCAGGTCACGCCGCATGCCCATGAATGGCACCTGCAGAACGAATACATCCCGATGCCGGTGGTCGAGCAGATGGCCGAGCTCGGCGTCTTCGGCCTGACCATCCCCGAGGAATTCGGCGGCATGGGCCTCAGCAAGGTCTCGATGTGCGTCGTCTCCGAGGAGCTCTCGCGTGGCTATATCGGCGTCGGCTCGCTCGGCACCCGCTCGGAGATCGCTGCCGAACTGATCCTGAACGGCGGCACCGACGAGCAGAAAGCCTATTGGCTGCCGAAGATCGCCTCCGGCGAAATCCTGCCGACCGCGGTCTTCACCGAGCCCAATACCGGTTCCGACCTCGCTTCGCTGCGCACCAAGGCGGTGAAGGACGGTGACAGCTGGAAGGTCTATGGCAACAAGACCTGGATCACCCATCCGGTCCGCGCCGACATCATGACGCTGCTGGTCCGCACCGATCCGGACGCGCCGGGCTATCGCGGCCTCTCCATGCTGATCGCGCAGAAGCCGCGCGGCACCGACGCCGAGCCGTTCCCGGTCGCGGGCCTGACCGGCGGCGAGATCGAAGTCCTCGGCTATCGCGGCATGAAGGAATACGAGCTCGCCTTCGACGGTTTCGAGGTCAAGGGAGAGAACCTGCTCGGCGGCGTCGAGGGCCAGGGTTTCAAGCAGCTGATGCAGACCTTCGAGGCCGCCCGCATCCAGACCGCGGCGCGCGCGCTCGGCGTCGCGCAATGCGCCTTCGATCTTGGCCTGCGCTATGCCCAGGAGCGCATCCAGTTCGGCAAGCCGCTGATCGCCTTCCCCCGCGTTGCCGACAAGCTCGCCATGATGGCGGCCGAGCTCGTCATCGCCCGCCAGCTCACCTATTTCGCCGCTCGCGAGAAGGACGCCGACCGGCGCTGCGACCTCGAAGCCGGCATGGCCAAGCTTTTGGGCGCCCGCGTCGCCTGGGCGGCGGCCGACAACGCGCTGCAGATCCATGGCGGCAACGGCTTTGCGCTGGAATATCCGGTCAGCCGCGTGCTCTGCGACGCCCGCATCCTCAACATCTTCGAGGGGGCGGCCGAGATCCAGGCGCAGGTGATCGCGCGGAGACTGGTCGAGGGGTGAGAGGAATTTAGCCGTCGTATTCGGCGTCGTTTCCGACGAGAAGTTCCCGGATGTTTTTCGGCACCGGGTAGCCGTAACCGTCGCCGGGTTCGATCCATCTGAGCCGGCCGGAACGGTGATAATCGCTGGTGTAGAGGTCGGTTCCGGCCGCCTTCAACGCCAGCAACATCGCCTGCGTTGCATCGATGCCGTAGCCGAAGCCGCGGCGGGGGGCATCCGGCCAGCCGATCTCGTAGGCGCAGGACCAGTCGTGCTCGCCTTGGAGCGGAGTCTCTACGGTGATTGGAACAAGGATGTCGCCGGACGCCGACGCGTAAGTCAGTATCCTCCGCATCATGCCGTAGCCCTCGCGCTTCTAGAGGCTCGCTGCCGCCCGCGCCGCCTGATCGTACTGGCCTGACAGCGAGCGCATCGCGGCGGCGATTTCCGACAGCCGGGCCGGGTCGATCCCGGTCGCCAGAACCGATTTCACCAGGATCTGCTCGCGGATCTGGGCGTAGCGCTTGCAGGCTTCCTCGCCCGCGGGGGTGATGGCGACGGTCTTCTCCTTGCCCTTGCGCCCGCTCTTCAGGAGCTTCAGGCGCTCGAGCTTCTTCAGCGCATAGTTCACCAGATGCGTGTCCTCGATATTGAGGACCAGGCAGATGTCGGCGAGGCGCTTGGCCTTGCCGCGATGGTTGACGTTGTGCAGGACGAGCACGTCCATCGGCGTCAGCTCGGGAATGCCGGCAGCGGTCATGCCGCGTAGCATCCAGCGATGGAAAGCATTGACGGTCATCGTCAGGGCGAACTCGAACTCCGACAGCGCCGGCATCGCGCCGGAGGCGAGATGGCCGGAGGAGACGATCGGGCCGAGGTCGTCGGAGGGGTGCATGCTGTCTCTTGCCGGAAGGGGGCGGGAGGTGAGCGGCTTCCTTCTCCCCTCGGGGGAGAAGGTGTCTGCGCAGCAGACGGATGAGGGCGGTGCGGCCGGGTGAGAGTTGGGCAGGTTGTGGCCCGTCCTTCCCTCATCCGTCAGCGCTTCGCGCTGCCACATTCTCCCCCGTGCATGTCGGATGTTTCCGACATGCACCACCTAGAGTGCCAATCTCGGGCAAGCCCGAGATTGGTGGGAGAAGGGTTCACGCCGCCCTCGTCCTGGGCTGCCTCACATCTTCTTGTAGGCGTCCACGATCGCCTGGCCGTCGGCGCCGGCCTTCTTCAGCCAGTCGGCGGTCAGGGTCTCGCCTGCCTTCTTGAAGCCTGCGGCGAGCGCGGCCGACGGAGCCTGGACCTTCATGCCCTTGGCCTTGAGCTGGTCGAGATACCAGTTGGTCTTCTCTTCCCACATCTTCCAGCCGCGCGCTTCGGCCGTCGCGGCGGCCTTCAGGATCGCCTCCTGCGTCGGCTTGTCGAGCGCGTCGAAGGCGGCCTTGTTGACGAAAGTCGCGTCCTTCGGGATCCAGGCCTGGACGTCGTAGAAATGCGTCAGCGTCTCCCAGGCCTTCGAGTCGTAGCCGGTGCCGCCCGAGGACATGAAGGAGTTGACCACGCCGGTCGCCAGCGCCTGCGGCAGCTCCGCCGCCTGGATGGTCACCGCCTGCATGCCGAGCAACTCGCCGAGGCGGGCCGTGCCGACATTGTAGGCGCGCCACTTCAGGCCCTTCATGTCGTCGATCGTGTTGAGTTCCTTCTTGGTGTAGACGCCCTGCGGCGCCCACGGGACCATGAACAGCAGCTTCACACCCTGGCTCTCGAGCTTCTTCTCGACCGCCGCCTTCGAGGCCTTGTAGAGCTTCATCGAGTCGGCGAACGAGGTCGCCAGGAACGGCACGACGTCGATGCCGAAGACCGGGTCCTCGTTCTCGTGCAGCGAAATCAGCACCTCGCCCATCTGGGCCTGGCCGCTGGCGACCGCGCGCTTGATCTCCGGTGCCTTGAACAGGGCCGCGCCGGGATGGACGGTGATCTGCAGCTTGCCTGATGTCGCGGTCTCGACGTCCTTGGCGAAGAGGACGAGGTTTTCCGAATGCGGATTGTCGGACGGATAGGCGGCCGGCAGGTTCCATTTGGTCTGGGCGGAGGCCGGGGCGGCGAGCGCGAAGGCGCTGCAACCCAAAGCGAAGGCGGCGATGGCGGTTCTGCGGTTGAACATGCGTTGTCCCTCTCTCTTTTGCTTGGTCTTGAACTCAATCTGGGAAGGCGAGCTTTGGCAAATAGAGCACGATCTGCGGGAACGCCGTGATGATGAACACGGCGACGTTGAGCAGAATGAAGAACGGAAAGGCCGCTCTCGCAACTGTCCAGGTGTCCTTGCCGCTCATGTTCTGCAGCACGAACAGGTTGAAGCCGACCGGCGGCGTGATCTGCGCCATTTCGACCAGGACGACGAGGTAGACGCCAAACCAGACCGGGTCGAAGCCGGCCTCGCGGATCATCGGCAGCACGATCACCGCGGTCAGCACGATCATCGAGATGCCGTCGATCAGGCAGCCGAGCAGGATGTACATCGCGGTCAACGCCAGCACGAGCATGTGTGGCGAGAGGTCCATGCCCTTGACCCATTGCGCCAGCGCCGCCGGGATGCCGGTGAAGCCCATCGCCGCCGTGCAGAAGGCCGCGCCCGCCAGGATCAGCATGATCATGCAGGTGAGGCGCGTCGCGCTCATGATGCTTTCGAGCAGCGTCGGCCAGGTCAGGGTACCGCTCCACCAGGCGAGCAGCAGCGCGCCGGTGACGCCAAAGGCGGCGCATTCGGTCGCGGTGGCGAAGCCGAGGATGAGCGACAGGAAGACCCCCGCGATCAGCAGCAGGCAGGGCGCGAGCTTGGCTGATTGGCGCAGCTTCTCGGCCAGCGGCAAGACAGGGTCTCGCGGCGGCGTCTTGTCGGGGTTGAGCAGCGACCAGACGATGACGTAGCCCATGTAGAGCGCCATCACGAGCAGGCCGGGCAGGAAGCCGCCGAGGAAGACCTGCAGCACCGAGACGTTGGCGGTGACCGCATAGACCACCATCGGGATCGATGGCGGGATCAGGAGGCCGAGCGTACCGGAGCCAGCGAGCGTGCCGAGGCTCAGATCTTCGTGATAACCGCGCTTCTTCAGCTCGGGCAGGGCGATCTTGCCGATCGTCGCGACGGTCGCGGCCGACGAGCCGGAGACAGCCGCGAAGATACCGCAGCCGACGATATTGGTGTGGATCAGCCGACCGGGCAGCCATTGCAGCCAGGGCGACAGGCCCTGGAACATCTGCTCGGACAATCGCGTCCTGAACAGGATCTCGCCCATCCAGATGAAGAGCGGCAGGGCAGCGAGCGTCCAGGAGGCGGTCGCGCTCCAGACCGTCGTCGCCAGCACCTGGCCGATCGGGACATTGGTGACGAGGGTCATCGCCATCAGGCCGACCAGGCCGAGGCCGACGGCGATCCAGACGCCGCTCGCCAGGACGAAGACGAGGAAGAGCAGCAGGACGAGCGAGAGTTCGGGCAGGGACATCAGACGCCTCCACCCTGTGCGACGCGCTCGACCAGTTCCTCGACGGTCTTAGGTGGCTCGGGCTGGTAGGTCGGCCGTCCGCCGCGCGCCACTATGATCCATTCGTCGATCAGCGCGATCAGCAGGATGCCGAGGCCGATCACCATCGCAAGCTGCGGAATCCAGAGCGGCACCGAGACGACGCCGGTCGACATGTCGTTGAAGCGCCAGGAATCATGCGCGAGACGCCCGGTCTGCCAGGTGAAATAGCCGATGAAGGCGGCAGCGACCGTGAGCGACATCAGCTCGGCGACCTGCCGGCTCCTGCCGTGCAGCCGCTCGATCAGCAGGCCGACACGGATCATCTCGCCGCGCTTGAAAGTATGGGCGAGGCCAAAAAACGCCATCGCCACCAGCGCCCAGGAGGCGAAGTCGTCGCCGGAAGGAATGTTGAAATTGATCTCGCGGCCGATCGACATGAACATCATCAGCACGAAGATGGCGACGAGGCTGATGCCCGAGAGCCAGCCGGCGAACAAATAGAGGGCGTCGAGGGAGCGGCGGATCATGCGCGCGCCTCGCGACGATGCGTCGCCGCGCCGGGCCGCTCGGCCATGCGCAAAGCAACGGTTGCCAGGACCGGTCCTGTCATGAAAGCCTCCCCTAAGATCGGTCCGGCCCCTCAGCCATGTCCCGATCACTGACGTCGATCCTAATCGGCGAAATGAGCTTGTCAACGTTTCATCGACGATTTATCGATGAAACGTCAAAGAGCCGCTATGGCCAATAATCGGGGGATCAGATGACCGCGAGCCGTTGGGATTTCTGGATCGACCGTGGCGGCACCTTCACCGACGTGATCGGCCGTGATCCCGCAGGCAAATTATATGCCCGCAAGCTGCTCTCCGAGAATCCCGGCGCCTATCGTGACGCCGCCGTCCAGGGCATCCGCGATCATCTCGGCTTGAAACGGGGCGAGCTGATTCCGGCCGGCACGGTCGGCGAAGTCCGCATGGGCACGACGGTCGCGACCAATGCGCTGCTGGAGCGCAAGGGCGACCGCACTTTGCTCGTCACGACCAAGGGTTTCCGCGATGCGCTGCGCATCGGCTACCAGGCCCGGCCCGACATCTTCGCCAAGGAGATCATCAAGCCCGAGCAGCTCTATGACGCTGTGGTCGAGGTCGATGAACGCGTCCTCGCCGACGGCTCGGTCGAGAAGGTCGCCGACGAAGCCGCGATCCGTGCTGCCTTGCAGGCGCAATATGATGCCGGTTTCCGCGCCGTCGCGATCGCCTTCATGCACGGCTACCGCTATTCGGCGCATGAGCAGCTTGCCGCCAAGGTCGCTCGCGAGATCGGCTTCCCGCAGGTCTCGGTCAGCCATGAGGTCTCGCCGCTGATCAAGCTGGTCGGGCGCGGCGACACTGCCGTGGTCGATGCCTATCTCTCGCCGATCCTCGCCCGCTACGTCGCGCAGGTCTCCGAAGAGCTCGACATCGCCCGCACCGGCGCGCGGCTGATGTTCATGATGTCCTCGGGTGGTCTCACCGCCGCCGAGCTGTTCCAGGGCAAGGATGCGATCCTGTCGGGCCCGGCCGGCGGCGTCGTCGGCCTCGCCGAGACCGGCCGCTCGGCTGGCTTCGACAAGGTCATCGGCTTCGACATGGGCGGTACCTCGACCGACGTCGCCCATTTCGACGGCGAGTATGAGCGCGCCTTCGAGACCGAGGTCGCCGGCGTGCGCATGCGTGCCCCGATGATGCTGATCCACACCGTTGCTGCAGGTGGCGGCTCGATCCTGCATTTCGATGGCTCGCGTTTCCGCGTCGGCCCCGACTCGGCTGGCGCCAATCCGGGCCCGGCCGCCTATCGTCGCGGCGGCCCGCTCGCGGTGACCGATGCGAACGTCATGGTCGGCAAGCTGATCCCGTCTTATTTCCCGCCGATCTTCGGCCCCGGCCAGGACCAGCCGCTCGATGTCGCGACGGTGCGCGAGAAGTTCGCGACGCTCGCTAGCGAGGTCGGCGATGGCCGTTCCCCGGAGGAGGTCGCCGACGGCTTTGTCCAGATCGCTGTCGCCAACATGGCCGAGGCGATCAAGAAGATCTCGGTCCAGCGCGGTTACGATATCACCCGCTATGCGCTGAACTCCTTCGGCGGCGCCGGCGGCCAGCATGCCTGCCTCGTCGCCGATGCGCTCGGCATCAAGACCGTGCTGCTGCACCCGTTCTCCGGCCTGCTCTCGGCCTATGGCATGGGCCTCGCCGAGATCCGCGCCACCCGCACCGCGGCGCTCGACGTGCCGCTCGACGCCGATGCCAAGGCTGCGATTGGTATGCTGTCCGACAGACTCGGCGCTGAAGCGAAGGGCGAGGTCGCCGGGCAGGGCGTGCCGGAAGGCGACATCGCCATCCATGTCCGCGCCCATATCCGCTATGCCGGCACCGATACCGCGATCGCGACGCCCTTCGGCAGCCGCGCCGAGATGCAGGACGCCTTCCAGGCAGCGCACAAGGCGCGCTTCGGCTTCATGGACGAGACCAAGGCACTGGTTGTCGAGGCCGTCGAGGTCGAGGCTGTCGGCGGCGGCGCCCGGTTCGAGGAGGCCGCGGCAGCCGAGAGCGCCGGCGAGCCAGAGGTTGCCGAGCGCACCCGCTTCTTCTCGAAGGGGCAATGGCACGAGGCTGCGATCGTCCGGCGTGAGGCGATGGCGCGGGGGCAGGGGGTCGCTGGTCCGGCCATCGTGATCGAACCGAACCAGACCGTTGTGGTCGAGGACGGCTGGACCGCCAGGCTGACCGCCAAGGACCATCTCGTCCTCACCCGCAGCAAGGCGCTGGTCCAGAACGCCGCGATCGGCACCAAGGCCGATCCGGTCATGCTCGAGATCTTCAACAACCTGTTCATGTCGATCGCCGAGCAGATGGGCGTGACGCTGCAGAACACCGCCTATTCCGTGAACATCAAGGAGCGCCTGGACTTCTCCTGCGCCGTCTTCGACCAGACCGGCGCGCTGGTCGCGAACGCGCCGCACATGCCGGTGCATCTCGGCTCGATGGACCGTTCGGTCGAGACGGTGATCTCGAACAATCCGGTGATCCGTCCGGGCGACGTCTATTGCCTCAACGCTCCCTATAATGGCGGCACGCATCTGCCCGACATCACGGTCTGCACTCCGGTCTTCGATAACGAAGACAAGAACATTCTGTTCTGGGTGGCGAGCCGCGGCCACCACGCCGATGTCGGCGGCACAGCGCCGGGCTCGATGTCGCCGCTCGCGACCAATATCGAGGAAGAAGGCGTCTATATCGACAACTTCAAGATCGTCGATCAGGGCCGCTTCTGCGAGGAGGGGCTGGTCAAGCTCCTGACCGGCGCGCGCTGGCCGGTGCGCAACGTTGTCCAGAACGTCAACGATCTGAAGGCGCAGATCGCAGCCAACGAGAAGGGCGTGGCGGAGCTGCGCAAGATGATCCGCTCCTTCGGCCTCGATGTGGTCCAGGCCTATATGGGCCATGTCCAGGACAATGCCGCCGAGAGTGTCGCGCGCCTGCTGACCCGCCTGCACGACTCCGAGTTCACCTATCCGATGGACCAGGGCTGCGCGATCAAGGTGAAGATCACCATCGACCGCGAGAGGCGTGAGGCCACCGTCGACTTCACCGGTACCTCGCCGCAGCGTGAGGACAACTTCAACGCGCCGGCACCTGTGACACGCGCTGCCGTGCTCTACGTTTTCCGAGTCATGGTCGACGATGCGATCCCGATGAATGCCGGCTGCCTGCGCCCGATCAAGGTGATCGTGCCGGAGGGCTCGATGCTGGCGCCGCGTTATCCGGCCGCCGTCGTCGCAGGGAATGTCGAGGTCAGCCAGGCCGTGACCAACACGCTGTTCGGCGCGCTGGAGGCGATGTCGTCCTCACAGGGCACGATGAACAACCTGACCTTCGGCAACGACCAGTACCAGTATTACGAGACGATCTGCTCGGGCTCGCCGGCTGGGCCGGGCTTCAACGGCACCTCGGGCGTGCACGTCCACATGACCAATTCGCGCCTGACCGATCCGGAGATCTTGGAGACGCGTTTCCCGGTCGTGCTGGAGGATTTCCACATCCGCGCCGGTTCGGGCGGCAAGGGCGAATGGAACGCCGGCGACGGCACCAGCCGCACCATCCGCTTCCTCAAGACGATGGACTGCGCCATCCTCGCCTCGCACCGCAAGGTCCGCCCCTTCGGCATGAAGGGCGGCGAGCCCGGCGAGCTCGGCCGGACGCTGGTCCGGCGGCTTTCCGGAGAGATCGAGGAGCTGAAGCCATCAGACCAGACCCTGCTGCAGGCCGGCGAAGCGGTGACCGTGATCACGCCGACCGCCGGCGGCTATGGAAAGCGCAAGGGCTGAGGCTTAGGTCTGGTCTTTGAGCCCGGTCCGATCAGCTTGCATCGCAAGCTGATCGGTAAAACGGTCTCAATCTAAAAGTTAGAGACGGATTCACCGATCAGGTTGTTTCAACCTGATCGGATCCGGCTCTGGAGACGGAGACCGACCATGCCCCAGACCTGGATGATCACCGGTGCCAATCGCGGCATCGGCCTGGCTTTGACGATGGAATTGCTGCGGCGGGGCGACCATGTCGTCGCCGCAGCGCGCGATCCCTGGGGCGGGGCCTTGGCGGAGGTCGCCGGCGGGCAGGCCGGGACGCTGACTCCGCTCGAGCTCGACGTGACCTCCGACAAGAGCGTCGCCGCAGCCAAGCAGGCGCTCGATGGCCGGCCGATCGACGTGCTCGTCAACAATGCCGGCGTCTACGGCCCGCGTGACCGGCAATCGGCGCTCGACATGGACTTCAAGGCCTGGCGCGAGGTCTTCGAGGTCAATGTCTATGCCCCCTTACGGGTGGCACAAGCCTTCCTGCCCAATATCGAGGCGGGTTCCGGCCGCAAGATCGTGACGATATCGAGCCGCATGGGCTCGATCGGCAGCAATCCCTCCGGCGCCATCGCCTATCGCTCCTCGAAGGCTGCGGTGAACATGGCGATGGTCGGCTTCGGCAATGCGGTGCGCGGCAGCGAGGTCGCGGTGCTGCTCTTCCATCCCGGCTGGGTCCGTACCGACATGGGCGGCGGTGGCGCCGATATTCCGCCGACGGAAAGCGCCGCCGGGCTGATCGCCACGATCGACGCTTCCGGCATGGCTCAGACCAACAGCTTCCGCAATTGGAAGGGCGAAGAGATCCCTTGGTAGGGGATCAGCTGCCGCGGGTCGAGGCGAGCCAGAGCCCGCCGCCGATCAGGAAGCCGCCGCTGACCTTGGACATCAGTCGGACGCGCCGCTGCGAGAGGAAGCGGCCGGCGCGGCCGGAGAGGATCGCGTAGGCGCCGTCGCTGAGCGCGGCGAACAGCATCGTGGTCGCGCCCATGATCGCGATCTGGGTGGCGTGGTCACGGGCTGGATCGAGGAACTGCGGGAAGAAGGCCCCGAAGAAGACCAGCGTCTTCGGATTGCTCAGCGCGACCAGCAAGCCCTGCAGGAAGAAGCCGCCGCGCGGCGGGCGCGCCTCGATCATGCCCTCGGTGGCCGCCCCGGCACTGCGATACATCTTCCAGCCCAGCCAGATCAGATAGGCGGCGCCGGCGAGCTTGACCCAGTCGAACCAGTGGCCCATCGCCGCGATCACCGAGCTCAAGCCGATGCCGACGATCGCGATCATGATCGCGAGCCCGGCCTGCGTTCCTGCCATATTGAGAAGCCCGGCGCGGCTACCATGCCTCAGGCTGTTGGCGATGATCAGCGTCACCGTCGGGCCGGGCACGATGATGATCACCAGGCAGGCGACGAGATAGGCGGCGAAGAGTTCGAGTGACATGGAGGAAGCCTCCCGAGGCTTGGCGGCCGCCTTGAAGACGGCGCGTCATTCCTCTCCTGTTTGCGCCGGCCTGTCGAGAGAGGGGAGCGCGCGTGCAGAAGACGGATTTTCAGGTCGTCCCGCTGACGCCGGAGCATTGGCCGGCGCTGGAGGATCTCTTCGGCCCGCAGGGGCCCTGCTATGGCTGCTGGTGCAACCATTTCCGCATGCCGCTGAAACTGCGCAAGCCGCTGCTCGGCGAGGGTGCGCGGCAACGTTTCGAGGAGCGCGTGAACAAGGGGCCGCCGCCGGGCGTGCTCGCTTTCGCCGGCGAGGTTCCTGTAGGCTGGCTGCAGATCGGCCCGCGGGCGCATGTGCCCGAATGGAATAATCCGCGCCGGGCCTCGACGCCGCTGCCGGATGCACCCGCTGAGGACGAGCGCAACTGGGCGGCTTCCTGCTTCTTCGTTCGCAGGGGGGATCGCGGCAAGGGTGTCACGGCGGCGCTGCTCGCCGGCGGTCTGGATTTGGCCCGGGCCAGCGGCGCGTGTCTGGTCGAGGCTGCGCCGATGGACAATGCGGATAAGCGCAGCGCCGAGGGCCTCTATGTCGGGCCGCAGAGCGTGTTCCAGCGCGCCGGCTTCGTCGAGGTTGCCAGGCAGAAGCCGGGTCGACCGCTGATGCGCTTCGTCCTGTAGCGGGAGCGTCTTCGCAAGGGTGCCGAAAGGGTAGGTGTCAAGCCAAATATTTTATATTTTTAAGATACTTAGCTGGCTCCGTTAAGGATCTGTTTGTCTCGCATTTGCGAAAGCTCTGCCCGCTGACGAAGCGGTGAAGACGATGCGGCCGTTCGGGCTTACTGCCAAGATCACTGTCCTGTTTGCGATCTTCGGGATCGCGGCTGCGCTCGGTTTGGCGAGCGCGGTCAGCGGTCTCGATTCTGTCCATGGCATCGATCGCGAGGCCTTCGCCGGACAGCAGCTCGCCAACAAGGCGTCGTTGTTATCGAGCCGCGTCGCGCAGGCTTCGCTCCTCAGCCGCTTCGACGATGCGACGGAGCCGGGGGCGGTCGCGACCGCGCTCGACCAGCTCGATGAAGCGGTCGAGCTGGTCGATGCCGCCCGCGCCAACCTGATGTCGTCGCTGCCTGCCGCCCAACGGCAGGGCAACGCCGCGCTCGATCCTCGCATCAAGACGTTCATCGCCTTTCAACGCGACATCGTCGACATCGGCCGGCGCATCTCACCGAAGGCGGCACTGATCGAAGCCTCAGCTGCCGAGGCGCGCGAGAACGTCCGCCAGATCATCGTGGCGACGGCGCGGCTGCGCGACGACCTTGATCGTCAGGCCGGCCTCGCAGCCAGCCGTGCCGGCGCTCTGGCGCAAGAGGTCAGGCTGCGCGTGATCCTGATCGCCGCCGGTCTGCCGCTGGCCGGCGGCCTGATCGCGATCCTGCTGCTGCGGACCTATCTGACGCGGCCCCTGCGCGTGCTGATGGAGACCATAGCGAAGGTCTCCTCCTCGGATGGGGCTGTCGAAGTGCCCTATGGCAAGCGGCGCGACGAGATCGGCCAGCTCGCCCGGACGGTGCGCACGCTGAGCGAGGTCCGCGCCACGCTCGTCACCCGCGATGCCGAGGCCGATCTGGCCCAGCAGCACCGGCAGCACCGGACGGAGGAGTTGCACAGGATCGCCCAGGAGTTCGAGGCGCGCATCGGCCGTCTCCTCGCCGATATCGGCCGGTTGAGCGAGGGATTGCGCGCCGCGCTCGCTTCATCCGCCCTCCGCGCGGGCCAGATCTCGCACAGCGGCAACGCAGCGGCCCAGGCCGTCGCCGGAGCCGGCGACGAAGCCGAGCGCATCGCCGACGCCGCGGTGCGGCTGGAGGAGGTCGTCGAGCAGATTAATCGCGAGGTCCGGCGGGTGTCCGAGACCGCGAGCCTCGCGACCCGCGATGCAGCGGGGACGGTCGGCCTTGTTGGCCGGCTGACGGAGAACGCCGGCAAGATCCGCGACGTCGTCCAGCTGATCGAGGCGATCGCACGCCAGACCAACCTGCTCGCTCTCAACGCCACCATCGAGGCGGCCCGCGCCGGTGCGCATGGCCGCGGCTTCGCCATTGTCGCCAGCGAGGTCAAGGCTCTGGCGACGCAGACCGCAGGTGCTACGGCGCAGATATCGGCCCGGATCGCGGCCGTGGACGTCGCTCTGTCGCAAGCCGCGCAGGCGATCACGGGCATCGCCAGCCGGGCCGGCGCGGTCGAGCAGGCGAGCACCGAGATCTCGACCATGGTCGCCTCGCATACCGGCCTGCTGCAGGGGCTTGGCGAGACCATCGCACGCATCTCGGTGGTCACCGGACAGGCGGCGGCCGCGGTGACGACGATCGCCGGCGCCGGTGTCCAGACCACGGTCCATGCCGAGCAGGGCGCGAGCGGCGCCCGCCAGCTCGATGAGCGCATCTCGGCCCTGCAGGCGGAGGCCGACGAATTCGCCCGGCGGCTGCGCGCCGCCTGAACCGGCTTGCCTTGGCCGCCCGACTCGCGGCCTTGTGCGCCATGCCCAACAGCATCCGCATCACCCCATGAGCTGGTCGCCGCAGCAGGACGCGGCGCTCGCCGCCGTGGCCGATTGGCTGAAGGTCGGCTCGCCGCAGCTCTTCCGCCTGTTCGGCTATGCCGGCACCGGCAAGACCACGCTCGCTCGCCATATCGCCGAGGGCGTTGACGGCACCGTCGTCTTCGCCGCCTTCACCGGCAAGGCGGCGCTGGTCCTGCGCAACAAGGGCTGCGAGGGCGCGCAGACCATCCATTCGCTGATCTACCGCTCGCGCGGCGTCGACGAGGAGAGCCCGACCTTCGTGCTCAACCGCGAGAGCACCGCCGCCAAGGCCAAGCTGATCATCATCGACGAATGCTCTATGGTCGACGAGGAGCTCGGGCGCGACCTGCTCTCCTTCGGCACGCCGGTGCTGGTGCTGGGCGATCCCGCCCAGCTGCCGCCAGTCAAGGGCGGCGGCTTCTTCACCGAGGCCGAGCCCGATATCATGCTGACCGAGGTCCATCGCCAGGCGGCCGACAACCCGATCGTGCGCATGTCGATGATCGTGCGCGAAGGGGGCCGGCTCGAGGTCGGCGAATATGGCGCCAGCCGGATCATCCGGCGCGCCGAGATCACGCCGGAGCTAGTGCTCTCGGCCGACCAGGTGCTGGTTGGCCTCAACAAGACGCGCCGGCTCTATAATGCCCGCATGCGCCAGCTGATGGGCCATACCGCCAATGTGCCGGCGGTCGGCGAAAAGCTGGTCTGCCTGCGCAACGACAAGAGCAAGGGCCTGCTCAACGGCGGCGCTTGGATCGTGCAGGAGCTGAAGACCTCCAAGAAGGGCCTTATCACGATGCGAGTGACGCCGGAGGACGATACCGGCGGCAAGCCGGTCAAGGTCTCCGTCATGCCGAATTTCTTCGACGGCACCGAGGACGAGGTGCCCTGGGAACTGCGCCGCCACACCGACGAGTTCACCTTCGGCTACGCGCTGACCGTGCATAAGGCGCAGGGCTCGCAATGGGACAACATCGTCATGTTCGACGAGGCCTTCGCCTTCCGCGAGCACCGGGCGCGCTGGCTCTATACCGGCCTGACCCGCGCGGCCGAGACGATCACGGTGGTGATGTAAGTTCTGCCAGCAGGCGGGCGCGTTCGAGGTCCTTGGGGCGCCCGAAGCCCTCGATGATGCGCCGGAGCTCGCCCCGCTCGGGGACGTAGACGGTTGCCATGCCGATCATGACCGTCTGACGCGTCATCGGCTGGACCGGATGCCAGGCATTGCCGACGCGGTGCTCGAAGCCGGCCATCAGGTCGACGGGCATCGGCGGCGCCGGCCATTTGGCCAGGACATCCGAGCGGAACAGCGGGTTCGGCGGTGCCGGATAGGGCCCGATCCCCAGCTGCGGCAGGATGCGGCCGATATCCTCGACACTGAGCAGGACATCGACATCGGCGACGATGATGGGCTTGGCGCCATGCAGAGCTGCGGCGGCGCTGGCGATGATCCACCAGGGATCGCGCGCCGTCTTCATGATCGCAGCGACGGAACCGAGGGTCTCGATCAGGGGCGCCGGAAGGCTCATGAGCGGCCTATAGCAGGCTTCGGGGCGTTGCGACGAGCCCGCGCCAGACCGCCACGGTAGATTGGAATTGCGTGAAACGCTGCTGGCGGAGAAGAATTTTCTTGGTATGCGATGATCCTGTGCTGGCCCGGCAATGCATCGGAACCTGAGATGATCGCAGCTTCGACCTTTGACTTGCACATCGACCGCCGCGGCAGCAACTGCGCCAAATGGGACAAGATGGAGGCGATCTACGGCGTGCCCGCTTCCGAGGGCATCGCCATGTGGGTCGCCGACATGGATTTCCGCCCGCCGGCCTGCGTCCAGGCTGCGATCGAGGCGATGGCCGGCCATGGCATCTATGGCTATTTCGGCCACGAGAAGACGAACAGCGACGCGATCCGTTGGTGGATGCAGGAGCGCCATGGCTGGACGGTCGAGCCGGAGGCGATCTTCACCACCCATGGGCTGGTCAACGGAACGGCGCTCTGCGTCGACGCCTATACCAGGCCGGGCGACGGCGTCGTGCTGATGACGCCGGTCTATCACGCCTTCGCCCGCGTCATTAAGTCGGCTGGCCGCGAGGTCGTCGAATGCCGGCTTGCGCAGGAGGCCGGCCGCTATGTCCTCGACATCCCTGCCTGGGATGCGCAGATGACCGGCAAGGAGAAGATGCTGGTCCTGTGCTCGCCGCATAATCCCGGCGGGCGGGTCTGGAGCCGTGATGAACTCCGCCAGATCGCCGATTTCTGCGTCCGCCACGACCTGATCCTGGTCTCGGACGAGATCCACCATGACCTGGTCATGCCCGGCTACAAGCACACGGTCATGCCGCTTGCCGCACCGGAGATCATCGATCGTCTGGTGATGATGACGGCGACGACCAAGACCTTCAACATCGCCGGCGCTCATGTCGGCAACGTCATCATCCCCGACGAGAAACTGCGCGCCCCGTTCGGCGCCCGGATGAACGCGCTCGGCATATCCCCGAACTCATTCGGCATGGAGATGTCGACGGCGGCCTACAGCAAGGAGGGCGCCGCCTGGGTCGATGCGCTCGCCGCCTATCTCGATGGCAACCGCCGGATCTTCGACGCGGCCATCAACGCCATTCCCGGCCTGCGCTCGATGCCGTTGGAGGCGACCTACCTTGCTTGGGTCGATTTTTCCGGCACCGGCATGGAGCCGAAGGACTTCATCGCCCGCGTCGAGAAGCAGGCGAAGATCGCGGTCAACCACGGCAACAGCTTCGGCGCCGGCGGCGACAATTTCCTGCGCTTCAATCTCGCCACCCAGCGCGCCGTCGTGGTCGAGGCGGCAGAGCGCCTGAAGCAGGCCTTTGCCGACCTTCAGTGAGCGCGATATCGCTCAGAAATGCGCGAGATAGCCGCCGTCGACCGGTAGGGTCACGCCGGTGACATAGGCCGCTTCGGGCGAGCACAGGAAGGCGATGGCGCCGACCAGCTCGTTGGGAACGCCCCAGCGCCCGATCGAGGTCCGCTGCGCCAGCATGCCGGCGATGCCGGGATCGGCGACGAGGCCGGAATTGGCCTCGGTCGCGAAGAAGCCGGGCGCGACGGCATTGACCGTGATGCCCCGGTGGCCGAGTTCGGCCGCAAGCGCACGGGTCAGCGCCTCCAGCCCGCCCTTGGTCGCGATGTAGCCGGGATCGCCAGCCCGCGCGATCGAGCCGGCGATCGAGGTGATGTTGACGATGCGCCCGCCATCCGGGATGTGCGGGGCGAGCCGCCGCACCAGGTCGAACGGCGCGACGAGATTGACTTCCAGCAGCGCGCGGAAGGCGGCACGGTCGAGCGCATCCAGCGGCCTGCGGTCGCGCAGGCCGGCATTATTGACGAGGATGTCGATGCGGGGATGACGCGCGAGCAGCGCATCGAGCGCCTGCGCGGTCGCCTCCTCGTCGGCGAGGTCGGCGGCGAAGGTCGAGACCGCGAGGCCTTCGGCGGCCAGCTCTCCAGCAGCGCTGTCGAGCGCGGCCTGGCTGCGGCCGTGGATCACCACATGGGCGCCGCGCGCGGCGAGCCCTTTGGCGATCGCAAGGCCAAGGCCTTTGCCGGCGCCGGTGACCAGAGCCGTTCGTCCGTTCAGATCAGTCATCGCCTATCGCCGTCAGCCTTGCAGGTTCGCCGAGCTTGTCGGTCGGCGGCGTCCTATCGCGTCAGCACTGGCCCGGTCCATCACAGCCGCTGCGAGGTCGTGCCCTTGGCGATGATCGGGCCGGTCGGGCGCCCGGTCGGGGAGCCGCTTGCCGGCTCCAGCGTGATCTCGAAGAGCTGGCCATTGCCCAGAGGCAGGTTGTCGAGCCGCAGCGGCGTCGAGCGGGCGCGGTCGATCAGGCCGACCGAGCGCGGGCCGACGGCGCGGTCCCACAACGTCCAGATCTCGAGTGCCTTGCCGGCCGGCACATCGATGCTCTGCAAAGGCAGCATCTCGACGCGCCCGTCGGCAAATGTATGCACGACTGCGGCGGCGGCATTGCCCTCGGTCAGCAGCACCGCGACCATCAGCGGCTGACGTTTGGCGCGATCGAGTGCGCCGAACAGGCCGACGGCCAGCACCACCGTCGCGAGCGCACCAGCGAAAGCGGCGCCGCGCCAGACGAACAGGCTGTTCCACCATTCGGCGAAGCGGCTGGGCCCCGCCATCGTTGCGCGCGACGTCGCGGCCGGGAAGGAGGCTGCCGGCTTGAGCAGCTCCGCCAGTCCGGCCTCTATCCGGGGCCAGAGATCAACGGATGGTGCGAGCGGCGTGACAGTCGCATCGAGCGCGAAGAAGTGCAGGCGCCAGCGCTCGACCGAGGCGGCGAAATCGCGATCCGTATCCAGTCGGCGCTCAGCCGCCGCGAACTCGGCTCCATCGAGCAGACCGAGCACGTATTCGCCCGCAAGCGCGTCGCGTTCAGGCGGGCTGAGATGGTCGTCGCGGGAGGGGCTCATCCGAGGCACTCCTTAAGCGAGAGCAGCGAGCGGCGGATCCACGACTTGACGGTGCCGAGCGGCAGCTTGAGGCGGCCGGCGATCTCGCCATGGGTGAGGCCCTGCACGAAGGCGAGCAGCACGAGGCCGCGACGCTGCGGCGAGAGCGTTTCCAGGCAGGCTCGCAGCGCACTGGCATCCGACAGCTTCGCCATCACGGTCTCGGGATCGTCCTCCTCGCTCGCCGTTTCCTCGGCGATCGGGGTGTCGCTCGTCTCGGTGCGCTTCTCGTCGCGCAGGATCGAGAGCGAACGGTTGCGCAGGATCGCGTAGATCCATGTCAGGCCGGCGCCACGCTCGGGGTCGAAGCGGCCGGCATGCCTGAAGATCAATACGAAGGCGTCCTGCACCGCTTCCTCCGCCAGGGCGCGGCGCTTCAGCAAACGATGCGCCACACCGAGCATACGCGGCGACTCGGCCTCGTAGATGCGGCGGAGTGCAGTTTTATCGCCGGCGGCGCAGGCGAGCAGCGCGGCTTCGATCTCGCCGGCCTGTCGCGGCTGCGTAGCGTCAGTCGCCATCCGTCTCCCCGGTCTCCGGCCGTCCTCTCTCGGGTGCGGCGAGCCCATTGATACGCGATAGCTGCGGCTTTGGATGCCATCTCAGCTTTTATTTTTTCGTTCGCATCTGGTCCGCGATCCGGCCGCTATCCGCCATGGGTGCCGCGTCAAAGCAAGCGCAGGCCGACCCTTTTTTTGAGATCGCGACACGAACCGGAGGACATCACATGACCAAGGCTCGCAACCTGCTTCTCGCTTCGACCATTCTCGGAGCAGCTTTTGCTGCGACTGCAGCCCAGGCCGGCACGCTCGCTGTGCTGACCGGCGACGACACGCTGACCATGGTCGATACCGCGACCCAGAAGGCCGGCAAGTCGATGAAGGTCAGCGGCATCAACGGCAAGATCGCCGGCATCGATGTCCGCCCGGCCGACGGCATGCTCTATGCGCTCGCCACCGACGGCACGATTTACACGGTCGACAAGGCTGGCAAGGCGACGATGAAGTCGAAGATGGACACGGTGCTTCCTGCCAGCACCATGGCGACGGTCGACTTCAACCCGGCCGCCGATCGTCTGCGCGTCATCGGCACCGACGGCACCAACCTTCGCGTCAATGTCGACGACGGCAAGACCACCGTCGACGGCAAGCTGAAATTCGCCGAGACCGACATGCACAAGGGCGAGACGCCGATGGTCGTCGCCGGCGCCTACAGCAATTCGGTCAAGGGCACCAAGGAAACGGCGCTCTACGACATCGACGGCAAGATCGGCGGGCTCCTGAAGCAGGCGCCGCCGAATGACGGCGTGCTCGGTGCGATCGGCAAGCTCGGCGTTACCCCGAAGGCGATCGCCTTCGACATCGAGACGGCCGCCGACGGCACCAACACCGGCTGGCTCGTCGCCGATGGCGGCCTCTACAAGGTCGATCTCGCCACGGGCAAGGCTGCAATGGTCGGCAAGATCGCGGGGATCAGCGCGGCGGTGCGCGATATCGCTGCGATGCCTGCGATGTGACCTGAACGCATCCTCCGATCTAAAGGAGGCCGCCGTTCCCTAGGGAGCGGCGGCCTTTTTCCGTTGCGGAGACGGCCGGGCTTTCGCCATAGTTGCAGTGATATCTGTGGTCAGCGACGCAGATGGCGGAGGCGAGGGCATGGCGGATTGGTCAGACCCACGCTTGAGGATGCTGGCCTTGCAACGCTTCGGCCTCGGTTCGAAGCCGGGGCAGGGCGGAATGTCGGGAGACGTCCGCGAGCGCCTGCTCGCGGAGATTCGCAGCGAAGGCGCGCCGCAGCCGCGCGTCAGCTTTTCCGGCGCAGCGCCGATCGGCCGGGCGCTCTACGCCTTCGAGGACAAGGAGCGCGCTGCGCGCGAGGCAAAGCGCGTCGCCGCCCAGCAGGGCGGACAGCAAGCCATGGGACAGGGCGTGCAGGTCGCGGCCGCGTCGCCCATGCCCGGCCAACTGCAAGGCCCTATGGCGAAGCCGCCGCCGCCGGAGCCGCCTTTTCCGGCGAAGGTCTATCGCGAGGAAGCGGTCGCGCGCATCCAGGGTGCACTCGATGCCGAAGCGGGTTTCGCCGAGCGGCTGGTGCAGTTCTGGTCGAACCATTTCTGCGTCTCGGTCGCCAAGGGCAATTTCGTCCGCGCCATGGCTGGCGCCTTCGAGCGCGAGGCGATCCGCCCCAACATCTTCGGCCGCTTCGAAGATCTGCTGGTCGCGGTCGAGAGCCATCCGGCGATGCTCAATTTCCTCGACAACCAGCTCTCGATCGGCCCGGATTCGCGCGCCGGCAAGCGCCGCGGCCGTGGTCTCAACGAGAACCTCGCTCGCGAGATCATGGAGCTGCATACGCTCGGCGTCTCCGGCGGCTACACGCAAGCAGATGTAACCAGCCTGGCACGGATCATCACCGGCTGGACCATCGTCGGGCGCGATGCCCGCCTCGGCTTTCCCGGTTCCTTCGCCTTCAATCCCGGCTTGCACGATCCCGGTGGCCAGAAATTGCTCGGCAAGGTCTATCGGCAGGAGGGCAAGGAGAAGGGCATGGCGGCGCTCGCCGATCTCGCCCGCCATCCGAGCACGGCCAGTTTCATCGCCCGCAAGCTCGCCCGTCATTTCGTCGCCGATGATCCACCGCAGGCGCTGGTCGCCGAGCTCGCCCGTGTCTTCCGCGACACGAGTGGCGACCTCGCCGCTTTATCACGAACGCTGGTGACGTCGGAGATTGCTGCGACCGCGCCCGCGACCAAGCTGCGGACTCCGCAGGAATTCCTCATCGCCGCGTTCCGGGCGCTCGGCCGCAAGCCGGATTTCGGCCAGATCGCCGGGCCGCTCGGCGCGATGGGGCAGCCGCTCTGGCAGCCCTCCGGCCCGGACGGCTATCCCGATACGAATGCCGCCTGGGCGACGCCCGAGGGAATCAAGACCCGCATCGACGTCGCCGCACAGCTCGGCCGGCAGGCGGCGGGCTCCGTCGCCGATCCGCGCAAGCTGGTCGAGGAGGTGCTCGGGCCGCTTGCCTCTCCGCAGACACAGCAGGCGGTGGCGCGGGCTGAGAGCAAGCCGCAGGCGCTCGCGCTGCTGCTGATGTCGCCCGAATTCCAGCGGAGGTGAGCATGGCCGCCGACGACGATGATTGCGAACGGATGACGCCTTCGCGCCGGGCCGTGCTCGGAGCGGCGAGTGCGCTCTTCGCCTGGTCCTATATGCCGAAATTCGCCCATGCGGCGGCCGGCTCGCGCGATTCCCGCTTCCTGCTGGTCGTGCTCCGCGGCGCGCTCGACGGGCTCTCGGCCGTGCCGCCGCTCGGCGATCCCGGTTATGCCGATCTGCGTGACGGCATCGCGCTGGCCAAGGACGGGCCGGAGGCGGCGCTGCCGCTCGACGGCTTCTTCTACCTGCACCCGGCGATGCCCAACCTGGCGCGGCTTTACGCCGGCGGGCAGGCATCGATCGTCCATGCCAGCGCCACCGGCTACCGCGAGCGCTCGCATTTCGATGGGCAGGACGTGCTCGAAAGCGGGCAGGGCGGTCCGGGCAAGACCGATAGTGGCTGGCTCAACCGTTTGATCGCCAGTCTGCCGCCGGGCGAAGCGGTTTCGCGCCATGGTGCGCTCGGCGTCGGCGTGGTCCCGCCTCTGGTGGTGCGGGGCGCGGCGCCGGTGCTGGGTTGGGCGCCACCACGCATGGCGCGGGCCGGCTCGGATCTCGTCCAGCGCCTCGGCGATCTCTATGGCGAGCGCGATCCGGCCCTGGCGCTGGTGCTGAAGCGGGCGATCGAGACCGAGCTGATCGCATCGAAGCAGGGTGCCGAGCAGCCGCGCGGCGGCGGCGGCCCGGACAGCGCCGAGGGCATGAAGCGCATCGCTGAGGGCGCGGCGAGGCTGGTCGGCGCCGAGGATGGCCCGCGCATCGCCGCGCTCGCATTCGAGGGCTGGGACACGCATGCCAACGAGGGCGGGGCCAAGGGCCGGCTCGCGACGCTGCTCGGTGGCCTGGACGGCGCGCTCGCCACCTTCGAGAGCGGGCTGAAACCCGTCTGGAAGGATACGGTGGTGATGGTCGTCACCGAGTTTGGCCGCACTGCCCGCGTCAACGGCACGGTCGGCACCGATCACGGCACCGGCACGGTCGCTTTCCTGGTCGGCGGTGCGGTCAAGGGCAAGCGAATGATCGTCGATTGGCCGGGTCTCAAGCCGGAGCAATTGCACGAGCAGCGCGATCTCAAGCCGACCACCGATGTTCGTGCAGTTGCGAAGGGCGTGGTCGCCGACCTGTTCGGGCTGTCAGGGCCGGTGCTCGCCGAGAAGGTATTCCCCGGGACCAGTGGCTTGGCGCCGATGCAGGGGCTGATCGTCTAGCCTCCTTCTCCCACCGATCTCGGGCTTGCCCGAGATCGGCACTTTAGGTGGTGCATGTCGGAAACATCCGACATGCACTGGGGAGAAGGTCCCGGCAGGGGATGAGGGCGGCCCGACCGGGTGAGACAAAAAAGGGCCGCTTGCGCGGCCCTTTCCTCATCCGTCTTGGCTTCGCCGAGCGACCTTCTTCCCCAAGGGGAGAAAAGGGTTCAAGCCCAGGCGCGCTTCGCCAGCTTCTCCTCGAAGGCGTCGATCTTGCTCGACTTCTCCATGGTGAGGCCGATGTCGTCGAGGCCGTTGAGCAGGCAGTGCTTGCGGAACGGGTCGATCTCGAAGCGGACTTCGCCACCATCGGGGCCCTTGATCGTCTGGCCGACGAGGTCGACCGTCAGGGTTGCATTCGAGCCGCGATCGGCGTCGTCGAACAGCTTTTCCAGGTCTTCTTGGCTGACCACGATCGGCAGGATGCCGTTCTTGAAGCAGTTATTGTAGAAGATGTCGGCGAAGCTGGTGGAGATCACGCAGCGGATGCCGAAATCGAGCAAGGCCCAGGGCGCATGCTCGCGCGATGAGCCGCAACCGAAATTGTCGCCGGCGACCAGGATCTCCGACTTGCGATAGGCGCTCTGGTTGAGGACGAAGTCGGGGTTCTCCGAGCCGTCTTCCTTGTAGCGCATCTCCGAGAACAGCGCGGTGCCCAGCCCGGTGCGCTTGATCGTCTTCAGGTACTGCTTGGGGATGATCATGTCGGTGTCGACATTGATCACCTTCAGCGGGGCGGGGGTCGAGGTCAGGGTGGTGAAGGGCTGCATGGCGGGTACTCCGGCAGGTCTTGTCTGGTCAGGTTGGGGCGACAGCTAAGTCAGAGCTGCGCCGTCAGGAGCTTGAAGCTGGCGAAGGTGAAGAAGGCGGCGAGGCAGGCTTCCGCCCGGCGGCGGATTCTGCGGTAGCCCGCCACCATCGAGGCGGTCGAGAACAGGTAGGCATAGGTCTGGTTGATCGCGAGCGAGATCGTCAGGCAGCCGAGGATGATGGCGTAGAGCACCACCGCCGGCGTCTCGGGCCTGAGCCCGAGCGCGATGATCGCCGTCCAGCTCAGGATCGCCTTCGGGTTGGTGAGGTGCATCAGGTAGCCGCGCAGATAGAGGCGGCGGCCCGAACCACTGGCTTTCGGTGGCGGCATCTCCGCCTGCATGGCCGAGCGGGCCGAGCGCCAGGCCAGGAACAGCAGATAGAGCCCGCCGACGATCTTGATGGCGTAGAGCGCACCGGGATGGGCGACGATCAGCGCGGTGACGCCGACTGCGGCAAGGATGCCCCAGGTCAGCGATCCCGTGGTGACGCCGAGCGCCAGCGTCATCCCGGCTTTCCGACCATGCTCCATCGAGGTCGCCATCACCTGGAGATTGCTCGGTCCAGGGCTGGCGACGGCGATGAAGAAGGCCGAGAAGACCAGGGTCAGGTCAGGCAGGTGGCGGATCAGTTCGTCCAGCATGTCTTTTATCCCGCCGCCTTTTCGATCGCGTCCATGTCGTCGTCATCGAAGCCGAAATGGTGGCCGATCTCGTGGACGAGCACATGGGTGACGATGGCGCCCAGCGTTTCGTCATGCTCGGCCCAGTAATCGAGGATCGGCCGGCGGTAGAGGTGGATGGTGTTGGGCATCTGTCCGGTCCGTGGCGCATAGCCCTGTTGCGGCAGGCCTACGCCCGAGAACAGGCCGAGCAGATCGAAGGGGCTCTCGGCCTCGAGCTCCTTCAGCACGTCGTCCTCGGGGAACTCGGTGACGTTGATGACGAGGTCGGCGCAGAGCTTGCGGAAATCCTCGGGCAGACGGTCATAGGCCGCCTGCGCCAGGATCTCGAACTCGGCGCCAGAGGGCGCACGCACGCCGTCCCAGTCGAGGCTCTGCGAGGCCTCGCCCGAAGCGGCTGCCTTGATCGACGGAACTGAGCCCATCACCAGATCTTCAGTTGATGCCCGAGCCACCAGGACAGGCCGATGAAGGCGATCAGCGAGAGCCCGCGGCCGATTCTGCGGCCCCAGAGCTCTATTCTGTCGCCTTCCGGCGCGTCCTTGCCGGAGAAGTGGTCGGCCGCGCGCCCCATGGAGGAGCCGAGGAAGCTCTCATCGTCGCGCCTGACGCGATCGAGCGCTTCCTTGGCCTCCTTGGCGCGAGCGGCTTCGCGGGGATCGGTGCTCATGACGTCCTCCCGCGAAACGACCCGCTTCAGCCCAGCGTCCGCACGTCGACGAAGTGGCCGATCAGGGACGCCGCCGCCGCCATGGCCGGCGAGACCAGGTGAGTGCGGCCGCGATAGCCCTGACGGCCCTCGAAATTGCGGTTCGAGGTCGAGGCGGCGCGCTGACCCGGCTTGAGCTGGTCGGGATTCATGCCGAGGCACATCGAGCAGCCCGGCTCGCGCCATTCGAAGCCGGCGGCGATAAAGATCTTGTCGAGCCCCTCGGCCTCCGCCTGCTGCTTCACCAGGCCGGAGCCCGGCACGATCATGGCGTAGTCCAGGCTCTCATGGATCTTCTTGCCCTCGACGATCTTGGCGACCGTGCGCAGATCCTCGATACGGCCATTGGTGCAGGAGCCGATCCAGATCACGTCGAGCGGGATCTCCGTCATCTTGGTGCCGGCGGTCAGGCCCATATAGTCGAGCGCCCGCTTCTTCGAGGCGCGCTTGACCTCGTCCTCGATCTGCTCGGGATCGGGCACGGCGCCGGTCACCGAGATCACGTCCTCGGGGCTGGTGCCCCAGGAGACGATCGGCGGCAGGTTGGCGGCATCGAGCCGGACGATGCGGTCGAAATGCGCGCCTTCGTCGGTCCGCAGCGTTTCCCAGTAGCGCACGGCCTCGTCCCAGGCGGCGCCCTGGGGCGCCTTCGGGCGGCCCTTGAGATAGGCGTAGGCCTTCTCGTCCGGCGCGACCATGCCGGCACGGGCGCCGCCCTCGATCGACATGTTGCAGACGGTCATGCGGCCTTCCATCGAGAGGCCGCGAATGGCTTCGCCGGCATACTCGATCACCGAGCCGGTGCCGCCGGCGGTGCCGATCTCGCCGATGATGGCGAGCGTGATGTCCTTGGCGCCGACGCCCGGAGCGGGCTTGCCGTCGACCTGGACCAGCATGTTCTTGGCCTTCTTCTGGATCAGCGTCTGGGTGGCGAGCACATGCTCGACCTCCGAGGTGCCGATGCCATGGGCCAGCGCGCCGAAAGCGCCATGCGTCGAGGTGTGGCTGTCGCCGCAGACGATGGTCGTGCCGGGCAGGGTGAAGCCCTGCTCGGGGCCGACGATGTGGACGATGCCCTGGCGGATATCGAGCTCGTTGAAATACTCGACGCCGAATTCTTTCGCGTTCTTGGCCAGCGCCTCGACCTGGATCCGGCTCTCTTCCTCGGCGATGCCCTTGCTGCGGTCGGTTGTCGGGATGTTGTGGTCGACGACGGCGAGCGTCTTGCCGGGGGCATGGACCTTGCGGCCGGTCATGCGCAGGCCCTCGAAGGCCTGCGGGCTGGTGACCTCATGCACGAGATGCCGGTCGATATAGAGCAGGCAGGTGCCGTCGTCCTGGCGGTCGACGACATGGTCCTCGAAGATCTTGTCGTAGAGGGTGGTGGGGGCCTTGGTCGCAGTCATGGCTTCATCGCCTTCGGTATGGAAATCGGGTAGCGGCCCTGAGGGGCCAACACGCATCGCAAAAGCCTGTCGCCGGCCGGACGGCCGGTCTCAGGCGAGCGTAAGGCCAGCTGCGAGCGAGGCCGTGAAGCGGCCGAAGAAGCGCCAGGGCAGGCGGGCATGGTCATGCAGCGCGGCGAAGCCCTGGGTGGTCGGAAAACGGCGCAGGTTCAGCGTGCGGCGCATCACGCGCCGGACTTCGCCCCTGTTCTGCCGTTTCACCGTCATGACGTGCTTCTACCAGTTCCAAACTGCACCGGCAACGCGGTGCGCCTGTCGCAGCGGCAGCCGCGTAGCGCGTTCAGTGCAGGGCTGTTATCTAGCGGCTCCCGGTGCGCCGCGAAAGAGCAGGTTGCGCCGGCAAACGGAACGGTGATGCGATGGCGCGCTTCTTTCCCTTCATGCTGCTGGCGGTCATCGCCTATGGCGTCACCGTCGCGGCGTTGGGCGTGCCGCTCTCGCGCGAGCTTCTGAATATCGGCCTGCCGTCCGGCACGGCCTTCGTCCTCACTGTCAGCGAGCTTCTGCTCGCGATCTCGACGGTCGTGCTGTTCTTCGAGATCATGAATGCGACCAGCGCCAAATCGAGCTCGATCCTGAACCATGGCCTGTCCATGGTGGTGTTCATCGCCTGCGGGCTGATCTTCCTGTTCGTGCCCGGCTTCGGCACCGGCACCTTCGTGATCATCACGCTGATAGCGCTGGTCGACGTGATCGCCGGCTATTCGATCAGCATCCTGACGGCGCGGCGGGATATGACCTTCGGCAACAACGAGTAACCGTTACCGTCATGGTCGGGCTTGTCCCGACCATCCACGTCTTCTTGTGACGAGGGCGGTGTTCAAGACGTGGATGCTCGCCACAAGGGCGAGCATGACGTAGTGGGGCGCCTTCGCCTTAAAGCTCACTCCGCAGCTGCCAGAGCTCCGGGAAGAACGAGCGCTCCAGCGCCGTCCGCAGAAATTTCACGCCGCTGGAGCCGCCGGTGCCCTGCTTGAAGCCGATGATGCGCTCGACCGTCTTCATGTGGCGAAAGCGCCATTGCTGGAACTGGTCCTCGACATCGACCAGCTCCTCGGCGAACTCGTAGAGATCGAAGTAGGTGTGCGTATCGCGATAGATCGCGAGCCAGACAGCCTTCACGCCCTCATTCGCGACATGCGGTTGGCTCCAGTCGCGCTCGATGCACTCGGCCGGGACGGGCAGGCCGCGGCGGGCCAGCAGCCGCAGCGCCTCGTCATACAGGCTCGGCGCCTCCAGCAACTCCTTCAGATGGTCGTGATGCTCGGGATGATGCTTGTGCATCGCCAGCATGCGCGGATCCTTGGCGCCGAGACGGAACTCGAAGGCGCGGTACTGATGGGATTGGAAGCCGGAGGATTGGCCGAGCGCGTCGCGGAAAGCGAGGTAATCGGCCGGTGTCATGGTCGATAGCACGTCCCAGGCGCTGATCAATTGCGCCTGGATGCGCGAGACCCGCGCCAGCGACTTGAAGGCCGGCTGCAATTCGTCGGCCCGGATCGCGGCGATGGCGCCATCGAGCTCGTGCGCGGCGAGCTTCAGCCAGAGTTCCTGGACCTGATGGATGGTGATGAACAGGAGCTCGTCGGGCGCGTCGCTCAGCGGCTTTTGCGCCGCGAGCAGCAGGTCGAGGCCGAGATAGGAGCCATAATCCATCCGCTCCTTGAAATCGGTCTGCATGCCCGGCTCGATCCGGCTCTGGTGATCGCCCGTCCCGCTGGTCATGATGCCGTCCTCGCTTCGCCTCGCGCCTTGACTGGGGAGAGGCGCAAGATATTTTAAGCTTAAAGTATTTTGCCGGTTCGGCAAGGCGGCGGAGCATGATGATGGACCAGATGACGAATGCTTCCGCAGGGCTCGGGTTTCCGCCTTTCGATCTCTCCACCGAGTTCTCGCGCTTCCGGCGGAACTGGCCTTCCAGCCTGCATTTTGCCGCCCACAGCCATCATTTCTGGCCGGATGCGACCCGCGAGGCACATTTGCGCGCCTGGGACGATGCCGCCCGCCTCGTCGACGGCAAATGGCAGGAGGTGCTCGGCCCGGTCTGGCAAAAGCTCGCGCAGGGCGTGGCGAAACATCTCAATTTGCCCGGCATCGATGGGCTCGTCCCGGCCAACAACACCCATGAATTCGTCAACCGGTTGCTCTCCTGCCTGCCGCGCGAGCGCAAGCCGCGCATCCTGACCAGCGATGCCGAGTTCCACTCATTCCGGCGCCAGATCGAGCGGCTCGCCGAGGATGGCCTGATCGAGCTCACCATCGTGCCAGCCGAGCCCTTCGCCGGCCTGGCGGAGAGGCTGACTGCGGCGGCGCAGCAGGGTCCGGGTCCCGACATGGTCTTCGTCAGCCAGGTCCACTTTAATTCCGGCTACGCGCTGACCGATCTCGAAAAACTGGTCGATGGCGTCAGCGCCCCCGGCCGGCTCGTCGTCATCGACGGCTATCACGGCTTCCTGGCCCGGCCGACGGATCTCTCGGCCATCGCCGACAAGGCCTTCTACATCGCCGGCGGCTACAAATACGCGATGTCGGGCGAGGGCGCCTGCTTCATGCATTGCCCGCCCGGCTTCGCCCTGCGGCCGCGCGACACCGGCTGGTACGCCTCATTCGGCGCGCTCGAGGGTGCGCAAGGCTCGGTTGGCTATGCCGAGAACGGCTGGCGCTTCATGGGCGCGACCTTCGACCCATCCGGCCTCTATCGCATGGGCGCGATATTCGACTGGCTCGATGCCAAGGGCCTCGACGCTGCAGCGATCCATGCCCACGCCCATGGCCTTCAGGAGATCTTCGCCGAGGGGCTGGCGCAGCGGCCCTGCGGCGTGCTCGCTCTGGAGAACCTGGTCGTGCCGCTCTCCGAGCCGGCACGCGGCAATTTCCTGACCTTCCGCCACGCCGACGCAGCTCTCTGGCACGAGAAGCTGAAGCAGGCCGGCATCACCGTCGACCTGCGCGGCGACCGCCTGCGCGTCGGCTTCGGGCTCTACCAGACGGAAGGCGACGTGAAGCTGCTGCTGGAGCGGCTGCTGACGTTGCGGTAGACTCCTCCCCCGATCAGCCTGCATCCTGCGCTGATCGATCGGACGGAGCTGACGCATGAAGACTCTGCCGGCCCTGGTGATAGCCGCTGCTCTCGCCTCTCTCGCTCCCGCCTTCGCTCAGGCTCCCAAGCCAGCCACGGCTTCCCCGGCCGTGCAGAAGGAGTTCGACGGCTTCATCGGAAAGTTCCGCGCGGCGCTGAAGGCCAATGATGCAGCAGCCGTCGCCGGCATGACGCGGCTGCCCTATATGGCCGATGCCACCATTGCCGATGCCGCGCAGTTCCGTGCCAAGGCCTGGCCGCGCGATTTCGGCGCAAAGAACCGCGCTTGCCTGCAGCGTACCAAGCCGGTCTACGACCGCGACGGCGCCAGGAACGAGATCTATGCCGTCGCCTGTGGCGGGAGCATCTTCACCTTCACCAAGACGCCGACCGGATTCCTGCTCACCGACGTCGATATCGCCGATTGATCAGGTCATGCGGCGCGTCAGCGCTGCGCGGTATCGACGCTGACCACCACCGACATGCCGGGCGAGAGCCGTTCGGCCAGGCCCTGGCTGGGATCGATCGCGATGCGCACCGGCACGCGCTGGGCGATCTTGACGAAGTTGCCGGTGGCGTTCTCCGGCCGGATCACGCTGAATTCCGACCCGGCCGCCGGCGAGAAGCGCTCGATCGTGCCGGTCAGCCGGGCATGGCGCAGCGCGTCGACGGTGAAGGAGACCTTCTGGCCGATGCGCATGCCGGAAAGCTGCGTCTCCTTGAAGTTGGCGATCACCCAGACCTGGCTCGGCACCAGCGCCATCAATTGCGTGCCGGCCGAGACATATTGCCCGAGCCGGGCCGAGACTTCGCCGAGGCGCCCGTCTTGCGGCGCGGTGATGCGGGTGTTCTGCAGGTCGATCTCGGCGAGGTGGACAGCCGCCTCGCCGCCCTGCACCGCGGCTTCCAGCGATGCCTTGTTGACGATGGCGCTCTGCACGTCCTGACGGGAGACATCGACCGCGGCGTGGCTCGCCGTCAGGGCGGCTTTAGCTTGGTCGAATGCCTGCTGGCTCTGATCGGTGTTGGTCTGGCTGACGATGCCGCGCTCCCGTAGCGGCTCGATGCGGCCCCAATTGGCTTCCGCTGTGCGAAGCGCGGCCTCGGCGCTGGCGACATTGGCCTCGCTGGCGCGCTGGCGTGCCTCGGCGGCGTGGCGGGCCTGCTCGGAATTGGCGAGCGCGGCGTGCTGCGCGGCGAGGCTGGCCCGGGCCTGCTCCAGCCGCTGCTGGAAGATGCGCTCGTCGATGCGGACGAGAAGCTGGCCCTGCTTGACCGTGGCGAAATCCTGCACGGCGACCTCGGCGATGTAGCCGGCCAGCTGCGGCGCGATCACGGTGACCTGGCCGCGCACATAGGCGTTCTCGGTGGTCTCGATCGCGCTGGCGAAGGGCGGCAGCCGCCATGCGTAGAGGATGATGCCGATGCCGGCGAGGCCGATGGCGAGGGCGATATAGGTCGAGACGGAGCGGAAGATGCGGGTCATGGCTGGGGCACAGGGGCAGGGGTGGCGGCAGGAGCGGCGAAGCGTTCCCGCAGACGCAGGACGGCAAGATGGGTGAGGAGGCCGATCAGCGCGCTGCCGGCGATCAGGGCGATCAGCAGGAAGGCGTCGTTATAGGCGAGCACGGTTGCTTCCCGGGTCGCCTGCTGGGCGAGCAGGGTGATGCCTTCGGCCCGCGTCAACCCGAGATCGGTCAGGACGTGGCCATAGGCGCCGCCGAGCTGCTGAATACGCTCGGCGACGAGCGGGTTCGCCAGCGAGAAATGCTCGGCGAGCTGGCTGTAGTGGAAGCTGGTCCTGAGCGTGATGAAGCTGCCGAACAGCGCCGAGCCGAGCAGGCCACCGATGCTCTGGGTGAACAGGAAGATCACGAAGAAGCTGAGGATGTAGACCGGTCCCCGCGCCAGCGCCGGGGCGAGGCCCTGTCCCATCGCAGCCGGCAGGAACAGGGCCGAGCCATAGGCCACCAGCGCCTGGCTGAGATGGATGTCATCCGGCCGGGTCAGGTTGGTGGCGCTGCTGTCGAGGATCGCGCCAGCCATGATGCAGATCAGCGCCGCCGCGTAGAAGGCATTTTCCCGGCCGGGCCGCAGCAGCGCGGCACAGGTGAAGCCGCCTGCCAGGATTGCCGCCAGGATCACGCCATAGAGCGGCATGGTCTGCTCGTTCTGGAAGCCAAGAGCCTGGAAGAAATTGGAGGCGCCGACCGTCTGCTCGGCCAGCACGACGCGAAAGAGCAGCAGCACGGTGGCGTAATGCAGCGTTGCCGGGCTGGTCAGCCAACGTATGTCGATGAGCGGGCTCTGGCGATGCAGCTCGATGAGCGCCGCCAGCGTCAGGCAGAGGATGGCACCGGCGAAGAGCCAGCCGAGCCAGGGCGCCTCCAGCCACCAGTAGATCCGCCCGAGCGAGAGCGCGACGGCGATGGCGCCGAAGCCGAGCGCGATCAGGAGATAGCTCACCCCGTCGAGCGGGCCGATCACCTTGACCCGCGGCGGCGTCACTAGCGGCAGGGCGTAGACCAGGCCGAAGGCGACCAGCGCCAGCCCCATCTCGAACAGGGTCAGGCCATGGAAGCCGCCGATCTCGAGCAGGCTCGGCGAGATCAGCCGCGTGACCGGGATGCCGAGCGTGGTGTTGGTCAGCGCCAGCGACAGGCCGACCGTCAGCTTCTGGCGCGGCTGCAGCGGCTCGATCATGTAGAGGAAGGCGAGCGAGGACAGCGGCGCGGCCGCGATGCCGCTCATGAAGCGCACGACCAGCGCCGATTGCAGGTCGTGCACGAAGAAGTTCAGCAGGGCGGCGATGACGAAGCCGACGATGCTGATCTCGGCGAAATTGCGCAGGCCGTACTGCATCCGGATCTTGATCAGCGCGATCGAGAGCGAGACGTTCGGCGCCATATAGGCGGCGATCAGCCAGTTGGTCTCGGCCACGGTAGCGCCGAGCTCGCCCTGGATCTGGTAGACATTGGTCGTGACGAGATTGGCGCCGACCTGCTGCGTCATCGCCAGCATGGTCGCTGCCAGCATGTAGGCCAACGCCCGCGGCCGGCTCATGCTCGCCGCCGCAGGAGGCGGCGGTGGTGATGCAGCTTGCGGAGCGGGAGAGGAGGGCGCGTTCATCCTGCCGCCCCGCGATTGGCGACGATGTTCCGCGACATTCGGGAGAGGACACGCAGGGCGATTTCCAGCTCCTCTCTGTCGATCCCGTCGAGCACATCGGCTCGCAAATCGGTCAGGAAGGCAAGGATATCCTCGGCCTGGGCGCGCGCAGCCTCGGTCAGGAAGACCCGCCGGGCGCGCCGGTCGCCTTTGACGGCGCGGCGCTCGATCATGCCGGTGCGCTCGAGGCCATCGAGCAGGCGCACCAAAGTCGGCTGTTCGATGTCGAGCAGTCCGGCGAGATCGGACTGGATCGGCCCATCGGCCTTGGCGAGCTGCATCAAAAGGCGGGCTCGCGACAGCGTCAGCCCCATGTCGCGGGCGCGCTCGTCGACCAGGGCCCTGAGCTTGCGGTTGGCCGATGCCAGCTCGGCCGTGAAGGCGGCCTGAAGCTCCGGAGAGTTCATCGCGTCCATATGAATAGCTTGCTAATGATATGCTGACATAGCAATGCTAATGATGCATTGCAAATTCTGATTTTTGCTTTCGATATGCGTTTTTGGAATGAGGCGTGCGGCGGCTTGCGTTGGCGCAGGCAACAAAAAACGCGGCCCGAAGGCCGCGTTCCTGAAACCTCAAAAAGGAAGAGCGGCTTACTTGCCCTTGCTCTCGCCCTTGGCCGGCTTGGCATCGACGCGCTCGGCGATACGGGCCGACTTGCCGCGGCGATCGCGCAGGTAATACAGCTTGGCGCGGCGAACCTTGCCCTTGCGGACGACCTTGATCGAGTCGAGGTTCGGCGAATACAGCGGGAAGACGCGCTCGACGCCCTCGCCATAGGAAATCTTGCGGACGGTGAAGCTCTGGTTCAGCCCGCCGCCATTGCGGGCGATGCAGACGCCCTCATAGGCCTGAACGCGGCTGCGCTCGCCTTCCTTGACCTTGACGTTGACCTGCACGGTGTCGCCGGGCTGGAAATGCGGGATTTCCTTGCCGTCGGCGAGCTTGGCGATCTGTTCCTGGTCGATCTGCTCGATGATGTTCATGGGTCTCTCCATGGCCGTGTTCGCGCGGATGCGCGGGCTTTCGGCTCGCTGTTTTAAGTTGAGGGCGTGACCTTACAGCAGGGCGGCGGCTTTGTCGAGACGCTGCAACGGTCGCACCGGGCCAGTTCCCGCTCATCTTGCGCAATGTCGCCGGGAAGGCCACGAGATTCAGCATGCCGGCCGAGATTCTGTCCTATGCCTCGCTGTTCACCCTGGCGGTCGGGCTGATCGCCGGCACCGTCGGCGGCGTGGTCGGGACCGGTTCCTCGATCATGCTGCTGCCGGTGCTGGTCTGGTCGTTCGGGCCGAAGCAGGCGGTGCCGATCATGGCGGTGGCCGCAGTGATGGCGAATCTGGCGCGGCTTGCGGCCTGGTGGCGCGAGGTCGATTGGCGCGCTTTCCTCGCCTATGCATTGCCCGGCATCCCGGCGGCGATGCTCGGCGCACGCACGCTGCTGCAATTGCCGGCCGCGGCGATCGATATTGGCCTCGGCCTGTTCTTCCTGCTGATGATTCCCGGCCGGCGCTGGCTCGCGGCGCGCCAGATCAGGCTTGGCCTCTGGCAGCTCGCTTTGGCCGGGGCGGCGATCGGCTTCCTGACCGGCCTCGTGCTCTCGACCGGGCCGCTCAGCGTTCCCGCCTTCGCCGCCTATGGCCTGAGCAAGGGCGCACTGCTCTCGACGGAGGCCGCCACCTCGCTCTTCATCTATCTGACCAAGGTCGGGACCTTCCGCAGCTTCGGCGCGATGCCGCTTGCGATCTTCGCCAAGGGGGTCATCGTCGGCTCCTTGCTGATGCTCGGCGCCTTCATCGGCAAGGCGCTGGTGCGGCGCATGGACGAGCGCAGCTTCCAGCTCCTGCTCGACGGGATGATGCTGCTCTCCGGCCTGTTCCTGCTGCTGGCGGCGTTTCGCTGAACGCTTCCGGCGGGGCGCGCCGGGCTGTATGCAGGATACCAGCATTGAGATTGCGGAGCAGCATCATGTCCGAGAGTTCGATCAAGACCGCCCTCATCACCGGGGCTGCGCGCGGGATCGGGCTCGCGACGGCCAAGCGCTTCCTCGCCGACAACTGGCGCGTCGCCTTGCTCGACATCGACGAGCCGGAACTCGCGAAAGCTATGGCCGATCTCGACGCGCCGACCGCGACGATGTCGATCGGCTGCGACGTTTCGGTGCCAGGGCAGGTCGCGGAGGCTGTCGATGCGGTGGTCGAGCGCTTCGGCCGGCTCGATGCCCTCGTCAATAATGCCGGCACCGCCGTGTTCAAGCCGCTGCTCGAGACGACCTATGCCGAATGGCAGCGCGTCCTCGCAGTCAATCTCGACGGCCCCTTCCTGACGACGCAGGCGGCCGCACCGGTGATGGCGGACAATGGCGGCGGCGCCATCGTCAACATCACCTCGATCTCGGGTTTGCGCGCCTCAACGCTGCGCGTCGCCTACGGAACCAGCAAGGCGGCACTCGCCCATCTCACCAAGCAGCAGGCGGCCGAGCTCGCCGGCCTCGGCATCCGCGTCAATGCCGTAGCCCCCGGCCCGGTCGAGACCGCCATGGCCAAGGCCGTGCATTCGCCCGAGATCCGCGCCGACTATCACGATGCCATCCCGCTCGCTCGCTATGGCGCGGAAGAAGAACTCGCCGAGGCGATCTTCTTCCTGTGCAGCGACAGGGCGAGCTACATCACCGGCCAGGTGCTCGCAGTCGATGGCGGCTTCGACGCGGTCGGCATCGGCCTGCCGACGCTGCGTGGTCAGCGGCGCAACCGCTAGCCCAGCAGCCCGGCCAGCGCCTGTTTCAGTGTGACGTCGCCGCGGCGCGTCTCGCCGATGTCCTCGAAGGCGGCGCGGCCGGCGTTCATGGCGTCATAAAGCCCGGCGAGCTCGCGCGCATGGCTCGCGCTCAGCCCGGCGGCGACGAGCCCGGGTTCCCACTCCTCGCGCGGCGTCGGCACCGCCGCAACGGGCTTGCCGAGCAGTTCGCCAAGCGCTCGCGCAGCGTCCTCCGGCGAATACTCAGCCGGCCCCTTCAGGTTGACGATGCGCTCGCCGGCATGCGGGCGGCTGAGCTCGACGGCCGCCTGCCGACCGACATCGATCGCGGAGACCGTCTCGCCGGCAGAGTCGAGCGGCTGGCGCATGCTCGGCAGGATGCCGTGCTCGGCCGCGACACCAAGGACGCTGCCCCAGTTCTCCATGAACTCGGTCGCGCGGATGAAGGTCAGCGACGGCGCTGAGCCGCGCAGGGCCTGCTCGAAATCGTGCAGTGCCCTGACGATGCCGGTGCCTTCCGTGCGGTGGGCGCCGCTCGACGACAACGCCACCACATGCGGCACCCCGGCGCGGCGGATCGCTTCGGCGATCGCGGCGCCGTTCCTTGCTGCCGCAGCGAAAACGTCCTCGGCGGCGTGTGGGACCGGATTGAGGACGTAGGCAGCCTCAGTGCCGGCAAGGGCGGCCGTCAGCGCTTCGACGTCGTCGAGATCGGCCTTGACCACAGCGGCCCCTTTGTCGGCCAGCGCGGTGGCGCGGCTCGGCTCGCGGACGATCGCCTTGACCGTCTGTCCTGCTGCAAGGGCAGCTGCCAACGCCGCGCCGCCCGTCTGTCCTGTCGCTCCCAAGATCGCAAACATCATGTCCTCCATCGGTTGATGGAGACGAGGTAGCAGGGCAGTATCGAAGACGTAAGTACGCACAATTTTTATACCGAACTGGAGCAGCCGATGCGCCCTTCGCTCAAGGACATCCCCTATGTCTGGTGCCCTGTGGAGGCGACGATCGACGTGATCGGTGGCAAGTGGAAGGCGCTGATCCTGTTTCAGCTGACGCGGGGACCACACCGCTTCAACGCGCTGCGCCGGCTGCTGCCGCATGTGACGCAGCGGATGATGACCCTGCAGCTGCGGGCGCTGGAGGAGGACGGCATCATCTCGCGCAGCGTGCAGGAGACGGTGCCGCCCAAGGTCGAATATGCGCTGACCGCCCAGGGCTGGGCGCTGGCGCCGATCTTCGAGGCGATGACGCTGTGGGGGCAGGCGCATGGCGCGCGCCGCTCGGAGCCGGCCTGAGCCAGCGGCAATATTCCGCTTGCGCCGCCCCCGGAACGGCGCGAACCTGCCCTCCGACATCCCTCTTCGACGGCCGCCCGACCCTGTCGGGCCTGTGCGACCGCCGCCTTTCCGGCGTGGGCGCTCCATTCCCGTTCCCGCCGGTCAATCGCCGCCCCGGACGAGAAGCCTTCAAGGCCATCGTCCGTGCGTGGCCAGAACCGAAGGAGGACGACATGGCTGCGACTGCCAGCACTGGAGGAAACCCGTCCGGCGTCAGAGGCAGGGGGCCGCGATGCATCGCGATCGTCGGTCCCTTCCAGAGTGGCAAGACCAGCCTGTTCGAGAGCATATTGGAGCGTTGCGGCGCCGTTTCGCGCGCCGGCTCGGTCAAGACCAGGAACAGCGTCGGCGATGCCTCACCCGAGGCGCGCTCTCACCAGATGAGCACCGAGCCCAATGTCGCCAGCGTCGACTTCATGGGCGAGCGCTACACCTTCATCGACTGCCCCGGCTCCGTCGAATTCCTCCAGGAGATGCGCCACGTTCTGCCGGCGGTCGACGCCGCAGTGGTCGTCTGCGAGGCCGATGACCGCAAGGCGCCGGCGCTGGAGCTCGTGCTGCGCGAGCTCGAAGAGGCCGACATTCCGCGCTTCCTCTTTCTCAACAAGATCGACACCGCCTCCCGGCGCGTGCGCGAGACGCTCGGATTGCTGCAGCGCGCCTCGCGCACGCCGCTGCTGCTGCGGCAGATCCCGATCTGGCAGGGCAGCATCGCCGTCGGCTTCATCGATCTCGCGCTGGAGCGGGCCTTCATCTATCGCGAGCACGCGCCGAGCGAGGTCGTGCCGTTGGCGCCCGAAGAGGTCGAGCGCGAGCGCGACGCACGCTTCTCGATGCTGGAGAAGCTCGCGGACTATGACGACGAGCTGATGGAAGGCCTGCTCGGCGACATCGAGCCGCCGCGCGATCTCGTCTTCGATGACCTCGCTCGCGAGCTCAAGCAGCGCCATGTCGTGCCGGTGCTGATCGGCGCGGCCGAGCGCGGAAACGGTGTCACCCGCCTGCTCAAGGCGCTGAGGCACGAGGCGCCGTCCCTGGAGGTGACGCGCGGCCGCATTGGCGTGGTCGACAGTGGCGCGCCACTCGCGCTGGTCATGAAGACCTGGCAGTCGGGCCAGGGCGGCAAGCTTTCGCTGGCACGCGTGCTGCGCGGCCGGATGGCCGAAGGCGACGTGATCACCTCGTCCGGCGGCGTCGAGGCCCGCATCGCCAGCGTGCTCGAACTCAAGGGCGCCGAGCAGCAGCGCCGCCCGACGGCGGAGGAAGGCGAGACCGTCGCCTTCGCGCGGCTGGAAGGCGTGCGCACCGGCGATGCGGTCGCGGTCGGCAAGGTCCGGCCCGATGTCGTCAGCGCCGTCGCGCCGCCCGAGCCGGTCCATGCCCTCTCGGTCGGCGTCAAGGATCGCAAGGACGATGTCAGGCTCACCACCGGCCTCGCCAAGCTGATCGAGGAGGATCCGGCGCTCGCCCTCGAGCATCGTCCGGAGTTCAGCGAGATGCGTCTCTCTGGCCAAGGCGAGATGCACCTGCGCGTCGCGCTCGAACGGCTCGCCGGGCGTTATGGTGTCAATGTCGACAGCGGCGCGACGCAGATCGGCTATCGCGAGACCCTGCGCGGCAAGGCCAGCGCCCGTGGCCGGCATCGCAAGCAGAGCGGCGGTCATGGTCAGTTCGGCGATGTCGTGCTGGAGATAGCGCCGCTGCCGCGTGGCGAGGGCATCCGCTTCGTCGACCGGATCACCGGCGGCGTCGTGCCGAAGCAGTACATCTCCTCGGTCGAGGCCGGCATGCGCGATTACTGCCAGCGTGGCCCGCTCGGCTTCCCGCTGGTCGATATCGAGGTGACGCTGACCGACGGCTCCTACCACACGGTCGATTCCTCCGACATGGCCTTCCGCCAGGCGGCCCGGCTCGCGATGACGGAAGCCTGCCCGCAGGCCAGGCCCGTGCTGCTCGAGCCGATCCTGGCGGTCGAGATCGTGATCCCCTCGGACGCGATGTCGCGGGCCTCGGCGATCGTCTCGGCCAGGCGCGGCCAAATCCTCGGCTATGATGCGAGGCCCGGCTGGCGCGGCTGGGACCAGATCAACGCGCTGATGCCGGAGGCGGAGATGGCGGGGCTGATCGTCGAATTGCGCTCGGCGACCGCTGGCGTCGGTTCCTTCAGCGCCCGCTTCGACCATCTCGCCGAGCTCGCCGGCAAGTCGGCTGACGCCGTGGTCGCGGCGCAGGCTATGGCGCAGGCGCGCTAGAGCCCGTTTCAGCCAGCCAGTGCGGCAAATTGGCTGGAGCGGGGAGATTTAGACTAAAGTCTACGAACTAAAAGATGATGGCAATTCCCCGGCCGGGCCATTCAAGCCTGACCGGGTTCCGCCCCGGCCTCGCGGTGGCGCTTGGCTTCCAGGCTCGTCGAGCGCCGCCTTTACCGAGTTGCAGTAAGAAGGTTTATATGTAAACTTTCTAGCGGCGGGTGCTTGCGCCCGCCGCTAGGCTTGCGCAGTGTAGCGCAGGACAATCAGAAGGTGCGGATCGTGGCCGGCGGGCAGCCGGGCGTCCGCCACGCGGCATCCAGACCCGGCAACAGGGCGGACCGCACAGGGGAGGATGGGGATGACGGTTCTTTCCGCGGCTCAGGCGACATCGGATGCGCGCCCCTGGCTGGCGCATTATCCGCCGGCCGTGCCGCCGGTGATCGACGAAGCCGGGGTCGGCACGCTTGCCGACCTGATCCGCAATGCGTGCGATACCTATGCCGATCGCCAGGCCTTCGAGAGCTTCGGCAAGTCGATCACCTTCGCCGAGGTTGGGCGCGCCGCGCGCGCTTTCGCCGCCTGGCTGCAGGCGCAGGGCTTCAAGAAGGGCGACCGCATCGCGCTGATGATGCCGAACATCCTCGCCTATCCGGCGACGATCTTCGGCGCGCTGATCGGCGGCTTCACTGTCGTCAACGTCAACCCGCTCTACACCGCCCGCGAGCTGGCGCATCAGGTCAACGACGCCGAAGCGCGCGCGCTGGTGGTGATCGAGAACTTCGCCCATGTCGTCGAGGAGGCGCGGCCCAACCTCAAGCTCGACGCGATCCTCATCGCCACTGCTGGCGACCTGATGGGGTTCAAGGGGACGATCGTCAATTTCGTCGCCCGCAAGATCAAGAAGGTGGTCAAGCCCTACAACCTGCCGGGCGCGGTGCCGCTCAAGACCATCTTCGCCCATCCGGGGACGATGAGCCCGGTCACGGTCGCGCCCGGGGATGTCGCCTTTCTGCAGTATACCGGCGGCACCACCGGCGTCTCCAAGGGCGCGACGCTGACGCACCACAACGTCGCCTCCAATGTTGCGCAATGCGCGCTCTGGCTCGGCTGGCAGCTCGAGGCGCCGCATGGCCGCAGCGACTATCAGCATGTCATGGTGACGGCGCTGCCGCTCTACCACATCTTCGCCCTGACCTGCTGCTGCATGTTCATGCTGCGCATCGGCGCCAAGGGGCTGCTGATCGCCAACCCGCGCGACATCGCCGGCTTCATCAAGATCCTGAAGGCGAGCCGGTTCACGCTCTTTTCCGGCGTCAACACGCTCTACAATGCGCTCGCCAGCCATCCCGAGATCAAGGACGTGAACTTCTCGGAGCTCAGCTTCGCCATCGCCGGCGGCATGGCGACCCAGGCAGCCGTGGCCAAGCGCTGGAAGGAGGTCACCGGCCGGCCGATCATCGAGGGCTACGGCCTGTCGGAGACCTCGCCGGTCGCCTCGGTCAACCGCACCGACATCACCGAGTTCACCGGCACGATCGGCTACCCGCTGCCCTCGACCGACTTCGCCATCCGCGACGCCGAGGGCAACGACGTGCCCGCCGGAGAAGCCGGCGAGATCTGCATTCGCGGGCCGCAGGTGATGGCCGGCTACTGGAACCGGCCGGACGAGACCGCCAAGGTGATGACGGCGGACGGCTATTTCCGCTCCGGCGACGTCGGCGTCTTCCTGCCGGACGGGCAGATCAGGGTCGTCGACCGGATGAAGGACATGGTCCTGGTCTCCGGCTTCAACGTGTACCCGAACGAGGTCGAGGACGTGCTCGCCAAGCATCCCGGCGTGCTCGAATCGGCCGTCATCGGTCTGCCGGACGAGCATTCGGGCGAGGCGGTGACCGCCTTTGTGGTCAAGCGCGATGCGGCCGTCACCGCCGAGGAACTGCGTGCCTTCTGCAAGGAGAACCTGACCGGCTACAAGGTTCCCAAGCAGATTATCTTCCGCGAGACGCTGCCCAAGACCAATGTCGGCAAGGTGCTGCGCCGGGCGTTGCGCGAGGAGATCGCCGCGCAGAAGGGCTGAGCGGTTTCGGTTCCACAGCTCTCATCCTGAGGAGGCCGCGCAAGCGACCGTCTCGAAGGATGAGAGCTCCGGGAAGCCGAAAGGCTCTTACTCCGGCGCGTGGATCGTGGCGCGCAGCGCCTTGAGCAGCGGCAGCGCGGTGGCCAGCCCCGTCTGGTCGGTTGCGCAGATCAGCGCGGTCCGGCCTTTGGCCGTCTCCAGGGCCGAGGCGAACATGCGCACATCCTGCGCGTTCGGTCCGGCCTTGGGCGTCACGATCAACTCGATGCCGTTGAAGCCCTGATGCTCGAACAGCTTGAGGTCGGACACGGTGCCGATCGTCTCGAACATCGTGCGATAGAGCTGCTGCCACTCCGGCCTGGCCATCTGCGCGTTGATGAGCTCGCGAGTCAGCTGGGCGTTCTGCGCCGCGGGCTTGAAGCCGAGCGTGCAGAGCTGGCCGGTGCTGTTCACCGCCTTCGGCGTGCCGGTCTTCGGGCTGATATCGATCGTCACGTCGAAGAGCGGATGCGGCTGGCCGGCCTCGGCCTTGAAGCCGGCCGGCGGCGAAACCGAGAGGCCGCTCGCAGAATCGCCATAGGATTGCGCGGCTGCGGCGCCGGTGGACAGGATGGCGGCGAGGGCGGCGGACAGTCGAAGCGATCTGGTCATGGTCACGGGCTAGTTCCGGATTGCGACGGCAGCGAGACGGATGAAACGCTGCCGGCTATGGCCGGGGAGGGGAGCCTGGTCAAGCAGCCAGCAACGATTTGCCGTTTTGGGCATGGGCGGTCACCGCCAGGATCTGACCGGGCGCAACGCCATGGCCGAAGCGCACCAGCGTGAAATCCTCGGCTCGGCCGGTATCGCCGCGCTCGGTCAGGACCGAGAGCGGCCGGCCGATGCGGGCGGACAGATGCCGACCATAGGCAGCCTCTGCGGCCTCCCGCAGGCGGGCCGCGCGCTCCTTGATCTCGCCGCCGGCGACCTGCGGCATGCGTGCCGCCGGCGTGCCGGGCCGCGGCGAAAACGGGAAGCCGTGGACATAGGATAGTCCGCACTCCTCGATCAGTGCGAGCGTGCGCGAGAACATTGCCTCGTCCTCGGTCGGGAAGCCCGCGATCAGATCGGCGCCGAAGACGATGTCGGGGCGCAGGGCCCGCAACTCCTTGCAGAAGCTGACCGCTTCGGCACGGCTGTGGCGGCGTTTCATCCGTTTCAGCACGAGGTCGTCGCCCGATTGCAGCGACAGGTGCAGATGCGGCATCAGCCGCGATTCCTCGGCGATGAGATCGCGCAGATCGTCGTCGACCTCCACAGCGTCGAGCGAGGACAGACGCAGGCGCTTCAGCTCGGGCAGCGCTGCGAGGATCGCGCCGACGAGAGCGCCGAGCGTCGGCCCGTCCGATTGCTCCCGGCCATAGCTCGTCAGGTCGACCCCGGTCAGCACGATCTCGCTGGCGCCCTCCTCGACGAGGCGGCGCGCCTGCGCGACGACCTCTTCCACCGAAGAAGAACGGGCATTGCCGCGCCCGAGCGGGATGACGCAGAAGGTGCAGCGATGGTCGCAGCCGTTCTGCACCTGCAGGAAGCCACGCGTATGCTGGCCGAGCGCCTGCGTGCGCTGTGGAGAGGCGTCGCGCGCCTGCATGATGTCGCCGACCATGATCTTGCTCGGCACGTCGGCCGGTGCACCGGCCCGCAGGCTGTTCGAGCTCGCGAGGGCCCGCCAGCTTGCCGCGTCGAGCTTCTCGGCGTTGCCGAGCACCCGCGCCACCTCCGGCATGGCGGCGAAGCGCGCGGGCTCTATCTGCGCGGCGCAGCCGGTGACGACGATCGGGCGCTCCGGCTTTTCGCGGGCGAGCCGGCGGATCGCCTGGCCGGCCTGGCGCACGGCTTCCGCGGTCACCGCGCAACTGTTGATCACCGCGAGGTCGGAGAGACCGGCGGTGCGTGCCTGCCGCTCGACCGTCTCGCTCTCGACGAGGTTCAGCCGGCAGCCGAAGGTGACGAGCTCGACGCCCATCAGGCGACGGCGGCGAAGAGACCGGGCTCCAGCACGCCCTCCCAGTCGAGCGCCGCCGGGCCAGTCATCAGCACATGGCCGTCGCTCTCGCGCCATTCGATGACGAGGTCGCCGCCGGGCAGGCTGACGGTCGCCTTGCGTTCGGAGAGCTCGCGCCGCACGGCAGCGACCAGCGCCGCGCAGGCGCCCGAGCCGCAGGCCCGGGTGATGCCGGCGCCGCGCTCCCAGACCCGCAGCACGATATGGTCCGGCGCCTTGACCGCGGCGAGGCCGATATTGGCGCGGTCCGGGAAGATCGGGTGGTTCTCCAGCAGCGGGCCGATCTGCTCGAGATTGAAGCGATAGGGATCGTCGACGAAGAACACCGCGTGCGGGTTGCCCATGCTGACGGCGCAGGGCGTGTGCAGGATCGGATCGTCGATCGGCCCGATCTGCAGTTCGAAACGGCGGGTGTCCTCGAAGGGCTCGGCCAGCGGGATCTCGTCCCAGGCCAGGCGTGGCGCCCCCATGTCGACAGTGAAGACGGCCTCCGACAGACGCGCCACCGGCAGCAGCCCGGCCTTGGTCTGCAGCAGGAGCCCGTTGCGGCCGGCCTGACCCATCTCAGGGTCGGCGGTCATCGCCCAGGCGACGCAGCGCGTGCCGTTGCCACAGGCGCCGGCCTCGGAGCCGTCGGTGTTGTAGATGCGGACATAGGCGTCGATTCCCGCCGCCTTGGCGTCGTGCAGGACCATCAACTGGTCGAAGCGGGTGCGCTCCTGGCTCGCGATGGCGCGAGCCTCGGCCTCGGAGACGATATGCTTCGTTCCGCGCAGATCGAGTACGGTGATCTCGTTGCCGAGCCCGTTCATCTTGAGGAACCGGCGATTGGCGAGGGCGTTCATATCGTCACAAGTCCATGATGCTGGCGGTATATGAGCGCGATGCCGAAAAAATGCCACCCTTCGCGATCTTCCTGCCGTAGCGGGATCATCGTAGTTTGCGGCACGGCGCGAATCGGTCGTGTCAGCTCGGGATATTCGGGTATGCGGCAGTCGAGATTCAGCGCGCTCCTTATTGTGCTCGCCTTTGCCTATCCGGCCGCCGCGCAGACGCGCGTGGCGCCGCCTACGGCTGTGGAGAGCACGCCGCTCGCCGCGCCGCCGGGGACCGCGACGCCGGCGCAGAATGCCCAGCCGGCCCAGCAGGCGCCGACCCAGAGCCAGGGCAGCCAGCCGGCTCAGGCCGAACCGCAGCCGGTGCAGCCGCCGCCGGCGCTTCAATCACCCGTGACGCCGCAGCCGGTGCAGCCGGCTCCCCAGGCGCCGGCCGAGCCGCAACCCGTCCAACCGCCGCCGACCCTGCCCAGCCCGCAGCCGGTGCCGCCCGTGCAGCAACAGCAGACCGGCACGCCCGACTCGAATGCGACGCTCGCCGGCAAGAAGGGCGACCCCTCCGATGTCGACGAGGTCCAGCTGACGGCCAAGCCCGTATTGCTGTTCGCCGGGCAGGCGAGCTGGGACCAGGGCTTCAAGAAGCTGGGGGAAACCATCGCGCTCCTGCGAGCGGAGGCCGACAAGGCCGGGCTCAAGGTCGCGGGCCGGCCACTCAGCCTGTTCGTCGAGACCGACGACAACGGCTTCAAGTTCGAGGCTATGCTGCCGGTCGACAAGGCAGCGGCCGCGCCGCTGGCGAACGGCGTGCGCAATGCGCAGTCACCGGTCGGCCGCGCCCTGCGCTTCGTTCATACCGCGCCCTATGACGACATCGATTCGACCTATGAGACGATCACGGCCTATCTTGAGGCCAAGAACATCGTCGTGAAGGACGCTTTCCTCGAGGAGTATGTCAGCGATCTCAAGGACGCCGGCGATCCGAACCTCGAGATCAACGTCTACGTCCAGCCGAAATAGCGGGCAGCGCTGCCCTCATCATGGTCGGGCTTGTCCCGACCATCCACGTCACGGCGGGCGCAGTCTTCACGCCTCCCACACCAGCCCCGGCCGCATCGGCCGGAAGCGCTCCTCGGGCAATCCCGCCTTCTCCAGCGCGATCGTGAGCGCTTCGGGCGGGCGGGTGACGCCCTCGTCGGTGAGCTGAAAGGTGCCCCAGTGGTGGCCGAGCGCCTGCTCGGCGCGCAGCGAGCGCATCACTTTGACCGCCTCTTCCGGGTTCATGTGATTGTCGCTCATGAACCAGCGTGGCTCATAGGCGCCGATCGGCAGCGCCGCCAGCCGGAACGGGCCGTGCTCCCTGCCGAGCCGCTCATAGAGCGAGCCGTCATGGTAGCCGGTATCGCCGATATGGAAGAGCTTGCCGGCCGGCGTCTCGATCACGAAGGAGCACCACAGCGCCATGCGCCTGTCGAAGGCGCCGCGCGCCGACCAGTGATAGCTCGGCACCAGCGCGGTCGCGACCTTGTCCGACAATTCGAGCCGCGTACCCCAGTCATGCGCCTCGGCCCGAACGCTCGCCTCGCGCGCCTTGACGATCACATCGTTGCCGAGCGGCATGATCATGCGCGGATTGTCGCGGGCATGGACCTGCGCCAGCGTCTCGACGTCGAGATGGTCGTAATGGTTGTGCGTCACCAGCACGACGTCGATCCTCGGCAGGTCGGCGAAGGCGACACCGGGGGCGTTCACGCGCTTGGGCCCGAAGAAGGAGAACGGGCTGGCGCGTTCGGAAAAGACCGGGTCGATCAGGATGTTGAGGCCGGCGACCTGGTAGAGGAAGGAGGCGTGGCCGAGATGGACGACGCGCAAGCCTTCGACACGCGCGGGTGGCTTGTCCTGCGGCGGCGCTTCATACAGCGCCGGGAAGACCTCGCGCTTGCGCTTCGAGAACTGCCAGCGCAGCACATCGGTCAAACCCTTGGTGACCGGCCGGCCGTCGGTGAAGATCAGACCGTCGAAATGGTCGCTGACCGGGCCCTGGTAATAGGGATTGCGCGAGCGCGCATAGGAGGCCCAGGCGAAGCCGGAGGAGCCGAGAAGGGCGGGGATGCCGAGGAGGCGCAGGAGCTTGCGGCGTGTCATGGCATAGTCAGGTCGTGCGCGTATCGCGCAGCGTCAAGACCGTGCCGTCCGTTTCAAGACAACTTGATCGCCGTCGCGTGCAGCCAGCGTGTCGGCTCCTGGTCGTAGCCGCCGCCCAGATCCTCCTCGATATCGATGCGGCTCCAGCCGTTCTCGCCATAGGCCGTGCGCAGCCACGCAGCGTCCGGATAGTTGTAGTAGCGGCCGAAGCGGTCGCGGCCTTCCGCCTCGCCGGCTTTGTAGCTGGCGTAGAAGACGCCCCCCGGCCGCAAGGCCCGATGCACTCTCGCGACGATACCGGGCAGGGCCGGCCGCGGGACATGCAGCAGGCAGGCATTGGCCCAGACGCCGTCGAAGGCAGCATCCGCCACGAGGTTTTCGAACAGCAGCACGGAGACCGGCCGGCCAAGGCGCTTCTGCGCCTGTGCGGCGAGCTCGGGCGAGCCGTCGGTCGGCATGACGTCGAGGCCGAGCCCGAGCAGGGCTTCGCTGTCCTGCCCGCCGCCGCAGCCGAGTTCGAGCACTTGGCCGCCTGTCGGTATGAGTTCGGCGAAGCGTCGCAACCGCGCCTCGCCGAGTTCGCGGGCGCGCCCGGCATAGACCTGTGCCTCGGCCGCGTAGAAGCCGAGCGTATCCGCGTCGCGTCCGCTCATGCGTGATCCCTTAGTTGCTGCCCGAGCGCACCGCGACGGTGGCGATGCCGGCGCCGATCAGCAATGTGCCGCCGGCCTTGTTGAACAGGCCGATCGCACGGGGATTGCCGACGAGGGTGCGGGCGCGCGAGGCGATCAGCGCGTAGCCGAAGGCGTTGGCGAAGGCGAGGGTGATGAAGGTCGCCTCGAAGATCAGCATCTGCGTCCAGAAGTCGGCCTTCGGGTCGAGGAACTGCGGCAGGAAGGCGACGAAGAAGGTGATGCTCTTCGGGTTCAGCGCCGTCACCAGCCAGGCATGGCCGAGCATCTTCAGCGTCGAGCTCGCGTCCCGGCGCGGCTCGGCATCGAGGCTGCCGCCGGCCCGGAAGAGCTTGACGCCGAGATAGATCAGATAGGCCGCGCCCGCCCATTTCAGCGCGGTGAAGATCGTCGCGGAGGTGGCGAGCAGCGCGCCGACCCCGAGCATCGACAAGGTCATCGCGGTGAAATCGCCGAGCGCGACGCCGACCGCCATCGGCAGTGCGGTGCGCCAGCCCTGGCCGAGCGCATAGGAGATCACCAGCAGGATGGTCGGCCCGGGGATGACGAGGAGGATGGCGGTGGCGGCGGCGAAGGCGGCCCAGGCTTCGAAGGTCATGATGTGAAGGCTCCGCTAAAAACCAGAGCCATCACCAGAGTGGGGTCATTGTAAAGGGCTATCTTGCGCGCAGATAGCCGTGCAAGGCCGTCATGACTTCTGCAAGCTGCTCGCTGCCGATCCGGCCGATCGCTTGCGCATGGCGCGCCTCGATCGTGGCGATCTTGCAAGGGCGGATCGTCGATGGCGCGGGTAGCCCCGCTTCACGGTATTGCGCTCCCAGCGGCACGTCACCCGGCCAAGGACGGTTCTCTGCGCTGGTGATCATCACAACCCAAAGCAGCGCAGCGCCGTCTCCAATGCCGCCGGCCGACACGACCAGCGCTGGCCGATGCTGGCGCGTCGCGCGATCGGTATAGGGAAAGGGGACACGGACGACGTCGCCCTGCTCAAAGCTCGGCATAAGCCTTCCGATCCGCCTCGCTGTCCCATTCGCCGAATGTCGCGAACGGGTCTTCAGCAGCCGGCGAGGTCGCCTTGCTGATCACGACATGATCGTCGGCGATCACATAGGCGATCTCATCGCCATCCCGGAGCTTGAGGGCGGCGCGGACCGATTGCGGAATCGTCGTCTGCGCCTTGCTTGTCAGCTTGCTTGTGATCATCACGACCTCCTGTCGGATAGGTAAGGAATTTCCTTTCTTTCTGCAATCCGTTCGCGATGCCGTCTTAGAGCGGCGCGCCCCAGCGGAAGGTGGTCGTCCCGCTGCCGCGCACGGGGACCAGCGGCCCGGCCGACATTTCCTGCCGCTTCTCGGGTTCGCCCGCCAGCACCAGCGTCCACCAGGCGCCGTAGCGGGTCTGCGGATTCTTTGCGAGGGCAAGGCCGATGCGCGTCGCCTGCGGCATGGAGAGATTGGCCTCGTGGCCCGACGATTTCTTCCAGCCGTCGAAGGCTTCCTGCGTCGAGTAGTAACCGGCCCCGAGATTCTCCGCGGCCCGCACCGTGTCGAGGCCGGCGCCGTTGACCCGGGAACTGAAGCTACCGGCGGCGCTATGCGAGAGGTCGTCGCTGGCCGCCATCGCGTCGGACTGGCGCTGGGCCATCGTGGTCAGTGTCGAATCGAGCCGGACCGGGCCGAGGCCCTTGCCGGCGCGATAGGCGTTGAGGATACGCACCGCTTCGGCCGGATCGGCCTTCACCGCGGCGAGGCGCTCGATCTTGCGCGGGCTCGGCGCCGTGGTTTCGCGCTGCGCCCCGGCGCAGCCGGCCAGAAGCAGGGCGGTCAGGAGGGCTGCGCCCACATGTCTTGTCATTGTGTCGATCTCGGCTTCTGCTGCGCCACGCCGACGAAGCAGGGCCGGACCTAGGCGAGGAATACGGCGCGATTATCGCAGCCCTAGCCAGGAGGAAACCCCATGGGCGATGACGAACAGGCGATCCGGGAACTCGTCGAGACCTGGATGAGCGCGACCAAGGCGGGCGATGCGGCGACCGTGCTCGACCTGATGAGTGACGACGTGGTCTTCATGGTTCCCGGCGCCGAGCCCTTTGGCAAGGAGGCTTTCGCCGCCGCGCTGAAGGGGCTGGGAACGATGACGATCGAGGGCCGCAGCGACATCCATGAGCTCTCAGTGCTCGGCGACATCGCCTGGCTGCGCAACCGGATCGAGATGACGGCGACCGCGCCGGACGGCAAGGCCATCCGCCGTTCCGGATACACGCTGACGATCCTGCGCAAGGAAGCCGACGGGCGCTGGCGGCTCTCCCGCGACGCCAATCTGCTGACGACGCAGGATTAGCCCTGCGCGCCGGAGATCACACGGCAGAGAGCGTCGCGGACGTAAGCTTCCGGTGCGACCTGGCCCTGCTGGACGACGAAGACCGCATCGACGCGCGTGCCGCTGCCGCTCTTGCGGGCGGTGATGCGCAGGGTTTGCGGCCGGCCCGAGCCGGAGGTTTCCTGGATGGCGACCACGGAGCTGGTCGCATTCTCGATGCGCATGTCGGCGAAGCCTTCGGACGAGACGGCGGCGCCGAGATCCTTCAACACCCGGGCCGGCGCGCGCTTTTGCACGATATCCCAGGTCTTGTAGGTCAGCCCGGTCAGCATCGGCGTGCCGACCACGGAGAAATTGCCTTCGCAGGACTGGGCTTGCGCCTGGGTGAGGCCGAGCGCGAACAGCGCGGCGGCAAGGACCGGAAGCTTCATGTCATCTCCGTGATAGGATAGCGCGCGGCTGGCGCAGCCGCCGCTTGCGCGCTTCAGCTTGACTTTCGCCGCATTTGTCCGCTTTAACGCGCGCATTCGTTTCGCCGACATCGCCGAAACCTCATCCGCCGACCGGGCCGCCCAGCGGCTTTCATGAGCCCGGAGGTCAACGCCCGACAGCGCGTCTGCGCCCTCGGGCGCGAAACCGTTTGGCGGATGACTGATGCGATATCGGCTTCTTGAGGCCAGGCAAAGCAGGACCGCATGTTCGGCACGCTGAGCGATAGACTTTCCGGCATCCTCTCGGGCCTGACCCGCAGGGGCGCGCTGACCGAGGACGACGTCAACGCCGCGTTGCGCGAGGTGCGCCGGGCGCTGCTCGAGGCCGACGTCGCGCTCGAGGTCGTGCGCAGCTTCACCGACAAGGTCCGTGAGCGCGCCGTCGGCGCCGAGGTGCTGAAGTCGGTCACGCCCGGCCAGCAGGTCATCAAGATCGTCAACGACGTCCTGATCGACACGCTCGGCGGCGAGGGCGAAGGCATCACCTTCGACGCCGTGCCGCCGGTGCCGATCCTGATGGTGGGTCTGCAAGGTTCGGGTAAAACGACCTCGACCGCGAAGATCGCCAGGCGCCTGACCGATCGGGACAAGAAGAAGGTCCTGATGGCGTCGCTCGATACGCGCCGTCCGGCCGCGATGGAGCAGCTCGCCATCCTCGGCAAGCAGGTCGGCGTCGAGACGCTGCCGATCGTCGCCGGCCAGTCGGCCGTGCAGATCGCGCGGCGCGCCATCGAAGCCGGCAAGCTCGGCGGCTACGACGTCGTCATGCTCGACACCGCCGGCCGCGTCACGCTCGACGAGGCGCTGATGGCCGAGGTCGCCGAGGTCAAGGCGGCGACCAATCCCCATGAAGTCCTGCTCGTCGCCGACGCGCTGACCGGCCAGGACGCGGTCAACACGGCGCGGGCCTTCGACGGCCGCGTCGGCCTTACCGGCATTGTCCTGACCCGCATGGACGGCGACGGCCGCGGCGGCGCGGCGCTTTCGATGCGCGCCGTCACCGGCAAGCCGATCAAGCTCGTCGGCACCGGCGAGAAGACAGACGCGCTCGAGGACTTCCATCCCTCGCGCGTCGCCAACCGCATCCTCGGCATGGGCGACATCGTCGGCCTGGTCGAGAAGGCGGCCGCCACGGTTGACGCCGACAAGGCGCAGGAACTGGCGCAGCGCCTCGCCAAGGGCAATTTCGATCTCGGCGACCTGCGCACCCAGCTCCAGCAGATGGAGAAGATGGGCGGCCTCGGCGGGCTGATGGGCATGCTGCCTGGTATGGCCCAGATGAAGAACCAGATCGCCAGCTCGAAGATGGACGACAAGGTCATCGCCCGGCAGATCGCGATCATCAATTCGATGACGGCGGCCGAGCGTCGCAATCCCGATCTGCTCAAGAACAGCCGAAAGAAGCGCATCGCTGCCGGCTCCGGCACCTCGCCCGAGGCGATCAACAAGCTGCTCAAGATGCATCGCCAGATGGCGGACATGATGAAGCAGATGTCCCGCCAGAAGGGCGGCATGCTCGGCAAGCTCGGCAGCATGTTCGGGCTCGGTGGTGGCGGCATGCCGGCCGGCATGCCCGACCCCTCGAAGATGGATCCCGCCCAGCTCGCCGAACTGCAGAAGCAGCTCGGCGCCGGTGGCGGCCTGCCTTCGCTGCCTTCGGGCGGCTTCCCCGGTCTGCCCAAGGGCGTCACCCCGCCCGCCGGCATGATGCCGAAATTGCCCGGCCTCGGCGGCATGCCCGGCCTCGGCAACAACCCGTTCAAGAAGAAGTAATTCTACCGCTCGAACCAAAGGAAGAAGAGCAATGTCCCTGAAGATCCGCCTGACCCGTGGTGGCGCCAAGAAGCGCCCGTACTATCGCATCGTCGTCGCCGACGCCCGCTCGCCGCGCGATGGCCGCTTCATCGAGAAGATCGGCGCCTACGACCCGATGAAGGCCAAGGACTCTCCCGAGCGCGTTGTCCTGGATCTGGAAAAAGCCAAGGCCTGGCTTGCCAAGGGCGCCCAGCCGACCGATCGCGTCCTGCGCTTCCTCGACGCTGCCGGCGTGTCCAAGCGCCCGGCCCGCAATAACCCGAACAAGGCTGTTCCCGGCGACAAGGCCAAGGAGCGCGCCGAGAAGAAGGCCGAGAAGGCCGCCGCCCCTGCGGCTGAGTGAGCCAACCATGTGCAGGGCGTCATTCCCGGGCGAAGCGCAGCGTAGACCCGGGAATCTCCGGCAGGAGATGCTCGGGTCAAGCCCGAGCATGACGCGCTGACATGAGCGACGATCTCGTCCTGCTCGGTATCGTCGGCGCGCCGCATGGCGTGCGCGGCGAGGTCCGGATCAAGACCTTCACGGCCGATCCGCTGGCGCTCGCCGAATACGGCCCGCTTGTCGACGAGAAGGGCCGGCGCTTCGAGATCGCCGATATCAGGCCCGCCAAGGAAGTGGTCGTCGCCCGCCTCAAGGGCGTGACCAGCCGCGAGGGAGCGGAACTGCTCAACGGCGTGAAGCTCCATATCGAGCGTTCGCGCCTGCAGCAGCCCGAGGACGAGGACGAGTTCCTGCAGGCCGACCTCGTCGGCTGCAGCGTCGTCGGGCCGGACGGCGCCATCCTCGGGACTGTCACTGCCGTCGCCAATTACGGCGCCGGCGACCTCATCGACATCGAGACGCCGGATGGCCGCTCGGTGCTGATGCCTTTCACCAAGGCCTATGCGCCGCGCATCGACATCGCCGCCAAGCGCATCGAGGCTCTGCCTCCCGCCGGTCTGTTCGAGGATGACGATGCTGCCTGAGACACCGGCCAAGGCTCTGATCTTCGACATGGACGGCACCATCGTCGACAATATGCGCTACCACGACGATGCCTGGGAGGTCTGGTACCGCAAATACGGCCTGCCCTTCGAGCGCGCGACCTTCTCGGCCCGCACCGCCGGCATGGCAATCTCCGACATCATCGGCCCACATTTCCCCGGTGCCGACGCGGCCGAGCTCGACCGGCTCGCCGAGGAAAAGGAAGGGCTCTATCGCGAGACCTACGGCCCGCTGGTCAAGCCGCTGGGCGGACTGATCGACCTGCTCGACCGGGCGCGCGATCACGAGGTTCCGATGGCGGTCGGCACCGCCGCCGCCCCGCCGAACATTGCCCTGATCCTCGACACGCTCTCCCTGCGCCAGCGCTTCGCCACCATTGTCTCGCCGAGCCAGGGTTTCCCGGGCAAGCCGCGTCCCGACATGTTCCTGGCGGCGGCTGAGCGCATGGGCGTCAAGCCGGCCGACTGCATCGTCTTCGAGGATGCGCCCAACGGCGTCGAGGCGGCCCGCCGCGCCGGCATGCGCGCCGTCGCAGTACTGACCATGCTGCCGGCGCAGGCCTTCGCCGCCTTCGACAACGTCATCGCCAGCGTCGACGACTATGCGGCGCTGAATGGCAATCCGGCGCTCGCCTTCGCCTGACCGGGCGGTTGCTGCTCGTAGCGCGCCCGTTTAGGCTGCGCACTCCATGAAGCAGGCTCACTGTACCAGCTCCATCGCGTTCCCACTCGTCTGAGGCGAGGAACGCAAGACCGGACGGGGATCGGCAAGGCCGATCGCCCGCGTTTTCCTGTGTCTTTCGGCCGGCGGCTTCCCAGAAAGCGCCAGCCTTTGCGAGCTGAACATGACCAACTTCTTCGAGAGCCCGTTCAAGGGCATTCCGCTCACCGAGCAGGTGCGCCATCCCAACATCGTCGCGGGGCGCTACAGCTATTATTCCGGCTACTACCATGGCCACGGCTTCGACGATTGCGCCCGCTTCCTGCCGCCGCACGAGGGCGCCGACCGGCTGATCGTCGGCAGCTTCTGCTCGATCGGTTCGGGCGCCGCTTTCATCATGGCCGGCAATCAGGGCCACCGGAACGACTGGGTCAGCACCTTCCCGTTCCACTACGTTCCGGAGGAACCAAACTTCGCCGGCGCGTGCGACGGTTATCTGCCGGCCGGCGACACGGTCATCGGCAACGATGTCTGGATTGGCTCGGAAGCCATCGTCATGCCTGGCGTCACCATCGGCCATGGCGCGGTGATCGGGACGCGGGCGCTCGTCACCCGCGATGTCGAGCCCTATGCCATCATCGGCGGCAATCCGGGCAAGCTGATCCGCAAGCGCTTCGATGACAAGCGGATCGCGTTGCTGCTTGAAATGTCCTGGTGGGACTGGAGCGACGAGCAGTTGCGCGCTGCGATGGCGCTGCTGACCAGCGGCGATATCGAGGAGCTCCACACCCACTGGTGCGAGCACGTCCGGCAGGCTTGAGACCGCTGTTGGCGGCTGCGCTCGGGTGATGACGCGGCCGCCATTTCATGCCAGCAGAGGCCATGACCTTTCGCGCCAGCGTCCTCACCCTCTATCCCGAGATGTTTCCTGGCCCGCTCGGTGCTTCGCTGGCGGGAGAGGGCCTGCGTACCGGGCTCTGGTCGCTGGAGACGCATCAGATCCGCGAGCATGGCATCGGCCGCCATCGCAATGTCGATGACACCCCGGCCGGCGGCGGCGCCGGCATGGTGCTGCGCTGCGACGTGCTGGCGGCGGCGATCGACGCTGCGGTTCCGGCAGGCGATGCCCGGCCGCGCCTCTTGATGTCGCCGCGCGGCCGGCCGCTCAGCCAGCGCATGGTCCGCGACTACGTCGCCGGCGACGGCGTCGTCATCGTCTGCGGCCGCTTCGAGGGCGTCGACGAGCGCGTGATCGAGGGGCGGGGGCTGACCGAGGTCTCGGTCGGCGACTACATCCTCTCCGGTGGCGAGATGGCGGCCATGGTGCTGCTCGACGCCTGCGTGCGCCTGATCCCCGGCGTGATGGGCAAGGAGGCCTCCGGCACTGAGGAGAGCTTCGAGAACGGCCTGTTGGAATATCCGCACTATACCCGCCCGCGCGAATGGGAGGGCAGGGGCCTGCCCGAGGCGCTGCTCTCCGGCGACCATGCCCGCATCGCGCGCTGGCGCCGCGAGCAGGCGGAGCAGATCACGCGGGAGCGGCGGCCGGATCTGCTCTCTCCTTCTCCCCTCGGGGGAGAAGGTGGCAGCGCGAAGCGCTGACGGATGAGGGAATAACGGCTCACTCAGTCGAGGCGCCCTCATCCCCTGCCGGGCCTTCTCCCCCGAGGGGAGAAGGAAGCTCGTCACGGATAGCTCGTCACCGGCAAGCCTTCCGCCAGCCAGCCCTTGTCTTTGGGATTGCCGAGCAGGCCGCCACGGACATCGACCAGCTCCCTCCAGCCGCGCGCCGCGAGCGTCTTCTGCAAGGTCGAGGTGCGGTTGCCGGTCCGGCAGATCAGCGCGATCGGCTTGCCAGGGTGGTCGAGCTTCAGCGCCGCCAGCCTGACCTCGAAGGCGCTGCCGGTCATGTCGAGCTTGATCGCGCCCTCCGGCACGCCGGTATCGGTCCATTCCTCCGGCGTGCGGATGTCAACGAGGGTGAGCTTGCCGGCCTTGGCGGCGTCATGCGCCTCGCGCACCGAGAGCGAGGGCAGTGCCTGCTGAGCCACGGCGCGGGCCGATAGCGAGCAGAAGGCGGCGAACAGCAGGAGCGCACGGCGGTTCATGCCGGAGCGTTACCCAAAGGTGCGGGCGGCCGCAATTCACGAAGCTTGGAAACGGCTGCACCTGATCAAGGGCGCGTCGAGCGAAACCCGGTCCTGTCAGCCTCGGTGATCTCGCGCAGCACCTTGCAGGGCACGCCGGCTGCGATCACCCCGGCCGGAATGTCGCGGGTCACGACGCTGCCGGCCCCGATGATCGTATCGTCGCCGATGCTGACGCCCTGCGTGATCTGGACGCCGCCGCCGACCCAGACGCGGTTGCCGATCGTCACGGGCCTGACATAGCAGCCGCCCGCCACCCGCTCGGCCGGGTCGAAGGCGTGGTTCGCCGTATAGATGCCGACGCGTGGCCCGAGCAGGACATGGTCGCCAATGGTGATCTCGGCGCCATCCAGCATGACGCAGTCGAAATTGGCGTAGAAACTGCGGCCGATGCTGATGTTGAAACCGAGCTCGCAACGGAAATTCGGCTCGAAATACGCGCCGGGGCCGACATCGCGCAGGAAAGCGCGCAACAGCGCCTCGCGCGCCGCCTGCGGCTGGCCAAAGCTGCGGTTGTAGGCGTCGGTCAGGCCGACCGCCCGCGCCCGGGCCGCGATCAGCTCGGGCGTGAGGTCGTCATACATGCGCCCCGACAGCATCAGGGCGCGCTGCTCTTCGAGAGTCATCGCGCCCCGTGCTCGTCTCAGCGCAGCTCGGCGCAGAAGCGCTGGATGCGGCGGCAAGCCTCTTCCAGCTTCTCGTCCGAGGTGGCGTAGGAGATGCGGAAGTTCGGGCCGAGGCCGAAGGCGGTGCCGTGCACGGCGGCGACTGCCTCGTTCTCCAGCAGGCCCATGACCAGGTCCTCGTCGGTCTCGATCTTTTTGCCGTTCGGCAGCGTCTTGCCGATCAGCCCCGAGCAGTCGGGATAGACGTAGAAGGCGCCTTCCGGCGTCGGGCACTTGAGGCCGCGGGTCTGATTCAGCATCGAGACGACGAGGTCGCGCCGGCGCTCGAACGCCTTCTTGAACACCGGCAGGTGCTCCTGCGTGCCGTCGAGCGCCTCGACCGCGGCCCATTGCGAGATCGCCGAGGTGCCCGAGGTCTGCTGGCCCTGGACGAGGTCCATGGCGTTGATCAGCTGCTGCGGGCCGGCGGCGTAGCCGATGCGCCAGCCGGTCATGGCATAGGCCTTGGAGACGCCGTTCATGGTCAGCGTGCGCTCGTAGAGGCCGGGCTCGACCTGCGCCGGGGTGACGAATTTGAAGTCGCCATAGACCAGGTGCTCGTACATGTCGTCGGTCAGCACCCAGACATGCGGATGGCGCATCAGCACATCGGTCAGCGCCTTCATCTCGGCATGGGTATAGGCGGCGCCCGACGGGTTCGAGGGCGAGTTCAGGATCAGCCACTTGGTCTTCGGCGTGATCGCAGCCTCGAGATCGGCCGGCTGGAGCTTGAAGTTGTTCTGGATGGTGGCTTCGCAGAAGGTCGGCGTACCCCCGCAGAGCGCGACCATCTCGGGATAGCTGACCCAGTACGGCGCGACGCAGATCACCTCGTCGCCCGGGTTCAGCGTGGCGAGCAGGGCGTTGTAGATGACGTGCTTGCCGCCGGTGCCGACGATGGTCTGCGAGGCCTTGTAGTCGAGGCCGTTCTCGCGCTTCAGCTTGCGGGTGATCGCCTCACGCAGCTGCGGGATGCCGGGGACCGGCGTGTACTTCGTCTCGCCGCGGCGGATGGCGGCGATCGCGGCTTCCTTGATATTGTCCGGCGTGTCGAAATCGGGCTCGCCGACGGAGAGCGAGATCACGTCCTTGCCCTGCGCTTTCAGATCGCGCGCCTTCTGCGTGATGGTGATGGTCGCAGACGGCTTCACGCGCTTCAGGGCGTCGGCAAGGAAAGCCATGATCCAGATCTCCGGGAGGGCAATGGCGCCCATCGCGGGCGCGGGGCGTGGTTTAGGCCCCCGGGGCGGGCACTGCAAGCGACAGTGCTTGATATCGGCCAGAAACGACAGGAATGGCAGCGGGGCGTGCCCATAATCCGGGGGCGAAAACGGCCTCTCCCCGGCAGGCGCCCGCAACCGTATCACCTTGGCCCGAAACGTGCTTGGTAGAGCAAGCTGGGGAGCCAAAAGAATACAGCGCGCCGACGCGCAGAAGGCTCATGCATGAAACTCCGGATCGGCTACGAGCTCGACTACGTCTTTCCACAGCCGACCCCGATGATCCTGATGCTGCACGTGCATTTCAGCCGGGTCTCCGATCTCTCGGCGCCGGATCACATGCGCATCCAGCCGCCGACACCGGTCACGGCCTATCGCGACGGCTTCGGAAACTGGTGCAGCCGCCTGGTGGCGCCACAGGGCACGATACGCATTTCCGCCGATGCGGTGATCAGCGATAGCGGCCTGCCGGAGGCGTTCGACCGCACGGCCGGGCAGGTGCCGGTGGAGCGCTTGCCGGAAGAGTGCCTGGTCTTCCTGCTCGCCAGCCGGTTCTGCGACAGCGATCGCCTGCTCGATCTCGCCTGGGAGCTTTTCGGTCATACGCCGCCGGGCGCGGCGCGGGTGCAGGCGATCTGCGACTTCGTCAACCAGCGCATCGCCTTCGACTATATGGACGCCAGCGTGACCCGCAGCGCCTCCGAGGCCTATCGCGAAGGGCGCGGCGTCTGCCGGGACTACGCCCATCTCGCCATCGCCTTCTGCCGGGCGATGAACATCCCGGCGCGCTACTGCACCTGCTATCTCGGCGATGTCGGCACGCCGCCGCCCTGGCCGCCGGGCGATTTCGCCGCCTCCTTCGAGGCTTTCCTGGATGGCGGCTGGCAGATGTTCGATCCGCGCAACAACGTCCCGCGCATCGGCCGGGTGCTGATCGCACGCGGACGCGATGCTGCCGATGTCGCGATCGCCACCACTTTTGGGCCGAACACGCTGACGGGCTTCAAGGTCTGGACGGACGAGGTCAGCGAGGCGGCCTGAGGCCGCCCGGCCTCATTTGTCGAAGAGCGGGGCGGCCTCTGTCTTCTTCTTCGCGCGCAGTGGCGTCTTGCGGGCCAGGCCCTTGCGGGTTGCCGGAGCGGCGCCCTCCGGCACTGGTTCTGTCTGTACGGCCGCGACAGCTTGCACGGGAGCCGGCTGCGGTGCCGGCTTCTCGGGCTGGGTGGGGTCGATCGTGCGGAAGCGGATCATTTCTTCTTCGGTGTCGCCGCTGCCTTGGCGACGGCCGAAGCGAAGCCCGCCGGAGGGGTCGCGCTCGCCTTCGGCTTGTCCTTCTTGGGCTTCTTGGCCTCGCGATTGCTGCGCTGCTCGCCTTTTGCCATGTCTCGTCTCCTTCGGTCGGAATGACAGGCATCGCCACTTCGAATCGAAGGGGCTTGAACCTGCGCTGCGCTGGTCGGGACGGCTGCGAGCTTAGGTCATGGCGGCCGGCTTCCGACTGCCACGGCCGGCTCGCGGAAACCGGGCCATCAAGCCGAAGCAGTTGCGGAGCGTAAGACAGAGTCGGATGGAGAGCACGCGCTTTCTTGGCGCGGCAGCGCCCCATCCCCAGCGTGCCGGAGCGCCCACCGGCGCTGCACCATGGCGACAGTGCTTGCGCCCCAGCGCGGCCGGCCGAAACAGGGAAAGCCGCGGCGGTTGAGCCGCTGGGCGATGTCGGCAGGATCGCCGATGCCGGCCTCGACGAGTTGGTCGATCAGAGCGCCTGCGGCTTCCAGGAAGATGGCGAGCAGCGCCCTGTCGAGGTCGCGGCTCGCCTTGTCGGCACTGGGCATGCCCTCAATGGATACCCAGGCCATAGCTCGGCTCGACTCCGTTGGGGGAGATCAGCACGGCATTGAGATGGCCGCCCTCGGAAAGGGCGAAGCGAACTGCCTCCTTCTGGTTGCGGAAGATGCCCTCGCTCCGTCCTTCGAGGTCGCGCGCGACCCAGAAGCCGTGGCTCGACTGGCCGACCAGGAAGAGATGGCTCTCGCCGTTGAGCGGCTGCAGCGGCTTGAATTGTCCCATGGCGTCGTGCTCAGTTCGGCAGGGCGAACCAGGCGCGCAGGCCGATGAAGGCTGCGGCGGCCAGTGCGAACACGGCAAGCGCGACCATCTCGGCGCAGAGGATTCCAACGACCGGGCGGCGGCTGGCGACGCTGTCATAGACGGCGCGGGCGCGGCGCTGCTGGCTGGTGCGGAACAAGGCGTTGTTCATCGACATATCGACCTCCATCGATGCCGATGATGTAGGTCCGCCCCCGATAAGGCTGCCATGCGGAAGGTTCTCGCGCGCATAAGGCCGGCATAAGGGCTTGCGTGGGGCCCGCTCGGCTGCGATGCCGGCGCCATGGACGCTCCCGCCAACACCATCGTGATCTATATCGACGCCGACGCCTGCCCGGTGAAGCCGGAGGTCTATCGCGTCGCCGAGCGGCACCGGCTCAAGGTCTTCGTCGTCGCCAACAGCTTCATGCAGGTGCCGCGCGAGCCCTGGATCGAGCGCGTCGTCGTGCCCGGCAACTTCGATGCCGCCGATGACTGGATCGCCGAACGGGCCGGCCGCGGTGCGATCGTCATCACCGCCGACATTCCGCTCGCTGACCGCTGCATCAAGGCCGGCGCCGACGTGATCGGCCCGACCGGCAAGCCCTTCACCGAGGCCTCGATCGGCATGGCGCTGGCGACCCGCGACATGATGGAGGACCTGCGCGCCATGGGCAGCGTCAGCGGTGGGCCGAAGCCGTTCTCGCAGAAGGACCGCTCGGCCTTCCTGCAGGCCCTGGACGTCGCGGTGCAGCGGCTGAAGCGGGCGGGGTTTACCGCTTCGCCAAGCTAGGGAACTTGCCCCGGCTGAAGAAGCTTGGGCAGGAATCCCGCAGCCAGCAGCAGCCGCTTCTGACGCGGAGACACTTCGTTCAGGCTGCGGCGGAAGTCGATCCTGTGCACATACATCCAGCCGAGCTTCATCGGTGTCTGCCGGCGCAGGCGCGAAATCCACGGCGTGGCATCGTGATCCGTCACGACGGTTCCGCCGCCCATGATCGAATAGTACTGCCCGAGCGTCCGGCCATATTGCGCAGTGTCCTGCTGCGCTCTGGGCAGGGTGAGCGCATAGGACCGGTCGATGTGGTCGAACACAGTCGATCCGGGGTTGCGGAGCCAGTGGCCGACCTCGTGCGCGGCAGCGAACTGACCGGTCTTCCCACCGATCCCGCGGGCCCGGCCCGCCCTGAAATTGTGCTCCCCGAACTGGACGCTTTCGTCCGTGATGCGGGTCATCCGGTCCCGGAAACTTGCGCCTGGGTTGGCCAGATGCGCGACCTCGATGACGGCATGGCTACCCGCACCGGTCGGCTGCAGATCGATCTCGAGCACGCCGGCGACATGCGCCGGCACTTTTGGATTGCCGATCAGCTGCCAGAAATCGGCGTCGCTCAGGCTGTCGCCGTTCTCGGTCGGGAGAAACACCATCTGGTTGTTCCAGACGGTCTCGACGATGTGCTTGAAGCGCTTGGTGAAATCCTGCCATTCGCTGGCGAGCCAGCTCCGGCAAGGCACGGGTTGGCCGCCGGCGTCGACGACGCTGCCGCGTTTGAAGTCGGCCTCGCTCGCAGCCAGATGAGACGGGGGGAGCGGGCCCGGGCGCGCTCCCGGAAGCTTGGAGGCATGGGCGCTTCTTGCCCACGCCGTGGAGGGGTCGAGGGGAATGAGCGTCACCTTCAACCTGATGCGAAGCTGCGCGGGTTGTCCTGGTCCCGCGCGGTCGAAGTACGAGTCGTAATTTGGCTCGAGGATGAAGGGCCGGATCGCCATTTGGTCACCTGCACTTTGGGAGCAGATTGGAGCGGAGAAAGTCTCGCTCTAGGCACGGCTATCCGCGCCAACGTAGCAGCAGCGGCACGACATCGCCAAGCAGTGCATCTGGTGAGCGGCGGGCGGCTGGACGAATTGGGACGTTGCCCCTAATCCTGCCGCGAAAGCCCGCCTCTCAAACGGGCTCCCGGGAGGAAATCCATGTCGCTGACCCGCCGTTCCACGCTCGGCCTCGTTGCCGGCGCCGTCTTCGCTCCGGCCATTGCGCGGGCGCAGAGCTATCCCTCGAAGCCGATCACCCTGGTCGTGCCTTATCCGGCGGGCGGGCCGACCGATGCGATCGCGCGCTTCGTCGCGCAGGACCTCTCGACCTCGATCGGCCAGAACGTCCTCGTCGACAACCGCGCCGGCGCCTCGGGGGCGGTCGGCACCCGCGCCGTCGCGCATGGCGCCGCCGACGGCCACACCTTCATCTTCGGCAACAACCAGACGCACGGGAACAACATGTTCCTGCTGAAGGAGCCGGGCTATGACGCGGTCAAGGATTTCGCGCCGGTCGCCGGTGTCGGCGCCTTCGAGCACGCCTTCGTGGTGCGCAACGACCTGCCGGCCAAAAACATCAAGGAGCTGATCGCGCTGGCCAAGGCCGATCCCGGCAAGCTCAACTATGGCTCGACCGGCGTAGGCTCCGGCTCGCATCTCGCCATGGAGCTGTTCATGCAGCGCACCGGCATCAAGATGACGCATGTGCCGTTCCGCGGCGCGGCGCCTCTGGTGCAGGAGATCATCGGCGGGCGCATCGACATCGCCAATTCGACGCTGCCTTCGGTGCTCGAGCAGATCAATGCCGGCACGCTCAGGGCGATCGCGCTGGCGAGCCCAGAGCGCAACCCGCGCGCCAAGGATATCCCGACCCTGCGCGAGCAGGGCGTGACCGATGCCGACGCCGACAGCTGGGCCGCCTTCTTCGCCCCGGCCGCGACGCCGGCGCCGGTGCTGGACACGCTGTCCAAGGCAGTGCTGGCCTCGATCGCCAAGCCGGCGATCAGCGAGCAGATCCTCAAGCTCGGCTTCACCCTCAAGGTCCGTGATCCCGCCGCCTTCCGGCCCTATCATCAGCAGGAGATCGCGACCTGGGAGAAGATCATCAAGGAAGCCGGGGTGAAGCCGGAGTGAGCCCGGGCGACCGTCATTCTCGGACGTAGCGAAGCGAAGATCCGAGAATCTCGGAAACGCCAGGGCGCCTTCTCGTCCTGAGATGGTCGGCTCAAGGCCGACCACGACCTCGATAAGCCGGAGCCTTTCCCATGAACCTGATGCCCAAGCTCGCCGCTCGCGCCGAGGCCGGCCGCCCCGTCCGCTGCGCCTTGATCGGCGCCGGCAAGTTCGGCTCGATGTTCCTGGCGCAGGTGCCGCATATCGCGGGACTGGAGGTCGCCGCGATCGCCGATCTCGATCCCGAGCGGGCGAAGAATGCCTGCCGCACCGTCGGCTGGGACGAAGCCCGCATCGCCGCCACGCGCTTCGTCGATAGCGGCGTCGCTGCAGCGGAAATGGACGGCGTCGAGGTGGTGATCGAGGCGACCGGCCATCCGGCTGCCGGTGCTCGCCATGCACTCGCCGCGATCGCGGCGGGCCGGCATGTCGTCATGGTCAATGTCGAGGCCGATGTGCTGGTCGGCCCGGTGCTGGCAGCGAAGGCGAAAGCGGCAGGCGTGGTCTATTCGATGGCCTATGGCGACCAGCCGGCGCTCGTCGCCGAGATGGTCGACTGGGCTCGTGCGACCGGCTTCACCGTCGCGGCCGCCGGCAAGGGCACCAAATACCTGCCGGCCTATCACCGGGTCACGCCCGATGAAGTCTGGAGCCATTACGGTTCGACGCCGGAGGCGGCGAGGGCGGCGGGCATGAACCCGCAAATGTTCAACTCCTTCCTCGACGGTACCAAATCGGCGATCGAGATGGCGGCGATCGCCAATGCCAGCGGTCTCGACGTGCCGGCCGACGGCCTCGCCTTCCCGCCCTGCGGCGTCGACGACCTCGCCCATGTGCTGCGGCCGAAGGCGGTCGGTGGCCAGCTCGAGCATGACGGCATGGTCGAGGTCGTCTCCTCGCTGGAGCGCGATGGGCGGCCGGTCTTCCGCGACCTGCGCTGGGGCGTCTATGTCGTGCTGAAGGCGCCGAACCCCTATGCCGCCGCCTGCTTCAAGCAGTATGGGCTGCCGACCGATTCAACCGGCCTTTATGCGGCGATGTACAAGCCCTTCCACCTGATCGGGCTAGAACTCTCGCTCTCGGTGCTGAACGCGGCCCTGCGCGGTGAGCCGACCGGCGCGACCAGGAGCTGGCGCGGCGATGCGGTCGCGACCGCCAAGCGCGATCTCAAGGCCGGCGAGATGCTGGATGGGGAGGGCGGCTATACCGTCTACGGCAAGCTGATGCCGGCAGCCGCCAGCCGCGCGGCGAAGGCGCTGCCGATCGGGTTGGCGCATGGCGTGACATTGAAGCGCGACGTCGCTGCTGGCGCCGTGGTCACCAGCGCGGACGTTGCGCTGGATGAAACCTCGCAGATCGTCTCACTTCGGCGTGAGCTCGAAGCAACCGGCGCTTGAATCGTGCATTCTTCCTGAAGCGCTCGCCCTGTCTCGTTCGGGGCGGGCCGTGCTGTCGTCGCGAAGCGGCAGCAGATTGGATATCGACTTCGGGAGTTTCTGCATGCGGTTCGCCTTCATCGCCCTCGCTTTGGCTCTCGCGGTAACGCCCGCCACGGCCCAGCAGCGCTATCCGTCGAGCGCCGGCGAACTCGCGGTCGAAACGGTGGCGAGCGGGCTGGAGAACCCTTGGGGTCTCGCCTTCCTGCCGGATGGGCGCATGCTGGTGACCGAGCGGCCTGGCCGCCTGCGGTTGGTCGGCGCCGACGGCAAGCTTTCGTCCCCGATCTCGGGCGTGCCCAACGTCGTGGCGCGCGGGCAGGGCGGCCTGCTCGATGTCGTGCTCGATCCGAACTTCGCCCAGAACCGCCATCTCTATCTCTCCTTCGCCGAGCCGCGCGCCAACGGCAACGGTACCAGCGTCGCCCGCGCCCGGCTGAGCGCCAACGGCACTGCGCTGGAAGGCCTCAGCGTGATCTTCCGACAGATGCCGACGATCGCCAGCAACATGCACTTCGGCTCGCGACTGGTCTTCGATCGGACGGGCGCCCTCTTCGTCACGGTCGGCGACCGCTACAGCCAGCGCGACCAGGCGCAGAACCCGGAGAACCATCTCGGCAAGATTCTGCGCATCAAGCCCGAAGGCGGCGCGCCTGCCGATAATCCGAAGAAGCCGGGCTGGCAGCCGGAGATCTGGTCGATCGGCCACCGGAACGTGCAGGGCGCCGCGCTCCACCCGCAGACAGGACAGCTCTGGACGGCCGAGCACGGCGCGCGCGGCGGCGACGAGATCAACACGCCCAAGGCCGGCCTCAACTATGGCTGGCCGGTCATCACCTACGGCATCGACTATTCCGGCGTGAAGATCGGCGAGGGCACCTCAAAGCCCGGCATGGAGCAGCCGCTGTTCTACTGGGATCCCTCGATCGCGCCGTCCGGCGCCGCCTTCTACACCGGCGATAAGTGGCCGGCCTGGAAGAACTCGCTCTTCGTCGGCGCGCTTGCCGGCCAGTTGCTGGCGCGTCTTTCGACCGACGGCGAGAAGGTCACCGGCGAGGAGCGCCTGCTGACCAATCTCGGCGAGCGCATCCGCGACGTCCGGCAAGGGCCGGACGGCTTCCTCTATCTGCTCAGCGACGATTCGAACGGAAAGGTGCTGCGCGTTCGGCCGGCGCGCTGAGACTTACGGCCCGCAATCCCATTCGCGCTCGACGACGAAGACCTTGCGGGTCGCGAGCTGCCCGCGCGTGTCATAGAGGTCGCCGACATAATATTCGGTCCCGGCTGCGTCGCGTACGCTGCGGTCGACCTGCAGCGACCAGCCATAACCGACCTGGTTTCCGCCCTTCCAGTCGCGATGGAGATTACCCGGCGAGGCCGAGGCGAGGATGCGGGCGCGCTCGTCGCTCGGCGAGCAGGTCGGTCCGGCAAGGGCTGCGCCGGACAGGGTGGCAAGGCAAAGGGCGAGCGTCATCGGCTTGAGCAAGGCAGGCATCCTCAGGGAAAAACCGAGCAGAATCAGGTGATCTCGGCGAGCCGCGTATCGAGCGACAGAACGAGGCACCAATGTGGCTCGAAGTCGGCTCCGAGCGGCCAGATCTGCTTCGCGAAGATCGTCAGCATGGCCGCCTGATAGCGCTCGAACCAGTCGCGCTGGCAAAGCACGAACTTGGTCGCGCCGACAATCGTCTCGCGGTCGATGATGCACAAAGGAACGATGTCGGGATTGGCCGAAAGATAGTCCTGCACCGCGACCATCAGCGTCGGGTAGCCAGGATGCAGCATGTCGTCGAGCACGATCAGGCCACCCTCGGCGAGGCAGGCGGTCGCGAGCGCAAGGTCCTTGCCGAGCGCCGCGCGCGAATGCTCGCCATCGATATGGATGAAGCGCAGCTTGCTCCCGCGAGCATGGCCGATCAGTTCGGCCGGGGACATCGCGCCGGCATCGGCCTTGATGGTGACGCGGCGCTCGGCGGCGATGCCGTGCTTCAGGCAGTTCGCCTCGAAACGGTCCCTCACCTCGGGATTCGGCCATTCGAAAATGTCGATGCCCAGGGCGATCTCGCCGGGTTCGAGCGCATGGGCGAGGGCGATGAAGAAGCGGCCCTCGAAGGCGCCGATCTCGGCGATCGGCCCGCTGACGCCTTCTTCCGTCTGAAGCCGGAGCAGACGCGCGCAGATCGCCGCGGCGAAGCGCGAGGACATGCCGACGACGCGCTCATAGCCCTCGGCCAGATAGGCTTCGACCGCAGGGTGGCCGGACTGCGGGATCGGCGCCATCGCGTCAGGCCTTGGCATGGAAGATGAAGAAGGCGCCGGCTGCGATCAGCGCAAAGCCGATGGCATGGTTCCAGGTCAATTGCTCTTTCAGCCAGAACACCGAGAAACCGGCGAAGACGCAAAGCGTGATCACCTCCTGCATCGTCTTCAGCTCGGCCGCCGAATAGACGCCGGAGCCGATGCGGTTGGCCGGGACGGCGAGCATGTATTCCGGCAGGGCGATCATCCAGCTTGCCAGGATCGCCAGCCAGATCGCCGTGCTCTTGTAGGAGAGGTGGCCGTACCAGGCGAAGGTCATGAAGACGTTCGAGCCGATCAGCATGCCGATCGGCAAGAGATGAGCGGTGCTGAGAGCTGGCATGGCAGGGTCCGGAATCGTGAAGGCGGGTGGGAGAAACGGCTTAGCCGTAGCGCAGTTTCATCGTCAGGATGATCAGCACCAGCGCGAGCGTCACCGTATTGGCGCCGATCAGCGGCCAGGAGGCGATCAGCACGCCATAGGCCAGCCAGAGCACGATGCCGGTGGCGAACAGCGCCTGCGTCCACAGCGAGATGCCGCTGGTGTCGCGCGTCTTGATCGTCTGCCAGGCCTGCGGCAGCCAGCAGAAGGTGGTCAGCAGGGCGGCGCAGAAGCCGAGCGCTTCGATGGCGGCGGTGGACATGCAGGCCTGCGGCGATTCGCGCGGGAGTCGAGATCGATCAGACATAGCCGGTTTCGGCGCTCTGCGCTCGGCAGGCGTCGCATGGTTAACCTCCGTTAACCGCAGCGCCCTAGTTTTGCGTCAATCCTGCGATTCGGTGGACTTATGCGCACATTGATCCTGGCCTTGCCTCTCGTCCTCGCCGCCGCGACCGCGGCCCGGGCCGATTTCGACTCGTGCGTCGCCGGCCTGCGCTCGGCGGCCGCGACCAAGGGCGTCTCCGGCGCCACCTTCGATCGCGCCATGGCGGGCGTTACGCCCGACATGAAGGTGATCGAGGCGATGAACAACCAGCCGGAGTTCAAGACGCCGATCTGGGACTATCTCGGCACGCTGGTCGACGATGAGAAGGTCGCCGAAGGGCGCTCGATGATGCGCCAGCACGCATCGACCCTCGCCGCCGCCGAGCAGCGCTTCGGTGTCGACCGCCACACGATCGCGGCGGTCTGGGGCGTCGAGAGCGATTTCGGCAAGGCGCGAGGCAAGATGCCGCTGGTCCAGGCGCTCTCGACCGGCGCCTGCCTGGCGCCGCGCCGCAACGCCTTCTTCAAGGGCGAATTGATCGCCACCCTGCAGATCATCCAGCGGGGCGATGTCCGCCCCGAGCGGCTGTTCGGCTCCTGGGCCGGCGCCTTCGGCCACACCCAGTTCATCCCCTCGACCTATCTACGGCTCGCCGTCGACGGCGATGGCGACGGCCGGCGCGACCTCGTCGATTCGATCCCTGACGCGCTGCATTCGACCGCGAATTTCATGGCCAAGGCCGGCTGGGTCACCGGCGCCACCTGGGGCTATGAGGTCCGCGTTCCCGGCGGCTATTCCGGCCCGACCGGGCGCAATCCCAAGCAGCCGGTCTCGTCCTGGGCGGCGCGCGGCATCGTCAAGTTCGACGGCTCGGCACTTTCCGGCTCCGGCAATGCCGGCCTCTTGATGCCGGCCGGCCGCAACGGCCCGGCTTTCCTGGTCTTCAAGAACTACGACGCCGCCTACAGCTATAACGGCGCGGATTCCTATGCCCTCGCGATCTCGCTGCTCTCCGACCGCCTGCGCGGCCGGCCTGGCGTGCAGGGCGACTGGCCGACCGACGATCTGCCGCTGTCGCGCGAGCAGCGTCGCGAATTGCAGCGCCTGCTGACCCAGCGCGGCTACAATGTCGGCGAGCCTGACGGTGCCGTCGGCGCGCTGACGCGGGCGGCGATCAAGGAGATCGAGGCCAAGATCGGCATGCCGCAGACCGGTCGTCCGGGCGAGAAGGTCCTGCGCGCGCTGAAGGGCGGGCGGGTCTAGCCGCGGTCCCAGAAAACGGGTGGCCTCTGCTGCTCTCTTGCATGAAAGGTTCGGTCATCCCGGACAAGCCGCGTGAGCGGCGCCGATCCGGGATCCATGCCTGAACCTTCATCGGAAATGCTCCGGCATGGATCCCGGGTCTCCCTTCGGTCGCCCGGGATGACCAGTGTTTCATCCGGAGAAGCAATGCGCCGTCTCATCTCCACCGGCTCGCCCTTCGAGCGTTCCTTCGGATACTCGCGCGCCGTCGTCGACGGCGATCTCGTCTTCGTCTCCGGCACGACCGGCTACGACTACGCCACGATGACGCTGCCGGACGACGCAGCCGAGCAGGCGCGCAACATCTTCCGCACGCTGGAGGCGGTGCTGACCGAAGCCGGCTCCTCGCTCGCGCAAGTGGTGCGGGCGCAGTATTTCGTTATCGACCGGAGTTATTGCGAGCCGGTGCTCACCGTTTGCGGCGAAGTCTTCCGTGAGATCCGGCCGGCAGGGGGCATGTACATCGTCGCCGGCCTGCTCAAGCCCGAGATGAAAGTCGAGATCGAGGTCACGGCGCGGCTGACATCGTCCTGAGTGTCCGTCGCAGCGGGGCAGGGCTGCAATCCCGGCCTTGCGCCCATCGCAGCGCGCCCCTAAGCAGCCAGCGCATTTCTGTTGCGCGAGGCTCAACCCATGGCGAACCACAAGCTCCTGCTGCTCCCCGGCGACGGCATCGGCCCCGAGGTGATGGGCCAGGTCGAGAAGATCGTCTCCTGGTTCGAGAAGCAGGGCCTCGGCTCGTTCTCGCTTGAGCGCGGCCTCGTCGGCGGCGCCGCCTATGACGCCCACAAGGCGGCGATCTCGGAAGGCGACATGAAGCTCGCCCAGGAGGCCGACGCCGTGCTGTTCGGCGCGGTCGGCGGTCCGAAATGGGCTGATGTGCCCTATCAGCATCGCCCCGAGGCCGGCCTGCTGCGTCTGCGCAAGGATCTCGGACTGTTCGCCAATCTGCGCCCCGCGATCTGCTATCCGGCGCTGGCCTCGGCCTCGTCGCTGAAGCCCGAGGTCGTCGAGGGCCTCGACATCCTGATCGTGCGCGAGCTCACCGGCGGCGTCTATTTCGGCGAGCCGAAGGAGATCGTCACGCTGGAGGATGGCAGCAAGCGCGGCGTCGACACCCAGCTCTACACCACCGGCGAGATCGAGCGCATCTGCGCCGTCGCCTTCGAGCTGGCGCGCACCCGCCGCAACAAGGTCTCTTCGGCCGAGAAGCACAACGTCATGAAGACCGGCGTGCTCTGGAAGCAGACGGTCACCGCCCAGCACGCTCGCGACTACAAGGACGTCGAGCTCGAGCATGTGCTCGCCGACAACTGCGCCATGCAGCTGGTGCGCTGGCCGAAGCAATACGACGTCATCGTCTGCGACAACCTGTTCGGCGACATCCTCTCCGACGTTGCGGCGATGCTGACCGGCTCGCTCGGCATGCTGCCCTCCGCTTCGCTCGGCGCCGAGGATCCGGCCACCGGCAAGCGCAAGGCGCTCTACGAGCCTGTGCACGGCTCGGCCCCCGACATCGCCGGCAAGGGCCTCGCCAACCCGATTGCGATGATCGGCTCCTTCGCCATGGCGCTGCGCTATTCTTTCGGCGCCGGCGAGGCGGCCGACCGGCTGGAGGGCGCCATCGCCGACGTGCTCGGCGCCGGCACCCGCACCAAGGACATCGCCGCACCCGGCGCCAACGCCGTCTCGACCACCGAGATGGGCGACGCCATCGTCAAGGCGCTCGAAGCGCGAGGTTGAGGCCGACCGCCGCCGGCATAGGAAGCGGGTGGCGGCTGACGGGTGATGAAGGCTTCCTCGGAGTCAGCGCGGCCGCTTCGGCCGCGCTGACTCCGAGGTTCCCGATGAATGCCAACACCAGCAGCTTGTCCGCCATGGAGCTGCTCGAACGCATGTTCGCTGTGGAGATGCGTTTCCTGCAGCAGGACGAGGCCGATCTCGACCTGCTCGCGACCGCCTTCCATCCCGATGTCGTCGTGCATGAGCCGGCATCGCTGCCCTATGCCGGCGACTGGCGCGGGCTGGGCGGGATCGGACGCCTGTTCAGGACGATGCGCGAGATCTGGAGCGATCTCTCGGTCGATGGTCTGCAGCCGGCGAAGACCGGTGATACCGTCTTCATGAGCTGCACCTTGCGCCTCACCGCACGTATTAACGGCAGGACAATCACACAGCCTTTCGCGGAAGTGCTGCGTTTTGAGGACGGCCGGCTGATCGAGGGCACTCCTTTCTACTTCGATACGGCGGCGATCAGGGCTGCGCTGGCCTGAGCCAGTCGGCGGAAGCTCTCAGCTCGCCCGGCCGCCATATTGCGCCTCGTGCAGGCGCCGGTAGATCCCCGGCCGCAGCACCAGCTCCTGATGCCGGCCCTGCTCGGCGACGCCGCTTTCGTCGATGACGATGATGCGGTCGGCGTCCTGGATCGTCGCAAGGCGATGCGCGATCACCAGCGTGGTCCGGCCCTTCGACAGTTCGGCGAGCGAAGCCTGGATGGCGCGCTCGGTCTCGGTGTCGAGCGCCGAGGTCGCCTCGTCCAGGATCAGGATCGGCGGATTCTTCAGGAACATCCGAGCGATGGCGAGGCGCTGCTTCTGCCCGCCCGAGAGCTTGACGCCGCGCTCGCCGATCACCGTGTCGAGGCCATCAGGCAAACGCGCGATCATCTCGTCGAGCCGGGCGCGCCTGGCCGCCTCGACGATCTCGTCCTCGCTCGCTGTCAGTTTGCCATAGGCGATGTTCTCGCGCAGCGTTCCGGCGAAGAGGAAGACGTCCTGCTGGACGATGCCGATCTGGCCGCGCAGCGAGGCCAGCGTCATCTGGCGGATATCGATGCCGTCTATGGTGATCTTGCCACTCTCGACGTCGTAGAAGCGCGGCAGCAGCGAGCAGATCGTGGTCTTGCCGGCCCCTGACGGCCCGACGAAGGCGATGGTTTCGCCGGCGCGGATCGTAAGGTCGATACCCCGGAGGATCTTGCGGTCGGGCGTATAGCCGAAGCTGACATTCTCATAGGCGATGTCGCCCTTGAGATCGGAGACGGCGATGGCGCCGGGCAGGTCGGCGATATCAGGCCGCGTATCGAGGAACTCGGTATAGCGCCGGAAGCCGGCGATCCCCTTCGGATAGGTCTCGATCACCGAATTGATCTTCTCGATCGGCCGGAAGAACACGGTGACCAGCAGCAGGAAGCCGACGAAGCCGCCGGCAGTCAGGTCGCCGATCAGCACGTAATAGGCGCCGGCGATCATTACCGCCATCTGGGTCAGGCGCATGCCGAAATAGGAGAGCGAGGTCGAAGCCGCCATCAGCCGGTAGGCGTCGAGCTTGGTGCGGCGATAGCGCTGGTTGTCGACCGCGAAAAGGCTGCGCTCGTGCTCCTCATTGGCGAAGGCCTGGACGACGCGGATGCCGCCGACATTCTCTTCGATCCGGGCGTTGAACGAGCCGACGCTGCCGAACAGCTTCTGCCAGTTCGCCGTCATCCGCCGGCCATAGCGGCTGGTCAGCCAGGCGATCAGCGGCACGATCATCGCGGTGATCAGCGCCAACTGCGGATGCACCATCAGCATCAGCACGAAGGCGCCGATGAAGGTCATCACCGCGATGAACAAATCTTCCGGCCCGTGATGGGCGACCTCGCCGATCTCTTCGAGATCCTTGGTCAGGCGCCCGACAAGATGGCCGGTCTTCTGGTTGTCGAACCAGCCGAAGGAGAGCTTCTGCAGATGGTCGAACGCCTTGCGGCGCATCTCGGTCTCGATGTTGATGCCGAGCATGTGGCCCCAATAGGTCACCACCACCATCAGGCCGGCATTGACCAGATAGATCACCATCAGGCCGAGCGAGGCCAGCACGATCAGGCTCCAGTTCCCGCTCGGCAACAGCTGGTCGACGAAGAGCTTCACCGCGATGGGAAAGCCGAGCTCGAGCAGGCCGGACACGACGGCGCAGCCGAAGTCGAGCAGGAAGAGCCCGCGATGCGGGCGGTAATAGGCGAAGAAGCGGGCGAGCATGGCGTGCGGGCTTTAGCACGCGGCGCGGCGGCGAGCCATGAGCTGCGGGCGGGGCAGGGGCGGTCGCGGCGCCGGTCTCCCGGCAGTTCAGCGCGCGCTGGCTTGCCTGTGCCTCGCCGCTTCCCGGAATTCTCCGGGCGCCATGCCGAACTCGCGCCGGAACATCCGGTTGAAATTGGCCTGATCGAGGAAACCCGACCTGAATGCGACCGAGCCGATCGCCGTCGCGGGCTCCGCCAGCAGGAGGTCGCCGGCATGTTGCAGCCGCGCGGCCCAGATCGCCGCAGCAACGCCCGCCGGCTCGTGCTCGAAGGCACGATAGAGCGAGGCGCGAGAACAGCCCAATGCGGTCGCCAGGGATTCGACGGTCAGCTCCGGGTCGGCATGGCGCTGCGCGATCAACTGGCGGGTCGCGGCCAGAAGCGATGGCCGGTCGCACTCCATCGTGCGGGCAGCGTCGCCGGCAAGCGCGAGGCGCGCGAACCGGACGGCGATGTCGACGGCAGCGCTCCGCTCGTCGGCAGACAGCGCATTCATCTCGGTTGCGAGGGTGCGCAGATGGGAGATCAGGAGTTTGACCGCGCCGCCTTGCGCCAGGCGCCCGACGTTCTGGCGGCCGGTGCTTCGCTGGAACACCACGCCGAGCTCCCGGTGCTCCAGCCAGTTCGCCCGGATCGGCCGCGAGAAATCGCTGACATAGACGTCACCTGCCCGGAGCAGCAGGCGATCATCGTCGAAACTCACCTCGGACCGGCCGTCCAGGACAAGACCGACATAGATCTCATCGCCATTGTCGGCGCGACAGCGATGCTGCGAGCGCTCGACACGCACCTGCGTCGAGAAATGATCCCAGAATTCTCCAGCCTCGCCGGCAGCCCGCCTCAGCCGCGCATGAAAAGGCGTAGCCGCTTCGTCGCGCCTGTCGACCGCCATGCGCTTGAGCACGGTCTGCGACCAGAAACCGAGCGGGTCTTCCCGCTCGAGCCCGCTGGTCGAAATCTCCATCATCTCAGCTTTGCGTCCTGGATCGAGGTTGGTCGTGCGCGCTGCTTGAGACGCGCCGGCTTGAAACCGATCAGCCGGGTATCCACGGCAGAATCAACGAATCCCAGCGAGATTGGCCTGCCTGAGACGACCGGACAAGCCGATACGAGACACTACGCCTAACAGTTCCTTGTGGCGGCAATTCACAGTGGAACCGGAATCTGCCGGAGGAGGGCGAGTGCCCAGCCTAAGCCGCTTGTCTGCAATGCTCTTCGCCCGGTTTGCGCGACATGTGGTCGTTGCTGCCGGCCTGACGCTTATCCTCGCCTCTCATCCCGCCTCGGCGCAATCGGGGCGGGGCGGTTCCTTCGCGGGCACCTGGTCTGTGCAGGTTGCGGACGCCTTCGGGAGCCGGCAGAGCTGCAGCATCGAGCTGACGGGGCCGGGCAGCATCATGGGGGCGCATCGCGCCAACCCTCGCGGCTGCGGATCAGCCCTCGTCAGCGTGTCGCGCTGGCAGGCACAGCGCGGCGGCATTTCGCTGAACGACATTTCCGATCGGCCGCTCATCATGCTGCGCTTCGGGCGGGGAGGGTTGTTCGGAGCCGACGAGGCCGGGCGTCCGATCCGGCTGACCGCCTCCGGGATGCAGTCCGGCTATGGGAGCGACTTGCCGTCATTCGGATCCGCACCGTTCTCTTCGGGATGCTCGGTCTATTACGGGCAGTCGCAGCGCTGCGCGGAGTCCAGGGACCTTGCAGCGCCGCGGCTCGCGCCGGGACAGACCGCGACGGTCAGGATCGTCTATCCGTTCAACCTTCGCCAGTTCCCGTCTCTTGGAGCCCCGGCGCTGGCGCTCATCCCAGTCGATACCTGCATCGTCGCCGATTCCTGCGCGCGGCAGAGCGACGGAGCCGAGTGGTGCCGCATGCGCTGGTCGGGTCTCACCGGCTACGTCGTGAAGACCTTCGAGCGCGACGGGCGGCGCCGGATTCTCTTTTCGAACGGCTGCGGGCCCGGGTGATGGTCGTGACGGTCCGGTCCCTTGGCGGCGATGTTCCATGCTGCTTGCGAAGGGGCGCCTTCGCCCGGTTCATCTGCGCTGCCGTCGCCTCTGCACCGGTGACGTCGATCCCGGCGCGAGCGGCATGGGTCTTTGCCGCTGGTCGACCGCAAGGCGCCGGTGGCGCAAGCCGGGCTCGACTGGCGCATCTCCAAGGAAACGCCCGCTTCTGAAGCGCCGGAAGGGGCGGTCAGCCGCCCAGCCGGTATTTCACGAAACCCTCGCCGGCATCGCCGACCGGCTGCGCCTTCAGCGTCTCCGGCTTCTTGCTCACGGCGGCCGGAGCGGTCGGGAAGGTGACGTTGACGTTCGCCGGCAGCGGCTTCAGCGACCAGTTGTTGTCGGCTGCGGGGTTGATCGTCTTCTTCTCGATGATGAAGCGCACGATCACGTCGCGATTGAGGTCGGGCGCCTCCAGCAGCACCGTCGTCTTGGTGCCCGGGAAATTGCCGCCGCCAGAGGCGCGGTAGTTGTTGGTGACGACGATGAACTCGGCCTTTTCGTCGATCGGCTTGCCCTGAAAAGCGAGATCGACGATGCGATGGGCGTCGGGCACGACCAGCTTGCCGTCGCCGTCATAGCGCGAGGCTTGAGTCACGTCGATCTGGTAGGTGACGCCGTCGATCACGTCGAAATTGAAGGCCGGGAAGCCGGGATTGATCAGCGGCTGCTCCTCGGATTTCGCCACGTCGATACGATTGAAGATGCCGGCCGAGCGCTCCAGCCATTCGCGGATCTGCGCGCCGGTGACTTTCACGATCTGCACCGTGTTCGGGTAGAGATAGATATCGGCGACGTTCTTGATTGCGATCGGCCCGGCCGGAATGTCGGTGAAGAAGGCCGGCCCGGCGCGCCCGCCCGACTTGAACGGTGCCGCGGCCGAGAGGACGGGTAAGTCCTTGTGCGGCGTCTGCGCCATCAGCGGCTTGGCATAGGCGATCTGCGCCTCCGCCACGATCTGCACCGACGGGTCGTCGGCGACGAGGGCGAAATAGCTGTTGATCGGGGCGCTCGTGGTGCCGACCGGCTCGCGCATATAGCTCAGCGTTGCCTCGTGGTCGGCCTTCACTGTCGCAAGCACGGCGGCTTCGACCTCCGCCTTCGGCACGATCTTGCGGTCGGGCGTGCGCTCATAGATCGGCTTGGGATCGACCTTGAAATCGGCGATGCGCCAGCGCCCGTCGCGCTTTTCCAGCTCCAGGTCGACGATGCCGACATGCGAGCCCCAGAAGCCCGGCTGGCAGGCCGGCTTGCCGTGCAGTGAGCCCTTCTTGTTGTCGACGCCGGGAATGCCGTCGAAGGCCTTGCCGCCGGGGAAGACGAGGTGCTGGTGGCCGGTCAGCACGACGTCGATGCCGTCGAGCCTGGCGAGATGCAGCGCCGCATTCTCCTCGCCGCCCTTGCGCTCGCCGCCGGCGATGCCGGAATGGCAGAGCGCGATGGTGAGGTCGGGATGTGCGAGCGCGATCTCCGGCAGGTACTTTTGCGCGGCGTCGACGATGTCGGTCGCCGTCACCTTGCGGTCGAGATTGCCCTTGTCCCACTGCATGATCTGCGGCGGCACGAAGCCGATCACCGCGATGTTGAGGACATGCCTCGTCCCGGCCTCGTCCTCGAAGCTCTGCTCGAAGATGCGCCAGGGCTCGATCAGCGTGCCGCCGCCGACCCGGTCGACATTGGCGCAGACGATCGGGAACTCGGCGCGGGCGAGGCCGTGCTCGAGGAATTCCAGCCCGTAGTTGAACTCGTGATTGCCGAGCGTGCCGCACTGATAGGGCAGGGCGTTCATCGCGGCGATCATCGGATGGGTCTCGCCGGCCTTCAGCCCCTTCTTGTAGGCGACGAAATCGCCGAGCGAGGAGCCCTGCAGGAAGTCGCCATTGTCGAAGAGCAGGCTGTTCTTCGCCTCAGCCTGGGCGGCCTTGATCAGGTTCGCGGTCTTGGCGAGGCCGACCGTGTCGTCGGGCGCGTCACGGAAGTAGTCGTAAGGCACGACGTTGACATGGAGGTCGCTGGTCTCCAGCAGCCGGAGCTTGAGCTTGGCTGGGGCCTGCGCTGCCAACGGTGTGGCCAGCGCTCCCGCCGCGGCGATGGCGGCCCCGGCCTTGAGCGTGTCACGGCGGCTGAAACGGGGGGCGCGGTCCATCGTCGGCTCCTGAAGCGAGGTGCTGCGAGAGACGCTAGCACCATGACAGGACCGTGACACCGGGGAAGATGGGGGTGCAGCCGTCATGCTCGGGCTTGACCCGAGCATCTCAAGCCGAAGGAGGCTCCAATCAGCGCCTTCTCGTCATGAGATTCTCGGATCTGCGCTTCGCTCCATCCGAGAATGACGCGAGTGTTACCGGCTCACGCCCTCCATCCGCACTCGCCCGTCGGCGCCCTCGGTCCAGGCGGCGATGGTGCCGTCCGGGAGCCGCTTCGCCTTCACCTGGAACGCTTCGCCGGCGATCAGCGGGGCGAGCCCGCGATAGTCGAGCCGGATCGGTTCGCCGCCGGAGAGGGTGGCGATGATGTTCATGATCAGCGTCGCCTGGATCGGCCCATGCACGATGAGCCCGGCATAGCCCTCGACGCCGGTGACATAAGGCTGGTCGTAATGAATGCGGTGGCCGTTGAAGGTGAGCGCCGAATAGCGGAACAGCAGCACCGGGTCTGCCTCGACCGTCCAGGTCAGGTCGGCCGGGCGCGGCTCGGCAGCCGCAGCCGGCGGCTCGGAGCTCGGCTGGGTCGCCTCGCGATAGACGATGTTGTGCCGCTCGCGCAGCGCGACGCCACGAGCCGTGACGAGCTCATGGTCGACCGCGACGAAGCAGAGCGGACCGGTGCGGCCGTCCTTGTAGGAGACGTCGCTGATAGCCGATCGGCGGATGACCTCGTCGCCGGCTCGCAAGGGCGCGATCGTCTCGATCCGCCCGCCCGCCCACATCCGCCGCGGCAGGGGGACCGGCGGCAGGAATTTGCCCTTGGCTGCGTGCCCGTCCGGTCCGAGCGCCGCCATCGGCGAGATCGGCGGCGCGAGGCACCAATGCAGGGCGAGCGGCGCTTCGCCTTGTGGGTAGGGCGCCAGGTGAGGAGAGAACGTCGCCTCGTAGCTGGCGACGAGCCGCGACGTAATCAGGTCGGATGCCTGTTCAGTCCTGCCGATCCAGGATTTCAGATGGTCGATGTTCACTCGCTCGTCCTTGGTTCCACATTCCGAGTCATCCCGGGCGACCGTAGGGAGACCCGGGATCCATTCCGGAACGGTTCAGGCATGGGTCCCGGGTCTGCGCTGCGCTTCGCCCGGGACGACCAAATGAAGGGTTAGTACGACCTCGGCATGCCGAGGACATGCTCGGCGAGATAGGACAGGATCAGGTTGGTCGAGATCGGGGCGACCTGGTAGAGCCGCGTCTCCCTGAATTTGCGCTCGATGTCGTACTCCTCGGCGAAGCCGAAGCCGCCATGGGTCTGGATGCAGGCATTCGCCGCCTCGAAGGAGGCGTCGGCCGCCAGCAGCTTGGCCATGTTGGCCTCGGCGCCCGGGTTCTCCCCGGCCTCGTAGAGGGAGATCGCCTCGCGGACCATCAGTTCGGCCGCGCGCATATTGGCGTAGGCCCTCGCGATCGGGAACTGGATGCCCTGGTTCTGGCCGATCGGCCGGCCGAAGACCTGGCGCTCCCTGGCGTAGTTCGAGGCCTTGTCGATGAACCATTTGGCGTCGCCGACGCATTCGGCCGCGATCAGGATGCGCTCGGCGTTCATGCCGGAGAGGATGTAGCGGAAGCCCTTGCCCTCCTCGCCGACGAGGTTGGCCGCCGGGACCTTGACGTTGTCGAAGAAGACCTCGGTAGTGGCGTGGTTCATCATCGTGCGGATCGGCCGGATGGTGAGGCCATTCTCGAGCGCCTCGCGCATGTCGAGGATGAAGACCGAGAGCCCGTCGGTGCGCTTTTGCACCTGGTCGCGCGGCGTGGTCCGGGCGAGCAGCAGCATCAGGTCCGATTGCGCAGCTCGGCTGGTCCAGATCTTCTGGCCGTTGACGACGTAGTGGTCGCCCTCGCGCCGGGCGGTGGTGCGCAAAGCGGTGGTGTCGGTGCCGCTGGTCGGCTCGGTGACGCCAAAGGCCTGCAACCTCAGCTCGCCTGAGGCGATCCCGGGCAGATAGCGCTGCTTCTGCTCGGCGCTGCCATGGCGCAGCACCGTGCCCATCACATACATCTGGGCATGGCAGGCGCCGCCATTGCAGCCCTGGCGCTGGATCTCCTCCATGATCGCCGCCGCGGCCAAAAGGGTCAGGCCCGCCCCGCCATACTCTTCCGGGATCAACGCCGAGAGGAAGCCGCTTTCGGTGAGCGCCGTGACGAACTCGGCGGGATAGGCCATCTCGCGGTCGAGCTTGCGCCAGTACTCGCCGGGGAAGTCGGCGCAGAGCCTTGCCACCGCCTCGCGGATGTCGGTGTGATCGTTGGCTGTCGTCATGCTCATCTCAGGCTGATCGCGCCGCCTTTGCCGCGAATTCGCGGCGCAACGCTTCATCATGTTCACCGAGGCCAGGTGGCGCCCGCATCGGCACGCGCTGGCCGTCGACCAGCACCGGCGGCGCCAGCACTTCGATAGGGCCGTTCGGAGTCGGGACGGGCAGGGCGGTCGCAGCCGGATGGGCGATCAGATCGGCCATCGTCGAGACCGTGCCATAGGCGATGCGGGCCGCATCGAGCCCGGCCGCCGTCTCGGCGTAAGAGCGGGTGATCAGGATCGCCTGGATCGCGGCATCGAGGCCAGGGCGGTTGCGCACGCGCAGCACATTGCTGGCGAAGCGTGGATCTTCGAGCAGGCCGGCATCGCCCAGCACATCGCGGGCCAAAATCTGCCATTCGCGCTCGCTCTGGATCGAGATCAGCACCTCGGCATCGGCGAGGCGGAAGACGCCATAGGGCGCGATCGAGGGATGGGCGAGGCCGAGCCGCGGCGGCTCGATCCCGCCATAGCGCCGCGTCAGATAGGGCACGTTCATCAGGTCGGCGATGGTGTCGAACAGCGAGAGCTGGATGCGCGAGCCTTCGCCGGTACGACCACGCCGGATCAAGGCCTCCAGGATCGCGGCATAGGCGGCGTTGCCGGTGGCGATGTCGGCGATGGAGATGCCGATCCGCGTTGGGCCGGAGTCAGGGCTGCCGGTGACGGCGGCAAGGCCGGCTTCGGCCTGGATCAGCAGGTCATAGGCCTTCTTGGTGTAGTGCGGCGTGCCCGGTGCATAGCCGGAGATGTCGCAGGTGATCAGCTTGCGGTGGCGCTGGCGCAACGCCTCGCTGCCGATGCCCAGCCGGTCGGTGGCGCCGGGCGCGAAGTTCTGGATGAAGACGTCGGCCTCAGCCAGCATCGCCTCGACTAAAGTGAGGTCTGTCTTGTCCTTGAGGTCGACCCGGCAGGATTCCTTGCCGCGGTTGATCCAGACGAAATAGGAGGAAAGCCCTCCGGCATAATCGTCATAGCCGCGCGAGAAATCGCCTTCCTCGCGCTCCAGCTTGATGACGCGGGCGCCGGCATCGGCGAGCCGGCAGCTCGCCAGCGGAGCAGCCACCGCCTGCTCCAGCGCCACCACCAGGATTCCATCGAGAGCATTGGTCATCAGTCAGTCGTGCGCCTTCCGTTCCGCGCGAGAGATCGTTGTCGGCCTGATGAAGTCAAATAGCGTTTCGCGATGGCTGCCATAGCGCCTGCTCCATAGAAAAACCCTATGGCCTTCATCGCTTTATCCTTCTTGTCCGACTGCTGGCTCTATGCGCCCCTTTTCGCCGGACGAGGCGCCGCTCAAGAGCGCCCGATGTCATGCGAGGTTCAGGGAGGATGCTCATGAAGACGATGAAACTGGCGCTGGCCGCGCTGGCCGGCACGCTGCTCGCAAGTTCGGCTTTGGCGCAGGACAAGCCGAAGGAGCTGGTGGTCGGCATCGCCACCTTCCTGTCGGGGCCAGCTTCGGTGTTTGGTGTGCCCGGCCGCAACGCCGCCGACCTCCTGATCGCGGAGATCAATGCCAAGGGCGGCGTGCTCGGCGTGCCCCTGAAGCCGGTCTATGTCGACGAGGGCGCCGGTACCAACCAATTGCTCTCCGAATATCGCCGCGTCGTGCAGGAGCAGGGCGCGCAGGTGATGCTGGGCGCGATCTCGTCCGGCTCCTGCAATGCGCTCGCACCCGTCGCCGAGGACCTCAAGGTCGTCAACGTGATGTGGGATTGCGGCACGCAGACCATCTTCGAGGATGGCAAGTGGAAGTATTCGGTCCGGACGCAGGCTCATGCCGGCGCCGAGATGATGGCGACCTTGCTCTACCTGATGAAGGTCAAACCCGACTTCAAGAGTGTCGCGGTGGTCAACCAGGACTATGCTTGGGGCCGCGAATCCTGGGCTCTGCTGCAGGCCGGCCTCAAGGCGCTGAAGCCCGACGTCAAGGTCGTCGCCGAGCTCTTCCCGAAATTCGGCGCGCCGGATTTCTCGACCGAGATCACAAGGCTGTCGGCGCTGCGGCCCGACGTCGTGATCTCGACCTCCTGGGGCGGAGATCTCGACACCTTCGTCCAGCAGGCGGCGGCGCGCGGCCTGCTGAAGCAGTCGACCTTCGTGCTGCCGCTGGCCGAAAGCTCGCTGGAGCGGCTCGGCAATGTCCTGCCGGAGGGCGTGATCGTCGGCTCGCGCGGCGACCATTACTGGCGCCACCCCAAGCACAAGGACACGCCGGAGATGCAGTCCTTCGTCAAGGCGTACAAGGACAAGACCGGCGTCTATCCGATCTACCCGACCTTCCACATGCAGCAGGCCCTGACCGGCCTTGTGAAAGCCTATGAGAAGGCGGGCGCCGGCGGCAAATGGCCGAGCAAGGAAGAGGTCATCGCCGCCTTCGAGGGGCTGGAGTTCAAGTCGCTCACCGGCACGATCACCATCCGCGGGGATCATCAGGGGCTGGAGGACCAGCTGCTCGGCACCACCAAGCGGGTGCCGGAGTATCCGTTTGCGGTCTACGACAAGATGGCGCTCTACCCCGGCAAGCTCGTGACCACGCCGCTCGGCGAGAAGTCGCTCGACTGGTTCGCCAAGGTGAAGCCCGATCTCGTCACCGACAAGTCGATCGAGACCTTCGACTACGCGAAATAGTCTCCTTGCATCCACGCCGTCATCCCGGACAAGCCGCGCAGCGGCGCCGATCCGGAATCCATTCCTGAACCGTTCCGGAATGGATCCCGGGTCTCCCTTCGGTCGCCCGGGACGACCTGTGCGGAGGGCAAGCGCTCAACTAAAAACCTGAAGACGGACGGCATGCCCCCTGAAATGCTCCTCCTCGCCGCGCTCGACGGCCTGGCCTATGGCTCGCTGATCTTCCTGGTCGCGGTCGGGCTGTCGCTGATCTTCGGCGTGCTCGGCATCGTCAATGTCGCCCATGGCTCGTTCTATGCGATCGGCGCCTATGTCGCGGCGGCCGGTGTGCTCGGCATCGGCGCGGCCGGGCTGCCGACCTGGCTCGCCTTCCCGACCTTGCTGATCGCGGCCGCGCTGGTCGGCATCCTTGTCGGCGGCCTCGTCGAGATCGCGCTGCTGCGCCGCGTCTATGGCAAGGAGGAGGTGCTGCAGCTGATCGTCACCTTCGCCGTCTTCATGATCCTTGAGGACGCGCAGAAGGTCGTCTTCGGCGTGCAGCCCTATTTCGCCAATGTGCCGATGAACTGGCTCGGCACGGTCGAGGTCTTCGGCATCTTCTACACGACCTATCAGCTCATCCTGATGCCGCTGGTCGCAGCTGCGGTGCTGCTCGGCCTGCGCTTCTTCCTGCGCCGCACCAGCTTCGGCCGCGCTATCATCGCGGTGACGCAGGATCGCGAGGCCGCGACCGCGATGGGCATCGATGCGGCACGGGTCTACCTGATCACCTTCATCATCGGCGCCTCGCTGGCGGCGCTCGGCGGCGCGCTCGCCTCGGCCACGACGTCGCTGACCCCCGGCATCGGCGCCGGCACGCTCGTCCTCTCCTTCGCCGTGGCGGCGACGGCCGGGCTCGGCCGGATCGAGGGTGCGGCGGTGGCGGCGCTGCTGATCGGTCTCGGCCGCTCGGCCGCCGTCTATTTCGCCCCGGAATTCGACGTGCTGATTCCCTATCTCATCATGATGCTCGTGCTGCTGGTCCGTCCCCAGGGCCTGTTCTCGACCGTGCAGACGAGGAAGGTGTGATGGCGCGCCAACTCGTCTTCGGCCTCGCGCTGATCGCGGCGCTCGCGGTCTTCCCGCTGTTCTCGCCCTGGTCGACGGTGATCCTGACCGTGGCCCTGTGCGAGGGCCTCGCGGCGCTCGGCATCATGGTGCTGCTGCGCGCCGGCCAGGTCTCTTTCGGCCACGGCCTGTTCTTCGCGTTCAGCGCCTATGTGGTCGCCTTCCTGGCCGCGGCTAGGGTCGGGCACGAGGCTCTGATCCTGATCCCCGTCGGCATGGCGGCGTCGGGCCTGCTTGCGGCGATCGTCGGCCTCTTCGTTGTGCGCTACAGGGCGATCTTCTTCGGCATGCTCAACCTCGCCATCTCGATGGTGTTCTTCTCGCTGCTGGAGAAGCTCTTTGCGATCACCGGTGGCGCCGACGGAAAGCGCGTGCCGCGCCCGACCTTCGCCGGCATCGAATTCGGCCGCGAGCAGTTCGAGCTCGCGACCTTCTACGTCACGCTGGTGCTCTGCATTCTCGCCGCGCTCTTCGTCGCCCGCTATCTGCTTTCGCCCGGCGGCAAGGCGCTGGAGGCGATCAAGTCGAACGAGACGCGGCTTGAATATCTCGGCGTCTCCCCGAGAAAAGTGCTCTACGGCGCCTATCTGCTCTCCGGCCTGTTGGCGGGTCTAGGGGGAGCGATCATCGCGCTGGTCTCCGGCCATGTGACGCCGGAGCTGGCTTATTGGGTGCGCTCGGGCGAATTCGTCTTCATCGCGATCCTCGGTGGTATCGGCGGCGTCGCCGGGCCCTTCCTCGGCGCGCTGATGTTCCAGATCATTCGCGGCTATGCCGCGGTCTATGCGCCCGAGACCTGGCATGCCGTGCTCGGCGTCATGCTGTTGGTCATCATCTTCTTCGCGCCGGCAGGGCTCTACGGCATCGTCGCGGGCAAAGGCGGCAAGCCGCAGCACGAGGAGGGCGGGCGATGAGCGGCGTCATCCTTGAGGCGGACGATCTCCACCTGCGCTTCGGCGGCGTGCAGGCGGCGAACGGCGCCTCGCTCAAGGTCGCGGTGAACGAGCGCATCGCCATCATCGGCCCGAACGGCGCCGGCAAGACCACCTTCATCAATCTCTGCACCGGCTATCTCAAGCCGCAATCCGGCCGTGTCGTCTTCAACGGGCAGGATGTGACGCGCCTCTCGCCGCAGGCGATCACCCGCCTCGGGATCGGCCGCTCCTTCCAGATCCCGCAGCTCTTCCTCGACAACACCGTGATCGAGAACCTGCTGCTGGCGCTCTCGGCGCGTGAGGGCTCCTGGTCGCCCTTCCTCGCGATGCAGCGCCACCCCAAAGCCGAGGAGATGTGGGCGCTGCTCGACCTGGTCGGGCTGAAGGAGACCGGCAACCGCATCGTCCGCGAATTGCCGGAAGGCATGCGCAAGCTGATCGATATCGCGGTCGCCCTCGCGCTCGAACCCAGGCTGATCTTCATGGACGAGCCGACCAGCGGGGTGTCCTCGACCGAGAAATTCCAGGTGATGGATACGCTGACCCGCGTGCTCGATGCCCGCGCCACCACGGCGGTCTTCGTCGAGCACGACATGGACGTGGTTGCGCGCTACGCCAACCGCGTCGCGGTCTGGACCGGCGGGCGCATCGCCCATCAGGGCACGCCGGAGGAGATCTTGAGCCACCCGGAGGTGCGCGAGACCGTGATCGGGGTGGGGGTCTGAGATGCTGGAGATCAGGGAGCTCTCGGCCGAGATCGAAGGCGTGCAGGTGCTGCGCCGGGCCACGCTGTCACTGGAGGAGGGCGCGACCGTCGCCTTGATCGGCCGCAACGGCGCCGGCAAGACCAGCCTGCTGCGCGCCATCATGGGCTTCATGACGGTCACCGGCGGTGCGATCAGCTTTGATGGCAAGCCGCTCGACAGCGTTAAGGCTCACGAGCGGCCGCGTCTCGGCATTGGCTATGCGCCGGAGGATCGCCGGCTGTTCTCGACCTTCACCATCGAGGAGAATATCCGCCTGCCGGCCGAGGTGATGAAGTTCGGCGAGGCTGAGATCACGCGAAGGCTGGAGCGCATCTATGCCGTGCTTCCCGAGCTCGCCGATCTGCGCCAGCGTCCTGCCGCGGGGCTCTCCGGAGGGCAGGGCAAGATGGCGGCGCTCGCCCGGGCGCTGATGGTCGGCAGCCGCGTGATCCTGCTCGACGAACCTTTCCAGGGCCTCGCCCCGGTCCTGGCCAACCGCTATGCCGCAGCCCTGCGCGCCTTGCGCGACAGCCATCCCGACATCGCCTTGCTGATCACCGAATCCAACCCCAGTCTGCTGCGCAACTTCGCGGGCCGGGCTTATGCGATCGAGCGCGGTGAGGTCAGCGAAACGCAATTGGCCGAAAGCTCGCTCGCCGCGGCCGGGCTGCATTGAACAGGATCGAGACGGCCTCGCCGTAGACGGAGATCATCATGACCCAGCATTTCATTAACGGCCGGCATATCGCCGGCCGCACCGGCGAGACCATGGCGGTGCTCGCGCCGGCGACCGGCGAGGAGTTCACCCGCATCGCCTGCGGTACTGCCGAGGATATCGACGATGCGGTGAGGGCCGCCCGCGCCGCCTATGAGGGCGCCTGGGGCAAGCTGACCGCAGCCGAGCGTGGCCGGCTGATCTCCAGGCTGGCGCTCAAGGTCCAGGACCATTTCGACGAGCTGGCGCGGATCGAGGCGCAGGACACCGGCAAGCCGATGGCGCAGGCGCGCGCCGATATCGACGCGACAATCCGCTATTTCGAGTTCTATGGCGGCGCCGCCGACAAGGTGCACGGCCACATCATCCCGTTCCTCAACGGCTACAATGTCAGCGTCGTGCACGAGCCCTATGGCGTCACCGGCCATATCCTGCCCTGGAACTATCCGGCGCAGATGTTCGGCCGCTCGCTCACCGCCTCGCTCGCCATGGGCAATGCGGTGGTGCTGAAGCCGGCCGAAGACGCCTGCCAGACGGCGCTGCGCCTCGCCGAGCTCGCCAGCGAGGTCGGCTTCCCGGATGGCGCGATCAACATCGTCACTGGCCGCGGCCATGAGGCCGGGGAAGCGCTCTGCCGCAATCCTGGCGTCGGCTTCATCTCGTTCACCGGCTCGCCCCAGGTCGGCCAGATCATCCAGAAGGCCTGCGCCGACAACTTCATCACCTGCACGCTTGAGCTCGGCGGCAAGTCGCCCCAGATCGTCTTCGACGACGCCGATTTCGACGCTGCCGTGCCGATCGTCTGCAAGGCGATCGTCCAGAACACCGGGCAGACCTGCTCGGCCGGCAGCCGCGTGCTGGTGCAGAAGACGGTCTATGACGACTTCGTCGGCGCCGTCGCCAGGCAGTTCGCCAAGCTGCGCGCCGGCACACCCGAGATGGACCTCGATTGCGGCCCGGTGATCAACGCCAGGCAGCGCGGCCGGGTGCAGAGCTTCGTCGACCAGGCCCGTGAGCAAGGCATCCCGGTTCTCGCCGAGGGTGCGATCGCGCAGGGCGTGCCCAATGGCGGCTTCTATGTGACGCCGACCCTGTTCGGTCAGGTGCCGCGCGGCAACCGGCTGGAGCAGGAGGAGGTCTTCGGCCCCGTCCTCGCTGCCTTCTCCTTCGACGATGAGGAGGACGCCGTGAAGCTCGCCAACTCCACGCCTTACGGCCTCGTCGCCGGCGTCTGGACCAGCAACGGTGGTCGCCAGCAGCGCGTCGCCAAGCGCGTCCGCGCCGGGCAGGTCTTCATCAACGGCTATGGCGCCGGCGGCGGCATCGAACTGCCCTTCGGCGGCACCGGCAAGAGCGGGCATGGTCGCGAGAAGGGCTTTATGGCGCTGGAGGAGTTCGCCGTCGCCAAGACGATCGTCCACAAGCACGGGTGAGGCGGAACGCGTCGGTCGCGGCCAGGTTGTTCACCCGTAAGGAGTAGCTTGGGATCGTACGAGAACAGGTCTTGCGCCCCGCTACGGGCGCAAGCATTCATTTGTCATGGACATCCGGCCGGCTGGCGATACCGTCGATATCCTGGAGAAGTTGCTTGCGCCGCTGCAGGGCCGGCGCATCCTCGACATCGGCTGCGGCCGCGGCAACCTGCTGCAGGCGCTGGCTGAACGTGGCGCCAGCGTTGCCGGGCTCGATCCTGACGAGGCCATGCTGGAGATCGCGCAGGCGCTCGTGCCGAGCGCCACGCTGAAGCAGGGCTGCGCCCAGCTCTTGCCCTGGGGCGACACCAGCATGCATGCCGCGATCTTCGTCAACAGCCTGCACCATGTCCCAATTCCCGACATGCTGCTGGCGCTCGACGAGGCCGCGCGTGTCGTCGGCAAGGGCGGTAGCGTCATCGTTGTCGAATCGCTGTCAGAGGGCTCGTTCTTTGATGCGTTGCGGTTGATCGAGGACGAAACCGACGTCCGGCAGGCGGCACAGGATGCGATCGTCAGGGCGAGGCGCCGCGGCATCGTCAGCGAGATCAGGCAGGTCGAGTACGACCGGATCGAGGTTTTTCCCGATGCCGAGGCCTTCCTGGCGCGCGCCGTGACGGTCGACCCGTCACGTGAGGAGCGGGCACAGGCGGCACGCGCCAAGCTGGTCGCCCGCTTCGAAGCGCTCTCGGATCACGACAAGGGCGGCTATCTCCTGCACCAGCCTCTGCGGCTGCACCATCTCAAGGTGCCGTTCACGGCGAAGCCGGCAGGAACCTCCGCGATGTTCGGTTGAGGCTCAGATTGCACCGGCTCCAGCCGGCTGACGGGGATCCTTCACCCGCCCCGGCCATTCGCTTGTGATGCCTGGCTGGACCGGCCGCTCCAGATAGGTCGAGAGCACGACATAGCTGCGCGTCGCGGTGACGCCGGGCACGTCGTAGATTTTCGCCAGCAGGCCTTCGAGAGCGTGGGTGCTCTCGGTGCGGACCTTCAGCATCATGCAGGTGTCGCCGGCGACCGAATGGATCTCCTCGACCTCGGGATGGGCCTCGATCGCCAGCAGCGTCGTCGTCTTGCCCCAGCCGGTGGTGTCGACATGGACAAAGGCGAGCAGCGTCTTGCCGGTCGCCTCCGGCTCGATCAGCGCTGCGACCCGCTTGATCGCGCCTGAGCGCCGCAGCCGCTTCACCCGCTCATGCGCCGCGGGAGGCGAGAGGCCGACGCGCTCGCCGAGATCGGCGTAGCTGATCGTCGCATCCTCGACCAGGACGCCTAACAGCTTTCGGTCCATCGCATCGAGTTCGCGCTCGGACCCACGGCTGCGCCGAACGCCATCTGTTTTTTCGAGCATTCGCGATTCCTCGATTGAACCTGAATTTCATTCGGCCATTCTGTCAAAATGACGAATAAAAATCAAACTGCCTTAGATGGGCCCCGCATCCCCGCCGCGGCCTATGCGCTGTGCCTGTGCATCGGGCTGGTCGGCGCCAATTCGCTGGCGCTGGGGCCGATCGCGCCGCGCGTGGCGGAGAGCTTCGCCAGCGGCGTGCCGGCGGTGATGACGGCCTCGGCCGCCTTCGGCATCGGCACGGCGGCGAGCGCTCTGCTGCTCGCCGGGCTGATCGACCGCTTCGGCGCCGGCCGGGTGCTGCGCTCTGCGTTGCTGGCTTTCCTCGCCGCGCTCGCAGCAAGCGGAGCGGCTCCCGTCCTGCCGGCCTTCGTCGGCGCGCAATTGCTGGCGGGGATCGCAGCCGGCCTCGCATTGCCATCGATCTACACGCTCGCCGCGCTGGCAGCGCCTGCCGGCCGGGAGAGTGACACGCTCGGCGTCGTCCTGTTCGGCTGGACGCTCAGCATGGTCGCGGGCGTCTCGCTCTCGGCAGTGATCGCTGATTTTCTGGGCTGGCGCATGGTCTACGCCATCGTCGTCGTCGCAGGCCTTGCCGCCATGGCCGGGACGACGAAGCTGACCGCCGGCGGCAACCCGACCGGGCGCGCCGCGCCGTCGCCGCTTTCGGCCCTGCGTGTCCCGGGAATCGGGCCGTTGCTGCTCGCCTGCGCCGCCTTCATGGCCTCGTTCTATGGCGTCTACGCCTATGTCGGCGACCATCTGCACCGTGGGCTCGGCCTGCCGGTCAGCGCCAGTGGCCTCCTCGCTTTGTGCTACGGGCTTGGCTTCGGAGCGACGACCTTCCTCGATCGCTGGATCGATCGGCTCGGCCCGGCGCGCCTGCTGCCGCTGTTCTTCGCCGTGGTCGGCTGCGTCTATCTGGTGATGACCGCCGCCTCCGCCTCTTACCCGGCGCTGCTCGCCGTCGTCTTTTGCTGGGGCATGGCCAATCACGCCGCGCTGAACGTGCTGATCCTCCGGCTGGCTTCGCTCGATCCCGGCCGCCGCGGCGCGATCATGGGCCTCAACAGCGGCGTCACCTATCTCGCGCTCTTCGCCGGGACGACGGGCTTCGGGCCACTCTATGCGAGTGCCGGCTTCTCGGCGCTCGCCGGGCTCGCGGTTGCGCTGATGCTGGTGGCGGCCCTTTCTGCGATCCTCGCTCCTCGCAGCGGGCCGGAAACGAGCCCGGCGCCCCAGGGTCATCGATAGCACCACGTCGACCCGCGGGTAGGCGTGCGTGCACGCCATGACAATGGCATAAGGGCTCCCGAGACAGGGGAATCGGGTGCCTGAAACGACGACGGCCAGCCTCGCTGGCGCCATCGCGGTCGATCTGATCGCCATTCTCGTCGCGGTCGTGAACGGCTCGCCATCGGTCCTGACCGTCCAGAACGGCGACGCCCTGCCGTCCGGGCCGTTCGAGGACGCGCATCGCTCGCTGCAGACCGGGCTGCGCATCTGGGTCGAGGAACAGACGCATCACCCTCTCGGCTATGTCGAGCAGCTCTACACTTTCGCGGATCGCGACCGGGGCGCGGCAGGCACCTCCCAGCGCGGGATCTCGATCAGCTATCTCGGCCTGACACGCGAGGCGAGGGGCGAGGTCGGCTGGCGCAGCTGGTACGACTATTTCCCCTGGGAGGATCATCGCGACGGCCCGCCCGCCGTCATCGCCGAGCATCTCGTGCCGCGATTGCGCGCTTGGGCAAAGGCCGGGGGCACCACGCTCCTGTCGGAGGAACGCTGGCGTCGCTGCGCATTAGTGTTCGGGCTCGATGGGGCAGTCTGGAACGAGGAACTCGTCCTGCAGCGCTATGAACTGCTCTATGAGGCGGCGCTGGTGCCGGAGCGGGTGAGAGAGCCCGGCGAGCCGTCCGGTACGGCACGCATCCCGGGCAAAGCGATGACTGGCGATCATCGCCGCATCCTGGCGACGGGGATCGCCCGGCTGCGGGCGAAGATCAAATATCGACCGGTCGTCTTCGAGCTGATGCAGCCCGCTTTCACGCTGCTTCAGATCCAGCGCGCCGTCGAAGCCTTGGCCGGCCGGCTCGTGCACAAGCAGAATTTCCGCAGGTTGATCGAACAGCAGGAGCTGGTCGAGGAGACCGGCGTCACCACATCCGACACTGGCGGACGGCCCGCGAAGCTCTTTCGCTTCCGCCATGCCGTCCTGGCCGAACGGGCGGCCGGCGGAACAAAGTTGCCGCTGACCAGGGCTTGACATGCCTTATACTCAGAGTAAGCATATGCCGACTTTATGCTCACATGGAGTATAAGAAAAATGGTCGCATTTTCCGCCGCTCGGGCACGAACCGAGGACCTTTACGAACGTGTGCGTCGGGTGATCCCCGCCGCTGAATGGCAGGTCTTCGCCGGGGATGTCGAGGCGATCCTCGAGCTCAAGCGTAAGCGCAATGCCGTCATCCTGGCGCACAACTACCAGACGCCGGAAATCTTCCACTGCGTCGCGGATATCGTCGGCGACAGCCTCGCTTTGGCGCGCAAGGCGATGACGGTCGATGCCGATGTGATCGTGCTGGCCGGCGTCCATTTCATGGCCGAGACCGCCAAGCTGCTCAATCCGGACAAGACCGTGCTGATCCCGGATCTGGAGGCCGGCTGCTCGCTGGCGGATTCGATCACGGCAGCGGATGTGCGGTTGATGCGGGCACGCTATCCGGGCGTGCCGATCGTCACCTATGTCAACACCTCGGCTGCGGTGAAGGCGGAGTCCGACATCTGCTGCACGTCAGGCAACGCCAAGGCGGTGGTCGAATCCCTCGGCTGCGAGCGCGTCATCATGCTGCCGGACGAATATCTCGCCCGCAATATCGCGGCCGAGACCAGGGTCGAGATCATCGCCTGGAAGGGGCATTGCGAGGTGCATGAGCGCTTCACGGCGGGCGACATCGCAGAGTTGCGGGAGGCTCATCCGGGAGTCGTCGTCCTGGCGCATCCGGAATGCCCGCCGGATGTGGTCGCCGTCTCCGATTTCGCCGGCTCGACGGCGGCGATGGCGGACTATGTCGCGGCCAACAAGCCGGCGCGCGTCGTGCTGATGACGGAATGCTCGATGAGCGACAATGTCGCGGTCCTGCATCCCGATGTCGACTTCATCCGCCCCTGCAATCTCTGCCCGCACATGAAGCGGATCACGCTCCCGAACATCCGTCGGGCGCTGGAGGAAATGCACCATGCGGTGACGCTCGATCCGGCGACGGCGGAAGGCGCGCGACGGGCCGTCGAGCGCATGCTGGCGGTATGAAGCCAGAGGTCCATCGCCTGAACGGCAGGCCGGTGATCATCGGCGCCGGTCTCGCGGGTCTTATGACCGCGCTGCATCTGGCGCCCGAGCCGGTCCTGCTGCTCTCCGCGGCTCCTCTCGGGACACAGTCGTCGAGCGGCTGGGCGCAGGGCGGTCTGGCGGCAAGCCTTGGCACTGACGACAGCCCCGAGCTGCATCTCGCCGATACGCTCGCCGCCGGCGCCGGGCTCGGCGACCCCGACATTGCCGAGCGGGTGACGAGGGCCGCTCCGGCTGCGATCGAGGCGCTGATGCGCCACGGCGCCGTGTTCGACCGGGCGCCGGACGGCGCCTTGCGCCTTGGGCTGGAAGCTGCGCATCAGCGCCGCCGTATTGTTCACGCCGCCGGCGACGGGACAGGCCGCGAGCTGATCCGGGCGCTTGTCGAGGCGGTGAGACGAACGCCGTCCGCCGCGATCCTCGAAGGCGTCACGGCGCAGGCCTTGCTGCTCGCCGATGGCGAGGTCGCCGGCGTGCTGGCTCGCGATGGCACTGGCCGCGCGGTCGTATTCGAGACGAGCCGCGTGGTCATCGCCACTGGCGGGGTCGGCGGCCTCTTTCCGCACAGTTCGAACCCGCTGACATCCTGCGGGCAGGGGCTGGCGCTGGCGGCGCGGGCACGGGCGATGCTGGCCGACATGGAGTTCGTCCAGTTTCACCCGACCGTGCTCGATGGTCCGGCGCGGCCGATGCCATTGATCAGCGAGGCGGTGCGCGGCGAGGGCGCGACGCTCATCGACGAGACCGGCGCGCGCTTCATGGCGGACGCCCCCGGCGCGGAGCTCGCCCCGCGTGACGTCGTCGCGCGCCGGGTCTGGGCGCATCTGCAGGCCGGCCATCGCGTCTTCCTGGACGCGCGCTCGGCACTCGGTCCCAGCTTCCCGCGGCGTTTCCCGACGATCGCCGCCGCCTGCCGAGCGGCAGGCATCGACCCGGCGACCCAGCCGATCCCGGTCCGGCCGGCGGCGCACTACCACATGGGAGGCATCGCCGTGGACGGTGAGGGGCGTTCCTCTGTCGCAGGACTCTGGGCCTGCGGCGAGGCCGCCTGCACCGGGCTACACGGCGCCAACCGACTCGCCAGCAATTCGCTGACCGAAGCCGTCGTTTGCGCCGCCTGGGTCGCGCAAAGTCTTAGCGGGGCGCTGGCGAGACCGGAGCGCCGCGCAAACGCATTGGCAGTGCCGTCATTGCCGCCCGCGGATGCCACGCCGGTGCGCGCTATTCTGGGCGATGCGCTCGGCGTTTTGCGCGACCGGGTCGGCCTCGAAGCAGGTGTGCGCCAACTGCTGCCGCTCGCGGCCGGTTCGACGGCTGCGGCCGATCCGGCCATCGTCGGCCTGATGTTGGCGGTCGCGGCGCTGCGACGCGAAGAGAGCGTCGGGGCGCATTATCGTACGGACTTCCCGCAGGCTTTGACGGCGCGCCGGCGTTCAACCCTCTCGCTCGACGAGGCTCTCGGACAGGCTCGAAATATCGTTGCGCGTCCGATCGAGCGCCAGCGCGAGCGGCCACTGGAGGCGGCACCTTGTCCCGTTTGAAGCGGCCAGCCCTCACATCTGGATGACGTGCCGGATCGTCCGGCCTTCGTTCAGCGCGTCGAAGCCCTCATTGATCCCCTCGAGCGGGCTCGAACTGGTCCAGAGCTTGTCGACCGGCAGCCGGCCGCGCAAATAGAGGTCGATGAAGCGGGGAATGTCGCGCACCGGGATGCAGGAGCCGACATAGGAGCCCTTCAGCGTCCGCTCCTCGCCGACGAGCCTGACCGGCGCCAACGCCATGGTATGCGCGGGGTTGGCGAGGCCTGCCGTCGTCGTCGTGCCGCCACGCCGCGTGATCTGGTAGGCGAGTTCCAGCGCCTTGACCGAGCCGGCCATCTCCAGCCCGTGATCGACGCCGCCCTTGGTCGCGGCGCGGATCGCCTCGACGACATCGGGCGCACCGGCGTTGAAGGTGTCGGTCGCGCCGAGCTCGCGGGCGATCCTGAGCTTCTCGTCCGAGAGATCGACGGCGATGACGCGCGAGGCGCCGCAGGCGACGGCACCGAGCAAAGCCGAGAGGCCGACGCCGCCGAGCCCGACGACGGCAGCTGTCTCGCCGGCGCGGACCTTGGCGGTGTTCACCGCCGCGCCGACACCGGTCAGCACGGCGCAGCCGAACAGCGCGGCGATCTCATGCGGGATATCGGCTTCGATCTTCACCAGCGAATGGCGCGACATCACCGTGTGCTCGGCGAAGGCGGAGACACCGACATGGTGATGCACCGGCTTGCCGTTCTGCGAGAGCCGGCGCCCCCCGGCCATCAATTCGCCGACGCCGTTGGCGGCATTACCAGGCTCGCACAGGGCAGGGCGCCCCTCGCTGCACGGCGCGCAATGGCCGCAGGACGGCACGAAGACCATGATGACGCGGTCGCCTTTCCTGAGATCGGTGACGCCGGGGCCGACCTCCTCGACCTCGCCGGCCGCCTCATGGCCGAGCACCATCGGCACCGGGCGCGGCCGGTTGCCGTCGATCACCGAGAGGTCGGAATGGCAGAGGCCCGCGGCGCGGACCCTGACCAGCACCTCGCCCATCGCCGGCGGGGCGAGCTCGACCTCCTCGATCCGGAGCGGCTTCGACTGCGCATAGGGCGCGGTGACGGGGCTGGCATGCAGCACTGCGGCGCGGGTCTTCAAGGCGTATCCTCGTGAGCTGATGTGCCGAGGAGTGTTCGGCCCGCCGCGCCGCCTGTCAAAGACGAAATCCCGATCAGCCGTATAAGGCGGGCGGATCGGTCTCGTCGCCGAGCGTCGCGGTCCAGCGCTCGTCGGCGACGAGACCGCGCAGGATCTCCCAGGAGAGCTGGCCGATGGCGCGGGCAGCGGCGGTCATCGGCCGCTCGGTCGAATAAGCGAGGTAGACCTTGCGATAGAGCGAGGGCTCCTCCAGCGGCCATGTCCGGAAGATGCCGGCCTTCTCCTGCGCCCGGACCGCCATGCGCGGCAGGATGCCGTAGCCGAGGCCGCGCTCCGCGAGGCGCTTGATCTGCGCATAGGATTCGATCTCGACCGCGGCATGGACGGTGGCATTGATGCCCGCCGCAGCCTCGTCGATCTGATCGCGCAGGCCATGACCCGGCCCGGGCAGGATCAGGTCGAGCCCGGCCGCCTCGGTCAACGTTACCGCCTGTCCTGGCGCGGTCTTCAGCGCCGTCAGGGCCGGCACGCCGAACAGGCAGAGCTCCTCGGTCAGGATATGGTGGATGCCGAGCCCCTTCAGGTCCGAGGTCGAGTAGATCACCGCAAGATCGACCTCGCCCTTGCGCAGCCAGTCGAGCACGAAGCCGCTCATCGCCTCGGCGATGCGGATGCGCACATCCGGAAAGCGCTCCTGCGTTGCCTCGATCAGCGGCACGCTGAACTGCTCGCTGACCGTGCCGGGCAGGCCGATGCGGACCTCGCCGGCCGGTGCCGCCTGCTCGCCGCGGACGCTGTCGCGCAGTTCGGCGAATTCGGCGAGGATGATGCGCGCCTTGGCGAGCAGGCGCTCGCCAGCCTCGGTCGGCTGCACGCCGCGCGTGCCGCGATGCAGCAGGGCGACGCCGAGCTCGTCTTCCATATGGCGCAGATGCTGGCTCAGCGCCGGCTGCGCCACCCGGAGCTTGAGCGCTGCCTTGGAGAATGAGCCCTGTTCGACGATGGCCGTGAAATAGCGCAACTGGCGCAGATCCATCGTCGTCCCGTTCCCCTTCATCGGCCCGCGAGCGCGAGCTTTCGCTTATGCAGACTAGAGCGAAGCCTTATTGGCCGTCCACTCCGCAGGCGTGCATCCTTTCCTTCCGGCAAGGCCTGACGTGACGCAAGGCCGCCCGGCGAAGAAGACGGCGCCCGACGCCGCTCCCTTTCCACCCGGAGGAACGCCATGTCGAACCTGCTCATCCCGCCCACCAGCCGCCGCGGCTTCCTGTCCGGTGCGGCCGCGCTCGCCGCCGGAGCGGCTTTGCCCGGCGGCGCCTTCGCCAAGGCCCCGCTCGCGAACAGCCAGGTGCCCTATTACTATCGCTTCGCGCTTGGCCAGGCCGAGGTCACGGTGGTGTCCGATGGACCGCTGCCGCTCGGCGATCCCGGCTCCAGCTTCCTCGGCCTGCCGAAGGAGCAGGTCTACGGCCTGCTCGAGACGAATTTCCTGGCCAAGGACAATGTCGTGCTCGAGCAGAACATCCCGATCGTCAATTTTGGCGACCGGCTGGTGATGTTCGACACCGGCATGGGCTTCTCCAAGGCCTTCGGCCCGACGACCGGACGGCTGCTCAAGAGCATGCAGGAAGCCGGCATCGACCCAGCCTCGATCGACGCGATCGTCTGCAGCCACGCCCATATCGACCATACCGGCGGCATCTGCTCGGCCGAGGGCAAGCCACACTTCCCGAATGCGCAGATCTATATCAGCCAGATCGATCATGATTACTGGCTCGACGACGCCCGGCTCGGCACGCCGTTCAAGGCGTTCGGCGACCACGCTCGCGCCAACTTGCGCCCGGTGCGCGACCGCATCGTCTTCTTCAAGGACGGCCAGGAGTTCCTGCCGGGAATCACTGCGATCTCGGCGCCGGGCCATAGCCCCGGCCACACCATCTTCAACGTCTCCTCGGGCGGGAAGTCGTTCACCTTCCTCGGTGATCTCACGCATCACCCGGTGCTGCTGACCGAGAACCCGCGCATCGAATTCGCCTATGACTGGGACCCGAAGATGTCGGTGCAGTCGCGGGTGAAGCTGCTCACCATGCTGGCCGAGCAGAAAACGCCGGTGATGTCCTATCACTTCGCCTGGCCGGGCTTCGGCAATCTCGCCAAGGCCGGCGACGGCTTCCGCTACTATCCCGCTGCGATGCAGATGCTGCGCGGCTGAGCTGATCCTCCCCCAGGCTCAGTCTCTGCAGCGTCCATGCGCGCCTGGAAGCTCTGGCCCCAGGCGCGCATGGCGAGCAGCACCGGCTCCAGCGATTGCCCGAACTCGGTCAATTCGTACTCCACCTTGGGCGGGACTTCCGGATAGACGATCCGGCGCACCACGCCATCCGCCTCCAGCTCGCGCAATTGCAGGGTGATCATCCGCGGTGTCGCGCGTGGCGTCAGCCGGCACAGCGCGTTGAAGCGCAATTTGCCGCGCAGAAGCTGGAACAGTAGCACCGGCTTCCAGACCCCGCCGATCACCGACAAGGTCGCCTCGACACCGCAGCCCGTGCGGGCCGCCGGCTCGCGGCGCGGCCTCGTTCCAGTGGCGTGGTCAGGCGATAAGGCACTTACATCCATGATAGTACATGTTCTCTTTGTACGTACTTGTGCCAGATGAGCTATGACGACACTTGCCTGCTTCCGCAACCACGCAAGGAAGCACGGCAGTGAAAGCAGCATGGTATCAGCGCAAGGGACCGGCGACCGAGGTCCTTGAAGTCGGCGAGCAACCAAACCCGAAGCCGGGGCCGGGTGAGCTGTTGATCAGGGTCCGCGCCAGCGGCATCAACCCATCCGACTGGAAGGGGCGCGCCGGCTGGCTCGGCCGCGACCAGATGCCGTTTCCGCTGGTCATCCCGCATCAGGACGGTGCCGGCGAGATCGTCGCCGCCGGTTCGCCCGAGCTGGAGAGCCGCATCGGCGAGCGGGTCTGGTTCTACGAGGCGTCGCTCGGCCGGCCCTTCGGCGGCGCGGCCGAGTATGTCGCGTTGCCGGCGCGGCAGGTCCAGCCACTGCCCGCCAGCGTCTCCTTCGAGGAGGGTGCTGCTCTCGGCGTGCCGGCGATGACGGCGCATCGCTGCGTCCTCGCCGACGGTTCGGTGGCAGGAAAGGTCGTGCTCGTCACTGGTGGGGCTGGCGCAGTCGGCCGCTACGCCATCCAGTTCGCCAAGCAAAGCGGGGCGCGGGTGATTACGACGGTCAGCCGCGAGGAGCAGGCTCGCTCGGCGAAGGCGGCCGGCGCCGATCTCGTGCTCAACCGCCACAACGATGATCTCGCCGGGCGCATTCGCGAGTTCACCGGCAAGGAGCGTGGCGTCGACCGCGTCGTCGAGGTCGCCTTCGGCGCCAATCTCGACCTGACCATGCAGGTGCTGGCGCCGCGCGGCGTGATCGCGACCTATTCATCCGATGCGGTTGCCGAGCCCGTTCTGCCCTATTGGCCGCTGCTCCAGCTCGATGCCGCGATCCGCTTCGTGCTGGTCTATGTCATGGACGCGGCCGCGCATGACGAGGCCGCCGCTGCGATCGGGGAGGGGCTGCGGGGCGGCTGGCTCAGCCACGAGATCGCTGCGCGCTTCCCGCTCGACGAGATCGCGCAGGCGCATGAGCTGCTCGAAAGCGGCCGTGCAGTCGGCAAGGTCGTGGTGACCAGCTAGCCCTCGCGTAGCGGGCGTGACGCCGTCTCGCCCGCTGCTCGAAATGGCCAGGTCGAAGCTGATGACGCGGCGCCCTCAGGCCGCTTCCGTCATCGCTCCGCCGAGGAAGAGTTGGGCGACACGGGGATCGGCGAGAATGGTGGCTGCCGGGCCCTGCATGCGGGTCTGGCCGAGCTCGAGCACCAGGCCTTCGTCGGAGATTTCCAGCGCCGAGCGGGCGTTCTGCTCGATCATCAGGATGGTGACACCCTTGGCTCTGAGCTCCTTCAGGATGTCGAAGGTCTCCTGCACCAGCATCGGCGAGAGCCCGATCGAGGGCTCGTCGATCAGCACCAGCTTGGGATCGAGCAACAGGCCGCGCACGATCTCGAGTTGCTTCTGCTGGCCGCCGGAGAGGGTCGAGGCCTGGACGTCGGCCTTGGCCCGCAGCGACGGGAAGCGGTCGAGCGCCGCCTCGATCCGCCTGGGCATGTCGGTGATGTGGCTGCCGGCCGCGACCGCGCCGAGCTCGATATTGTGGCGCACCGAGAGCTCGGGGAAGATGTTGCGGCCCTGCGGCACATAGCAGATGCCGGCTTCCAGCAGCTTGCGCTGGTTCCAGTTGGTGATCTCCCGGCCTTCCAGCCGGATATGGCCTTCGCGCACCTTGAGCAGGCCGAAGATCGCCTTGAACACGGTCGACTTGCCGGCGCCGTTCGGGCCGATCACCGTGGTGATCGCGGCGCGCGGCACCTTGAAGCTCGTGCCGTTGAGGATGGTCATGGCGCCATAGCCGCCGACCACGCCGTCGAGTTCGAGGATGGGGGTCATTCTCGTCTCCGTTCCCATTCACGTCATTCTCGGGCGGAGCGCAGCGCAGACCCGAGAATCTCTATCAGGAGATGCTCGGGTCAAGCCCGAGCATGACGGCTAGTGCCCGAGATAGGCTTCGATCACCGCCGGATTGGCGCGGACCTCGGCCGGGGCGCCCTCGGCCAGGACCTTGCCCTCGGCCAGCACGATGACGCGCGAGCACAGCGACATCACGAAATCCATGTTGTGCTCGATCACCACGAAGGTCGCGCCCTGTTCGGCGTTGATGGCGCGCAGCCGCTCCTTGAGATCGCCGAGCATGGTGAGATTGACCCCGCCAGCCGGCTCGTCGAGCAGGACGAGGCGTGGCCCCGCCATGAAGGCCATGGCGGCGTCGAGCAGCTTCTGCTGGCCATAGGAGAGCCCGCCGGCCTTGGCGTCCGCGAGATGGCCGAGCTTGAAGAAGCCGATCATCTGCTCGGCCTTCGCCGTCAGCCCGGCATCGCGCGCGCCGAAGAAGCGCGAGAGCATCGTGCCCTCATGCTCCTGGCCGGCGAGGATCAGGTTCTCGCGCACCGAGAGCTCGGGGAAGACCTGCAGCAGCTGGAAGGTGCGGCTGACGCCGAGCTTGTTGAGCTCGGAGGGGCGCATGTTGGTGACGTCGCGCCCGTCGAGCTTGACCGCGCCCTCGGTCGGCTCGAGCTGGCCGAGGATGCAGTTGAACAGGGTCGACTTGCCGCAGCCATTGGGGCCGATGATGCCAAGGATCTCGCCTTCGTTGACCTTGAAGGAGACGCCATTCACCGCCTTGATACCACCGAAGGCCTTGTGGAGGTTGGAGACTTCGAGGACCTGGTTCATCGGCTGCCTCCCGCCTTGCCGGTCAATCGATTCCAGCCGCGCTCAAGCAGGCCGCTCATGCCCTGCGGGCAGGCGATCAGCAACAGCATGACGATCGCCGCGAAGATGATCAGGTAGAGCGAACCGGCAAAGCGCAGCCATTCCGGCAGCACCACGCCGAGCAGCGCCCCGATGAACGGCCCGAGCAGGTAGCCGGCGCCGCCCGCGACCACCATCAGCAGCAGGAAGAAGCTCTGCGACAGCGAGAAGGGCGAGGGGTCGATGAACTCGACCAGGGGCGCATAGAGCGCCCCGGCGAAGCCGGCATAGGCCGAGCCGATCGCGAAGGCGAGCAGCGTGTACATGCGGGTGTCGATGCCGAGGCTCGCGGCGCGGATCGGGTTCTCGCGCAGCGCCGTGAAGGCGCGGCCCCAGGGCGAGCGGATCATCCACCAGAGCACCACGGCGAGCAGGAAGGTGACGACGACGACGAAGCGGTGGAAGGCGAGCGCGCCGTCGAGCTTGAGGGCGAAGAAGCTCGGACGCGGGATGTTGGAGAGGCCGAAGACGCCGCCGGTCAGCCATTGCTCATTGCGCAGCACGAGCCAGATCAGCGTCGAGAAGGCGAGGGTGACGAAGGCAAGGTAATGCGCCTTGACCCTGAGCGCCGGGAAGCCGAGCACGAGTCCGACCGCGAAGGTGAGCAGGCCGGAGATCGCGAAGGAGGCGTACCAGTTGAGCCCGACCTTGCTGGTCAGCAGCGCCGTCGCATAGGCGCCGATGCCCATGAAGGCGGCCTGGGCCAGCGATTTCAGGCCGGCATAGCCGAGCGTCAGGTTCAGGCCCATCACGGCGACGCTCATCACCAGCCAGAGCGAGAGCACATAGGTGCCGTAGCGGCCCATGCCCGATGGCACGAACCAGAGGATGACCGCGGCGGCAACGAGCGTCAGCAGCGTGCCGTCGATGAAGGCGGGGAGGGGCAGGCGGCGCGTCGCCGGGGCAGCGCTGTGGGTGGCGGGCGCAGTCATACCCGGCGCTCCTCTTTGCGGCCCATCAGGCCTTCCGGCTTGACGAGGATGACGACGACGAGCAGCACCAGCGGCACGGCGAGCCGGTAGGAGGTCGAGATGTAGGCCGCGGCCATGCTGTCGACGATGCCGACGATCAGCCCGCCGACGAGGGCGCCGCGGACCTGGTTGAAGCCGCCGACGATCGCCGCGATGAAGGCGAACAGGCCGATGACCTCGCCATTGGAGAACTTCGCCAGGTAGATCGGCGAGATCAGCACCGAGGCGACGACGGCGAGGCCTGCGTTGATCACGAAGGTCAGCAGCACCATGCGCTCGACGGGAATGCCGAGGATGCGCGCCACAGTCGGGTTCTGCGCCGTCGCCTGCATCTGACGGCCGAGCCGGGTGCTGCCGACGAACCATTGCAGCAGGCCGATCACGCCGAAGGCGACAGCAATGATCGCGACATGCTGCAGCGAGATCGCGGCACCGAAGACCGAGATCGTCTCGGTCGGCACGAAGGAGGGGAATTTCTGCGCCTCGGCCGAGAAGCCGTCCTTGGCGCCTTCCTTCATGATGATCGACAGCGCCATGGTGGCGATGGCGAGCGGCAGGACGCCGTGCCGGATCATCGGATCGACGATCGTCAGCTTGAAGCCGACGCCGAAGATCAGGATGAAGGCGGCGATGCCGATCAGGGCGCCGAGCCAGATCGGCGCGCCGAACAGCTTGATCGCGAGCAGCACCAGCACGGCCGGCAGCATGACGAACTCGCCCTGGGCGAAATTGATCGTCTGCGAGGTCTGCCAGACCAGGGTGAAGCCGATCGCGGCCAGGGCATAGATCGCGCCCGTGGCAATGCCGGCGATGAGATAGGCGAGGAATTCGGCCATGGCTTTGCTCGCTCGGTTCGGTGAGCATCATGGTCGGGACTGGCCCGACCATCTCTGGACGATGAGATTCTCGGGTCGGCGCGCTGCGCCGCCCGAGAATGACGTGCCTGTTACGGGTTGATCTTCGGCAGCGTCGCCGTGATCACCTGTTTGCCGTCCTTGACCTCGGCGAGGAAGCTCTCGCGGTCGAGGTCGCCGTTCTTCTCGATCGTGGTCTCGATCAGGATGCCCGGCTCTTCCGAAGTCTTGATGGTCGCGCCGCGCAGCGTGTCGGCGACGCCCTTCTTGTCGAACTTCTTCTGCTTCTCGGTCGCCCACTTCACCATGTAGACGGCCATGTAGCCCTTCATGCCGTTATGGTCCGAGGCGTAGTTGTACTTGGCCTGGAACTTCTTGCCGAACTCCTGGAAGGCCGGGATCGGCGCATCGATTGAGAGGCCGACATGGCCCTTGACGCCGTTGGCGGCATCGCCCGCGAGCTCGATCACCTTGGCGCCGAGCAGGGTGGTCTCGCCGACCATCGGCTTGGTGATGCTCTGCTGCTTGGCGGCGCGCAGGAAGCGGGCGCTCTCCTCCTCGTTCAGATAGACGAAGATCGCGTCGGCATTGGAGTTCTTGACCTTGATCGCGTCGGCGGCGAAGTCGGCCTGGCCTTGCTCGGTGGCGATGTCGGCGGCGAGCTTGATGCCGGCCTTCTCGAGCTCGGGGATGATCGCGTCGCGGCCGCCCTTGCCGAAGTCGTTGTTGACCCAGACGACGGCGACCGAGCCGGCCTTGACCGTGTCCTTCAGGTATTTCGCGATCTTCGGCATAGCCGCAGTCTGGCTCAGCGAGGTCCGGAACAGGTATTCGTTACCCTGCTTGGTCAGGCCGGCCGCTTCGCCGCCGACGAGCTGGGCGATCTCGGCGCGCTGGGCGATCTGCATGGAGGCGCCGATCGGGCCGGAGAAGACCGGGCCGAGCACGGCGTAGGTGCCCTCGTCGATGGCGCGCTGCACGGCAGCGCGGGTGTTACCCGGATTGGTCTGGGTGTCGTAGTGTACGATCTCGATCTGCTTGCCGAGGATGCCGCCTTTGGCGTTGATGTCGGCGACGGCGAGGTCGATGCCGTTCTTCCAGTTGGTGCCGGCGGTCGCGCCTGCGCCCGAGAGTTCGACGACGTCGACCAGCTTGACCTTGTCCTGCGCCAGTGCCGGCAGGCTGACGGCCATGCCGAGCGCGGCAGCGATGATCCAGTGCTTCTTCATGCTCGTTTCCTCCACTTGTCCTTAGGCTTCTTGATCCCCGCCCGGTGTTGTCCGGGTCGTCTTGCTCATGCGGCGTGCTCGGTCGTCTCGCCCGTCGCGGTCACGGAGTCGAAGGCGGCGCCGATAACCGCTTCCGACGCTTCCAGGCCGGTGAAGAGCCGGAAAGCATCGACCGCCTGGTGAATCGCCAGCTCGCGCCCGGTCATCACTGTTGTGCCGGCTTTTTGCGCCGCTTTCAGCAGCGGTGTCCAGAGCGGGTGATAGACTGCGTCAGCCACCCATTGCGAGGCCCGGATCGCGCCGGGCTCGATCGGAATGCCGCGGTCCGGCAGCATGCCGATCGGCGTGCCGTTGACGATGCCGGCGGCGCCCTCGGCCGCCTCCTCGGCGTTGGCGGCGATTTCGACGCGTGCCCGCGTGCCGAGAAGCCCGGCCAGCGCTTCGGCTCGACTCCGATCGACGTCGCAGAGTCGCAGGCGAGTGACGCCGCAATCGGCGAGCGCGAAGGCGATCGCCTTGCCGACGCCGCCGGTGCCGATGATCGCGACCGGCCTGTCGCCATCTTGCCGGCCGAGCCGGCGATAGGCGGTGGCGAAGCCCGAGGCGTCGGTGTTGTGGCCGGTCAGGCGGCCATCGTCGACGACGATCGTGTTGACCGCGCCCATGGCGGCGGCCTGCTCGGACAGCCCGTCGAGCAGTGGCACGACGGCTTCCTTGTAGGGATAGGTGACGTTGATGCCGGAGAAGCCGAGTCGGCGGATGCCGTCGAGCATGGCGGCCAGGTCATCGCGTCCGGCGCCCGCGGCCTCGATCAGATGGTAATGCGCCTCGATCCCGGCCGCCCGCGCCGCGGCTTCCTGCGTCGTCGGGGTCGCCGAATGCGCGATCGGGAAGCCGATCAGCCCGAGCAGCACCCGCTTGCTCTTCCTGGCGATGACCATGGTCGGTATTCCATCCCCGTCACGGCCCGTCTCGGCGGGCTTGCGCATGAGCCTGCAGCTAAACCGATTTGCAGCCGTAACGCGATGACCAATTCGTCGCTGCTGCCTAACCTGATGTTATCTTTCGGCGGCTAGCCGCGGTGAAACGACCGCGTTCATCTCCTCGCGCAGCAACTTCACGAAAGTCTCGGCATAGAGCGAGAGCGCCTTGTCGTTCTTCATCGCGACATAGGTCTGGAAGCGGGTCGGCTCTTCGATCGGGATCGTGGCGATGCCCTGCATCGAGCCATGCGCGACGGTGAACTGGTCGATGATGGCGATGCCGAGCCCGGCCCGCACCAGCGAGCAGACGGTTGTGCCGAACCGCGCCTTGATCGCCATCTCGTAATGGAGGCCCTGGCGCTGGAAGATCTCGCTCATGATCCGGCCATAGGGGTCGTTCGGGTCGATGCCGATCAGCTGGTGCTGGACGATCTCGCGGGCCGAGATGCTGCTGTAGCCGGCGAGCGGATGGTTCTGCGGCACGATGCAGAGCAGTTCGCCCATGGCGAGAGGCATGAAGTCGAGGCCGGGATGATCCAGCTTGTAGCTCATCGCCACGATCTCGCCCTTGCCGAGCAGGAGATAGTCGAGCGCTTCCTCGATCTTCAGGATGTTGATGTCGATGCGCAGGTCGGGATGCTTGCGCCTGAGGCGCTCGATGGTACGCGGCACCATGACATGGCAGATGCTCGGCACCGAGCCGAGCTTGAACTCGACATCGCCGCCGCGCTCGATCCGGGCCAGCATCGAATGCAGGTCGTCGACCTTGCGATAGACGCCGTTGATCTGCTCGAAGATGTCCTTGGCTTCCGGCGTCGGCACATAGCGGCCTTGCCGGCGCTCGAACAGTTTCAGCCGGAGCGAGCGCTCGGTGTGCTTCATCAGCCGGCTGATGCCGGGTGCGGAGACGTTGAGCAGCTTCGCCGCACCAGCGATCGTGCCGGTGATCATGATCGCCCGGATCACCTCGATCTGGCGCAGGGTGAGCATGGCTGACCGTTCCTCGCCGGCTTCTTGCCGCAAGCGGAGGTGAGGGCCGTCGACCTGTCAAGACGCTATGCGTAGTCCGCGCGGGCCGATTGACTTTGCTGCGGTTTGCCAGTCACCTGACCCAAGGTCGTCGATCGCTCCGGGGGGATGATATGGCTGACCAGGTTCATCCGGCGGCACCGCCTCACCTGCCGGCGTTCATCACCGATCCGGGCGGCACGGACTACCTGTCGGTCGCCGCCGCGATCCTGTTGATTGGAGCGGTGCTGGGCGTCGGCCTGCTCTTCCTGCGCCTGCACACCTTGCCCGAGCGCATCGCGCATAAGTCCCACAAGCTGCAGTTCGAGATCGTCGCCGTGCTCGGGCTGCTCGCCTTGTTCACGCATGTGCATCTGTTCTGGGTCATCGGCCTGCTGCTTGCCCTGATCGACGTCCCCGATTTCTCAGGCATGTTCAGCCGGATGGCCGGTGCGCTCGAGAAGATCGCCGGCATCGCGCCCGGCCGTGGCGGGGAGGCGGCGTCCGACATCGAGCACGGTATCGCCCCTCCGGACGACAAGCCGGCGCCTCCGCCGGTCGTGGCGGCCGCGCCGGCCGGCCAGCATTGAGGAGACGGCGATGCTCGAGCTTCTCGTCTGCGCCCTCTTCACCATCGCCCCGGACTACCTCTATCGCCGCTACGGCCAGGGCAGGCGGCTGGGCAAGGAGATCACGCTCTTTTCGGTCTGGTTCGAATTGCGCTGGGGGATTGTCACCTGCGTGATGCTGACGGTCGGGCTGATCACGGTGATCTTCTACAATCACCCCTCGACGACATCCGCGACCGTGTTTTTCCGCAGCGTCCCGATCATCCCGGAGATCAATGGCCGGGTTGCGCAGGTCCATGTCGGCGTCAGCGGCAAGGTCGCACAGGGCGCGCCGATCTTCACCCTCGACAGCACCAGCCAGCGGGCGGCGGTCGAGACGGCGCGGCGCAAGCTCGCCGAGGTCGATGCCGCGCTCGTGGTCGCGAAAGCCGACATCATCACCTTTGACGGTAAGATCCAGGAGGCGAAGAGCGCGCTGCAGCAGGCGCTCGACGAACTGCAGACCAAGCGCGAACTGAAGCGGCGCAACGACGACATCGTTGCGACCCGCGAGATCGAGCGGCTCGAGAACATCACAGCCGGGCGCGAGGCCGCGGTTGCCTCGACGATGGCGTCACAAGCGGCCGCCCAGGCGAAGATCTCGACCTTGCTTCCGGCCGAGCGGGCGAGTGCCGAAGCTGCGCTGGCGCAGGCCGAGGTCGAGCTCGGCAAGACGGTGGTGCGGGCCGGCTTCAACGGGCATGTCGAGCAGTTCACGCTGCGGCCCGGTGATGTCGTCAACCCGTTCATGCGCCCGGCCGGCGCGATCATCCCGGAGGAGGCCGGCCGCGGGCGGCTGCAGGCCGGCTTCGGCCAGATCGAGGCGCAGGTGATGAAGGTCGGCATGGTCGCCGAGGTCACCTGCATTTCAAAGCCCTGGACGGTGATCCCGATGGTCGTGACCGGCGTGCAGGATTTCATCGCGGCCGGCCAGGTCCGCAGCGGCGAGCAGTTGATCGACGCTCAGCAGGTCGTGCGGCCCGGAACGATCCTGACCTATATGGAGCCGCTCTATCCGGGTGGGCTCGACGGGGTGACGCCGGGGTCGAGCTGCATCGCCAACGCCTACAGCAACAACCACGACATCATCGCTGCCAAGGATACCGGAACGCTCCGGCGCATCGCCTTGCACGCGGTCGACGCGACCGGGGTGGTGCACGCCATGCTGCTGCGCATCCAGGCGCTGGTCCTGCCGATCAAGACGCTGGTCTTCAGCGGGCATTGAGCGAGGCCGCGCCGGCCCCGCTCGTCACAGCACGTCGCGCACGCGCACCAGCGTCGAATCCATGTGCTTGCCGATCACGGCGGCGAGTGCTTCACCGTCGCGCTTCAGCAGCGCCGCGATCATCTCCTCGTGCTCGGCCACGGCGCCGGCCCATTTCTCCGGGCCCTCATTGCCGATGAAGCGCAGGCGCTTGATCCTGGCCTGGAGAGTGCCGTGCATCTCGACCAGCACATCGTTGCCGGACGCGGCGACGATGGCGCTGTGGATCGCCTGGTTGAGCTTGAAATAGTCGAGCCGGTTGCGGGTCCGATAAAGCTCCATCATTTCGTCATGCAGCGCCTTGATCGCGGCGATGGTCTCGTCGCTCGCCTGTGCACAGGTCATCCGGCCGCCGAGCTGTTCCAGCGTCTTCAGAACCTCGAGAATCTGCAGCAGGTCGTGCGCCGAGAACTTGCGGACGATCGCGCCCTTGGCCGGCTGGATCTCGACCAGCCCCTCGCTCGCCAAGGTCTTGATGGCTTCCCGGAGGGGCGTGCGTGAGACGCCAAGCTGCGCACCGACGACGCCTTCGTTGATGCGCTGACCGGGCGCGAGCCTGCCCTCGATGATCATGTCGCGCAGCCGTTCGAGCACCTCTTCATGCAAGGTGCGGCGGGTGATTCGCGGATAGGTATCCTGCGCCTCGCTCGACATGCCGGCCTCGTTCGTCATCGCGGCTCTCCTTTGTCTTTCTGTACGGCATGGCGCTTCCGCGCTGTCAACGAGACGGGCGGCTGCGAAGGCAGCCGCCCGACCGGGTGCGGTCTGGCCTGTGGACAGGCGAGGCGGCTGCCGGACTCGCGGCAGAGTAGTGCAGGAATGTTATGCTGCATACAGCATACTTGCTTTCGCGGCGGCCCCCATGATAGGCCGGAGGCCAAGCAACCGGCGGTGGCCGGCCTCGGGAGGACGAGATGGATATCAAGGCGCAGGCTTCCTTGCCGGTGATCGCGGTCGCGATGGGCGATCCCTCCGGCATCAGCCCCGAACTCACCGCGCGCATCCTGGCCGAGCCCGATCTGAGCAAGGCTGCCCGCTATGTCGTCTTCGGCGACTATCGCCTGTTCCAGCTCGGCGCCGACGATGCCGGCCTCACGCCTGATCTTCGCGTCATCGGCGAGGGTGATGCCCTGCCGGCCGACGCCGGCAAGCCGGTCTTCGTCGATCTCAAGAACCATGATCCGGCCGATCTCCAGCGCGGCAAGGCGACGCTCGCCGGCGGCAAGGCCGCGACCGACAATTTCCGCCGCGCGCTGCGTCTCGCCGCGTCCGGCAAGGCCGATGCGGTGTTCTTCACCCCCTTCAACAAGGCGGCGATGCGCTTCGCCTATCCCGGCTATGACGACGAGATCCGCTTCGTGCGCGACGCGATCGAATTCGAGGGCCCGGCCAGCGAGTTCAACGTGCTGGACAAGCTCTGGAACGCCCGCGTCACCTCCCATATCCCGCTGTCCGAGGTCGCCCGGAACATCACCCAGGAGCGCATCCTGCGGGCGCTCGACCTTGCCGAGAAGAACCTGCGTGCCGCCGGCTTCAACCCGCCGCGCATCGCGGTCGCCGGCATCAACCCCCATGCCGGCGACGGCGGCAATTTCGGCCGCGACGAGATCGAGACGATCGAGCCGGCGGTGAAGGCGGCCAAGGCGAAGGGCTATGTGGTCGAGGGGCCGTTCCCGTCCGACACGGTGTTCCTGCGCGCCAAGAACGGCGATTTCGACGCGGTGCTGACCATGTATCACGACCAGGGCCAGATCGCGATGAAGCTGATGGGCTTCGACCGCGGCGTCACCCTGATCGGCGGCTTCCCGTTCCCGATCTGCACGCCGGCCCACGGCACCGCCTATGAGATCGCCGGCAAGGGCATCGCCAATCTCGGCGCCACCCGCGCGGCATTGTTGCTCGCGATCAAGATGGCGAGCGAGGGAAAGGCGGCCCGCAAGGCCGCCTGAGCCCCCAGCCCAGCGGCCGAGAAGAGCCGCTCCGTTTCAACGACTATTCAGGGAGAAACAGCATGAAACGTTTCTGCATCGCGGCCGGCGCCGCGCTCGCTTCCGTCATCGCAGCGGTGGTTCCGGCCGCCGCCTGGCAGCCGAACAAGCCGATCGAGTTCGTGGTCACCTCGGGCCCTGGCGGCGGCACCGACAATTTCGCCCGCATCGTCCAGTCGATCATCACCAAGCACAAGCTGATCGAGCAGCCGGTCGTGGTGCTCAACAAGGGCGGCGGCAGCGGCGCCGAGGGCTATATCTACGGCAAGGGTGCCAAGGGTGACGCCCACAAGGTCGTCTTCGGCACCAACAACGCCTATCTGCTGCCCTATGTCGCCAAGCTCGGCTACAAGCTCTCCGACCTGACGCCGGTCTCGGCGCTGGCGCTCGACGAATTCCTGATCTGGGTGAAGGGCGACTCGCCCTATAACGACGCCAAGGCCTATGTCGAGGCGGCCAAGGCCAAGCCCGGCAGCCTGAAGATGGCCGGCAGCCAGTCCAAGGACACCGACCAGACGTTGACCGCGATGATCCAGGAGGCGACCGGCGCCAAATGGATCTACGTGCCCTTCCAGGGCGGTGGTGCGGCTGCGACCCAGCTCGCCGGTGGCCATGTCGATTCCAACACCAACAATCCCAACGAGAACATCGGCCAGTGGAAGGCCGGCCAAGTGAAGCCGCTCTGCGTCTTCTCGCCGGTCCGCCTCGCCAAGAGCGAGCCGATCCATGACGGCAAGGGCTGGGGCGACATCCCGACCTGCAAGGAGGCCGGCCTGCCGCTCGAGGCCTTCCAGATGCCGCGCACCGTCTGGCTGCCGGCCGAGGTACCGGCCGACGCCGTCGCCTTCTATGCCGACGTGATGGAGAAGGTCAGCAAGACCCCGGAATGGGCCGAGTTCATCGCCCGTACCGCCCAGACCGCCCGCTTCATGAAGGGCAAGGAACTCACCGACTTCGTCGCCAAGGACGAGGCCGCCAACGCCAAGGTCTTCAAGAGCGAAGGCTGGGTCGTCAACTGACCTGGGCGGCTTGAAATCGGATCGCCCCGGGCGAGTGCCGCTTGCCCCGGGACGATCGTTCAGAACATCGTTTGCATTCGGGAGGAGCGCCGATGATCAGCCGTTTCCAGGCCGAGATCGCGACTGCGCTGGCGACGCTCGCCTTCGGCCTCATCATCGTCAATGGCGCCCGCGAGTTCGGCATCGGCTGGGACTCCTCCGGCCCGCAGCCCGGCGCCTTCCCGTTCTATTGCGGCCTGCTGATCGCGCTCGCCAGCGCGGGCACGATCGTGACCACGATCGGTCGGCGGATGGGAGGTTCGGCGGCGCTCGCCGATATCTTCCTCGACAAGGAGCAGGGCAAACGCGTCATGTCCTTCTTCCTGCCGATGCTCGCCTTTGTCGTGCTGAGCGTCACCCTCGGCATGTATGTCGCGATGCTGCTCTATCTCGTCTTCGCGATGCGCTTCCAGGGCCGCTATGGCTGGCTGCCCTCGCTCGCGACGGCTTTCGGCACTGCCGCCTTCTTCTATTTCGGCCTCGAGAAATTCGCCCAGGTCGGCCTGCTCAAGGGGCCGATCGAAGCGATGCTCGGCCTCTGAACTCGCGAGCCGGACGGTTTCCATGGAAAACTTCGCCTCGCTCCTCCACGGTTTCCAGATCGCGCTGACGACCCACCACGTCGCGCTGATGTTCGCCGGCGTGCTGCTCGGCATCCTGGTCGGCGTCCTGCCCGGCCTGGGCGCGCCCAACGGCGTCTCGCTGATGCTGCCGCTGACCTTCTCGATGGACCCGGTCTCAGCGATCATTCTGTTGACCTCGCTCTATTGGGGCGCGCTCTTCGGCGGCTCGACCACCTCGATCCTGTTCAACATCCCCGGCGAACCGTCCTCGGTCGCCACCACCTTCGACGGCCACCCGATGGCCAAGCAGGGCAGGGCGACCGAAGCGCTTTCCTTCGCCTTCCTCTCGGCCGGCATCGGCGCGATGGCCGGCGTCATCCTGATCACGCTGCTCTCGGGCTGGGTCGCCCGCTTTGCGCTGAAATTCTCCTCGCCGGAGTATTTCGCGGTCTATTTCATGACCTTTGCCAGCTTCGTCGGCCTCGGCGGCGCCTCACCGCTGAAGACCATCGTCTCGATGGCGATGGGCTTCGCCTTCGCTTCGATCGGCATGGATTCGGTCTCCGGCAATGTCCGCCTGACCTACGAGTTCGACGTGCTGCTCGCCGGCGTCAGCTTCCTGATCGCGGTGATCGGCCTGTTCGGCCTCGGCGAGCTCCTGCAGACCATGGAGGAGGGGCTGCGCTTCGATGGGGTCAAGGCCAAGGTCAGCCCGCGCGACGTGCTCGCAACGGCGCTGAAGCTGCCGCGCTATTGGCTGGCGCTGCTGCGCTCCAGCATCATCGGCATCTGGATGGGCATCACGCCGGGCGGCCCGACCGCTGCCTCCTTCATGAGCTACGCCATGGCCAAACGCTCCTCGCGCAATCCCGAAAAATTCGGCAAGGGCGAGCCCGAGGGCGTGATCTCGCCCGAAACGGCCGACCATGCCGCCGGCTCCTCGGCGATGCTGCCGATGCTGGCGCTCGGCATTCCCGGTTCCGCGACCGCTGCGGTAATGATGGGCGGGCTGATGATCTGGGGCCTCAATCCCGGCCCGATGCTCTTCGTCGAGCGGCCCGATTTCGTCTGGGGCCTGATTGCCTCGATGTATCTCGGCAACGTCGTCGCGGTCATCGTCGTGCTTGCAACGGTGCCGCTCTTCGCCTCGATCCTGCGCATCCCGTTCTCGATCATCGGGCCGGCGATCGTCGTGGTCTGCTTCATTGGCGCCTATACCGTCGGCAACAAGGAGTTCGACATCTGGCTGGCGCTCGCCTTCGGCATCGTCGGCTATCTCTTCAAGAAGCTCGACTACCCGATCGCGCCCCTGGTTCTGGCCATGGTCATCGGCGACAAGGCCGAGGACGCCTTCCGCCAGTCGATGATCTTCAGCCAGGGCTCGCTCTCGATCTTCTGGTCGAATCCGCTGGTTGCGAGCCTGATGGCGATCGGCCTCGCGCTGCTGCTCTTCCCGCTGATCGGTTCGACGAGGCGCGGCATCCGCAAGCTGGTGACCGCCCGCGCAGCCAAGGCTTGAGCCAGGCGCACTGCCGGAGCCTGGATGCCGACGCTATGGTGACCCGTCCAGAACCGAGCCGAGGGCGGATCGCCGATGACAGGATCGAGACTGTCCGCCATCCAGGCCGACATCACGACGCTGCCCGTCGACGCGATCGTCAACGCCGCGAACAACTCGCTGCTGGGCGGGGGCGGCGTCGACGGCGCGATCCATCGTGCGGCGGGGCCGGAACTGCTGCAGGAATGCCGCAGGCTCGGCGGCTGCCAGACTGGCGACGCCAAGCTGACGCAGGGCTATCGCCTGCCGGCGCGCTTCGTCATCCACACCGTCGGGCCGGTCTGGCAAGGCGGCGGCCAGAGCGAGGCGATGCTGCTCGCCTCCTGCTATCGCCGCTCACTGGCGGTCGCGGCTGCCGCAGGCGCGCGCAGCATCGCGTTTCCGAGCATCAGCACCGGCGTCTACGGCTATCCGATCGCAGCCGCTGCGAAGATCGCCGTGGCGACGGTGGCCGCCACGCTGAAGGGCGGCGCAGCGTTCGATCAGATCACCTTCTGCTGCTTCTCGCCCGAGGATCTAGCGATCTACCGACACGAACTCGGCGAAGCCGGCGATCGGCAGGCGTAATGAGCTCCACCCTCTTCCAGCCACGAACAACCGAGGCCTTGCCATGAGCGAACCCTATAAGGGCATCATCCCGATCGCGCCGACGATCTTCCACGAGAACGGCGACGTCGACCATGACGGCAATCGCCGGGTCATGGACCTGATGGTCGACCAGGGCGTCGACGGCATCTGCATCCTCGCCAATTTCTCCGAGCAGTTCCTGCTGACCGATGCCGAGCGCGACGAGGTCATGCGGCTTTCGATCGAGCAGGTCGCGGGCCGGGTGCCGGTTTGCGTCACCACCTCGCATTTCTCGACCCGCATCGCAGCGCAGCGCGCCAAGGCGGCAGCCGATGCCGGCGCCAAAATGCTGATGATGATGCCGCCCTATCACGGCGCGCTGCTCAAGGCCGACGAGCAGGGCATGATCGAGCACTTCAAGATCGTCGCCGACGCCTGCGGTATCCCGATCATCCTGCAGGACGCGCCGCTTTCGGGTGTGAGCATGAGCGTGCCCTTCATGGTCAGGCTCAACAAGGAGGTGCCGCTCGTCCGCTACTTCAAGATCGAGGTGCTGGGCACGGCGGGCAAGCTGCGCTCGCTGATCGAAGCTGGCGGCGACGCGATCGTCGGCCCGTTCGACGGCGAGGAGGCGATCACGCTGATGGCCGATCTGGATGCCGGCGCCACCGGCACGATGACCTCGGCGATGATCCCCGACCTGATCAAGCCGATCCTCGCGGCTCATGCCGCAGGCGACCGCAGGCAGGCGGCGGCGCTCTATGCCCGCGTTCTGCCGATCATCAACTACGAGAACCGCCAATGCGGCCTGCGCTCGGCCAAGGCGGTGATGAAGGCAGGCGGCGTGATCAAGTCGGACGCGGTGCGCCATCCGCTGACGCCGCTGCATCCGCAGACGCGCGAAGGTCTGCTCGAGCTCGCGCGCGAACTCGATCCGCTCGCCTTGCGCTGGGGTAAGTAGCCCAGCTGTTCTTGCTGCCCGCCGTCAAAAGCGGGCAGCGACTGTCAATAGGCGCCGATGCCGCCGGATGGCGGCGGCAGGTTGCCTCTGCGGTCTTTGGTGATGAACTCCGGCGTCACCAGAAGCATCCGGGACAGCCAGGAAGAGTAGGCGGACAGCAACTCTATGACGGCACGCATAAGACGCCTCCACGATTGCGGAGGCGACCCTAGCACGAAAACCGGCTGTTTGCCGGCGAATTCTGAGGTTCAGCTCTTGCTCCAGACCGCGAGCTCGTAGCCATCCGGGTCGGCGAAGTGGAAGCGCCGGCCGCCGGGGAAATCGAAGGCCGGCTTGACGATCCGGCCACCTGCGGCCTCGACGCTCGCCTGCACGGCCGCGATGTCGTCGGCATAGAGGACCACCAGCGGGCCGCCAGGTCTCAGCGTGCCGATCGTGGTGAAGCCGCCCTCCAGCCGGCCGTCGGCGAAGGAGCAATAGTCCGGGCCGTAGTCGGTCATTTTCCAGCCGAAGGCCTTCTCGTAAAAGCTGCGGGCGCGCGGGATGTCGGCGACGACGAATTCGACATAGTCGATGCGGCGGTCATTGCTGGACGGGGGCATCGCTTGGCTCCTTGTGCTGGGTCTGCTCAGCCCCTTATGACGCATCGGCGCGACCGGGCTGTGGCGGGAGCGGAGGCAGATCTCCATGCAATCCTGTGATGCGCAACGTAACGGAATCGCGTTGGCATGCTCGGGTTGCACGCCCTATCGTGCAGACACACGATTCTCGCTCCGGAGCCCGTCATGACCGCAACCGCCAGGCGCGGCTACGCGCCGGAGATCATCGTCGCCGCCGGCTGTCTGATCGCGCTGATCAGCTTCGGCCCGCGCGCCAGTGCCGGCCTGTTCCAGCTTCCGATGATCTCCCAGTTCGGCTGGGGGCGCGACACGTTCAGCCTGGCGCTGGCGATCCAGAACCTGCTCTGGGGTCTGGGTGCGCCCTTCGCCGGCGCGATCGCCGATCGCTTCGGCATGGTCCGGGTGCTCTGCGCCGGCGCGCTGCTCTATGCCGCCGGCCTGGTGACGATGTCCTACGCCTCGACGCCGCTGCAGCTCCATCTCGGCGCCGGCGTGCTGATCGGCTTCGGGCTCTCGGCCTGCTCCTTCAACCTGATCCTCGCCGCCTTCGGCAAGCTGCTGCCGGAGCAATGGCGCCCGCTCGCCTTCGGCGCCGGCACTGCCGCCGGTTCCTTCGGCCAGTTCCTCTTTCCACCGATCGGCAACATCCTGATCGAGACGCTGGGCTGGCAGCAGGCACTGATCGTCTTCGCTTTCACCCTGCTGCCGGTGCTGCCGCTCTCGGTGATGCTGGCGATGCGGGGGTCCAAGCAGCCCGCTGCAGCGCCCGGCGTCGTCGCCGCCCCCAACCAGAGCATTGCGCAGGCGCTGGCCGAGGCCTTCAAGCACCGCTCCTATGTACTGCTCGTGCTGGGGTTCTTCACCTGCGGCTTCCAGCTCGCCTTCATCACCGTGCACATGCCGGCCTATCTCAAGGATACCGGCCTGCCGGCCTGGGTCGGCGGCTGGACTTTGGCCGCGATCGGCCTCGCCAATGCGGTCGGCTCGCTCGGCTCCGGCTGGCTGACGGCCCGCATGCCCAAGCGCCATTTGCTCGCCTGGATCTATCTCGGCCGCGCCGTCGCCATCACCGCCTTCATCCTGCTGCCGCCGAGCCCGACGACCGCGATCGCCTTCGGCATCGTCATCGGCGTGTTCTGGCTCTCGACGGTGCCGCCGACCTCGGCCCTGGTCATGCTGATGTTCGGCACCAAATACATGGCGATGCTCTACGGCTTCGCCTTCTTCTCGCACCAGGTCGGGGGCTTCCTCGGCGTGCTGCTCGGCGGCATCCTCTACGAGCAGTTCGGCTCCTACAACATCGTCTGGTGGCTCTCGGTCGCGCTCGGCGTCGCCTCGGCGCTGATCAACCTGCCGATCGTCGAGAAGCCGGTCGCGCGCACCGCGCCGCAGCCGGCCTGACCAAAGGCGCACCGGCTTGCCGCTTGCAGGCGGCGGCCGGGCGGGTCACTCCTAGGGGAAGTTCGATAGCTTCCCGGGAGTGAGTTCATGTCGACTTTCAAGGCCCTCATCGCCAATAAGGGCGAAGCCGGCACCAGCATCGCCTTCGGCGAGTTTGCCGAAGCGGACCTGATGGAAGGCGACGTCACCGTCCGCGTCACTCATTCGACGCTGAACTACAAGGACGGCCTCGCCATCACCGGCCGCGCGCCGGTGGTGCGGCGCTGGCCGATGATCCCCGGCATCGACTTCGCCGGCCGGGTCGAGATTTCCGACCATCCCGGTTTCAAGCCCGGTGACCTCGTCATCCTCAATGGCTGGGGCACGGGCGAGACGCATCTCGGCGCCTATGCCCAGAAGAGCCGGGTCAAGGGCGATTGGCTGGTGCCACTGCCCGAGGGGATGACGCCGGCCGAGGCGATGGCGATCGGCACCGCCGGTTACACCGCCATGCTCAGCCTGCTCGCGCTGGAACGCTACGGCGTGAAGCCCGCCGATGGCCCGGTCGTCGTCACTGGCGCAGCCGGCGGCGTCGGCTCGGTCGCGACGGCGCTGCTCGCCAAGGCCGGCTGGCATGTCATCGCCTCGACCGGTCGGCCCGAGGAGGCGGATTATCTCAAGGGCCTCGGCGCAGCCGAGATCATCGACCGCAATGAGCTCTCCGGTCCGGGGCGCCCACTGGGCAAGGAGCGCTGGATCGCCGGCGTCGACGCCGTCGGCTCGCACACGCTCGCCAATGTGCTGTCGATGACGAAGTATGGCGGCGCCGTCGCCGCCTGCGGCCTGGCGCAGGGCATGGATCTGCCGGCCTCGGTCGCGCCCTTCATCCTGCGCGGCGTGGCGCTGCTCGGCATCGATTCGGTGATGTGCCCGAAGCCGCGCCGGCTCGAAGCCTGGGCCCGCCTCGCCCGCGATCTCGATCGCGACAGGCTGGCGGCGATGACGGCGACGATCCCGCTTGAGGACGTCGTCGAGACCGGCCGCGCGCTGCTCGACGGCAAGGTCCGCGGCCGGGTGGTCGTCGAGATCGGTTGAGGGTCACTCGATCCGGATCTGCGCCTTCTCGACGACCGGCTCCCATTTCTTGATCTCGGCCTCGATGAAGGCGCGGAAGGCGTCCGGTGTCATGCCGAGTGCGATGATCTTCTGCGCTGCCAGCCGCTCGCGGATCTCCGGCGTCTCGAGGATACCGCGCACATCGCGCGAGACCTTCTCGACGATCTCCTTCGGCGTGCCGGCCGGCGCGGCGAGGCCGTGCCAGGCGGTGACGTCGAAGCCGGGCAGGAACTCGCTCAGCGCCGGCAGGTCGGGCATGAAGCTCGCCCGTTGCGGGATCGAGGTTGCGAGCGCCCGGAGCTTGCCGGCCTCGACATAGGGCCAGGCCACGGCGGCGCCATCGAGCGCGACGTCGAGCTGGCCGCTGAGCAGGTCGACCATCATCGGGCCGGAGCCGCGATAGGGGACATGGGTGAGCTTGGTCCCGGTGGTCTGCTGGAACAGCTCCATGCCGACATGCAGCGAGGTGCCGACGCCGGAGGAGCCGAAGTTCAGCGCGTTCGGCTTCTGCTTCAAGAGCGCGATGAACTCCGGCACGGTCTTGGCCGGCACCTTCTCCGGATTGACGACCAGCACGTTCGGCGTGATCGCGAGCTGGCTGACCGGCGCGAAATCGCGCAGCGGATCATAGGACAGCTTCTCCTTGTAGAGCCATTTGTTCATGCCATGGCTGCTGGCATTGATCAGGCCGAGCGTGTAGCCGTCCGGCTTGGCGCGGGCGAGGGCGGCGACGCCGATATTGCTGCCGCCACCGCCGATGTTCTCGATTACCACGCCCTGGCCCCACAGCGCCTGCAGGCGCTCGGCGACGGTGCGCGCGACGAGGTCGGAAGCGCCGCCGGCCGCGAAGGGCACGATGATCTTGACCGGAGCGGTCGGGTAGGGCGCCTGCGCGGCGGCCGCGACGCAGGATGCGAGAAGGGCAATGGCGGCGATGGCTGCCTTGAACGGCTTCATGATGTCCTCCCCCTTATTGGCCGGTCCTATGGCCGGCAGGCGATGCTCAGGCTGTCTCCCGCCAGATCGCGCCGAGCCGGGCGATCTTCGCGTCTGAGAGGTAGCCGTAGCGGTTGATGTGCAGGTGCCGGCAAGGCGCTTCGAGCACGGCCCGGAAACGCCGCTCGACATCGTCGAGCGGCCCGTAGCCATGTGTGATCACCGAGAGGCGCGAATGGTTGATCTGGCCGGCGGCGATCTCGACCGTCCGGCGTAGCGCAGCATCGTCGGCCGGATGCGGTTCGTGCGGCTCCGGATAGCGCAGCGCTTCGCGCGTCTCTGCGCCGCCGTTGAGCCCGAGCCAGTGATGGACCGTGGCGAAGACGCTGTCCGCGTCGAGGCCGGTGACGGCGGCCAGCCGCTCGACATAGCCGCGTTCGATCATTGGCCAGTGCATGGTGTAGTGCTTGACCGCGATCTCGTCGGCGATGCCGTCCATGGCCGCGAAGTCGACGCCGGAGAGCCGGTTGAGCGGCGGCGGGAAGGCTTGCATCACCACGCCGACCCGGCCGTAGGAGGCTTCCTTCACGATCGTCGTCAGGGCGCCGACATAGTCTGTGACGATGGCGCTGCGGAAGGCGAGGAGATCGGCCGCCCAGCCGCCCGGCCGCAGCAAGGCGTCGATCGTGGCGGCCTTCCCGGCCATGTCCGTTCGCGTCTTGCGAAGTCCTTCCAGCGCGCGCGCTCTGATCGCCTCGACATCGTGGCCGAGTTCCTGTCCCCGCTTCACCGCCGGCGGGCTGAAGTCGAAGAGCAGGCTATCCAGCGCATAGGGCGGATATTCCGGCCAGTCGAAGCGTAGCGCGTCGCAATCGGGATAGTTCGCCAGGAGGTCGGCGACGAGGGCGCGCATATAGGCGCGCAAGCCCTTGCTGGCGAGGCTGACATTGGCGTCGACACGACCACGCACTGGCGTGCCGAACACGGTCAGCGGCTCGTCCGCACCGGCATCGGGACGTTGCTGCACGCGCAGCGCGGGCGGCGCAGCCGCCATCACCTGGAGTTGGGCGGAGAGGCCGGCGCGCTTGGCCTTGGCCAGCATGTCGGCGACGATGTGGCCTTCGCGTCGCGTCAGCGCGTCCGGCTCCGGCGGAGCATAGGGCGCATCGCGATAGAAGCTTGCGTTCGGGACGAAGCTCGGCGCCGTCCGCATCCACAGCGCGGTGTCGCCCCAGAGCGGCCGGTCGAGCGTGCGGGCAAGGCCGGCGCCGGCATCGGCCGGCGGCTCGCGCACGCCGAGCCGCTCAGAGCAGCGCTCGGCCACCGACGGCATCGTGCAGATCACGTCGCAGCCCAGCCGCTCGACGATGTTCTCCAGGACGGCGTCGACGCCCTCGGACTGGGCATAGTCCGGCATCACCGTAATGCCCAGCGAGCGCTTGGAGGGTGCCGTCATGGCGTGCGCACGAACGGGTGGGCGTGGCCGGCGAGCCGGTCGAGGAAGGAGCCGTTGGCTTCGATGTGGACGTGCATCGCGGCATGTGCCGCATAGGCATCGCCTCGCTTGATCGCGCCGAGGATGGCGCGGTGCTTGGCGAGGGCGTCGCCGAGCGCGCCGCGCTGGGCGACCATCAGGTGGTGGACCCGTTCGAGCTGGGCCCGGGCCCGGTCGACGCTCGCCCACATCTGCTCCAATCCCTGATGGGCGAAGAGGGCGCGGTGGAAACGCTCGTCGCACTGATAGGCGCGGGCGGAGTCGCCGGCTGCGACGGCCTCGGCATGGTCATCCAGCGCCGCGTTCATCTCGGTGATCAGCGCCGGGTCGCGGTTGGCAGCCGCCTGTGAGACGGCTTCGCCTTCGAGCAATCGGCGGATCAGGATGGCTTCGCCGATCAGCCCGGGGTCGATCAGTGAGACGAAGGTGCCGAGGTTGGGAAAGACGTCGAGCAGTTTCTCCTCGGCCAGCCGGGCGAAAGCCTCGCGCACGGGTGTGCGGCTGACAGCATAGGCGGCGCCGACCTCGCCCTCCGACAGCGGGCTGCCGGGCGGAATGGCGAGCGAGGCGATTGCCGAGCGCAGGACGCGATAGACCTGCTCCGGCGCGCGCATCGTCCGGTCGATGGCGGCGGCCGGAAGCGGCGTGGGCTGATGGTCGCGGGCAAGGCGTGGCATGGCGGTTTCCCTAACCAGAGTACCGGTATACAGGTTATCGAGGCGACGCAAGCGCGGCCGGCTCAATCAGCCGCGGCGCGAGGGCGATGATCGAAGTGGCGCGATGTGCTCCGGCTTAGCCCGCGCCTTCAAGCTGCGCCTTCCGCTTCGCCAGCTCGCCACCGACGAAATCCATGAAGGCGCGCACGCGCGGCGCGTGCCTGATGTCGGGATGGGTCAGGATCCACAGCCCGGTGGAGAAGTCCGGGTCCGGCGGCAGCAGGCGGACGAGCCCCGGCCGCTGGTCGGCAATGAAGCAGGGCAGGGGCCCGATGCCCATCCCCTGCTCGACCGCTTCCGTCAGGCCGAGTACGGCCGAGGAGCGCAGCGCGATCCGTTCGGCCGGGACATGGTCGCGGACATAGCGGGCGGCCTTGACGTAGCCGAGCGGGTCGCCGAGTGCGACCCAGTCGCGCTTGAACAGCAGCTTCGGCTCATGCGCCTCGGCCTCGGTCGTTGGCGCATCGGCGCGGGCATAGACGGCCCAGTTCAGATTGGCGAGGCGGCGGCCGACCAGCGTCTCGCCCGGTGAATCGCTGGCGCGGATGGCGACGTCGGCATCGCGGCGCGAGAGGTTGAGCGTCTGGCTGGCCATGACGACGTCGAGTCGGACTAGCGGATGCGCCGCCCGGAACGCTGCGAAGATCGGCAGCAGCACATGCAGATAGAGCGTATCGGTGGTGGTGACCCGCAAGTCGCCGGAAGGGGCGAGGTCACGCCCCGCGAGCCTGCGCCCGAAAGCGGTGACGTCGTCATCGATGCGCGAGGCCAGCGTCGTCATCTCCTCGCCGGCCGAGGTCGCGACATAACCGGTCTTGCGCCGTTCGAAGAGGGCATGACCGAGCTGCTCCTCGATCTGGCCGAGCCGGCGGAATACCGTGGAATGATTGACGTTGAGCGCTGCGGCCGCTCCGGTCAGCCCGCCGGCATCGGCGATCGCCTTGATCAGGCGGAAATCATCCCAGGCGAGCTTCGACGTCGACAATGGTCACTCTCCGGCAACTCCGCGCGCAGCATTGCCAGATCTTGCGGAATTGCAAGCGGGTCTCCGGCGATAATGCCGATCTCAGCGCGGCGCGGCGGCGCGGCGCAGCCGGTCGTTGATCGCTTCGCCAAGGCCCTGCATCGGGATCGGCGCCACAGCGATCGTGGCCGGGCGCTGATTGTCGAGCCGACGCATCGCGGCGAAGAGATTGGCGGCGGCCTCGGTCAGATCGCCGGTTGGGCTCAGGTTGAAGGCGAGCGCGGGCAGGGCGGCGTTAGGCTCCGGCCCGAAGCCGAGCCAGGCTTCCCCCGGTCGTGGTGCCTCTGCGTCGAGCCTGACGGCCGCGCGGGGCGCATAATGCGAGGCGAGCAATCCCGGGGCGATCGGCGCTGCGCCGCCCTCCTCGACGATGACTAGCGCCTGTCCGATTACCGCTTCCAGCGCCGCCCGCGGCACGCCGCCTGGCCGTAGCAGGCGCGGGGCGCCGCCGAGGCAGGCGACGATGCTGGATTCGATCCCGACCGCCGTCGGCCCGGCGTCGAGCACGGCGTCGATGCGCCCGTCGAGATCGGCGAGGACATGGTCGGCCTGCGTCGGGCTGACCCGGCCGGAGCGATTGGCCGAGGGCGCGGCGATCGGCCGGCCCGCCGCCTGCAGGACAGCGCGCGCCACCGGATGCGACGGCACCCGGAGCGCAACGCTGTCGAGCCCGGCACGGGCGAGGCTGCAGATCGTGCAGGCGCTGGAGGCGGGCACGACCAGCGTCAGCGGGCCCGGCCAGAACGCCTTCGCCAGCGCCAGTGCCGGTGCATCGAACAGGCCCTGGCGCCTGGCAGCATCGACATCCGGCAGATGCGAGATCAGCGGGTTGAAGCTCGGGCGCTCCTTGGCGGCGTAGATCGAGGCGACCGCGCGGTCGTCGCTGGCATCGGCGGCGAGCCCGTAGACGGTCTCGGTCGGCAGGGCGACCAGCTTGCCGGCGCGCAGCAGTTCCGCGGCGGCGGCGATGCCAACCTCGTCGGCGGAAAGGCGTTGGGTCTGACGAGTTCCTGTCACGGTCTCTCTTGAAAGTTCATATGTAAACTATAACAATGCCGGGATGGCATGTGCGAGACCGCGCCGCATAGAGCACGCTCCGATCAGCTTGCAATGCAAGCCGATCGGAAAAGCGTTCTCTATCTCTTAGTTGGAGACGGATTCACCGACCAGATTGATTCAATCTGGTCGGATCCGGCTCTAGCGCGTGGGCAAGCGCATAGTTCGCGGCTAGCATCGCCGTCAACGTAACGAGACGAACGCCCCGCCATGCTGCGCGGGCGCCGAGGGAGGTAAGCGATGTCGTACCGTGCTCCGGTCGAGGATATCCTGGCGACGATGCGCCATGTCGCCGGGCTCGACGCCCTGATCTCGGAGGGGCTGGCACCGGAGCTGGCGGATGGCGTCACCGAGGCGGTGCTGGAGGAGGCCGCGAAGTTCGCCGGCGATGTCCTCGCGCCCCTCAATGTCGTTGGCGATCGCGTCGGTTCCAAGCTCAAGGACGGCACGGTCGTCACCCCGCCGGGCTGGAAGGAAGCCTATCACGCCTGGGCACAAGGCGGCTGGAACGCGCTGCCCGGGCCGGAGGCCTATGGCGGCCAGGCCCTGCCGACCCTGGTGCAGTCGGCCTGCACCGAGATGTGGAATTCGGCCGCCTTCGCCTTCGCGCTCGGCCCGCTGCTGACGGTCGGCGCGATCGAGGCGCTGCATGCCCATGGCTCCGACTATCTGAAGGAGACCTATCTCGCCAAGCTCGTCTCCGGCGAGTGGATGGGCACGATGAACCTGACCGAGCCGCAGGCCGGCTCGGATCTCAACGCGCTGCGCTCCAAGGCCGAGCGCGCCGGTGACGGCACCTATCGCATCAGCGGCCAGAAGATCTTCATCACCTATGGCGATCACGAGATGACGGACAATATCGTCCATCTCGTCCTCGCCCGCCTGCCCGATGCCCCTGCCGGCACACGCGGCATCTCGCTCTTCCTCGTGCCGAAATTCCTGGTCAATGCCGACGGCTCGCTCGGCAAGCGCAACGATGTCCGCTGCACCGGCGTCGAGCACAAGCTCGGCATCCATGCCTCGCCGACCTGCGCCATGAGCTACGGCGACGAGGGCGGCGCGATCGGCTGGCTGATCGGCGAGGAGAATCGCGGCCTCGCCTGCATGTTCACGATGATGAACAATGCCCGCCTCAACGTCGCGGTGCAGGGCGTCGCCATCGCCGAGCGCGCCTATCAGCAGGCGCTCGCCTTCGCCCGGGAGCGCAAGCAGGGCACAGCGCTCGATGCGCCGAAGGGCGCGCCGATGAGCCCGATCATCGTCCATCCCGACATCCGCCGCATGCTGATGGAGATGCGTGCCAAGACGCAGGCTGCGCGCACGCTTTCGCTGCTTCTCGCCGCCTTGCTCGACCGCTCGCATCGCGAGCCCGACGAGGCCAGGCGCAAGGCGGCGGCCGAGCGCGCCGCGATCATCACGCCGGTCGCCAAGGCCTACGCCACCGATATCGGCGTCGAGGTCGCTTCCGTAGGCGTCCAGGTCCATGGTGGCATGGGCTATGTCGAGGAGACCGGCGCGGCCCAGCATCTGCGCGACGCCCGCATCGCCACGATCTACGAGGGCACCAACGGCATCCAGGCGATCGACCTCGTGCTGCGCAAGCTGCCGCTCTCCAATGGCGATGCCGTCAAGGCGCTGATCGGCGAGATGCGCGGCGTCGTCGCTGCTGTCCGCGAGGCCAATACGCCGGGCTTCGGCCACAGCGCCGCGCGGCTCGGCGCCGCCGTCGACTCGCTCGAACGCGCGACCGAATGGATGCTGGCGACGATGGGTATCGATCAGGCGAGCGCGCTCGCTGGCGCGACGCCCTATCTCAAGCTGTTCGCACTCGCCCAGGGCGGTACCGGCCTGGCGAAGAAGGCGCTGGCACTGCAGGGCGAGGATCAGGGCGCGGCGGCGCTCGCCACCGCCCGCTTCTATGCCGAGCATCATGTCGGCGAAGCCACCGCGCTGGAGCTCGCGGTGACCGAGGGCGCCGGCGCAGTCGAGGATGCGGCTGCGGTCTTCGCGGCGTGACGCCGCTTGCCGCGCCTGACCTATCGCACCGGCTTCCGCACGCGCATGTGCAGGAAGAGCGGTGCGATATAGGTGTCGGCGAGATAGGGCACGGCCTTGGCCGTCGCTTCATCCACACCCGGCTCGTGCATGTGCTCGATCCGGAAGCCGGTCGCGACCAGGAGGTTGATCCAGTCGCTCAGCGTGCGGTGGAAGCGCGGCACCCGGAACGGCTCGACCCTGGCCTTCTCCTCGTCCGGCGCGGCGCCGAAGCGCCAGCTCTCGATCTCGCCATCGCTGATGCGAAAGTACTCGCGGACCTCGATGCCGAGCACGTTGCCGGCCTCGTCGCGCATCACCCTACGGCCGGGCGTGGCGAAGCAGGGATGCAGGATCGAGAACTGCAGGAAGCCGCTCGGCTTCAGCACCCGCTTGGCCTCGGCGAGCACGCGGTCCTGGTGCGGCATGTCCATCAGCGACATGAAGGCGGTGGCGAAATCGAACGAGGCGTCGGCGAAGGGCAGCGCCATGCCGTCGGCGACGCGATAGGTGATCCTGAGCGGGGTGGCGGCCTCGGCCTCCTGCGCATGGCGGATGAAGGTCGGGGCGATGTCGATCGCGGTAATGCTCGCACCGGCCTCGGCGAGCTTGCGCGTGTTCGAGCCCTCGCCGCAGCCGATGTCGAGGCCGTCCAGCCCGTCGATATCGGGCAGATTGGCGAAGAAGGCCGGGGTGTTCTGGGCGTCCCGGTAGAGGTCGTAGCCGGCCCGCGCCTGCCGGGTCCAGGTTTCGGCGTTGGCCTCCCAGCAGGCCGCGACTTCGCTCGCTTCCATGATCGTCCTCGCCGTTCGGGGGAGGGGCTTCTAGCGGAGCCGCTCGCATTGCGCCAGCCTGTTCGCGAGGCTTGTCGCAATGAACGATGACAGCCCGCTGAAGCCGCTCGCCGGCAAAGTCTGCCTCGTCGCCGGCGCCTCGCGCGGGCTTGGGCGCGGCATCGCCCGAGCGCTCGGCCAGGCCGGCGCCACCGTAATCGTCACCGGCCGCTCCAGCGAGGCCGGCCCGCGCACGGACCAGCGCTCCGAGACCTTCGAGGACACCGCCCGCGAGGTCGAGGCTGCCGGTGGCCGCGGCGAGCCCTATCGCTGCGACCATACGAACGAGCGCGAGGTCGACCAGCTCGTCGCCTGGTGCTTACGCCGCTTCGGCCGGCTCGATTGCGTCGTCGACGCGGTCTGGGGCGGCAATGAAGGTTATGATGGCGAGCGTTACTCCGACGGCTCGGCCTTCGGCGCGCCCTTCTGGCGCCGCCCGGTCGCGCGGCTCGGCCAGAGCTTCGAGAGCGGCGTCTATGCGCAATTGCTGCTGGCGCGCGCCGTCGCGCCGGCGATGGTGCAGATGCGCCGGGGGCTGATCGTCACCGTGAGCTTCGACACGGCCTCTGGCTATCTCGGCGATGTCTTCTACGACCTGTCCAAGGCGGCGATGAACCGGCTGACGCTGGCGATGGCGCAGGAGCTGAAGCCCTATGGCGTCACCGCGCTCGGCCTGTCGCCCGGTCATGTCCTGACCGAGCGGGTCCGCGATGCCGGCATGGCCGATGAGACCACCGAGACGCCGCTCTATGCCGGCGGCGCGGTCGCGGCGCTGGCGGCGGACCCGGATGTCGCGCGTCATTCCGGGCAGGTGCTGCATGTCGCCGATCTGGCCCGCGCCTATGGCTTCACCGATGCGGACGGCAGCCAGCCGGACCGGTTCAGCTTGCAGAGTTAACGAGGGAGGACACCATGTCGCTCAAGGGCAAGACGCTCTTCATCACCGGCGGATCGCGCGGCATCGGGCTCGCCATCGCCATCAAGGCGGCGCGTGACGGCGCCAATGTCACCATCGCCGCCAAGACGGCCGAGCCGCATCCGAAGCTCGAAGGCACGATCTATACCGCCGCCGCCGAGATCGAGGCGGCCGGCGGCAAGTGCCTGCCGCTGATGGTCGATGTCCGCGACGAGCAAAGCGTCGCCGAGGCGATCGCCAAGACAGCAGAGACCTTCGGCGGCCTCGACATCGTCGTGAACAATGCCAGCGCGATCTCGCTGACCAACACCCAGATGACCGACATGAAGCGCTACGATCTGATGCACCAGATCAACACGCGCGGCACCTTCATGGTCTCGAAATACGCGATCCCGCATCTGGAGAAGGCGGAGAACCCGCACATCCTGATGCTGTCGCCGCCGCTCGACATGAAGATGCGCTGGTTCGCGCCGCACCTCGCTTACACCATGGCGAAATACGGCATGAGCCTGTGCGTGCTCGGCCTCGCCGGCGAGCTGGCGCCGAAGGGCATCGCCGTGAACGCGCTCTGGCCGCGCACCACGGTCGCGACCGCGGCGGTGAAGAACCTGCTCGGCGGCGACAAGATGGTGCAGGCGAGCCGTACGCCGGAGATGCTGGCCGACGCCGCCTACATGGTCTTCAACAAGCCCTCGCGCAGCTTCTCGGGCAACTTCCTGATCGACGACAACTTCATGGCCGGCGAGGGCGTCACCGACTTCACGCCCTATCGCGTCGATCCGTCGGTGCCGCTGATGCCGGACTTCTTCGTGCCCGAGGAGATCAAGCCGCCTCAGGGGGTGAAGGGCGGCGTCTGAGCCCGAAGGCTCAGAACTCTTCCCACTCGCGGTCCCGCGCTCCGCCGTTCGCGACCTTGCGGGCGGGCTCCGGAGCTGCGGGGGCGGGTTGTGCCTTCCGCGCCGGCGCGCGTGGCGCCGACGAGCGGGTCTCCGACATGGCGACAGCGGCAAGGTTGCGCAGGCGCTCCGGCTCGTTGGTCGAATGCGCATTGCTGCCGGCGATGCGGAAGGCGGCGACGAGCTGATCAAGGCTGTGGATCTGGTCGGCGAGCGAGGCGGCGGAGGCGGCGCTCTGCTCGGCCAGCGCCGCGTTCGCCTGGGTCATCTCGTCCATATGGGCGACGGTCTGGCTCATCTCGTCGATGCCATTCGCCTGCTCGCCTGCCGCTGCCGAGATCTCGACCACGGTCGCCGCGACCTGCCGGGAGGCCGTGACGATCTTGTCGAGCACCGTCCCGGCCGAGCGGACCAGCTTCACGCCTTCCTCGATCTCGGTGGTCGAGGACTGGATCAGGGTGGTGATGTCCTTGGAGGCCTCGGCGGAGCGCTGCGCCAGCGTCCGGACCTCCGAGGCGACGACAGCAAAGCCCTTGCCGGCATCGCCGGCGCGTGCGGCTTCCACCGCGGCGTTCAGCGCCAGCAGGTTGGTCTGGAAGGCGATGCCGTCGATGACGGAGGTGATGTCGGTGATCTTGCGCGAGGCGGCCTCGATCCGCTCCATCGCCTCGACGGCGTTCTGTACGATCGCGCCGCCCTGCTGCGCCACGTTCGTGGCCTCGTCGGAGGACGATGCCGCCACCTTTGAGGAGCTTGCGCTGGCCTTGACCGACGCCGCGAGCTCCTCGGTTGTCGCAGCCGTCTCCTCCAGCGAAGCGGCCTGCTCCTCGGTCCGCTTGGCGAGATCGTCGGCGCCCGCCTTGATCTCGCGGGCCGAGGCCGAGACCTGGGAAGTCGTCGCCTGGATGCCGCCGATCGTGTCCGAGAGCCGCTCGACCGTCTCGTTCACCGAGTGCTTCAGCTCGGCGAAGCGGCCCTGATAGCTGGTCGCGATCCGGCGGGTCAGATCGCCCTGCGAGACTGATGCCAGGATGTCGGCGAACTCGGTGGTCGCGCCGTCGACCACGGCGTTGAGCTGGTTGATGCCGTCGACCAGCTGCTGCATCTGCGCGTCGGCGCTTTCCAGGCGCAGGCGCGCGCTGAAGTCGCCGGCCGCCGCCGCCGCGACGACCGTTCCGACATCGCTGACCACGGCGACCATGGCTTCGGTCCGTGCCGCCCGCTCGGCCGCGGCGGCGCGCTCCTGCGCCTCCAGGGCCTGCACGCGCAGCCCGTTCTCCTTGAACACCCGCACGGCGGCCGCCATGCCGCCGATCTCGTCATCGCGGCCATTGTCCATGACCTCGGTCGAGAAATCGCCCTGAGCCAGCTGCTTCATCGAAGCGGTCAGCGCGGTGATCGGGCGAGTCACGCGGCTCTGCACCAGCCAGAGCCCGATGAGCGCCAGCGCCAGCGCTGCCAGGAGCACGAGCCCGTACATGACGAGCGAGCGCATCGCAGCCGCGGCCTTCGCGTCAGCCACATCCGACACGACATCGATGGCGCGGCTCGCCACGGCGCCGACGGTCTCGGAGGCGGCGACGATCTGGTCACGCCATTGATCGGGATTGATCGCAGGCTTGCGCCCGCCGGTCGCATTGGCGACCAGATCGGCCCGCGTCGCCTTGAAGGCCCCGCCGAAATAGGTGTTCTCGGCGGTGGTGAGCGCGTCCTTGAGCGCCTGCGGCGTGCTGGCCTGGCCGATGAGCTGCCTCACCACGCCCCAGGCGAACTCCATGCGCGCATCGTTGACAAGGACGGCATTGCTTTCCTTGGCGTCCAGCGGCCGGTCCTGGGCGACGGCGTTGTTGAGGACGATCGTCGACGATCCGCTGAGCGAGCGTGCGGCCCAGGCCATCGAACGGACGGAGGTCAGGTTGGCGAAGCTGGCGTCGAGCGCGAGGATGCGTTCCTCCAGCGTCGCCGAGGCGGCCTCGAGCGCGCTCAGGAACTTGCCGGTCTGGGCCATGCTGGCCCCGGCCAGCTCCTTCTCCCGCGCGTCCAGCGGCAGCTTCCAGTTGCCGTCGATCTTCGCCCGCAAGGGCTTGAGCGCTGCGACATGGCCGTCGATCTCTTTCGAGACGGCCTGCGCGATGTCGTAGCCGTTGCTCCGGACGATCGTCTGCGCCGTCGCGACGGCGTCATCGAGCCGCTTGCGCCGCGTCAGCACGTCTTCGATCATGCCGCCGTTCTTGTCAGTGGGCATCGTCAGCGCGCTCGCGCCATTGCCGCGCTCGTAGCGCAGGTTCTGCAGCGCCGTGAAATAGGCCTTGTTCAGATCAGCGAGAGCAGAAACCTCGACGGCCGTGTTGTGGCGTGTCCAGGCCTGCCAGAGCGCCTGCGTTGAGAGCGTGACGATCGCTGCGCTGGCGAGGCCGAGCACAGTCAGGAGCATAGTCTTGATGCTGAGGTTTTTCGCGGCGCTGAACATGACAAATCCGGAGGAGCGACTGATCTGTTAAGTGTCTCATCCAGCGATTTATTTTATGCTAACCACATATCCGCCGAGCGCACGCCCCTCGATTGCGTGGGTACCCTGTCGATTCGGCAACTGCCCCCGATACGTCATCGGTTTGACACTGCCGGACGTTTGGAGTTGGTGCAGTGCAAATCGCGCCCTGTGGCGCCCGATTCCGGACGACCGGCCATGCTCCTGATCCACGGCATCTGCCAGACGAGCGGCGACAAGCTCGCGCCGCGCACCCTTGCCGTCGAGGACGAGATTCCGCCCGGCGCGATCTGGATCGACCTGCTCAATCCGACCGCGCCGGAGGATGCCAAGGTCGAGCAGCATCTCGGCATCTCGATCCCGACGCGGGAGGAGATGCATGATCTCGAACCGTCCGAGATCATCTATGCCGAGAACGGCGCGCATTACATGACGGCGCGGATCATCTGCCAGTCCGACACCAACGTCCCGCGCCTCGCCGACGTCACCTTCATCCTGACCGAGAAGGCGCTGGTGACGGTGCGCTATGACGAGCCCGGCGCCTTCAACATCTTCAAGAACCGCGTCACCAAGCCGGGCGGCTGCGAGCTCGAACCGGCCGGCGTGATCGAGGGGCTGATCGAGGCGATCGTCGACCGCGCCGCCGAGGTGCTGCGCGGCGTCGGCGACCGCATCGACATGCGCTCGCGCCAGATCTTCGACGGCGACAGCGCCAGCGTCGAGCAGGGCCGCGTCTATCAGGCCGTGGTCCGCAAGATCGGCCAGTACGAGCACATCATCTCGAATGTGCGCGAGAGCATGGTCTCGGTCGAGCGCGTGCTGCTATACCTCTCTGCCAATTTCAAGCGCACCAAGAAGGCGGCCGGCGGCTTCAACCCGGAATGGCGCTCCGCCTTGCGCGACGTCCAGGCGATCGAGGAGCACGCCACCTTCCTGTCGAGCAAGCTGCAGTTCATGCTCGACGCGACGCTGGGCCTGGTCAGCATCGAGCAGAACAAGATCATCAAGCTGTTCTCGGTGGTCTCGGTCGCGCTGATGCCGCCGACTTTGATCGCCTCGATCTACGGGATGAACTTCAAGACCATGCCGGAGTTGGAATGGCAGCTCGGCTACCCGATGGCAGTCGGCCTGATGATTCTCTTCGCCGTGCTGCCCTATCTGTTCTTCCGCTGGAAAAAGTGGCTTTGACCGTGCCGGGGCGGCGCGCCTTCGGATAGCTTGCCTTACATGACGCTGCCTCAGATTCTGTCTTGCTCCCTGGTCGCCGCGATGATGGCGGCCTTCGTCTGGGGCAAGCTGCGCTACGACGTGGTCGCGCTCCTGGCGCTGCTGGCAGGCGTCGCGCTCGGTGTCGTGCCGGCCAACGAAGCCTTCAAGGGCTTCTCCGACGACATCGTCATCATCGTCGCCAGCGCCCTGATCGTCAGCGCCGCGGTGGCGCGCTCCGGGCTGGTCGAGACCGCGCTCGCCCGCATCTCCCCGCTGCTGCGCTCGACGCAGGCGCAGGTCGCAGTCCTCGTTTTCGTCGTCGCCGCCATGTCGGCGATCATCAAGAATATCGGCGCGCTCGCGATGATGCTGCCGATCGCCTATCAACTTGCCCGCAAGGACGGGAAATCGCCTTCGGTCTTCCTGATGCCGATGGCCTTCGCCTCGCTGCTCGGCGGCATCGTCACGCTCGTCGGAACCTCGCCGAACGTCATCGTCGCTCGCGTGCGGCAGGAACTCGGTGGCGAGCCCTTCGCCATGTTTGACTTCACCCCGGTCGGCATCGGCATCGCGCTCGCCGGTTGCGCCTTCCTCAGCGTCGCCTACCGCTTACTGCCGAAGGATCGCCAGGGCTCGCGCTCGCTCGACCAGGCCGTCGACATCAAGGATTACGTCACCGAGGCGCGCCTGCCCGAGAAGGGGCCGCTCACAGGCAAGACGGTTGCCGACCTCAGGAGGCCGGGCGATGGCGAAGTCGAGGTCGTCGCGATCTTGCGCGATGGCGAGCGCCGCCGGGCGCCGCTGCCCGATGCCAGCCTGCGCGCCGGCGATATCCTGTTGCTGCGCGGCGAGCCCAAGGCGTTGGAGCGGGTTGTCGCCGCGGGCGAACTCGAGCTCACCGGTCAGCATCGCTCGACGCAGAAGGAAGGCTCGCTCGATCCCGCGCGAACCGGCGAGGCGATCGTCACGCAAGGCTCGCTGCTTGAGGGATTGAGCGCTGCCGAGATCGACCTGCACGCGCGCTTCCACATCAACCTGCTCGGCATCAGCCGCGCCGGCGAGCGTTTCACCGAGCGCCTGCGCGATATCCGCCTGCGCGCCGGCGATGTCGTGCTGCTGCAGGGCGACGAGGACCTGCTGCCCGAGCGCCTGCGCGAGCTCGGGCTGCTGCCGCTGGCGGCGCGCAGCCTTCAGCTCGGCAGCACGCGGCGCCGCTTCGTCACCGGCACGATCGTCGCCGCCACGGTCACCGTCGTCGCGCTCGGTCTGCTGCCGGTGGCGATCGCCTTCTTCGCCGCTGCGGTGCTCCTGCTGGTGACCCGCGCCTTGACCTTGCGCGATGCCTATGAGTCGGTCGAAGCGCCCATCCTAGTGATGCTGGCGGCGCTGATCCCGGTCAGCGACAGCTTGCGCGTCACCGGGGCGACCGACGTCTTCGCGGGCCTGCTGGCGCAGGTCGGCGCCGGCCTGCCCGGCTGGGGGGCTGTCGGGTTGATGCTGATCGCCGCCATGGCGGTGACGCCCTTCCTCAACAATGCCGCGACGGTGCTAGTGATGGCGCCGATCGGCGCCGGCTTCGCCAAGACGCTCGGCTACAATCCCGATGCCTTCCTGATGGCGGTCGCGATCGGCGCGGCCTGCGACTTCCTCACCCCGATCGGCCACCAGTGCAACACGCTGGTGATGGGGCCGGGCGGCTATCGCTTCGGCGACTATGCGCGGCTCGGCGCGCCCTTGTCCCTGCTGGTGATCCTGCTCGCGGTGCCGCTGATCATCTTCGTCTGGCCGCTGCGCTGAACGGGGCATTCGCGGACATCGAAACGGGCCAGGAGAAAATAATTCTCCGCGGAGCGTTTCCATGGAGAGCAGTTCTGCTGTTCTGGCGGCGCAATATGGACGTATCTGGCTTCCCGCAAGTTGCCGCGGTGCTTATGTAAGCGGCAGATATCTTCAGCCGCACTGCGGCGATTGACGAGTTCCCATCATGACCACAGTGACGTCCCGAGCCGGCGCGGCGACCGCCGGCGCTAAGCCGTTCTATGCCAGCTTCGGTTTCCAGGTCCTGGCGGCCATGGTGATCGGGCTCGTGCTCGGCTGGATCGCCCGCAATATCGGCCCGGACGCGGCCGGGCAGCCTAACGCCCTGACCACGACGCTCGCGACGACCGGCTCGATCTTCGTGCAACTGCTGCAGGCGCTGGTGCCGCCGCTGATCTTCACTGCGATCGTCGCCTCGATCAGCAATCTCCGCCAGCTCTCCAACGCCGCCGCCCTGGTCTGGCAGACGCTGCTCTGGTTCGCGCTCACCGCTTTCATCGCCGTCCTGATCGGCATCGCGCTCGGCCTGATCATTCAGCCCGGCATCAATTCCGGCGTGCTTGCCGCCAGCGCCAAGGCGCCGGGCTCGGTCGGTTCCTGGCTCGACTTCCTGAAGGGCCTCGTCCCCGCCAACATGCTCGGCCTGCAGGCCTCGACCCGGATCGATGGCGGTGCGGCGACGACGCGGCTCGGCTTCAACGTGCTGCAGCTGCTGGTGATCTCGATCGTCGTCGGCGTCGCGGCGCTGAAGGTCGGCGAGCGCGCCAACAGCTTCCTTGCCTTCAACGAGTCGCTGCTGGCGATCACGCGCAAGATCCTGTGGTGGGTGATCCGGCTGACGCCGATCGGCACGATCGGCCTGCTCGGCAATGCCGTCGCTCAATATGGCTGGCAGACCCTGCAGCAGCTCTCCTGGTACGCCTTTGCGATCTATCTCGGCCTCGCGATCGTGCTGCTGATCGTCTACCCGGCGCTGCTCGTCCTGCATGGGCTCTCGCCGCTGCGCTTCTTCGCCGGCGCCTGGCCGGCGATCCAGCTCGCCTTCGTCTCGCGCTCCTCGGTCGGCACCTTGCCGGTGACCGAGGCCGTGACCGAGAAGAGCCTCGGCGTGCCCCGCGAATACGCCGCCTTCGCCGTGCCGCTGGGCGCTACCACCAAGATGGATGGCTGCGCCGCGATCTATCCGGCGATCTCGGCGATCTTCGTCGCGCAGTTCTACGGCGTCCCGCTCGGCATCCAGGAATATGTGCTGATCGCCTTCGTCTCGGTGATCGGCTCGGCCGCGACCGCGGGCCTCACCGGCGCGACGGTGATGCTGACGCTGACCTTGTCGACGCTCGGCCTGCCGCTCGCCGGCGTCGGCCTGCTGCTGGCGATCGACCCGATTCTCGACATGGGCCGCACCGCTGTGAACGTCGCCGGCCAGGCGCTGGTGCCGACCATCGTCGCCAAGCGGCAGGGCATGCTCGATCAGGCGCAATATGATCGCGCCGGGGATATCGAAGCGATCGAGGCCGGGGCGCAGACGGCCTGACGTCGCCCGTTACAGGCTGGTTGCGGGGAGCCGCTCCAGCCTGTCGCCGATCACGATGGTTCCGCTTTCGATGACCTGTGCCGTGATGCCGCCATGGCCGCGCACGGCGTTGTAACCACCCTGGCCGAGAACCTCCTCCATCCGTGAGCAGGGATGGCATTCGCCGGTCCATTCCAGCACGGCCTCGCCAAGCGAGAAGCGGTGGTTCTTCAGGGCGAACAGATTGATGCCGGCCACGATGATATTGCGTCGGAGCAGATCGGCCGCGACCGTGGCGAGGCCAAGGTGGCTGGCGATGGCGGCAAGATGTTCCTGCTGGATCACGGTGACGTGACGCGCCCCGCCGGTGCGGCTGCTGTAGTGATCGCCGATCAGGCCTTGCCTTTCGTCCAGCGTTGCCAGGTCGGTGACTGTCATGACGGCGCGTCGTGCCGGTCTGAGACCGATCCAGACGATGCGGCCCAGTCGTATGGGAGCTTCAGTCAGGCGTGCGAGCGGCGAGGTGGGGTTGAGCATCAGGTTAGGATCCCGGCCCGAGGCGCGACAGCAGAGCTTCGCCGCGCGGAGAGAGCCGATAGCCGACATCGAGGCTTTCAGTCAGCCCCAGCGCCTTGAGCTTGCGGACATCCTGCTTGAAGGGCAGCACGTCGCGGCCGAGCAAGGCGGCGAGCTCCAGCGCGCGACGTCCCGGATGGGTCGCGATCACCCGCAATGTGACATGTGTCCAGCGGCGGCGGGCATCGAACCTGCCGAGGCGAGCGATCAACTCGCTCGTTTCGACTTCGGTTAGCTCCCCCGCAAAGCGCAAGGCTTCGCGTGGATCGGGGCCGGCGAGACAAATGCGGATGCGGTAGAGGCTGCCCTCGCGGCCGGTCAGCGCGGCGAGCGCAGCTTCGCGCGTTTCGAAGCCAGCGGCCCTCGCATCGGCCGCATCGAGCTGGTCTTCCGTGATCCGCTGGACCGCATCGATGGCGAGCTGGCCGATCGCGGTCAGCAACGTGCCGCCGCTCTTGACGCTGGGCCGGCGCCAGCGGCGCAGTACCTGCGTGATGTTGCCCTCGGCGATGCCCTGGAGCGTGCGCCGATCGAGCAGCACGGCGTCAGGCCAGTACCTTGGCGAGCACGTCCTTCAGCCCGCCATCGCGCTCCAGCCAGCCAGGCACCGGCAGGTTCTTCGAGCGCAGGAACTCGGGATTGAACAGCTTCGACTGATAGCGCGTGCCGTAGTCGCAGAGGATGGTCACGATGGTGTGGCCGGGGCCCATCTCCTTCGCCAGCCGGATCGCGCCAGCGACGTTGATGCCGGAGGAGCCGCCGAGGCAGAGGCCCTCTTCCTCCAGCAGCTGGAAGCAGAGCGGAATCGCCTCCTCGTCCGGGATCTGGAAGGCGACGTCGATCGGCGCGCCCTCAATGTTTTTGGTGATCCGGCCCTGGCCGATGCCCTCGGTGATCGAGGAACCCTCGGCCTTGAGTTCGCCGGTGGTGTAATAGGCGTAGAGCGCTGCACCCATCGGGTCGGCGAGGGCGATCCGGATCTTCGGATTGAAGCCCTTGAGCGCGATCGCGACGCCGGCGAGCGTGCCGCCGGTACCGACCGCGCTGACGAAGCCGTCGACCTTGCCGTCGGTCTGCTGCCAGATCTCAGGGCCGGTCGTTTCGATATGGCCCTGGCGGTTGGCGACATTGTCGAACTGGTTGGCCCAGATCGCGCCGTTCGGCTCGGTTCTCGCCAGCTCCTCGGCAAGGCGGCCCGAGACCTTCACATAGTTGTTCGGGTTGACGTAGCCGACAGCCGCCACTTCGACCAGCGTCGCGCCGGCGAGCCGCAGCATGTCCTTCTTTTCCTGGCTCTGCGTCTCCGGAATGACGATCACCGAGCGATAGCCGAGCGCATTGCCGACCAGTGCGAGACCGATGCCGGTGTTGCCGGCCGTGCCCTCGACGATGACCCCGCCGGGCCGCAGCGCGCCGCTCTTTTCGGCGTCGCGGATGATGGCGAGCGCGGCGCGGTCCTTGACCGACTGGCCGGGGTTCATGAACTCGGCCTTGCCGAGGATCTCGCAGCCGGTTTCCTGCGAGGCACGCTTCAATTTGATCAGGGGTGTGTTGCCGATCGCTTCGACGACGCCGTTGCGGATAGTCATGTCAGGCAACTCCAGCCATTTCCCTGTCGCTCGGCACCTGATAGGCCAAACCCGCAATCACGTCACGAGCCCAGCACCCTATGTCCGCCCTCGCCATGAATGAAACGCTCACGATCGCGCGGCTCGGCCAGCGCGGCGACGGCGTCGCCGACACGGCGGACGGTCAGGTCTTCGTGCCGTTCGCGCTGCCGGGCGAAAACGTGCGGGCCGTGCGCGATGGCGACAGGGCGCAGATGGTCGAGATCCTGACGCCTTCGGCTTCGCGCATCGCCGCGATTTGCCCGCTCTTCACCCGCTGCGGTGGCTGCGCCGTGCAGCATATGGGTGAGGGCCTCTATGCCGAATGGAAGCGCCAGCAGGTGATAACGGCGCTGTCACGTGCCGGGCTGGAAACCGAAGTCGCTCCGCTCCTCGATGCGCATGGCGCTGGCCGCAGGCGCGTCACCTTCCATGCCCGCCGCGAGGATGATGGCATGCGCGTCGGCTTCATGGCGGCGAGGACCCATGATCTGGTCGAGGTCGAGGCCTGCCCGGTGCTGGCACCGGGGCTGGAGCGGGCGCCCGTCGTGGCGCAGCTCCTGGCCAACCGCCTGCGCTCCTCGAACAAGCCGCTCGATATCCAGCTCACCGCCTCGCAGGCCGGGCTCGACGTCGATATTCGCGGCCACGGCCCGGCGGGTGACAGCTTGCGCCGGGCCCTGACCGAGGCGGCCGAGCGGCTCGATCTCGCCCGCCTCGCCATGCATGGTGAGATCATCGTGGAGCGGCGTGCGCCCTTCCAGTTGATGGGCATGGCGACGGTGACGCCGGGGCCCGGCGGCTTCCTGCAGGCGACCGCGGAGGGCGAGGCGACCCTGTCACGCCTGGTGCTGGAAGCGATCCCGAGGGCGAAGCGCGTCGCCGATCTCTTCGCCGGCTGCGGCCCGTTCAGCGTCCGGCTTGCCGATAAGGCGCAGGTTTGCGCCTTCGAGAGCGACAAGGCCGCGATCCAGGCGCTGAGCCGGGCCGCCAACCATACGCAAGGGCTGAAGCCGGTCGCGGTCGAGCAGCGCGATCTCTTCCGCCGGCCACTGCTGGAGCATGAGCTCAACGGCTTCGACGCGGTCGTGCTCGACCCGCCGCGCGCCGGTGCGGAAGCGCAGGTCAAGCGGCTTGCGGCGTCGAAGGTACCTTTGGTGGCTTATGTCTCCTGCGATGTCGGCAGCTTCGCCCGCGATGCGGCGCTTTTGGTCGCAGGCGGCTATGCGCTTGAGCGCGTGACGCCGGTCGATCAGTTCCGCTATTCCGCCCATATCGAACTCGTCGGCGTCTTCCGAAAGAGCGCCGGCCGCAAGTGATCAGGTTTCCGGAGGCAGGATGAGCGCGTCCGTTATCGAAGCTCTGGCCGGCATCGTCGGTGCCAGGAACGTCATCACCGACGCCGACGCGATGGTGCCTTACCTCAAGGAGCCCCGCGGTCTCTTCCACGGCAAGGCGCAGGCTGTGGTCCGGCCGGGCTCCGTCGCCGAGGTCTCGGCCGTGATGAAATGGGCGAGCGAGACCGGCACGACGGTGGTGCCGCAAGGTGGCAATACCGGCATGGTCGGCGGCCAGGTCCCGGTCGCAGAAGGCAGGGAGATCATCCTGTCGCTGCAGCGGCTCGACAGGATCCGTTCGGTCGATGCCGCCGGCGACACCATGACCGTCGAGGCCGGTGTCATTCTGCAGAAGGCGCAGGAGGCGGCCGAGGCGGCTGGGCGGCTCTTCCCGCTCTCGCTCGCCTCGGAAGGCTCCTGCACGGTCGGCGGCAATCTCTCGTCCAATGCCGGCGGCACGGCGGTGATCGCTTATGGCAACGCCCGCGAGCTCTGCCTCGGCCTCGAGGTCGTCCTCGCCGATGGCCGCGTCTGGAACGGCTTGCGCCAGCTCCGCAAGGACAACACCGGCTACGACCTCAAGAACCTCTTCATCGGCTCGGAGGGCACGCTCGGGATCATCACTGCTGCCGTGCTGAAGCTCTTCCCGCTGCCGGCGGCGCGCGCCACCGCCTTTCTTGCCGTGCCTGATCCGGAAGCCGCGCTTGCGCTCCTGAACAAGGCCAAGGCCAGCGCCGGCGGCACGCTCACCACCTTCGAGATCATGCCGCGCATCGGCCTCGATTTCGTCGTCCGCCATGCCAGCGGCGCGCGCGACCCGCTGTCCGAGCCGTCGCCCTGGTACGTGCTGATGGAGGTCTCGGCCCAGGTCGAATCCGGACTCACCGACGCGGTCGAGACCTTCCTCGGCGAAGCCTTGGAAGAGGGGCTCGTCACCGATGCCGTGCTTGCCGGCTCGCTCGGCCAGCGCGCCGATCTCTGGAAGTTGCGCGAGATGCTCTCGGAGGTGCAGACCCATGAGGGCGGCTCGATCAAGCACGATGTCTCGGTGCCGATCCAGGCGACGCCGGAATTCCTCAAGCGCGCCATCGCCAAGGTCGAGGCGCTGGTGCCGGGCTGCCGGCCGGTGCCCTTCGGCCATCTCGGCGACGGCAACATCCATTTCAACGTCAGCCAGCCGGTCGGCGCCGACAAGGCCGCCTATCTCGCCGGCTGGGGTGTGATGAACGAGGCCGTGCACGCCATCGTCACCGAGCTCAAGGGCTCGATCTCGGCCGAGCATGGCATCGGCCGCCTCAAGCGCTCACTCCTGCCCGGCGTCAAGGACCCGGTCGAGCTCGACTTGATGCGGACGGTGAAGGCGGCGCTCGATCCCAGGGGCGTGCTCAATCCCGGCTCGGTGCTGTAGCGCATGAGCGAGCGCCGGCCGGTCTTCCAGGAGGTGCTCGGCGAGGACTGGCACCGGCTCGGCGAGGTCATCTGGCGTCACTACTTCCTGCGGTCGTTCAGCGATGATTACATCTGCGTCAAAGGGGTGATGCACGAAGTCGAGCACAGTGCCTTCGCCCGGCTGCTGCTGCCCTTCGCCCGGATCGTCGGCGCGCTGGTGCCCTATCGCGGCCGCGACGTGCCGATCGAAGTCCACTACACCGCGCAGCCGGGCGACGGGACATTGCATTGGAACCGCGTATTCCATTTTGCCGGTCGCAAGCCTTTTCACTTCCGCTCGCACATGCAGCAGACCGGAGCGAACCGCGTCATCGAGTTCGTCCGCTTCGGCGTCGGCATGCGCCTCAGGGTGACGGCGGAAGAGGGGGCCCTGGTCTTCCGCGACGAAGGCTATGTCTGGCGGCTCTTCGGTCACGACTTGCCGCTGCCCGTCGGTCTTCTCCTCGGCACCGGCTATATCGAGGAACTGCCGATCGACGAGCGCAGTTTCAGCATGCGGATGACGCTGAAGCATCCGCTGTTCGGCGAGCTGTTCCGCTATAGCGGTGTCTTTGCGCTGCCGGACGAGGACGTGCCCCTGGGCGGGAGTGCCTAGGAGGCAGAGCCGCGCTTGGTGACGCGGCAGACTTCGGCGAGCGCCAACACGAGGTGATAGAGCACGCGGACCGGCACCCGCTCGCTGATCGGCCGCCCCTCGTCGTCGAGCTGGTTGACCCAGATTCCGCTCTTGGCGTCGATGAAGTGCCGGAACATCAGGCGCAGATGCCGGTCGAGCCGTACTGCGGCATCAGCATCACCTTCGAATTCGATCCGCGCGACCAGCGCCTTCAGGTATTCGGTCTGCGGCCAGAGCAGCGCAGCGCCATTCAGTACACGCCCTGTCGGGTCTACCTCGTTCACGACCAGCCGCGATGAACTGGCGGGGGCGTCGACCTGACGCTGCCCGAACGCATGGAGCTTGCGGGCCGTCTCGCGAGCCTCGCTCGAACCGGTCAGCTGCTCGTGGTGATAGAGCAGCCACGTCCATTCGAAATGATGACCGGGCTCCCGGATCAGCCCGCGCGAGCCCGGGAAGGCCGCCCAGTCCTTGCCGAAAAACTCGCCGAGCGTGCCATTGGCGTCCAGCATCCGCTCCTGCATCAGCCGCACGAGCCTGTCGGCCGTCGCCAGCCAGCGCGGGTCGTGCGACACCGCCGCGAGGGCGTGGCAGGCCTCGAGCAGGTGCATATGCGGATTCTGCCGCCGCGGCTGCGTGTCCAGCGTATCCTCGCGAAAGCCGCCGGCCGGATGCGCCAGCTCGCCATCGAGGAAATCCATCACCTCGCCGGCGATGGCCAGCACGTCCGTCTCGCCGGTCGCCTTGGCGAACCAGCCGAGCGCGAACAGGACGAAGGCGAGATCGTAGAAGTCGGTCTTGCCGTCGACGGCCTCGCCATGCGCCGTGCAGGAATGGACGAAACGCCCATCGGCGCCCCGGCAGACGCTGGTCAGGAAGGCGAGGCCGTGGCGCGCGGCGGCAAGCGCTCCCGGGACCCCCAGCAGATGCGCGTGGCTGAAGACATAGGTCAGCCGTGCCGTAACCAGCGTCGTGCGCAGATCGCTGGTCTCGAACGTTCCATCCGGCCCGAGATATTCGACGAAACCGGGCCGCGCGGGATCGAAGGCACGCTCGATCCAGCCCGGCAGCAACGTGGTGGTCAGCCAAGCATGCAGATCATCTGGGGCGGCGCTCAAAATGCTTCCATCCTTGGGGCTGCGTATGAGGCAGGCTCGATCCAGCGCAAAGGCCGTTCAGGGCGTCGCGACATAGCCGTCGCGGCGCGGATCGCAGGCGCCGGTGAGTCGGCCTGTCGCCGGATCGCGCGACACCGCCTGCATGCCGCCGACGCGCATGGTCCAGCCGCCCTCATTGGCGAAGATGCCGTGCCCGCGCTCGGCTAGCGCTGCGATCGTCGCCGATGCCACCCGGTTCTCGACTTCGACCTCGCGGCCGTCCCAGAGCCGGGCGCGCGGCGCCTCGATTGCCTCCTGCAGCGGCAGTCCGAAATCGACATGCTGGACCATGGCCTGAACCTGCGTCTGCATGATGCCGTAGCTGCCGGGCGTGCCGAGCGCGAGGACGGGCACGCCATCCCTGGTCGAGAGCGTCGGCGACATGCACATAGGCAGCTCAGAGTCCGGCAGCGAGCGGTTCGGGCTGCCAGGCTGGACGTCGGCCCAGTAGAGGAAGTTGTTGAGGCAAAGCCCGGTGCCCGGCACCACGACGCCGCTGCCGAACGGGCTGCCGATGCTCTGCGTCACGCAGATCAGGTTGCCCTCGCGATCGGCGATCGAGAAGGAGGTGGTGTGTCCGGGGTCCTCGCCTGCCGGGGCCTGCGGCATCCATTGCTCGGTCGGCCCATCGATCGGCCCGCCGTCGCGCACCCGCGCCCGCAGCCGCTCGACGAAGGAGTCCGAGAGGATTTCGGCGAGCTTCTCGGGCGTGGGGTTGTTGTGCGTGATCCGGATGCCGGCGGCGAGGCGGATGGCGCGGTAGACGATGTCGAGATGTTCGGTGCCATTGCGCTCGAGCTTGCCGAGGTCGAAGCCGTCGAGGATGCGCAGGGTCAACAGGAACTGGAAGCCTTCGCAAGCCGGCGGCGGCACATGCACCTGCCGGCCGCGATAGGCGGCGGCGAGCGGTTCGCGCCAGTTCGGCTTGACCTTGGCGAGGTCGGCCATGGTCAGCGTGCCGCCCTGCGCCTTGAGATGGTTGGTGATCGTCTCGCCGAGCGCGCCCTGGTAGAGATGGCCAGGCCCCTTCGCGGCGATGTCGCGCAGGGTCGACGCCAGCTCGGGCTGGCGCAGGATCTGCCCGAGCGCGACGCTGGTCCCGCCGTCGCGCAGATAATTGCGCGCCCAATTCTCATAGAGTTCGGGTCGTTCACGCAGCAGCGGCGCCTGCTCGTTGAACTCGATCACGCCGAACTCGGCAATCGGGAAGCCGTCCTGAGCGAGCGCGATCGCCGGCGCGAAAATCTGCTCCAGCGACAGCCGGCCATAGGCACGGTTGAGTTCGCACCAGCCGGCGAGGTTGCCGGGCGGAGCCACTGCAAGTGCCCCGCGCTCGAGCTCGGAACGCTGCGTGAAGCGTTCGAGCGGGAAGCTCTCCGGCACGGGCGGCACGAAATCGAGCACGCGCACGCGCTTCTCGGCGGCGACCCACATGATCGCCGAGCCCATCCCGGCGAGGCTCGACATGAACGGCTCGACCACGTTGAGCGCGGAGGCGACCGCGCCGACCGCGTCGAAGACGTTGCCGCCCTGGCTGAGGATGCGCGCGCCGGCCTGTGCCGCCAGCGGGTGGGCGGCGGCGACCATGCCGTGCAGAGAGCTCATCGTCGGGCGGCGGCCATCCATCTCGTGCGTTCCCTCTGTTGGTCTCGTTTGGGACCAGAGTAAGCGCGCCGCCATGGCCAGCGCTAGAACAGGCTGCCCTGCGCATCGTCGGGGCCGCCCCGACGGGAACGCATGGCGGGCTTTGGAGCGGGGACCGGTTCCGAAGCCGGATCGAACGGCTCCTGTACCTCCGGGCCGTCATTGGCGACCTTGTTGACGCTGGCGCCGAGCCGGAACATCTCGAAGAAATCGTCGGGCGGCGGGCGCATCAGGCTCTGCACGGTCGCAGGTTCCGCCGAAGGGTCGAGCCAGGCGTCGAACGCCTCGAGCGGCACGACGACAGGCGAGCGGTGGTGGATCGCCGCCATCTGCCCGTTCGCCGGGCCGGTGACGATCGCGACCGTGTCGATCTCGGAGCCGTCCTGACTGTGCCAGGTCTCCCACAGAGCCGCAAAGGCGAATAAGCCGCGATCCGGCTTGCGGAAGAGATAAGGCCGGTTTTCCTGCTGGCGGCCCTCGCCGAGGCGATGCCATTCATAGAATCCATCCGCCGGCATCAGGCAGCGCCGGCGGGTGAGGGCGGCGCGGAAGGACGGCTTCTCGCTGGCGCTCTCGCTGCGGACATTGATGACCAAAGGATAGTCCTTGGGATCCTTGACCCAGCCCGGGATGAAGCCCCAGCGCATCAGGATGAACTGCCGGCGACCCTCGTCGAGGCGGACGATCGGCACGGGTTGCGTCGGCGCGATATTGTAACGCGGCGGGAAATTCGGCTGCTCGCGATAGGCGAAGGCCTCGCGCATCGCCTCCGGCGGCAAGGTAATGGCATAGCGACCACACATCGCAGGATGTGTTCCGTCTTATCGTGACCGGATCAAGACTTTGTTTGCGGTTGGCACAGCATAGTCGCGCCGCTTCGGGGCCCTTCATGTCTGCTTCCGCGACCGAGACATCACCGACCGCGGCGGACTGGACAGCTCCGCAGCTTTCGACCGACTACCTCAATCGGCACAGCGAGGCGCTGATGCTGCTGGAGATGGTGCCCATCGACCGCGAGATCGTCGGCGATCTCAAGGCCTGGCGCGCTGTCGGCTATATCGAGCATTTCGCCACCTCGCCGCTGCGTTGCGCCGGCGAGGCGATGGCGGCCTATCATCGGCTGGGGCAGCGCGAGGCCCAGAGCTTCGATGCACTCTGCACCGCCATGGACCGCCTGATCTATACGGCGACGGCGCTGCTCGACGAGATGCCGGTGGAGGAGGATCCCGGGCTGATCGTCGATGTCGCCAGCCTGTCGCTGCGCCGCCTGATCGCTCGCGCCACCGCCTTCATCAACGCCAACGGCCAGGGCGAGGCCGCCTATATCGATCCAAATGCGGTGCAGGCCGATATCGACGCCGTGATGGCGGGTTAGGCTGATCGCTCACCGCCGAGCAAGAATTCGCGGTTGCCGTCGCCGCCCTCGATCGGGGAGGGGATGAGGCCCGCGATGGCGAAACCGAGGCCGGCGGCCACATCCGCAATCTCCGTACAGATCTGCTGCTGCAGCGCTTCGTCGCGCAAAACGCCCTTCTTCAGCGCCGAGCGTTTGGTCTCGAATTGCGGCTTCACCAGCGTGACCAGCCGCGCTTTGGCGGCGAGCAGTGGCGCCACCGCCGGCAGCACCAGCTTCAGCGAGATAAAGCTGACGTCGATCACGGCGAGCGCTGGAGCTTCAGCGAACAGGCCGGGATCGAGCGTGCGAATGTCCTGGCGCTCGAGGCTGGTCAGGCGGGGATGGCCTTGCAGGCTCTCGTGCAATTGCGCCTGGCCGACATCGATGGCGTAGACGTGCGCCGCTCCGCGCCGGAGCAGCACGTCGCTGAAGCCGCCGGTCGAGGCGCCGACATCAAGGCAGGTCAGCCCGTCCGGATCGAAGCCGAAGGCGTCGAGTGCCGCGGCGAGCTTCACCCCGCCCCGCGAGACGTAGGGATGCGCCGACTGCGCCTCGATCGACGCGGTATCCGGAACCGTCTCCGAGGCTTTTCGCAGCACGACGCCATCGGCGCTGACCAGACCGGCGGCGATGGCCGCCTGCGCCCTCGCTCGGCTCTCGAACAGGCCGCGCTCGACCAGGAGAAGGTCGGCCCTAGAGCGGGGTGCGGAAAAGTGGGAACCGGTTTTTCGCATCAGCCCCGCTCTAAACGTTTGGAATCGATATTATCGTACCCGGCGGAACCGCCGGGTACGATAATATCATGCCCGGCGCGGCAGGCCGGCGGTCATGCGTCAGGCGCGGCGGATGGCGCTGGCGGGGCCGAGCGCTTTTTCGACGGTGCGCACGATCCCGGCGGCGTCGAGCCCGGCCTGCGCGTACATCACCTCGGGCTTGTTGTGGTCCTGGAAGATGTCGGGCAGCACCAGGCTACGGATCTTCAGGCCGCGATCGAGCGCGCCCTCGCGCGCCAGCAATTGCAGGACATGGCTGCCGAAGCCGCCGACCGAGCCTTCCTCGACCGTGACCAGCACCTCATGATCGCGGGCGAGGCGGAGGATCATCTCCCCGTCGAGCGGCTTGGCGAAGCGGGCGTCGGCAACCGTGGTCGAAAGCCCGCGCTGGCCGAGCTGCTCGGCGGCGGACAAGCATTCGGCGAGGCGCGTGCCGAGCGAGAGCAGGGCGACCTGCGTGCCCTGCTTGACAATCCGGCCCTTGCCGATCTCGAGCGGTACGCCGTGCTGGGGCATTTCGACCCCGACGCCTTCGCCGCGCGGATAGCGGAAGGCGATCGGCCCGTCGTCATAGGCGGCCGCGGTCGCGACCATATGGGTCAGCTCGGCCTCGTCGGCGGCTGCCATCACCACCATGTCGGGCAGGCAGGCCAGATAAGCGACGTCGAAGGCGCCGGCATGGGTCGCGCCATCGGCGCCGACCAGCCCGGCCCGGTCGAGAGCGAAGCGCACCGGCAGCTTCTGGATGGCAACGTCGTGCACGACCTGGTCATAGGCGCGCTGCAGGAAGGTCGAGTAGATCGCGCAGAACGGCTTGAAGCCCTCGGTCGCCAGGCCAGCGGCGAAGGTCACCGCGTGCTGCTCGGCGATGCCGACGTCGAAGGTGCGGCCCGGGAATTCCTTGCCGAAGGCGTCGAGCCCGGTGCCGGACGGCATTGCGGCGGTCACCGCGACGATTTTCTCGTCCTCGCGCGCCGCCTTGATCAAGGCGTTGGCGAAGACGTTGGTGTAGCTCGGTGCATTCGCCGGCGCCTTGGCCTGCTGGCCGGTGACGGGGTCGAACTTGACGACGCCATGGTACTTGTCGGCGCTGGCCTCGGCGGGGGCATAGCCCTTGCCCTTCTGCGTCACGACATGGACCAGGATCGGCCCGGTCTGCGCATCGCGGACATTGCGCAGCACCGGCAGCAGATGGTCGAGATTATGCCCGTCGATCGGGCCGACATAGTAGAAGCCGAGCTCTTCGAAGAGCGTGCCGCCGGTCCAGAAGCCGCGGGCATATTCCTCGGTCCGCTTCGCCTTCTCATGGAAGAAGCGCGGTAGCCTCTCGGCGAGGTATTTCGCGACCTCGCGCAATGAGCGATAGGTCCGGCCGGAGACGAGGCGGGCGAGATAGGCCGACATCGCCCCGACCGGCGGCGCGATCGACATGTCGTTGTCGTTGAGGATGACGATCAGCCGCGAGCCGGTCGCGCCGGCATTGTTCATCGCCTCATAGGCCATGCCGGCCGACATGGCGCCGTCGCCGATCACGGCGATGACGTTGTTCTTCCCGCCGGCGAGGTCGCGCCCGACCGCCATGCCGAGCCCGGCCGAGATCGAGGTCGAGGAATGGGCGGCGCCGAACGGGTCGTATTCGCTCTCCGCGCGCTTGGTGAAGCCTGAGAGCCCGCCCGGCTGACGCAAGGTGCGGATCTCGGCGCGGCGGCCGGTCAGGATCTTGTGCGGATAGGCCTGATGGCCAACATCCCAGATCAGCCGGTCACGCGGCGTATCGAAGACATGGTGCAGCGCGACGGTGAGCTCGACCACGCCGAGGCCGGCGCCGAGATGGCCGCCGGTGACCGAGACGGCGTCGATCGTCTCGGCCCGGAGCTCGTCGGCGAGCTGGCGCAACTGCGCGTCGTCGAGCGCCCGCATGTCGGCGGGATTGTGAACCGTATCGAGGAGCGGCGTAGCAGGACGGGGCACGAAGCTGTCTGATCCTTCGCTGGGACGATCTGGAAATAGAGCCTGCGTGGCGCGCTGGCAAACCAGAGTTGGAAGTTCCACCCGTGATCACCGCGAGCGTCTTGCCTTCCCACGAAACGGGTGGTTCCCACGCCGGTAGGGCTTTTTAGTGTCCTCATCACTGCTTTCGAGGACATCAGGTCATGCAACCGGCCGATATCACGCCCCTGCCGACGGCATTTCGCCGCATCGGCTGGTCCAATCTCTTTGCCCAGTTCTCCGAGCAGGTCGCATTGGCCGCGGCCCCTCTGGCCGCTGTCCTCCTGCTGGCGGCGGGGCCGGCCGAGACCGGCTGGCTGCAGACGGCGCAGACCTTGCCGTTTCTCCTGCTGTCGATTCCGGCCGGCCTGATGGTCGATCGCGCCTCGCGGCGCCGGCTCATGGTCGGCACGGAAGCGCTGCGTGCGGTTTCGCTGCTGGCGATCCCGCTGCTGCTCGCTCTGGGTAGCCTCAACCTGACCTGGCTGGGCGTCCTCGGTGCGCTCGGAGCCATCGGCACTGTCTGCTACAGCGTCGCTGCCCCGGCCTTCGTTCCGTCGGTGGTGCCGCGCGCGCAGCTCGCCGACGCCAATCGCTGGCTGGAGCTGGCGCGCAGCGCCGCCTATGCCGGCGGTCCGGCGCTCGGCGGGGCGCTCGTCGGCTGGATCGGCATATCGACGGCCTATGGTCTGGCTGCCGGGCTCTCCATCCTCGCCGCGTTCCTGCTGGCCGGCCTGCCGAAGGATGAGACGCCGTCCGGCCCGCGGCGCGACCTGTTGCATGATCTCAAGGAGGGCGCACGTTTCGTCGCCGGCCACGATCTGCTCAGGCCGATCCTGACGACGGCGGTCTTCTTCAACGTCTCCTGGTTCATTCTCCAGGCGGTCTATGTCGCCTATGCCGTCCAGAATCTCGGCCTCAGCGCGACGCAGGTCGGCATCACCCTGGGCATCTACGGTGCGGGGATGATCGTCGGCGCAGCACTCGCGTCCCATATCTCCAGGCGGGTCTCCTTCGGGACGCTGATTCTGCTCGGGCCGTTCGCCGGCCTCTGTGCGGCCGGCGTGATGCTTGCGACGCTCTGGTTTCCCTCCGTCTATCTGGTCGCGGCGAGCTTCTTCCTGTTCGGCGTCGGGCCGATCATCTGGACGATCTCGACGATGACATTGCGCCAGGCGGTCACGCCCAATGCGATGCTCGGCCGCGTCTCCGCCCTGATCATGACCGCGACCTTCGGCGCGCGCCCGGTGGGCGCCGCGATCGGAGCCTCCGTGGCGACGCATCTCGGCATCGCGGCCTGCCTCCAGCTTGCGACCGCAGGCTTCCTGATCCAGCTGCTCGTCATCGGCTTCTCACGGGTGCCGCGCTTGCGTGACCTCTCCGAACTCGCGTGAGGAGGGGGGCTCGGCGGCGGGCGAGCTCAGCCCGGGCTAGGCTGCTGGCGACGACGCCGGCCGCGTCGCCAGCAGGACGCCGGCGACGATGAATGCGATCGAGAGCCCTTCCGCCATTGTCGGAACCTCGCCAAGGACAATGATGGCGAGCAGCGAGGCGATCACCGGCACCAGCGCGATCATCGCCGCGGCGGCCGAAGCGCCCAGCAAGGTCACGGCCCGGTTGAAGCTGATCAGCGCGACGATGCTCATCAGCACGCCTTGATAGAAGCCCTGCACGGCGATCTCGGCCGGTGGCGCCTGTCCGAGATGGCCGATGCCGAGGAGGACGTAGAGCGGAGCGAAGATCACGCCCGACCAGAAGCAGATCAGCGCTGCCGACTGCAGCGGGTTGAGGCCGCTGCCGCGCAGGAGCAGCGTGTAGCCGGCCCACATCGCCGCTGCCAGCGCCAGAAATCCGAGACCGAGCAGGCTCGGCGCGGCCCCGCCGCTGGAGGCCGTGGCGATCAGCCCGCAGAGTCCGGCGGCAATGGCGGTGTAGCCGGCGAGCCTGACCCTGCCGGGCGGCTGGTGCAGCAGCAGCCAGCCGAGCAGCCCGGCGAAGACCGGCATCAAGGTTGGCGTCACCGAGGCGGCACGCCCGGCCGAAGTCATCTGCACGCCGAGCGCGACCAGGGCCGCGAAAGGCGCGCCCCAGAGGACGCTGAAGATGAAGCCGTTGCGCCAGGCCCGCGGCGGCAGATCGCGCAGCAGCACCGGCGCCAGCAGGATCGCGCCGATGCCGTAGCGCAGCGCGGTCAGATCCCAGACATTGAGGGTACGGGTGACGCTGAAGCGCGTAACCACGAACCAGCCGGCGAAGATCGAGACCGTGAGCGTTGCCCAGAGAAAGCCGGCCAGCCGCTGGCGCGGAGGACGCGCCCCGCCTGCCGCATCCGGCGTTGCGGCGGAAGGACGATCTGGCTTTTCGGTCGACATGGCTGCGGGCTTCAGCGCTCCGGCAGCGGAATGAACTCCTCCTCGTCGCCGGGGACGGTGTCGAAGCGGCCGGTCTTCCATTCCTGCTTGGCCTGGTCGATCCGCTCTTTCGAGGATGACACGAAGTTCCACCAGATATGGCGGGGGCCGTCCATCGGCTCGCCGCCGATCAGCATCAATCGGCTCTGGTCGACGGCGAGGATGGAGATCCGGTCGCCCGGCTTGAAGATCAGGAGCTGGCCGGCGCCGAACTCGTCGCCGGCGATGTCGATCTTGCCGGTGACGATGTAGACGGCACGCTCGTGATAGTCAGGGTCGAGCGGCAGGATCGCGCCTGGCGCCAGCACCGCCTCGGCATAGAGCGTGTCCCAGGGGAATTTCACCGGCGAGGTCTCGCCGAAGGCCGAGCCCATGATCAAGCTAACGCGCTTTCCTTCGCCGACGATGCGCGGCAGCTCCGGCGCGGCGTGATGGATGAACTCGGGCGCGACCTCCTCATGCGTCTTCGGCAGAGCAAGCCAGGTCTGGATGCCATAGAGCTTGGGCGCCTTCAGCCGCTCTTCCGGCGCGGTGCGCTCGGAATGGACGATGCCGCGCCCGGCCGTCATCAGATTGACCGCGCCCGGCCGGATCGGCAGGGCCGTGCCCAGCGAATCGCGATGCATGATCTCGCCGTCGAAGAGATAGGTGACGGTGGAAAGCCCGATATGCGGATGCGGGCGGACATCGATACCCTCGCCGAGCAGGAATTCGGCCGGGCCCATCTGGTCGAAGAAGATGAAGGGGCCGACCATCTTGCGCCCGATCGAGGGCAAGGCGCGGCGGACGGAAAAGCCGCCGAGATCATGCGCACGCGGCACGATCACCTGTTCGAGCGCCTCGCAGGAGCGGGTATCGCCCGCGACCGGGTCATGATCGGGCAGCTGCGACATGGCGATGTCCTCCTGTGAAGGAGGGGAGACTGGCCCCGGACGCTGTGTACGGCAAGGGCACGATCGGCCGCATGGGCTCGACGCGACGCACGGAAGAAATTATCGATAATTCATGGCCAAAGAGAAATCAGAGACCCTGCCGGTCCGCATCAGCCGCATCCTCGCCGAGCGGATCATCTCCGGGCAGATCGAGCCGGGGGCGCGGCTGCGCCAGGACCATGTTGCCGTCGAGTTCGGCGCCAGCCATGTCCCGGTCCGTGAAGCCTTCCAGCGGCTGGAAGCGCAGGGGCTTGCCGTCAGCGAGCCGCGCCGCGGCGTGCGCGTCGCCGCGTTCGACCTGCGCGAGGTCCGCGAGGTCGCCGAGATGCGTGCGGCGCTGGAGGTGCTGGCGCTGCGCCATGCCGGCCCGCATCTGACGCGCGCCATCCTCGACGAGGCCGAGGAAGCGACCCGCGCTGGCGACAATTCGCCGGATGTCCGCGCCTGGGAGGAGGCAAACCGGCGCTTCCATCGCCTGATCGTGACGCCTTGCGCCATGCCGCGTTTGCTGGCGGCGATCGACGATCTTCATGCCGCCAGCGCGCGCTTTCTGTTCTCTTCCTGGCGCTCGGACTGGGAGGCGCGCACCGATCACGATCACCGCGCCATTCTCGCCGCACTGCGCGTGGGGCAGGTGGATGAGGCGGCCGCCATCCTCGCCCGCCATGTCCAGTGGATCGGCTCCAAGCCGGTGCGGACTGCTGCCGGCGGAACGCGGGACGTCTTCGCGATCCAGGGCTGAAGCCGGCCCATAGTCGCTGCAAGCATGGCTGCGGCTCGGCTGTGCATTTCTGCGCGCCGGACCGCCATGCCCTGCTGACTTGCAATCTGTTCGGCCTTATGAACTCTGGGATAGATCAGTGTGCAGGATTATCTATAATTCTGCAGTCGATGGAGACGAAGCCATGAGCGACCTCAGCTACGCCACACCCGCTCGCTTCAGCCCGCTTGGCCTGCAGGCGCGCCCGGCCCACATCAAGGCTGCCGCCGTCCTGCTCGGCACACTTGTCCTGGCGATCGCCTCGCAGATCAGCGTGCCGATGCTGCCGGTGCCGATGACCATGCAGACCCTGGCGGTGATCCTGATCGGGGCGCTCTATGGCTGGCGGTTGGGCGCGCTCACCATCCTCACCTGGCTCGGCGAGGCGGCGCTCGGCCTGCCCGTACTCGCCAATGGCAGCGGCGGCCTCGCCCCCTTCATGGGCCCGACCGCCGGCTATCTTGCCTCCTTCCCGTTCGTTGCCGCCCTGGTCGGCTGGCTCGCCGAGCGTGGCTGGAATGGTAGCCGCCCGGCCTTTGCCTTCGCCTCGATGCTGCTTGGCCATGCACTCTGCTTGCTGTTCGGCGGCCTCTGGCTCGCCACCCTGATCGGTGCGGAGAAGGCCATGCTCGTCGGCATCGTGCCCTTCCTGCTCGGCTCGCTGGTGAAGTCGGGGCTGGGGACCGCGATCCTGATGGCGCTCGTGCGTCGCACGAACAAGGCCGAAGAGGCGTGAATTGAGGCAGGCCGGCGCCTCGGCGCCGGGCTGAGCCCTCCGACGCTCAAGCGGCCTGCCGGGCTTCGAGCTGGGCAAGCCGCGCGACATAGTGGTCGGCTGCCGCCGCCAGCGCCTCGGCATCGGCCCGGCGCGCATCATAGATCAGGAAGGGTTCCTGCCAGGCGAGGGCGCAGCGATGCGCTGTCGCTTGCAGCGGTTTCAGCAGGTCGCGCAGCGAGAACAGGTTGGCGCCGCTCGGGGTGTAAGCCTCCGGGATGTTGCCGGCGGTCGCCGCGATCAGGAGTGGCCGGCCGGCGAGCTTCACACCCTCCGCTTCATAGTGGATGTAGAACATCCGGGTCAGCACTGCGTCCTGCCAGGCCTTGAGCAGCGGCGGCGTCGAATACCACTGCACCGGGAACTGCAGGACGATGCGCTCGGCGGAAAGCAGCCGCGCGGCCTCCACGTCACCGTCGATGCGTCCGTCAGGATAGAGCGCCTGCATATCGACAACGCTAGTGCAGGACTGGCTGCCGGCTGCCTCAGCTAATGCTCGGTTGGCGCGCGAGCTTTGATAATCGGGGTGGAAGAGCAGGATCAGCGTTTGCGTCATGGCGACCTCCGTCGGTTCGAAAGGAGGATGCGGTGACCTTAGAAATCACTCCAATGGATGATCGATATATCGTATTATCGATTTCATGAATTTACGGGCGATCGACCTCAACCTGCTCGTCGTGCTCGAGGCCCTGCTCGACGAGGCGCATGTCTCGCGCGCCGCCGAGCGAGTCGGCCTGTCGCAGCCGGCGGCATCGAGTGCGCTGGAACGCTGCCGCCATCTCTTCGGCGATCCGCTGTTGCTGCGGGGCAGGGGCCGGATGCGCCTGACCGCGAAGGCGCAGGCCCTGCAGCAGCCCTTGCGCGATATCCTCGCCCAGGTCGGCGCGCTGCTCGACGCACCCGAGCCCGATCTGAAAAGCCTGGTGCAGACCGTCCGGCTGATGACGGCGGAGCTACCGCCGGCGCTGGTGACCGGCCAGATCTATGGGCATCTCAGGCAGACCGCGCCGGGCCTGACCCTCGCCATCCTGCCTTGGCAGGGGGCGCAGGCGACGCTCGAAGCGCTGGCGCAAGGGCGAGCCGACCTCGCCATCTCGGTCTTTCCGACGATCGACGCCGATTTCACCCGAAGGGAATTGCTGCGCGAGCGCTATGTCGTCGCGATGCGTCGGGATCATCCGGCGGCAGCCGGCTTCGATCTCGACCGCTGGCTCGCCTTCCCGCATGTGCTGGTCTCGGGCCGCGGCGAGACGCATGGCCCGCTCGACGAAGCGCTCGCCCGGCTCGGCCGCAAGCGCCATATCGGCCTGGTGGTGCCGAGCTTCCTCAGCGTGCCGCCTCTGCTGCTGAGTTCCGAGTTGATCGCGCTGCTGCCGAGCAGGACCTTGCCGCCGGAGGAGCCCGATCGCTTCGTCACCTTCGAGCCGCCGGTCGCGGTCGAGGGCTTCCCGCTGCACCTTGCCTGGCATCGGCGCAGCGAGAGTGACCCGGCGGCTCGCCATGTCGCGCGGTTGATCGAGGCCGTGCTCGGCGCCGCCGCCGCGGTCAATCCGCCGGCCTGACGCTCGCCATGATGGCGCGGCCGGCCTGATGGCGCTCGCTGCCGGTCTCGCAGGTCTTGCAGATCACGCCGAGATAGCGTCCGTCGATCACCGTCTCGGCGAACAGCCCGGACTTGTAGTTGTGGCGGGCATCGGTCTCGATCCTCCACCAGTCGCGCGACCCGAGTGCGACGCGCGCCAATGGCTGCAGCACCTGCGCATCCTTGCTCGTGCTGCGCAGGACCGCGCGAATGCGGAAATGGCGGTCCATCGGTGCGGCGTAGAGCGAGGTGAGCCGAGCTGCGTCATCGGCGCCGATGACGGGCTGAGAGCGCATCAGGATCGTGCAGGTCTCCTGCGTGCGCTTGCAGGCCTCGGTCTCGCAGACCAGCTGAATCCGAGTCCGGCCATCCTTGCCGGTCTCGCCCTCGGCGGGGCCGTCGACGCGCCAGCCCTCCGGCAGGTCGAGGACGAGGCCGTCGGGCAGTGCAACCGGCTCTGCGCCTGCCCGGCCGGCCAGAAGCGCACAGCCTGCGATCAGAGCAAGGCGAAGGGCAAACTGGCGGCGTCCGGTCATACGGCCTCTCCGGAACGGCCGATATGTTCGGCCGCCAGCCGATCGAAGAGCTGCATCTGGTCGGAATTGAGGACGCGGGCCGGCAGCAGCGGCGGATCGCCGTGGTGCAGGACGAGGAAGATGTGCTCGCCGCGCCGCTCGATGCCGGTAAAGGCAGCCCACTCATAGCGGTTCTGGAGGCCGCGCTGCCGGCTCTCGACGCCCTCCGGCGAGGTTAGGACGCGGACTTCGTCGTCGCTCACCCGCTGATGCAGGGTCTTGCCGAGGCTTCTGGCATTGAGGCGCATGAACAGCGGCGTCACGACGTGGCCGAGCAGAATGAGGCCGCAGAGCCCGGCGGTGATCGGCCAGAATGTCTTGACCGCCATCTCGGCGAAGAGCGGCAGGGCGAATTCGAACGGCACGCGATCGGGATCGATGCTCCACAGGACCAGCATCACCGCCGGGACCAGCAGCAGGGCGAAGGCGAGGCCGAATGCGGTTCGGCGCAGCAGGCGGCTGCGTGGCCAGAACCGCTCCTGCTGGCGGAGGACCGCGGCCGTCCGGTCTTCCGGCGTCAGGTGGAAGCGCAGGTCGAGATGTGCTCCGTCAGCCGGGAGCGACTTCGGTTGCTCCGATGCATCGATATCCGGCGGTTTCGCCCGGCCGATGCAGAACCGCGCCCAACCGTGCAGCTGCTTCTGCTGTTCGGCCGAGAGGTCGCGCTTCGGCAGGGCAATGAGCTCGTCGGCGCCGTCTATCTCGATGAAGAGGTGGGCGGAACCTTCGGCCAGGCCGCGCAGGCGCCAGGCCGGGATATGGCTGCGATGGTGGGGCTCGCTGCTGTCGAGGCCGCCCTCATGCAGGCGGTAGCTGCAGGGCGTCGCGCCCGCGAGGCCTTCGTTCCGATACCAGCGCCGCAGGCGACGGCGCGTGGTGGCACCGAAGAAGGCATAGGCGATGGCGCCCGCCACAGCGAAGGTCAGCAGGAGGATGCCGGTTGGGCCGATCAGCGCGTCGAGAAAATTGCGCCCCATCAGGACGAAGTCGCTGCGGCCGCGCCCGCCCCAGGAGGTCGAAAGCTGCCCGACCGCAATCAGGAGCAGCGCGATGCCGGTGAAGATCGGGACATTCCGGCGCCGCGTCGCGATCAGGTCGCGGTAGAGATGCATCGCGCCGGCGACGCGGTCCTCGCCGGTGAGCTGGATCGCAAGATCGAGCGGAGGCGGAGCCGCAAGCGGCTTGCCCGGGACGGAGGGCGTGGTCCGCATCTGGCGCCGCGCCGACTGCGTTCCTAGTTCCCGACGTCGAGCGGCTGGGTGCCGGTCGGCTTGCCGTCGGCGCCGAGCGTGATCTTCTCGATGCGCGCCTCGGCCTGCTTCAGCAGCGCGTCGCAGCGCGCCTTCAGCGCCTCGCCGCGGGTGTAGATGTCGATCGATTCTTCCAGCGCGACATCGCCGCGTTCGAGCCGGGCGACGATGGCTTCGAGTTCCTTCAGGGCCGCCTCGAAGGGCAGGCCGGCGACATCGGCATTGGTCTTGGCGTCGGTCACGGGCACGAATCCAGTTGGCGGCCCGTTATCGGCTCTGGTCCCTTTCGCCGCAACCCCGCGCCTCACATCGGTAGGGCCGAGGTCTTCTTGATCGTGCGCAGTGTCAGCGTCGACTGAACCCGGGTGACACCCGGCAATTGCGTGATGATGTCGGTGTGGATGCGCTCGAAATCGGCGCTGTCGCGATAGATCACCCGCATCAGGTAATCGTGTGCGCCGGCGAGCAGGTGGCATTCGAGGATTTCGGGCAGGTCCTGTACCGCCTTCTCGAAGCTCTCCAGCGAGGCGCGGCCCTGCTGGTCGAGCGTGACGAAGACGAAGGCGGTGCCGGGGAAGCCGGCGATGCGCTCGTCGAGCATCATCACATAGCCGCGGATCAGTCCGCTCTCCTCGAGCTGGCGCACGCGGCGCAGGCAGGCGGAGGGCGAGAGGTGGACCTTGTCGGCGAGGTCCGAATTGGTGATCCGGCCATCCTTCTGGAGGATGCGCAGGATCGTCTTGTCGCGGGAATCGAGTTCGATCTGCATCGCTGGAGCGTCGTCCCGTGGGCCGGTGCCGTCTGACGCGGTCACCGGAAAGCGCAGATGCTTCTGCGCAAAAAGCGCACTTGGCAAGCATGATCTTGCGCGTGATCCCGCCAAATCCGCATGGCGGCGCTGTCGCGGCGTCTTGAGCCGCAGGATCGTGCGGCGCAGCATTCGCATTTTTCCAGTTTGTGTCGAGGTGAAGCGGCGCGTTCAAATCCACCGGATAGGCGGGTCTGGCCGTGGCGGTAAAATAGTTTACAACTGAACTATTCCATCCGGGACGCCGTCATGAATCTCTGGTTCCGCCTGATCTGGCTGCTGCTGACGCGGCCCTTCCAGCCGAAGCTGAAGCCGCCTTTCGAGGCCTCGATCCTGCCTTTCCGGGTATGGCCCCATGATCTCGACACCAGCCTGCACATGAACAATGCGCGCTATTGGGGGCTGATGGATCTCGGCCGCGCCGACCTGATGCTGCGCAGCGGCTTGTGGCGCGCGATCCTGCGCCATGGCTGGGTGCCGGTGGTCAATTGCGGCACGATCCGCTTCCGCCGCGAGGTCCGCCTGTTCCGTGCGCTCAGGCTGGAGACACGATTGCTCTGCTGGAGCGAGGGCTGGGTCGTGATCCAGCACCGTGTCCTGGCGGACGGGCGCGACGGCAGCGAGATCGTCGCCGCGGTCGCGCTAGTGCGGGCGGCGCTATATGATCGCAAGGGCAGGGCCTATGTGCCGGCCGAGCGCCTCTTCGCCGAGATGGGCGTCATGGCGGAAAGCCCGGAGCCGAGCCCCGAGGTCGCGGCGTTTCTCGCTGCCGAGGAGGCGTTGCGGCAGGCGGGGACCGCGGTGGAGCCGTAGAGAGGCGTCATTCTCGGGCGGAGCGAAGCGCAGACCCGAGAATCTCACGACGAGAAGGGGCTGACCGAACCTCCTTTGGCCCGAGATGCTCGGGTCAAGCCCGAGCATGACGCGTTTCGTTACTCCGCCGCCAGCCTTGTTGCACGCCATTGCGCCAGCAGCGCCCGTAGCGCGCCTGGCTTGAGCGGCTTGTTCAGCACATGGATGTCGAGCGCCGCCGCTTCCTCGCGCACCTCCGGCGAGCGGTCCGCCGTCAGCAGGATCGCCGGCAGCCCGCCGACCTTCTGCCGCAAGGTTGAGATCAGCGCGATGCCGTTCTCGCCATGATCGAGATGGTAGTCGGCGATCAGCACGTCCGGCACGCCGCTGGCGGCGATGACGGAGGAAGCCTCGTCGAGGTCGGCGGCAGTCTCGACCTTGCAGCCCCACCCGCCGAGCAGAAGGCGCATGCCGTCGAGGATCGCCGGCTCATTGTCGATGGCGAGCAGCTTCAAGCCCGCGAGCTGGCTGCTCGATGGCGTGCCGCGCGCGGCCGCCGTCGTCGCCATCGCCGGCAGCGGTGCGGCCCGCGGCACCTGGATCGAGAAGCGCGTGCCGCGCCCCGGCGTCGAGGCGAGGGCGAGCTTGTGGTCGAGGGTGCGCGCGATCCGCTCGACGATCGAGAGGCCGAGGCCGAGGCCGCGCGCCACCTTGGCGCCCTGGTCCAGGCGCTGGAACTCGCGGAACACCGTCTTCTGCTTGCTCGCGGGGATACCGAGCCCGGTATCGAGCACCTCGATCGCGATCTGTCCGTCGCGCCGGCGGCAGCCGACCAGCACCTTGCCGTTCGGCGTGTACTTGATCGCGTTGGAGACGAGATTCTGGAGCAGGCGGCGCAGCAGGCGCCGATCGGAGCGGACGGCCACAGCGGTCGTCACGAAGACGAGCTGGAGCCCCTTTTCCTGGGCGCTCGGCTCGAATTCGCGCTGGAGCTGGCGCATCAGCTCGTCGAGCCGGAAGGCGCTGATCTCCGGCTTGAGCGCGCCGCCGTCGAGCCTGGAGATTTCGAGCAGGGCGGTCAGGATCTCCTCGACCGCGTCGAGCGAGGCGTCGATGTTCTCGGCGAGGTCGGGCTGCGCACTGCTGCGATCGCGCTCGACCAGGGCGGACGCATAAAGGCGGGCTGCATTCAAAGGCTGCAAGATGTCGTGGCTGGCCGCGGCGAGGAAACGCGTCTTCGAGGCGTTGGCCTCGTCGGCCTCGGCCTTGGCGCGCTGCAATTCGGTGTTGACGTGCCTGATCTCCTCGGTGCGCTCGGCCACGCGCTTTTCCAGGGTCTCGTTGGTCCGCTCAAGCTCCTCCTCGGCTGCGACCGCGTCGGTGATGTCGGTATAGGTGGTGACGATGCCGCCATCGGGCAGCGGGTTCGAGCGGATCTCGATCACGTTCTTCGAGGGGTAGAGCTTGAGCCGGACCGGCTCGCGGTCATTGACGAAGCTCTCCAGCCGCGCCGCCATCAATTCGTCGTGCCGGCCGGCGCCATAGGCGCCGCGCTGGGCGTTGTAGCGCACGATCTCGTCGAGCCCGGTGCCGAAGCGCACCAGTGAGGGCGGCAGGTCGTAGAGCTGGATGAAGGCCTTGTTCCAGGCGAGGAGCCTGAGGTCGCGGTCGAGCACGGTGATGCCCTGGCCGGCATGGTCGAGGCCGTTCTGCAGGATGTCGCGATTGTATTGCAGCGCCGCCGAGGCGTCGTCGAGCAGCTTGAAGGCGGCCTCGGTCGAGAGATTGCGCCGCTTCAGCAGCAGTGACAGCACGAGGCGGGATGAGGCGGCGCCGATCGCGGAGGAGAGCAGGTGCTCGCCGAAGCGCAGCATGTGGATGTCGGCCTCGTGCGTCCCGGTCAGCACTTCGCCGCGCGAATGGGCGAAGCCCTCGAAGGCGCGCTGCGTCCGCTCTTGGCCGAGATAGCGCCCGATCGTCGATTGCAGCTCGGCTTCGGTGACGCTGGAACGCCAGAGCGAGAAGGACTGGGCCATCGTCGCCCGGTCCGACTCGACGAAGGCGTTGGCCTGCAGCCGCTCCATGGCGCTCGCCGGCCGCAGCATCGAGAAGCCGAGATAGCAGGCGAGGTTGATGCCGAGGCTCCAGAGCACGCCATGTGGCAGGGCTGGCAGCGACAGGCCGAACAGCGCCTCCGGCCGCAGGGCGGTGATACCGAGCGGCCCGTGCGCGACGATGTCCGCCCAGTAGCCGCCCGGATTGGCAAGGCTCGGTATCAGCAGCGTGTAGAGCCATGTCAGCAGGCCAGCCGACAGGCCGGCTGCGGCACCGAGCGCGGTGCCGCGCCGCCAGATCAGCCCGCCGAAGAAGGCCGGTGCGATCTGCGCCGTGGCGGCGAAGGAGAGCAGGCCGATCGAGACCAGCGCCGCCTCGCCGGCGGCGCGGTAATAGGCATAGCCGAGCAGGATCACGGCGACGATCGCGCCTCGCCTGATATGCACGACCTGCGAGCCGAGATCGCCGCCGGTCGGGCCGCTGCGGCCTTCGCCGCCCTCGATCAGCGCCGCGGCGCGCTCTGGATCGACGCTGACGCCGCGTCCACGCAGCAGCAGCGGCGTGACGAGATGGTTCGAGATCATGATCGCCAGCGCGACCGAGGCGACGATCACCATCGCGGTGCCCGCCGAGAGCCCGCCGATGAAGACGAAGAGGGCGATCAGGCCGGCCTGCTTCTCCAATGGCAGCAGCAGCACGGTCATGTCGCGGTCGATGCCTGACCCCGGCAGCAGGACCTCACCCGCCGCCGCCAGCGGCAGCACGAACAGGTTGATCAGCACGAGATAGAGCGGGAACATCCAGGCGGCGCGGCGCACATCGCGGACGTCGCGATTCTCGACGATCGCCATGTGGAACTGCCGCGCCAGCAGCAGCGCGGCGCAGGAGGACAGCGCCGTCAGCGTCAGGAACATCGGCCAGCTCGATGTCCGCTCCCAGATCGGCGGCGTATCGCCGGCGGCACGCGCCGCCTGGGCGAAGAGATCGCCGGCTCCGTCGAACAGGCCGTAGACGACGAAGACGCCGAGCGCGAGGAACGCGACGAGCTTGACCAGCGACTCCGCGGCGATCGCCAGCACCAGCCCGTCCTGGTGCTCGGTCGCGTCGATATGGCGGGTGCCGAAGGCGCAGGCGAAGCCGGCGAGCACCAGCGCGACGAGGAAGGCAAGGTCGCTCAGCACCGGTATGTCGGTCATCGGCGGCGGCCCGCCGGCCGCGGCGAAGAACACCGAGAGCGAGTTCGCCACCGCCTTCAATTGCAGGGCGATATAGGGCAGGGCGCCGACCACCGCGACGATGCAGACCAGTGCCGCGACGCGCTCGCTCTTGCCGTAGCGCGCGCCGACGAAATCGGCGATCGAGGTGATGTTCTGCGACTTGGCGATGGCGACGATGCGGGCGACGAAACGGTGCCCGAGCCCGATCACCAGTGCCGGGCCGACATAGATGCCGAGGAAGTCGAAGCCGGCCCGGTTGGCGAAGCCGACCGAGCCGTAGAAGGTCCAGGAGGTGCAGTAGACCCCGAGCGCCAGCGCATAGATCGTCGTGCGCGCCCGCCCGCTCATCAGGCGACGCCCAGCGGTGTCCGCGAGATGGGCGATCGCGAACAGCGCGCAAAGATAGCCGAGCGCGCTCAGGACGACGGACCAGGCCGGTAGCATCGGGCCTCCTTGCGACTGCGATCGGCGGCAAATCTATCGCCGCAGCGCCGCCGCCGCCATCGGCCTTTCGGCCTGTCCTCAGGCGGCTGTCGCGACCTGCGCCAGCCGTTCCAGCCGGCGCTCGCCCCAGGCATGCATGGCGCGGACGATCTGCTCGAGCGAACGGCCTTCCTCGGTCAGGGCATAGTCGACCCGCGGCGGAACCTGCGCGTAGACCGTGCGCAGGACGAGCCCACACTCCTCCAGCTCGCGCAATTGCCGGGTCAGCATGCGCTGCGTCGCGCTCGGCAGCTTCCGGCGGATCTCGTTGAAGCGCAGCGTGCCGGAGAGCAGGTGGTAGACGATCACGCCCTTCCACTTGCCGTCGATCAGGTCGAGCGTCACCTCGACCGGGCAGCCGGCGGCGCAGTCGTAGCGCTTCTTGGTCTTCAGCATCCGACAGTATCCATTCTGATACTACTGGTCCAATTTGTGCGTATTGCGGCTCCTGAACCTATCCGTATTTCTCGGCCTGCAACAGGAGATTTTCCGATGAAGGCCGTCGGCTACCGCGCATCCCATCCGATCGAGCATCCCGAGGCGCTGCTCGACCTCACCCTCGACAAGCCGGAGGCAGCCGGCCGTGATCTGCTCGTCAAAGTCGAGGCGGTCTCGGTCAATCCGGTCGACACCAAGATGCGCCTGCGCTCGCAACCCGAGGACGGTGGCGTGAAGGTGCTCGGCTGGGACGCCGCCGGCACTGTCGAGGCGGTCGGCCCGGATGCGACGCTGTTCAAGCCGGGAGACAAAGTCTTCTACGCCGGTGCGATCGGCCGCTCCGGCACGAATGCCGAATACCACCTGGTCGATGAGCGCATCGTCGGACGCCGGCCGACCTCCCTCTCGGTCGCGGAGGCGGCGGCGCTGCCGCTGACCGCGATCACCGCATGGGAGGCGCTGTTCGACCGGATAGATATTCGCCGGGCGGTGCCGGGCGCGGCGAATGCGCTGCTGATCATCGGCGGTGCTGGCGGCGTCGGCTCGATCGCGATCCAGCTCGCCAAGCGACTCAGCGATGTCACGGTGATCGCGACCGCCTCGCGGCCGGAGACACAAAGCTGGGTCAGGGAGCTCGGCGCCGACCATGTCGTCGATCACACCAGGCCGCTGGCCGCTCAGGTCGCCGGACTCGGCATCGGCGCGCCGGCCTTCGTCTTCTCGACCACGCAGACCGACCGGCATTTCGACGAGATCGTCGAGCTGATCGCGCCGCAGGGCCGCTTCGGCCTGATCGACGATCCCGCGCCGATCGACGTGATGAAGCTCAAGCGCAAGAGCGTCTCGCTGCACTGGGAGCTGATGTTCACGCGCTCCATCTTCGGCACCGCCGACATGATCAAGCAGCACGACTTGCTGAACGAGGTCAGCGCCCTGGTCGACGCCGGCAAGCTCAAGACCACGCTCGGCGAGCATTTCGGCAGGATCGACGCGGCCAATCTCAGGCGCGCCCATGCCTTGCTCGAAAGCGGCAAGGCCAAGGGCAAGATCGTGCTTGAAGGCTTCTGAGGGGAGGCGTTGCGGCAGGACTGGATCGCTGCCGCAACGTTCGTCGTCGCGCGATCTTCGCATAGTGGATGATCGCAGTTCGGAATCGACCTTTTTCGAGAGAAAATGCCGAGGAAAACGGCCGGAAGCCTGCTTCCACCATGAGTGTCGCTGGTCTAGCGTGCGCACGGGGGCGGCATTGCGCAGCGTGATGCCGAAGACTGGCCAGGCATTCGGAAAGGCGCGCCATGATCAAGGAATTCAAGGAATTTGCCCTGAAGGGCAATGTCGTCGATCTCGCCATCGGCGTGATCATCGGCGCGGCCTTCGGCAAGATCGTCGAATCGCTCGTCGGCGACATCATCATGCCGCTGATCGGCGCCATCGGCAGCGTCGACTTCTCCAACTACTTCATCGGACTCAACAAAGCCGTCACGTCGCCGGTCTTGGTGGATGCCAAGAAGCAGGGCGCCGTGCTTGCCTATGGCAGCTTCCTGACCATCGCCGTCAACTTCATGATCATCGCCTTCGTGCTGTTCATGGTCGTCAAGGGCATCAACCGGCTCAAGCGCAAGGAAGCCGCTGCTGCCCCTGCCGAACCGCCGGCCCCGGCGCAGGATGTCGTCCTGCTCGGCGAGATCCGCGACCTGCTGAAGCAGAAGGCCTGACGCCTTTCGCCGGGCGTTCCGAGCCTTCGGCACGCCCGGCGATCCATCACAGCGACCGATCGGGTCGATCTCGTCAATTCATGCCGCCAGGGCGCGATCTGCGTTAGATTGGCCTGCATGTTTCTCGCGACGGGTCGCCCGAAGGATCGCCAAATGAACATGCACGCACCGGCCGGCACCAGCCTCATCGCCGATCTGCGCCCCGAGGCGCGCAACGCCCCTGAGAGCGGCATCGTCGAAGTCGTCAATCACGGCCGGCTCAAGCCTGGGCTGATCCCGCTCTGGGTCGGCGAAGGCGATCTGCCGACGCCGGACTTCATCGTCCGCGCCGCCAACAAGTCGCTGGCCGAGGGCGAGACCTTCTACACCTGGCAGCGCGGCATTCCGGAACTGCGCGAGGCGCTGGCGCGTTATCACACCGCGCTCTATGGCCGTCCCTTCAACATGGACCGTTTCTACGTCACCGGCTCCGGCATGCAGTCGGTCCAGATCGCGGTTCGGCTGATCGCCGGCGTCGGCGACGAGCTGATCATCCCGACCCCGGCCTGGCCGAACTTCGCTGCCGCCATGGGCATTGCCGGCGCCAACCCGGTCTGCGTTCCCATGCAGTTCAAGGACGGGCGCTTCACGCTCGACCTCCAGAAGCTCGAAGCGGCGATTTCGCCTCGTACCCGCGCCTTCGTCATCAACTCACCGGCCAACCCGACCGGCTGGACCGCGACGCGTGATGAGCTCGCTGCCATCCTTGCCATCGCCCGCAAACATGGCATCTGGATCATCGCCGACGAGATCTATGCCCGCTTCGTCTATGACGGCTCGCCAAGGGCCGCCTCGTTCCACGATGTGATGGAGCAGGAGGACCGGATCCTCTTCGTCCAGACTTTCTCGAAGAACTGGGCGATGACCGGCTGGCGCGTCGGCTGGATCGAGGTGCCGCCGGCTTTCGGCCAGATCGTCGAGAACCTGATCCAGTATTCGACCTCCGGCTCGCCGGTCTTCGTCCAGCGCGCCGCCATCGCGGCGCTGGAGGAGGGCGAGCCCTTCGTCGCCGAGCAGATCGCGCGCGCCACCGAAGGCCGCCGCATCGTCGCCGAGGGCTTGAAGGCGACCAACCGCATCAATCTGCAGGCGCCGGACGGTGCCTTCTACCAGTTCTTCAGCGTCGACGGCTGGACCGATTCCCGCAAACTGGCGATCGAACTGGTCGATACGGCCAATGTCGGCCTGGCGCCGGGCACCGCCTTCGGACCCGGCGGCGAGACCGGCCTGCGCTTCTGCTTTGCCCGCAAGGCTTCTGACCTCGTCGAGGCAGTGGCGCGGCTGCAGAAGGCGCTGGCGGGCTGACCGCGATTTCCCTTCCCCCCGCTTGCGGTGGGGAAGGGTTAGGGATGGGGGGCCGGAAAGCAGGGCTGGGCTCTTCTTTCAGTCCAGTGCCGAGCGGTACTGCCCCCCACCCAACCCTCCCCACCACAAGCGGGGGGAGGGCTTCCGAGGCAGTAGACCAGACCGTCATGCCCCGCTTGCGCCAGGGGCGTTTGACCTGAGCGTCAGCCGCCTTCATTGATGCCCGATGCGTCCTGACGGCGCATCGCGAGCCTCATGCCTGTCCCGAGCTACGTCCCCTACCATCTGCGCACCTTGTCGCGTGAAGCGGCGGTGATCGCCTGCGCGGCGGTCGGCGGTACGCTCTTCACCTTGCTGGGGGTTCCGGCGGCCTGGCTCTCGGGCTCGATGCTGGTGGTCTCGATCTTCGGCATCACCCGGCCGCTGCCGGACCTTCGCCGCCCCTGGTTCGATTCGACGATGGTGATGTCCGGCGCGCTGATCGGCTCGGCCGCGACGCCCGAGGCGCTCGCCGCGACGGCGCGCTATCCCGGCTCGCTGCTGGTGCTGGTCGTCGGCCTCCTCGCCATCATGCTGGCGACCGGGGCCTATTTGCGCTTCGTCGCGCGCTGGAGCTGGATCGATTCGTTGCTCGCCGCCGCGCCCGGAGCGCTCTCGGCCGTGATCTCGGTGGCGCAGGACAAGGGCGCCAATATCGGCCGCATCGCCGCGATCCAGCTCTTCCGTATCCTCGTCCTGGTCGCTGTGCTGCCCAGCATCATGAAGCTGAGCAGCGGCGGCACCCCACTCGCCCTACCGCCTCCGGTCGCGATCGCGAGCGTCGGCGACTTGGCGCTGCTGCTCGGCAGCGGGTTGGTGACGGGGCTGATCTTCGAGCGCATCGGCATCACCGCACCCTTCATCCTCGGCGCGACGCTGGCGAGCGCAGTGTTGCACGGCACCGGCCTCGTCCTTGGCACCATGCCGCCGGAGATTGCGATCGCGGTGATGATCATGCTCGGCGCCGCCATGGGCGGGCGCGTTTCAAATCTGAAGCGGGGCGAGATCGCGGCGCTGTTCCCGCTCGCGATCGGCGGCTTCGTCGTCTCAATGGCGGTCGCCTTCGCCTTCGCCTGGCCGGCGGCCTGGCTCGCCGGCGTGCCCTATGCCAGCGCCATGGCCGCCTTCGCACCGGGCGGGCTCGAGGCGATGGCGATGCTCGCCTTCGCCATGGGGCTCGACCCGCTCTATGTCGGCGCACACCACCTGACGCGCTTCATGCTGCTCGGGCTCTTGATGCCATTCCTCGTCGGCTGGGTGCAGCCGGAGAAGCGCGAGGACGCGAGCTGAGGCTCACCCCATGCCGTTGGTGTGCGTCATCAGCGAGTAGAGCGAGGTCGTGCCGCAGATGAACAGCCGGTTGCGCTTGGGCCCGCCGAAACAGAGATTGGCGACCACTTCGGGCACCAGCACCTTGCCGATCAGCGTGCCGTCCGGGTCGTAGACATGGAGGCCGTCGGCGGCGCTGCTCCAGAGCCGGCCGGCGACATCGAAGCGGAAGCCGTCGAACAGTCCGGCCGTGCAGGTGGCGAAGACCGAGGAGGCGCCGAGCGTCTTGCCTTCGCCGGTCACCGCGACCTTGCGGATATGGCGCGGCCCGTTCTCCGGATCATGGCTCGCGCCGGTGTCGGCGATGTAGAGCGCGCTCTCGTCTGGCGAGAAGGCGAGCCCGTTCGGCTTGACGAAATCATCGGCGACGACGGCGATCTCGCCGCTCTGCGGGTCGATGCGGTAGACATTGCAGCGGCCGATCTCGCTCTGCGCCTTGTCGCCTTCATAGTCGGTGAGGATGCCGTAATCGGGATCGGTGAACCAGATCGATCCGTCCGATTTTACCACCACGTCGTTGGGCGAGTTCAGGCGCTTGCCCTGGTAGTGGCTCGCCAGCACGGTGATGGAGCCGTCATGCTCGGTGCGCGTCACCTGCCGCCCGCCATGCTCGCAGGTCACGAGCCGGCCCTGCCGGTCGACGGTGTTGCCGTTCGAATTGCGTGCCGGCTGGCGGAAGGTGCCGACCTCGCCGGTGAGGGCGTCGTAGCGCAGCATGCGGTTGTTCGGGATATCGGACCAGACCAGTGTCTGGTGCGCCGGGAACCAGGCCGGTCCTTCCGACCAGCGCGCTCCGGTCCATAGCCTCTCCATCCGGGCCGAACCGGGCACGATCCGGTGGAAGCGCGGGTCGAGCACCTCGACGCGAAAACCCTCGATGAAGCCGAATGTCATGGCGATCCTCCCTGATGGCGCCGGAGGATCGACGATTGGCAGGACCGAGGCAATCGCGTGAGGCACAGGGGCAGCATGCCTGGGCGTCATTCTCGGGCGAAGCGAAGCGCAGACCCGAGAATCTCCGGACAAGAAGTCGCTGACCCTAGCCTCATTCGGCCTGAGATGCTCGGGTCAAGCCCGAGCATGACGCGTTCGTCACTCCGCTGCGGCCAATTCAGGCGCCACCACCTCCCCGATCCCGGCCTTGGCCAGCTTTTCCGGCAGCGGCCCACCGGTCGCCCAATCGAGCAGCTCGGCGGTGTGCAGGATGGGTGTCGTCGCGCCGCGGTCGGCAAAGCCTTTCGCGATCTGGGTGATGCAGCCGATATTGCCGGTGGCGACGAGGTCCGGCTTGGTGCGCTGGATGTTGCCGACCTTGCGCTCGCGCAATTGCCCGGCGATCTCCGGCTGGAGGATGTTATAGACACCGGCCGAGCCGCAGCAGATATGGCCCTCCGGCACCTCCTTTACCCGGAAGCCTGCGCGCGCCAGCAGGCGCTTCGGCCCCTCCTTGAGCTGCTGGCCGTGCTGCATCGAGCAGGCGGAGTGGTAGGCGATTGTCAGGTCGAAGCTGCGGACTGGCGCGATCTCCAGCGTCTCGACGAACTCGGTCACGTCCCTGGCGAGGCCGGCAACCGTGGCCGCCTTCTGCGCATAGGCCGCGTCGTCGCGGAACATGAAGCCGTAATCCTTGATCGTGGTGCCGCAGCCCGACGCCGTGACCAGGATCGCATCCAGCCCTTCGCCCTCGATCTCCGCCATCCAGGCGTCGATATTGGCGCGGGCGAAGGCGAGCGCGTCATGCTCGCGGCCCATATGGTGGACGAGCGCTCCGCAGCAGCCTTCGCCCTTGGGCAGCACCACGTCGACGCCGTGGCGGGTGAGCAGGCGGATCGTCGCCTCGTTGATGCCGGGATCGAGCACCGGTTGAGCGCAGCCGGAGAGGATGGCGACGCGCCTGCGCCGCTCTCCTTCAGCCGGAAACGAGGCCGGCCCCTCCATCGTCGAGCGGTCGGGCAGGCTCCAGGGCGCCAGCGCCAGCATCGCCTTCAGGCGTGCGCCGATGACGGGCAGAGCGCCGAGCGCTCCGGCCAATGGCTTGCCGAGCCGAGCCGCCAGCATGGCGAGGCGGAAGCGGCCGGGGTAGGGCAGGATCGCCGAAAGGATACGCCGCAGCGTCCGATCGGCGACGGGGCGCTCATAGGTTTCCTCGATATGGGCGCGGGCATGGTCGACCAGGTGCATGTAGTGCACGCCCGAGGGACAGGTCGTCATGCAGGACAGGCAGGACAGGCAGCGATCGACATGCTTGACCACGTCCGGCGTCGCCGGCTTGCCGCTCTCCAGCATGTCCTTGATCTGGTAGATGCGCCCGCGCGGTGAATCGAGTTCGTCGCCGAGCAGGAGATAGGTCGGGCAGGTCGCAGTGCAGAAGCCGCAATGCACGCAGGTGCGCAGGATCTTCTCGGAGGCCGGAAGACGCGGGTCGGAGGCGAGGAGCTCGGGCGTGAAGTTGGTCTGCATGGTCGCTTCTCAAATGCCCGCATACATCCGGCCGGGCTCGAACACGCCCTCCGGATCGAAGCTCTTCTTGATGCCCGCCGTCACCCGCATCAGCGGCTCGGAGAGCGGCTCGAAGACGGGAACCGCTGCCCGCACCGCATCGGGCGCCCGCACCAGCGTGGCATGGCCGCCGAGCGGCTTCAGTCCGGTGCGGATCGCTGCCGCTCCGGCATCGCCGTCGGCTGGCACAGCGAGCCAGATGAGGCCGCCGCCCCAATCATAGAACCAGCGCGCGCTGGGTACCATGCGCGCGATCGCGGCGGTCGCTTTCGGCCCGTTGGTCGGTGCGAGCGAAAGCCGCCAGACGGCTTCCCGCGTGCCGGCGAAGAAGGCTGCATCCCTGACGTCACGCCAGAGCGCGTCCGAGGCGCGGCCCTCGACCAGTTGGGGCCGGCCAAAGCCTTTGAGCAGGCGGGCCAGCTCGGCGGCGCGATAGCTGATCGAAGCGGAGAAGTTCTCCAGCCTGAGCAGGGTGCGCGCGTGCTCCGCACCGAGCCCGGCCGGCAGATGTGCGGCGGCCATCGGTTCGAAGGGCGAGCCGAGCGCCCCCGAGAGCAGCGCCACCGCCGCCTCGTCGGCGAGATCCTCCCAGATCAGCGTGACGATGCGCTCAGGCCGCGGCAGCACGCGGAAGGTCACCTCGGTCAGGAAGCCGAGCGTGCCGAAGCTGCCGCAGACGAGCTTGACCAGGTCGAGGCCGGTGACGTTCTTCATCACCCGTCCGCCGGATTTCACCAGTTCGCCGCGGCCGTTGATCAGCTTGATGCCGATCAGGGAGTCGCGAGCGGCCCCGGCATTGATCCGGCGTGGGCCGGAGATGTTGCCGGCCGCGATCGCGCCGATCGTCGGCTCGCCTTCCGTGCCGAACAAAGCGCGGTGGTCCATCGGCTCGAAGGGCAGCATCTGGCCACGGCTTGCCAGCGTCTCCTCGATCAGCTTCAGCGGCGTGCCGGCTCTGGCGCCGATCACCATCTCGGAGGGCTCATACAGGGTGATGCCGGTGAGCTCGGCGCTGGAGATCGTGCTGACGGCGTTGTCCGGCCGGCCGAGGCCGGAGCGGGTGCCGCCGCCGCGGATGGCGAGCGGAACGCGCGCCTCGACGATCGAGGCGACGACGGCGCAGGCCTGCGCCTCTGTGGTGGGCGTGTGGAGCATCAGGCCGCGATCCGCCCTTCGAGGGGGAACACTTTCGCCGGGTTCATCAACCAGCGCGGATCGAACACCGCCCTGACCCGCTGCTGCTGGTGCAGGTCGACCTCGTTGAACTGTACGGTCATCAGATCGCGCTTCTCGATGCCAACGCCGTGCTCGCCGGTCAGGCAGCCGCCGACCTCGACGCAGAGCCGGAGAATGTCGTTGCCAGCGTCCTCGGCCTTCTGCGCCTCGACCGGGTCGTTGCAGTTGTAGAGGATCAGCGGGTGAAGATTGCCGTCGCCGGCATGGAAGACATTGGCGACGCGCAGGCCATAGCCCTTGATGATCTCGTCCATGCGCTCGAGCACGAAGGGCAATTGCCCGGTCGGGATCGTGCCGTCCATGCAGATATAGTCGGCGATACGGCCGGTCGCGCCGAAGGCGGACTTGCGGCCCTTCCAGATCGCCGCCGTCTCCATTGCCGACTTGCTCTCCTTGACCGTTCCGACGCCATGCTCCCTGGCGATCGCAACGATGCGGGCGAGCTGCGCGTCCATCTCGGCCTCCGAACCCTCGACCTCGATGATCAGCAGCGCGCCGCAATCCATCGGATAGCCGGCATGGGCGAACGCCTCGCAGATCTCGATCGCCGGCTTGTCCATGAACTCCATCGCCACCGGGATGATGCCGGCGCCGATGATGGCGGCGACCGCGGCACCGGCCTCGACGCTGGTCGGGAAGCCGAACAGCACAGGGCGCGCGCCCTCGGCCTGGCGCAGGATGCGGACCGTCGCCTCGGTGACGATGCCGAGCTGACCCTCGGAGCCGACGATCAGGCCAAGCAGGTCGTAGCTGGGCGCGTCGAGATGGGCGCCACCGATCTCGACGATGCTCCCATCCAACATGACCAGGGTGACCCCCAGCACATTATTGGTGGTGACGCCGTATTTCAGGCAATGGGCGCCGCCCGAGTTCATGCCGATATTGCCGCCGATCGAGCAGGCGAGCTGCGAGGACGGATCGGGCGCGTAGAAGAAGCCGTCGGCCGAGACGGCGCCGGTGACGGCGAGGTTGGTGACGCCGGCCTGCACCTTCGCCACCCGGTTGGCATAGTCGATCTCCAGGATGCGGTTCATCTTGGAGACGCCGATCACCACAGCGTCCTCCTGAGGGATCGCCCCGCCGGCGAGCGAGGTGCCGGCGCCGCGCGGCACCACCGGCACGCCGGCTTCAGAGCAATAGCGCAGCACCGCCGCGACCTCTTGCGTGGTCGAGGGCAGCACGACTGCGAGCGGCATGCGGCGATAGGCAGTCAGAGCGTCGGTCTCATAGGGGCGCCGTTCGTCCTCGGAGGTAATCAGCGCATCGGGCGCGACCAACTGGCTGAGGCCGGCGAGGATGGCGTCGCGGCGGGCGAGGATGCCGGCATCGGGCACCGGAAAGGCGATCGCACTCATGAAACTCGGTCCTCCGTCCCTCGCCAGTACCCGTCACGCTGGGCGGCCGCGGGCCCCGTCTCGCAGGATGGGGCAGGGCGCCTCGGCGCGACTCTAGAATACTTCCACACGGGACGCAGCGGGAGTAACGTGCATGATTATTTCCAAAACAGAAAAGGTTGGGGACGCATGGACCGGTTCGGCGACCTCGACGTCTTCGCCCATGTCGTCACCGCCAAGAGCATGTCCGCCGCCGCGCGCGAACTCAACCTCTCGCCGGCGGTCATCTCCAAGCGCATCCGCCGCCTGGAGGATCGGCTCGGCGTGCGCCTGCTCCAGCGCACCACGCGCCAGCTCTCGCTGACCGAGGCGGGGCAGGGCTTCTACGAGCGGGTCGTCTCGATCCTCGGCTCGATCGAGGAGGCGGAGGCCTGGGTCGCCAGCGGCGCCGGCCAGGCGCGCGGGACCTTGCGCGTTTCGGCGCCGACCTCGTTCGGGCGCATGCATGTCGCGCCGCATCTCAAGCCTTTCCTCGACGGCAATCCGGCGGTGAACGTCGAGCTGATCCTCAGCGACGCCTTCGTCGACATCGTCGCCGATGGCTTCGACCTCGCGATCCGGATCGCAGACCTGCGCGATTCCAGCCTGGTGGCGAAGCGGCTGGCGCCGAACCACCGCGTGCTGTGCGCGACGCCGGGCTACCTGTCCGCCCACGGCACGCCCGGAACGATCGAGGACCTGTCGCGCCATACGCTCATCGCCCACAATGCCGACCAGTGGCGCCTCGACGGGCCGGAGGGCCAGGTGACGGTCAAGATCAATGGCCAGTTGCGGACCAATTCCAGCGAGGTGGTGCGCGAGGCGCTGCTGGCCGGTGTCGGCATCGCCCTGCGCTCCACCTGGGATGTCGGGCCGGAGCTGAAATCGGGCGCCCTGGCGCGGGTGCTGCCGGCCTATTCAGTCGGCAAGCGCGTCGCTGTCTACGCGGTCTATCCGAGCCGCCGGCACATGGAGCACAAGGTGCGTGCCTTCGTCGACTATCTCGCCGAGCTTTACGGGGCGACACCGTACTGGGACGAAGGGTTGGCGCTTTAGCCGTCTACGCCGAGCCGGATTGCGCCGCCGTGCTTGCCCCTGGCAGCTCAGCGGGCTAACCCGCTGTCCAACGATTTCCAGCGCTTCCAGCATCCGAGACACGTACCCATGTCCGCCGACAAGTCCGCCCCTGCCAAGCTGAAGGCCCGCCAGCCGCGCGGTTTCGTCGATCGCGGTCCGGCCGATGTCGCCGCCACCGAGCGCATGCTCGCCGTGATCCGCGAGAGCTTCTCGCTCTATGGCTTCGACCCCGTCGAGACGCCCTTCGTCGAGTACACCGACGCGCTCGGCAAATTCCTGCCGGACCAGGACCGACCGAACGAGGGCGTCTTCTCCTTCCAGGACGATGACGAGCAGTGGCTCTCGCTGCGCTACGACCTGACGGCGCCGCTCGCCCGCTATGTCGCCGAGAATTTCGACGCGCTGCCCAAGCCTTATCGCAGCTATCGCGTCGGCTACGTCTTCCGCAACGAGAAGCCGGGCCCGGGCCGCTTCCGCCAGTTCATGCAGTTCGACGCCGACATCGTCGGTAGTGCCACGGTCGCCGGCGATGCCGAGATCTGCATGCTCGCCGCCGACACGATGGAGAAGCTCGGCATCAAGCGCGGCGACTATGTCGTCAAGGTCAACAACCGCAAGGTGCTCGACGGGGTGATGGACGCCGCCGGCATCGAGCAAGGCACGCGCCTGACGGTGCTGCGCGCGATCGACAAGGCCGACAAGTTCTCGCTCGACGAAATCCGCAAGCTCCTACGCGACGGCCGCAAGGACGAGAGTGGTGACTTCACCAAAGGCGCGGGCCTGTCCGAGGGGCAGGCCGAGACGATCCTGCGCTATCTCGCCGTCGGCCAGCGCCTCGCCGATCTCGGCAAGTCGACCGCCTCCGACAGCGCCAAGTCCGCCGAGCTATCCGCGGAGGCCGTTGCGGAACTGCGCAAGCTGGTCGAGGGCGCTGAGAACGGCAAGGCGGGTATCGAAGAGCTCGAACAGATCAGGGAACTCGTCACCGCTGCGGGCTATCTCGGCCGGGTCATCATCGATCCCTCGATCGTCCGCGGCCTCGAATACTATACCGGCCCGGTCTACGAGGTGGAGCTGACCTTCCCCGTGACCAATGAGGACGGGCAGGTCGTGCGCTTCGGCTCCGTCGCCGGCGGCGGGCGTTATGACGGCCTCGTCGGCCGCTTCCGGCCCGAGCCCGTGCCGGCGACCGGTTTCTCGATCGGCGTCTCCCGGCTCTATTCGGCGCTGAAGGCGGTGAAGTCGCCGATCGTCGATGCGAAGAATGAGCTGCCGCTCGTCGTCGTCACCGCGATGGACAACAAGTCGCCCGAGTTCATGCCGACCTATCAGGCTTTCGTCGCGCAACTGCGCCAGGCCAAGGATGGCGAGGGCAGGGCGCTCTGCCGCGCCGATCTCTATCTGGGCTCGTCGGGCTTCAACGCCCAGATGAAATATGCCGATCGGCGCGGGGCGGCCTGCGCTGTCATTCAAGGTTCTTCGGAACGGGACGCCGGCACGGTGGTGATCAAAGACCTGATCCTCGGCGCCGAGCTCGCTGCAGCCGGCCGCGACGTCAAGGACTCGGCCGAGCACAAGGAACGGCAGGCTCAGGCGCAGTTCTCCGTGCCGGCGGACGAGCTGGTCGCGGGGGTGAGAAGGGTCATAGCGCGTCATGCTCGGGCTTGACCCGAGCATCTCAGGACGAGAAGGCTCCCATTCCACGCCAACTGCCGTGGGGAGAGCCGATGCACCAGCCCTCGTTCGTCGACATCATGACGAACAAGCCGCGCGGCACATTGTACATCGGTGTAACAGCGGAGCTTGCTCGTCGCGTGTCGGAGCATCGGCTGCTCCAAGGGCGCAGCTTCACCGCTCGATATAACCTCGACAGGCTGGTCTGGTACGAGCCGCACCACGCGATCGAGCTGGCTATCCAACGTGAGACGAGCCTGAAGCGCTATGGACGAGCCTGGAAGATCGAGCTGATTGAGAAAGACAATCCTGATTGGAACGATCTGTTCGAGAATATTCTTTGATCGGCATGCCTTTCACCGCGCGTCGGGAGCTCTTTCCGGCCTAAGATTCTCGGGTCTGCGCTTCGCTCCGCCCGAGAATGACGAGGTGTCCAGATTCCCGTTCACCCAATTCCCTAAAAACCGTCGAAAATCGGCGGCGTCCCTGCTAGGACGACGCCGCAACAGGGTTTTTGTAAAGTGCCGGCCATGCGCTCAAAGCTCGAGACCGTGATCGCGCCGTTCGAGCGCGAGGGCTATCGGCGCGCCGAGCCGGCGATCCTGCAGCCCGTCGAACCCTTCCTCGACCTCTCGGGCGAGGATATCCGCCGCCGCATCTTCCTGACGCAGGACGATGACGGGCGCGAATGGTGCCTGCGGCCCGAATACACGATCCCTGTCGCGCTGGCCCATATCGCTGCCCATGCCAGTGAGCCAGCCTCCTACGCCTATGCCGGCCCGGTCTTCCGCATGCGTGGCGCGAACGAGCCGAGCGAATTCGCCCAGGCCGGCCTCGAATCCTTCGGCCGCACCGACTTTGCCGCGGCCGATGCCGAGATCATGGCGCTCACGGTCGAGGCCGCCGCGGCGCTCGGCCTGACCCGGCCGCGTCTGCTGATGGGCGATGTCGCGCTGCTCACCGCGCTGCTCGACCGACTCGGCGTGCCGCAGGCCGCCCGTCGCCGGCTGATGCGTGCCGTCGCGCAGGGCAAGGGCGCCGACGCCGTCGCCACGCTCGAGCCGCCTGTGAACGAGGTCGAGCACGCCCATGCCGGCCTGCTCAAGGCGCTGGAAGGGCAAGATCCCAAGGCGGCGCGTGCCTTCGTTCAGGACGTGCTCTCGATCGCCGGCATCTCGACCGTCGGCGGCCGCTCGGCCGGCGACATCGCCGAGCGCTTTCTGGCGCGGGCCGCCGAGCGCGACAATCCGGTCAACGGCGAGGCGAGCGGCGTGATCGCGCATGCGCTGGCGATCGGCGGCGATCCGGACGGCGCTTCCGCCGCCCTGCGCAAGCTCGCCGGCGAAGCTGGACTCGATCTGTCGGCCGCGCTCGACGCCTTCGACGAGCGCACCGGCTTCCTTGCCGCGCGCGGCGTCGATGTCGCCAGCATCTCGTTCTCGGCCGGCTTCGCCCGCAATCTCGACTACTACACCGGCTTCATCTTCGAGCTGCACGACCCGGCCCGGCCGGACCTCAAGCCGATCGCCGGCGGCGGCCGCTATGACGGCGTGCTCCAGCGTCTCGGTGCGCCTGCGCCGGTGCCGGCTGTCGGCGCCTCGCTCTGGCTCGATCGTCTCGCGGGAGGCAAGGCATGAGCGGGGCGGAGAAGATGACGCAAGACCCGATCAACAACGCGCCTTTGGTCCTTGCAGTGCCCTCCAAGGGCCGGCTGCAGGAGAACGCCACCGCATTCTTCGGCCGCGCCGGCCTCTCGTTTGTGCAGGCGCGCGGCCAGCGCGAATATCGCGGCCAGATCGCCGGGCTCGGCGGGGCCGAGGTCGCCTATCTCTCGGCCTCCGAGATCGTCGCGCAGCTCTCTTCCGGCGCCGCCCATCTCGGCATCACCGGCGAGGATCTGGTGCGCGAGCAGGTCGCCGATGCCGATGCCAGCATGGTGCTGCTGGCGCCGCTCGGCTTCGGCCAGGCCAATGTCGTCGTCGCCGTGCCGCAGGCCTGGATCGATGTGCGCACCATGGCCGACCTCGACGACGTCGCCGCGACCATGCGGGCCCGCACCGGCCGCAAGCTGCGCGTCGCGACCAAATACGTGAACCTGACCCGCCGCTTCTTCGCCGGCCACGGTCTTGCCGACTACCGCATCGTCGAGAGCCTCGGCGCGACCGAGGGCGCCCCGGCTGCCGGTACGGCCGAGATCGTCGTCGACATCACCACCACCGGCGCGACTCTCTCCGCGAACGCGTTGAAGGTGCTGGACGACGGCGTGATCCTGGCCTCGGAGGCCAATCTCGTGGCGTCCGTGCGCGCACCCTGGGGCAAGCAGGCGCGGGACGCTGCCGGCGCCATCCTGTCGCGCATCGCGGCGGAGGAGGAGGCGCGTTCGCTGCGCGAGGTCCGCGCTGTGCTCAACGCCGTCTCGCCGCAGCGGCTCGGCGAGATCGCGCACCGGCTCGGCGCGCGCCTGCCCTTCGGCACGGCCGGCGGCGACGGCGTCGTCACCTTGCACTGCCCGCGCAAGGCGGTGTTCCCGCTGGTCGAGGAACTGAGCAAGGCCGGCGCCGACGACATCACCGTACGGGCGCTCGACTATGTCTTCCGCCGCTCCAACCCGCTGATCGAGCGGCTGCTGGCGCGGATCTGACCCGCCGGATTCCCGACGCAATGTCCGGGTAATTCAGCCGGGCGAGGCGATTTCGGTGCAAGTCGTACCAAAAGCGGTGCGATCGAGACTTGCGCTCGCCACCACGATCGGTGCAGTGGAAAGTATCGGGTTCTCCTACGAGCTGTCGCTCTTTCCAATCGGGGTCTGGACCAGTTGAATACGCAGTCGCGCCTTGGCCTCCTGGCCGCCCTCGCTCTCTCCCTGTCGCCGATGCTGGTGACCGATGCGCTCGCCCAGCGTCGTCAGCCGATGCCTGGCCGTGGCGAGCAGCCGCAGGAGGCTCCGCCGCCGAAGCAGGAGAAGAATTTCCCGCTCGACGCGTCCTGGACGGCGATCCAGCTGAACGGCAAGCCCATCAACGGCTTCCGGGCGACGCTGAAGGTCGACTCCAATCTGCGCGGCACCGGCTTTGCCGGCTGCAACACCTTCTCGGCCTCGGCCTATCCCCTGCGGCAGCAGGCCTTCGCCGTCGGCCCGATCGCGGTGACCAAGGCGGCCTGCGACAAGAGCGCCGCGGATTTCGAGCGCAGCTATCTGACGGCGCTGCGCACCGCCAAACAATGGGACATGGTCGAGGGCCGCCTCGTCCTCAAGACGGGTGCCGGCGAGATCCGCTTCGACCGCGGGATCTGACGGACGAAGTCACGCTGCCGTTCCGGGGCAGGCTGGCAGCCTGAGCCCGGAATTCTCGGCCACAGCACAGGTTCAATTCGTCATGCTCGCCCTCGTGGCGAGCATTCACGTTTTGAACGGCGCTCTCGTTCAGCGAATTGAAGACGTGGAGGGTCGGGACAAGCCCGACCATGACGGCGTGGCGCCCGACTCTTGACCTTTGGCAGAGCCTGAGCGCCGTCCGTTCAATTACTTCGCCTCTGCCATGACCTTCGCCTTCGGGCTGAAGGTGCCGTCGGCGTTCTTCTCCATCGCGACCAGCCCGTCATGCAAAGCGCGCAGTGTCGAGCGGTGGCCGATCGAGACGATGCTGGTCTGCGGCAGCTCGCGCCGGATCATCGCATAGATCTCGTTCTCGAGCGTCTCGTCGAGCGAGGCGGTCGCCTCGTCGAGGAAGAGCCAGTCGGGCTTGGCCAGCAGCGCACGGGCGACCGCGAGCCGCTGCTGCTCGCCGCCTGAGAGGCGCTGGCCCCAGAGGTCGACCTCGTCGAGCCGGTCGGTGAGGTGGCCGAGCTTGACCTTCTCCATTGCCGCCTGGATGTCGGCATCGCTGAAGGCGTTCGGCTCGGCCGGATAGGACAGCACTGCCCGCAGGGAGCCTTGCGGCAGATAGGGCCGCTGCGGCAATAGCAGCATGTTCTGGCCGGCGGGCGTCGCGACCTTGCCCTTGCCGAACGGCCAGATGCCGGCGAGTGCCCGGAACAGCGTCGACTTGCCGGAGCCGGAGGGGCCGACGACCAGCGTCGCATGCCCGGCCGGCAGGGTCAGGTCGGATGCGTTCACGATCTGCTTGCCGTTCGGCAGGGTGAGCGACAGCGTCTCGATCGTCGTGTCCTTGCCGGTCTTCTGCGCGATGTCGATCCCGGCGTCTGTGCCGCCGGCTCCCTGCGCTTCCGCCTGGGCGATCGCGGCCTCGAAGGTGGTGAGACGGTTGATCGAGGCGACATAGGAGGCGATCGACTGGTAGCGGTCGATAAAGAACGACATCGCCGTCTGCACCCGGTCGAAGGCCGAGGCGACCTGGGTCATGATGCCGAGCGTGATCTTGCCCGAGAAGTAATGCGGTGCGAGCAGGATGTAGGGCACGACGACATTGGCCTGCGCGAAGGACAGGGTGAAGGTCGTCAGCCGCACCCGCGCCCAGACCAGCCGGTAGAAGTTCTGGACGATGTCACCGAAACGTTCGGTGAGGTGGCGTTGCTCGGAGGTCTCGCCGCGCATCAGGGCGATCTGCTCGGAATATTCACGTAAGCGGGCTAGCGAGTAGCGGAAATTCGCCTCGCGCTTCTCCTGTTCGAACTCCAGGCCGATCATCGGCCGGCCGATGAGATGGGCGATCCAGGTCGCGGCGACCGAATAGATCAGCGCCATCCAGAAGATGAAGCCGGGAATGCTGATCTCGGTCCCCGGCACGACGCTGGCGACCGGGATCGACCAGAGGATGATCGAGAACGAGACCAGCGTCGACACCTGCGTCAGCAGCGGCAGGGCGAAGCTGTAGGTCTGGTTGACGAAGGCGCGCGTGTCTTCGGCGATACGCTGGTCGGGGTTGTCGGCGGTGTGGGCGAGCGAGACCCGGTAGTGATTGGCGTTGCGCAGCCAGGCCGCGCTGAAGCTCTCCGCCATCCAGCGGCGCCAGCGGATCAGGAGCGTGTAGTTGGCGACCATCTCGATCAGGTTGGAGATGACGAAGATCGCCGCCCAGACGCTGAAGACGTAGATCAGCTGGTACCAGAAGGTCGCCGCGTCCTTCTCCTGGATCGCGTTGTAGAAATCGCGGTTGAAGAAGGAGAGGCGCAGCGAGATGCCGACCTGGATCTGGTTGAGCACCACCAGGAAGACCAGCAGCGCGATGCCGAGCCGACCCGTGCCGATCGAGAAGGGCTTCGCGGGCCAGAGCTGTGCTGTGGTCGCTTCCGGCGCCTCGAAATAAGGCGAGGCCAGCCGCGCGATGCGCCGGATCGCCGGGATGAACGAGATCCCGTAGACGAGGATGCCGAAGACGGCGATCGTCGTCGGCAGGCTCGCGGGCGGTGCGATCGCCTGCCAGTCGGACGGCCAGAAGCCGACCTGCGCCAACACCGCGCCGGCGCCGGTCGCCACGTATTCCACCGCGAAGATGACCGAGAAGACCTTCAGGAAGGTGCTGATCTCGGTCGCCCGGAAGGTGGCGAATGCCAGCAGCAGGCCGACGGCGCCGAGGCCGAGGATGCCGTGGCTGCCGCTTTGCTGGCCGACCACGAGTGCGATCACGGCAAGCGCGGCGACGGCGAAACTCAACAGGCGCATGGCATCGTCCTTGTCGGGGAATCAGCGCGGGAGACGCACTGCTTAGGAGAAAGCGTTGTAGATCAGCCCTGCGCACAAAAAAGGCCCGGCTCAAGACCGGGCCGCGCTTTTTCAGCGTTTTGTGATGGGACTTACTCCCTGTCGACCGAATAGGCGCCTGCGCCGGCCGCGAACAGCACGAGGAAGCCGCCGGCGACCGACAGGTTCTTCATGAACAGGAGCTGCTGCATCGGCTGCGCCCAGTTCATGTGGAACAGCACTGTGGCGGCGAGGGTGAAGGCGCACAGGGCAAGAGCGACGAGGCGGGTCTTGAAGCCGATGACGATCATCAGGCCGCCGAGCAGTTCGACGATGATGACGAGCGGCAGCAGGATCCCCGGCACGCCGGCTGAGGCCATGTAGCCTTGCGTACCGGCATAGCCGCTGATCTTGGACCAGCCGGCGAGCACGAACATCAGAGCGAGCAGGATGCGGCCGACCAGCTTGGCGGCATCGCCCAGGGCAGGGTTGTTCATGAAAAGGACCCCCGAAAGCATGAGCGCGGCAGGATGCCGCACCAGTCGCGATCTAGGGCCTACAACCAAAGTCGACGCAAGCCTGCGGGCGCTCGTAGCTGTGCAAAGCGGCTCGTTGCCGAACCGGGGTTCAGCCGCCCGGCTTCTGCTTGCGCCGCGCTTCCAGTTCATCCGTCACGGCGATGACGTCGAGATAGTCCTCGTGCTTCGCCGGCGCATAGCGCGACACCTGCCCGTCAGTGAAGACCCTGAACACCTCCGGGGCCTCGTCCTTCATCGTCATCATGGCTGCGACGAACGCATCCTTGAGAGCAGGGGGCAGGTTCGCCCGTGTCGAGAACGGGCTCGCCGGGATGAGTGGGGACGTCCAGATCACCCGCGTCGCATCGGCAGGGATCATGCCGCGCAGCGCCAGCCGCTGCACGACGCCGGAGTGCTCGTTGACCTGATAGGTCGCGACGCCGTCGAACTGGCCGCGCACCAGCGCCAGCACCGAATTGTCGTGGCCGCCGGAGAAGACCGTGCCGCCGAAATGCGCCTGCGGATCGAAACCCTGCTTGCGCAGGAAATGGGCGGGGAAGGCAAAGCCCGAGGTCGAGTTCGGATCGGCGAAAGCGAAGCTCTTGCCCTTGAGGTCGGCGATCGTCCGATAGGGGCTGTCGGCGCGCACGACCACGACCGAGTAGTAGCCCTCCTGGCCGTTGTTATCGACATCGCGGAACAGCGGCTGCAGCTTGTCGCCGAGCACGCGCCGGCCGAGCGAATAGACCGCCGGCCCGAAGCGGGCGAATTCGAGCTGGTCGGCGCGCATCGCCTCGACCAGCCCCGCATAGTCGCTGACCCGGTAGAGCTTCACCGGCACGCCGAGCTTCTGCGCGAGATAATCGACCACCGGCTGGTTCCGCGCGACGGCGGTCGCCTCGTTCTCCGCCGAGGACACGCCGAAGCGCACCTCCTTGATCGCCTGCCGCCAATCCTGCTGGGCAAGGGCGGGCAAGACGAGGCTCGAAGCGGAGCCGGCGAGCAGCAGGCGGCGGGTGATCATGATCGGGTCTCCGAAGGAAACCCATCCGATCAGCAGGCGGCGTCAGCGCCGTTACGATGCGATGTCGGTTGCGCGACGCGCCGGCAAACGAAAAAGGCCCGGCTTGCACCGGGCCTTCGTATCGATCGAGCTTGAGAGCCCGGACTTCTTATCAGAAGTCCATGCCGCCCATGCCGCCGCCGCCCATCGGGGGCATCGGGGCGTCCTTCTTCGGCGCCTCGGCGATCATCGCCTCGGTGGTGATCAGCAGGCCGGCGATCGAAGCCGCGTCCTGGATCGCCGTGCGCACGACCTTGGTCGGGTCGATGATGCCGGCCTTGACCAGGTCGCCGTACTCGCCGGTCTGGGCGTTGTAGCCCCAGGCGTAGTCCTTCGACTCCAGCAGCTTGCCGATCACGACCGCGCCGTCACCGCCGGCGTTGTCGACGATCTGGCGGGCCGGAGCAGCGATCGCCTTGCGGACGATCTCGACGCCGGTCTTCTGGTCGTCGTTCTGGGTCTTGATGCCCTTGACCGAGGACAGCGCACGCAGGAGGGCGACGCCGCCGCCCGGCAGGATGCCTTCCTCCACCGCAGCGCGGGTGGCGTTCAGGGCATCGTCGACGCGGTCCTTCTTCTCCTTGACCTCGACCTCGGTCGCGCCGCCGACGCGGATGACCGCGACGCCGCCGGCGAGCTTGGCCAGGCGCTCCTGGAGCTTCTCACGGTCGTAGTCCGAGGTGGTCTCCTCGATCTGCGCCTTGATCTGCGCAACGCGGCCCTCGATGTCCTTCTTCTTGCCGGCGCCGTCGATGATCGTGGTGTTCTCCTTCTCGATGCGCACCTTCTTGGCGCGGCCGAGCATGTTGAGCGTCACGGTCTCGAGCTTGATGCCGAGGTCTTCCGAGATCATCTGACCGGCGGTCAGGATCGAGATGTCCTCGAGCATGGCCTTGCGGCGGTCACCGAAGCCCGGAGCCTTGACGGCCGCGACCTTCAGGCCGCCACGGAGCTTGTTGACGACGAGCGTGGCGAGAGCCTCGCCCTCGACGTCCTCGGCGATGATCAGGAGCGGCTTGCCGGTCTGCACGACTGCCTCGAGGATCGGCAGCATCGCCTGGAGCGACGACAGCTTCTTCTCGAAGATGAGGATGTAGGGGTCCTCGAGCTCGGCGACCATCTTCTCGGCGTTGGTGATGAAGTAGGGCGAGAGATAGCCACGGTCGAACTGCATGCCCTCGACGACGTCGAGCTCGGTCTCGGCGGTCTTGGCTTCCTCGACGGTGATGACACCCTCGTTGCCGACCTTCTGCATGGCGGTCGAGATCATCTTGCCGACCGACTCGTCGCCGTTCGCCGAGATGGTGCCGACCTGCGCGACTTCCGCGTTCGAGGTGACCTTCTTGGAGTTCTTCTTGAGGTCGGCGACGATGGCCTCGACGGCCAGGTCGATGCCGCGCTTCAGGTCCATCGGGTTCATGCCGGCCGCAACCGACTTGGCGCCTTCACGGACGATCGCCTGGGCGAGCACGGTGGCGGTGGTGGTGCCGTCGCCGGCATGGTCGTTCTGGCGCGAAGCGACTTCGCGGACCATCTGAGCGCCCATGTTCTCGAACTTGTCGGCGAGCTCGATCTCCTTGGCGACGGTGACGCCGTCCTTGGTGATGCGCGGGGCGCCGAACGACTTCTCGATCACGACGTTGCGGCCCTTCGGACCCAGCGTGACCTTTACGGCATTGGCGAGGATGTCCACGCCGCGCAGCATCTTGTCGCGGGCGTCGGTGGAAAAGCGAACTTCTTTGGCAGCCATGAGACTACTCCTGATTGAACTCTACGGACGGGTGGGCGTCTGGCTGCTCAGCCGACGATGCCCATGATGTCGGATTCCTTCATGATCAGGAGATCCTGGCCGTCGATCTTGACCTCGGTGCCGCTCCACTTGCCGAAGAGGACGCGATCGCCCTTCTTGACATCGAGCGCAACCAGCTTGCCGGCTTCGTCGCGGGCGCCAGGGCCGACGGCGACGATCTCGCCTTCCTGGGGCTTTTCCTTGGCGGTATCGGGGATGATGATGCCACCCTTGGTCTTCTCTTCGCCATCAAGGCGACGGACCACAACGCGGTCATGCAGCGGACGGAACTTCATGGTTCTGTCTTCCTCTCGGTCTTATTCTGGACGGACTCGATAGCGGCCCGTGAAAGGGGTCTGTTAGCAGTCTCAGCAAGTGAGTGCTAACCGACGTCGCGGAGATAGGCGCGGGGTCTGCCGGAGTCAAGGAAAGCGCTGCGCAAAAGGTGAACGCGACGACCGGCCGCCATCTGCGCTGCTGCGGCGGCACGTTAAACCGGCTATCGTGGCGAGATGACGACGCCGGTAGCCGACCTCAAGCTCGACGACATCGCCCGCTCCTGCGTGGTGCTGCATGTGCGCATGACCGCACGGGCCGTGACCCGCGCCTATGACGAGGCGATGCGGCCGAGCGGCCTGAAGATCACCCAGTTCGTGCTGCTCTCGGCGCTCTCGACCGGCGCTTGGCGCTCGGTCACCGAGCTCGCCGACCGTTTCGCGCTGGAGCGGACGTCACTGACGCGCAACCTGCAACTGCTCGCCGCCGAGAAGCTGATTGAGCCGGTCGATTGCAAGGGCAGGGCGCTGACCTATGCCGTGACCGAGAAGGGCCGCGCCGCGATCGAGGCGGCGATCCCTTATTGGCGCGCGGCGCAGGACAGGATCGAGGGCGGGCTCGGCCAGGAGCGCTGGAGCGAGACGCGCGACAATCTCAGGACCATCCGGCGGGCCGCGAGGGAAGTCGGCTGACCCCGCACTGGCTGGCTTGACCGCCATCCAATTCCATCTCTATCGTGCATCTACACGATAGAGATGGAGCGCAGTCATGTCCCGCCAGGTCGGTGTCGTCAGCCGTGATGTCCTGCTGGCGGAGGACGGCGCATCCTTCCTGCGCGGGATCGTCGAGGGACGCCATCCCGGCCCGCCCTTCGCCGACGCCATGGATTTCGATATCGCCGAGGTCGAGGAGGGCAGGGTGGTCTTCGTCGGAACGCCCTCGCCGCGCTTCTTCAATCCGCTGGGAACGATCCATGGCGGCTGGACCGCGACGATCCTCGATTCCGCCATGGCCTGCGCCGTGCATTCGACGCTGCGGGTCGGCGAGGGCTACACCACGCTGGAGATGAAGCTGAACTATGTCCGCCCGGTCATGCCTGCCAGCGGCCCGGTGCGCTGCGAGGGCAAGCTGATCCATCGGGGCGGCTCGGTCGCGACCAGCGAGGGCAAGCTGATCGACGCGCAAGGCAAGCTGTTGGCGCATGGGACGGAGACCTGCATGATCTTCGGTGCGAAGGCGGGAGCGGGGCGCTGATCGGAGCGCCGCACCTGCCGGTGGGCAGGAGCGGCTCGTGACATTTGCGCCATTTACCGACGCGGCCGTCGAAGCGAGATTTCGAGCGCTGCCGGAGCCACTGCGGCCGTCCCTGTTGCGCCTGCGCCAGATGATCCTCGAGGTCGCCGCCGGAAGTCCCGACATAGGGCCGCTCACGGAGACGCTGAAATGGGGCGAGCCTGCCTGGCTGCCCAGGCGGCCGAGGACCGGGACGACTGTGCGGGCTGACGCGCTGAAAGGCTCGTCGACGCATTACGCGCTCTATGTCCACTGCCAGACCAGCCTGATCGAGACTTATCGGCGCCACTACGCCAAGCAGTTCAGCTATGACGGCAACCGGGCGCTGATCTTCGCTGTCGGGAGCGAGCCGCCGGCCGAGCCGTTGGCGCATTGCATCGCACTCGCGCTGACCTATCACCGCTGGGCGAAACGCTGACGCCGCTTAGGCGCCGCGATAGTCGCTCGGCTTCGCGCTCATGACCCGCTTGAAGCGGCGGTTGAAGGTCGAGAGATCGCCGAAGCCGCAATCGAAGGCGATGCCCGCGATCGGCTGATCGGTCCGGCGCAGCAGCAGCGCTGCACGGTGCAGGCGGGTGCGCAGCACATATTGATGCGGCGTCATCCCGACCAGCGCCCTGAAGGTGCGCAGGAAATGGTAGGGGCTCATCGCCGCCTGCCACGCCAGTTCATCGATCGAGAGAGCGTCTTCGCTATGCGCCTCGATATGGCGCAGCGCCCGCGTGATCCGGCGCTGGTCGCGGGCGCTCGGCGTCGCGATCCCGGGTTTTGCGCCTGACAGCACGCTCGCCACGGCGCCGGCGAGGCGCAGCGCGGTTTCCTCCAGCCGCTCGGGCTCGTCCGCGGCGATTTCCGCTTCGGCGACGACACCGGCGAGCGGCGCGAGGGCCGACAGATGCGCCTGTGCGAAACCGATTTGCCGTGCGCCCGGCACGGCTGCGACGATGCCTTCGAGCCAGGCCGGCTCGAACTGGAAGGCGAGACAGCGGTCGCCGGCCGCATGCTCATGGCCGCATTCGAAGCAGGCGCCGCGATTGCCGAGCAGCAGCGAGCCTGGCGCCAGCACGGCGCTGCCCTGTGTCGAGCGATAGCGGAACGAGCCGCTGCGGACGATGGCGATGCAGTGCTGCGGGTGCGCTTCCTCGAAGGCACGGTCGTCCGGGCCGGCCGTGCAGACGATGTCGCTGACCCGCCAGCCGGGGCCCGACGCCAGGAGATGAGCGGTCGCGGTCATTCTTTGAGTTTAGCAGTTTTTCCCAAGCGCGGCCCGAGGCTCCGGGTCTAGCTGGACACCAACTTGGTCCAGACGGAGCCCGATCATGACAGCAGCGCCATCGACGCTGGCCGATGTCCTCATCGCGAGCGGGCCGGCGCCTGAACATGCCGGCAAGATGAACCTCTACGGCCAGTTCGTCGGCGCCTGGACCATGGCTGCAGTGATGCATACCGACGACGGCCAGCGCCACGAGGCCAAGGGTGAGATCCATTTCGGCTGGGTGCTCGGAGGCCGCGCCGTACAGGATATCTGGATCCTGCCAGGCTTCTTCCATGGCACGACCCTGCGGATCTACGATCCCGGTCAGGATGCCTGGCACATCCTCTGGAACGACCCGCTCAAGCAATACTACACGCACCAGATCGGCCGCGCCGAAGGCAAGGACATCGTCCAGCACGGCAAGCTCGACAACGGCACCGCGATCCGCTGGCGCTTCACTGAGGTCACGCCGGATTCATTCCATTGGATCGGCGACCGCTCGCGTGACGAGGGCGCGAGCTGGCAGGTCCAGGCCGATTTCCGAGCCAGGCGTATCAAAGTCTGACAATCAGGAGGACGACCATCATGTTCGATCACATCTCCATCGGCGTTCGCGAGATCGCCCGCAGCAAGCGCTTCTACGACGCTGCGCTTGGCGCGCTGGGTTACGAGTGCCTGAGCAGCGACGAAAGCTCGCTTGGCTATGGCAGGGGAAGCGTCGGGCTCTGGATCGGCGCGGTCTCGGCGCCGGTGCCGCCCGACCGCGACTCGAACCTGCATTTCTGCTTCGTCGCACCGACCCGCCAGAGCGTCGATGCTTTCCACGCGGCGGCGCTCGCGGCGGGCGGGACCGACAACGGCAAGCCGGGCCTGCGCGAATCCTATGGCCCCGACTATTACGCCGCCTTCGTCGTCGATCCCGACGGCTACCGACTGGAGGCCTATTGCAGCAAGCCGGCCTGAGGCCGCTAATGCTCGGGCGGCAGGTCGTGCGCCGCCCATTCGCTGCGTGGGATTGCCTCGCCAACACGGAACTGGAAGCCGGCGACCTTGCCGTTCGCCGCCATCTCGCAGCGGAAGCGCAGGCCGTACCAGTGCTTGCGGCTGCGGAAGGCGGCACCCTCGGCTTCGAGAGCGGACTTCGTCAGCTTGGTGCCGGCCATGGCGTAGGCAACGACGCGATCCGGCTCGAATTCCGCTTTCCAGGCATGGATCTGGCTCATCGCCTCGAGATTGCAGAGCTGCTCGATGCGCTCGCCCGCCTCAAGCGTCTTTAGCGCCTCCCGCGCCCCGCGGCTGCGCGGATTGGCGAGCACGCTTTCGGAATGCAGCGTCCTGGCTGTGATCATCGCCGGCGGTTCAGTTGGCGGCGGAGCAGGCAGCGTAATGGGCTTTTCCGGCGGCGCGGTGGGGGGAGCCGGCTGCGGAGGTGACGCGATCTCGGCTGTAGAGGGAGGAGCGGGCGCCTGGACCGGAGCGGGAGGCGTCAGCGCTTCCGGAGCGACCAACTCGACCTCGACACTCGTCTCGATCGGCGGTGTGAAGCTGCTGATCGTTCGGATAGCGAGCAGCAGGCCGAACAGGAGGTGGAAGCAGAGCGCGGCGGGAAGGCCGGGTTCGCGCAGGACGCGAGCAGCGGTGCCGGCGCGCTGCATCCCCTGATCAATCGCCGTTGGAACGGAAGGCAAGCATGGCGGGCGGTCTCTCCCTGGTGTCGTTCCGTGCAGAAGCCGACCAAGCCGGCGAATTTGCGGCGGAGATCAGCGCCGGCTGACTGCGAAGGCGCCGGCGACGATCAGCGCTGCACCGGCATAGGTGGTCCAGAGCGGTATCTCGCCGAAGACGAACCAGCCGAGCAGACTCGCCCAGACCAGCGCCGTATACTCGATCGGCGCCAGCCGCGAGGCGGGCGCGCGGGCGAAGGCCGAAGTCAGCGACAGATGCCCGGCGACGCCGAGCGCGCCGCCTGCGAGATAGGTGAGCAAATCGCCACCACTCATTGGCTGGAAGACGTAATAGGCCGGCCAGGCCAGGCACAGCGCCGGTCCGGCATTCTGGAACAGCACGATGATCGCCGGGTGCTCCTTCACCGCGATCGTGCGCAGCAGGATCAGGTTGAAGGCATAGGAGACTGCCGAGACCAGCGCTGCGGCGACGCCGAGCTCGGCGCCGGTGACGCCGCCCTGCAGGCGCGGCCAGACCATCACCAGCATGCCGGCGAGGCCGAAGCCGAGCGCCTGCAGGATGCGCCCGTCGAGCCGCTCCTTCAGGATCAGCGCCCCGAGCAGGGCGACGAAGACCGGAGCGAGGAAGGACAGCGTCAGCGCCTCGGCCAGCGGCAGCACCGAGATCGAATAGAAGAAGCTGCCGGCGGTGACGATGACCAGCGGTATGCGGATGCTGTTGCCGATCAGGCTCGTCCGCGTCGGCCGCGCCGGCCGCAGTACCGCGACGACGATGATCGCGCAGAAGGCGCCCGCCGCGAAGCGCATGAACAGCGCCAGCAGGAAGGGGTGCTGCTGCATCTGCGCCTTGATCACCGCGTCCATCGCGGTGAGCAGGGCGATGCCGAGAACCGCCCGCAGCGCGGTGTTGAGGTTCATGGCTGCGCCGGGGCGAGCGGCTTGCGGAAATGATATTCCCAGGTCGAGGAGATGTCGGCGAGATAGCGCTCGCCGGGCCAGCGCACGAAGCCGAGCTTCTCGTAGAAGCGGTGGCCGCGGGCGAACTTGCTGTCCGACCACAGCATCATCTCGCCATA